>NZ_JBHYPU010000001.1:0-1325900 GCF_042746035.1 Fictibacillus sp. NPDC058756 | reverse complement strand
TGATGGCGATCATCCAGCGAGCATAAATGCCGCTGGATGATCTTTTTATAGCAAAAAAAGCTGGCGTTCGGTGATATTCCAACCGTTCCGCCAGCTTTTTCGCTAATTATTATAGATATGTGATAGCTTCGCCGTTTTTATAAACAGTATCAATCGTTGCTCCACCTAAGCAAACATCGCCATCGTAAAATACAACAGCTTGTCCCGGAGTGATTGCCCTTTGTGGTTCATCAAAGACAACGTTAAGCGTTTCGTCTTCCATAACATGAACAGTTACGCCCATGTCAGGCTGACGGTATCTGAATTTTGCTGTACATTTGAATTCAGAAGGTACAGGCTTATCCGATACAAAGCTTGGTTTTACTGCCTTCAAGTTGTCTGAATAAAGCTTGTCATTATGGAATCCTTGTTCAACGTACAGCACGTTGTCTTTTAAATTCTTTCCGACAACGAACCAAGGATCACCGCTACCGCCGATTCCTAGACCATGACGCTGACCGATCGTATGATACATTAATCCGTCATGCTTTCCTTTGACTTCCCCGTCCAGTGTTTGCATCTCGCCAGGTTTTGCAGGCAAGTACTGGCTTAAGAACTCTTTAAAGTCTTTTTCACCAATAAAACAAATACCAGTGGAATCTTTTTTCTTTGCAGTAGCAAGACCTGCTTCCTCAGCAATTTTGCGAATCTCAGGCTTCTTTAGTTCACCGATCGGGAACAAGACTCTTTTAAGCTGCTCTTGTGAAAGCTGGTTAAGAAAATAGGTTTGATCCTTATTTTCATCCACACCGCGAAGCATCTTAACTTCTCCATCTATTTCAGCCACACGTGCATAGTGGCCTGTAGCTACGTAATCTGCACCTAAGTTCATGGCATGCTCTAAGAAGGCCTTGAATTTAATCTCCTTGTTGCACATCACATCAGGATTAGGTGTTCTTCCAGCTTTATATTCTTCCAAAAAGTACGTGAATACTTTATCCCAGTATTCTTTTTCAAAATTCACAGCGTAATATGGAATGCCGATCTGGTTGCAGACCGCTATCACATCGTTGTAATCTTCTGTTGCTGTGCAGACGCCATTTTCATCGGTATCATCCCAGTTTTTCATAAAGATTCCGATAACGTCATAGCCTTGCTCTTTTAGTAAAAGTGCGGCAACTGAAGAATCCACACCGCCACTCATTCCAATAACTACTCGTGTATCTTGAGGTGCCTTTTTGTTTGATTCAGTTTGCATGCTGTCCACCTCATTTCTTCATATGACAAACATTGTAACTTATTTTGCTAAACGTTTCACTATTTTTGCTGTCTCGCGGGCAGCATATTCAATATCTTCCAATTCATTGCCTAATCCAAAGCTAAATCGAACGGATGATTTTGTACGTTCATCTTCTCCAAACATGGCAGCCAATACGTGCGAAGGCTCATGAGAACCAGCTGTACAAGCGGATCCGCTTGAAGCTGCGATACCTGCTATATCCAGATTAACTAAAAGCACTTCAGTCTTTACTCCAGGAAAACTGACATTTAAAATATGCGGCAGAAAGTATTCGTTACTGCCATTCTCTAAGTAATGAATGTTATCTTCATCCCATATTTTTTTCATCTTTTCCCGATAGTTCATGTATTGTACGAAGCGTTCATCCCGCTCTTTCATTGCTAAGGCGGCTGCTTTATTAAGTGCGGCGATTCCCGCGACATTCTCTGTACCAGCACGGCGTTTGCGCTCTTGCTCACCGCCAAAGCCTTGGGGAAGAAAAGGTACCGATTCTTTTACATATAGAAAGCCTGTCCCTTTTGGACTGTTGATCTTATGTCCTGACGCACTCAATAAATCGATGTTCAGTTCTGCAACATCTATCGGAATAAGTCCATAAGCCTGAACTGCGTCAGTATGAAATATAATATTTTTCTTTTTTAATAAGCTCCCGATCTCTTTAATGTCTTGTGTTGTCCCCGTCTCATTGTTGCAATACATTATAGAAACGAGGGTCGTGTCTTCTCTCAGGGACGCTTTTAATTCATCAAGGGAGATCCTTCCGTTCTTATCGACTGATAAATAAGTAACTTCAAAGCCTCTCTTTTCAAGCTCATGAAAGGTATGAAGAACAGCATGATGCTCCACTCGTGTCGTGATAACATGTTTTCCTTTTTCCATTAAAGCTGAAGCTGTACCCAGTATTGCCAGGTTATCACTTTCTGTTCCCCCGCTAGTAAATATAATTTCATTGCGGGCAGCATTAATAGAAGAGGCTATAGTAGTACGAGCATCATCAAGAACTTTGCGTGCACGTCTTCCGAATTGATGTATGCTAGAAGGATTTCCAAAATGCACCGTTAAATATGGGATTATCTCTTCGATCACTTCAGGATGAACAGGTGATGTTGCAGCGTGATCCAAATAAACGTTTTTCATGATCAGATTCCTTCCTAAATATAAAACATGTAGGCGTCCTGTGTGCCTTCGTCTTCATAGTTCGCTAGATCTTCTAATGTTGTAGAATCGAGCACATCCTTTACAGCATCACGAATCTTTATCCATAGATTACGCTTTGCTGGTTCCTCATCATCCATCACTTCTACGGGTGATATTGGTCCTTCAAGTACACGGATAATGTCTCCTGCAGTTATAGTGGAAGCGTCGTTAGCTAAAATATAACCCCCGTACGCCCCTCTTATACTTTTAACTAAACCTGCGTTTCTTAGCGGTGCGATAAGCTGCTCAAGATAATGTTCTGATAAACTGTGCTCTTTAGCAATCAGTTTTAAAGCGATAGGACCTTCACCTGATCTCTTTGCTAATGCCATCATGATGGTTAATCCGTATCTGCCCTTTGTTGATATTTTCATAATGTTCACTCCGTTCTAAAACAAACTTTACTGCTTTTTGACATAAAGGCAATGTTCTGCCTACGATTGCGCCAATAGTAACACAAAATAGGATAGTTCCATAAGAGATCGGCCCTTGCAGAACCCATCCGAAAAAAAGTACAAACAATTCCATGAATAAACGAATTCTGGAAACTTTCATTCCTGACTTTTCTGTTAAAGCCAGCATTAGACTATCCCGTGGTCCTGCTCCTCGATTAGAGGAGATATACAGACCGATTCCAAATCCTAAGATTAGTATTCCGATTAAAAGGTAAAACCATTTCCCTGCTAAAGTTATCGGGTTATGGAAAAAAGGAAGCCATAAATAAAAATCGATAAACAGTCCGACAAATATCATATTTAAAAAAGCTCCTGTTTGAGGAAACTTCTTTGTCAGCATCGCTGTTGCTAAAATAACGAAAAATCCCATAATGATCGACCAAGTTCCAATCGTTAATCCAAACTGTGAAAACAGACCAATGTGAAGAACATCCCAAGGGGCACTGCCCAGTTCAGCTTTGATCATGAGAGCAATTCCAAAGGCCATTATAAATAAGCCCACAAAAAAAACAGACCACTCAAACAAAAATTTGCCCGGTCTTGATTGCTTTTGGTCTTTCATTTTCCAAATTCCTTCCTGCCTGAAGCTCTTAAAGCAGCCTAAAATGATAAATCTAAAGCTTATTATAGCACGAAATAGTTTCACCTTGCATGAAGGACTGATGTATAGTATTGTCATATGACAATTAAGAACAAGTGTACGGAAGGATGAACATATATGGACTTGTTTTCCTATAAAGATGAAAGTTCTCATTCATTAAAACGACCGCTTGCCAATCGAATGCGTCCGCGGAAAATCCAAGAGTTTATCGGTCAGGAGCATATTGCTGGAAAAGGCAAGCTTTTAAGAAGAGCTATTGAAGCTGACCAGTTGACTCCTATGATATTCTTTGGTCCGCCTGGAACAGGAAAGACTACTTTGGCCAGAATCATAGCAAATTCCACATCAGCATGGTTCGAACAATTAAATGCCGTAACTTCTGGAGTTGCTGACTTAAAAGCTGTAATGAATGCAGCTAAAGAACGGCTTTTATTAGAGGATAAAAAAACAGTGTTATTTATTGATGAGATTCATCGGTTTAACAAGAATCAGCAAGATGCCCTTCTTCCTTTTGTAGAAGATGGAACAGTAATATTAATCGGCGCCACAACGGAAAGCCCGATGTTTGAAATCAATCCAGCACTATTGTCAAGATCCAGGCTATTCCGATTTGAACCGTTAACAGACCAACATATCGCAAAAATTATTGAGCAAGCACTGAATGATAAAGAAAGAGGATATGGAAAGCACCCGGTTAAGATGGAAAAAAAAGCATTGAATCACATCGTTTCTATAGCAAACGGAGATGCACGGACTGCACTTAATGCTGTGGAACTCGCTGTACTTACGACAAACCCGGATAAGAATGGTGATATCAATATCACACTGGAAATTGCAGAAGAATCTATACAGCAAAGAGTTCTTCAATATGATAAAAAAGGAGACAATCATTATGATACAGTCTCTGCATTTATTAAAAGCATTCGCGGTTCAGATCCTGATGCTGCCCTATACTGGCTTGCCAAAATGATTTATGCAGGCGAAGATCCACGTTTTATTGCACGCCGTCTAATGGTTCATGCAGCAGAGGATATTGGCCTGGCTGACCCTAACGCTTTACTGGTTGCACAGGCTGCCAGCTATGCAGCTGACTTTATCGGAATGCCAGAAGCAAGAATACCGCTTGCAGAAGCAACGCTTTATTTAGCAACCGCTCCAAAAAGCAACAAAGTTATTTTAGGGATTGATAAAGCATTAGAAGCTGTAAAAAAAGAAAAAACAGGTCTTGTACCCATTCATCTTCGTGATGCTCATTATAAAGGTGCCAAAGAATTGAACCATGGCGCTGACTATAAATACCCTCATAATTTTGAAGATGGCTATGTACCGCAAGAATATTTACCACAGCACATGCTTGGAAAATCATTTTATGAACCGACTGAACGGGGATATGAAAGAAATATTAAAAGAAGATTGGATTATTTTAATGACCGTAAGAAAAAAGGTGAGTAAATCTATCATTCTTTTAACTGTCTTATCAAACTAGCAAAATTTTTGTTCCTAAGTGTATAGGATTTTCTCTCTTTGGTAAACATGAAAATATTAAACGATATTTTAAAGGCTCTTTTTGCAAAACTTTGTTGCTCTTGAAAGTGGTTGATTTCCGTTCCAGGATGCTCGCTTTCCGCGGGGCGTGCGGTGAGCCTCCTTGGCGCTTCGCACCATTAGGAGTCTCACCTGTCCCGCTAATCCCGCGGGAGTCTCGCACCTTGCACTCCAATCAACTTATCAACGATGAGAATAAAAAAAGCAACAATCTTTCAGAGAAATGCCTTATAAAAGCTAAGGAGAGGATTTACGTGTCAAAAATCAGACAGGACGCTTGGTCAGAAGAAGACGATCTGCTCTTGGCCGAAACGGTTTTGCGCCATGTCCGTGAAGGAAGTACACAGCTTCATGCCTTTGAAGAGGTTGGAGATAAATTAGAAAGGACGAGTGCTGCAGTTGGTTTCAGGTGGAATGCGATCGTCAGGAAGAAATATGAACAAGCTTTAAAGATTGCTAAAAAGCAAAGAAAAGAACGCCAGCGTGCTCTAGCTAAGTCACAGCAGCAGCCGCAGTCCAAAACTGTATCGAAGCCAGCCATTCAGCCAGTTCAAACACCGCAGATGCATGATGATGAAACCTATCATCCTGAGGAATTCTTTAAAACCCCTTATACGTATGATAGAGGAGCAACTGCATCTTCAAATGTATATGACACACAGCCTGCCGCAAAACCTGCTGTACCAGCAGTAAACAATATACCAGCTGCATCTGCCAATTCTAGTTATCAAGCGCCGCAACCTAGTAAACAAGAAGAATTAACATTGGATGAAGTAATAGACTTCCTTAGTGGCTTAAAAAGAAACGGAATGTCGAGCGGAAAGCTTGTACAGGAAAACATGGAGCTTCGTTTGCAGATGAACGAATTGCTTCAGCAGAACAAGGTAATGAAAGAACAGCTTTCTGTCCTTGAGAAAGAACATCAAACTGTTCAAGAAGATTATCAAGCTCTTATTCAGATTATGGACCGAGCACGAAAGATGGTTCTATTTCAGGATGAAGAATCAAATCAAAGCTTCCGAATGGATAAAAACGGGAACTTAGAGAAGCTGGCGAAATAAATTATGGCTAAACTCAGACGATGAATTGTTTGAGTTTAGCCTTTTTATTTAGGAAATTCCGGAATATGCGTAATGTTTTACGGTACGTGTTCTAAAATTTTCGTAAACACTGTTGCTATTAGAAGTGTTGATTTGCGCTCCAGGATGCTCGCTTTCCGCAGGACGTGCGGTGAGCACCCTAGGCTAAACAAGCCTGCCGGGGTCTCACAAGGAAGTATCTGTGCTCCTGCGTCTGCCAAAAACCCTGCCGACGCCGGCTTCCTCGTCGCATGCCTTACGAGATGTATAATCATGTAGGTGGCACGCTAATCCCGCAGGAGTCTCGCACCTTGCGCTCCAATAAACTAGTCAAAGAAGCATACACCTCAAAAAATGTTCAAAAGCTACAATATTTTAGAAATGATCTAAAATTTTTACACGTTCGTTCAACAACTCTAGGTTTCACGCCAACTGCTTCGACTTTCACGCGTTTTACCTTCTGTTTCACGCAAAGTCCTTTTACTTCCACGCAGAAAACAAGCATATTCACGCAAAACAAAATTAATAAATTTTAAAAAGCAGAAAAGCTGCCCTGCAATAGTACAATCAGACGTGTACTTTACGGTCAGCTTTATAATTTTATCGAATTCGTTCCACTTTAATGTTATTTTTCTCGATAATTTTATTGATTACATACCCAGCCATGTACAAACCTGATACGGATGGAACAAATGCGTTGGATGATGGCGGCATTTTAGCTTTACGGATTCCTGGTGCATTCTCAGGAACGATTTCCTGCCTGATTTCCTCACGAATCTGAATCGGTTTTTCGTCTGAAAATACTACAGGAATACCTTTCGTAATTCCTTCTTTTCTAAGTCGCTGGCGAATAACCTTTGCGATTGGGTCATAGCTGGTTTTAGAAATATCAGTAATTTGGAGCTTTGTTGGATCCATCTTATTTGCTACACCCATGCTTGAGATGATCGGAATCTTACGGTTAAGACATTCCTTCATTAAATGAATTTTATAAGAAATCGTATCAGAAGCATCAACTACAAAATCCAAGCCGTATTCAAAAATTTGTTCATATGTTTCTTCTGTATAGAACATCTTTAGGGCGATAACTTCGCACTCAGGATTAATTAAAGCAATCCTTTCTTTCATTAAATCGACCTTCGGCTGTCCTACTGTAGTAACTAGAGCATGTATTTGACGATTGACATTGGTGATGTCTACATCGTCTTTATCTATAAGGATTAAACGTCCTACACCTGATCGGGCAAGAGCTTCTGCTGAAAATGAACCAACTCCTCCGATTCCCAGTACAGCTACAGTTGTGTTTTTTAGAACGTCAATTCCATCTTTTCCTATTGCAAGTTCATTTCTTGAAAATTGATAAAGCATAACTAATTTAAATCTCCTTTCAAAGTGCACATGAATAAAGAAAATGCATCTTTATCAGCATATCCACTTTTCAAAACAAAATCAATATGCTTACTCGGTTTAATTTAGACGCACAAAAAATGAGCCCCAAAAATGCCGTCTTCCCTTAGTTTTGAACCTGCTCTCGCAGGTGGGTGCCCTGTTTCGCATTTTGTCCGTCCCCTATCTTTCAGGGCGTGGACGCTGTGAGAAAACACAAGCTCCCAAGTAAATAATGTTGGCTCAAAACTTTCGGGTTGTAAACGGTCATCATAGGACCCATCGTTTAAATAAATACTATCATAGGAAATCATCATTTACAAGACAAAATGTGTCTTCGTAAAAAACAATTCTTATTTTTCTAAATTTTCATTAATTTGACTCTTTCTTTAAATTTAAACCTAAATGAAGCTCATCCAATTGCTTTTCATTTACAGGTGATGGAGCATTTGTCAGAAGACATGATGCGGATGCTGTTTTAGGGAAAGCAATGGTGTCTCTTAAGTTAGTTCTTCCTGCCAGCAGCATCACCATACGGTCCAGACCAAGTGCTATACCGCCGTGTGGTGGGGTACCATATTCAAAAGCATCAAGTAGGAAACCAAATTCCTCGCGAGCACCTTCTTCACTAAATCCTAATGTTTTAAACATTTTTTCCTGTACATCACGTTCGTAGATACGCTGCGACCCTCCGCCTAACTCATATCCGTTAAGAACTAGGTCATATGCTTGTGCTCTAACTTCTGATGGATTTGAATCCATTAAATGAAGATCTTCAGTCTTTGGCATTGTAAAAGGATGGTGTAATGCAACATAGCGCTCTGCATCCTCATCATACTCTACAAGCGGGAAGTCAACGACCCATAAGAAGTTGAATTTTGACTGATCAATTAATCCCAGGTCTTTTCCTAATTTTTGACGAAGAGCTCCGAGACTATCTGCTACAACAGAAGACTTATCCGCTACAAACAGAAGTAAATCTCCTTCTTCAGCATTTAATGCATTTGTAAGATTAGCTGCATCTTCTTCGTTAAAGAACTTGGAGATTGGACCTTTCAAACCATCCGCTTCCACTTTCATCCATGCAAGACCTTTAGCTCCGTATCGAGCCGTAAACTCAGTAAGACCATCAATGTCTTTTCTGGAATAATCAGCAGCTTTTCCTTTTACATTGATCGCTTTAACTTCTCCGCCGTTTTCAACAGCAGCAGCAAATACTTTAAAACCAGATTGCTTTACAACATCAGAAACATTGATGAGTTCAAGTCCAAAACGAGTATCAGGCTTATCTGAACCATAACGGTCCATCGCTTCTTTGTAAGTCATTCTTGGGAAAGGTTTTGGAATATCCGCACCTTTCACTTTTTTAACTAATCCTGTCATCATTTCTTCCATCATTGAAAGAAGCGCTTCCTGTCCCATGAACGATGTTTCGATATCGACTTGAGTAAATTCAGGCTGACGGTCTGCACGCAGATCCTCATCTCTAAAACAGCGAACGATTTGATAATATTTTTCAAATCCTGCAACCATTAAAAGCTGTTTAAATAATTGAGGTGATTGCGGCAAAGCATAAAATTCTCCCGGATGTACACGGCTTGGCACAAGATAGTCACGTGCTCCTTCAGGCGTGCTTTTCGTAAGCATCGGAGTTTCCATTTCCATGAATTCTTCTGTTTCTAAAAAGTTACGGATATAACGGGTAACTTCGTGTCTCATTTTCAAAGTTTCCTGCATCACTGGACGGCGAAGGTCTAAGTAACGATATTTCAAACGTATATCTTCATTCAGTTCCATATCTTCACTAATGGAAAAAGGAGGTGTTTTCGCACTGTTTAAGATTTTAATTTCTTCTCCTGAAATTTCAATCTTACCTGTGTTCATTGCAGGGTTCACCGTACTTTGATCTCTTTCTAGAACCGTTCCTGTAACTGTGAGTACATATTCACTTCTTACCTTCTCAGCTGTTTCCAAAGCTTCAGCAGAAACTTCAGGTGAAAATACGATTTGCACGATCCCTGATCGGTCACGCAGGTCGATAAAGATCAGTCCGCCAAGATCGCGTCTTTTTTGCACCCAGCCAGTTATTGTTACTTTTTCACCAATATATTGTTCAGTAATTTTTCCGCATTGATGTGTGCGATATTCCATAAGATGTATCCTCCTTATTTTCCTTGCTTAACAAAAGTGCTCAATTCCTCTATACGAATCTCTTTTTGTTCCCCGGATTCCATATTCTTCACGTTAATAATTCCTTTAGAGAGTTCTTCTTCCCCTAAAATAGCTACAAATCTTGCTTTTAAGCGGTCCGCTGCTTTAAACTGTGCTTTCATTTTTTTATCTAAGTAATCTTTATCACTTTTTATTCCAGCATTCCGAAGGTCATTTAAGATAGAGACTGACTTTTTCTTTGCATCGTCTCCAAGTGCAACAACATAACAATCTAGGTCTTCCTCAGTTTCTAATGTGATGCCTTCAGCCTCAAGTGCTAAGAGAAGGCGTTCGAGACTCATCGCAAAACCAATGCTTGGCGTTGCAGGGCCGCCTAAGTCTTCAACAAGACCGTTGTATCTTCCGCCGCCGCTTAATGTTGTTATTGCACCAAAGCCTTCAGCTTCGCTCATAATTTCAAATGCTGTGTGATTATAGTAATCTAGACCCCTCACTAGTGTTGGATCGATTACATATTGAATGTTCATATCATCTAATGATGTTTTTACTTGATCAAAATAGCTTTTAGATTCTTCATTTAAATACTCTAAAATAGAAGGTGCCGTCTTCATAAGTTCGTGATTGCGGTCTTTTTTACAGTCAAGAATACGAAGCGGATTTTTTGTTAAACGGTTTTGACAATCAGAACAAAACTCTTCAATTCTTGGTTCGAAGTGAGCAATTAATGCATCTTTATGAGCCTTTCTGCTATCTGCGTCACCAAGTGTATTTATCACTAATCGAAGTTTCTTCAATCCGAGTTCTTGATAAACCGTCATAGCTAGGGAAATAACCTCTGCGTCTATCGCTGGATCAGCTGAACCCATTGCCTCAATCCCGAATTGAACGAACTGGCGGTAGCGTCCTGCCTGTGGTCTTTCATAGCGGAACATCGGCTGGATGTAATAAAGCTTTACAGGCTGGCCTGGAAGTCCGAACAATTTATTTTCAACGTAAGATCGTGTTACTGGTGCCGTTCCTTCTGGACGAAGAGTTAAGCTTCTGTCTCCTCGGTCCGTGAACGTATACATTTCTTTTTGAACGATATCTGTAGAATCCCCTACTCCTCTTTGAAACAAATCAGTGTGCTCAAAAACAGGTGTGCGGATTTCTTTGTAATTAAATCTTGCAGATACTTCTTTTGCTTTTCTCTCAATTATTTGCCACTTTTCCACTTCTCCTGGGAGAATATCTTTAGTTCCCCTTGGAATATTAATACTCATTTCGTTTCATCCTCCCGAATGTTAATTAAAATTAATTATGAATAAAAATAAAAAAACTCCCATCCCTCATGAAATCAACGATTTCATAAGGGACGGGAGTTCCCGCGGTGCCACCCTGCTTCGAAGCAAAAAATGCTTCCTCATTTTGCAAGTAACGATTGCCCACGTGTAACTCTACTGAGGTTTAAACTAACCGTTCGAATTAAAACCTATGAAGTGTCTTTCACTTTATCATCAGGTAGAAATGCTTTCAGCCGAGGCATTTCCTCTCTAACCCTGTGGGGTAAAGATACTTTTCTTCGTCATCAGTTTTATCATTTTGGAATTGTAGATTATCATACTTTTCAAAGGGGCTATATGTCAATAGTTTTCTCGTTTTATTTTTTTCTTTAGCTGATTGACCTGATAAAGATCCAACCCGAATTCTTCAGCAAGCTCCATGTTGTTTGCCGATTTTTCTAAAGAAATAAAATCATGAAAACTTACCTGTTTCCATTGTGATACTCCTTCAATGCCCTTGCGATTCTGTCTCATAAAAAAACTCCTCCGCCTTTTTGGTTAGTCTGTCCATCAAGGCGAAGGTTTCATTCATTTCTTTTTCTTAAGCTCTAGAATCAATGATTAATGTCACAGGACCGTCATTAGTGAATTCAACATCCATCATCGCACCAAAAACACCCGTTTGGACACGGACTCCTAATGTCTTTATCTTTTCATTGAAATAATCATAAATTTGTTTAGCATGGTCCGGCTTAGCAGCCTCCATAAAATTCGGCCTTCTGCCCTTTTTCGTATCCCCATATAACGTAAATTGTGAAATCGAAAGGATACTGCCTTCTGTATCTTTTAATGATAGATTCATCTTGCCGTTTTCATCTTCAAAGATACGTAAATTAATAATTTTTTCAGCTAAATAATCAGCGTCTTTTTCTGTATCTTCATGTGTGACGCCTACCAAAAGCAATAAGCCGCTGTCTATTTGCCCTTTTACTTCAGAATCTACAGAAACAGCTGCATTTTTGGCTCGCTGAAGCACTATTTTCATTTTGAGGTCACTTCCCTATACCTATTGCATAATACGTCTTACTGCATAAATGTCTGGGATCCGCTTAATACGTTCAACTACTTTTTGCAAATGACTAACATTGTGAATTGAAATAGACATACTGATTGTCGCCATCTTATTTCGGTCTGATTTTCCGCTTACAGCTGTAATGTTTGTCTTTGTTTCGGCAACAGCGTGAAGGACTTCATTTAGCAGACCGCGTCTGTCAAATCCATTAATCTCAATGTCAACATTATAATTTTTCGGCTGCTCAAGATTGCCCTCCCATTCAACAGGAAGCAATCGTACTTGTGCATCTTCATTGTGGACGTTGACACAATCTTCACGATGGACAGAAACGCCTCGCCCTTTTGTAATATATCCGACAATTTCATCACCCGGTACCGGATTACAACATTTAGATAGACGAATCAGCATGTTATCGATGCCTTTAACAACGATGCCGGAGTCCGTTCTTCGTTTTACTTCAGGCTTATCTGCCGAATCCCTGATTGCATCCAGGAGTTCGGAATTATCAGGATCCTGCTCTTTTTTACGTCGGACTTTATCGGTTAAGCGAGTAGCGATTTGTGCTGCGGTAATGCCATTATAGCCGACAGCAGCATACATATCTTCGTCGCCTGCAAAGTTATATTTTTGAGCTACATATTGCAGGTTTTCAGTTGTGAAAATTTCTTTTAAATCATAGCCGCGGTTCTTGATTTCTTTTTCAACAAGCTCTTTCCCTTTAGCTACGTTTTCTTCTCTTTTCTCACGTTTAAACCATTGACGGATCTTATTCTTCGCATGTGAACTTTGCGTAATCTTAAGCCAATCCTGGCTGGGACCATAGGAATGTTTGCTCGTTAAGATCTCAATAATATCCCCGGTTTTCAAGCGGTAATCAAGTGTAACCATCTTTCCGTTTACTTTGGCACCAATACACCTGTTTCCGATCTCGGTATGAATGCGGTAAGCAAAGTCAATCGGGACTGACCCAGACGGCAGTTCATAAACATCACCTTTAGGAGTGAAAACGAAGACCATGTCTGAGAATAGGTCCACTTTTAGTGATTCCATAAACTCTTCCGCATCAACAACATCGTTCTGCCATTCTAATATTTCACGGAACCAAGTCAATTTATTTTCAAAAGAGCTGACAGGAGCCTTTGTAGCTCCCTCTTTATAAGCCCAGTGTGCAGCAATCCCGTATTCTGCTACACGGTGCATATCTGAGGTACGGATCTGGACTTCTAAAGGATCGCCTTTTGGTCCGATTACAGTAGTATGAAGTGACTGATACATATTTGCTTTAGGCATAGCTATATAGTCTTTAAAACGGCCAGGCATCGGCTTATAGCATGTATGAATAATACCAAGTGCCGCATAGCAGTCTTTAATATTCTGGACGATAATCCGAACAGCGAGAAGATCATAGATCTCATTAAACTGTTTACCTTGCTTCGCCATCTTCCGATAAATACTGTATATATGCTTCGGTCTTCCAGAAATATCAACGGTAATCTGGACTTCCTTCAGCTTGGATTTCATCTCGTCCATAACTTGCTGAACATACTCTTCACGCTCAGCCCGTTTTTGCTGCATCAAATTTACAATCCTATAATATTGCTGAGGATTTAGGTATCTCAAAGAAACATCTTCTAACTCCCACTTAATCGTCGAAATACCGAGACGATGAGCGAGCGGAGCGAAGATTTCCAAAGTTTCGTTCGCTTTTTGTATCTGTTTTTCTTTTGGCATATGTTTTAGCGTACGCATGTTATGAAGCCGGTCAGCGAGTTTAATTAAAATACAGCGTATATCCTGCGCCATTGCAACAAACATTTTTCTATGATTCTCTGCTTGCTGCTCTTCTTTGGACTTAAACTTAATCTTTTTAAGTTTTGTAACACCATCAACCAGCATTGCCACTTCTTCGTTAAATTGATTAGAAATATCCTTTAATGTGACGGACGTATCCTCAACAACATCATGAAGAAACCCTGCTGCTACTGTTACAGGATCCATTTGCAGGTTCACCAGAATACCCGCTACTTCAACAGGATGGTGGATATACGGCTCTCCGGATTTACGGAATTGTCCTTCGTGCGCACTTTTTGCGTATTCATAAGCCTTTGTTATAAAAGCGATATCGTCTTTTGACAGATAGCTTTCCGCTTTTTGCAACACTTGCTCAATCGTCATGGAATCACCTTACGTTGTCATTGTATATTGCTTCTATTATCGTTAAATTGAACCCTCATGTAAAGCGAAAAACGAAATTTGTCGAATGAATGGGCAATTTTTGTGACAGGAATGTAAAAAAGAGCACAAAACTAGTGCTCTTTCTCTTTATACTTAGTATTGGGTTAATGTGAAAATATCATAACCATTAAGCTTGCTGCGGCCATCTAAATATGTTAATTCAATCATGAATGCAATCCCTGCAACAATTCCGCCAAGCTCTTCAACAAGCTTGATCGTTGCTTCGATCGTTCCGCCAGTTGCGAGCAAGTCGTCAGTGATTAAAACTTTTTGACCTGGCTTGATAGCATCTTTATGCATTGTAAGTACATCCTTGCCATACTCAAGACCATAATCAACTTTGATCACTTCGCGGGGAAGCTTGCCTTCTTTACGAACTGGAACAAATCCTAATCCAAGCGTGTATGCAACCGGACAGCCTACAATAAAACCTCGTGCTTCAGGTCCGACAATAACATCAACATCTTTTTCTTTTGCATATTCTGCAATATCGTCCATCGCTTTTTTATATACAGCTCCATCTGACATAAGAGAGGTAATATCTTTGAAGCGAATTCCTTCGATAGGAAAATCATTTACTACTGAAATATACGGCTTATAATCCATGAATCTTTGCCTCCTGAAAATTACAAACTCGCTTTTGGCCGAGCTTGCTCTGTAAACCAGCTTTTTAATGAATGATAGGAAGAATAAACGAGCTGATTTTCTATATCTGCCTGTTCAAACTTTTTCTGATAAGTTTCAGAGCTATCAAGTTCTCTTTTTCCTGGTTCACTATTTATTGTAATTACACCATCGTCTATTGTAACAAAACCCAGCTCAAAAAACACCTGTGACATAAAATCTATTGTTTCTTTAGACCAGCCTTTCCACCTTGCTAGTTCTGTTCCATCTTTCTGAACATCGAATTTTTTTCTTTTAGCCAAGAAACCATAGTACCATTTAAAATGCTCTCGTGTCGGCAATGTTGTGAAAAAGTGATCTGCGTTTTGGTGAAAAACGGCATAGATCCTGGCCGGTTCACCTTTTGTTTCGATTATTTCAGCAAACTTTGCAAGTGAACAAGGAACATCTAAAAAGACAATATACTTATTTTGAAAACTGTTATTTGGGAGTCCTGCTAATTCTTTTCCATTTATTGTTTGCGAAGACAAGCTCTCCAATCCCAGCTCTGTCAAAGTATTATCGTTAAATGTTATATAATGTGTTTTTGCTTTTGGCAGATCCTTTAGCCTTTTTCCTGCATCTTTTAAGCCACGATAATCAAACAGCTGAAAATGTGGAACTGAAAGGTCTTCCAGAAGCATTTGAGGTTTTCTGTATCCGTTCCATTCGTTCAACTGTATTTGGCCAACAAGTGAAAGTATGGAGTAAGGCGTCATCTCATCAAGTAAATGGCCTTTTTGAAATCCAATACAATCCAGGACAGACATCTCGCCATTTCCGACTTGTAATTTTAGATGGTTAGACTGACTCCCTATTTTTTTCATCTCGCGGATCGGCACTTGATCAATAAGCACCCGCGGCGAAGGATTTCCGATACCAAATGGAGCCAGCGTACTAAGCATTTCTACCGTATCTAAAGAAATCTCATCTAAAGAAGCTGTTAGATCGATCATCGTCACTGGCAAGAAATCTTCTGGTTTTAGAATTTCTTTCGCCTGCTTTACTAACCGCTCTCTGAGAATGCCAACATCATCAAGAGCCAATGTCATACCTGCTGCCATCGGATGCCCTCCAAAGTGAGGAAGGATATCGCGGGACTCAGAAAGATTTTCAAACATATCAAAGCCTTGTATGCTTCGTGCTGACCCTTTTGCCGTTCTTCTTTCCGGGTCTAAACACAACACGATGGTAGGGCGGTAGAATTTCTCTACAAGCCTTGATGCAACGATCCCGATTACCCCTGGATTCCAGCCCTCTTTCGCAAGAACAAGCACTTCATTCTCTTCAGGAGGAAAACTTTCTTCCACCATGGCAATCGCTTCTTTCGTTATTTCATTTACGATCGCCTGGCGTTCTTTATTTACAGAATCAATTTCTTCAGCGAGCATTGCTGATTGCTCACGGTCATTTGATGTAAACAATTCAACTACAGGCATCGCTGATCCAAGCCTTCCTGCAGCATTGACTCGAGGCCCAACAGCAAAACCAACATCTTCTGCTGTTAATTCTTTTTCATAAAGCCCTGCAACTTTTAAAAGTTCCTGCAAGCCAATTTTGTCTGTTTTTGATAAAGCTTCAATTCCAAGCTTAGCTATGATTCTATTTTCATCTACTAAAGGAACAAGATCTGCAATTGTACCTATACAAGCATAATCCAGCAAGTGCATTGGAGGGTTTCCATGTAATGCATGAGCTACTTTAAACGCAACACCAACACCTGCAAGACCAGAAAATGGATATGTACATCCAGGCTTTTTAGGGTTAATGATGCTATAGGCGTCTGGCAATACAGGGGGGGCCTCGTGATGATCGGTAATAATGAAATCAAGCCCAATCTCTTTTGCAAACGCAGCTTCATGAACAGCTGAAATTCCGGTATCAACTGTAACCACAAGTGTATATCCGTCTTCCTTTGCTTTTCTTAACGCTGGCTCATTTGGACCATAGCCTTCTGTAAACCGGTTTGGAATATAATAGTTGAAATCGGCACCTAATTCTTTAAGTGCATAATACATAACGGTTGTACTGCTTACACCGTCTGCATCATAGTCACCAAAAACAAGAATCTTTTCATTCGATTCAACCGCTTTATGTATCCGATCAACACTCTCTTTCATGCCATCTAATAAAAATGGATCATGAAATTGATTTGTATCTATTTTCAAAAAAGCTCGAGCTTTCTCTATAGAATCTATTCCTCGTATCGCTAATAGATTTGCAATCAATAGCGGAATATCCATTTCTTGCGACAACCATTTTGCCTTTTCTTCCGAAGTTTCTTGAATCTTCCACCTCGTTCTTGGCTCCAGCATAAAAATCACCTCTTAACCTATTCATTATACAAAACAGGATAAGAGGTGACAATTTATGAATCGATATTTACTTTAGATTTTTGGTTCTGCTTCAACAGGACGCGTCTTTTTATTTTTCAATTGACGTGCCTTTAAAACATACCAGAGCTGTGAAGCAATAAAAATTGAGGAATAAGCACCAAACGTTAATCCAATCAATAGTGCAATTGAGAAATTCCGTATTGATTCCGCACCGAATATCAATAATGCTAAGGCTGCAATAACAACTGTTAGTACAGTGTTTATAGAACGACCTAATGTTTCATGAATACTTCGATTTACAATTTCAGCTAGCTTTTCTTGTGTTTTAACTTTTTCCAGCCTCATGTTCTCTCGGATACGGTCAAACGTTACAATAGTATCGTTAATGGAATAACCTACAATTGTAAGTACGGCGGCTATAAAAGGCAGATCCACCTCAATCCGGAACATACTGAAAATTGCAATGATCATAAAAGCATCATGCAGCAGGGCAATTACTGCTGCAACTCCCATTGACCACTCAAACCGAAATGCTACATAGATGATGATTCCTATTGAAGCAATTACTACAGCTATTACCGCATTTTGTGCTAGTTCACGACCGACTGTCGGAGTAACTGTACTTATACTCGGTGTTTCACCGTATTCTTTTTCAAAATGAGTGTTCAACTTTGCTATTTCTTCTTTTGAAAGTACTCCTTTAAAAGAGATATTTGCTTGGTTGTTATTTTTTCCTGCCAGTACAACTGTTGCGTCTTCGATACCTAAGTCTTCAAACTCCGATAGAACCTGCTCGTTTGTCAATGGTTCATTCGCATGAATATTTACACGGGATCCACTTTCAAAATCAATACCCAGTCTCAAACCTGTTACCAGCAAGAATACAAGCCCTATAACTGTCAGGAGAGTAGAAATAATAAAGTAAAGGTTTCTGTTTTTTACAAAATCGTACTTAAAGCGCACGGATGTCACTCTCCTTTACACCAAACAAACCTGGCTTTTTATCCATTAAACGAGACTGCACCCATAATCCAAGGAAAAGTCTTGTTCCGAAAACGGCTGTGATAAAGCTTGCTAGAACTGAGATGATCAGTACTAATGCAAATCCTTTTACAGAACTTGTTCCATATGCAAATAAAACAGCAGCAGCGAGGATCGTTGTAATATTCGCATCAAAAATTGTTGTAAATGATCGGCGGTTTCCGGCTTTAAATGCGCTTAAAACGGATTTACCACTCCTTAATTCTTCTTTGATACGTTCATACGTAATAATGTTGGCATCAACCGCCATACCTACACCTAGTATAAGTGCAGCGATACCAGGCAACGTTAATACACCATTCATCAAGTAGAATATGGCTAATATCAACCATATATAAATCGTTAAAGTTAAGACTGCTATTATTCCTGGTACTCGATAGAAGATCAGCATAAATAAGAAGATTACAGCTATACCAATAAAGCCAGCGAAAATTGTTTCATTTAATGCTTTTTCACCAAACTTGGCACCGATCGACGTTGAATATACTTCATCAAGCTTAACAGGAAGTGCACCTGCATTTAAAATCTTAGCAAGACTTTGGGCTTCTTCCACTGAAAAATCACCCGTTATCGTAACATCGCTCTGTGTAAGAACTTCATGTACAAAAGGAGCAGAAATATATTTAGGCTCTTTTCCTGCCATCTCTTTTTTAACTTCTTCTCTAAAAGAATCCCCTTTTTCATAATCCAGCCAGATAACTAAACGATTTTCTCCTTGAGGCTGACGCTTTAATATTTCTTCAGTTACTTTAGCAAATTTATCAGCATCTTTAAGCTTCAAGGACACGATCGGCTTGTTGGCATTAGGCTCAAACGTTTGTTTTGCTCCGTTCCCTTTAAGATCAGAACCATCAAGAAGCACTTTATCATCAACATCACGGAACGTTAATTCAGCTTGTGTAGACAATAATTCACGCGCTTTGTTCTGATCAGTAACGCCAGCCAGCTGCACACGAATCCGGTTATTACCCTCGATTTGGATTTCCGGTTCTGAAACTCCAAGGACATTGATACGGCTATTTAATGCTTCTACAGTACTCTTTAGCGTATCTTCTGTAACCTTTTGACCTTTTTTGACTGGCTTTACTTCATAAAGCACTTCAAACCCGCCCTGAAGATCAAGTCCGAGCTTTGTTCCCTTTACAATCTTTTCTGTTGTTAGACCTATAAGTGCGGCAAACATTAGAAGCACCACAAAAAAGATAACAATCTTACTCCGTTTTACCACTTCAAGAAACCTCCTTCATGCTGCATCAAAAACAACACTATGTATAAGTACGAATACTAACCCTTCCCATTATAGCGATTGTTGTTTTTTTCTGTCAATTTGTCCAGGAAATATTCATAAATAAAATGAAAAAAGGTGATGGCTCAAAAGCATAAAAACTTTTGTGGTCATACTTCTTTTTATTAGGATAATTTCTCAAAAATTGTTGCATTTTGGATGTTTTTGTAAAGTCGCTTCTTAGGTAGTTGTTTGGAGTGCAAGGTGCGAGACTCCTGCGTGCCAGCTACCTGAATATACTTCTTGCAAGGCATGCGACGAGAAACAAACTTAGATGCTGTTTTGCTTGCAGACGCAGGAGCACATATAATTCCTTGAAGGTGAGATCCCTAAGGCGCAACGTGCCAGGGGGGTCACCGGACGCCCCGCGGAAAGGGAGCATCCTGGAACGGAAATCAACCACTTCCAAGAGCAACAGAGTTTATGAAAAAATCCTGATAAGATAGTTGGAATCCAAGGATTTTATATATTTTTTATTTTGTAAAAATAAAAAATTGGGCTGCCAAAAGTAAGTTTACCTTACTTTTGGAACAGCCCCTTTTACTTTTTAACATCCTCTTTATAAGACTGGATCGTCAGCCAAGTCATAAAATCATTAAGTGAAAGTGACAAAATATAATCTACTAGTATATGCAGACGAGGTTCTTCTTTCTTTTTCTTCAATCTGGCCAAAACACAATTCCAAATTTCTTCCTCTGTAACACTTTCATAACCCAAATAATGAAATTCCTCTTTTTTACTTTTAACTGCTGGCCGAACTTCGTCTCTCCATTCCGTAAAATGTATGTTTTCCATATTCGCTTCCCCTTTCAATATGAAACAAGCTGTCATGACGGTTCACTCATCGTGCATATAGTTAGATATGAGATTGTCCCAGAAAGGACAGGTTAACATGACTAAACAAACACTCGTTCAAGGAACATTATTGCTTATTTTAGCTGGGCTCATTACGCGAATTCTCGGATTTGTGAACCGGATTGTAATGGCCAGGGTAATGGGACACGAAGGTGTCGGACTCTACATGATGGCGGTCCCGACTTTTTTGCTTGCTGTTACCCTGACCCGGCTAGGTCTTCCAATAGCTATCTCTAAGCTAGTCGCTGAAGCCGACGCAACAGGAGATCGATCAAAGGTAAGAAAAATATTAATCGTATCTTTAGCGATAACAGGAGTTTTAAGTTTCGTTATTACGATAGGGTTATTTATTGCTGCTCCTTTGTTAGCCGAACACTTTTTTACAGACGATCGGACGATATGGCCGTTACTTGCGATTGCGCCCGTTGTTCCTGTTGTTGCTGTTTCATCCGTTTTGCGGGGATATTTTCAGGGTCTTCAAAATATGCGGCCATCCGCTTACTCACAAGTAATTGAACAAGTTGTAAGAATTGCACTGGTAGCACTGCTTACAGGATTATTCCTTCCATACGGTGTACATTTCGCTGCAGCTGGAGCCATGATATCCGTCATCATTGGTGAGCTAGCTTCTCTTCTATACATGTTTTCCATGTTTAAGGTTAAAAAGAAGATGCGAATCCGAAAAGGTTTTTTCAAACAATTAAAACAAGGTCATCAGACACTTAGGGATTTATTGAATATCGCACTTCCTACAACAGGAAGTCAACTGATCGGATCGGTCTCATACTTTTTTGAACCGATTGTTGTTGCTAACAGTTTAGCGATCGCAGGTGTTACTACTGCTGTCGCAACTGCGCAATATGGCGAACTGGCAGGTTACGTAATTCCTTTATTATTTTTACCAACGTTCATAACCTATTCGCTTTCTGTTTCTCTAGTCCCTGCTATCAGTGAAGCAAATGCACAAAAAAAATACCATCTTATCGAGCATAGACTGAATCAGGCATTAAAATTGTCTATGCTTTCTGGTGGAATTGCTGTTGTTATCTTATATGTTTTTGCGGTGCCAATCATGGATTTAATGTACAATTCTCCGGCATCAGCTTCATATGTAAAAATCATGACGCCTTTTTTCTTTTTTCTTTATTTTCAAGGACCTCTTCAAGCCGTTCTTCAGGCACTCGATCTTGCCAGATCTGCTATGATTAACAGCCTAATTGGTGCTTTAGTAAAGCTTGCAGCTATTTTTGCACTTGCCACCCGTCCTGAATTCGGCATAATGGGTGCTGCGCTTGCAATCGTCATTAGCATTGTTGTAGTAACATTGCTTCATTTTGCTACCGTTATTAAAGCGATAAGCTATACGATTGTGGTTAAGGATTTTGCCTATTCTCTGTTTTCAATATTTATTACAGGAGCAGGTGCAGTCTATCTATACCGCTTCATGATGCCGAAGTTCCCTCCTGTCCACGGGCTTGTAATATGCGTTACAGCTACATGCGGAATTTATTTATTCACACTCATCTTCTTCAGGCTTTTAGGTAAAGATGATCTTAAGCATATACCTATAATCAAAAAATGGGTTTAAAACAGCCAATATAGGCTGTTTTATTTTTTTTCATTCTTTTCGTCCACGTATAAGGAACCATCTTCATTTAACGTACAAAAAGATATTCCTTTTATATCTTTAAATCCCGCTTTCTTTAATTCCTGCCTTAGCCAAAATGCTGTCTTATCGACTTTCTCCAAGTTGTCTTCCAGAACTTTTCCGTCTAATACAAGAGGAAGGATCATCTGCAGAGGACTTCTTTCAGTATCTTCATTCTTTTTTATTACTGACAATTTACCCGTCGTTTCTAATACGCCAAATTCGACTTCATTCAGACTTCTAATATTATTTTCCCTTAACTGCGTTAGCAGATCATCAAAGTTATACCTCTGTTTTCGCATTTCTTGTTCATCTACTTTTCCTTCTTTAATGATGACAGAAGGTTTCCCGTCAACAAGCTCTCTCATCTTTCTGCTTTTTAAAGAGATAATCGCCAGGATAAGCTGAATTCCCAGTAAGACAAATATGGATACAAGGGAATTTACCATTGGAATTTTCGGATCTTCAATCGAAATAACGGCTAGTTCAGCAATCATGATGGATACGACAAAATCGATCACTGATAATTTTCCGATTTCCCTTTTACCCATCATACGAAATACGACAACAATTAAAAAATATATAAAAAGCGTCCTGAAGATAATCGTATATAACTCCATAAATTCCCCTCCTTCCATATTATTTTCTTTGTTAGTGTGGCACAGATATGAAAAATCATGATACGAAGGTTTTGCCAAGTATTGAAATTATGGAAAGTAGAGGGAAAATCAATTGCTTGTACTTCTATTTCTAATTAGAGATGAATAAGGTATATAGAAAGCTTGCAGGATAAGGAGGACAAAATGAGGATGAAACATATGTTTTCTTCAATGGGACGCGGTTTGGCAGCAATTCTTCTTATGATTATGGTTTGCAGCTTAGTTCTTTCACTTTTATTGCGATTTACTGGCCTGACAGAGTCGTCTTTAAAATGGGTAACAATTGGATTATCTTTTTTATCTTTATTTATCGGAGGATTTATTTCAGGGAAAAAGGGACAAAGCAAAGGCTGGCTGCTCGGAGGTGGAACAAGTCTTCTGTTTTCATTTCTTGTTTTTCTAATACAGTATTTAGGGTATCAAAGCACATTTAACTCATCGCAATATATGTATCATGCTCTGTTCCTTGTATTAGCGATGATCGGTGGAATAATGGGTGTTAATTTAAGCAGCCATAAACAAGCATATAAATAAGACCCGTCAATCGACGGGTCTTACTTTTTTGTTATAGTGCAGCTTCTTCTTTCACTTCACGGATAGCGTTACGGTCAAATGTTAATTTTGCTCCATCATTTGAACGAATAACTGCGATTGTATCATCAATACTCTCTAATGTTCCGTGTAAACCGCCAATTGTTACAACTTTGTCGCCTTTTTTCAAATTAGACTGCATATCTTTAACAGCTTTTTGTCTCTTTTGCTGTGGACGGATTAGCAGGAAATAAAAAATTGCAAACATAAAAATAATCGGCAATAAACTTTTAATTGCATCCATTCTTCTTCACCCCTTTCTATTGGTTAAAAATTACGAGCATTCGGTTTGTTAAACCCATACATTTCAAAAAATTCATTTCTAAAATCAAGAAGTCTGTCTTCCATGATCGCTTGTCTGACTTGCTTCATTAAGTTTACCAAAAAATAAAGATTATGGTAACTTGTTAATCTAAAACCAAAAGTTTCGTTTGCTTTCACAAGGTGACGAATATATGCTCTGGAATAAGTACGGCATACGTGACAGTCACAATTTTCATCGATCGGACGGAAATCACGGGCATATTTTGCATTTCGCACGACAAGCCTTCCTTCACTTGTCATACATGTTCCATTTCTCGCAATACGTGTTGGCAGTACACAATCAAACATGTCTATCCCTCTAATAGCTCCGTCGATTAATGAGTCTGGAGATCCAACACCCATCAAGTAGCGAGGCTTGTTTTCAGGCAAGTGAGGCGTTGTGAAATCCAAAACGCGATTCATCACATCTTTCGGTTCCCCAACAGACAAACCTCCAACTGCATAACCAGGAAAATCTAATGAAACAAGATCACGAGCGCTCTGCTTTCGAAGTTCTTCATATTCCCCACCTTGTACGATGCCGAATAACGCTTGATCCTGTGGACGGGCATGTCCTTTTAAACAGCGTTCTGCCCATCTGCTTGTCCGTTCTACTGAAGCCTTCATATATTCATATTCAGCTGGATAAGGAGGACATTCATCAAAAGCCATCATTATATCAGAACCTAATGCATTTTGAATTTCCATCGCCCCTTCAGGACTCAGGAAAAGCTTTTCACCGCTAAGGTGGTTTCTGAAATGAACACCTTCTTCTTTAATTTCTCTTAGATCACTTAATGAAAAGACTTGAAAACCTCCAGAATCGGTTAGAATGGGACGGTCCCAGTTCATAAAAGTATGCAGTCCGCCGGCTTCCTTAACGATATCATGACCTGGTCTCAGCCATAGATGATACGTGTTGCTTAAGATAATTTCAGCACCAAGTTCTTTTAACTCTTCGGGGCTCATTGTTTTAACAGTAGCTAACGTGCCAACAGGCATAAAGATAGGAGTTTCAAACGAGCCATGAGGTGTATGAACTTTTCCAAGTCTTGCACCTGACTGTTTGCATGTTTTTATTAATTCATAGGTTACAGCTGGTTTCATCTAAAGATTATCCCCCTTAAAGTATAAGCATCGCATCACCGAAACTGAAAAAACGATACTTTTCTTCAACGGCTTCATTGTATGCTTTCATAACAAACTCTTTACTTGCAAATGCACTTACCAGCATGATTAATGTCGATTTGGGCAAGTGGAAATTCGTAATCAAACCATCAATAGCTTTGAATTCATATCCTGGATAAATAAATATATCAGTCCATCCAGAGTCCTCTTCAAATTTTCCATCAAATTTATTAGCAACGGTCTCTAAAGTGCGTGTACTTGTAGTCCCAACCGTTATAATTCTTCCGCCTGATTCACGGACATGATTTAAAAGTTCAGCTGTCCCTTTTGTTATTTGATAAAACTCTGCATGCATATCATGCTCAAGAATATCTTCAACACTTACAGGCCGGAATGTTCCAAGACCTACGTGCAGCGTAATAAAAGTTACATGAACGCCAGAAGCTTTAATTTCTTCAATCATTTCTTCAGTAAAATGCAAACCTGCAGTAGGAGCTGCAGCAGAACCTTGATGAACAGCATACACGGTCTGATAACGATCTTTTTCTTCAAGCTGTTCCTTGATATAAGGAGGCAACGGCATTTGGCCGAGATCATCTAAAAGCTCATAAAAAATCCCTGAGTAGATAAATTTAAGATGCCTTCCTCCATGATCACTTTCGCCTACACAAACCGCTTGCAACCTTCCATCACCAAACGTGATTTCCGTTCCAGGTTTTACCCTTTTAGCTGGTTTAACCAGCGTTTCCCAAGTATCCTGACCTTCTTCTTTTAAAAGCAGAATTTCAACTTTAGCTCCCGTATCCGCCTTTTGGCCAAATAATCTGGCTGGAAGGACTCGTGTATCATTTAATACGAGGCAGTCTCCCTTTTTTAAATGGTTCTTCAAATCGTAAAAATGTTCATGTTCTATACTTTTATTTTCCTTATCTAAAACCATCAGCCTTGATGAAGTTCTGTTCTCTAGCGGTGTTTGAGCAATCAGTTCCTCTGGCAGATGAAAATCAAAATCATTTACTTTCATTGATATAATTCCTGCTTTCTATTTAAATCGTCCAATAATCATAAAGATAAATGTAAGTACAACGCTAATGATAATAGAGGTCATTATAGGAAAATAAACCGTCGTGTTTCCTTTTTTCCACACCATGTCTCCAGGGAGTTTCCCAATAAACGTACCTATTAATCCTATAATAATCAGAACAATCCCTGCAATAATAAAAAGCCGGTTCATTCAGTGGACGCCTCCAGTCCAAAGTATTGATAGGCCTGTTCGGTTACCATTCTCCCTCTAGGAGTCCGCTGCAAAAAACCAATCTGCAGAAGATATGGTTCATAAACATCTTCAATCGTCATGGATTCCTCACCGATCGTTGCAGATATGGTTTCAAGGCCTACAGGACCACCTTTGTAAGTATGAATGATCCCTAGTAATAATTTATGGTCAATATGATCCAAACCTAAACGGTCAACCTGAAGCATCTCCAGTGCTTTTTGGCAAATTGGAAGTGAAATCATATCTTTGCCCTCGACTTGGACAAAATCCCGCACTCTTCTTAAAAGTCTATTTGCAATCCTAGGTGTCCCTCTCGATCTTCTAGCTATTTCTTCAGCCGAGAGATCATCAACTTTAATTCCAAACACATCACCGGTACGTCTCACGATTTCAGAAAGTTCATCTGGTTTATAATACTCCAGTCTTGCCATCACTCCAAAACGATCTCTAAGCGGCGCAGATAATGAACCAGCTCTTGTAGTGGCGCCGATAAGAGTAAATGGCGGCAGATCCAAACGAACAGATCTGGCTACTTCACCTTTTCCAATAACTATGTCTAGACAAAAGTCTTCCATCGCAGAATACAATATCTCTTCTATCGCACGTGAAAGCCTATGGATTTCATCGATAAACAGCACGTCACCCGGTTCAAGGGATGTCAGTATGGCAGCAAGGTCCCCTGGCCGCTCGATAGCGGGACCGCTTGTCGTTCGCAGGTTAACTTCCATTTCATTCGCGATAATTGAAGCAAGTGTTGTCTTTCCAAGGCCAGGAGGACCATAAAGAAGCACATGGTCCAACGGCTCATTCCTCAGTCTTGCAGCTTTAATAAATACCTTAAGGTTATCCTTAACTGATGATTGACCGATGTATTCATCTAGAGCCTCCGGACGCAGACTTAGTTCCATGACCGCTTCATCCTGGCGTTCTTCTGAAGAAACTATTCTCTCTTCCATCCATCCTCACGTCCTTATGCATTCATTAACTTTTTTAAAGCTGCTTTTACGTACTCATTGGCAGACATTTTTTCTTTCTTTAACTCCGGTAAAACCTTTTGGATCTCTTTTCTTCCGTAACCTAGAACAGTAAGAGCTTCAATCGCTTCATCGAGTTCGTCACCTGTAGTCTCAACCTCTGCAAAAAGACCTTCCGTTATATCAGCATCAGCAAATATTGACAGCTTGCCTTTCAAATCTAGTATCATTTGGCGAGCTGTCTTTTTGCCAACACCAGGAAACTTAGTTAAAAACTTTTCATCTTCATGTTCAATCGCATTTACAACTTGTTCCGGCTGTCCAAATGCCACAATCGCTAAAGCGCCTTTTGGACCGATTCCAGAAACATTTAAAAGTTTTAAAAACAGATCCCGTTCTTTTCTATTTTTAAACCCATATAAAGCAAGTACATCTTCTCTGACATAATGATAAGTGTATACACTTTTTTGTTCGTTCATTTTATATATAAATGGGTTTGGACAAATTATTTTATATCCAATACCGTTATTGTTTATGACAATGTATTCCGCTGTTATGTATTCTACATTTCCTGTAATGCTTTCTATCAACTTTTTCTCCCCTTAAACTCTTTACCCGAGCGTATGTTTCTATTTCTTATTGTAACATAGCACACCCCCTAATTCCTTATCAATGAACAAAAAAAGAGAACAGCGAACTGTTCCCTTAATATTTAACGATTATTCTCGAAAGGACGTTTTATCGCATTCCCAAGGTTGCTTCCAGCATCTACGATGTCTCCCATGATTCCGCGTACATCAGTTTCTACTTCCGTGTAGGCACGGCCATCACGCAGGTCATTATCGACATTCTCAATACGATCAACAATCTTTTGATCTGAAACAACTTTTACATCACGATCTGGTGTCATCTTTGCTGTGGTTTCCCTGACTTTTTTCGTCAGTTCTTCCTTTTTGTTTTCCTTCGTGTCTACTCCTACAATGACGTTGTTATCCTCAAGAATAACGTGAGCATCGTCTACACCACGAATGTCATTCACCTTATTGGCGATACGTTCAGCAAGAGCACCATCATAATCCTCGTGATAGGTTGAGGTATGATCTTTTGTATCTCGATCTGCCATATCAGAAATGAATCCACTGCCTCGGTCAAGATCACCGCGATTATCACCCTCATTAGAATAATATCCAATTGGGCGAACATCATTGTCATTCCTGTCCTGAGATTCATTTACACCGTTACAGCCCACAAGACCTCCAGCGAGGATAGTAAAAGCGAGCGTTTTCGCTATTGTTTTCAATGGAAAAACCTCCTTTCACCTATTAGGGTGGCAAGAGGAGGCATGAAATAATCTGTTAAATGTAGGATGAAATCAATTTATCTTTTTTAGTATCCTATCCACAAATTTTTTTCTGTGCGAAAAATCACGCAGCGTAAACTTTTCGACACCTTCAATCATCTCTTGATCTCCGGATTTCAGTGCACGGTTCCACTCTCTATATAAATCCGTTGGGAAGACCAAGCAAATAACGAACCACTTTTTATTAAACCATTTCAAATAATCCTGATTGCCCATCTCTTCCATTTTTGAATAAGACCAATACCAAAAAGGAAGTATTCGATTTGCATATTGAAGCCAGTCATAGGCTTGGGGAACAGCTGCAAAAAGGTCAAAATCGATTAGATATGCTTCTTTTGACTTTTCTTTATTCAAAACAAAATTGTGAGGTGCAACATCCCCATGTGTGATTTCCCTTCTTTTATATGCTTTTTTTTCTAGGGATTCAACTGCAGAGTGATCAAAGTGATCCAGACACCATTTTCCCCACATGAGGATATCTGGTATCAAAGGCTGCATCTCTTTGCTCCATCTAGCTTTTTTAGCATGATATTTAAATGCATCATACCGTTCACTCCATTTTTTATAGAGTGAATAAGTTGAAAGACTGTTGTATACATCGTACGGAAGATTTTTTGAAAAGGAATGAAATCTGCTTATAGCGTCCATTCCAGCAATAACGTCTTTCTGATTGCCAAAATGAAGACCATCACCTTTGTAAAAAGGCATGATTGCCCAAAAGTATTCTCTAAATTCTATATACCCTTTATCGTTTGGAAAAACGGTATAAGTACCCATAATTCTCGGTTTCTGGCCTTTATATAATTTTGAGATCTTTAATTGTTTTCTGCATGTTTCTTCTCGGCGAAATCCTTTTAAAACATACTTTCCTTCTAATGTTTTTATCCATATTACATTATCACGAAAAAAGCCAAAATCAATAATATCAAGACCGGCCTCTTTCATTTTTTTTAAAAAAAGACGATCTCCACGGAAACCGTCTCTATTATCCCTATTCATTTTCTTCCGATTCCTCTGCATCACCTTGTTCAGATTCACGGGATTGTGCTTGAGAATAAGGGTTTGGCATATTACCTAAACCTTGACCTTGTGGCATCATACCCATTTGACCCATTTGAGGCATTCCACCGTATTGAGGAATTCCTATCTGACCTAATTGAGGCATACCTGGCATCATACCCATTGGCGATCCGCCATTCTGTTGCGGCATCATACCCATCTGACCCATTTGTGACGTCCCTGGCATCATACTCATCTGACCGGTTTGCGGCATTCCTGGCATCATACTCATCTGACCCATTTGCGGCATTCCTGGCATCATACCCATCTGGCCCATCTGTGGCATTCCTGACATCATACCCATCTGGCCCATTTGAGGCATTCCCGGCATCATACCCATCTGACCCATTTGCGGCATTCCTGGCATCATACCCATCTGGCCTATTTGCGGCATTCCTGGCATTATACCCATTTGGCCCATTTGCGGCATTCCTGGCATCATACCCGTCTGGTCCATTTGAGGCATTTCTGGCATCATACCCATTTGACCCATTTGTGACATATCACCGCCTGGCATACCCATTGGCTGCATGCCCAACGGCATACCTTGCTGAGATTGCGGCCCACCTGGGGTATATTCACCAGCTGGCATTAAATCCATATCTGAGTCAGGAAATTCACCAAACGGCATTCCGCCCTGCTGCATCCCAGTACCTTGCTGACCACCCTGTGGGTATCCGCCACCATACAGTTGCGGCATTCCGCTGAATCCTTGCGGAGGCATCATTCCATAGCCTTGCGGAATAGGTGAATATGTTTGCGGTTTAGGGAACATCGGCGGCATTGAACCATACATATTTTGCATCATCCCTGAAGATTCTTCCATCAAAAATGGATGTTTATTCGGTTGATAGCTGTCTTTCCCGGAAGGATATAAACCATGTTTACCTGAAACATTCGGCTGATTTGCTATGTTTGGTAGATTAGCCATATTGGGCTGATTAACCATATTGGGCTGGTTAGCCATATTGGGCTGGTTAACCATATTCGGCTGGTTAGCCATATTGGGCTGGTTAGCCATATTCGGCTGGTTTGCTGCATTAGGGTAGCCCATTGGAACATAATGACCAAGGTTTGAGGATTCCATCATTCCTGCAAAATCTTTATCATGCAAAGGCGCCATTGGTGCTTTCATTGGAGCAGTATAGGTATCTTTTTTCATTGGAACATCTTTATGTTCCATCTTTGGTGATGGTTTCATTGGTGATGGTTTCAACGGTGATGGCTTCATTTCTTTTTTTGCCGGTGCCGGTTTCATTGGCGCTGGCTTCATTGGTGCTGGCTTCATTTCTTTCTTTGGTACAGGCTTCATCGGCGCTGGCTTCATTGGCACTGGCTTCATTGGCGCCGGTTTCATTTCTTTCTTTGGTGGTGCAGGTTTCATTGGTGCGGGCTTTGGTTTTTCCTGAACAGGTGCAACCGGTGCCTCTTGAACAGGAGCCATAGGTTTAGGCTGTTCCTTTATAGGTGCTTCTTTTTTTACTCCCGGCATTTTTATAGGGATCTTAATCTTTTCCCCCCGCTCGATTACATCCGTTCTAGAAAAGCCAGGATTTGCTTTTCTTAGTTCATTCACAGGAACATCATATTTTTCAGCTATTTTGTCAAGTGTGTCCCCTTTTTGCACAATGTGAATTCTCACGCTGCAAAACTCCCTCCTGCCAAATTTCCTTACAGTATATGAACATTTGGGCATATTGCTACATCTTAATGAAGTGTCAATATTTATTCCTTTATCAATTTATGCCTTTTAAAAGGAGGATATGACAGGAGGTAAGTCCATTACATCATGCGGTTTAACGCGATTATTGCATACTTTTTTGTTTCCTCATCTACAGAGATAATATTTCGCGGTTTTCCTTCAATGATGTTTTCTAATGACCATAACAAATGCGCCAGATCAATTCGATTCATCGTCAGACACGGACAAAGATTCGGATTAAGCGATACAATTTCCTTATCAGTGAATTGTGCTGCCAGACGATTAACTAGATTCATCTCAGTCCCCACCGCCCATCTCGTCCCAGGGCTTGCATTTTTAATCTTTTCAATAATGTAATGAGTGGAACCATTGTAGTCACTTGCTCTTACAACTTCATGGGTACATTCTGGATGTACAATGATTTTAAAATCTGAATGGTTCTGTCTAAATCCATGAATTTGTTCCACTGTAAATTTTTCATGAACTGAACAATGCCCTTTCCATAAAATCACTTTAATTTCTTCTAGATCAGAACCTTCATAGATTAATTTATTTTGGAGGGGATCCCAAACAGCCATGTCTTGAAGTTTAATACCAAGGTCAAACGCTGTATTTCGTCCCAAGTGCTGATCAGGTAAGAAGAGAAGTCTCTCCTTTTGTTGAAATGCCCATCTAACCATAGATTTAGCATTTGAAGAAGTAACTGTAGCCCCTCCATTTTTACCGCAAAACGCTTTAATGTCAGCAGTTGAATTGACATAAGTTAAAGGAAGAATGGTATCGCCAAATAATTTAGTTAATTCAATCCATGCTCTTTCTGTTTGATGAATATCAGCCATATCAGCCATTGAACAACCAGCTTTTAAATCAGGGATTATGACAGTCTGATTAGGATGACTTAACATATCAGCTGTTTCAGCCATAAAATGAACACCGCAAAACACAATATAATCGGCGTTTCTATTTTCTGCAGAAATTTTGGCCAATTGCAGAGAATCACCTGTAACATCAGCAAATTGAACGACTTCATCTTTTTGATAATGATGGGCAGGTAAAAATAACTTATCTTTTAATTGATCCTTAATTTCACGAATCCTCATCTCCATTTCGGAAGAAGTCATTTTGGAGTAATGATTTGGTATGGCTGCAGCAGTCTTAATAAATGTTTCTAGAATAGTCATGCTTTTACGGCTCCTTTAACATTTAAGCTAATATCAAGCGCTTTGTTTGAGTGTGTGAGAAAACCTAAAGATATATATTGAACCCCAGTCCGGGAGTATGCATCTATCGCATCAAGAGCAATACCACCCGAAGCTTCAGTTACAATTCCTTGTGGTACATATTTTAGTCTTTGAGTTATTTCTTCAGGTGCACAATTATCGAACATTATGATGTCTGCACCCGCGGAAACTGCTTCTAACACCTGCTCCTCTGTTTCTGTTTCCACTTCAATTTTTATTGTGTGGCCTAATTTTTCACGAGCTGTCTCTATCGCTTCTTGGATAGAGGAAAATCCAGCAAGGTGATTATCTTTTAACATAACCGTGTCATACAATCCAAATCGATGATTATATCCCCCGCCGCAGCGAACAGCATATTTTTCAAGCATTCTTAATCCTGGCGTTGTCTTTCTTGTATCACATATGCGTGTTCTTCCATCCGCAAGTGAAACAGCTTGAGCAGTGACTGTTGCAATTCCAGAAAGCCGCTGCATTAAATTTAATAATACTCTCTCACCTGTCAAGATATTTTTTCTTCTGCCTCTGATTTCTGCCAATATCATACCGCGTTCAATGTAATCACCGTCTTTTATATAAAGCTTTGTTTTTATACTTGAATCAATTAATTCATATCCAAGAGTCAGAACTTGATATCCTGCGAATATCCCATTCTCTTTTGCTATTATGGAAGCCGAGATTTCTGTTTCATCTTTAAAAAGGGCTGTTGATAAGTCACCAGTCCCAATATCTTCAATTAAGAATTCCTGCAGCTGCTTTTTTAGCAATAAGTGATTCATCACGCAGCACACTCCTTATTATCTTTTTTTGTTCCCACTCTTTTAGTGCGAAGGGAAAATCTCTTCGATAATGACTGCCTCTGCTCTCCTTGCGTTTAAGGCAGCTTGTTACTGTTAACCAAGCCATTGTCTGCATGTTTAATCTTTTGATTAACGCTATGGGCTGATCAAGGAGAGCAGGATTGAAATTCCTTAGCTGCAATTTATCTTTAGCCTTTTTCAAACCCTCTTCATCCCTGCAAATTCCGGCATATTTATCCATTATTTCTTGGATATCGTTTGTTTCAAGCAGTGCATCATTTAACCAGTAATCAGCAAAATAGGATTCTTGTAATAATGACAAGGAAAAGGAGAATGTCCTTTCATGCTTTTCAGAAATAATACATTGTGCTGTCTGTTTAGCAAAAACTGCACCTTCCAGCAAAGAATTGCTCGCAAGTCTGTTCGCTCCATGAACTCCTGTGTTTGCACATTCTCCAACAGCATACAAACCTCGCAGAGATGTTCTCCCAAATAGGTCAGTCTTAATTCCTCCCATCGTAAAATGGGCACCTGGAGCCACCGGAATTAAACCGGCATCTAGAGATATTCCAGCATTTTCACACAATGTAGTTACGCCGGGAAATTTTTTTTCAAAATTAGAAATACCTTTTATGTTCAAAAAAACAGACGCTCTTTGATTATGAATCTCAACAAATATTCTTCTTGAAACAATATCTCTTGGTGCAAGGTCTTTTAACGGATGGTCCCCCTCCATAATAGGTAAGCCGTTTGAGGATACAAGAACTCCGCCTTCACCTCTTACAGCTTCAGTAATCAGCCCGCTCATTTTTCCGCTTTTTAGTAATGTAGGATGGAATTGAACAAATTCTAAGTCTGCAAGTTCAGCACCAGCACGGTAAGCCATACATACTGCACTTCCGTCAGATCCATATGCATTTGATGTTGCAGAATAGATTCCTGCATATCCACCTCCCGCTAAAATGGTATGAGTTGATTTGTATAACGTGATGCTGCCATCATCATCTTTACAATAAACGCCATAACAAATACCGTTTGCTGCCAGCAAGTCAACAGCATATTGACCTGTTTCGATTCTCACTTTGTCATTAACACGACGAATTAAGGCTTCTATGACTTTCTTTCCTGTCTGATCGCCGCCTGCGTGTACAATTCGATTACGATGATGGCCGCCTTCTTTTCCTAACATAAATTGTCCATTTAGATTACGGTCAAACGGAACTCCCCAACAGGAAAGAGAATCTATAACATTACTTCCTTCTTTCACAAGAACCTCAGTCATTTCCGGTTCGTTATGAAAATGTCCGGCTTGAAGGGTATCCATATAATGTTCTTGCCATGTATCGTTCTTATCAATAACAGCTGAGATTCCGCCTTGAGCCAAATATGAATTTGAATGCTTGATATCAGACTTTGTGATAACTATCACATTCTTATTCAAGCTTAAATATTCAGCAGCTATTAAACCGGCTATGCCACCTCCGATTATTAACACTTCAGCTTCAACTATATCCAATCACAAACACCTCGACTTTACATGTGTCTTGACACCTATATTTACATAGAATTAAACTTGTTACAAGAATTTTATTATTTAATGAGGTGAAGGCCTTGATATATTTGGATTATGCAGCAACAACACCTATGTCAGAAAATGCTATCGAAGCTTTTATCCGTACTTCAAGAAATTACTTTGAAAATACAGAGAGTCTGCACGATGGAGGACTAAATGCGAAGGAACTATTAGAACATGCTCGAACTACTTTTGCAAAGGTGGCTGGCAAAGATTCAAACGGAATTTATTTTACGGGGGGAGGATCGGATGGAAACTTTTTAGCTATCACATCTTTAGCCTTTGGTTCAAAACGAAATGGAAGGCATATCATTACATCTAATGTTGAGCATCCATCTGTCGATTACGCTCTCAAGTTTTTAGAGGGCCAAGGGTTTGAAGTCACTCGGGTTCCCGTAGATTCATCAGGTAAGATCAGCATTGAACGAATAAAGGAAAATCTAAGACCTGATACTGTATTAGCAACAATACAGCATGTAAACAGTGAAACGGGCAACATCCAAGATCTTAAATGCATGAGTGATTTTTTTAAGAGAAACGATATTTTGTTTCACAGTGACTGTGTTCAATCCTTTTCAAAAGTAGACAAAGACTATTTTAATTCCATAAACATAGATTCTTTTACAGTTTCAGCCCACAAAATTCATGGTCCAAAGGGAACAGGAGCCGTGTATATATCACCTGCTATCCACATTTCTCCTCTTCTTGCGGGGGTCACCCATGAACGGGGATTTAGACCTGGAACAGTAGATCTCCCTTCTATCGTTTCTTTTGTGACGGCTGCAGAAGAATCTATAAATAAACAATCATCACATTATGTTCAAGTAGCAGAAATGCGAAAACTGTTTATTTCGCTTATACTTAATAATAGAGAGGTTATTTTAGAAGGAAGTTTGGACGGTTCGCCATATATACTTCCATTTAGAGTTAGAGGAATAGAAGGACAAATCGTAATGCAGGAACTAAGCAGGAGAAAGATTGCTGTTTCAACAGGATCAGCCTGCAAGAATGGACTGCAATCTCCTTCTAAAACCTTACTTGCTCTTGGCCGGACCGATAGTGAGGCACATGGTCTTGTACGAGTTTCGTTAAGTCACCTTACTACTACAGAAGATATTTACACGCTCTGCAAAGCGTTAAATGAGATAACGAATCAATTTTTATCAGTTAGAGAGGTTGCATTAAAATGAATAAGGCAGAAAAATTAAAAGGCGATGATAGAAGAACACAGCTTATGAGCTGGCTAAAAGAATCTTCAGAGCCCTTGAGCGGTTCATCACTCGCTGCAAAGACGAATGTCAGCAGACAAGTAATTGTACAGGATATGTCGCTCTTAAAAGCAAGCGGTGAACCAATTATGGCAACTGCTCAAGGTTATATTTACATGAAATCTGATAAGGGAAATTCATTCTCTTGTGTTGTCGCATCTGTCCATTCCCCTGAAGAAACCATCGAAGAATTGTACACAATCGTAGATCATGGAGTAACTGTTGAAGATGTAACAGTTGATCACCCTGTTTACGGTGATATCAAAGCATCACTTAAGCTGTCAAATCGTAACGATGTAGAGGATTTAATGAATCGTCTAAAGGAAACGAATGCTCCTCTTTTAAGTGAACTTACAGACGGAATACACATGCACACCCTATCTGCAGATTCTAAAGAAAAATTAGACAAAGCATGCCTTGCATTGCGCAAAAAAGGATACTTATTATAAAGCCAAACAAACAGAAACGAGGCTGACTCAAAAGTACAAAAAACTTTTTAAGTCATATCTCAATTTATTTAAACCTATTTAGATAACGTACATCGTACATCGTTATATAGTAGGTTATCTAATAAACTCGATTAGATAACGAAATTTTGGCGATTTTATTTATTTTTTATTTTGACAAAAATAAAAAATTAGGGGCTGCCAAAAGTAAGTTTACCTTACTTTTGGGACAGCCCCGTTTCTTAAAATTAAGCTCCTGTTCCTACCACTTCAACTCTTTCAACAGTTTCCATTCGATTTAAAGTTGCTAATAAGTCTTTCATATCTCCTTGCAGCATATTTGTTTCGATGGTCAGTGTAATATGCGCACGTCCTTGGAGAGGAATGGTTTGATTAATGGTTAATACATTGCATCCTTGTGAGGCAACGACGGTAAGAAGACTTGAGAGAGCACCGGATCTGTCTTCTAGATGGATGGACAGTGTAATAATTTTTTCTTTCACCATCGTATGGAACGGAAAAATCCCATCACGATATTTATAAAAGGCACTGCGGCTTAATCCTACTTTTTCAGCAGCTTCAGCTACAGTTTTCACTTTACCGCGATCTAATAGAGATTTAGCTTCTAACGCTTTTTGCATGGATTCTGATAATACATCTTCTCTTACCATATAGTACTGTTTATCATTTTTCATAAAAATTTCCTCCGGTGTAAATCTTACACTCATTATAATAAATGCAAAAGAAAATGTCTATTCCACACGGACATATAAACAAAAGAAGAATTGTTGTTCTTTGATAAACTTCTTGCAAGCGATTAGTTGATCGGAGTGGGACCTCTCATGGTACAAAAAGCACCGAGGGACTTACCACAAGCCAGCGAAAAGCTAATATCTTGTAGCGGAAATCTACCCTACTCTCACATGATTGGATTCATTTTCAACGGCTCATTTCCTAAATGATTTAGCTTTTGAACATTTTTTGAGTACGCTTCTTCGCATGGTTGATCGGAGTGCAAGGTGCGTGCCAACCACATGAGAGGCTTCTCGCTAGGCATGCGACGAGGAAGCTCACATCGGCAGCATTTACTTGTAGACGCAGGTGCAAGGATACTTCTATGAAGCGGGACAGGTGAGACCCCTCATGGTGCAAAATGCACAGAGGGGGCTCACCGCACGCCCCGCGGAAAGCGAGTACCTGGAACGGAGATCAACCCTTCTAGAGAACAACCTAAAAAACAGCCCTAGATGAGGGCTGTCTTGTTTAATCAATAAATTCAAATTCATATTTGAGGATTCGTACAACATCACCATGTTCTGCACCGCGATCTCTCAGTGCTTGGTCAACACCGAGCGTACGCATTTGACGTGCAAAACGTTTAGTTGCTTCTTCTCTAGAGAAATCTGTCATCTTAAACAATTTCTCAATCTTCGGTCCATTGATAACAAATATTCCAGCTGGATCACGAGTAATATAGAAACCTTCATCTTCTTTTTCGTGCTTATAAAGAACACGCTGCTGTTCAACCCCATCATCATGAATAAGAGGGAACTCAGGAGTAACTTCAAGAATATCTGCAGTTGTAAATAATACTTCACGAATTCCTTGGCGAGTAATGGCTGAAACAGGGAAAACTTTAACGTCGTCTCCTGCTTTTTCCTTAAACGCTTCTAGGTTTTCTTCCGCTCCAGGAATGTCCATCTTATTAGCAATCACAATCTGAGGACGTTCCATCAATCTCATATTGTATTGATTAAGCTCTTCATTGATCTTCACAAAATCCTCATATGGGTCTCGGCCTTCCATACCGGACATATCGATAACGTGAAGAATTACACGTGTTCTTTCAATATGACGCAGGAACTGATGTCCAAGTCCTACACCTTCATGTGCACCTTCAATTAATCCCGGCAAATCAGCCATAACAAAGCTTCTGCCGTCCTCAACTGGTACAACTCCTAAATTAGGTGTAATTGTTGTAAAGTGATAAGCCGCAATTTTAGGTTTTGCTGCAGAAACGATAGATAAAAAAGTTGATTTCCCTACACTCGGGAACCCAACAAGTCCAACGTCTGCTAAAACTTTTAATTCTAATGTTACTTCACGTTCTTCACCTGGTTCCCCATTTTCAGCAATTTCAGGTGCTGGGTTTGCAGGAGTCGCGAAACGAGTGTTGCCTCGGCCGCCTCGGCCGCCTTTTGCAATAATTGCTTGCTGCTTGTGATGTACCAAATCAGCAATTGTTTCTCCCGTATTCGCATCCGTTACAACTGTTCCTGGGGGAACCTTTACGATCATATCGTTAGCTTTTTTTCCATGCATGCCTTTAGACATTCCATGTTCGCCTCGAGGTGCTTTAAAATGGCGGTTATAACGAAAATCCATCAGTGTACGAAGTCCTTCTTCCACTTCAAAGATAACGTTCGCGCCTTTACCTCCATCACCACCGGCAGGACCGCCGTCTGGCACATATTTTTCGCGGCGGAATGCAACCATCCCGTTACCGCCGTCACCAGCTTTTAAATAAATTTTGACCTGATCGACAAACATTTGATTCTCCTCCTTTCATTAGGAAGTTAACTGAAATTCAAAATAACACTTATTCTCCTGAATATAGCTTTCGATGAGTGCCATGCTTTTATGTGTTGAAAAAATATTCTTCATTTTTTCGAGTGTATTCTCCTGATCGGAGAGATTACCCACAAATGTATAACTAACATGAAGATCTTCAGGTTCAAATGTAACAGTAAGTGAGTATTCCTCATATCCCGAAATCGAATTGTTCAGCACATCGCATAACTCATCCGTTGTATGTAACAATTCATCTTCAAACAAACTAAAATCTCCGCTTTCACCTTTAACTTTTCCATACAATTTCACCGGATGCTTCAGCCAATTATAGGTTAGTAAGTACTCTGATAAATTCGGGGTCTTCAGGTTAGAGATTCTGGATTCTTCCCGGGATAATTCAATAACTTCATTCATTATCTCTTTTGCCCGCTCCGTGCGGTCAAGAGACAGATTTGCTTTTATAAGCTGAAGCTGGTTTAGCCAGTCATGCCTGGCATGGCGCAAAAGATCGACAGTCGTCCATTTTTTTGACATCATCGCACTTCCAGCCTTTCCTTTTAATATGGCTATACCTTACACCAACAAATTTAGCGCAGTACTCAAACTTTTGTAAATGATAAAGAAACTTGGCCTATTTTACTATAGTGCAAAGAAAAAACCCTAACCAATCTGGTTAGAGTTTTTATCTCCCTCTTACGCTTCTTGCGCGATTGGGTAAACACTTACCTTTTTGCGGTCACGGCCATAACGCTCGAAACGAACGATTCCGTCAACCTTAGCAAATAGAGTGTCATCTCCGCCTTTACCAACGTTTGTACCAGGATAGATCTTAGTACCGCGTTGACGGTAAAGAATTGAACCACCAGAAACGAATTGTCCATCAGCACGCTTAGCGCCTAAACGCTTAGACTGTGAATCACGACCATTCTTTGTGCTACCTACCCCTTTTTTAGAGGCAAAGTATTGAAGGTTTAATTTAAGCATTCGTTGCACCTCCTTCATGTTCAGTCAATTTTATATACTCACTGTATCCTTCTTCAATCGAAGCAAGAGATACAATCATGCCTTCCAAAAGCAATTGCGTTTTTTGATAGGTCGAATCATCTAGATTATTCGGTACTTTGCACTTTAGAAATCCACCATCTTCATGAGTGGTCACTTCAGGCTCATAGCCGCAAAGTTTTTCAATAGCATTAATTGTACCGAACGACACTGCTGTTGCGGCTGCACAAACCAAATCCTGGCCATGTGGAGCAAAATCAGCGTGTCCATCCATCGTAAACGAAAGTACGTTTTGATCACTGTTTCTGAAAATAGAAACTGAAATCATGAGAATTACCCGTTAATCTTGTCAATCACAACTTTTGTGTATGGTTGACGGTGTCCTTGCTTACGGCGATAGTTCTTCTTCGCCTTAAACTTGTAGACAACGACTTTCTCGCCACGGCCATGTTTCTCAACTTTTGCCGTAACTGTAGCACCTTCAACTAAAGGAGCTCCAACTTTCAAGCTGTCTCCACCGACCATCAATACATCTTCGAATGTTACTGTTTCACCAGCTTCAACATCTAGTTTCTCAACATAGATTGCTTGACCTTCTTCAACTCGAACTTGCTTACCACCAGTTTGAATAATTGCGTACATCAACGTGCACCTCCTCTTATACTCAGACTCGCCATCCTAGGTGTATATAAAATACTTAAAACCTAGTCTGTGCGGTTGGAGCGGGTGCTCCAAACACTAACGAAAAAAGTTTACCATGTTTGGGACTGCTGTGTCAATGTGAAAATCGCTTTTTTATATCATTTGCAGCGCCTGTCTGTCTAACAATAATTTCACGATTTATCGAACCAGGAGACACAAATATCATGCTTCCGTACTTTTTCTCGATATAAGAGAGCTTGTCCTGATGATTTTGGAGCCATTCAGCAAAATATTGCGGAACATCTAGCCAAATCGCTTCATCAGCGTGATACTCATATTCCATAGCTATTCTTTCAAGCTCATAATAAAAGGTTTCCGGTCGAAGCTGGTGACTGTCCATTATATCGCTTTTTGGCTTTTCGGTAAGCGTTTCCAATAACGATGGCCGCTCTTTTTTTCTGGTCAGTTCAAAAAGCCCCATTTTTGTGAAGCCGTACAAATTAATTGTTGAAGAATCTTTTTTGATTTCTTCTTTTAACGCAGAGAAGATCATGTCTTTGTCTGAATTAGACTGCATAGTGATAAAGTCAATCACAATCATTCCCGCTAAATTGCGCAGCCGCAGCTGCTTCATAATTTCTTTAACAGCTAAAGCGTTTGTCTCTGCCACGGTTTTTGACCGGTCTTTTTTCCCGGTAAATTTTCCAGTGTTCACATCAATAACTGTTAAAGCTTCTGTAACATTGAAATAAAGTGAAGCACCATTTTTCAGCCAAATATGGGGCAACAAACTTTTTTGAATTTCTGCATCAATACCATACTTTTTAAAAATCGGTTCTTTTTCGTTATATAGTTTAACTTGAAAAGGTGTACGATACGTAGCTGAGTACTCTTTAAGCTGTGAATAAGTATCATGATCATCTACAATGATCTCTTCCACATTTGAATTAAGCCATCTTTCTAAAAAAGTATAATAAAATGGCGGACGGACAATTAACATTGGCGCTTTCATCCCCTCAGCCATTTTTACGGCTTCTGAAAATTGTTTCTTTAAGTTTTTTAATTCCAGATTCATTCCTTTTTCAGGAAAGGTTTCACAGCCAGTCCGGATAACCATTCCTTCTTTTTCATTGACTTGTTCAGAACCCCACTTTAATAAAACATCTCGCTCAGATTCTTTTATTTTTTTTGAAATCCCAATATGCGGAGTGTACGGGAAATATACGAGGAGATGTCCTGTAAAAGATAGGAGGGCCGTAAGTTTCGCACCTTTATCCCCGCTTTCTTCTTTTGCTATTTGAACGAGGATAGATTCTCCTTCTTTAATCAGGCTGGAAATTGATATTTTCTTTTTATCTTCATTAGATAACATCTGGAATGCAGGCAGGTCATCTCTATGCAGGAATCCGTTCTTTTTCGTTCCAATATCTACAAAGACAGCCTGCATGCCTGGAAGCACTTTTTGGACTCTTCCCTTATATATACTCCCTGTTGAAGGCTTTTCATCTGGTCTCTGATAGGCACATTCTACAAGTTTCCCTTTTTGAAGGAGCGCCGTTCTTTTTTCCAGACCAGCCGCATTGATTACTACCTGTTGCATAGTTATTACACATCTCCCTGTCCATGGTTCGTTTCTCTATTTTAACGAAAAACTTGGCCAATTGCACATTCAGGAGAATGTTTATGAAAATACGCTTCTAATAGTTCTTTTTCTTCTAATGTTATCGGGTTGTGGTCTTTGACAACTATGGAGTGTGAAATTCCTTTAATTAATCGGCTAGTGACTTTGGATAATGGCATTGTTGGGGGTACGATCAGTGTACGAGTTCGTTTTGAGGGATTCTGCTGCATTTTACTTAATAAAAAACGTATAAACACATAATGTCTTCTTTTCCATTCTAAAATATGAGCAACTAATATAAAGGCACAAATAACCCAAAGGTTTAAATGATTTGGCTGGAGATAGAGCTGCCAAGCTCCTCCAGTAATTAAAAGGAATGCTGACCAAAGCAGAAATTGACGCTGTGCAAATTTAAAAGGCATCCACTTCGTAAATAACGCAAAAGCTATCTTCCCGCCATCTAATGGCCAGATAGGCAATAAGTTAAATGTGAATAAGGTAAAATTCAAAAGCAGGAACCAAGTAAAATCATCTGGAGATATGATGCCTATGCTGTTAAGCATTAAAGCCAATCCTGTCATCCATACATGCTGCAGTGGCCCAAGTATAGCTACCCAAATCTCCTCATGAAATGGCCTTGTGCCGTGTTCTTCTACAACCGCAGCTCCACCAAAAGGAAGCAAATCAATTCTGGAAATTCTCCATTTAAAAAGATGGGCCCCGGCAAAATGACCCATCTCATGTATAAGCACAACGAAAAACCATACGATAATTTCTCTGAAATGTCCTGTAAAAACAGCGCCGAAAATAACAATCCAGAATGCCGGATTAACCTTTATTTTTCGGATAAATTGTACAATCAGGTTAATCAATATCAATCACCTTGCTTGGATCAATGAAGCTCTTGTCTTTTTTTATTGCGAAATAAAACTTCCCTGTTTTACCACCGTCATTTTCTGAAACTTTCCCAAGCCGTGTTCCGCTTTCAACATAGTTATAGAGTTTAATGGATTTATCGATTTCTTTTAGATCACCATACCAAGATTCTTGTTCATCAGAATGCTGAATAATAACGGTATACCCGAGATCTTCTTTTTTGCCCGCAAAAACGATATACCCGTCTTTTGCAGTCTCCACTGACTCTTCCTTGCTTCCTGTCTCTATCCATATTCCTTTGCCATTTGAACTGAAGGTTTCATAAACTTTCCCATCAGCCGGAACAGCGTACACCTCACTTGCTTGTTCAGGTTCGTCTTTTATCAATTTATCTTTCGGGAGCAATGCAAGTGGTTTTCCAAATTGATTTTCATACCAGTCTTTTGCTGCTGCAAAATGGAATTCGTCTTCATAAACATGCTTAATGAAATTTTGAGCTTTAGCCGTTTGTTCACCATTATTTTTAAAGATAATGCCAACGATTAAGAATAAAATAATAGAAAACATCACTTGCATTAAAAAGGCATGACGGTTAAATAGAGGGTGATTTTTCTCCGAGTCATCTCTGTTTATAGACACATTTTTTTCTTTTGATGTTCCTTGTTTTGATAAGTTTCCATACTTTTTTCGGATTTCATCTGCTCTATTTTTCATAACCGTTCCTCCATTTTTTCTCATATATATGTACATCCTATGACTTGTCCTCTGAAGTTATGAGTAAAATGAAATCCTAAAGAGCGATTATTGGAGGAATGGTGTTTTTAAAGAGTATTCTGAGCGGAAATCAACAACTTCCGATAGCAATAAAGTTTGCGAAAAATGAAAAAGCACTGGACTGAGCCAGTGCTTTATTTCATACCTAATAGTGTTTTAATCTTGCCAAAGAATCCTTTTTCTTCCTCTAATGACAAAAGAGGAACTGATTCTCCTAAAATTCTTCTAGCGATATTACGGTAGGCAATTGAAGCTTTAGAATCCGGCTGCATTACTACCGGTTCGCCTTTATTTGCTGCCTTAATTACGTTTTCGTCATCAATAACTACACCTAAAAGCTCAATGGAAAGTACTGATACAATCTCGTCAACATCGAGCATATCACCGCTCTTTGCCAGGTGATTACGCAGTCTGTTTACGATTAGTTTTGGTGCTTCTACTTCTTCTTGTTCAAGCAAACCGATAATACGGTCAGCATCACGAACTGATGAAATTTCTGGATTTGTTACAACAATTGATTTATCTGCTCCTGCTACAGCATTCTTAAAGCCTTGTTCAATTCCAGCTGGACAGTCAATAATAACATAATCATAATCTTGCTTTAATTCCTGTACAATTTTCTTAACTTGTTCAGGTTGAATAGAAGACTTATCTTTTGTTTGAGCTGCTGGCAGCAAATACAAACATTCAAAGCGTTTATCTTTAATTAAGGCTTGATTAAGTTTGCAGCGTTCTTCTGCTACATCTACCAGATCGTAAATGATCCTGTTCTCAAGTCCCATTAATACATCAAGGTTACGCAACCCAATATCGGTATCTACGAGACATACTTTTTTCCCAGAAAGAGCTAGAGCAGTCCCTATATTGGCTGAAGTCGTCGTTTTACCGACTCCACCTTTCCCAGACGTAATGACAATCGCTTCTCCCATGCTTCATTCCCCTTTCTATACCAAGCTGTTCAACGTCGGTCTAATTCGGTGGACAGCACTGATCCGATCAATCCGAATCTTTTGTTCCTCTTTGGATATGTAAGCAAACTCCATCTCATTCCTCAAATCCGGATAAGAGTCTGGTGCTCTATTAATATGATGTGCAATCCTTAGCTGAGAAGGTTTCATGACAGAAGCAGCAATTATCGCTTCTTCATTCCCTTTGCTTCCGCATTGAGCAATTCCTTTTAAGGCACCTAGAATATAAATGTTACCGGTAGCGATTACTGTTCCACCTGGGTTCACATCACCTACCAGGAGCAGGTCGCCCTGAATATCTAAAACCTGTCCAGATCTAACAATCTTTGAAACGGTTACAACTTGTGCATCTTTTCTCAGTTCCTCAGCTTCTGCCTTGGTGATAACATCTGATTCAATATGTTCTAAGACTAGATTCTCTTTTTGTTTTAAAACTTCCCGCAATTTCTCTTCTTGTTCAGCAGTAACATATCTATTTCCTGCTTTCACCTTCACAGAAATAACTGGACCATTAAGCAGCTGTCCACTGTTTGCAGTTAATTTATCATAGAGTTCCTCAATAATTTTTTCGAAGGAACATTTATCATCCAACAACAAAATGAGGCCGTCTTTTGTACCTTTTATTGTTACGTTGTGCTGCAGTTTCTGTACCATTGCCATTGTTCACCTCAACGTACTAACATTCGACAGCTAGGTCTAAATTCCTTTTTGCTGCTGTTAGTTTTCTTTTAGAGTATCCTTCAGCAGGTTTAGCTGCTTTACATATGGATAATAAATGAGTATCGCGAAGAAACCGTTTAAGATGAGGGTAGGCAACAATCTTTTATAGAGAAACATATCTATCATTTGATTGCTGATCCCGATAAGACTGTTTAAACCATATACAAAAAACTCCAGAATAGAAACACCGACAATGGAAAGAAGCAGGGTTACAATAAGATTTCCGAAAAGATATCTTGAAAAGACAGATGTAATATACGCAGTTGCAGCCATTGAAAATAAGTAAACACCGATAATATCTGTATAAAGCAAATCAGTAAGAAGTCCAAATCCTAACCCATAGACCAGTCCATACGTTGAATTTAAATACATGGCAATAAATAAGATCATTACCATTGAAAACCGAGGAATAAATTGCCATTCCATATTATTCTCCTGCGGCAATAAAGCTTGCATCAAGGAACTCTCACTAATAAATGCTAAATAGATAAGAAAAGGAAGAAGGATTTTTTTCATCATTCTTCCTCCTTTTCTTTTAAACTTTCATCTACTGCCGGCATCTCTCTTTCGAGAACCATCACATGATCCAAATCATACAAATCAGCAGACGGCTTTAAGTAAGCTGTCTGAGTTAAACCAACTTCATCCGGTTCAATATCAATAACTTCCCCGATTAGAAGATCAGGAGGAAAAACATCTCCAAGTCCTGAAGTAATAACTTTTTGACCTTTTTTAATCTTCGCATCTACTGGAATCTTTTTAAACAGCAAAGCCTGGCGTTTCGGATCGTATCCTTCTATCGTTCCAAAAATGTTTCTTTCTCCTTGAACAATAGCAGAAAAACGGTTTGTCCGATCATTATCACTTATAAGCTGAACAGTGGATTGAAACAGAGAAACATTCGTCACTTTACCTATAAAACCTTGGGGTGAAATAACTGCCATCTTCGGCTTGATTCCGTCTTTTTCCCCTTTGTTAATATAGATAAATTGATTCCATTGATCAGGAGATCTGCCGATCACAGTTGCTTCCCGCACCTTGAAGTCAGTTAAATCTTCTTCTTTATCAAGCTGCGCTTTTAACGTTTCGTTTGTTTTCTTAACTTCCTTGTACTGAACATATAATTTTGCGTACTCATCTAACCTTGCTTTTAACATTTGATTCTCTTTGTAAAGCTGTTTCATTTCAGCTAAATTCTCAAAGAAACCCGCTATTGTATTAGCGGGTTTATAGAAAATCGTTTGTGTTAGTCCTGCAGAATCTTTTAAAAACTGTTCAGGTAAGGTTAGGCTTTCCCTTTTTTTCATCGAAAAACCAATCAAAGCTACTAGAATAATAATACTTACTAGCAGGATGATAAGCCGTTTATTCGAAAAAAAATGTGGCATGAAAATACACCTACTTACTTGGATTTAGATCTAGAAGTTATACCAGCTTTGGATTTGAAAAGGTGCAGATTTTCAAGCGCTCGGCCAGTTCCGACTGCTACACAATCCAATGCGTTTTCCGCCACGATAACAGGCATCTTTGTCTCTTCGCTAATGACTTTATCCAAGTTTCTTAATAAAGCACCTCCACCTGTAAGAACAATACCGCGGTCCATAATATCAGCAGCCAGTTCAGGCGGTGTTTTTTCAAGAGTAACTTTTACAGCATCCATGATACTGTTCACCGTATCACGCAACGCGCTGGAAACTTCTTCCGCCGTAATCGTAATTGTTTTTGGAAGACCTGTCAATAAATCGCGTCCACGGATATCCATATCTTCAATACCTTCAGGCGTACCTGCAGAACCAATATCTAGTTTAAGAGTTTCTGCCGTTCTCTCACCTATCATTAAGTTATAAGTCTTTTTAATGTAAGCAATGATTGCATCATCCATCTCATCACCAGCGATACGAATTGACTGACTAGTTACGATACCTCCAAGAGAGATAATGGCAACTTCTGTCGTACCTCCGCCGATATCAACAACCATGCTTCCAGTTGGCTCCCATACAGGAAGATCAGCGCCGATTGCTGCCGCAAACGGCTCTTCAATCGTATAAGCTTCACGAGCACCAGCTTGCTTTGTAGCATCCTCAACAGCACGTTTTTCCACAGCTGTAATTCCAGACGGTACACAAACCATTACATAAGGCTTACGCGCGAATACAGAACGGTTCTTTTGTGCTTGCTGAATAAAATACTTCATCATAGTAGCAGTAGTTTCAAAGTCCGCAATAACCCCGTCCTTCATTGGTCTTACAGCCACAATATTCCCCGGTGTACGGCCGATCATATTTTTAGCAGCATTACCTACTGCCTCAATTGAACCTGTGTCAGTACGCAAAGCAACAACGGAAGGTTCACGCACAACAACACCCTTGCCCTTCACGTAAACAAGTGTGTTTGCAGTTCCTAAATCAATTCCTAAATCTCTTGAAAATCCACCAAACATTTATGTAAACTCCTTTCATCAAGCAAAACTCATACGTTTGATTATACGCTATAAAAGAATCAAAAGACAATGTTAAACATATCCTTTTTCTTTTAAACTTACGTATTTTTGATCACCTATAATAATGTGATCCAGCACTTCAATCCCTAGCATTTTTCCACACTCTACTAACCTTTTAGTAACTTCAATATCTTCCCTGCTGGGAGCAGGGTCTCCACTGGGATGGTTGTGAAAACAAATGATCGAAGCACTCGATCGTTTCAAACCCTCTTTGAACACTTCTCGCGGGTGTACGATAGAAGTATTCAAACTGCCAATAAAGACTGTTTTCTTATGCAGGACCTGATTCTTTGTATTTAAATACAAGCATACAAAGTGTTCCTGGTGCAAAAAGCGCAGTTCATCCATTAAGTATCTTGCACCATCTTCTGGGGAGCGGATCGTGTATCTCTCTTCAAATTGAAGACGGCTGATCCGTTTACCTATTTCAATAGCAGCAATTAATTCTACCGCTTTTGCAGGCCCAATGCCGTTAATTTCTTTCAGCTCGCCAATCGAAGCATCTTTCAAATGTCTTAATCCTTCAAAATGCTGAATGATATGGTGTGACAACTGTATGGCAGACATCTGTTTTGTTCCGGTACGTAAAAGGATGGCTAATAATTCATAGTTGGACAGGGTATCAGGACCGTCTTGCAACAGCCTTTCCCTCGGTCTTTCCTGTAAAGGATAATCTTTAATCATAAGCGGTTTTATTGCCACTTACGTTCCTCCCTCGTTTATTCAGTCTATATGACTGACCCGGTGAAAGAAAATCCAAAATCACTAAGTGTTCTTGCCACTTTGGATATCGGCAAACCTACAACACTAAAATAATCGCCATGAATCTTTTCTACGAGTAAAGAACCTGAACCTTGAATGCCGTAGCTTCCTGCTTTATCAAAAGGTTCACCTGTACTGATGTACCAGCGAATCGTTTCTTCGCTTATCGGATAGAATGCCACACTTGTCTTAACTGAAAATAAACGTTTCTTTTCTTGATCCATAATACAAACACCCGTGTAAACATCATGTGTCTGACCTGACAGCATCCTTAACGTTTCAGCAGCTTCTTGTTCATTTTGAGGCTTCCCAAGTCGCTTGTTGCCATAAACAACAATTGTATCAGCACCTAAAATAACATCATTTGGTTTATATGTAAGTACATCTGATGCTTTTTGTTCTGCAAGTGATTCTACCAATTGACTTGGACTGAGATTAGGATCCATTTTTTCTTCGAGTGTACTAGGATATGTTTCAAATGGAAGAAGCGTTAATGACAGAAGTTCATATCTCCGAGGTGAAGAAGAGGCTAAAATGAGGTGTTTCATGTAATCACCTTTCAATTCGTTCATTGATGTTAAATTTGTACAGTTTTACAATAACAAACTTGTAAAAAATAGACAAACAGCGTCAAAAACTTACTTCTATTAGTTTTTCGGCATTTTCGGCTTTTTTATGTGGGCAAATGGCAACATTTATAGACGATTTTTGACAAATTTCTCGAAAGTACCTAAAAAGACAGACAAAGCAGTTGCAAACTACAGCAGAGAAAAAAGCAGAGAAAGGGGAGGTATCTCTGCTTTTCTAAAGAACTTTTCTATTTTAATGTTTGAAGCAACTGTTTATAAGATTGAAGACTATCCATAGCCTTTTGCTGAAATGCCCAGTTAAGCTCGCCTTTCTTTGTATCTTTCAACGCTAGAAAAGCACCTTCTAGCTGTTTTTCGAAGTCTGATGCAGCATTAGCTGTTTCGTCCTTCCAGTTTTTCTTTTGGTTCTGTCCGTATTGTTTCCATTTATTAAAACCACTTAAAGTTTGATCAAGTCCGGAATCCTTTGTGCCGGACATTTGCGAAAGGGTTAATACATTCTGCAAAAGAATCTTGCCATTAGTGAAGTATGTTTCGTCTAAGCTGCTTGGTGTTTTTAGGTTATCGAATGAGAAAGACAGTTTTTTTACGATTGGTTTTTCCATTTTATTTTGATAGATTTCACCATAGCTTTCTAATTGGTGTTTTTCATTTGCTATCCCTACAATTACCGCATATTTTTCATCACCAGCTGAAATGATCACTGCAGAAAAGCCATTATCTTCAATGGATTTCACAACGTCTTGAGCTCTTTCTTTTGTTGAAAACACACCAGCCTGCAGGGCTGAGAATTCTAAGTTGATAGGAGGCAATGTGACAAGTTTTTTTCCAGATGAAGACTCTTCTTTTTGAACAGGAACCGTTTCAGCTTTAAGATTACCTGCTTCTGTTATATCAGTTGAAAATACCATCAAAACCATAATTCCTAAAACGGTACCTGTTACTACTGCAGCCATAACTGCTGCTAAGATCTGTTTTGGCAATGTTTTTCCTTTTTGAGGAAGATAAAAGCCTGTCCTTTTTGTAGAAAACAAATTCATTTTATTCCTTTTAAATACTATTTCATTTTTCTTTAACGGTTCTGCAAGCACCATGTATTTATCTTTATCTAGAACTTCAATAGCCGCTGCTACCTCATTGCTCGAATGCTCTTGATCGTTGTGGGATTTACTTTCACTATATCGTTGTTCCTTCCCATTTATTAATATCGAAATCTCCTGTTTCAAGCTCATCCGCTCCTCTCTAGCATCTACTAAATCATATGCAATTTGAAATTTAATAGAACAGAAGAAGCAGAATATAATTCAAAAATAAAGGCATTTTTGCTATCCTTGTTGTTCATATAAGTGGTTGATTTCCGCTCCAGGATGCTCGCTTTCCGTTGGGCGGGCGGTGAGCCTCCTCGCGCTTTGCGCCTTTGAGTGGTCTCACCTGACAGCTTCATGGAAGTATCCTTGCTCCAGCGTCTAAAAGTAAATGCTACCGATGTGAGCTTCCTCATCGCATGCCTGCGAGAAGCTTCTCATGTGGTAGGCACGCACCTTGCTCTCTAATCACTTGCAATGAATGGTTTTTTAGAACAAGGCCATAATAAAAGACCCCAGATGAATTCCTGTGGTCTTTCGGGACTATCCTATATAAGCTGCCACTTTATTGCGGCCTTGCTGTTTTGCACCTGTATACATTGCTCTGTCGGCATTTCTTATTAGTGTTAAAGGGTCTTCTCCTTGATGAGGAGCAGTAGCTACCCCAATACTCGCAGTTATGTATATCTTATGTTTACACTGATCGGTTAAATCGTTGTGTATTTCAAATCCATTGTCCGAAATAACAGAACGAAGCTGTTCAGCTATTTCTAAACATTCTTTCCCGCCAGATTCAGGCAGAAGAATAATAAATTCTTCCCCGCCATATCGGGCTACAGTTCCACGTTCCCCAATAAAATTTTCCAGCCTTCTAGCAAGCATTATTAGTACATCATTGCCGCTTTGATGACCGTAAGAATCATTTACTGCTTTGAAATGATCGATATCTAGCAATATAACAGAGAATTGTTTTCTGAAGTATTCGTAGTTGTTATACATACTAGCCAGAAGATCCTCAAAGTACCTGTAATTATAGAGACCAGTTAATGGACACTGCTCACTTTTGAGCTTTGTAGATTCATAGTTTCTAGCATTATCAATGGCAACCGCTAAATAGTTTGCCAAAATCTCTAAAATAATCAGGTGATGTTTTTGGTAGGCATGTTTTTTCTTAGAAGCAAAAGTAATAATGCCAACGATTTTTTGGTTTCGAATCATAGGAACGGCCACTACAGATTCTGCTTTACTCTGAAAGAAGGTTTCAGATATTCCTCTCCAGGCTTTGATCTTGCAGTACCTTATACTTTTACCGGTAGACCAGACTTTTCCGCTGATCGCTTCATGCTTTTTAATAGGGACAGATGCCAGAATCCCTTCTTCACTTTCATACTTTCTTATAATTTTTAAATGTTCACCAGCATCTGCGTCATAAATAAAGGCAAAATCAACAGACATAAATGCAACAAGTTTTTCAATAAAAATATCTAAAATATGATTTACTTTTAAATGTTCCGAAAGCTGCTGACCGATCTCGCTCGCTTTTTGCAAAGAAACATTGATCTGTTCACTCGAATGATAGAGTTTAATGATAAATGAAAGTGATACAAACGGTAGCCCTACATAAAAAATAGCAGGCTGTCCTAATTGGGAGTATAGAACGTACAGCATCAATCCAACTGGTATAGCAAGAACTTCTGAAACTAGATCCCATAATGCATCTCGTTCAATAAAACGACTGGATTGCTCATAAAGCACAGTAATAATGAAGTACAATCCAACATGATTCAGTATTAATCCTGTGAGAACATACCCAAACACAGGTATTAAATTGATCGATTCATTTAAGTCGAATGCTCCTGTTTCCCCGCCAAGAAAGTAAAAAACACTCGCTTCGCAAATGATAATCCATGAAAACATAAGCGTATTGGCCATATATCTGTAATACTCTTTGAAAATATGAGCTTTAAGTGATAAAAACATAGCAATTACAGATATAAGTGTCATAGATAAAGCTACTGTTAAACCATAGTATAAAAAGACAGCTAAATTTATACCTGACATAAAAGAGATATTTGTATTAAGAACCCTAATAGGAAACATAGAAACAATAATTGCTAAAACCGCAATTATGCCCAAGTCGATCAATTTTAAATCCGGCTGGTTATTGGTCATTTGAACAGCAGTCCACCAAGCCAAAGGGAATAAAATCAGCCATGCAGCTATTACATATTTGCGTTTTCTCATATTGTTCATCTGTGATGCCATGGCTTTTCCCTCCCCTATTAAGGTTTATATACACATCTATTTTACTAGTACATTTATCTTATCTTTTTATTTTATCAAAAGTTCAAAAAATTACAATAAATGTTATTCCATATTTTGAAAACTTTTTCTAACCTCTGAAATAAAGTAAAGAGATCCCGTGATGATAAGGACATCCTTATTTTCGAGCTTCTTCTTTATCTCTTCTAAAGCTACTTTCCAATTAGAGTTTGAACATGACCTTTGAAAAGGACTTTCAGCCAGTAACTGTTCTGCAGACGCTGCTCTCGGAAAATTAAATGTAGTGAAATAAGCCTCATGAATAATGTTCTCAAGCTCTTTCATCATGTTCTTATAAGCTTTATCATGCAATGCTGCAAACAGCAAATACATTTTTCTGCCCTTATAATGGTTTTCTATTGTTTGTTTCAGTGCTTGTATTCCTTGATGGTTATGAGCACCGTCAATGATTATATCGGGTGAAGATGAAACTTTTTCAAACCTGCCCGCCCAATTTGCACGAAACAATCCCGCTTTTATTTTTTCTGAATCAATTCTGTAAAAACCCTTTCCAGTCAAATATTCAACAGCAGCCAGAGCAAGTCCCGCATTTTTCACTTGATGTGTGCCTTTCATTGATATTTCCGCTGAAATATTTGAATCTTTAAGCCCCGTATATAAAAAAACTTCTCCATTGTCAGAACTCTTCTTATGCAGAACAGAAAAATCTCTGCCAAAAATATATGTGTCAGAATTCACTGTTTTAGCTTCCTTCTCTATCACATTTAAAGCTTCAATTTGTTCAACGGTTGTAATTACCGGAACATCTTTTTTAATGATCCCAGCTTTTTGAAATGCAATATCCTCAATTGTGTCCCCTAAAATTCCCATATGGTCATATCCAATATTTGAAATCAGACTTAAAATTGGTGTAATTACATTTGTTGAATCATATAAACCGCCTAATCCTGTTTCATAAATAATAATATCCGGCTGTTTTTCTGCAAAATATAGCAATGATATGACAGTGATCACTTCAAACTCTGTCGGACTGCCTAAAGAAGTTTCAGTTAGTTCATCAACCAACGGCTTTAGCAATTTTGCATATTCCAGCAATTCATCGTTTTTAATAGGTTCTTTATTAATTGAAACTCTTTCATTAAAAGTAATGAGATATGGAGAAGTAAAGGTTCCAACATTGTATCCAGCTTCATTAAAAATGCTCCGTAAATACTCAACGGTAGATCCTTTTCCGTTTGTTCCGGCAATATGTATACATTTAATTTTTTCCTCTGGATTCCCTGTTCTTTGCAGCAGCCATTCCACTCTCTTTAATCCTGGCTTTATACCAAACTTCAATAAACCATGTATCCATGTTAATGCCTCATTATAAGAATTCAAATTTAAGCCCGCCTTTCATAACGTAAAAGAAGGCGAATCCTGCATAGAAAGGATCCGCCTCGTAATCGTAAACTGTTAGCTTTGAAGCTCTTTAATACGTGCCTGAACGTTATCATATTTTTCCTGATAATCACTTTCTTTTGCACGCTCTTCAGCAATAACCTTTTCAGGTGCTTTTTTCATGAAACCTTCGTTGCTTAATTTTTTCTGTACACGCTCTACTTCTTTCGCATATTTTTCTGCTTCTTTTTCAAGACGCTTGATCTCTTCTTCAATATTCAGCAATCCTTCAAGAGGGAGATACATTTCGAGACCAGTTAAAACGGTACTCATGCTTTTTTCTGGTGCTGAGATTTCATCAGAAATCAAAAGCTCGCTCGGGTTGCAAAAACGTACTAAATAGTTGCGGTTTGACTCAAGAGCTTTTAAAATCTCTTTATTTTTTGGCTTGATTTGAAGTTCGATCTGCTTGCTCGGTGCAACGTTCATTTCTGAGCGGATGTTACGAACAGAGCGGATCACTTCCGTTACAAGAGCAAATTCGTTTGCAGCTTCTGGGAAATGAAGGTCATCTCGTTTTACCGGCCAAGAGGCAACAGTGATAGATTCACCTTCGTGTGGCAGATGCTGCCAGATTTCTTCTGTAATAAACGGCATGAACGGGTGAAGCAATCGAAGTGTCTGGTCAAGAACATAAGCCAAAACAGAACGAGTTGTTTTCTTAGCTTCTTCATCTTCCCCATATAGCGGAAGCTTTGCCATCTCGATATACCAGTCACAAAAATCATCCCAGATGAAGTTATAAAGAAGGCGTCCAACTTCTCCAAATTCATAAGCATCAATGAGTCTTGTAATGTTTTCTGACGTTTCGTTCAGGCGTGTCAAGATCCATTGGTCAGCAAGTGACTTTTTGCCGCTCAAATCAATCTCATCGTATTGCATACCATCCATATTCATAAGTGCAAAACGGGATGCGTTCCAAATTTTATTTGCAAAGTTCCAAGTAGACTCAACTTTTTCCCAATAGAATCGAAGGTCGTTTCCAGGAGAGCTTCCGGTTGTTAAGAAGAATCTTAGTGCATCTGCACCGTATTTTTCGATAACATCCATCGGATCTACACCGTTTCCAAGTGACTTACTCATCTTACGCCCTTCAGAATCTCGAACAAGTCCATGAATTAAAACATCATTAAATGGCTTTTGATCAGTGAACTCAAGCGATTGGAAAATCATTCTTGATACCCAGAATGAAATAATATCATATCCCGTTACAAGCACATTGCCAGGGAAGTAGCGTTTAAGATCAGCCGATTCTTCATCCGGCCATCCCATTGTTGAAAATGGCCAAAGAGCTGATGAGAACCATGTATCTAGAACATCTGTATCCTGATCCCAATTTTCAGGGTCACTAGGTTCTGTTTTTCCAACGTAGATTTCACCTGTTTCTTTATGGAACCATGCCGGGATACGGTGTCCCCACCATAGCTGGCGTGAAATACACCAGTCACGGATGTTTTCGATCCAGCGCATATACGTGTTTTCAAACCGATCTGGAACGAAATTAACTTTGTTTTCGCTGTTTTGAAGCTTGATCGCTTCTTCTGCTAACGGCTTCATTTTTACGAACCATTGTGTAGATAAGTACGGCTCTACAACAGCACCGCTTCTTTCAGAGTGTCCAACCGAATGCATATGTTCTTCAATTTTAAACAGAACTCCTTGATCCTGGAGGTCTTTTACAATCTGCTTTCGGCACTCGAAACGGTCAAGCCCTAGATATATTCCGGCGTTTTCGTTCATCTTTCCGCCTTCGTCCATTACCAGGATACGTTCAAGATCATGTCTGTTTCCTATCTCAAAGTCGTTCGGATCATGAGCAGGTGTAATTTTGACTGCACCTGAACCAAATTCCATATCTACGTAATCATCGCCAACAATTTCAATCTCACGTCCCACAATTGGCAAGATTGCTTTCTTGCCGATTAGGTGCTGATAGCGTTCATCTTTCGGATGTACTGCGATAGCTGTATCACCGAGCATTGTTTCAGGACGAGTTGTAGCTACTTCAATATGTCCAGAACCATCTGCAAGAGGATATTTCATATGATAGAAAGCACCTTGAACGTCCTGGTGAATAACTTCTATATCAGAAAGTGCTGTTTTGGTTTGGGGATCCCAGTTGATGATGTATTCTCCGCGATAGATCAAACCTTTTTCGTATAACGTTACAAATACTTCTTTTACTGCTTCTGAAAGCCCTTCGTCTAATGTAAAACGTTCACGGGAGTAATCTAACCCAAGACCAAGCTTAGCCCATTGCTGGCGGATAAAATCAGCATATTCCCCTTTCCATTCCCATGATTTCTCAAGGAACTTTTCACGGCCAAGATCATAGCGCGAAATTCCCTCTTCACGAAGCTTTCCTTCAACCTTAGCTTGAGTTGCAATACCTGCGTGATCCATTCCAGGCAGCCATAAAACATCATAGCCTTGCATGCGTTTTGTACGCGTAAGAATATCCTGCAGTGCAGTATCCCAAGCATGACCAAGGTGAAGCTTTCCTGTTACATTCGGCGGGGGAATTACAATCGTATATGGCTCTTTCTCTTTGTTCCCTTTTGCTTCAAAGAATTTACCTTTCAGCCAGAATTCATAACGGTTTTCTTCTGTTGCCTTTGGATCGTACTTAGTCGGCATCGTCAGTTCTTTCTGTTCGTTCGTCATCATTTCTCCTCCTTTTATTGCTAAAAAACACAAAAAGCCCAATCGTCTTAAAGGACGAAAGGACTTTTCCGCGGTACCACCTTAATTTACGGCAAGTTCAAATAACCTGCTGTACTCTTAATCGATAACGGATTTACCGTCTTCTTCTACTTCATCGTTCAAAGAAGATGCTCAAGGGCGACTTCCAACCAACTGGCCTTAAGGATTCTTTCAGCAGATGAACCCTCTCTCTAAAAGGTGTTGCATTTGTACTATTCCCTGTCTACGCACAATATAGAATCTGATTATATTTTATACAAGAGTGCTAATTTTAGTCAATAGGATAACCTTAACTTGTAAAAGTTATTCTATGCAGAAAAATAAATATGGTGAAGCCCGTCTTTCACGTCTTCAAACCCGATGCATAAGTTATAAAAAAGAGGCGAATGGGGGGGCTTCTTCTTGGCTCGGAGATATTTTAGGAAAGCCCGCTTTCCTGGCTGGCTTTTAACCGTTAAAAACACAATTGGACAATTAACAGTGCCGCTTATTATCTTTCAGCTGATCCGGACTTTATTATTTCCTTCAGCTGTAGATTTTTTCATTATTTTAATTCTCCTTGCACTGCATTTTGGTAGTGCCTATGAACTATTTTAAGATCAAACTAAACAAGAAGATCACATATATGTTGCTATATGTGATCTTCTTCATTATTTATATGAATTTTATTTGGTGCATTTTCTTCAAGAGCTGGCGGAGGAGCCATCATAATAGCATCACAAAAATCTCGTATTTTTTTCATCGCTCTTATCCTGCTCTCAAGCCTGTGCACCAATTCGATTTGAGAATATTGAGTTCTTTTGCTGCAGTATAAATCAACTGTATTAAATACTGGCTCTGGATATGATAAGTAGCTGATTAATAATCCTCGTTCTTCATTTAAAAGCGGTACATGTTTCTCATATAAATCCAATAATAACTTACCTTCTTCAATCGCCCAGTCTCTCTGATGTGCAGCTCTCCGAAAATATACAGCCAAATCTCTTACAGGTGTGTCCAGCACAGCTTTTTCAAAGTTCAGCAGATGACCTTCCCCAGTAGGATTAAATATCAAATGATTACGGGAAACCTTGCCATGGCATAAGACACTTCTATATCGTTTTTCACGCTGACAAGTATCGTACCAGTCTTTTAATCTTCTTTTGGCTTCTTCAGTCATTCTCATTATTTGATGAAAATGGCTTAAATAGGTTAATTCAAAAGGAGACATATACGTTTTTTGTTCAGCTTCCTCCGTAAACCTTTCCATTTCAAACTGCCTGTTTTCCCATCTGTTCATTAAATATTGATAAGAATGTTCGACGACTTCATTTGAAAAGTCCTGTTCTTTGAGTGTCAGAGCATGCACTTTGCCAAGATGATCAAGCAGCACTTCATCCTTTGCTCTTTCATTTCTCTCATCAGATGCAAACCATGGCATGAGGTAGTAGGTTTTTGGTCCAAGCTGAACGGTATAGTCACCAAATTTGGTTGGATACAATGGTACTACCTGATGGAAACCAATTTCTGAAAGCCTTTGAATAACATGTGTGAACCAGCTTCGTTCTTCCTCGTTCATCTCTGCTTCTTTAAGTGCAAAAGTTCCTCTTTTCGTTATGACCTTCTTTACTTTTCCGTGACGTTCAAGCTTTTCAGGAAATAGATCATAATGAAAAAGGACGGGCCCGTAATTTAGTGTTTCCTTTTCCGTTGTCATAGGGCCACCTTCCTTCTGTTTTCATCAAACCATTCAGTAACTGTTTTAAGAAAAGTCCGGTTTGCATCCCAAATGGCTTCGTACATGTTCATGCCTTCAACCATCTTTTCTAAACTGGTATTGTCTAATCGATTCAGGCATTCAGTTAGTTCCCAAGGTGTTGTAATTTCGGCTAACAATAGTAACCCATGATCACCATGTAATGGGAATATACGATCAATTTCAGACAGAAGCATTTTTAATGACAAGGGTGAATTGTGTTCCAGCCATTCGAATAGGAAATTTCGTATCGGCATATAACTTTGTACCGGTTTGGAATCACCACCTTGGTAAAATAAAAAGTGAAAGATTCGTTTTCCATTGGCAATACTTATTTCATTTTCCAAAATTGGAACTTCGGTGTTTTGAACTTTTTTATTAAGCGCTTCAGAGAATAATAGCCTCTTTTTTGCTTCAGCTAAACTTGTATTTAAAATTTGGAAAGTTCCATCCGTGTATTTTTGAGCTAATTCCAAGCAATGGTTAAAATCAAATACAGGGTGTTCAACAGCTAGATTTTTTTTATAGTTTCCTTGTACAGAAGCCGTTAACAGCTGACCAATAAATTGTCCCCACCGTTCTACTTCTTCGCAGCCAAACAAAGTATCTGCATAGTCATGAAGGGTAATCCAGTGCTTGCCGTCAAACACCGCTGCTTCTCCGTCTCTTGTTCGAATCATTCTGTCAGGTACGGCGCCAGAGCCTTTTGAAGACTCATCGCGCCATCTGACATGCCATTTTAACATCTCATCATCTTTCCAATACCTTATTCGTTTCTCTCCAAAATCTGTCATGATAATATGAGGCTCCTGCTTCCATCTCACCCCATATAGATCATATTCATTTTCTAAGAGGTTAATGAGCCCCATGGCAGCACCTCATTTTAGCGTGAACTTACAGGAATATAGATAATTTGACCTTCAGATACTTCACCCTGCTGCAATTTATTCATGCGCATCAGCGTATTTAGGGAGATATCATATCTTTCACAGATGTGTTCTAAAGAATCTCCGCGCTGAAGGATATACATTCTCATTTTTGAGAAGCGATCTTCTTTGCCTGACAGCATCTTCGTTAAATACAAGGCATTTTCATCCTTTGGTTCATCATCCCTCTCTGCTTGCTGTACTTCTTGTTCTTCATAGCTGCTGGCTTCTGCTTCATATTCATAGGACTGATCTTGTTCTTCTGTATGCTGATAGCTTTGATCATGGTATTCTTGTTCATCATGATACGTTTGTTCTCCATACTCTCCTGCTTCATATGGACGGTCTCCGTAATTTTGTGCCTGGTAATCCTGATAATTGTTTCCTTGCGTCGAGTAAGATTGCTGCTGATACGGATTATATTCATACGGTCTTTCTGGTTGTTGATAGGATTGCTGATTCTGATAAGGGTTCTGCTGATAATTATAGGCATCTTGAGCCTGATAATTCTGTTCTGCATACGGCTGATCATAACTCGCGTATTCCTGCTCTTCTGAATGGCTCTCATTAAATTTGAGTTCTTCTTGAGCGTCTTCATATTCCGGCAGGTAATGTTCTTCTGTTTCTGGTTCTTCTGTTTCTGGTTCTTCTGTTTCTTCCTCATTATTAGAATTCCTCATATCCTCATTAGAGAAAGCAATTGACTTTAATGAATCAAAGGTCGCATCCATCGTTGTATCATCAATTACTTCAAAATGCGGTTTGAATTCGAAAGCTGTTTTCTTCTCAGATCTAACTTCAGAAGCTTCCTCTCTAAAACTAGCTTGAAATTCATTTTGATCAGACTGAGAAGGTACACCTCCGCTTTGGCGAGCTTCAAATTGAAAAGGGGTAAATATCTCTGACTTCTCTTCATTCTGATCAGAACGTTCCTCGACAGCTGAGCGTACTGTTTCTTTCGGCAGTTCAAAGGCCTGACTCTCCTGGCGCTGTTTTTCATCCTTTATTCCATAAATACAGATTGATGCTGAAAGTTCAAAGCAAGTCGAGTTAGGAAGTTCATATTCAAAAGACTCTACTTCAACCTTCACCTGGTTTGAATCTTCAACACGATAGGACGGAATCGTAATGTCAACAGGAAAGCGATGAACCAGTTCTGCAACACCATCTTCTGCAACATTCAGCTGAGTAAGGGAACGATATGATACACCTTCAGATAAAGGATTCCCTTCTAAATTTGACCCGTCGTTATCAACTTGATTTTCTGCACGGTATTTACCGCTTAAAATAAGAGCTCCCTTGATATAAACCTGTCCGGCTTCCTCACTGATGTTTATTTCAGGATTAAGTGACATCGACAAAACTTCAGCTACTTCCTGTCCTTTCTTAAGCCAAACAGACTCCTCAATGGAGAAACGCAGCTTTGATTGACTCATGCCCTTCTCCTCCTTTCAATTGCATATAGTTATACAATATAGGTGTATGAGAGAACAGGACGAAATATGATTCCGAGTTCAATCGGCAAAAATAAAAATAGCGCCCGTTTTGATAAACGGACGCTATTTCGCATCTTGAAAGTAGTTGATTTCCGCTACAGGTTGCTCGCTTTCCACGGGGCGTGCGGTGAGCCTCCTGCCGCTTTGCGCCATTAGGAGTCTCCACCTGACCGCTCGTCCCGTAGGAGTCTCACACCTTGCGCTCCTATCAACTTGCAATTGATGAGTACAGAAACAAACAAAAGCAACAATCTTTTAGAAAACAGCCTATTTTAATAATGAAAAAGCTTTTCTGAATGCATCAACTGTCTTGTTAATATCATCTTCAGTATGTGCAGTGGATAAGAATAATCCCTCAAATTGTGAAGGAGGAAGAGAAACCCCTTCATGCAGCATCGTGCGGAAACAAGAATTAAAATGATCCAAGTTTGATAACTTAGCTGTTTCGTAATTAATTACATCTTGATTAGTAAAGAAGAAACCAATCATGCTTCCTGCACGGTTGATCGTATGGTCGATCCCGTAATGTTCTGCCGCTTCAGATATTCCTGCAGCAAGCTGATCACCAAGCTTTTTAAAATAATCGTAACTTTCTTTTGTTAGCTGAGAAAGAGTAGCATAACCTGCAGCCATTGCTAATGGATTGCCGGACAATGTTCCTGCCTGATAAATAGGTCCGCTAGGTGCGATTTGCTGCATGATTTCACGCTTGCCTCCATAAGCACCAACAGGAAGCCCCCCGCCAATTACCTTCCCTAAACATGTAAGGTCAGGTGTGACTCCGAAATATCCTTGAGCGCATTCAAAATCCACTCGGAAACCTGTCATAACTTCATCAAAGATTAATAGAGAGCCATGTTGTTCCGTCATTTTGCGGACTCCCTCAAGGAACCCTTTTTGAGGAGGTACTACACCCATGTTCCCTGCCACAGGTTCAACGATTACACAGGCAATATCTTCTCCGAATTGATTGAAAGCAACTTGGAGACTTTCAAGATCATTGTACGGAACCGTGATCGTATTTTGAGCTATCCCCTCAGGTACACCTGGAGAGTCTGGCAGGCCAAGAGTCGCTACACCTGAACCAGCTTTGATCAGCAATGAGTCACCATGACCATGATAACAGCCCTCGAACTTAACTATCTTGCTTCTCCCCGTATATCCGCGCGCAAGACGAAGCGCGCTCATCGTTGCCTCTGTTCCGGAGTTGACCATACGAACCACTTCTATAGAGGGAACACGGTCAATAACAAGTTTCGCCAGTTTCGTCTCCATCTCGTTAGGAGCTCCAAAACTACTTCCTCGTTCAGCAGTCTCTTTAAGAGCTTTTACCACTGCTTCATCTGCATGACCTAAAATTAATGGGCCCCATGATAGTACATAATCAATATATTCATTTCCATCGATATCATAAATTTTAGATCCTTTGCCGCGTTCCATAAATACAGGATCCATATTCACTGATTTAAAAGCACGTACAGGACTGTTAACACCGCCAGGCATATATTCTTTCGCTTCTTTGAACGCCGCGATTGATTTTTCAAAGTTTCTCATACTGATACCCTCCCCCATTTATTGGTTCTCTTTCAGCCATCTTGCCGCATCTTTAGCAAAGTATGTGATGATGAGATCTGCTCCAGCTCTTTTCATAGAAATTAATTTTTCAAGGACGATACTTTTTTCATCTACCCAGCCATTTAAGGCTGCTGCTTTAATCATGGAATATTCTCCGCTCACATTATAAGCAACGAGCGGAAGAGGATATCTATCCTTTAATTCCCGAAGAATGTCCAGATATGAAAGTGCCGGTTTAACCATTAAGAAGTCTGCTCCTTCAGCAATATCTGACTCTGCTTCACGAAGAGCTTCCAGGCGGTTTGCCGGGTCCATCTGATAGGTTTTTCTGTCACCAAACTGCGGTGTGCTGTGTGCAGCATCACGAAACGGACCGTAAAAGGATGAAGCATACTTTACAGCATAAGACATAATCGGAATTTCTGTATAACCCGCTTCATCCAATCCTTGTCTGATCGCAGCAACAAAACCGTCCATCATATTAGAAGGCGCTATAATATCAGCTCCTGCTTCTGCTTGAGAAACTGCTGTTTTTGCCAAAAGTTCAAGCGTTTCGTCGTTACGTACATAGCCGTTCTCAATAACACCGCAATGGCCATGATCTGTAAACTGACAAAGACAAGTATCTGCGATTACAGTTAGAGAGGGTGCGATCTCTTTAATTTGACGAATGGCTTTTTGTACGATTCCGTTATGGTCATATGCAGAACTTCCGCATTCATCTTTCTCAACAGGTACACCGAAAACTATAATAGACTGAATACCTAAGCTTTTAACCTCTTTAATTTCTTCCTCCAATAAATCGAGTGAAAGATGATAAACGCCTGGCATTGAAGGAACTTCTTTTTTAACATTCTCACCTTCCACAAAAAATAATGGATAAATGAAATCAGATACATGAAGATGTGTTTCTCGTACAAGTGAACGCAATGAGGCAGTTCTTCTTAAACGGCGATGACGCTGGAAATTCATATTAGCTTCCTCCTTGAAAATAAATTGCAGCAAGTTTCACCATGTCCTCAGCTGTATATCTTTCAGGCATAAAAACATGTTGGAACCCTTTCTCGACCGCTGCTTTTTTTGTAGTCGGCCCAATACAAAAAGCAGGGGTTTTCAAAATCCTGCTGTTTTGTTTCTTTTCATAATACGAAGTCATAAATGAGACAGCTGAAGGACTTAAGAAAAAGCAGCAATCTGCTTTTAAGACTAAACCCCAGTCAAGGTCCTGAGCGGGTTTTGTCTCGTAGACTACTAGTTCTTTCACATCTGCTTTATCTTTAAGTTGATCTTTAATGAAAGAAGGAGCGAGACTTCCCTTTGGAAAAAGTACTTTTTCTCCAACTTTAACTTCTTTTTTTAAAAGTTCAGCAAGTGCTTCAGCATCATAACGCTGCGGAACAAGGATCGAATGGATTCCCCGCTCCTGCATCGCTTGTGCAGTTTTCTCTCCAACTGCAGCAAATTTATGCTGGTCAAACGATAATTCCTTATCTTTGATTATCCGAAAAAAATGATCAACACCATTCTTGCTGGTGAAAATAATCCACTTAAAGCGGGATAGATGCTGTATCGAATACTCATCTAAAGTTTTGTCGGTTCCTGTTATTGTCACAACCGGAAAAGGGAGCGGGATGCCCCCTTGATCTTTGATTAGTGATAACAATGAATCTGCTTGCTCTTTAGGCCGGGTAACAAGTACAGTTTTACCTGCTAATGGACCGTCTGGTGTCTTCATTAAATGTCCAGGTCCTTTTTTACATCATCAAGAATCTTTTTTGCGCCGATTTCTTTTAATTTTTGAGCGAGTTCAACCCCTACCTGATGAGGGTCTTTTCCTGTTTTCATTTCTTTTAATACTTTTTTTCCTGACGGGTCAGCAACTAGTCCTGTTAACGTTACTTCATCATTGGTTAAAGTTGCATATGCAGCGATAGGTACTTGGCAGCCGCCTTCTAAAGTATCCAAGAAGGCGCGCTCCGCCTGAACCGTCTGAAACGTATACGAGTCATTTAAAGTGGCTAATAACTCTTTTACTTCATCGTCTTCATTTCTGCATTCGATCGCCAGCGAACCTTGTCCTACTGCAGGTAAACAAAGATCTGTATCCAAAAACTCCGTTACAACATCCTTAGACCAGCCCATTCTCGCTAACCCAGCTGCAGCGAGAATAATAGCATCAAATTCACCGGATTTCAGCTTTTCCAATCGAGTATCAATATTTCCTCGAATGGACTTAATCGATAAATCAGGGCGGGTATGTAAAAGCTGTGCCGCTCTTCTTAAAGAACTTGTTCCAACAACAGCACCCTCTGGCAATTCACGTAAAGAAGAGTATTTTTCAGAAATAAGAGCATCTCGCGGATCCACACGTTTAGGAGTACATGCAATCTCAAGACCTTCTGGCAGAGCTGCAGGCATATCCTTCATACTATGGACTGCTATATCAATCTCTTTATCTAACATAGCCTGCTCAATTTCTTTAACAAAAAGACCTTTTCCGCCTACTTTAGATAAGGTAACGTTTAAGATGACATCACCTTTTGTTACAATCTCTTTCACTTCAAACTCAAAAGGAAGACCTGTATTCTTTAACTGGTCGATTACCCAGTTCGTCTGAGTAAGAGCCAGTTTACTTCTCCTTGAACCTACTATTATTTTTCTCATTTAATAAAACTCCTGTCTCTTTACTTATACCAAAGATGAAACTCAGTAAATGTAGATGCTAAAAAGTAATTTATAAGGACTACCAGAAATGCTGCTGTGTTCCAGAGAGCAAGGGTTTTGCCTTGAACACCTCTGGCTACTTTTTGGTATAAATAAGTGCTGTAAACCAAAAGTACGATAAACGATGAGATGACTTTCACATCGAGAAGTGTAAAGTTATTTATCTTCCAGAATGCCCATATCACACCTAATATTAAACTAAGCAGCAGCAGCGGAACACCCACTGTATTTAAACGGAACGAAAGCTTTTCGAGATAAGAAAGACTTCCGAAACGCTGCAGCCTTTTGCTCCACTTTTTCTTTTTCAGCATGCCGTGCTGAATTAAATACATAAAAGAAAAAATAAAAGATAAAGAGAAAGCTCCATAAGATATAAAAGCCATCGTAATGTGAATGATTAATAGTTCTGAGATGAGCTGTTTTTCTATAACCGCACTCGCTTGCCCGGTTGGTGCAAATAAATGGATGGATACAAGCAAAAATCCAAGTACGTTCGTAAAAAATACGAGGAAGTCCACTCTAAAAAATTTACTCATAACAACAGAAAAAGTAACGAGGATCCAAGCATAAAAAAACAGGCCTTCTGACGGTGTTAAAATTGGAAAACGCTGATCTTCCAGCATCCGTAACACAAAGAAGACCGTTTGCAGCACCCAGACAATAGAAAGCAACCAGAAAGCAAACTGGTTCGCTTTCCGGTTGTTTTGAAGAAAATCTATAAAATAGCCCGTGATGCTTAGTGCATATAAGACAATTGTAAGATCATATATCCAATTCATTTTGCTCACACTCCATGAGCCCGAGGGAAACAATAAATTAAGTTCTTGCCGTAAAAGGATTGACAGCCTCATCAGATAAAGATGCTTTGTCTTCTCTGTTTGCAGCAAAACCTGTTTCCAACTGCTTTTGTTTATCTAAATAATCTTCCAATGCAAAAATCTCTGTAAATAACTGCAGCTGTTCTTCTGCATCAGCTTGTCCTGCTATTTCTTTAGCTCTCGTAACAGGATCACGCAAAAGCTGGTTTACAATACTCTTTGTATGTTTGCTTAAGATCTTTTTCTCTCGATCCGATAAATCAGGCAATTTGCGTTCTATACTCTGCATCGTTTCGGCTTGAATGTTCAATGCTTTTTCACGAAGAGCAGAAATTAAAGGTACTACACCAAGCATTGAGATCCAGGATTGGAAATCAACGATTTCTGATTCAATGAGAACCTCAATCTTTTCCGCTTCTTTTTTGCGCTCTGCCAAGTTTGATTCAACGATTCCTTCTAAATCATCAATATCATATAAGAAAACGCTGTCCAAATCATGCAATTCAGGATCTAAATCCCTCGGAACTGCAATATCCACCATAAATAGCGGAAGCCCTTTCCGTTTCTTAATTGCAGGTGCAGCCATTTCTTTTGTGATAACAAAATCACTTGCTCCTGTGGACGAAATAACTATATCGGCTCTAACAAGTAATTTCTCTAAATCGTTAAAAGGGTGAGCGACGCCATGAAACTTTTCTGCTACTTCTTTTGCTTTTTCGAATGTACGGTTAATTACCAGTACTTCATTGCCGCCGCTGGCATGAAGGTGTTTAGCTGTTAACTCGCCCATTTTCCCTGCCCCAACGATTAGAATCGTCTTATTCTGCAGTCCGCCAAAGATTTTCTTTGCAAGTTCAACAGCCGCGTAGCTGACAGAAACTGCGTTTTCTCCAATATCAGTTTCGGAATGGCACTTTTTCGCAAATGTAATTGCCTGCTTCATTAATTTATTAAAGATGGTTCCTGTAGCTGATAGCTTTTGTGATTCAAGAAAGCTGTCTTTTACCTGGCCAAGAATTTGAGTCTCTCCGATTACCATTGAATCCAAACCAGCTGATACACGGAATAAATGCTCCACAGCTGCTTCTCCGTCTCTTATGCTTAAAAAAGGAGAAAGTTCTTCTTTGTCAATGTTAAACCAATCTGCTAAAAACGATTTGATGTAGTATCTTCCTGTATGAAGCTGATCGGCAACCGCATAAATTTCAGTACGGTTACATGTAGAAACGATTACACATTCAAGTATACTTTTTTGTTTGCGGAGTAAAGAGATCGCATCCTGTATTTCAGCGGGCTGAAAAGCAACTTTTTCCCGGATTTCCACGGGAGCCGTTTTGTAATTAAGTCCTACCACTAAGATATGCATGCGCTCACCTCCTTTTTATGTATGTTTTCTGTGTTTATTATACCATGGACAAAAATACAAATTGCCGGTATATTGTGAACAGAATTTAAACGTTTATGCTATGATAGGATTAATAATTTTATGGTATGTAACTGTCTTATGATTTCCTGAACTTCTAAAACTTAACACCATTATTTAAAATAACAAATTTCGACCAAATTAGCAAAGGTTATACGCAATATTGGAGGACTTATGAAACAACAAAGCAAATTCAGCGGATTTATTTTGATTGGTATTGGTTTATTCTTTTTCGCAATTCAGATGAACATTGAAATGATCCAGCCTTATCTAACATGGCCAACATTGATTCTAATAATTGGACTGGCACTCCTTATACAAGCAGGTTCCGGCAAAGATTCAGCAAGTCTGTTTTCAGGTGTTTTCCTTACAGGACTCGGCATCCATTTTCATGCTGTTTCAAAGATTCCTTCCTGGCCGGAGCCGCTGCAAATGATTACTTTGCTTACAGGGATAGCATTCTTAATCCAGTATAAAAAGGCGAAAGACGGTCTTATTCCTGGACTATTGTTAACTAGTTTGTCACTTTGGCTTATCTTTTTTAACAATAATACCCCTTCTGTAGAAAATATATTTGCAAAAGCAGAAAGTTTCTGGCCGATCATCCTTATGGTTCTAGGAGCATACTTCATATTCTTCAAGAAAAAATAAAAGCAGTGTTCAATTTTGAACACTGCTTTTTTCTTTGGCTCTTTTCTAAAAGATTGCTGCTATGAGAAGAAGTTGATTTCCGCTCCAGTATGCTCGCTTTCCGCGGGGTGTGCGGTGAGCCCCCTAGGCTATTAAAGCCTGTCGTGGTCTCACCTGTCACACTGATCCCGCAGGAGTCTCGCACCCTTCCGCTCCAATCAACTAGTCAATGAAGCGTATTCAACAAAATTGTCAAAAGCAACTTTCAGAATGGTCCTTTTATTTTGTTAAATAAGAGTTCAGCACTCCCCAAGCCTCGTCTTTCCCATGTCCTGTTTCAGAAGAAAAAAGAACGATCTTGTCTGTCGGATCCATGTTTAATGTTTCTTTAACTACCTTTTTGTGCTTATCCCATTTCCCTTTTGGAATCTTATCACTTTTTGTAGCCACAATGATAACCGGCAGTTCATGATACTTAAGCCAATCATACATTAAACAATCATCCTTTGAAGGAGGATGCCTAAGATCGACAAGCTGGACAACGGCTTTCAGCTGATCCCTCTCAACAAGATATTGTTCTATCATCTTGCCCCAGGCTTCTCTTTCTGTTTTAGAAACTTTAGCAAATCCATAGCCTGGCACATCTACAAAATAAAAGCTTTCATTTAAAATATAAAAATTAAGAGTTTGCGTTTTTCCTGGCCTTGAAGAAGTACGCGCTAAATTTTTACGATGGATCATTTTATTGATAAAGGAAGATTTTCCTACGTTTGACCGGCCTGCCAGGGCAATTTCCGGAAGATTGCCTTCCGGATATTGTTTCGGACCTACGGCTGATATAACTATCTCTGCTGTATTAACTTTCACTTTTCATCACCTGCTAATGCTACTTTTAAGACTTCATCCAAGTGGGAGACTAGGATAAATGAAAGACCTTCTTTTACAGTTTCCGGAATTTCTTCAATATCCTTTTCATTCTCTTTAGGAAGAATGATTGTCTTTATACCCGCTCGGTGTGCGCTTAAAGATTTTTCTTTCAAACCGCCAATAGGCAGAACACGCCCTCTTAGCGTTATCTCACCTGTCATGCCAACATCACGCCTCACCGCTCTCTTTGTAAGGGCAGAAACAAGGGCTGTGGCAATTGTAATCCCCGCAGAAGGTCCATCTTTTGGAGTAGCACCTTCTGGGACATGAATATGAATATCTGTTTTCTCGTAAAAGTCTGGAGCAATCCCCAATTCTTCTACTTTCGTGCGGACATAGCTCAATGCTGCTTGTGCAGACTCTTTCATTACATCGCCTAGTTTACCTGTTAAAATAAGCTTGCCTTTTCCAGGAGACAAGGCTACTTCAATAGAAAGTGTATCTCCGCCTGCAGTCGTATAGGCAAGGCCTGTAGCGGCTCCAATCTGATCTTCAAGCTCAGCCTGACCATATCGGAAACGAGGCTTTCCAATGTAATCTTCAATGTTCTTAGCAGACAAGATTACCTTTTTCTTTTCAGACGACACAATTTGTTTTGCAGCTTTTCTGCATAAACCAGCAATCTGACGTTCTAAATTACGCACACCAGCTTCACGTGTGTAATTACGGACGAGTTTTAAAATACAATCATCCTTGAACTGAATCTGGCTCTTCTTAAGACCATGTTCTTTTAATTGTTTAGGAATTAAGTGATTTTTGGAGATATGAAGTTTTTCAACTTCTGTATATCCGGCAATCGAAATTACTTCCATTCTGTCTAAGAGCGGTCCAGGAATTGTAGAAAGTGAGTTTGCAGTCGTCACGAACATAACTTTAGATAAATCATAAGGCTCTTCGATGTAGTGATCACTGAAACTGCTGTTCTGCTCGGGGTCTAACACTTCAAGCATAGCTGAAGATGGATCACCTCTAAAATCACTCGACATCTTATCGATCTCATCCAGCAAAAATACAGGATTTACTGTTCCAGCTTTCTTCATACCTTGAATCAATCTGCCTGGCATAGCACCTACATACGTTCTGCGGTGGCCTCTGATTTCTGCTTCATCCCTGACTCCGCCTAAGGAGATTCTAACAAAGTTGCGGCCGATGGCCCGGGCAATAGAACGCGCTAAAGAAGTTTTACCAACTCCTGGCGGTCCTACAAGGCATAGAATAGGGCCTTTTAATGAATTCGTCAGTTTTTGAACAGCTAAATACTCTAAAACTCGATCCTTCACTTTTTCAAGCCCATAATGATCTTCATTCAGAACTGTTTCCGCATGCGGGATGTCCAGATTATCTACAGTCTCTTGTTTCCATGGCAAGTTAACAAGCCATTCTATATAAGTCCGGATTACAGAACTTTCCGCAGAAGAATTAGGCATTTTTTCATATCGGTCCAATTCTTTCCTTGCTATTTCCATAACGTGTTCAGGCATATCAGATGCTTCGATACGTTCCTTCAATGAGCTGACTTCGCCTATTTTACCTTCTTTGTCGCCCAGTTCCTTCTGAATGGCCTTCATCTGTTCACGCAAATAATACTCTTTTTGCGTTTTTTCCATCGCCTTTTTTACCCGCTGGCCAATTTTCTTTTCAAGTCCCAGCACTTCTTTTTCGTTATTTAAAAGTGCCAGCAAATGTTCAAGTCTTTCCTTAACATTAAAGATCTCCAGGATCTTTTGTTTTTCTTTAATCTTCAAGGAAAGGTGTGAAGAAATAACGTCAGCAAGTCTGCCAGGTTCTGTTATATCTTGTACAGACGCCAAGGTTTCAGGAGTTACTTTTTTAGAAAGGTTTATGTATTGTTCGAACTGCGCCAAAACTGCCCTCATCAAAGCTTCCGTTTCAGCTTCTTTCTCTTCCACTTCATCTGTTAGCTCTATTTCTACTTCAACATGTGTCTTTTCATCCATAAAAGAAGTAATTTTCCCACGCTGAATACCTTCTACCAATACTCTTATCGTGCCATTAGGCAGTTTAAGCATCTGATTGACTTTTGATAAAGTCCCAACATTGTAAATTTCCTCTTCAGCTGGATCTTCGATAGAAACTTCCTTTTGAGTTGAAAGAAAAATCATTTGGTCATCGAGCATCACCTTTTCAAGTGCTTGAATCGACTTTTCTCTTCCAACATCCAAGTGAAGCACCATTGTCGGATAGACCAACAATCCGCGTAGAGGGAGGAGCGGAAGAACTCGTTTTTCCCCCATTAAAAACACCTCCGAAAACTACTGTGTAATCATTATTTATATGCATAGTCTTTGTACAATTCTACCGATAATGCTTAACTTTGTCTAATGTTAGCTATCCCAAAAACTTTTATTAAACAAAAAAGAAACCCCTTCTTCTCCTTAAACTGAAGAAGGAGGGGAATTTAAAGCTGCTGAAGCTGGAATTGACTCCTCAGAGCTGTCATCTAAAAACACATATTGAAACACTTCTGTGAGTTTTTTCACCGGAATGATTTCTACATCTTCAATGCTTTCAAATATCTTTTGGTTGTTCTCAAATGGAATGAGCACACGTTTCGCTCCAGCGTCCTTAGCAGCTAAAATTTTTGCCATTACACCGCCAACTGGTTTTACTTTACCATGAATACTTATCTCACCTGTCATTGCTACTTCATGATCAACGCGTACTTTATGGATCGCAGAATAGATTGATGAAGCAATCGCGATTCCTGCTGATGGACCATCCACAGGTCCTCCTCCAGGGAAATTCACATGAATATCGTACATGGAAGCATCAACACCCATAAATCGAAGGACTGTTATAACATTCTCAACAGATCCTTTAGCCATACTTTTTCTTCGAATTGACTTGGACTGATTGCCGATGCTCTCTTCTTCAGCAATTCCTGTAATCGTAATAGATCCTTGCTTCTTAGCTGGAAGTACAGTTGTTTCTATTTCAAGAAGCGCACCGCTTGTCGGACCGTAAACAGCCAGTCCATTTACTAACCCGATTTTCGGTTTGCTGCCAATCTTTCTCTCAGGCCTTGGCGCCATTCTGCTTGAATGAGTAACCCATTCAACGTCACCTTTTGTAATATTCTCTCGCTGTTCAGTAATGGCTAATCCGGCGGCAATTTGTATCATATTAACTGCCTCACGTCCGTTTTTAGCGTATTGAGCCATATATTTTAGAGACTCATCGTCAATTCCAAGCTGAATTTTATCTGCAGCACGTTTTGCAATCTGCTCTATTTCCACAGGCTGAAGCTCTCTAAAGAAGACTTCCAGACATCTTGATCGGATTGCAGGTGGAATCTCGTCCGGCATACGAGTAGTGGCACCGATCATTCTAAAATCAGCCGGAAGTCCATTTTGAAAAATATCATGAATATGGTGCGGTATGTTTGCATTTTCTTCTGAATAATAAGCACTTTCAAGATATACTTTGCGGTCTTCTAATACTTTTAATAGCTTGTTCATCTGAATAGGATGCAGTTCTCCTATCTCGTCAATAAAAAGAACACCGCCATGCGCATTTGTAACGGCACCTTGTTTAGGCTGCGGTATACCGGCTTGCCCCATTGCACCTGCACCTTGATAAATAGGGTCATGAACTGAACCAATCAGCGGATCAGCTATTCCGCGTTCATCAAAACGAGCCGTTGTTGCATCTAATTCAACAAATACTGCTGTTGAACGAAATGGCGACGTTTTGTTTCTTTTTGCCTCTTCAAGAACCAATCTTGCTGCTGCAGTCTTACCAACCCCAGGCGGTCCATACACAATTACATGCTGCGGGTTTGGACCGCACAATGCTGCTTTTAATGCCTTGATGCCATCCTCCTGGCCAATAATATCTTCGAATTTTCCTGGGCGAACCCGCTCAGACAATGGTTCAGATAGCGAGATAGACCGCAGTCTTCTTAATTGTTCCATCTCTTTTCTTGACTCTTTATCTACGCTTACTTTTTGGGACCGCTGGTTTCGCAGCAAGTTCCAAAAATACAGACCGATTATAATCCCAAAGAATAATTGAATGATTAACGCTATCCCTGTCCAGTTCATCATTTTCCTCCCGGTACATATGTAGTGATAACCATAGTATCTCCGAGGATATGAGGACCTAAACGGTAATAATGCTAAAACAAATTTTGTTTATATGGAAGATTGTGGGTAGATGGAAATACATTAGGAAGTTCTGAAGTAAAGTGGACAAGCCCACATAATAAATTTCTATTTATGAACCTTCAAGGAAACTTATGAGCCTTCGTCCATTTTCATAAAGTTGATTTGGCTTAGCAGATAAAATATGGCAAAAAAAGACTGACTCAATCTGCCGTTAATGATAACAGCCATTGAGCCAGCCTATATTAAGCACTCTCTTTAGGAGTTTCTTTTGATTGTTCGATAACAGTACCATCTTCAAGTTCTAAAGTTGGTGGTACCTTATCAGAAATTGTTTCTTTTGTAACTATACATTTTACAACATCTTCACGAGAAGGGAGTTCAAACATTACATCAAGCATTACACCTTCAATAATCGAACGAAGTCCCCGCGCACCTGTTTTACGTTCAATGGCTTGTGCTGAGATTTCACGAAGTGCTTCATCTGTAAACTCAAGCTCTACTCCATCGATATCTAAAAGTTTTTGATATTGTTTTACCAAAGCGTTTTTAGGTTTTGTCAGGATTTCGATCAGTGCATCCTCATCCAATGGATTCAAGTTAGAGATTACTGGCAAACGGCCGATAAACTCTGGAATTAACCCAAAACGAAGTAAATCTTCAGGAAGCACTTTAGATAAGTATTCACCTGCTTTTAAATCTGCTTGTTTTGAATCTGAACTGAACCCAATAACTTTTTTACCTAAACGGCGTTTAATAATTTGCTCAATTCCATCGAATGCTCCGCCACAGATAAATAGAATATTCGTAGTATCGATTTGGATGAATTCTTGATGTGGGTGCTTTCTTCCGCCTTGCGGAGGAACACTCGCAACAGTGCCTTCTAGAATTTTAAGAAGAGCCTGCTGCACACCTTCACCGGAAACATCACGTGTAATCGATGGGTTTTCTGATTTACGTGCAATCTTATCGATCTCATCAATGTAAATGATTCCTTTTTCTGCTTTTTCAACATCATAATCAGCAGACTGAATTAATTTAAGAAGGATGTTTTCTACGTCCTCACCTACATAACCAGCTTCTGTTAAAGATGTAGCATCAGCAATAGCAAAAGGCACATTTAAAATTCGCGCTAAAGTCTGTGCAAGCAGCGTTTTACCGCTTCCTGTCGGTCCGATCATCGCGATATTACTTTTTGCCAGTTCAACTTCATCGGATTTTTGAGAAGAATTGATTCTCTTATAATGATTGTAAACGGCTACAGAAAGCGATTTCTTCGCTTGATCCTGACCGATTACATACTCATCAAGAATTTTCCGGATTTCTACTGGTTTTGGTACTTCTTTTAGTTCTACATCCTCTTCTGTACCTAATTCTTCTTCTACAATTTCAGTACAGAGTTCGATACATTCATCACAAATATATACACCTGGTCCAGCAACCAGTTTTCTAACTTGATCTTGTGTTTTACCACAGAAAGAACACTTCAATTGCCCTTTTTCATCATTAAATTTAAACAATGATATCACCCCTAAAACGATAATATGGATGAAACGCTTGACCTTTTTACAAATTCTATAGTACAGGTCTGTATTTATTTCTACTGCTTAAGCATTCCGTTGATTATAATGGATTGTATCACACTTCCATAATAAAACGGAAATAAAAACCCTTATTAAATATGTATGGTATGGCTCTATATAAGTATGAACAAACCTGCGTGTTTTAAAACCTATTTTTCAAATAGCAGTAGAAAATACCTAAATAATGTTATGTATTGCAAAACAAGGCACGATAGTAAGAATCGCGCCTTGTTTCATTTCTTGCATTGATATTATTGTAATTAAACTGTTTTGCTGTTTTCAACAAGGAAGTCGATTGCTTTGCGGACTTTTAAGTCAGCAGCAACTGCATCGTTTCCACCTTGCATAGCAAGCATTTGCTTAATTTGTTCAACTTCCATCTTGTACATTTCAGCCATCTTGTTAAGCTCTGCATCGATTTCTTCTTCAGAAACTTCAATGTTTTCTGCTTCAACAATTGCTTCTAGTACAAGGTTTGTACGAACACGCTTCTGAGCGTCTTCTTTCATTTGCTCACGAAGTGCTTCTTCACTTGTTCCAGAGAACTGGTAGTAAAGGTCAAGGTTCATGCCTTGCATTTGAAGGCGTTGACCAAACTCTTGAACCATACGGTCTAGCTCAGTGTTAACCATAGCTTCTGGAATTTCGATTTCAGCATTTTCAGAAGCTTTTTCAATCACAGTTTCACGTGTTTGATTTTCGGCTTCTTGTTTTTTGCTTTCTTCAAGCTTCGTACGAAGTTCTTTTTTCAAGTCTTCAAGTGTTTCAGCATCGCCTTCAGCTTCTTTTGCGAACTCATCGTTAAGTTCTGGAAGCTGTTTTGATTTGATGTCATGAATTTTCACTTTGAAAACTGCAGGCTTACCAGCTAATTCTTCAGCATGGTACTCTTCAGGGAAAGAAACGTTAACATCTTTTTCCGCTCCAGCTTTTTCACCAACTAGTTGTTCTTCAAATCCTGGAATGAATGAACCAGATCCAATTTCTAATGAATAGTTTTCAGCTTTTCCGCCTTCGAAAGCTTCTCCGTCAACAAATCCTTCGAAATCCAGGTTTACAGTGTCGCCATTCTCAATAGCACCATCTTCTTTAACAACTAATTCAGCTTGTTGTTCTTGTAAACGAGTAAGTTCGTTTTGAACATCTTCATCAGTTACTTCAGTTTCAGTTTTTTCAACTTCAAGACCTTTGTACTCGCCAAGTTTAACTTCCGGCTTAACGATTACTTTAGCAGTGAATACAAGGTTGCTTCCTTGCTCCATTTTTTCGATATCAACTTCTGGACGATCTACAGGCTCGATTCCTGTTTCTTGAACTGCATCACCATAAGCTTTTGGCAATAAAATGTCTAAAGCATCTTGGTAAAGAGACTCTACACCAAAACGTTGTTCAAAAAGTCTGCGCGGCATTTTCCCTTTACGGAAACCTGGCACGTTTACCTGTTTAACCACTTTTTTAAACGCTTGGTCTAGCGCTGTATCTACTTCAGAAGCCTCAACTTCAACAGTTAAGACACCTTGATTACCTTCTAACTTTTCCCATTTAGCACTCATTAATATATTCCCTCCAACATCGGTATTTCCATAAATATCATATAGATTACAACCATTCCATTATAGCATAGACGTACTGTATTTCAACAAGTTACATCACTTTCTCATCAAGTCTGCAAATAAAATCTTTCCAGTTCGACCAGAAGCTTTACTGCTTTCTGTATTTCAGAGTCTTCATTTTCCATGTCTTCTTCAATTCCGCATAAGACAGAAGCAGCTATTACAGAAGCTTCGAACCACAAAAGTTTATTTTCCGGCTGAGGAACGAATGGATAAATCGCTAACGTGTAGTCCTTCCAGACAGCCAATGCTATATCAAGTAAAGACGGGTTTTCTTGTTCCAATTCATCTTGAATTAAAGCTTTTACTTCCTTATAAAAGGGATGTTCGTTCCATTCCATTAATTCCTGGATTTCTACATCCTCTACCCGGCCATACTTTTCAAGCTTGACGACTTTATTAATTTGATTTTCTTTTAAATATTGGAGAATTAAACTTTTTACAGCTGGGTGTTTCGATTCATCAAGCAAAAAAGATTCAAATAAAGGCACCGTTAATTCGGGTCCCAGTTTTTTTAGCTGTTGAACTGCCATCCATTGAGAGTCCGCTCTTTCACTTTGGAGCATATCCTTTAAAGCACTTAAATTAGGATTTTCATTTGACACTGTTTCTTCAGGATTTATCTTTACTTCTGGAACTCCTTCTTGTTCGATGACCTTCCTGCTGAATTGAAGGAGCTGATAGAAGGTTTCTGCTTTATCAGCCGGGATTTTTTGTTCTTCTAAAACTGCTTCAATAACTGATACGACCGTTATGTACTCTGATAATTGAACAAGTATGCTTAAATAGATTTGAAGCACATCATAATACTCCCCAATTCCCTCTTTAAGCATCCTGTCACAGCGTGTTTTTGCTTCCTGCAATCTTCCTAACTCGACCAAACTTAAGACAAGTCCGAGATTTCCTTGTGAATGCATCGGATCCGTATGCAGCAGCTGTTCAAAACAAGACAGCGATTCATCGTAATGCTTATTTTTCAAAGAATCCATACCTTTTTCTAAAAGCCGACCTGTTAAATTTGGAAACCGAATGATATTGTTTTTGTTTTCCTTGTCGTTTGTCATCACAATTCTCCGCTTCCGTATAGATTTGACTAAAGAATATCAGTTTCGACTTCGGAACTCAAGAAACGGGTGGCTATTCCCATTCGCTCAGCATCTATAGAAGGATGATTCTCTTTGAGAAATACACGAAATCCACAGGTAAAGAGAAAAAGTTTAAATAATCATATAAAAAACTCTTAAAGGAGCAAGTTCTCCTTTAAGAGTTTTCTTAATATCAGCTGATCCGTTTCATGTTAAGTTTGTCAGCCATTCCTTTGTATTGTGACCATTTGTGAGGATCGACATTACCGCCGCTAATAATCACGCCTACTTTTTGATCTATAGCGAGTTGATTATTAAAAAGTACAGCTGCAAGGCTCGCCGCACCTGCTCCTTCAACTACTACTTTTTCACGCTCCAGCATGAACATCATCGCAAATGCAATCTGTTCTTCTGTTACGGTAACCATTTCATCTACATATTTTGAAATCATGGGGACTGTAAGCTCTCCTGGTTTTTTCACCGCAATTCCATCTGCTATCGAAGAACGGGACAATGTTTTTACATTCGCACCTGTGAATGCTTGATAGACGGCACTCGCATTTGCAGATTGAACCCCAATGACTCGGACGTCCGGTCTCAGCCTTTTAACCGCTAGACTGATGCCAGCAAGAAGACCTCCTCCACCAACAGGGACGATGATCGTTTTCAATTCAGGCTTTTGCTGCAGCATTTCAAGCGCTACTGTACTTTGTCCTGCAATAACGTCATAATCGTCAAAGGCATGAACAAACTTAGATCCGTTCAATTGTTCTTCCCTTTTAGCAGCTTCAAAGGCAGCTTGATAGTTTTCACCGTGCAATACGATATCTGCTCCATAAGACTTTACAGCTTCTATTTTAGATAGAGGAGCATTTTCCGGCATAAAGATTTTTGACTTAATGCCCCGTTTAGAACATGAAAGAGCCAAGCCTTGCGCATGATTTCCTGCAGAAGCTGCAATTACACCTCGAGCAGCTTCAAAGTCGTTGAGAGTAGAAACTTTATAATAAGCACCTCTTAATTTAAACGACCCTGTTTTTTGAAGGTTTTCTAACTTCATATAAACCTTGCCGCCCGTCCACTTGTTTAAAGTAGCAGATTGTTTTAAAGGTGTACGGTGTGCAATTTTCGAGACTTCCTCCATCGCATGAAACAACCTTTCATTCGTGACTGTTAAATCCCCATGTCAATTCACAATCCTTTCAAATTCAAATTTTTTTATTTTATCTTCATATTGAAGTGTTACTGAAATTTCGTCCCAGCCATTTAAGAGCATCTTTTTCCAATACGGATCGAATTCGAAATCAATCCGGTCACCGCGTTCATTCACAACTTGCTGGTTCTCCAAACTGACGGTTAAGTGATGGATAACAGCTGCGGAACGATCGGTATTTAATTGATGAATCTCATTTGCCGAAAGCCTTATTGGCAAAATGCCATTTTGTACACAGTTATTAAAAAAAATATCTGCGAAACTCTCTGCAATAATAATATCAAAACCATAATCTTTTAGCGCCCAGGGGGCATGTTCTCTAGATGAACCGCATCCAAAGTTCTTACCTGTAATTAAAATAGAAGAACCTCTTGTTTCTTCTTTATTAAGGTCAAAATCCGGATTTTCTTGTCCTTGTGAATGATATCTCCAATCAAAGAACAAAAATTCTCCATATCCCGCTTTATCGATTTTTTTCAAAAATTGTTTCGGGATAATTTGATCGGTATCCACGTGGTCCCTTTTTAAGAAAGCGGCTTTTCCCGTATGTGTTTTAAATCCCGACATATCGGTCCACCTCCGGATTTTTTGTTTGCAGCATTGATCGGACATCCGTAAATTTCCCGTTAATTGCAGCTGCGGCGGCCATAATCGGACTAACGAGATGCGTTCTTGCTCCTTTTCCTTGTCTTCCGGCAAAGTTCCGGTTCGAAGTAGATGCACATCTTTCCCCTTCAGGAACAATGTCATCATTCATCCCTAAACACATAGAACAGCCAGAGTCCCGCCATTCAAAACCTGCATTCAGGAAAATCTTATGAATCCCCAGACTTTCTGCTTCCCGTTTTACCGATTGTGACCCCGGTACAACGATAGCCCTCACATCAGGATGAACCTTTTCACCTTCAACCACAGCTGAAGCTTCTATTAAATCACTTAATCTGGAGTTCGTGCATGAGCCGATAAAAACATGCTGTACCTCTACATCTTCTAACCTTTCATGACCATGAAAACCCATATAAGAGAGTGCGCTCTCTATCGATTGCTTTTCTTCTATTGATAAATACGATTCTGCTGCGGGAATCTGCCCGCTTATCGGCAGGCACATAGATGGAGTAGTTCCCCATGTAATCATAGGTTCAATGTCAGTAGCATTAATTTCGATTACATGATCAAATAATGCATCAGTATCTGAAACAAGCTTTTTCCAAGCCTCGCATTTTGCGTTAAACTCACTTTCTTTTGGGGCATAAGGTTTCCCCTGAATATAGCTGAACGTTTTTTCGTCCGGCGCAATAACAGAGGCCTTTGCACCTGCTTCAATTGACATATTACAAAGCGTCATTCTTTCTTCCATCGTAAAATCACGAACTGTACTCCCTGAAAATTCAATGATGTAGCCTGTTCCTGCATTTGTACCATAATTGGCGATAAACCATAAAATTATATCTTTTGCTGTAACTCCATAGCCCAGCTCCCCTTCAATCTTTACGTTCATCTGTTTTGGTTTGTTCTGCCAGAGCGTTTGCGTAGCCAAAACATGTTCTACTTCACTCGTGCCGATTCCAAAGGCAAGTGCTCCAAATGCTCCATGTGTCGAGGTATGGCTGTCGCCGCAAACAATCGTTTTCCCGGGAAGAGTCAGCCCCAGTTCAGGACCGATTACATGAACGATTCCTTGCTGAAGGGAATCAAGTCCCTCCAGTTTAATCTCGAATTCTTCACAGTTTTTTTCGAGCGTCTGAACTTGAAGTCGAGAGGTATCATCTTTAATATTGAACCGGTCTACTGTCGGGATATTATGATCCATAGTGGCGAAACATAGATCTGGTCTTCTTACCTTCCTGTTCTTTTCTCTTAAACCAGCAAACGCCTGTGGAGAAGTGACTTCATGAAGCAAATGCAGATCAATATATAAGAGGTCGGGTTTATTCACTTCTTTTGCTACAACATGACTATCCCATAATTTATCTATTATTGTTTTACCCAATGGCTCTGTCCTCCCTTCTTACACATACACCTCAAGCAGTGTTGCACTTGTTGAATCTTCAATCATCCTGAAATGAATCTGATTAACCATCTCTTTCGTGGAAACAAGATTGCCCGTTCCATCATAAATATCTTGCGTTCGGTACCCTGCTTGCAATGTTTCAAAAACTGCCAGTTCAACAGCAGCAGCTTCTTTTTCGAGCTTGAACGAATGGCGCAGCATCATAGCTGTACTTAAAATCATTCCAATAGGATTCGCTTTCCCGCTTCCAGCAATATCTGGTGCTGAACCATGAATCGGTTCATACAGGCCGGGACCCTTTTGACTAAGAGAAGCAGAAGGCATCATGCCAAGAGATCCTGGAATAACAGATGCTTCATCAGATAAAATGTCACCAAACATGTTTTCAGTTACAACGACATCAAAACTTGTAGGACTGCTGATCATCCTCATTGCAGCATAGTCAACTAGTAAATGCTCTGTTTCAACATCGCTGTATTTCTTTGCTGTTTCTTCAACGATTTCTCTCCACAGCTTACTTGTCTCCAGAACATTCGCTTTATCAACTGAAGTAACTTTTCTTCTTCTCACTCTCGCCAATTCATACGCTTTTTCAATAATTCTTGTAATTTCTTCCCTCGTATAAGAAAGCGTATCAACAGCAAGTTTTTCGTCTCTTGTTTTCGGCTCTGAAAAGTAGATTCCACCCGTTAATTCTCTTACAAATACAAAATCCGCACCTTTAACTCTGTTTGATTTAAGGGGAGATAGATTTTCAAGACCAGGAAAGACTGTAACAGGTCTTAAATTGGCAAACACATTCAATTCTTTTCTTAATGCCAAAAGTCCTTGTTCGGGTCTCACAGTTTGACCGTCCCATTTAGGTCCTCCAACTGCTCCTAGCAGAACTGCATCACTATTTTTACAAGTTTCTAAAGTATCGTCAGGCAAAGGTTTGCCAATTTGGTCAATGGCTGTACCTCCAAACAATTTTTTTGTTGTTTGAAATTCGTGGCCGAATCTTGCAGCAACACCGTCTAATACTTGCAGAGCTCCCTTCATCACTTCAGGACCGATTCCGTCACCAGGCAAAACTGTTATCTTCTTTTTCATCTAACATCCCTCCCTAAATTAAATGCTCATTCTTTCATAGTTTGTTTTATCTGAATGAAGCTGAAGTTTATTAAATGCATGAACATAAGCTTTAGCAGAAGCTTCAAGAACATCCTGCGCTGTACCGCTTCCGTTGATTTCATGCCCATCACAGACGATCTGCACAAACACTTGAGCAAGTGCATCCCTGCCGGCTCCAACAGATTGAATACGGTAATCCTTCAGTTTCAATGATGATGGAAGCATTTTTCCGAGAGTATTATAAATAGCTTCTACGCTTCCAGAACCTGTTGCAGCATCCTGAATCACCTTTCCATCAGGAGTTAGGAGTCTTAATGTCGCAGTAGGAATCTGGTTAGTTCCATAGTTCACCTGTAAATCTTTTAATTGGTAAAGCGGAACTTCCGGCTGAATTCTATGATCAATTAAAAGTGCGAAAATATCTTCTTCTGTCATTTCTTTTTTCCGGTCAGCAAGTAATTTGAAATCTTCAAACAAAACTTTTATTTTGCTTTCTTCTGGCTGAAAGCCTAATTTGGCTAAATAATCTCTAAATGCATGACGGCCAGAATGCTTGCCAAGCACTAACTGGTTAGAAGGTACTCCGACAAGCTCAGGTGTAATGATTTCATAGGTCGATTTTTCTTTTAGCACGCCATCTTGATGAATACCCGACTCATGAGCAAAAGCATTCTTGCCCACAACAGCTTTATTTGGAGGAACCGCAATTCCTGTTAGACGGCTGACTAGCTGACTTGTACGGCTGATCTCCTTTAACACCAGGTTGGTTTTAGCCTGATAAAAGTCTTCTCTGATGGCTAACGCTACAGCAATCTCTTCTAAAGAAGCATTTCCAGCTCTTTCTCCGATCCCATTGATCGTGCATTCGATCTGATTTGCTCCGTTCTCAACAGCTGAAAGTGAATTTGCCACAGCCATTCCAAGATCATCATGACAGTGAGCAGATAAAACAGCTTTTTGTATGTTCGGTACATTATTTAATAGATAGCGGAATATTTTCCCGTATTCTTCCGGATTCGTGAATCCCACTGTATCAGGGATATTGATTATGCTCGCCCCTGCATCGATAACTTTTTCAACAATTCGTGCGAGGAAAACAAGATCTGACCTGCATGCATCTTCTGCAGACCATTGAACAACCGGGAATTTCTTCTTTGAATATTTAACCGCTTCAACTGCAGCTTCCACCACTTGATCAGGTGTTTTTTTCAATTTGTAAGTCATATGAATCGGAGAAGTTGCGATAAATACATGCAGCCTCGGTTCTTCAGACTCTTTCAATGCTTCCCATGCGTGATCGATATCTGATTGATTCGACCTTGCCAAACCTGTCACAGAGGAATTTTTAATAATAGATGCCACCTTTTTTACTGCATCTAAATCTCCTTTAGAGGCTGCAGGAAAGCCAGCCTCCATAACATCTACACCTAATCTTTCAAGCCTTTTTGCAATCTCTATTTTTTCTTCTGTATTTAAATTAACACCCGCTGTTTGTTCTCCATCACGCAGCGTCGTATCAAAGATTTCAATTGTTCGCACTGATGACAGCCCCCTTCTTTTGTTTTGCTTTAACAAACGGCATCATCGCACGTAATTCCCTCCCTACTTTTTCGATTGGGTGATTTTTTTCCTGATAATTTACTACATGGAATACAGGACGATTCGCTTGGTTTTCCAAGATCCAATTCTTTGCGAACTCACCAGATTGAACATCTTTTAATACTTCCTTCATCGATTCTTTTACTCTGCCATCAATAACACGGGGACCTGACTGGAAATCTCCCCATTGAGCGGTGTCAGAGATAGAATGTCTCATTCCTTCTAATCCGCCTTCATACATAAGGTCAACGATGAGCTTTAACTCATGCAGACATTCGAAGTAAGCAACCTCTGGCTGATATCCTGCTTCCGTAAGTGTTTCAAATCCAGCTTTAACAAGTGAAGTTAATCCGCCGCAGAGTACAGCCTGTTCTCCAAATAAATCTGTTTCGGTTTCTTCCTGAAAGCTTGTTTCCAGTACACCAGCACGGGCTGAACCAATGCCTTTTGCGTAAGAAAGAGCAGTTTCTCTAGCAGTACCTGTAGCGTCTTGGTAAACCGCAAACAATGCAGGTACCCCTTCACCCGCTTCAAAAGTCCTGCGTACTAGATGACCCGGACCTTTAGGGGCGACCAAGAACACATCCACCTCTTCAGGTGGTACAACTTGGTGATAATGAACATTGAATCCATGTGCAAATACAAGAGCATTTCCTGGAGAAAGTTCTGGCAGAATTTCATTTTTATATACCTCAGGCTGTCTTTCATCCGGAAGCAATACCATAACAACGTCGGCTAGACGAGCGGCCTCGCGAACGGGATATACTTCAAATCCGTCTTTAACTGCTTCATCAAAAGATCTTCCTTCTCTGACACCAACTACAACATCATAGCCGCTGTCTTTTAAGTTCAGTGCGTGTGCATGCCCTTGTGAACCATAACCAACTACTGCTACCTTCTTATTTTTTAATACATCATTTGATAGTTCGTTTTCGTAATATACTTTAGCCATTTTTAATAGTCTCCTTTACATAATAGAATAGGGGTGAAGCTCCAAAACTTTCTTTTGTGTTCCTCTTGGAATAGCTGTAATGCCAGTTCTTGAAATCTCTTTGATTCCATAAGGACGAAGCAGTTCTATCAGAGCATCTACTTTTTCACTGTCGCCGGTTACTTCCAGCGTTACGTTCTCTAATGAAACATCGAGAACTGTAGCCCTGAATGGTTCAATCAGCATTTTTATTTCACTTCGTGTATCCGGAGTGGTTAATACTTTAATAAGTGCCAGCTCTCTTGAAACAAGAGCCATATTTGTGAGGTCACGGACTTTTAAAATATTGATCTGCTTATGAAGCTGTTTAACCAGCTGTTCGGCTTTTCTGTCATCCTCAACCCAAACTGTCAAAGTCACTTTTGAAACGGCAGGGTCCTCCGTATGTCCAACTGTAATGTTTTCAATGTTAAATTGCCTTTTTGTAAGCAAACCAGTTAAGCGATTCAGAACACCGCTTTCGTTTAACACTGTTGCAGAAATAATACGTCTCATCCTCTCACTCCAATCATTTCATGAAGTCCTTTTCCTGGAGCAATCATCGGATATACATTTTCATCAGCCGATACTGCGCAATCTAATACGAAAGGTTTTTTTGAAGAAAGTGCAGCCTCTAATGCCTCCCTTACTTCAGCTTCGTTTTCAGCACGCCTGCCTTCAATCCCATATGCTGCTGCCAATTTTACAAAATCAGGCTGTATATCAAGGAGAGAATGCGAGTATCTTTTTTCGTAAAAAATCTCCTGCCATTGCCGGACCATACCTAGTGATTTGTTGTTAACAATCACCACGATCACCGGAAGTTCCCAATCCTGCAGAACACCCAGTTCCTGCAAGGTCATCTGGAATCCTCCGTCTCCTACAACGGCGACTACCGGAAGATCTGGTCTTCCTACTTTCGCTCCTATTGCAGCCGGAAAGCCAAAGCCCATCGTTCCTAATCCTCCAGATGTAATCCATCTGTTTGAAGTTGAAAACGTATAATATTGTGCTGCCCACATTTGATGCTGTCCAACATCTGTCGAAACGATTGCAGCACCTTTTGTAACTTCGTGTAAAATCTCCATTAATTTTTGCGGTTTTAATTCTTTATCATTGGATTTATACGTGAGTGGAAGCTCGCTTCTGTATTTTGAAAGCTGTATCACCCATTCGTTCGAATTGCCTTTTTCACCCCATGTATGGTTTAAAGCAGATAAGGTTTCTTTGGCACACCCTACAATAGGTATCTCTGTCGGAACATTTTTTCCGATCTCCGCGGGATCTATATCGATATGCGCAACGACCGCTTTTTTAGCAAAATGCTCTAGATTTCCGGTTAACCGGTCATCAAATCTAGCACCAATACCTATTAAAAGATCGCAATCATAGAGCGCCATATTTGCTGCATATGTGCCATGCATACCTGCCATTCCGTAGCATAAAGGATGATCTGCCGGGAAACCTCCAAGTCCTAGCAGTGTTTGAACAACAGGAATCTGATAATATTCCGAAAAGGCTAAAAGTTCTTCCTCAGCATTAGCAGCAAGTACTCCTGCTCCTGTAAGGAGAACAGGCTTCTTTGCCATCTGCAAAGCTTCGTTCAGCCTTTTTACTTGGAGGATGTTTGGTTTCAAAGTCGGCTGATAACCGGGCAGATGGATGTCTAAAACCTCTTTTAAAGGCGCTTTATTTACTGCGATGTCTTTTGGTATATCGATTAACACTGGTCCTTTTCTGCCAGTGTTCGCAATATGAAAAGCTTCTTTCATGATCCGAGGCAGATCCTCCGCCTTTTGCACTTGATAATTGTGCTTTGTGATCGGCATCGTAATCCCTACAATATCCGCTTCTTGAAAAGCATCAGTTCCAATTACTTTTGTAGCCACTTGCCCGGTAAAAATAACAAGTGGGATAGAATCAATCATGGCATCAGCAATGCCGGTTACAAGGTTGGTAGCACCTGGACCTGAAGTCGCAAGCACTACACCTGGGTTTCCAGTCACTCTCGCATAGCCTTGAGCCGCGTGAATCGCACCTTGTTCGTGCCTTGTTAGTACATGCTTCATTTCTGCTTTGTAAAGAGCATCATATATCGGAAGCACCGCACCTCCTGGATACCCAAAAACAACTTCTACCTTTTCATTCTTCAGTCCTTGAATAAATAGTTCAGCGCCAGAGACTAATGAAGATTCAACTGTTTTTTGTTCAGCCACCCAACTGGCCTTCATTTTCATTCCTCCTTCATCTTTTGAACCCTTTTATTTTTAAGAAAGAGACTCTTTTCTAAAGACATCGTTGACAAGTTGATTGGAGCGAAAGGTGCGAGACTCCTCGAAAATGAAATTCACATTTTCTTCGTGCGATGTAACGCTGTCGAAGCCTTCCTTGTCCTGCGGGATCAGGGTGACAGGTGAGACTCCTAACTGTGCATTGCACAGAGGAGGCTCACCGCACGCCCCGTGGAAAGCGAGCACCTGGAGCGTAAATCAACCGCTTCTAATAGCAACAGTCTTTTAGAAAACAGCCATTAAAAAAACTTCCCCACCCCAAATGGACAGGAAAATCCTATCCAAAGGGGTGAAAAAGTTTCATTTTCACGGTACCACCCTTTTTCACGGTAACTTCGTATAAAGAAACCGCCTCGTGACGGACAAGCCGTCATTTGATAACAAGCGGTTTAAAAATGGAAATAACCGCTTGGCCCTTCCTACTCATGTTTCTTTCAAAAGGACACTCAGGAGGGATGTCCTGGTATTAGGAATAACCGGCTCACAGCAACCCGGCTCTCTGTGTATTCCACATCTACCATTGTTCTCCGTCATCGTTTTAAGGTTTTAAATTTTTAGGATTCCGCCAGTATTGGCTGAAGTAACTAGAGCAGCGTAACGAGCTAAGTAGCCTTTTTTAATCTTAGGCTCCGGTTTAACCCAGTTTCGTTTCCTTTCTTTCAACTCATCTTCTGTCTGCATTACATGAATCGATCTATTTACTAAATCAATTAATATCGGATCTCCACTTTCGATAAATGCAATCGGACCACCTTGAGCAGCTTCCGGTGAGATGTGACCGATAGAAATTCCTCTGGATGCCCCTGAAAAGCGGCCATCTGTTATTAGAGCAACTTTTGTGCTTAATCCCATTCCTGCAATAGCAGATGTCGGAGTAAGCATCTCAGGCATTCCCGGTCCACCTTTAGGTCCTTCATAGCGAATAACTACAACATGGCCTTCTCGAACTTCACCATTGTTGATTCCTTGGATCGCTTCGTCCTGAGATTCATAAACGATTGCTTCTCCCTGAAATGTCTTGATTGAAGGGTCAACCGCTCCCACTTTGATAACACAGCCATCTGGTGCTATGTTTCCATAAAGGATAGATAACCCGCCAACTGGTGAATAAGCATTATCCCTTCGGCGAATGACATCATCATCTAAAATCTCAGCGTTACGGACCCTCTCTTGAAGAGTTTCACCCGTAATCGTAATACGGTCGTTATGAATTGCATCTTCCATTTTGCAAAGTTCATTGATGATCGCACTTACGCCTCCAGCTCGGTGAACGTCCTGCATGGAATAATCCGAAGCAGGAGAGATTTTAGACAAGTATGGAATTCTTTCTGCAATTTCATTGATCCGTGTCAGATCGTATTCAATTTCAGCTTCATTCGCTATCGCCAGCATATGGAGAACTGTGTTAGTCGAGCCTCCCATTGCCATGTCGAGTGCAAAAGCATCATCGATCGCTTCTTTCGTAATAATATCTCTAGGGCGGACATTCTCTTTTACTAGATTCATGAGAGAATTTGCCGCATCACGGATTAGCTCTCTCCGCTCATCGGATGTTGCAACGATTGTTCCGTTACCCGGCAAAGTAATTCCCAGCATTTCCATAATTGAATTCATACTGTTAGCTGTAAACATTCCTGAACAAGATCCGCATGTTGGACAAGCACTTGTTTCAAGCTCCAGCAGCTCTTCTCGGGTCATTTTTCCGGCTAAATGAGAGCCAACACCTTCAAAAACCGAGGCAAGTGAAAGTGATTTTCCTGCCAGCGATTTTCCGGCTTCCATCGGTCCGCCTGAAACAAATACGGCAGGAACATTTGTCCTTACAGCCGCCATAAGCATACCTGGTGTGATCTTGTCGCAGTTTGGAATATAAAAGACGCCATCAAACCAATGAGCGTTGATTACTGTTTCTGCTGCATCTGCAATGACTTCTCGGCTTGGAAGCGAGTAGCGCATTCCGATATGCCCCATCGCGATGCCATCATCGACACCGATTGTATTAAATTCAAATGGTATACCGCCTGCTTCCCTTATGGCTTCTTTAACCCACTGACCCACTTTATTTAAATGCATGTGCCCCGGAATAATATCAACATAGGAATTACAAACACCGATAAATGGTTTATCCATATCTTCTGGTGCAACACCCGCTGCGTGGAGAAGACTTCTGTGCGGGGCTCTATCTATTCCTTGTTTGATCATATTACTGCGCATGTTTGAAACACTCCTATACAACTTTTATCCTGCTTGCACGGTCTGTCCTGAATAAACTTTTACACCTTCTTCAACAACTTTTTTCCTGAAGGCCGCTAATAATTTATTTGTATGTTCGCCAGGTGCTCCGTTTCCGATCACCCTTCCGTCAACTTTTACAACTGCAATTACTTCTGCAGCAGTTCCGGTAAGGAAGACTTCATCAGCTACGTATACATCATGTCTAGTAAACGGTTCTTCCACCATTTTGTATCCAAGTTCATTAGCGATTTCAACAATTGCGTTTCTCGTAATTCCTTCTAATGCTCCTAGATAGCCAGGAGGAGTTTTGATCGTGTTTCCTTTAACGATAAATACATTATCTGCAGAACCTTCTGCTACATATCCTTGATCATTAAGCATCAGCGCTTCACTAACACCTGCCAGGCTCGCTTCAATTTTTACTAAAATATTATTTAAGTAATTCAATGATTTCACTTTTGGACTTAATACATCAGGTCTGTTTCTTCTGCTCGCAACAGTGATGATTTCAAGACCTGTTTCATAAAGTTTTTTAGGAAAGAGAGCAAGCTGCTCTGTAATTACAATGACTCCAGGTTTTCCGCATGTAAACGGATCTAAACCCAAATTGCCTTTACCTCGTGAAACAACTAATCGGATATAAGCATCACGATATTGGTTTTTCTGGAGCGTTTCTACAATGATGTTTGTTAACTCTTCTTTCGTGTGTGGAATATTTAGCATAATGGATTGAGCTGATTCGTATAAGCGCTGAAGATGTTCATCTAACCTATAAACGTTGCCATTATAGACTCGAATGCCTTCGAACACCCCATCTCCATATAAAAAACCATGATCATACACTGAAACCTTAGCATCGTCTTTTAATACGTACTCACCATTTACATAAACCCATTGCTCCTGCATCGTGATCCTCCTTTTCTTCGGAAAATGAATTATTAGAATTTTTTAAAAATAATTAATAATTGTTGACAATATTACGCCCATATCAAAGCAGGGTCAACCATGAATTTCATTAAAATGATTCAATTCTGACTTTTCTGATATTTTGTAGGCGCTTTCATTCCCATGGTTGAGGCAAACATATAGTTTAAAGTTATGTTTGTAAACATTTTTAAAGCGCTTACAACAAAACGAAATAATCACAAAAAAATACATAAAAAAACACGCTTCGTATCCTTTAATAGAGGACACGAAACGTGTTTGATTATGTATTACGTTAATAGTTATATGGCGTCCCAGGAGAGATTCGAACTCCCGACCGTACGCTTAGAAGGCGTATGCTCTATCCAGCTGAGCTACTGGGACATATGTATTGGAGCCCATTCCGCATAGCAATGCGCTTTCCGCAATTACCATGCGCTGCGGGCACACAGTGATTTGTTCCACCTGTCGACCGTGGATACAAATATGTTTTTTATAACATGCATTTTTAAATGTAAGATCTGTAAACTTCAGATGTAACTCTTTTGTGCCATTTGAACGTGAGAAAAACAAATGGAGCGGGTGATGAGAATCGAACTCACGACCAGAGCTTGGAAGGCTCTTGTTTTACCACTAAACTACACCCGCAGACATATTAGATCTTGTCGCGACGACATAATTTAATATACATGATATCTACAAAAGAGTCAACCTATTTCTTTATTTTTTCGCGATTTCTCTTTAATTCCCTTTAAATCCTTTTGATAGATGGTCGATTCGCTTTCCTTCCAGTGAATAAAAAATTACTGAAATATCGATATCATTAACTTCTAAAATAGCATACGTTTTTTCAAAAGTTCCTCTAGGCAGTCTTATACTTCCGGGATTGATAAAAACCATTCCTTCCCGTTCGTAAGCCTCAGCAATATGCGAATGACCGAAGCAGGCAATACCGGCACCTGTTTCTTCTGCTCTATAAGCAAGAGACAGATGAGACATCTTTACATCATATAAATGCCCGTGAGTAATATACAAACACTTATTTCCAAGCATCTCAATAGCTTCATTCGGAAAATCCTTGCCAAGAAAGTCCATATTACCTCTTACAGTAACATATCCAGACAGCTCCTTGGCATTTGTTTCAAGTTCAGAATCTCCACAATGGATCATTAGATCAATTTCATTCTCATGACGCTTTTTTATCGTAATTAATTCTTCTTTTAATCCATGACTGTCACTAACAATCAAGGCTTTTGCCATAGCATGTCCTCCTTGCTGATAAAATCTTTTAATTTTTGCAATGCGACAGCTCTGTGACTGATTTTATTCTTTTCTTCCTTCGACAACTCTGCCATGGAACTATCTAATTGGGGAAGGTAGAAGATCGGATCATACCCAAACCCTTCAGTACCCCGTTTTTCTGACAAGATTGCACCTTCGCATGTACCTCTTACAACAAATGTTTTTATGTCGGGTCTTGCAAAAGCTAATGCACAAACAAAACGTGCTGTCCGATTCGGCTCAGCTACTCCCCTAAGTTCGTTTAAAACTTTATCCATGTTAGCCTCATCACTTTTCTCGCTTCCCGCATATCTTGCAGAATAAACTCCCGGTCTTCCTTCAAGTGCATCTACCTCAAGACCTGAATCATCAGCGATAACTGGAATTTTCATAATGGAGCAGATGGCTTCTGCCTTTAAAATCGCATTTTCTTCAAAAGTAACCCCAGTTTCTTCAACATCCGGACTATTTTTTATGTCAAGCAGCGATATGACTTCAATACCAAAATCTTTGAACATGGCTTGAAACTCTTTAACTTTACCTATGTTTTTTGTAGCAATTAAAATTTTCATATATAGTCCTCCGCTATCATCGTAAATAAAGAAACCTTGGTGAAGCACAAAAAAGAGACGATTTTCTCGTCTCTTTACTTTATCACATCAGTTGCTGATTTAAAATTCACCTGTATTAACTTCTTTCGGACGGGAAACAGGGGCTGTAAGCTCTTTTCCCTTCTCAGTAAAGATCTTTGACTTTCCATCTACTTTTATGGCGACTTTCTTAACCTCCGAAAGCTCAGTTAAAGAAAGAACAATTGAATTTAATACTTCATCTGCAATCATACTTTCTTCTTTGTTATCTAATACAGCACCGTTGAAATTAAGCGTAACTACTCCATCTTTTACAACAGGAGTACTCAATAGTTTTACATCCGTTCTAAAATCAGTCAGAAGGTTGCTTTCAGCAGAAGGACCGTCTATTAGATGTTCAATTGTAGCTGTGACCTTGTCGGTTCCTTCTTTCGCTACACGGCGTGTTACAGGCACATAGTACGTTTGATCTTGTGTCTGGGCTAAAAAGTAAAGTGTTACAAGTTCACTGTTTGTTATATCTGCTACGCTGCCGTTCTCAAGATTAATTCCATCTACTCGGCTGACACCTTCTCCAACAGGTGTATTATTTACTGGCATTGAGTTTTGGTTCTTGCCTTCGATCTGTATCTTTACTTTTTTAATATTATCAAACTGTGTAAGTGTAAATGTTATGGCTTGAAGAATCTTCATTTCATCTTTTGCATTATACTCCGTAAATTCTTTTGAAAAGTTTGCAGTCGCTGTACCCTTTTTTATATTTACCGATAGAACTTCCGTATCTGCTGGTAATACAGCTTGAAAGCCATTCGGAATCATATTGCTTACCGGACCATCTTTTACAAGATATTGCAGAACCTGCTTGGCCGTTTCATCATTTTTCGGCAAAGCAAGTACTTGAGGTACAACCATTCCGTTGCTGTCGAATAAAAACAGCTGTCTTTTTTGAGTGCTCTCGGTCTTGGATGTTTTTTCTTTTTTATCAAGCGACTTTCCTTCCTTCACGTAATTCACTTTTGGGGGATCAAGCTCAGTTCCTGCTTTCTCTCCCCCTATTCCGCAACCTGATACCAGTAATGACACTGATAAAAAAAGCAGCGGAGCCCCTGACTTCATTATTTTGCGCATACTTTCCCTCCTCAAGTGGTTTGTACTATTATGTATACGAGCTATCTTCTTCTGATAGACCACTTGTACAAAAATAAAAAGAACAGCTTCACAAAAATGTGAGTCTGCTCTTTTTCAGGCTAGTTTCTGAATAATTGTTGCTTTCGAGTATTTTGTTACCTCTCTTCATTGCCAAGTTGATTGGAGCGGAAGGTGCGAGACTCCTGCGGGATCAGAGGGACAGGTGAGACCCCGCCAGCGCGAAGCGATAGGGGGCTCACCGCACGCCCCGCGGAAAGCGAGCATCCTGGAGCGGAGATCAACCCCTTACAAGTACAACAAAGATAGCGAAAACGGTATTTTTTAAAGCTTGATACATTCTACCTTATCTATTTTTGTATTTAGCCAATGATTGGCTATTTTTAAAAACTGGCTGCTTTCTGCAGTGGCCAAAAATCGGTGCGCCGGTTTCTTTTCTCCAGTGTTCAATAATCCGCTATGATCAAGAATAACAGAAACCTCCCGCGCAGTTTCCGCACCTGAACATAAGATTTTGATATGTTCACCCATTACGCGCTGAATAACCGGCCGTAACAAAGGGTAATGTGTACAGCCTAAAATCAGCGTGTCTATTGAAACATCCTTGAGAGGATATAATGTTTCTGAAACAGCATTCAATGTTTCTTCTCCGGAAAGCTTCCCTTGTTCAACCAGAGGAACGAACAATGGACAAGCCAGGCTCTCCACGATTACATCACTGCGGATCTGCTGAAGAGCCTGCTTATACGCTCCGCTATTTATTGTTCCTATCGTACCAATCACGCCTACATGGTTATTCTTAGTTGCTTTTAAGGCAGAACGTGCCCCAGGGTGTATAACCCCTATTACAGGTATATCGAGTTTCTTTTTCGCTTCATCTAATACAGCAGCTGTAGCGGTATTACATGCGATTACAAGTAATTTAATATCCTGCTCTATAAGAAAGTCAATCATTTCCCATGTATATGTTCTTACCTCTTCAAAAGGTCTAGGTCCATATGGACACCGCTTTGTATCACCTAAATAAATGATTTCTTCTTTTGGGAGCTGTTTCATCAGCTCTCTGACAACGGTTAACCCGCCCACTCCAGAATCTATTACGCCTATAGGTCTATTCAAAACATACATCGCCTCATCTCTATACACAATACTGAAAACAAAAGGCGTTTATCATTGTTTTCTATTCTGCTAATATTTTTATGAAAATGCAATAAAAATCGTTCGAATGTAAACTATTCTTGAAAGAAACTCGAAAATTTCAACAACATCCGTTCTAGCATCCTTGTTGCGCTTGAAAGAGGTTGATTTCCGTTACAGGTGCTCGCTTTCCGTGGGGCGGGCGGTGAGCCTCCTTCACCCTTTGGGGAATTAGGAGTCTCACCTGTCCCACTCGTCCCACAGGAGTCTCCCACCTTTCACTCCAATCAACTTTATCAATGAAGAAATTTACGAAATGAACAGTATGCAAAACGATCTAGTCCAGCCTTGACGTCCAAAAATAGATTTTGTTCCTTTTTTTACTGCAAAGACTAGAATGTACTTAAAAGGACTATGGAAACATCCCATAGTCCTTTTTAAATTTAAAATCAACTAGAATACATACTATTATTTAAAGTTCTGCTCTACAAATTCTACAACATCTTTCATTGTATCCATTTGGAGAATTTCATCGATGTGCGCACTGATTTTTTCTTTTGAGAGGCTTCTTATCTGGCTTCTTGCTGGCAGAACTGAAGTGGCACTCATAGAGAATTCATCCAAGCCTAATCCTAAAAGAATAGGAATAGCAATTGGATCACCTGCCATTTCACCGCACATGCCAGTCCATTTACCTTCTTTATGAGAAGCATCGATAACCATTTTTACAAGTCTTAAAATCGCCGGACTGTATGGCTGGTATAAATATGATACTTGCTCATTCATCCGGTCCGCAGCCATTGTATACTGAATCAGGTCATTTGTTCCGATACTGAAGAAATCTACTTCCTTCGCAAACGTATCTGCCATTACAGCAGTTGATGGAATTTCAACCATGATACCTACTTCGATGTTCTCTGAAACTTCTGTTCCTTCATTAACAAGCTTTTCTTTTTCTTCGATAAGAATGCTTTTTGCAGTACGGAATTCGTCAAGCGTCGCGATCATCGGGAACATAATCTTCAAGTTTCCAAATGTGCTTGCACGAAGCAGTGCTCTCAGCTGTGTACGGAAGATATCTTGTTCTTCCAGACAAAGACGGATCGCACGGAACCCTAAGAATGGATTCAATTCTTTAGGAAGATTTAAGTATGGAAGTTCTTTGTCGCCGCCAATGTCCAATGTACGGATGACAACAGGCTTTCCTTCCATTTTTTCGAGAACTTCTTTATATGCCTTATATTGCTCTTCTTCAGTTGGAAGCTGATCACGGCCCATGTACAAGAATTCTGTACGATATAATCCAACGCCTTCTGCTCCATTTTCCAGAACTCCTTTTACATCTGCAGGAGTACCAATATTCGCAGCAAGTTCTACTTGAACGTTATCAGATGAAAGGGTTTTTTCGTTTACAAGCTTCGCCCACTCTTCCTTTTGCTGCTGATATTGCTTCTGTTTCTCTTGATAGGTTGCGATTTCATCTTGTGTTGGATCAACAATAACTTGTCCATCTAAACCGTCGATGATAATCATAACACCATTCTCCACTTTTTCTGTAATGGTCTTGGTTCCTACAACTGCAGGAATTTCCATTGAACGGGACATGATCGCTGAGTGTGAAGTTCTTCCGCCGATATCAGTTGCAAAACCTTTTACATATTTACGGTTCAACTGTGCTGTATCTGATGGCGTTAAGTCTTCTGCGAGAATAACAACTTCCTCAGAAATACTCGCTGGTGTTGCAAATTGAACATCTAATAGATGAGCTAATACACGCTTAGATACATCACGAATATCTGCAGCACGCTCTTTCATATATTCGTTGTCCATTTGTTCAAACATGTTGATAAACATGGAAGAAACATCATTCATAGCTGATTCAGCGTTTACTTTTTCGTTTTCGATCTTTTGTTTTACAGCATCAACCAGTTCAGGATCACTAAGGACAAGAAGATGGGCAGCAAAAATCGCTGCCTTATCTTCGCCCAGTTCTTCATTTGCTTTATCTTTAATAACAGTCAACTCTTCCTTGGATTTTTCAAGAGCTGACTGGAATCGCTCGATTTCCTGAGATAAATCTTCAATTGATTTTTTTTCAATCGTTAATTCTGGATTTTGAAGTACAAACGCTTTAGCAATTGCAATGCCGGCTGATGCTGCAATACCTGAAATTTTTTCAGACATTACTCACCAAGCCCTTCCTTTTTCATTACATCTTCTAGTGCAGCAATTGCTTCGTCTGCATCTGAACCTTCAGCTTTGATCGTAATCTCAGCTCCTGATTGAATACCTAAGCTCATAACACCCATGATGGACTTTAAGTTAACACTCTTTCCGTTATAATCAAGAGTAATATCAGAGCTGAATTGACCTGCTTGGTTTACCAATGTTGTTGCTGGACGAGCGTGGATTCCTGATTCACTAGTTACTTTAAATGTTTTTTCTGCCATTTTAATTACCCCTTTATTTTTTGAATGTAATAATGTTTTCTTCTTCAATTGCCACTGTTCCTGTTTTTTCGACTGAAACAGTTTCACCCGATAAGTTTGTAAACACAATCGGTGTAATAATAGATGGTGCATTTTCTTTCACAAAGTTCAGATCAACTTGCAGAAGTTTTTGACCGGCTGTTACCTTATCTCCTTCAGAAACAAAGCTTTCGAAACCTTCACCTTTTAATTTAACAGTGTCAATTCCAAAGTGGATCAAAATTTCTTTTCCGTTATCTGATTCAATTCCGATCGCATGCTTAGTCGGGAAGACATTAATTATCTTACCATTTACCGGTGATACAACCAAACCTTCTGCTGGTTCGATTGCAAATCCGTCACCCATCATTTTACCTGAGAAAACTTGATCGGGAACTTCGGTAATCGGAATTATTTTCCCTTTAATCGGTGATACAAAACGTTCTACAGTTGAAATTGAAGAAGTTGGGTTTACAGTTCCTTGCTCAGAAGTATCAGCAAGTTCTCCTTGTTCAGGAGTTACTTCCCTGTTTTTAGGCTTTGCAACTGTCTTACCGTTCATAATATCTCTTATTTCGCTCTTGATTGTATCTGAACGAGTTCCGAAAATAGCTTGAATGCTGTTCCCCATTTCAAGAACTCCTGATGCTCCTAGCTTTTTCAAACGATCTTTATCAACTTCCTTAGGATCGCGTACAGAAACACGAAGACGTGTAATACATGCATCCAAATCAGCTATGTTAGATTCTCCGCCTAAGCCTTCTAAAATATTCGCAGCTAATGAATCTTTATTAGACGGTCCAACGTTTGTTTCTACTTCATCATCAACGATTTCACGTCCAGGTGTTTTTAAATCCCATTTTTGAATTGCAAAACGGAAACCAAAGTAATAGATAACGGAGAAGACTAAACCTACAGGAATAACAAGCCACCAGTCTGTGCGGTTTGGAAGAACTCCGAATAGTAAATAGTCGATTACTCCACCAGAGAAAGTCATACCAATTTTAACATTTAAAATGTGCATAACCATGAATGAAAGTCCTGCAAAAATGGCATGAATTCCAAAAAGAACTGGCGCAACAAACAAGAATGTAAATTCAATTGGTTCTGTAATCCCTGTTAAGAATGAAGTCAAGGCAGCAGAACCCATGATACCTGCAACTACTTTCTTTTGCTCAGGACGAGCAGCATGGTACATAGCAAGTGCTGCGGCTGGAAGTCCAAACATCATGAATGGGAACTTACCAGTCATGAATGTACCAGCTGTCAGTTCTACATTATCTTTTAATTGAGCAAAGAAGATGGCCTGGTCACCACGCACAAGACCTTCTGCAGCTGACTTATAGGAACCAAACTCAAACCAGAATGGTGAATAAAAAATGTGATGAAGACCAAAAGGAATCAATGATCTTTCAATTACACCAAAGATAAAGGCTGCAACTGTAAGGTTAGAATTGATCATGCTCTCAGAGAAAGCGTTAAGACCATTCTGTACAGGAGGCCAAATAAATGTCATTAAAATACCAAGAACAAGTGCTGATACTGCTGTAATAATTGGAACAAAACGTTTACCTGCAAAGAAACCTAAGTATTGAGGAAGTTCTATGTTGTAAAAACGTTTGTAGAGATACGATGCAAGGATACCGACAATAATACCTCCGAATACCCCAGTCTGAAGAGTGGGGATTCCAAGAACACTGGCAAATGACGGATCTTTTCCGATCATATCAGGTGTAACACCCTCAATGACACTCATCGTTACATTCATAATTAAGTAACCGATAATAGCAGCAAGACCTGCTACACCTTCACCGCCTGCAAGACCAACGGCAACACCTACTGCAAATAATAATGACAAGTTCGCAAATACGATGTCCCCGGATTTCTCCATTACATCTGCAACAAGCTGAAACCATGCTGCATCTAATGCTGGTAGTCGTTCAATCAATGCAGGGTTTTTAAATGCATTACCAAAAGCAAGCAACAGACCAGCTGCTGGCAAGATCGCTACTGGCAACATTAAAGCTTTACCTACACGCTGAAGTACACCAAAAAACTTTTTCCACATAGGAAGTCCTCCTTTTTTATTATGATAACCCTTCCATTTACTTCCGCTAAAAACAAAAAAGGCATAATAAAGAACATGAGCAAATTTACCTAATCAGATATAATATATCCTAATTAAGCATTCGCTACACTTTGTTCTTTACTTATGCCTGATCGAATCAGTAACACGTAAAAACGCTGTATATATTTAATTACTCATTACATTTTGTCTAATTGTCATATCGCGAAAGCCTTTGCAAATGCATGGTTAAGTACACTGCCTCTGCATGCGGCACGGGCTTGTTCAAGGAATTCTGCATAACCTTGATCAACTTCCAAGCCAAATTGTAGCACACCGGATATTCTTCTTTCAACACTTTTGCTAACTTTTCTTGTTCTTCCATTATATCTCCCATTGAGATTCGCTCAATAGCATGTCTCAAGTGTCTAACTAAACGGAGATAATTTATGCTCTTCGTATCAATTTCAAGAGCCAGTGAATGCTGAATCATCTGCATGAGTGTATTAATAAGCTCAGAATGTTTTTTTATATCTTTAACACTTTTATTTGTAATCGCACTATGGATATGGAGGGTAACAAAGCCTATTTCACCTTCAGGAAGGTGGATTTTAAGGGATTTGTTAATGACCTCAATCACTTCTTCTGCTACCGTATATTCTTTAGGATATAACGTCTGCGTCTCAGTCAGAAATGGATTTTTTATATCCATTCCTTGCTGCAGGCGTTTAATGGCAAAAGCGATGTGATCTGTTAAAGCGACATGTATATGCTCGTTCAAAACATTCTCAAAACGTGTTCTTATATGAAGAATAACATCATTTATCAACTCAACCGTTTCTTCATCTATATAAGTAAGGAGTGTCTTATATTGCTCTTGTTCGTTTTCATTTCTTAAAACAAACAATTTGTCAATTTGGTCAGAGAAGACTGTATCGCCTTGTTTTTTTGCAAATCCAATTCCTTTTCCAATCACAATCTGTTCTTTTCCAGAGGAATCTGTCACGATCACGACATTGTTATTTAGTACCTTTTTAACTTGCAGGCTATTATTCATGATTTTCACCTTTTTCATTATCTGGCCAGAAACCATAGACATCTTAGTCATCATATCTGAAAAAGAGATGAAAAATCAATTGCAACTTTTACCTGTATAGCAACATTGCTTACAACATTCTTGCCTATTAAGTCTTAGTTGAACTTAAACGCAAACTGAAAACGGCTTTCACGTGAAAGCCGCTTCCTGACTAAATCTCGAGTTCTCCAAGCCTCAATAACTCTACAACGGCTTGAGAGCGTCCTTTAACCCCAAGCTTTTGCATGGTATTCGAAATATGGTTTCGAACTGTTTTCTCACTAATAAATAATTGTTCCGCAATTTCTTTTGTGGTTTTGTCTTGGACTAATAGTTCGAAAACTTCTCTCTCTCTTTTTGTAAGTAGAGGCTTCGGTCGGTAGTGTTTATCTTTCAATGAATTCACCCCTCCTTGCTAGGGTTTAGGAACCGCCAACGAATATTGGAAGTATTTAGTCAACATATACTATGTCATAACACATGTGTAAGTGACTTGGTTAAGTTAAAAAGTCCCCATAATATTCCATAATAAATTAAAAAAAAGCCCATTTTTTATATATGGGCTTTCTGTGAAAAGTTATCCAATTGTTTTTTTAATGTTTCAGACCACTTTAAAGGTCGTCCGCTCTTTCTGGAAATCTGAACAATTGCTCCTCTTCCAGTGAAAACCGGTTTATTTTCCTCATTCATGCCCAAGTAATGCAGGTCAATAGATGATGATCCTGCTTCATTAATTTTTACATATATCTTTAATTTCTCATCATACATTATTTGAGCAAGGTAATCGCATTGCAGATCTGCGACAACAGGAATTTCCACTGAATCAGGCGCTCCCCACGATCTCATCAAACCTAGTTCTTTAAACAGCGCGATTCTTGCTTCTTCCATATAAATGAAGACGTTCGTGTTATTTACATGTCCAAAACCATCAATTTCGCCAAAGCGAACATTCAATTCATGAAAAAAATGAAATCCTTTTTTCCACTCTTCCATATTTGAAATATAATCTTGTCTCGCCATTACCTTACCACCTTTATCGAAATCTTTGGAAAGACTATCCTTCGAGTCAGTTCTAGGTGTGCTTACACGATCTGTTTTGAATGGTTGCTGCATCAAATAAGCTATTCTTTTTGATAGCGAAAAAAGCTTCTCCCTATCGAGAGAAGCCTTGATCTATAATTTATCTGTCACTTCCAAAGAAGTTCTTAAACGCTTGGAAAGTAGTATCACGGTTAAGAGCTGCAATAGAAGTTGTTAGAGGAATTCCTTTCGGACAAGACTGTACACAGTTTTGAGAGTTACCGCACTCTGCAAGTCCTCCATCATCCATAATCGCATTCAGTCGCTCTTCTTTATTCATTTCACCAGTTGGATGTGCATTAAACAGACGAACTTGTGAAAGCGGAGCTGGTCCAATAAAGTCTGAATTGCTGTTAACATTCGGACAAGCCTCTAAACAAACACCGCAAGTCATACACTTTGAAAGTTCATATGCCCATTGACGTTTTGTTTCAGGCATTCTCGGTCCTGGACCAAGATCGTACGTACCATCGATCGGAATCCATGCTTTAACACGCTTAAGAGCATCAAACATTCTGCTTCTATCGATCGCGAGGTCACGAACAACTGGAAAAGTCTTCATTGGTTCAAGTCTGATCGGCTGTTCTAGCTGATCAACAAGAGCCGTACAAGATTGACGAGGCTTACCGTTGATAACCATTGAACACGCACCACAAACTTCTTCAAGACATCCCATCTCCCATGTTACGGGAGTCGTAGCTTCACCTTTTGCATTTACAGGATTTCTACGAATTTCCATAAGAGCAGATATAACGTTCATATTTGGACGATGCGGAATCTCAAACTCTTCTAAATATGGGGCAGTCTCTGGGTTGTCCTGTCTTGAGATGATGAATTTCACCATTTTTGTGCTCATGTTTAAACCCCTGCCTTTTTCTTAGAATAGTCACGTTTACGCGGCTGGATAAGCGAAACATCTACATCTTCGTACTCAAAGTCAGGTCCGTTTGTTGCAGGATTAAATTTCGCTTTTGTTGTCTTTAACCATTGTTCATCATTACGTTCAGGGAAATCAGGTTTGTAATGCGCACCACGGCTCTCATCACGGTTTAATGCTCCAAGAGTAATAACACGTGCAAGCTGAAGCATGTGCCATAGCTGGCGAGTGAACGATGCACCTTGATTGCTCCACTTAGAAGTATCATTAATATTGATGTTCTTATAGCGCTGCATTAATTCCTGAATCTTTTCATCGGTTTGTTTCAATTTATCATTGTATCTAACAACTGTTACATTATCAGTCATCCATTCTCCTAATTCTTTATGGATCACATATGCATTTTCAGTTCCATCCATAGAAAGGATGTTGTTATATACTTCTTGATCTTTCTTAACTTGGTTTTCGAATACAGAAGAAGAAACATCTTCAACTGTCTTTTCCAAACCACTAATGTATTTTACCGCAGACGGCCCAGCCATCATTCCGCCAAAAATAGCAGATAAAAGAGAGTTAGCTCCTAATCTGTTAGCACCGTGATATTGGTACTCACACTCACCTGCAGCGAAAAGACCTGGTATGTTCGTCATTTGATCATAATCTACCCACATGCCGCCCATTGAATAGTGAACCGCAGGGAAGATCTTCATTGGAACTTTACGAGGATCATCTCCCATGAACTTTTCATAAATCTCAATGATTCCACCAAGTTTAATATCAAGTTCTTTTGGATCCTTGTGTGAAAGATCCAGGTATACCATGTTCTCTCCATTAATACCAAGCTTTAAATCTACACAAACGTGGAAGATCTCACGTGTTGCGATATCACGCGGAACAAGGTTTCCATAAGCAGGATATTTCTCTTCAAGGAAATACCACGGCTTTCCATCTTTATACGTCCAAACACGGCCGCCTTCACCACGTGCAGATTCACTCATTAATCGAAGCTTATCGTCACCAGGGATAGCAGTTGGATGAATTTGAATAAATTCACCATTTGCATAATGTACGCCCTGCTGATAAAGAGCTGACGCTGCTCCACCTGTGTTGATTACGGAGTTCGTGGATTTACCGAAGATGATACCAGGTCCGCCTGTTGCCATGATAACAGCATCTGCTGCAAAGCTGACAATTTCCATAGTCTTTAAGTTTTGAGCAGTCACACCGCGGCATTGTCCTTCATCATCAATGATGGCAGACAGGAATTCCCATCCTTCGTACTTTGTAACAAGTCCTGCAACTTCATGACGGCGAACCTGCTCGTCAAGCGCATATAACAATTGCTGTCCTGTTGTCGCACCAGCGAACGCTGTACGGTGATGCTGAGTTCCACCGAAACGGCGGAAATCCAGCAAACCTTCTGGTGTTCTGTTGAACATAACACCCATTCGGTCCATTAAGTGGATAATTCCAGGAGCAGCATCACACATAGCTTTTACAGGCGGCTGGTTTGCTAAGAAATCACCGCCATAAACTGAATCATCAAAGTGTTCCCAAGGTGAATCCCCTTCACCTTTTGTATTTACAGCACCGTTTATACCGCCTTGAGCACAAACAGAATGCGAACGTTTTACTGGAACTACTGAAAAGAGGTCGACATTTACACCAGCTTCAGCTGCTTTAATTGTAGCCATTAACCCGGCGAGACCTCCGCCAACAACGATAATTTTTTGATTACTCAATTTGTCTCACCCCTTTTAAATGAATGCAAAAATAGTACGTACGCTAACGATAGCAAGTGCTACGAACACACCCATCGTTACGTAAGTTGAAATCTTCTGTGAACGAGGCGAAACAGTAAGGCCCCAGCTGACAAAGAACGACCATAGTCCGTTAGCAAAATGAAATACTGCAGATAATACTCCAATTAAGTAGAACGCGATCATAAAGGGAGAACTTAAAATATCAGTCATCATAGAGAAGTTTACTTCCGCCCCCAGCGCAGCCTGAACGCGAGTTTCCCATACATGCCATGCAATAAATATTAATGTGATAACTCCTGTTACACGCTGAACAAGGAACATCATATTGCGGAAATATCCATAACGACTAACATTATTCTTAGCCTGGAATGTTATATAAAGACCATAAACCGCATGAAATAAAATTGGTAAGTAAATTACAAAAGTTTCTAGGAAAATACGAAACGGCAGATTTTCCATAAAATGTGCTGCGGCGTTAAATGCATCAGCATCCCTAGTTGCAAAATGGTTTACAACCAAGTGCTGAACGAGAAAAAGCCCTATAGGAATAACTCCTAAAAGTGAATGAATCCTTCTGTTTACAAAATCCTTACTGCCAGACATTCTCTTGCCCCCTTCAAATTTAGCCTCTCTCTGGCTGCTAATCTTTTGTTCCTCTCCACATGTAAGCGTTTTAAGTTCCCTCTTTTTTAGAGGAAAAAGTGTTAAACAATTAGTTTAATCAACTAGCAACATGTCCATTTTACTCCCATCGTTTGACACCGTCAAGAAAACGCTAACAACTTAATTGGGATATTTTATTGATACATAAGCGTTTGTTCTTTATTACTTTTTCGACAAATACCGAGTTGCTATAGAGTTTGCTCCCTTAACCCGTTATAATGAAAATTAGAAAGAAGGGATGCAGAATGTTTAAACAAAAAACAAAGGACGAGACTACCCCTGTCGAAAAGCCTTCTGTTTCAGCTTTTGGGTACGAGATCCTTCGCAGCGATTTATTACCTGAACTTCTTGGTAAACAAGAAAGAAATATTCTATATTGGGCTGGCAGACACCTTGCCAGAAAATACCCTTTACATACAATGGAAGAAGTAAGTGCTTTTTTCAATGAAGCAGGCTGGGGTAATCTCGAAATGATTGAAGCATCAAAAACAGAAATGGTGTTCTCACTTCATTCGTTACTTATCGAACAGCGGATCGAGAATTTCCAGCACAACACTTTCAGTCTAGAAGCTGGTTTTCTAGCAGAACAAATTCAGCTGCAAAAAAAATGTACAACTGAAGCACTTGAGTCAATGAAACGCAATAAAGTTTCCATTACGGTTCAATGGGACAAAAAAGATACAATTGAATGAACAAAAGCCGGCTGATGCCGGCTTTCTTTAATTGTAAGAAATTATTGGTTTTGAACAGGAACACGTGCATCCAGTTCAAATGTGTCGTGAAGAGTTTCAATTGATTTAATCATATCTTCCTGTTTCACTACAGTTGAAACTTTAATTTCAGATGTACTAACCATTTTAATCATTACATATTGGTTGGATAGTGCTTTAAACATCATTGCCGCTACACCAGGGTTAGAGATCATTCCTGAACCAACGATGGATACTTTAGCAAGGTTGCCTTCATAACTGATAGATTCAAAGCCAAGTTTATCTTGATTTTCAGCAAGTACTTCTTGAGTTTCTGATAATATACTGGAGTCAATGGAAAAAGAAATATTGGTCTTTTCTTCGTTCATCACGTTTTGAATGATAATGTCTACATTTATTCCGTTGCTTGCCAAGATCGTGAACAAATCCGACAAAGCATTAATTTCGTTTGGCATGTTGGTTACTGTAATCTTTGTTATGTTACCTTCAAAAGCTAAACCTCTAACCATTAAGTTTTGTTCCATAGTTGCTTCCTCCTCTACTAGCGTTCCTCGTTCATCACTCATACTTGATCTGACTTCTAAAACAATCGAATAGTTTTTTGCAAATTCTACAGCTCTAGGGTGCAGGACACCAGCCCCAAGATTAGCCATTTCAAGCATCTCATCATAAGAAATAGACGGTATTTTTCTTGCTGTCTTAACTGCACGAGGGTCAGTCGTGTAAACACCGGTAACATCTGTATAAATGTCACAGCGATCAGCTTTCAGAGCGGCCGCCAGCGCTACAGCGGTTGTGTCTGATCCGCCTCTTCCAAGTGTTGCAATATCATTCGTCTCAGGAATCAAGCCTTGAAATCCTGCAACCACCACAATATTCCCGTCTTTTAACAAACCGTTGATCCGTTCAGAATCAATGTCTAGTATTCTAGCATTTGAATGATTATTCTCTGTTTGAATGCCTGCTTGCCAGCCTGTCAGGGAAAGGGCTTTATAACCTTCCTGATGCAAAGCCATCGTTAATAAGGCTATAGTGACTTGTTCACCTGTTGTGAGGAGCATATCCATTTCACGTTTAGAAGGATTTTTGCTGATTTCTCCAGCCAATCTGACAAGTTCATCTGTTGTTTTGCCCATTGCAGATACAACAACAACAACTTCATTGCCATTGTTGACTTCGTTAATAATTCTTTTTGCGGCATTTTGGATCCGTTCAACCGAACCGACACTTGTACCGCCAAATTTTTGTACGATTCTCCCCATCTTCTCCAAATCCTTTCCTGTTGTAATTTTCTATCTCTTTAAGAAACAAAAAAGCAACAATAAGGAAAAACCCTATTGTTGCTATATCCGCAGCAAGCCAAGTTTGTTTCCCCCTAGTGAGATAGTCCTCCACACAAGTCCTGGGGGGAATTGTGTGACAGCTCTGTATTTATTCAATACAGGTCCAGCATAAAAGGCTAGAAGTCCTTTTACACTTCGGCAAGAATCCCCTTTCTTCCACCCTCACAAGAGCTTCTTCTCTTCAGATGGGATACTATTGGTTCCTGCTCCTCTACCATCACTTCATTAGAAGCATGGCATATTTATAAAGTTGGTCTCATTTTAACAAAGTTACTAAATGACTGCAACTAGTCTTTTGATAAAAATGCTTTGTTTATTTCTTCCGCAACTGCTCTTGGAACTCCCGCTTCCTGAATCTCTTCTACAGTTGCGTCTTTCATTTTTTTCATTGACCCGAAATGACGGAGCAGCATCTTCTTTCTTTTTTCTCCTATCCCAGCAATCCCATCCAAAGTAGACTCGAACATACTTTTTGACCGGACTTTGCGATGAAAAGAAATGGCAAAACGGTGCACTTCATCCTGCACTCTTTGAAGCAAGTAAAATTCTTGGCTGTTTCTCGGAAGGTGAATCGTCTCAGGCGGATCACCGAGCCACAATTGAGATGTACGGTGCTTCTCGTCCTTTGACAGCCCTGCAACAGGGATGAAAAGATTAAGTTCGTTTTCAAGTACATCTTGAGCAGCTGAAATCTGGCCTTTTCCGCCATCAATCAGGATTAAGCTTGGCAATTCACCTTCTTCTCTCAGCAATCTGGAATATCTTCTGCGAACAACTTCCTTCATAGAAGCATAGTCATCAGGCCCCTCTACAGATTTAATCTTATATTTTCGATAATCCTTTTTATACGGCTTCCCGTCAACAAAGACAACCATAGCTGAAACGGGGTCTGTACCGTGAATGTTAGAGTTATCAAAAGCTTCAATCCTGTAAGGCGGAGCAATTCCCATTCTTTCGCCTAAGTTTTCAACTGCTTTTACTGTCCGTGCTTCATCCTGCTCGATTAATGCAAACTTTTCGTTAAGTGCAAGAGTTGCATTTTTCGTGGCCAATTCAACTAGTTCCTTCTTTTGCCCTTTTTGTGGCTGAAGAACTTTAACATTAAGAAGCTCTTGAATCATATTAGCATCCACCTGTTTGGGCAAAAGAATTTCTTTTGGAAGCAGATGATTTTTTTGAAGATAAAACTGGCCAATAAAAGTAAGCAGGTCTTCGTGTGCCTCTCCGTAAAAAGGAAATACAGAAATATCTCTAGCAATCACTTTCCCTTGCCGAATAAAAAACACCTGTACACACATCCAGCCTTTATCGAAATGATAACCGAATACATCTCTGTCGACTAAATCCGAAGTCATCATCTTTTGTTTTTCCATAACTGCTTCAATATGCTGGATCTGGTCACGCAGCTCTTTTGCGCGTTCAAAGTTTAAGGCTTCAGATGCTTCAAGCATTTTTTCTGACAGCTGTCTCTTCACATCCTGGTAACCGCCATTCAGAAACTTTATGATACCTTCTACCATTTGTTTGTTCTGTTCCTGTGAAATTTCATAAACACATGGACCAAGACATTGACCAATATGATAATAGAGGCATACTCTTTTCGGCATCGTATCACATTTTCTTAGCGGAAAAATACGATCCAGGAGTTTTTTCGTTTCTTGTGCAGCATATGCGTTCACAAAGGGGCCAAAATATTTTCCGCCGTCTTTTTTTATCTTCCTGATATATAAAAGACGAGGATGTTTTTCGGAAGTAACTTTTAAATATGGATAGCTTTTATCATCTTTTAACATGACGTTATAACGGGGATCATGTTTTTTGATTAAGTTCATCTCGAGAACTAGAGCTTCCATTTCTGTAGAAGTAACAATATATTCAAAGTCTCTGATCTCACTGACTAACCGCTGGGTTTTTCCGTCATGCGATCCAGAAAAATATGATTTTACTCTATTTTTTAATACTTTTGCTTTCCCTACATATATTACTTTTCCAAATTCATTCTTCATTAAATAGCAGCCAGGCTGATCTGGAAGCAGCATTAATTTTTGTTTAATTGAGGTCAATATCTATCCACCCCTCTGATGTACCTATTATTTAATCATAATATCATAGAAAATGACTTTTTTAATTCATTACCGCTCATCCCTTTTTTCTGATCTTGCTTTTGGCTCGATTTTTTCATTCACTTCATTGACAAGTTGATTGGAGTGGAAGATGCGAGACTCCTGCAGGATGAGTGGGACAGGTGAGACTCCTGATAGCGCAGAGCGCTAGGAGGCTCACCGCACACCCTGCGGAAAGCGAGCATCTGGAGCGGAAATCAACTACTTACAAATCATTAAAGTTTTCGAAAGAAGCCTTTAAAAAAGACCTGCATCAGTAGGCAGGTCTTGAAATGATAATCATTCATTTGTATCGTAAGAAGGATACTCTCTGATCTTTCTTACAGGTCTTCTCATTTCATTCCATATTCCAGGTATCACATTCCTTAAATATTTCTTGAAAGTGATAAATGAAGTACCTGTCGTTCTAACTTTGTAGGTAATAGGAACTTCAATCATCCGAAATCCCTTTCGAACGAGATTAAGCGTCAATACTTGTGCATAGTTGTAATCATGAATAATTTCAAAGTCTCTCATCGTTTCTCTGTTAAAAGCTCTCATACCAGATTGGCCGTCACGAATCCATCTTCTTAATAAGAGGCATTGCAGCAATGTGAAAAAGTAATTTCCTAGGCGGCGATGCAATTTCATTCCTGAAATCGTTCCTAAAAATCGGGATCCCATTGAATAATCTGCCAAGCCATCAAGCAGCGGCTGAATAAGTTCAGGGATTTCATCAGCTGGATATTCGTTATCAGCATCAATCATTACAGCTATATCTGCCCCATGTAAATAACACGATTCTAATCCCGTTCGAACAGCTGCTCCAAGACCTTTGTTTACGGTATGTAAAATATAATGATCTGCGCCTGCTTCAAGAGAAACTTCTTTTGTTCGATCCGAACACCCATCATCAATAACCATGACTTCAACATCAACAGTTGAATGAAAATCACGGGGGATTTTTCGTATTACTTCTCCGATCGAATCTTCTTCATTATAAGCAGGTAAAAAAACAATGACTTTCGTTACTTTTTTCATGTATTACATTTCCCTGCTTTCTTTTATTGCCTGCTTTAAAACTGGACCTCTGCTGTTTTCCGGAAATGGTGCACCAAGAAGATGAGCGATGGTCGGTGCCAGAGAAACTAAGCTGTGCTTTTCTTCCACTGTTATACCTTTACGGATATGTGGTCCATGCATAATGAATGGAACAAAGCGTTCTCCTTCATCTAAGTGACCATGTCCGCCTATTCCGTCAGCTTGTCCGTGATCTGCACATATGATCAGTGTTGTATTCTCCATATGACCTTCTTTTTCAAGATAGTGGACAAAATCTTCGATGAGCTTGTCTGCTTCGTTAATCTTTTGAAGGTATTCATCATAGAAAACACCTCTGCTGTGACCGGTTTGATCCGTTGCGATCATCTGGACAATAAAGAGATCAGGATTATCTGATTCCATGATTTGCCTAGCTCGCTGCATGATAGAAGGATCTGCCACATCATTTTTCATTACTGCTGTTACCGTTTCAACATCACTGCCCATCGCGTCAACTAAATGTGCGATGCCAAGGAGCTTGCCTTTTTTACCAACCTTTCGCAAGGAATCAAAGATGCTTTCTACTTTAATTCCAAGACGCCAAACCATATTTGATGTGATCCCATGCTCCCGAGGATAAGTCCCTGTAAACATAGAAGAAAAACATACTACAGTTCTTGCAGGATAAACAGTTTCCATCTGTCTGTATTCTGTACCTTCTGCTTTTAACGCATTCAAAAATGGGGTATGAGCTTTTTCAAATCGGTCTTTTCTCATTCCATCCACTACGATTACAATCACTTTATCTGATTTAGCCTGAATCGCTTCCTTCTCAGTGAACTCTTCATATTCGGCAGGCTTCCAATCAAATAAATAACGGTGCAAGATCCATGCAAGCAAGCCGAAACCAGCTGTTACATAAAGGACTGGTGAGTATTGCGCAAGACTTAATCCGCCATCCTTTACCGTTTCAAAAAGGTAATGCCACACCAATAAAAGCATTAGTACTTTTGGCAGCTGTTCTTGGGCATTTCCACTTGTAGAATCACTATTCTTTAATACAAGTTTCCAAAAGCGAGTGAAGTTCAGCCATGTTGTTCCAATTCTCAAATGGTAATAAAGTGTTCCCCAAAAGAACACTGTAAAAAAGAAATAAATACCTGCAGCCAACAGCCATAATGATAATGGCGGAGTTTGCAATAACAGCAATGCGGCTATTAAAGGGATAAATAAATAATTTCTTAAAAAGAGCGGAAAATCATATAAAAAACAAAGAATAAATAATGGTATTGTCCCTGCCAGACTTAAGAAAAATGAAAACCAAAAAGAGGTTTCACTCCATTGCCCGATAAAGTACAACAAGAAAACACCCATTGTAAAAATCGGTGTAAAAGGTTTCCCTTCGTTTAACAGATTCCAGCAGCGTGCAGCAACTTTTTCAAATTTTGACGCTTTCTTCATGTTTGATTAACCTCTTTCTTTTGTTTCAGCGAAAGCCACAGTTCTTTAAAAGATATCGGTGCCCGTACTATCGTAAAAGCTCCCGCTAGATAAGAGAAAACAAATTTAAACAGATGGCTAATAATCGCAGCCTGCAAGGCTACAGCAGGTGTGATGCCAGCTGCAATCAGCGCTGATGACATCGTCGCTTCATATGTCCCTGCTCCTCCTGGTGTAAAATGAAATACCTGACCAGCGATCGTAATAGAATTTACCCATATACTTTCCCACACACCAGCCGTTTCAGAAAATGATAAAAGAGTGCCATAAACAACTGCAGCTTCAAGGATCCAGCTGAGTGAGATGACCAATAATATAACAATTGACCGGGCTGATAAAAGTATACAAAACAGATTTTTAGATATTCGATCTAGGAAAGGAATCTTCTTACGTAAAAGATATAGTAAAAGAATTCCTGTAAAGATAATGACCACAAATACATAAAAATAGTCCGGGGCTAGAGAAATACCTATAAATGATCCAAACCCTATGGCAGCTGCCCCTAGTACAATAAGATCAAAGATTCTCATAACAACAACTGACTCCATAATCTCAGTTTTTCCGGTATCGGTCTTAATGCTGCTTAAATACCCAATTCGCATAAGATCTCCAGCTTTTACAGGCAAGAGATGATTTACTAAAAGACTATAAAACAGGCCATAAAGGTAATGCCGAAAATTAATATTTTTTGATAAATACATCTGCCAGCCTAGTGCTCTCAGGAAAAATGCAGACAGATATCCAAAAAACATAAATAGCAATAAAAAAGGAGAACGTATTAGATTTGTTAATCCCTCAAGAAAGAGACTGTAGCTAAAATACCGTATCGAAAGCCAGACAAAGAGAGCAATAAGACTGACAGCAGCAGCAATTCTTATCGTTTTAAAACCTTTCATAGGTTTTAGCCCATTCAATTGTTCGTTCAATGCCTTCTGATATAGAGATTGATGGCTCAAAATTCAAATCTTTTTCAGCCTTATTAATATCAGCCCAAGTTGATTGTACATCTCCTAAACGATGCGGAAGCTCAATTGTTTCGAGCTGCGGAATAAACAAGCGGAATGTTTCAATGAGCTGTTCTATTGAAACTGGCTTTCCGCTTCCAAGGTTAAAAACTTGGCTCTCTTTCGGGCGTTTCATAACGGATAGAATTCCGGTGATTATGTCATCAATATATGTGTAATCACGAGCTGTCCCTTTAGAAAAAACAGAAACCGGCTCACCTTTTAACATCTTTTTCACAAACAGCGGGATCGCCATATCAGGTCTTCCCCATGGACCATATACGGTAAAAAAGCGCAGTATACTTAAATCGAAGCCGTACAAATGACGATAGGCATGGCAGAATGATTCAGCCGACCATTTGGAAGCTGCATACGGAGAAACAACTTGACCGTTCGCATCACTTTCTTTTAATGGACGGTGACCTTGGTTTCCATACACAGAGGAAGAAGAAGCAAATATAACATGCTTAACCTTGGTCCGTCCTGATGCGTTCAAAATGTTCACTGTTGCCTTTATATCCAAGTCTATGTATTCATGAGGATTTTGTATCGATTTAGGTACTCCAGGAATCGCTGCTAAATGAATAACCGTATCAAACTTTTTATTTTCAAAAAGCTCCATGACGTTTTTTTCGTTAAGCAGATCTAGTTCAATAAATTCAAATCCGGCACCAGCCATCTCTAGCTGATCCAATTTTCTTTCACGGCTGTAATACCCATGAAAGGAATCAATAGCCGTAATAGTAAAGTTTTTGTACAAGTTTAGGGAACGAAGCAAATGGCTCCCAATAAAGCCTGCCCCACCTGTTACCAGTATGTTCACGCTGGTCATCCTCCCCTGAAACTTTTTAATGATAATGATTTTCATTACCGATAGTATTATATCGATAATCAAATTAGGCGTCAACAGCTCCCATAGAAAAAAGCCCGGAATACCGGGCTTTGGCGTTGCTTACTTATGTTTGTTTAAAAGCTCAACTAATGCTTCTTTTGGCTGGAAGCCTACAACTTGATCAACGACTTGGCCGTCTTTGAATACTAGAAGTGTAGGAATACTCATTACACCGTATTTTCCAGCTGTTTCTTGGTTTTCGTCTACATCAAGTTTAACAACTTTAACTTCTTCAAGCTCTTGATCAAGTTCTTCAAGTACGGGAGCGATCATTTTACAAGGTCCGCACCAAGGTGCCCAGAAATCAGCAAGTACTAAACCTTCATTTGTTTCTGTATTAAATGTTTGATCTGATGCATTTACAATAGCCATTTATTTGGCCCTCCTTTTAAATTAACAAAGTGTAAACACAGTATATCATCACAAATTACACAGTTGCTAATAGTTTGCTCAAGCTTATGGTACCCAAGTTTTAATTATGACAAACGTTAAATGGTTTTTGCCTCTTCTAAATGCATTTGACAATTAAACAATTCACAAGACCAGTTTTGATCCTGAAGTTTAAAGATAGAAAGAGACGTGTTATTCAATCCATACCACTTATCCGTTTTGTCCTGTAAAAGAGATTTATAAATCCTCACAAGGAGTGCGCCATGAGTCACGACGAGAACTTTCTGGTTTTCGTGCTTCTGGACAATTTCCTTTAATACTTCCTGCCAGCGTATATCAGCTAGCTCATTTGTTTCCCTTCCGAGCTCAAGCTTAATCCAATCTTCTCCCCAGCGTTCTATTCTTTCAGCTTCAGTAGTTCCTTCTGTTTCTCCAAATGAGATCTCGCGCAGCCTATCATCCGGCACAATGTCCAGTCCTGTTAATTCCTGAATCGCTTCTGCCGTTTTAAAAGCTCTTGATAATGGACTCGCATAGATCGCATCCCATTTTTCTGCACGCAGACGTTCCGCAAGTGCTCTAGCCTGCTTTATTCCCTGATCATTCAATGGAATATCCATACATCCTTGAGCTCTTCTTTCAATGTTCCAATCCGTTTCTCCATGGCGAATAAAGGCTATTGTCGTCACTAAAAACTCCCCCTCTTCAATACACATCAAAGTACATTCTTATCTTTATAAAAGGCTGTTTTCAAATAGATTGTTGTTTTTGAATCGTTTTTTAAAGACACTTCGGTGAAAAGTTGATTGGAGCGCAAGGTGCGAGACTCCTGCGGGATCAGCGGGACAGGTGAGATCACGGCAGGCTTATTAGCCTAGGGGGCTCACCGCACGCCCCGCGGAAAGCGAGCATCCTGGAGCGGAAATCAACCCTTTCAAATAGCAACAAAGCCCCATAAAAAAACGTCCAGCGAACCGGACGTTTTTGGGTATTCATTTTATACTAACACTTTTTTAAACTCTTCTGTTAACAAAGGCACTACTTCAAAGAGATCTCCAACAATTCCGTAGTCAGCTACTGAGAAAATGCTTGCTTCTGGATCTTTGTTGATGGCAACGATGACTTTTGAATTCGACATCCCTGCTAAATGCTGAATAGCACCAGAGATTCCACAAGCGATATACAAGTCAGGTGTTACAACTTTACCTGTTTGGCCGATTTGAAGTGAGTAATCGCAATAATCTGCATCACATGCTCCGCGGGAAGCCCCAACTGCTGCACCTAGTACGTCTGCAAGTTCTTGAAGAGGCTTGAATCCATCTTCAGATTTCACTCCGCGTCCGCCAGCAACGATAATCTTTGCTTCTGATAAATCAACACCTGTAGAAGCTTTGCGAACGACTTCTTTAACAATCGTTCTTAGATCCTTAATTTCAACGGATACAGATTTCACTTCTCCAGAACGTGATTCATCTTTCTCTAATGGAGCGATATTGTTTGGACGAATTGTAACAAAGATTAGTCCATCATTGATTAATTTCTTTTCGAATGCTTTTCCTGAATAAACAGGACGTGTAAACACTGTATTTTCACCAGCTTGTTCTAATCCAGTTACGTCTGAGATCAGACCGGATTCTAAACGTGCTGCAAGCCTTGGCGATAAATCTTTTCCGAGTGAAGTATGTCCGAAAACAATTGCTTCCGGTTTTTCTTCATCGATAATTTGTTTCAAAGCTTGATAGTAGCCATCTGTTGTGTAGTTTGCGAGCTTTTCGTTTTCTGCTGTCAGTACACGATCAGCCCCGTAATGAATTAATTCATTTGCAAGGGATTGTACAGAGTCTCCGCACAATACAGCAAATACTTCTCCTCCGCCTGAAATTTCTTTTGCTGCTGCAATTGCTTCAAATGATACATTACGCAATGCACCGTCACGAGCTTCTGCAAGTACTAAAACTTTTTTTGCCATGATGTCTCCCCCTTATATAACCTTTGCTTCGTTTCTTAACAGAGATACAAGTTCTTTTACTTGATCTGCTGTGTCACCAGATAAGATTTTTCCAGCTTCCTTTTTAGGAGGAAGATAAATTTCTACTGTTTTTGTTTTAGCTTCTACATCGTCTTCATCGATATCAAGATCATCCAGCTCTAAAGTTTCAAGCGGCTTTTTTTTGGCTTTCATAATCCCTGGAAGCGATGGGTAGCGCGGCTCATTCAATCCCTGCTGTGCTGTAACCAGCAACGGAAGGGTAGTTTCAATCTTTTCTAGATCTCCTTCTACGTCACGCTCAATATTTACTGTTGTACCATTAATTTCAATTTTAGTTATCGTTGTTACATGAGGAATATCAAGCAGTTCTGCTAAACGCGGACCCACTTGACCAGTTCCGTTATCAATCGCTACATTTCCGCCTAATATGATGTCATATTCTTTATCCTTAAAATATGCAGCTAAAACGGAAGAAGTTGTGAATTGGTCCTGGCTGTCTAAGTCTTCGTTTGAAATAAGTACCGCTTGATCGGCACCCATAGCTAATGCTGTACGAAGCTCTTTCTCAGAGTCTTCATCGCCCACAGTTACAACTGTAACTGTTCCGCCATGTGCATCTTTTAATGTGATCGCTTCTTCAATCGCATACTCGTCATAAGGATTGATGATGAATTCAGCACTGTCTTCGGAAATTTTATTATTTGAAACAGAGATCTTTTCTTCTGTATCAAAAGTACGTTTTAAAATAACATAAATATTCATTATTACCCCTCCTAAAATTATCGGTCCTGAAATACAGGCTTTCTTTTTTCTATGAATGCTTGGATCCCCTCTTGGCCATCATGGCTCTTAAAAGCTTTTCCAAACAGTTCCTGTTCTTTCTCTGCTCCCTTTTCATAGAGACCATGTTTAGCATAATTCAGTAATTCTAATGTGTATTTAATAGATACAGCACTTTTTTCTGAAAAGCTCTCTGCCATTTTGTAAGCCTTTTCAGAAAGTTCTTCAGCAGGACAAGAGTCATTCGCTAATCCAAAAGATACAGCTTCTTTTCCTGATATAGGCTGGCTGGATAAGAGCATCTCACATGCTTTTGGAACACCTACTAACTGAGGCAGCCTTTGAGTTCCTGCAAATCCTGGAATTAGACCTAGAGTCAGTTCAGGAAGACCAAGCTTTGCATCTTCTGCAACTAGTCTGATATGACAGCTCATCGCCAGTTCAAGACCGCCGCCGAGAGCTGCTCCGTGAATTGCAGCAATAACCGGTTTTGAAAATTGTTCAATACGGTTAAAAACGTCCTGGCCTTTCTTTCCAAGCATTGCAAAACCTTTTTCATCAGGGACTTCCGTGAATTCCTTAATATCTGCTCCTGCTGAGAAAAAGCGCCCTTCTCCAAGAATAACAACTGATTTTATTGAATTGTCATTTTCTATTTGATCCAATGCTCCGTCAATTTCTTCGATCACACCTGTTGAAAGGGCATTAGCAGGTGCTCGGTTAAGCTTTATAGCGGCTACTTTACCTTGCTTTTCAACTTGCAAATAATTCACTTTATCAATCCTCCTAGAACGATTTATTCTGGCTGTACAGATCTGACTGCCAGACCATTAACGAGCATTTGATGAACAGGACCGGAGAGAGCGGGGAGATCATATCGATGATCATTCATTACCCAGTTCGTAGCCGTTTCATCTATTGTCCCGAATATCATCTGTCGAGCAAGCCTGTAATCCATATCTCTTACAAACACACCTTCATTCATGCCATCTGTCAGTATGGAATCTATTAAGTTTAAATACCTCTTTAATACTTCCCCAATTTTGGCCCGAAGCTGTCTGTTTGTCTGGCGCAGCTCTAATTGCGTTACGATAGATAATTCGTAATCTGCAGTTAATTGCTTAAAGTGCATCTCGACGAGTGTTCTAAGTTTTTCAATCGCCGAATCATTGCTTTTGAGCTCATTTTCTGTTTTTTCGATAAAGGTCCCCATTTTCTCATTAAAAACAGAAACAAGCAGATCTTCTTTGTTCTTAAAATAAAGATAGATGGTGCCATCTGCGACACCTGCTTCTTTCGCTATCTTTGAAACCTGGGATTGATGGTAGCCGTGTTCTGCAATGACAATAACAGCAGCATCAATTATTTTTTCGTATTTTGGACCTTTTCGTTTCATAACTATCGCCTCATTTGTGTATAGCACAACCATATAAAAAATGAATGATTGTTCATTCATAATTGTAAAACAAATCTTTCTTTTCTGTCAATTTCATTATGTCATTTTTTTATCTATGTTGACAAGCAGGAAGTTTTTAAAAGCCTGTTTTCCACAAACTTTGTTGCTTTTGGTAGTAGTTGATTTCCGCTCCAGGTGCTCGCTTTCCGAAAGGTGTTCAAGCCAAAACAAAAACCGCACGATGGCGGTTTTTAATAGTGAATCAGTTGTTTTGTTTTGCTTTTTCCCGTTCTTCTTCAAGAAGGACTCTTCTCAGAATCTTTCCTACCATTGTTTTAGGCAGTTCATCTCTAAATTCATACAGTCTCGGCACTTTAAATGATGCGAGATGTTCCCGGCAATATTTATTAAGCTCTTCTTCTGTACACTCCGCTCCATCTTTCAGTACAACAAAAGCTTTTACGGTTTCCCCGCGATATTCATCAGGTACACCAACGACTACTGCTTCTTTTACACTTTCATGCTCGTATAAAACCTCTTCGACTTCACGAGGATAAATATTAAAGCCGCCCGCAATGATAAGGTCTTTTTTGCGATCAACAATGTAAAAGTAGCCTCTTTCATCCATGTAGCCCATATCACCCGTAATAAGCCAGTCGTCTCTAAATACAGAAGCTGTTTCTTCAGGCTGATTCCAGTACCCTTTCATGACTTGAGGACCTCTTACAGCCAGTTCGCCAATCTCACCTGGTTCTGCCCATTCACCAGTTTCGGCTGATATAATAGCTGCTTCAGTATTCGGCCAAGGAAGACCGATGCTTCCTTTTACCTGCTCTCCATAAATTAAATTTGCATGAGTTACTGGAGAAGCTTCGGTTAGGCCATACCCTTCAACTAATGAACCCGAAATTATAGCCTGAAACTTTTCCTGAACCTCCAGAGGCAAAGCTGCTGAACCGCTTATGCAAGCCTGGATCGAAGAAAGGTCATATTTCTTTAAATCAGGATGGTTCAGAAGTGCAATATACATGGTCGGAGCACCCGGAAACAGTGTTGGACGTTCTTTATGAATCGTCTTCAAAACTTGTGCCGGATCGAATCGCGGAAGGATAATCATCTGCGCCTTCGTAATGATTCCTAAATTCATCACACAAGTCATTCCATACACATGGAAAAACGGCAGAGCCCCAAGTATCTTTTCTTTTCCATCCCGATTCTTAAACATCCACGCGTTGCATTGTAAAGCATTGACGACCAGGTTTTTATGCGTAAGCATTACACCTTTTGCCGGCCCTGTTGTGCCGCCCGTATACTGCAATAAAGCCAGATCATTATCGGGCGAGATGCTGACTTCGGGCTTAATTGGTTTTGAACGCTTAAGCAGTTCTGTGAAAGAATGAACTTCATGATTATAAGAAATGTTGACGATAACCGTTGGGTTTTGTCTTTTTTGCACAAACGGGTAAAGCAGGTTTTTGGGAAATGGCAAATAGTCCTTGATACCCGTTATTATTACGTGCTCAACATTCGTATCATTCCTTACAGCAGATATTCTTCCAAAGAGCAGATCCAAACTGACGATTACCTTTGCTCCGCTGTCCGAAAGCTGATGGCGCAGCTCTCTTTCCGTATAAAGAGGATTCGTCTGGACAACTATCCCGCCTAAGAACAAAGTACCGTAATAAGCAATTACAGCCTGCGGACAGTTTGGCAGCATGATTGCTACTCGGTCGCCTTTTTTCACTCCTAATGCTGAAAGTGAATGTGCAAACCGCAAAGAGCTCTCATACAGTTCACCGAACGTTAAAGTCTTGCCTAAAAAATGAACAGCAGTATTGTCTTTTTTCTGTTCTGCTGCTTCTTCTAAATACGCGAATAAAGGTTTGCTGTCGTAATCAAGATGTCCCGGAATTTCACTTGGGTAACTGTTAAGCCACCTTCTTTCCACTTGCAACTCCTCCTTTAATTCACGCCTTCCTTCAAAAAATTTCTATATCTTTATTCCTATTATATTGAAAACGTATACAATTTTATATACTTTTTTAAAAATTAAAAATAATCGGTAAAATTCCAGTCAAAAAAATCCAGACCCCATATAGGAAGGCCTGGATTTTTAATCATGTGAAAAATAATAAATAAACAATACCTGCAGCAATAAATACGCCGCTCAGAACAAAAAGTACTTTAAATAACGTTTCCATATTTTATCCCTTCAACTATTCAATACCTTCACCAATAACAAACGACAGACCGACTGAGATAACCATCGAAATAAAACCTACTGCTCTGTTATCATTTTCAATTTCCTTATCGATCTGGAATTTTGGCGTTAAAAATTCATAAATAAAATAACCGATTAAAAGCAAAATGAATCCAAATATTCCCCACATGACCATCATTAGCAAAGAGTCGTTCTGGGAAATAGAATAACGAAAAATATTTGCAATTCCAAAAATCTTCCCGCCTGTTGCCATTGCAACTGAAAGATTTCCGTTTTTAATTTCAACCCAGTTCTTATAACGGGTCACAAGCTCGAATACAGCTAAAAACAGTACCAGACAAAGTACTACAACACTATAGTTTGCTGCTGTTTTCAAAAAAGCGTTTTCCATAAAATCCATCGGCAGTTCTCCTTTGAAGATGGCTTTTTTTATATAAGCTCATTTCGTATATAACTCAGAGCAGTTGAATATGCATTATACTCTGGATTATTTTAGCACAGCTACTGTTACTCCGCCTCCGCCTTCACCTGCGGCACCCATTCTTGTAGACTTTACATTACGATGAGATTTTAATAGCTCTTGTACGCCTTTACGCAGCGCTCCAGTACCTTTGCCATGAATGATATAAACTTGGTTAAAGCCTGCCATCATGGCTTCATCTAAATATCTGTCAACCTCAAGCATCGCGTCTTCATACCTTTTACCTCTTAAGTCCAGTTCTGGGCGTGAAGAATCATTTGAACCTGTTACCTTTACAAATGAACGCGGTTCAGGTTTTGGTTTAGATTCTTTTATCCATTCCAGATCACGTTCTGATACATTCATTTTTAAGATACCGATTTGCACTTGATACTCGCTGCTGCTGACTTTTTCAACGATGTGTCCTTTTTGACCGACACTTAACACTCTTACTTCATCACCAGGAACATATTCTTTCTTAGTGGATGCAGCTTTTGGTTTCTTATTCTTCGTCTTTGATTTTGGAACAGCTTCTTCCAATCTCTTTTTTGCTTCAATCAGTTTATGCTCTTTGATCTGTCCGCCTGATTTTTGAAGTTCACGAATTTCAACAATAATCTCTTCAGCTGTTTCCCGTGCTTTTTCAACAGCTCGTTCCGCTTCTTCTTTTGCCTTCTGATACAGCCGCTCTTTCTCATTTTGATAGAGCTCTAACTCGCGTTCAAGATCAGCTTTAATCGCTTCAGCTTCTTTTCTTTTAATCTCAGCTTCTTGCATCTCTTTTTCTGCTTGTTTGCGGTTATCTTCGAGAGATCGGATCATATTGTCTATTTTATTTTCGTCTTCACTGATCTGGGATCTAGCTGAATCGATAATATCTTGACGCAAACCGAGTCTTTTCGATATTTCGAAAGCATTGCTTCGTCCTGGAACACCGACTAACAGCCTGTATGTTGGACGCAATGTCTGTACATCAAACTCTACTGAGGCATTCATAACTCCTTCGCGGTTGTAAGCATAGGCTTTCAATTCACTGTAATGTGTTGTGGCTACAACGCGAGCTCCTCTTGCAAATACAAAATCCAGAATAGAAATCGCGAGTGCGGCACCTTCTTGCGGATCTGTTCCTGCGCCAAGTTCGTCAAACAGGACAAGAGATTCATAATCCAGCTTGTTTAAGATATCAACAATGTTTACCATGTGGGATGAAAATGTACTCAAAGACTGTTCAATAGACTGCTCATCGCCGATATCTGCAAAAATAGTTTTAAAGACAGCCATCTCAGATTCTTCCTGTGCTGGTATCTGCAATCCGCATTGGGCCATTAATGTAAGAAGACCAATCGTTTTTAAAGTAACGGTCTTCCCTCCTGTATTTGGACCTGTGATAACAAGAGATTGATACTCTCCTCCCAGCTTCACACTCGTTGGAACCACTGTATCCTGATCCAGCAGCGGATGTCTGCCGTTATAGAGAGAAATGAAGCCTTTGTCATTCATAATCGGTCTAGTACATTTTAGTTCATTTGCAAATCGCGCTTTTGCTAATATAAAGTCAACCTCTGCTAAAACATCCACGTTCAGGAGAATATCATCAGCTGTTTCAGCAACTTGTGCAGTGAGTTCTCTTAATATCTTCTCTATTTCACGTGTTTCTTTCGCTTTTGTTTCTTTCACCTGATTATTTATGGTAACGACTGATTGCGGTTCAATGAATAGCGTAGCACCGCTGGCAGACTGGTCATGCACCATACCGCCAAAGTTCCCTCTGTACTCTTGCTTAACAGGAATAACAAATCTATCATTACGAATCGTTATGATAGAATCAGACAGCATCTTTTGATAGCTTGAAGATCTGACGATCGATTCTAGCTTTTCTCTGACTCTAGCTTCGAAAGTACGGAGCTGCTGGCGAATTGTTCTTAGCTCTGAACTCGCACTATCCATCATATTTCCGTGGTCATCTATGCAATTTTTTATAGACTGCTCAACTTCCTGCAAAGGAATGATCTGTTCAGCAGCATTTTTCAAGATATGAAGCTCGATGCCATCTTCCACTAAACCCTCTATAAAACGTTTAAATCTTCTGCCGCCATAAAGAGTTGACGCAATATCCATCAAATCTTCCTCGTTTAAAAGACTCCCGATTTTCGATCGTTTTATGTTTGAACGAATATCAAATATACCGCCAAAAGGAACCTGCCCTCTTAGACGGAGTACCTTTACACCTTCATCTGTCGCTTCTTGTGCGGCGTTCACTTCTTCAAGTTCTGTTAAAGGGGCAAGTGCTTCAATCTTATTTATTCCTAATGAACAGCTTGCATGCTTCTTTAATCTTTCAATTACTTTTTTCAATTCTAAAACTCGCAACATTTTTTCTTGCATGTTAAACTTCCTCCTGCTCCGAGGATATAGAGCTATTTTTTACGGTTTAAATAGGTTTCAAATTCTTTTAAAGTCATAGTATTTATAACAGAACTTTTTTTAATAAAACCTTTTCGTGCTACCGCAGCCCCAATCTCCATATGTTTCATCGTTTCTTTGTAATGCGCATCCGTATTAATAGCAATCTTCACACCGAGCTCCTGTGCTTTCCTTAGCCAGTCTGGCGATAGATCCAGTCTGTTTGGATTAGCATTTAACTCAATTGCGGTATCTGTTTCATACGCGAGCTGAAGCAGCATATCCACATCAACATCGTAGCCTGTTCTTCGGCCGATCAGTCTCCCAGTCGGATGAGCAATTAAATCTACCTTTTTATGATCAAGCGCCGTTTTTAAACGTTTCATAATCTTACTCTGATCTTGTGAAAAAGCAGAATGGATACTCGCAATAACAAAATCCATCTCATCGAGAAGATCATCATCATAGTCTAGTGTACCATCCGGTAATATATCCATTTCAATACCAGCAAATATTTTGAAGTCCTTATATTTTTCGTTCAGCTTATCAATCTCTTTCCGCTGCATGCGGATCCTCTCTGGAGTGAGTCCGTTTGCAACTCGAAGATATTGTGAATGATCTGTAATAGCCATGAACTCATATCCACGGATCCTTGCTTCTTCAGCCATTTCCTCTATAGAGAATGCGCCGTCACTCCAAGTAGAATGCAGATGCAGATCACCTTTAATATCCGATAATTGAACAAACTCATAATCTTCCATCAGAAGTTCGATTTCTTCCCCATTTTCTCTCGCTTCTGGCGGTATCCAATTCAACCCGAAGTGCGCGTAAAATTCTTCTTCGGTTTTAAACGTTCGAACTTCACCTGTCTCTATATTTTCAACACCGTATTCGCTAATCTTTTCTCCTCTGGTCTTAGCAAGCTGCCTCATTTTAACGTTATGTTCCATTGAGCCTGTAAAATGATGCAGTGTCGTTGCGAATTGATCGGGTTCAACAATTCTAAAATCTACTGAAACAGCCACTTTCTCTCCTAAAACGAGTGAAACCTTCGTTTCACCGCTTGCAATGACATCCGTAACTCCCTGCAAGTTTAGGAGCTGTTCTTTCACTTTACCAGGATTTTTTGAAGAGATAATAAAATCAAGATCTTTTATCGTTTCCCTGTACCGTCTTAGACTACCAGCTCTCGAATATTTTACGATATGTTCCATCGATTCCAGCTGGGTCTCAATACTTTCAGCTATGGGAAGCATATAAGCGATTGGCAGTCTTTCCGGTCTTTTTCCAATATCGTCTAAAGAAGCAAGAATTTTCTCTTCTGTCTTAGCTCCAAATCCGGCAAGTTCTCTTACTTTACCAGCCGTACAAGCTTCTTTTAATGTTTCGATATTTGTTACGCCCAGCTCTGAGTAAAGTTTCGCAATCTTTTTTCCGCCCAAATTAGGCACTTGTAATAATGTAATAAGTTCAGAGGGTACTTTTTCCTGAAGTTCAATAAGAAGTTCAGATTCACCTTTATCCATGATTTCGATAATAACCGTGGCTGTTCCTTTGCCAATGCCTTTTATTTTCGAAACATCTTCTATTTGATCCATCGTTCGCTCATCACCTTCAAGAGCATTTGCTGCTTTTCGGTAAGCGGAAACTTTAAAAGAATTTTCTCCTAGAATTTCGAGATAAAGAGCAATTTGTTCTAACGCACGTACGATTTCTTTCTTATTAGCCATAATGTACTCCCTTTCTATCAATCTCGATGTTTCGCCAACTTTGTAGCTCTTGGAAGTAGTTGATTTCCGTTACAGGATGCTCGCTTTCCGCGGGGCGTGCGGTAAGCCCCCTAGGCTAATCTAGCCTGCCGGGGTCTCACCTGTCCCGCTGGTCCCGCAGGACAAGGAAGGCTTCGACAGCGTTACATCGCACGAAGAAAATGTGATTTTTATTTTCGAGGAGTCTCGCACCTTGCACTCCAATCAACTTACAATGAAGAGAACAAACAAAATAAGCTGAAAGTAATAGCCTTTTAGATTAGAGCTTTAATAAAAAAACTTCTCCAAGGAGGGAGAAGTTCTACGCCATATGTTTCATCCACATTTCCTTAACTGACTCAGAAAATACGGGGGTGTTTTTGACCATTCCCTGTGCAATCCATGAATTATCATAATGCGCCTGAAATGATTCGATAGGCACTAATGTTGCGATATACAGTAAAATAAATACGATCAGATAAACTTCTACAAAGCCTAGCAGTCCGCCAAGCCATCTGTTTGCAGTATGCAGAATCGGCAAATGTGCAAGAAAATCCAGCATTGAGCCTAATATCTGAAGAATGATTTTTGTTGCAAAGAACAAAATGGCAAAAGCGATCGCATTGTAATAGGCCTGCTCCAGTGAGATGCTATTAAGTAATAAAGAGACAGAACCCTCATTTGAAGAAGGATACGGAATCCATAGCTCAAGCTTTGGAGCCAGATCATCATAATACAGATAAGCAACGATATAAGCTGCGATAAATCCGATCAAGTGCACGAGCTGCATAATAAACCCGCGTTTTAATCCGATCAAAAAGCCACCCAATAATACAATAAACAGAATTAAATCCAGCATGTTAACTTTCCTCTTTTCCAATTCTTTGTTGCAATTTTTTCAGCTCTTCTTTAATCTTTAAATATTCACTCATTGTATTTACCGCTGTCAGTACAGCGAGTTGTTTCGAATCAAGAAACCGGTTATGAGACTGAATTTCTCTCATTTTCAAATCTACTTTATCAGCTACTAAATGAATGTGGCTGGAAGGTTCGGTCCCTGCAATTACATAGCGCTGTCCATAGATCTCGACCGTCGTACGGTTTTTATTTTTGTCTTCCGCCACGAAAAAACCTCCTTGTCATAAAAAGGATCGATCATTAGATGAATACTCTAATCTACATCTTATCAAATATCTTACATAGTTGAAAATATTTCTGTTCATTTCTAGAGAAATTTTGATATATTTGGAAATCCAATAACTTTAGGGGGCATTTATTATGGCTCATGTTGTAAAAAAAATGACGAATACCGAAATCTTAGCAATGAAAAAAGATCTGGCTCATGCCGTTCAGGATAAAACTCCGCCTGGTGCAGTCTTCTCTGCAAAACTTCCAGATTGTACAGTAACAGCTTACAATTCTGGGAAAGTACTGTTTCAAGGTAAAGGAGCAGAAGAAGCATCTCAAAAATTTTCAGGTCAAGTCTCACCATCTAAAGTAAAAAGCAAAACATCCAAACCTCCGCATTGTTATGCACCGCCTCAAAATGCTGCAGAATTATCGATGATCGGAAGCGATGAGGTTGGTACAGGTGATTATTTTGGACCAATGACAGTTGCAGCAGCTTATGTATCACGCGATCAGCTTGAACTGGTAAGGGAACTTGGCGTTAAAGATTCCAAGCATTTAAACGATAAGCAGATTGTTCAGATTGCGAAAGAACTTATTCATACAGTTCCCTATTCTCTCCTTGTACTTAATAACGAAAAATACAATGAGCTACAGCAAAAAGGAATGACTCAGGGGAAAATAAAAGCGATCCTGCATAACCGCGCTCTTCAAAATGTTAAAGCTAAAATAGAAGGAGAAGAGATCGATGGAATATTAGTAGATCAGTTTTGCGAACCCGGTGTGTATTTTAACTACTTAACGAAAGAGAAAAACCTTTTAAAAGAAGGCATCTATTTTGCTACAAAAGGTGAATCTATTCATCTTGCAGTGGCTGCAGCCTCTATTTTAGCAAGATACAGCTTTTTAAAGGAAATGGATAAACTCGGAGCACGATTTAACACAATAATTCCAAAAGGTGCCGGGCACCATGTTGATGTGAAAGCGGCTGAACTAGCAGAAAAGTTTGGGGAATCCGTTTTTGATACAGCAACAAAAAAACATTTTGCAAACACTCAAAAGGCGTTGAATCTGTTGAATAAAAAGCGATCATAATCTGCATTTTAGGCCGAAACACTAGTTTGAGGCGTAATCCGTTATGGCATGGGGCTGTGATGCTTGAAAATATGCGTCTGGGGCCGGTCGTGTAGGGATATTGGGTGAAACTCGGCGGTGTTCGGGTGAAACCAGGTCGCATTGGGGTGAAACGTGTACTTGTTTGGGTGTAAGTCCAAAATACTGGGCGAACATGTAATAAATAAAAGAACATGTACCGTAAAAGCTTAAAATGAATACTAAATCAAATAAAAACTGGCTTGCATGGAAGCAAGCCAGTTTCTTTTAACTTTTAAGCTCTTATCTATGATTGATGCTCTCGGTCATTTATTTACTTCACTGATAAGTTGATTGGAGTGCAAGGTGCGAGACTCCGGCGGGATCAGCGTGCCTACTACCTGAGTATTCTTCTTGCAAGGCATGCGACGAGGAAGCTTTCTTCGACAGGATTTTCAAGTAGACGCAGGAGCACATAAACTCCTTTGAATGAGACTCCTAATGGTGCAAAGCGCCAAGGAGGCTCACCGCACGCCCCGCGTAAAGCGAGCATCCTGAAACGGTAATCAACAACTTTCAAAAGCAACAAAGAAAACAGCCTACCTTTATTTTCTTAACTGCGCTCCAAAGTGTTCTTCTAAACTTTTTAAAACGCGATTATGTGCTGTTACAACTTCTTCGTCAGTCAGTGTACGTTCTGGATCAAAATATTTTAAAGAGAAAGCAAGTGATTTCTTTCCTTCTTCCATCTTCTCTCCTTGATAGAGATCAAAAAGATTTACTTCTTTCAGCAGCTCACCGCCAGCAGCTTGAATCACTGTGAACAGATCGCCTGCAGGCAAGTCTTGATCAACGACTAAAGCAATGTCACGAGTGATTGAAGGATAACGCGGCAATGTCTGATATACCATTTGCTCTGTTTCTGCTTCGATCAAACTCGTTGCGTTCAGCTCGAACACGTAAGTGTCTTTTAAATCCAACCCTTTTTGAAGTGCTGGGTGAAGCTGACCTACAAGCCCAACTGGAATACCATCCAGTTTTACAACCGCAGTTCTTCCAGGGTGCATGTTTTCAATTTCGGCAGACTCATACGTAATGCGTTCAGAAAGATTCAATTCGCTCATTAGACCTTCTAAGATCCCTTTTAACACATAGAAATCTACTGTTTTTCTTTCGCCTTGCCACAAGTGTTCGTTGAATACGCCTGTTACAGCTCCTGAAACAAATACGTATTCTTCAGGAAGATCGTTTAAAACTTCCTGGCGATTAATGAAAACTGATCCCATTTCATAAACTGCCAAGTCTTCCATAGAGCGATTCTGGTTATAATGAAGCACTTCCAGAAGCTGAGGCAATAAACTCATACGCAAAGTACTGCGCTCTTCACTCATAGGATGAGCAACTGATATTGGGTAAACAGCATCTTCAGTGTATGAGAAATGCGTAGATTTTTCTGGTGTTGTCAATGCATAAGTTACTGCTTGATAAAGACCGGCACCTTCCAAATATTTACGAATCTCACGGCGCTTAGCCTGACTTGCTGTTAAACCTCCAGGACGAGCCTCTGATAAAAGGTACGTCGTAGGGATGCGATCGTATCCATAAATCCGCCCAACTTCTTCAATTAAATCAGCCTCGATTGTAATATCAGGTCTTCTAGTAGGAACAACAACTTCAAATACACCGTCTGATTCTTTGTACGAAAAACCTAAACGATCAAAAATAACAGAAGTTTGTTCAGCTGTGATAGTCGTTCCAAGCAGATTATTCATTCTGGAAACATCCATTTTTACAGAATACGTATTCACTTCGCGTTTTCCACCTTCTACGATTCCATCTGCTACTTTACCGCCAGCTAATTCAGCCATTAACCCTGCCGCTCTTTTCGCTGCTGCATAAACACGGTTGCGGTCGATTCCTTTTTCATATCTTGAACTTGCTTCACTTCGCAAGCCTAGATCTTTTGAAGCTGCTCTCACACGGCTTGAAGCGAAATATGCTGCTTCTAGGAGCACGTTCGTTGTATCATTTTGCACTTCACTAGTTGCTCCACCCATAACACCCGCAACTGCAATCGGCTCTTTGCCATTTGTAATCACTAAGTGAGTATCTTTTAATGAGCGGTCCTGATCATCGAGTGTCTGAATTTGTTCACCTTCTGCAGCACGCCGAACTACAATATCCTTTGAACCCAGACGGTTGTAGTCAAATGCGTGGAGCGGCTGGCCATATTCAAGTAGAACATAGTTTGTAATATCAACAATATTATTGATCGGGCGAATTCCTGAAGCCATTAAACGATTCTGCATCCATAATGGAGATGGTCCAATTTTAACATCACGAATGATCATCGCCCCATAATAAGGATTGTCTTCTAAAGATTCAATGCTGACAGAGATAAAATCTTCAGCTTTTTCTTCGGAAGCCGTGATCGATGTATCTGGAAGTTTAACGTCTTGCTCTAAAATAGCGGCTACTTCATAAGCAACACCTAACACGTTAAGACAATCTGCGCGGTTTGGCGTAAGACCAAGCTCCAGCACATGGTCATTCAAGTTTAAATATTCCAATGCATCGCTCCCGGGCTCTGCATCAGAAGGCATCACAAAAATTCCTGAAGAATACTCTTTTGGAACAAGCTTTGTGTCAACTCCAAGCTCCTGCAGGGAACAGATCATTCCAAGGGATTCTTCACCGCGAAGCTTTGCTTTTTTAATTTTGAAGTTCCCAGGCAGCACTGCTCCAGGAACTGCTACTGCTACCTTTTGTCCTTGAGCAACATTCGGTGCACCGCAAACGATCTGAGAAACTTCCCCTTGTCCGATATCAACTTTACAGACTCTCAGCTTATCAGCGTTTGGATGTTGTATACACTCTTGTACATACCCGACAACAACTCCGCTGATCCCTTTATTCAAGGATTCAACCATTTCAACTTCGATACCGCTCTTCGTTATTTTATCCGCTAGTTCAGACGGACTGATTTCTACATTTACATACTCTTTTAGCCAGTTATAAGAAATTAGCATCAAATTTCCCCTCCCTAATTATGCATTTTTGAATTGTTTTAAGAACCGGATATCATTCGCATAAAAATGGCGGATATCATCTATGCCGTATTTAAGCATTGCGATTCGCTCAGGCCCCATACCAAATGCAAAACCTGTGTACTTCTTAGAATCAAAGCCAGCCATCTCAAGAACGTTTGGATGAACCATACCTGCTCCTAAAATTTCAATCCAGCCTGTCTGTTTACAGATAGAACATCCTTTTCCGCTGCATTTAAAACAAGAAATGTCCATTTCTACAGACGGTTCTGTAAACGGGAAAAAGCTAGGACGCAAACGAATTTTACGGTCTTCACCAAACATTTTTTTCGCGAACGTTTCAAGAACACCTTTTAAGTCACTTAAACGCACGTTCTGGTCAACCACAAGTCCTTCAATCTGCATGAATTGGTGAGAATGTGTAGCGTCATCGTTATCTCTTCGATAAACCTTCCCTGGAGAGATGATTTTCACAGGACCTTGACCTTCATGCTTTTCCATCGTACGAGCTTGAACCGGTGAAGTCTGTGTTCTAAGTAAGATGTCTTCTGTGATAAAGAAAGAATCTTGCATGTCACGAGCCGGATGGCCTTTAGGCAGATTAAGAGCCTCGAAATTATAATAATCTGTCTCAACTTCTGGACCTTCTGCAATCGTAAAGCCCATACTTAGGAATAAGTCCTCAATTTCGGTTACAACGGCTGTTAGCGGATGCGCATTTCCTTGTTTTACAGGTCTTCCTGGCAAAGAAACATCAATTGTTTCCTTCGCAAGCTTTTCAGAAATCGCAGCATTTTCTAATTCTGTCTGCTTTTTTTCTAATTCAAGCTGAATGCTGTCACGCACTTCATTTGCATAAGCACCGATCACCGGTCTTTCTTCTGCCGACAATTTCCCCATTCCTTTTAAAACTTCAGTAATGGGTCCTTTTTTTCCTAGATAAGCTACCTTAACAGCTTGAAGATCTTTTAAATCATGACTTTGATTGATTTTTTCGATTGCTTCTACTTTTAGTGCTTCTAAACGGTCTTTCAAGTACAACCCCTCCTTAAAAATATAAAAACTCCTCATCCAATAAGGGACGAGGAGTTCGCGGTACCACCCAATTTAACAATGAAAATACACTGTTCACTTCATTTTAATAACGGCTCTTCACCGGCCAGCCCTACTCCATAATGTTCAGGTGGCAACTCAGGAGTGAATTCAATAATACCTACCAAAGAAATGCTTACAGTCCAGGACATTTCCTCCCTTTTTGGCGGAATCATTATCTACTCTTCTCCATCTGCGTTTTTTCGATCTATTCATATTCGTCTTTTTACATTATATATGAACAAAATCAAGAATTGCAACGAATCTCATATAAAAACAAGAAAACATCATCTTTTGCGCTGAAGCTCATAAAGAAGAATACCCGTTGCAACTGAAACGTTAAGTGACTCTGCTTGACCAAAGATTGGAATCTTCACATTAATCGATGATTCTTCTTGAAACATCTCTTGAACACCTTGTCCTTCATTTCCCACGATAAGTGCAAATCCGTTCATCTCAGGCAGCTCTCTCATATCAACTGCCTCTTGCAGGGATGTTGAAATCACAGGAACTTCTTCAAGTTTACATTCAGTTATTATTTCTTTTAGATCAGCTTTTATAATCGGCAAATGGAATAGCGATCCTTGAGTAGAACGAACTGTCTTTCCATTATAAAGATCTGCTGTACCCTCACCTAAGAAAACCCCATCAAGTCCTGCACTGTCTGCAGTACGAATGATCGTTCCTAGGTTCCCTGGATCTTGAACGCCATCTATCAGCAAATAGCGTCCATTTCTTTTAATTCGTTCTTCGGGCTGTTCCGTCATTTCGCACACAGCAATAATACCTTGGGGTTTTTCTGTTTCAGAAAGCTGTTTCATTAACTTTGCCGGAACAGACCATAACGTAAATTTCTCTTTGAGCCAATTCTCATTAATCTCAAAGTTCTCTTCAATAATGACTTGCTGAAGTTTTGCACCAGAGGAAATTGCTTCTTCAATAAGATGAGGACCCTCCAGCAGGAAAGTACCTGTTTTTTCTCTTTCTTTTCTTGTATGCAGTTTTTTCCATTGCTTTAACGAAGCGTTGGAGTCGGATTCGATGTGTTTCATAATAAGTACTCCTTTAAATCATAAATATTTATTAATTTTTTCATAAAACAAGTTCAGAACGTGCACAATAAAAAAAGAAAAATATTAACAGAGGTGCTTATCCATGAATCTTGATTTGAGAAAAGCTGTATTGCATAACGTTACTGGCAACAATAAAGAACAATTGCAAGATACGATCGTTGATGCCATCGAGAGCGGAGAAGAAAAAATGCTTCCTGGTCTAGGTGTCCTTTTCGAAGTAATCTGGAAGAATTCAGACGAACAAAAGAAGGAAGAAATCTTAACAACTTTATCTAACGGCTTAAAATAAAACCCGGTCTTTCCGGGTTTTATACTTTTGAGTGTTTTGCAAGACTTTGTTAAATAGCGAATCTTCCTAATTAATACCCCGAATCCTGACGCTCGTGATTTACAGCATTTTTATTTAAGTAAGCCGCTTCAATCTCTTGAAACGAAAATCCAAGCTTTACACCTAATCCCAAAAATTCATTCAAAAATAAATTAAATTCTTGCTTCAATAAAGATTTAGCTCCCCACTGATAAAGTGAAAGAAACAGGTGGTTTAACTCTATCTTGTCCATCTTTTCTGTAAGTTCAACCTCAATGGGCAATTCAATTTCTGTAAAACCTAGTTCTAGTCCAATTGATAAAACAAAATGTAGTCCGTCTACATATTCTTCTAAGATTACTTCTTTTTCAGATGCTGGACGTTTACTCCAATATTTAAAGCATCTTGTTTCGTTGGCAAGCTCGCCTAGCTCAACAAGAAATGCTAATCTTCTCTTATCGGATAATGAAACATTTTCAAGGTTATGTTCTTTTACAATTCGAGTATTTAATTCATTCTGCATGGAAAAAAGCTTTTCAATTTTCACGTTCGTCCCCTGCCTTTCATTCCTAAGCTATTATAACGTTATCTAGTCATACATTCGAGGATGAATTTTCGAAAAAGCTGATAGCCGATATTTTTGTCGAAAAATGCAAACTAGCGGCTTTATTACTTAAACTCGCGGGATTCTTATCGATTCTCGCGGAATTATCATGAAAATTTCAGGGATTATCATTTAACTACTGCTTATGTGAACCTTTTCACCATAAAAAGCGCATGACTCATGCAGGCATGCGCTGTTTTTCTCTATTTTTAGGTTCTTCCTCAAAAAACTCACTCCATTTTATGACCCATTCTTTCCGTCTTAGCAAATAAAACAGGACTGAAAGCACAACAAGCAGTATGGCTGAAGTTGAAAGAGACAGGGAAAGCATTATAGATCCGAATGATGAGTAAAAAATGGCTATGGGAATGTTTGAGATGATGCTTGCTTTCGTATATTCTTTAAAATTTGACGAAATTTCAATCAAACAAAGACTTAACAGATGAAAATGCATGAATGGAATCATCTTTAAAATGGCAATCTGACCTACTGAAAAAGGCATTCTTTTTCCGATCCATTTTCTTTGAAGTCTTTTTACTTTTTCCATAAGCTTCGGCATACTTTTCATTCCAAAATAAAAGAGTACACTCGACAGGGTAATGCCGATGACAGAATACAAAGTGCCTGCTACTGCACCGAATAAAATCCCTCCTGTAAGACAGATCAAACCGACTGGCAAGAAAAAAAATTGCCTGAACGCTTGCAAAAGGATAAAGAGCAAAGGGGCAAAAATCCCGCTGAACTTAAGGACTTCCATGTAAACACTAGTATCCTCTAACACGCCGCACCTCCCCTTTAAGTCAACTTATGACAGCAGACGAGCACTATATGACAATTTTATCGCATGAATAAACCTATGTGCTTTATGACACCTTAAACATAGATTGTCTGTTTACATAGTTTTATTTTTTAGGAGGATTCGGCATGGACACAGTTGTACTCGCGAGAGCTTTTTTTGGCACATCACTCGGTTTTCATATCATTTTCGCTACCCTCGGTGTTGGTCTTCCATTAATGATTGTTATCGCTGAAATTATCCACCAAGTAAAAGGGGACAATGATTATGCCATTATGGCAAAGCGCTGGACAAAAGCGTTTGCTGTTTTATTAGGTGTTGCTATTCCCTCTGGAACAATAGTAGGTGTCCAGCTTTCTTTACTTTGGCCAGGGTTCATGGAAATTGTAGGTAAAGTAATCTCACTGCCTTTTCAGATTGAGATCTTTGCTTTTTTCTTAGAAGCTCTTTTCATGTCAATCTATGTATATGCCGCTGACAGACTTCCAAGATACTTCCGCCTGATCTCAGTCTTCTTTGTTGCCTTTGGGGCAGTTGCTTCAGCTATTCTCATTACTGCGGTTAATACATGGATGAATACACCTGACGGCTTTAAGATTAAGCCAGATGGTACGATCTATGATGTTCATCCTTGGGACGCATTCTTTAACCCAAGTTTCGTATCTTCTGCGTTCCACGTAGCTATTACGGCTTATATGACAGGTGCTTTTGCTGTAGCTTCAGTAGCAGCATTCAAACTATTAAAAAAGCGTTCTGACCGGGAACGAGCTTATCACCTTAAAGGATTGTTCATGTCTCTTGCGGTTGCTTTTACGATGAGTTTCGTATCTGCTTTATCGGGGCATCACTCAGCGCAGATTCTTCATCAGCATTCTCCAGAGAAACTAGCTGCTGCAGAAGGTTTATTTGAAACACAGCGATATGCACCTCTGGCGATAGGCGGCTTCACCGATCCGAAGACAGAAGAAGTAAAATACGGCATCGAAATTCCTTGGGCATTGAGCTGGCTTGCAGCAGGAAAGTTTGATACAGAAGTAAAAGGTTTGTATGAATTCCCCCGGGAAACATGGCCGCCTTTTTACGTGCATACTTTATTTAACTTAATGGTGGGTATTGGAACACTCTTATTAGGACTTGCGGGTATCGCATTGTTGTATTGGTGGTTCTTGATTAAGAAAAGGGGCGAACCTTTCCCTAAATGGCTGCTTTGGTCTCTCGTTTTATCTGGTCCTCTTTCCATGCTGTGCATTGAATTTGGCTGGGTATTCAGCTGCAGCGGCAGACAGCCATGGACCATTTACAGAGTTCAAACAACTGCAGAAGCAGCCACGAGGAATGAAAATCTTGGAATGCTTTTCCTCTTGTTTTTACTTTTGTATGCTCTATTGAGTGTTTTGACGATTTTAATATTAACTGCTTATTTCAAACGCAATCCAGTGTCTAAAGATATGGATAAACTATACGGATAGGAAGGAGGGGAATGGGTATGAGTGAAGAGGTACTTGCGATACTCATCATGTGGAGCTTCATCTTTGTCTACAGTATTTTTGGTTCAATTGATTTCGGCGCAGGATTTTGGGCGATGGTTTATAACAATCACAAAACAATGGCAGGAAAGATCGCAAATCGTTTTCTTTCGCCGACATGGGAGATAACGAATACTTTCCTTGTCCTTTTAGTTGTAGCGTTCGTAGGATTCTTTCCTAAAGGTGCCTATACGCTTGGAACAGTAATGCTAGTCCCAGTATCCCTGATCCTATTTTTTCTGGCTATCCGGAGTGCTTTTATGGTATTTTCCTATTCTGTGCAAGGCTACCGGAAGACGATGTTTTTTATTTCAGGAATTTCCGGACTATTAATCCCATCCCTGCTAATTGCCGTACTTCCTATTTCACAAGGAGGTTTTATCAGTGTTGATGGAGAAACTCAAAGCCTTTTATTAGGTAAGCTTTTTTCCAGTCCTACTTTATATCTGTACGTGTTATTCGGACTGACTTCTGAGCTGTATCTATCTTCTCTTTTTTTAGCTGACTATTCGCGTGTTTCCAATAGAGAGGATGCCTATCGGCTATATCGCGGAAATGCGTTACTTCTTGGACCGCTAACACTGTTATCAGCTCTATTCACCCTTTTATTTATGGCTCCAGAAGCTGGCTGGCTTGTTGATAACCTTATGGATCAAAAAATATGGTTCATTTTATCATTAATCGCATTCTGCATCGCCTACGCTTCTCTTTGGTGGCCAAAACAAAACCGCCCAGGGATTGGACGGCCAAGATTTACACTGCTCGCAACAGTATTACAATATGGGCTGGCAAGCGTCGGATATGGAATGGCACATCTGCCTTATATCGTCTATCCCGATCTAACCATCTATGAGGCTTTCACTGCTACGGAAACTTTCTACTCATTAATGATTATGTATATAGTAGGTCTCGCCATATTAACACCAGGTTTCTATATTTTCTGGCGGCTATTCTTAAAAGACAAACGATATTTGCAGCAGGATTAATAATCTACAAAAACCATCCTGCGATAACTGTAATAAAAATACTTAGAATCGGCAAGCCGTTACGAAATGACGGATGCTTCGTTTTATGGCGGAATTTCTTCATTGCAAGCCACATACCAGGAGCTCCTCCAGCAATAGCAAGCATCCATAGTCTTGATTCAGGCGTACGCCAATTTCCTTCTTGTGCATAAATTTTGTCTTTTTTCATGACCAAGTAAGCAACTGTATTCATTATGATCAAATATAAGATTAACACCTTTTCCCTTTTCCTTTCAGAATGTAAAAAAGATCATCTCCATCAAATGAGGAAATGATCTTTTCTTTTAGTCAAATTTAAGCTTTTAAGCTGTCTTTTGCTTTTGAAGCTAATTGTGCAAAAGCTTTTTCGTCTGAAATTGCGATTTCAGAAAGCATTTTACGGTTGATGTCGATACCAGCTAATTTAAGCCCATGCATTAAACGGCTGTAAGAAAGACCGTTTGTACGAGCAGCAGCGTTGATACGAGTGATCCAAAGCTTACGGAAATCACGCTTCTTTTGACGACGGTCACGGTAAGCGTACATTAAAGATTTGAATACTTGTTGTTGAGCTACTTTAAATAATTTATGTTTGGAACCGAAATAGCCTTTAGCTAGCTTAAGGACTTTTTTACGACGACGACGTGTTACATAGCCACCTTTTACTCTTGGCATATTAAAAACCTCCTATTTTTAAATCAACTTTTCGTATGATTAACGTTTTTTGTAAGTTAACAATGTACGGATACGCTTGTAGTCACCACTGTTAACAAGTTTCGCTTTGCGAAGCTTACGCTTAGCTTTAGTAGACTTGTTAGCAAACAAGTGACTTGTATAAGCGCTCGCACGCTTTAATTTACCTGATCCGGTTTTTCTAAAGCGCTTTGCAGCACCTTTATGAGTTTTCATTTTAGGCATAATGGTTACCTCCCTGGTAAAAATTATTTTTCGGCTTTAGGTGCTAGGATAAGAAACATGCTTCGGCCTTCCATTTTTGGTGATGTTTCCACCGTAGAAAGATCTTCACATTCTTTCGCTAATTTCTCCAATACCGTTTTTCCGATTTGAGAATGAGTGATTGCACGTCCACGGAAACGAATACTTGCCTTTACTTTGTCGCCTTTTTCAAGGAACTTACGGGCATTTCTAAGCTTCGTATTGAAGTCGTTTTCCTCAATTGTTGGACTTAAACGAATTTCTTTAGTCGTAATGACTTTTTGATTTTTTCGTGCTTCTCGATCTTTACGCTGTTGCTCGTATTTAAACTTACCGTAGTCCATTATACGACATACTGGCGGTTTAGCAGTTGCAGCAACGAGTACAAGGTCAAGATTTGCGTTTGCCGCAAGGTCTAAAGCTTCCTGTCTTGTTTTAATGCCAAGCTGGCTTCCATCAGGACCGATTAAGCGTACCTCACGTGCACGAATGCCTTCATTGACAGACATGTCCTTACTAATAGTAAGTCACCTCCAAATTTTCTCAGTGAGTGTTAAAAACACCCGACTTGTTATTTCTGCAAATAAAAAAAGCGTCGGCGCATATATCACCCACACGTAAACCGGCTATGTACTAATGACATGCCTGAATTCCATCTACCCATCAACAGCCACGAATTGGCGTCGAATCAGGTGAGAAGCGGGTGCTTCTGCTTGTTTGATGCTTAAGCTTATTTTATTAACCTTACATACTATAACATATTGGCGTGAAATGTGTCAAACAGCGAATGTAATAAGCAACGAAATTAATTTTACTTCGTTTTGAAAAGTAATGCAAGAGTTTTTTTAGAGAGTGACTAAAAAAGCATTTCGTTAATGTTATATTTTTACGGTACGTGTTCTTTTATTTAATACACGTTCGCCCCGTATAGGAAGTGTTTAACCCCTTTGAACATCCGATTCACCCAACGCGGCCTAGTTTCACCCAAAGACGACTCTGTTTCACCCGGTGGCTCCTTATTTTCGCCCGGAGATCTAAATACGAATATGAATTCCACTAAAAAAATGTTCCTATTTGTAACACTTTAACATAAATAGAAAAGCTGATCCCAAAAAAATAGTATCTTTTGGGTCAGCTTCTTCTTAAAATTATCTTTTTTCGTTAATTTGAGTCAGAATCTTATCTCTGAAATCTTCATAAGATACAGTTTCCGATTTTTGTTCACCGTATTTACGTACGTTTACTGCGTTATCTTCGATCTCTTTATCGCCTAAAACGAGCATGTAAGGGATCTTCTTCATTTGAGCTTCACGGATCTTATAACCCATCTTCTCATTTCTTGTGTCGATTTCAACACGTACCGCATGTTCTTTCAAGTCTTCCTGCAGCTTATATGCGTATTCATTATGAACGTCAGAAACAGGGATCAGCTTCACTTGTACGGGTGCCAGCCAAGTTGGGAATGCTCCTGCAAAGTGCTCGACTAAAATTCCTAAGAAACGGTCGATCGAACCATAGATTGCACGGTGAATAACGACAGGACGAACCTTTTGGTTATTTTCATCTACGTAAGTAAGGTCGAATTTTTCAGGCATCTGGAAATCCAGCTGAATTGTTGCACACTGATGGCTTCTCTTAAGTGCATCTTTAATGTGGAAGTCGATTTTCGGACCATAGAATGCGCCGTCACCTTCGTTAAGGTGGTAGTTCATACCCAGATCTTCTAATACATTCTTCAATGCGCCTTCAGCTTGTTCCCATAAACGGTCATCGCCCATAGAGTCTTCTGGACGAGTTGAAAGCTCAACTGAGTATTCAAAACCAAATGTGCTGTAAATTTTATCAACTAACTTAAATACGTTTTTAATTTCACTTTCAATCTGTTGTGGTGTTACAAAAATATGTGCATCATCCTGGCAGAAAGTACGTACACGGATCATACCGTTTAATGCACCACTGTATTCGTGGCGGTGAACCTGTCCAAATTCAGCCATACGCACTGGCAGGTCTCTGTATGAGTGAAGCTTATTTTTAAAGATAAGCATGTGGCCTGGGCAGTTCATCGGCTTCATCGCGAACTTTGTATCATCTACTTCAGAGAAATACATGTTTTCATGATAGTGATCCCAGTGTCCTGATTGCTCCCAAAGGCGCTGGTTCATCATAAATGGTGTACGCACCTCATCATAATCAACTTGACGCTGAAGTTCACGAGAGAAATTTTCAAGCTCTGTACGAATTGTTTGACCGTTCGGAAGATAGAAAGGCATTCCCGGCGCTTCTTCTGAGAACATGAAAAGTTCTAATTCTTTTCCTAGTTTACGGTGATCGCGCTTTTGTGCTTCTTCAATAAAGTACAGATACTCATCAAGATCTTTTTGGCTCAAGAATGCAGCTCCATAAATACGCTGAAGCATTTGGTTGTCGCTGTCCCCGCGCCAGTAAGCTCCAGAGATGCTCATTAGTTTATATGCCTTGATTTTCCCAGTGGAAGGGACATGTGGACCGCGGCAAAGGTCAAAGAACTCACCTTGCTCATAGATCGTAATCTTTTCTCCTTCAGGAAGATCGCGGATCAGCTCAAGTTTCAAATGATCATTTAATTTTTCATAAATCTCAAGAGCTTCTTCACGTGTTACTTCTTTACGAACAATCTGAAGATTTTCGTTTACAATCTTCTTCATTTCTTTTTCGATTGCCGGAAGGTCTTCCGGTGTTAAATTATGAGCCATGTCTACATCATAATAAAAACCATTATCGATTACAGGGCCAATTCCAAGCTTCACATCTGGATATAAACGCTTAAGCGCTTGAGCAAGCAAGTGGGCATTTGAGTGTCGAGTCATCTCAAGACCTTCTTGTGAATCATGCATTACGATTTCAATTGATGCATCTTCTTCAATTGGGCGTGAAAAGTCAAACAATTGCCCGTTTACTTTTCCTGCAACAGCTTTTTTCTTTAAGCTGGAGCTGATGCTTTCAGCAACTTGTTCTGAAGTTACTCCTTTTGGAAATTCCTTGACCGATCCGTCTGGGAATTTAATTGAGATTGACGACATAAAAAACATCTCCTTTTATTTATATAAAACAAAAAACACCCGTCCCTATAGAAGGGACGAGTGATTATCTCGTGGTTCCACCCTTGTTCCGCAAAATAAAAATAAATGACGGCACTCGGACAGGATAACGGACTGCTGCCGTCAGCGATTACTCGAAATTTTTCACCGCTGAAGTTCCAAGGTGGTAAAGCAAATTTTCGTGTTAGGAAGCTTTCAGCCGGGACTTCCCTCTCTAAAAACCGTAAAAGCTGCTTCATGTCCTCATCAATACAGATTAAATGATAAAATTATAAACTTATTATATGCAGATGCTTTTCAAAAAGCAAGAGGCCAATGACAGTTTATGACTTTTTTTTATACGGATACGGGTTATCCTTTAAAAGTCATCTTTTCAATTGGTGATATTATAACCTTCTCTTGAAAAATATTTTTTACCGTCTGCAGAAGCGGATGATCCAAGTCATATGCGTAAATCCGGGCAGATGAAGGAGCTAATCCGATTAAAGGACCGAGAAGTCGTTCATCCAAGTTCACGGCATTCGTTAATTTCAATGCCCTATCATGCAAGTTCTTTAGTTCAGTTTTTGATAGCTGATTTTGATGTTCATCAAAAACAACCACATTCTCACAATCAAAAATAATTACAATATCATTTTTCAAAATAGATTTTTGTTTTGATAAGCACGTTCGCAATTGTTCAATAAATAATTGATACTCAAGCTCTAATTTATATTCATCAATAGCACATTCAACAATCTTAAGCAAAGTTGCTAAATAATCTTTAAGACGAAACTTTAAAAAAGCTTCATACTCTAAGAAGTTTCTTTTTTCCGACAAGATAGATTGCCACTGACCTTGTATGAGCCCACTCAGACTTGGCAGGTTTTTGACCTCTGGGATTCCTTCAATTTCCCCTAAGATGATGCTCTTAGATATTGAGAATATTTCCTTCTGTTCAGCAGAGTCACTATAAAAAAAGGCATGTTCAATCATTTCCTTTAAACAAATATCTTCTACCTTATTTCTTGTAAATTCCGTTAACACATCCAAAATGAATTCTTTATTTTCATGTATGTGCAGTTCAAGAATTTTTGAAGAAGCATCAGATAATTTGGCAAAGGAAGGGTTAATTTTATTTTTTGCTGCAGACCGGATTATTTTTTTAAGGATGGCGATTCCGTCAGACGGGTGTGAAAAAGCGATCGTGAACAAGCAAGTCCCCCCCATATAAAATCTCAATAATACAATATATGGGACCAGGTCTTAAAAAATGTTACCTAAACAAGGAAAAAACAACCCGGAAACCGAGTTGTTTAATCATAAACAAATTTTCGTTCAATTTTGGAAAGGATATAAGCCATACCTAGAGTCAGGATCAAATACATGAGAGCTGCAGTCATGTATGGTTCCCAAGGACGATAATACTGACCCATCATCGCCCGGGCATAATACATTAGTTCAGGTGTGGCAATGATTGAAACGAGTGATGAGTCTTTTATCAATACGATAAATTCATTGCCAAGAGGCGGTATCATTCTTCTTGAAGCTTGGGGAAGAATAACATGTTTCATAGCTTGCACGTGATTCATGCCTAACGACCTTGCAGCTTCCATCTGTCCTTTATCAATCGACTGAATTCCAGCCCGGAAAATCTCTGCAATGTAAGCCGCTGCATTTAACGACAATGCTAACACACTCGATATAAAAACATTTGGCGGCTTCATTATGAGCGGCATCAGCGCTGAATGAATCAGTAAAATCTGAACAAGCAATGGTGTTCCCCGAAAGAAACTGATATACCACATACATGGTAAATTAATATATGGCTTTTTCACAATTTTTCCTAACCCGATAAATAAACCAAGTATTGTTCCAAAAAGAATGCCAAGTAACGAAAGCTGAATTGTTACCCAAGTTCCTTTTAAAAACAATGGCATGTATTCACCTATGATTTGTAAAGAAAATTCCATGTAGACCTCCTGAAAGTTTATTGTTTCAATGCATCTACATTGGGTTCTTCACCAAACCATGTTTTATAGATTTCTGCATACTTGCCATTTTCAATTACTTTTTTCAAAGCTTTGTTAATTTCTTCTTGATGCTCGCCGTCTTTAGGAAAAATAATGCCATAGTACTCACTTTCAAAATTCTCTTTGTCAGTAATTGTGACTAGCTTCTTATCAGGATTATTCTTTGCATATTCCTGAACAACTGCATTGTCTGCAACAACTGCCTCAACTTCCCCGTTTAATAAAGCTTGAATAGCTAAAGTGTTATTCTCAAATTTCTTAATGTTGTCGCTCTTACCAAACATTTTTTCTAACGCTTCCTGACCTGTAGTCCCATTTTGAACACTTACTTTTTTTCCTTCTAAATCCTTAGCACTTGTAATAGAAGTACCATCTTTTGCAAGAATCATATTAATAGATTCAAAATAAGGTGATGAGAAGTCATATGTTTTCTTTCTATCATCATTAATTGTGATAGCAGATATTCCTGCATCAACCTCATCATTTTTAAGAGCAATAAATAACGGCTCCCAACCTGTATTTTTCATTTCGTATTCGAGACCAGCTTCTTTCATAACCGCATCAAGCAAATCCACATCAAAACCAACAATCTTGTCCCCATCCAAAGATTCAAAAGGGGCGTATGCTGCATCTGTTCCAATTGTTAATTTATCCCCAGAACCAGCTCCGCAGGCTACCAGGAATACTGCAGATAACCCGATGACACCCATTTTTAATTTCTGTTTCATGTTCATTATTTCGTTTCCCCCTTTATGCTAAATATTCTTATATTATACACAAAATTTTTAATTTAAGGAAAATTCAAATAATAATTTTATTAGAAAAAGATCCCAATTGTTTGGGATCTCAGTTAAAACTTTATATTCTGCAGATTTCTAAAGGACAGTCTTCACAGCTGCATGCATTTTTTAAATAAGCTAAATCTGTAATCTTAATATTTCCTCCAGTTTCAAAAGTCACAACACCGTCTTTTTTCAGCTGACTTAACATACGGTTAACCGTTTCACGCGATGTCCCTATAAGTTCTGCTAAATCAGTATTCGTAAAATGCTGTGATAAAGTGATACCTGAAGGAGTCATTTTACCATAAGAGTTAGCCAGTCTGATTAACGTTGAACATAATGCTCCTTTTTTTCCATAAAGCATTAGATCTCTAAACTTTGAACGTGTAATGGCATGCATGTTGCTCATCCACTTCATGAATTCTACAGCAACTTCGCCATGCTGCCAGATGATTGTTTCTAAATCCTGCTGCTGAATAACACCCACATCACAATCTCTTGTCGCTTTTGCACTATAGTTATAGCGTGAATCCGGAGAAATTCCCAGTTCACCGATTAAATCTCCTTCTTGAAAGATGTAAAGAACCAGTTCCTTACCCTCTTCTGTCACCTTCGTAATTTTAATCTGGCCTTCTCTTAAATAAAACAATTTGTCTGCTGTATCATTGTCCAAAAATAAGTATTGATCTATTTCCACTTTCTTGGAATACATAATACTTTCTAAATATTGAAAAGTGTTTTTTGAAAAAACATCTGTATTTTGATAAGAACAAAAATTTTGTTGCTGTGTGCAGGCACCCATATTTAAAACCTCCCCGCTTCTCATATTTCCATTATAATCCACAATAAAAAATTTAAGTGTGATTTTAATCACACCAGCTGTGAACAATGTGTGATTTTTGATACATCTTTACTTGGAAATTTGTTTTATTCTTTTTTAAAGGCTGTTTTCGTAAACATGTTGCTATTAGTAGATGTTGAATTCCGCTCCAGGATGCTCGCTTTCCGCGGGGCTGCGGCGAGCCTCCTCAGCGCTTTGCGCCATTAGGAGTCTCGCACCTTGCTCTCCAATCAACTAGTAAAGAAGCCTACTCAATAAAAAATGTTAGATAGCAACAATCTTTTAGAAATGAGCCTTTTCAAAAGGAGGGATCAAAGTGACTGCCGCAGTCATATTAACTGAAATCAGTGAGACTAAAACTTTATCAAAAAATGATAAATCAGCTGTTGTCAGCTTAATTAGCGAACTTCAGCTCTATTTCAAAGAAATAATAGTGGTTAGTGATCAGCCTGCTGTTTATTTGCCTTATGTAAAAGATACCGCTCGTATTCTAACCCCTTTTTACAAAGGAATGGATCCACTATCTTCTCTGCATGCTGCTTTATCTCTAGCGATCTCTGACGATGTTTGGATTCTTCACGAGGCTTTTCCTTTTCCCGGTATTAACACTTTTAAGGAAATAAAGACACTTAAAGAAAACAGCAATTCACAATGTGCAGTATATGATAAGAAGAATCCGAATCTTTTATACAGTATATTTGATAAAAGAGTTCTTCATGTTCTAGATGAAGCGATTAATACGAATAGTAATAGAATAGCAGATTTTTTTAATCATATAGACTGTACTTATTTTCCATTACAAAAAAAGAAAAGCTTGCAAACTTGAAAAAGTTTGCAAGCTTTTTTCTACCAAAACTTATACCCAGGTGATCCTGGCGGCGCATGATCTATCATATGCCAAAAAGGAATCGTATAAGCTATTAAGATCAGTGCAGCACAAATGCCTACCCAAAGCTTCCAATTCTCTAATATTACCGGAGTAGCTACCGCTTCCTCCTCCACCTCTCCTACTGGAAAATCCATTTCTCCTTTCGGTGCTTTAAAAGCCAGATAACCTATGATATACATCAAGAGCAAGATTGCTATAAAAAGAATCGTTCCTCCGATTGCCATCGCTGCTTGATAAGGAACCCAATCAAGAGCTTGAGGATGGTCTGAGTAAGTCGTATAGGCCGTTCTGCGAGGTGCTCCAAACAAACCTACTAAATGCATTGCACCGGACATAAAAGCCATACCAACCGTCCACATGATTGTTTGAATGATTCCAAGTTTATTCATTTGCGGTGTTAAAGTTCTCCCACTCAGATACGGAACAAGCCAGTAGGCGATTCCGAAAAAGGTAAGAGCAACTGTTGAAGCAACAGTTAGATGAAAATGTCCGGTGACCCATAAGGTATTATGAATAACCTGGTTTAATTGATGGCTTGCGTTAATAATTCCACCCGCACCTGCAGGAATAAAAATAAGCATTCCCATCATTGGTGCAAAAAAACGTACATCTTTCCAAGGTAAAACTTTAAACCATCCAAAAAGACCTTTAGCGCCTTTTTTTCTTCCTGCTGTTTCAAAAACGGCAAACATTGAAAATGCAGTCATTAACGAAGGAACAATTACCATAAACGTAAGGACTACTTGGAAAAACTTCCATGAATGCGAGATACCAGGCTCTAAAAGCTGATGGTGAAAGCCTACAGGAATACTGAATAAAAGAAAGAGTACAAAAGAAAGCCTTGCTAATGCATCACTAAATATTTTCCCTCCAATAATTTTAGGGATTACCACGTACCAGCACATATAAGCTGGAAGAAGCCAGAAATACACGAGCGGGTGTCCAAAATACCAAAACAGCGTCCGGCTGATTAATATATCAATTTTATCTACCCAGCCGATCGACCAAGGGATGAACTGAAGGATTACTGTTGCTGCAACGCCTAAAGTTGCGATGAACCATAAAGCCATCGTCATAACAGCCATGTAGCTGAAAAGAGGAGACAGCTTGCTGTTCGTTCTTCTCTTCCAAATATAATACTGATTCCACATAGAGAAAGCGCAAAGCCAGCTTCCCACCACAACATGAACGAGTGCTACATAAAACCATGGTGATGCCTGCAGCGGAGCGTAGAACGTATAAAGTACAGTTGCTTTGTTCAGCAGAATAAATATGGTTGCCAATATTGTTCCGAAAGTCATCATGGCAAATCCGAGCCATCCACTTCTTCTCGGAACGTCATAAAGTGCTCCCATCGTTTTGCTTATTCCGGCATATAAAAAACCAACAATAAAAAAAGTTGTAAAAATAAGTGCTAATAAAACACCATGAGCAGTTAATAGTTGATAATATCCGATAGAAAGCGGAAGCTCGATTGTACCGCTTCTAACCAAAGTCTGTAAAAGCCCTGCTATGGCACCAATAAATAGTGCAATAAAACTGACACTTAGAAAACCAAGACTTAACTGTGCATCTCTTTTATCAATCATGACGTCACCTCCAAAGTTACCGCCATTACTTGATGACCAACTCCACAATACTCATTACATAAAATAAGATATTTGCCGGGTTTATCAAATGTATGTGAAATTTTGCTCACATACCCTGGCGTTACCATCATGTTGACATTTGTTGCAGGGATTTCAAAGCCGTGAACGACATCAGTACTTGTCACTTTAAAATGAACGGTTGAACCTTTCGGAACAGTCATTTTAGATGGTGTAAATGTGAAAGCTTGAGCAAGCATGACTGCTTCATATTCCTTATCCCCTATCTTCGTCAGAGCTGGTTTATCGAATGGTGCCGTTAACGTTGCTTTTTGGGGATCGATTGTTTCCATGTGACTTGGAGGCTGGTTCCCCATAGCATAGGCGGAGACACCTACAATTAATAAAAAGATTGTTAAACACACTGCTCCGGACCAAAGCCAGATCTTCTCGTATTTATGAATATGCATTTTTAAAACCTCCTATCTAGATAGATACAGCAAGTAAACTGCTGCCCATGACAAAACGATAAACAAGCCAACACCCATAACCGAAAGAAGAGTTCCTAACAATTCTTTTTCCTTTTTCACCTTTACTTTTTCTTTAGTCCTACTTTGCAGCTGCGGCATCTTCATTCCTCCTTAGGTTTCACACTTAAAGAATAAGCGCAATAAAAAAATACCGCTGTGACAAATGTCATAACGGTATCTAATATGGTTTTTCTGTGATGTTGATTTCCGTTTCAGGATGCTCGCTTTCCACGGGGCGTGCGGTGAGCCTCCGTGAAAGATATGAAGTACTGCTCCTGCGTCTACAGGAAAATCCTGACGAAGCGAGCTTCCTCGTCGCATGCCTTGCGAGAAGAAACTCAGGTAGCTGGCACGCTGATCCCGCAGGACAAGGAGGCTTCGACAGAGTAAAATCGCACGAAAAAAATGTGATTTTCATTTCCGAGGAGTCTCGCACCTTACTCTCCAATCAACTAGTCAAAGAAGCCTACTCAACAAAAAACATTCAAAAGCATCAACCTTTAAGAAACAAATAAAACACCTGACTCTTGTTTATAAAAACAGTGTCAGGTGTTCTTGAATTAGTTTTGCATAACAAAATCTTTTTCTGCATTTTCTTCATCTTGGAAAACACGAAGAACTTCATACTTCGTATTTCTCTGAGCAGGAATTTTCCCTGCTTCACGAATAAGACGCAATGTTAAGTTTGTATTTACTTTATGTGTAGTTCCAGCAGCAGAAACAACATTCTCCTCCATCATCGTGCTTCCAAAGTCGTTGCAGCCGTAATGAAGAGATTTTTTACCGACTTCTGGTCCCATCGTTACCCATGAGGATTGGAAGTTTGGAATGTTATCCAAGAAAATGCGTGAAATGGCTACGTTCTTCAGATATTCTCTTGGTGTTGTTTTTTCTGCTTTCATATTTGTATTATCCGGCTGGAAAGTCCACGAAATGAAAGCTAGGAAACAATTCGTTTCATCCTGAGCATCACGGACTCTTTGTAAATGAAGTGCTCTTTCTTCAAAAGTTTCCCCAAATCCGATAACCATCGTAGCAGTTGAATGCAAACCAACTTTTTTAGCCGTTTTCATACATTCAATCCACTCTGTCCATGAACCTTTTAGTCTGCTGATCTTTTTGCGTGTACGATCATCAAGAATCTCTGCTCCTCCGCCAGGAAGAGAGTCAAGACCCGCTTCTTTTAATTCATGAAGAACTTCTTCTAGTGATAATCCTGATACTTCAACCATCTTCCAAACTTCAGCTGGTGAGAAAGAATGCATGGTAATATCAAAACGCTTTTTTATCTCTCTCAATAAATTTGTATAATAGCTAAACGGCAGGTTTGGATTCGTCCCGCCTTGCATTAAAATTTCTGTACCGCCAACATCAACTGTTTCCTGGATCTTTTGAAAAATCACTTCATCATCAAGTACATATCCTTCTTCACTTCCAGGAGGACGGTAAAAGGCACAAAATCTGCAATATGTATCACAAAAATTAGTGTAATTAACGTTGCGTCCGATCACAAAAGTAGTGACAGGTTCTGGGTGCCATCTTTTCATAATGATGTCAGCAACTTCTCCCATTCGCTCCACTTCATCACTTTCATATAGTTTAACTGCATCTTCTACAGATAAACGTTCACCATCTAATGCTTTTTGTAAAATTGATTCAATACTCATAGGCAACCTCCGAATCGAATTTCTTATGTACTTATCCTATCATATTTTGATAGAAGAGACAGCTTTGTACGAGAAAGAAAAAGAAAAACAGCGTAAAAAAGACCTCTGCCACATAACGGACAGAAGTCTATTAGAATTCTTCTCTGAAATTTTTATTGCCGCCCATGAAAACAGGAGAACTTAAGTGCTTAATACGTTCCATGATTCTTAGAGCTTTAACTTCATCAAGTCCGCCCTTTTGCGAGTATGATAAATGCTGCTGCAGCATGTCATAATCACAATTTGACGTATAAAGAGTTGGAAGCTTTTCCATCATTCTATACTGAAGGATGACTCCAATAATCTCATCACGAACCCAGTTTGTCATGTTCTCGGCTCCGATATCATCAAGCATCAGTACTGGAACAGTTTTTAAGAGCTCCATTTTCGTATCAAAACTTCCATCAGAGAGAGATTGCTTCATCTCTCGTAAGAATTCCGGTGTATGAACCATCAGTGAATGAATTCCTTTTTCAGCCAGTCCATTCGCGATTGCCCCAAGAAGATATGTTTTTCCCACACCAAACTTTCCATAAAAATAAATGCCTTTTACCGGCTGGTTGGTCCCTGCCATCTGTACGAATTCATATGCTTTAGAAATCGCATTTCGTCTTGTATCATCAATGCTATGTTTATAAAGTCGGTCAAATGTAGCACCAAGTATCTCTTTCGGTATAAAATAACTCTTTATGAGCGAGGCCATCGATTTTTTATGTTCATCATGTAACTTCAGTTCGCAAGGCTTGTATCGTAGTTCCACAGTCTGTCTCACTCTTGTAAGTTCAGATCTATAACCTTGCATCAAATTAGGGCATCTATCTAAGCCAGGACAATTGCTGCATGCCTGCTGTTCATTTTTGAATGTATAAAAACTAGATAATAATTTATCTGCATGAGTATCTGAAATATCAGGGTTTTCTCTTAAAAAACGCATCACTTTTGGATCTGTAAGGACTTGTTGTTTCATTAATTCGTATTTTTCCTGAAATTTTTCAAATCCCGGCATTTGCTTAACAGATTCCTTTATTGATTCCACGTTAATCCCCCCTTATTTCGAATTATTTAACAAGCTTTCAAGCCATTTTCGATTTTCATCTTCGTTTGAAAAGCTGCTCTCATCCTCTTTTGCCAAATTTGTTTCTGGCTTCAGCCAATCTGGAACAGACACATTTGGCTTTTGATTTCCATTATAAAACTTAGATTTTGATGTCTTCTTTTCTTGCCACTCTTTTGATTTTCTTTTTTCATCCCGCGCAAGCGCCATTGCTTCTGGCACCGTCTGTACTTTTTTTCGCGCCCAATGTGATGCTATCCGTTCTATTAGACCCTTTGCAAGTTTCATATCATTACCAGACAAAACATAATCCAATAGAACATTCGTAACACCCGGTGTTAAATTTTGATCAATCATACAATAGGCAACAAGCTTCAAATCAACTTCAGAAGGTGTTGTTCCGCTATAATCTTCTAATAGACGAAACGGTGATACTTCTTCAAAGTATTTGATAAGTTCTTCTTCTTTTGATTTTGGTTCCATCCCTTGAAGTGCTTTAAGGTGAACGGGCTGTGTTCTTAATGCTAACACAGGCAGACCTTCTTCGTGTTCAAAGCGATACCATTTTTGAATCTCTCTGCGCAGATTTTCAACATTGATTTCTCCTGTTGAATAATAAACGTTTTGTATTTGTCTGCTCATATCCATTGGTTCAAGCTGATAGATATATGCTAGTTTATAGATCGATTCTTTTAGTTTAGGAGTTAAAACTTCTTTAGGCACTACAAAAGTCGAGATTTGATTTACCATTGCTTCAAAATCAAAGTCTGTCTCCCCAAAGGTAACTTTACCCTGCACTCCTTTTTCTAAAAGAGATACATTTTCGGAAACAACATTCTCATTGATCTCAGAATAACTTTTTGATGTCATTTCAGAAGGATGCAAAGAAGTGAAAACATCGCTAAACGAAGCTGTTACCTCAGTAAAACCAGATGAATCTGCTTGCGGAATTAAAAATGATTCCCTTATCTCATTAAACTTTGTTTGTCCAAGACGGTTGAATAAATAGATGCTGAGAAATCCATCTGTGAAAAAAGCTTTTGGAGAAAGCGGCAGCTGCAGATCATATATATATTCCCTGGAGCTCTCACCTTCTTTTTTCAGCGTTTTTAATAATCCAATCGCTTCTAGCTTTTTTCTCCCAGATAAGATATCTTTTAAAGAAAATTGCGTTAGATTCATGAGATGCTGATGCTTTTTTGATTGATGGTTCATTTTAGCTTCGCACCATAAAGTCAAATATAAGCTGTGTGCAAATGCTCCTATTAATGGCTGATAGAGCAAAGTCAGTACGTTTTGATCTACCTCATTCAATACGCCTTTGCTCTGGACGGAATAAGTATCAACGGGCACTACTTCCTGAAAATGTACCGTCATCGTTTTCACCCTTTATATACATAAAATTCTCTTAACTGTGAAAGAAACTTGGCTGACGTATCATTTGTCCGTCAGCCAACGTTGCACTATTACGAAAATAAAAGAGCGTTATAGCTGTTCAACTGAAGCTTTAACGCTCATCTTTGTTAATCAGTTCTTTTAGTTCTTGTATGAATACATTAATATCTTTAAATTGGCGATAAACTGAGGCGAATCTTACATATGCCACCTCATCAGTTTTTGAAAGATGTTCCATTACCTGTTCTCCAACTGCTGTACTGGAAATCTCGGACGCTCCACTGTTTCTCAGTTCTTTTTCGATATTATCCACTATATTTTCAAGGGTTTCTAAGGGGACAGGTCTTTTTTCGCAAGCTTTAATAAGCCCTCTAAGAATCTTTTCGCGGCTGAATTCTTCTCTCTCTCCGCCCTTTTTAACAATGATAAGCGGTGTTTGTTCTACCGTTTCAAATGTAGTAAATCTATAGCTGCAATCTTCACATTCCCGTCTTCGGCGAATAGACCGGCCGCTATGAACAGGTCTGGAATCAAGCACTTTTGTTCCATTATGCTGGCAAGAAGGACACCTCATTGTAATCATCCCCAAAAAATTTTCTATTCTATATCTATCTTAAAGAAAAGGGAGGTTTGTGACAAGCTATTCCTATAAATTTTCAGCCATAGATGTTCCCAAAAACGGGAGTCTTTGTTTTAAAATCTCATATATGCTTGTAATCAGGCGCTGATTGTTTCCAAAATTAAAAGGAAGAGCAGACTCTATTGAAACATTTAGATCTACTGCAGTATGATTATGTCTTACTGTTACAACACTGACCACAACAAATGCAACTTTGGGCTGTCTTACTTCAAATGTCGCTTCTCCCCTTTCCTCAGAAAATCCAAGCTCTTTAAAGTTCGTGTCTTCATCCAAGATTTGTTTTATAACTTTCATCACTTCCGTCTTGTTAGTTTTAAAGTAATGGGTTCGAAGTCTTTCGTCCACATGCTGTTCACTCGTTTCCGCGTGATTTTCCATTAGAGTTTGAAGCTTTCTAAACATAACAAACCTCCAAAACGACATAATTTGTAACGTATTATTTCCTATTTATATAAAATAAAGGCTTAATTGCTTTTGATTCATTTCTTCATTGACAAGTTGATTGGAGTGTAAGGTGCGAGACTCCTCGAAAATGAAAAATCACATTTTCTTCGTGCGAGGTAACGCTGTCGAAGCCTTCCTTGTCCTGCGGGATCAGCGTCCCAGCTACCTGAGTTTCTTCTTGCAAGGCCTGCGACGAGGAAGCTCGCTTCATCAGGATTTTCCTGTAGACGCAGGAGCAGTACTTCATATCTTTCAGGGTGGCTCACGGCACGCCCCGCGGAAAGAAAGCACCTGAAACGGAAATCAACCACTTTCAAGAACAACAATGAATTCAAAAACAGCCAAAATAAAAAAGAGGTGTGAAATTTTCACACCTCGCTTACATTCTGTTTTTATTATTGAGCTGTAACTTTTGATTTGGCAACGGCAATCGGACCCATTCCGCGTGGAACTTCCAGATTTTCACGTTTTTTAGCGCCTAATGCTTCTGAAATGTAATCAGCAGCTACGTTAGGATCAATTCGATCTCCACACGTATAAACATCAATACTTGCATAACCATGCTCAGGAAAACTGTGAATAGTTAGATGAGATTCAGAAATAATGACCACTCCACTTACACCGTGCGGAGCAAATTTATGAAAAGCAACCTCACGAATTTCTGCACCTGCTTTCAATGCAGCATCTACGAAAGTCTCTTCAATAAACTTCATGTCATTTAATTTTTCAGAATCACAACCCCATAACTCAGCAATTACGTGTCTTCCCATTGTATCCATTAGCATAGTCCCCCTTTTAAAAATAATCATGCCTTCAAGCATGCGGTATCGAACATCTACCACGGGGGCAAGTTAGTCCAGAGAGGTCCTAACCCTTTAAGTAGCATTCAATGCCTTGGTTTGCTTTATTTGAAGTTCACGAAACATAGTATACTTCTTTTAAAATTGATTTGCAATAATTCTGGGTAAATTTTTTTAATAGTTTTTTAAACAAAAAAGCTTATCTGTACTAAACATAAAGAAGCCGGGAGTTTTCCCGGCTTCTAATATTTATTCTTCATTCACCTTTATGAAACGGAAGCGTTTTTCTCTACTGGCACTTTGCTGTTAAGTGCAAATGCTACATGTTTCGCCAAATCAACAACTCGGCAAGAATAGCCCCACTCATTGTCATACCAAGCCAATACCTTGACTTTATTTCCATCCATCACCATAGTAGATAGACCATCAACGATAGAAGAGTTTTCATTTCCGTTATAATCAATTGATACTAAAGGCAGATCACTATAACCTAAGACGCCTTTCATTGATCCCTCTGCTGCTGATTGGAATGCATGATTCACTTGGTCTTTTGATACAGGAGTCTTCAATTCTACAACCACATCAACTAAAGATACATTTGGTGTTGGAACTCTAAGTGCCATTCCATTTAGTTTGCCCTCTAGATGTGGAAGAACTTTAGCAATTGCTTTAGCTGCTCCAGTTGAAGTAGGAATAATGGATGTTCCGCAGGCACGGGCACGTCTAAGGTCCTTGTGCGGGTTATCAATATTTTTTTGATCATTTGTATATGCATGAACCGTTGTCATCATACCGGATTGAACACCAAACTGGTCGTCGAGCACTTTTATAACAGGGGCAAGACAGTTTGTAGTACAAGAAGCATTTGAAATAATATGATGTTCTGACGGAATGTAATCGCTGTCATTTACGCCCATAACAATCGTAATATCTTCATTTTTGCCTGGTGCTGTAATAATTACCTTTTTAGCACCGGCTTCAATATGAAGTCCTGCAGTTTCCTGAGATACAAATTTACCTGTTGCTTCAATTACGATATCAATTCCGAGATTACCCCAAGGCAACTCACGAGGGTCACGGGAATTCACTAAAACAACTTTTTTTCCATTAACAAAAAGGGCATCTTCTGCAGCTACAACATCTCCTGGAAAAGTCCCATGTATAGAATCGTATTTAACCATATGAGCAAGTGTTTCTGCTGGATAGCTGGCATTAACAGCTACAACCTCGAAATCGTCATTCTCCATCATTTTGCGGAAGACCATTCTTCCGATTCTCCCCAAGCCATTAATTGCAATTTTTGCTTTCATGAAGCTGCTCCTTCCAATGTGTTATACTCTTTAAGGTCTCTATCTGCAATTAGTATATCATAATGAACCTCAAAAAGAACATACTTTTATTGAAATTAGGCAAAAAAGGGGCAGTAATTTAATTAAACTTCTATTAGAAATTGTTGATTTCACTCAAGAATTGCTTACATTTTTGTACGGCGTGCGGTGAACCTCGCCTACAATAATAAAGCTTAGCATGTCTTTATAATATTGTTGCTTTTAACTCATTAATTTTTCTCGTCATTGATAAGTTGATTGGAGTGCAAGGTGCGTGCCTACCACATGAAAAGCTTCTTGCTAGGCATGCGACGAGGAAGCTCACAACGGTAGCAATTACTTGTAGACGCAGGAGCAAGGATACTTCCATGAAGCGGACAGGTGAGACTCCTGACTGCGCAAAGCGCAGAGGAGGCTCACCGCACGCCCCCCGGAAAGCGAGCATCCTGTAACGGAAATCAACCACTTCCAAGAGCATCTAAGTTTTGCTTTAGAAAAGAACCAAATAAAAAAACAGACCTATTTCATAAAGTCTGTTTTCTTATCTTCTTGAAGAAGTCTAAGTAATTTTTGTTTCAAATCTTCTTTTGTACCATTATTCTCAATCACAACATCAGCTAATTCTTTTTTCTCATCAATTGGCATCTGAGATTTAATCCTTGACAATGCTTGTTCTTCAGAATATCCATCCCGCTCCATTAAACGCCTAAGCTGTAAGTCTGGATGAGTATAGATTAGCCATGTTTCATCTACCATGTGAGTAAGTTTACTTTCAAATAATAAAGGGATATCCATAATTACTAAAGGATTGCCGTCGCTCAAATGCAGTTCAGCTTGTTTTTTCATTTCTGACCGCACAGCGGGATGCACGATTTCATTCAGCTTTAGCCGTTTCTCAGAGTTATTAAATATAATTTCTCCTAGTCTTGCCCTGTTTAAGGTCTTGTCAGAAAGAAGAACGTCATCTCCAAAAAAAGCGACTATTTTTTCGTAAGCTTCTTTTCCAGGCATTACTACTTCCCTTGCAATAATATCAGCGTCGATGACAGGTATTCCTTGTTCGCTTAAGATAAGACTGGCTGTAGATTTCCCGGTTGCGATTCCGCCTGTTAATCCAATAATCAATGGTTTTCCTCCTGTTACATTCTTAATAAACCCATTACAATCAGTAAAATACCTGGTAGAACTGATAACCGTTTCATCCAATTCGTTTTATTAAAAAAATATAACCCTAATGCCATACCGCCCCATAAGAACTGAGCACTCATAACTGCAATTGACACTGTGGTCAAAATAGGCGAAAGATCAATTAACGCAGCTCCAATTCCCGCTCCAAACGCATCAAGCGACAAAGCTATTCCCAGCAGAACTGCTTCCCAGCCAGTAATGGAACCAGATTTATCTATATCAGCCATGACTGGTTTTTTCAAAATATGAATGACGATTCCTAATGATTTTATTTCGAATAGCACTAAATTTTTTGGTTCTGTTTCGATGTTTTCTTTCTCTGGTAAAAAAACCTGCCAAAGAGAGTAGATTCCGATTCCAAGAAGAATTAAGCCGCCTATTACTTCACCTGTTTTTTGAGTAATAAACTGTTCTAAGGTAAATCCGAGGTACATTGAAAATAAAAAGGTAACAGCTGAACATATTGCGATGATTAATATGGAGCGAAAAGGTATTTTAATGGACTTCATTCCATACGTTAATCCGGCTCCAAAACTGTCCAGGCTGACGGCCAGTGCCAGTAATACAAATGAGTAAGCCACCATGTCCCTGTACTCCTTTCAGTTAACGGTAAAAGCAGTATATGAAAGGAGTATAAAATTGGTTTATTTTTGACAGTTCTTACAAATGTGAGTACCTCTTCCTGCTACAACCATGCGCTCAATCTCATTCCCGCATATACGGCAAGGCTCACTCTTTCTTCCATACACAAACAATTTCAGCTGAAAGCCTCCAGCTTCACCCATCGAATTCGTATAGGAACGAATCGTACTTCCACCATGTTTTACCGCTTCAGCTAAAATATCAGTAATTGCTTTCTTTAATTTTTTTAACTTGTGTATAGATAATTTATTAGCAGGTGTTTCAGGATGAATTTTCGCTTTAAATAACACTTCATCAACATAGATGTTTCCGAGACCTGCAATGAATGTCTGATCAAGGAGCACCGCTTTAATGCTGCGTTTTGTCTTGGAGAATAACTTTTTCATCAGTCCCGCTGTAAGAGAATCTGATAGCGGCTCAACACCTAATGAGCTTAACGGAAGGTGATTTTCTTCTGTACCTTTAGGATATAGATGCATTGTACCGAATTTACGGACGTCTCTATATCTGAGTTCAGTTCCATCTGTAAAAGAAAAGATAACATGAGTATGCTTGTCAGGTTTTTCTTCCTTGTTGAACAGCCCATATTTGCCTTCCATCCTCAGGTGAGAAACAAGAGAATCCTCATTTAGATGAAAAATTAAAAACTTCCCTCTCCGGTATACTTCTTCAAAACTCTGACCTTTAAGCCTTAAAGCAAATTCTTCAGTTATAGGATGCTTGATGATATTATTCCAATAAATTTTTACTTCCTCAATGACTTTCCCAGGTAAAAAAAGATTGAGTGTATTTTTCACATTTTCTACTTCAGGTAATTCAGGCACGAGTTTCACCACACTTTACTATGAAAAACAGCACCCCATAGTACGGGGATGCTGTCTTATTATTTATTTCGCTTCATACCACGAATCGCCCCAGCTTACATCAACTTTAAGAGGCACATCGAGTTGAACAGCCTGTTCCATAACTTCACAGACAATTTTCTTCAGCTTTTCAATCTCATGTTCTGGCGCTTCAAAAATTAATTCATCATGAACAGTTAACAGCATTTTTGCTTCGAGTTTTTCGTCATTGAGACGGTTGTCCATATCAACCATTGCTTTCTTTATAATATCGGCTGCTGTGCCTTGAATAGGAGTATTCATGGCAGTCCGCTCAGCAAAACTGCGTAAATTGAAATTTCTGCTGTTGATCTCCGGCAGGTAGCGGCGTCGATGAAGCAATGTAGAAACGTATCCGTTTTGTTTAGCTTCAGCAATACTATCCTTCATATATTGCTGTACACCCGGGAAGCTCTCCAGATAGGACTTAATAAATTCACCAGCTTCTTTTCTAGTTATCCCTAAGCTTTGAGATAAACCATAATCACTGATTCCATAAACGATACCAAAGTTAACAGCTTTCGCATGTCTTCGCATTTCAGATGTCACTTCATCCTGGTTGACATGAAAAACATCCATGGCTGTTTTTGTATGAACATCCATCTCGCTTTGGAAAGCCTCCATCAGATTTTCATCCTGGGATATATGGGCCAGTACACGAAGCTCGATTTGAGAGTAATCTGCAGCTAGTATTTTCCATCCAGGCTGAGATGGTACAAAAGCATGTCTGATTTTTCTCCCTGCTTCCAGACGAATTGGTATGTTCTGCAGGTTCGGATCGATCGAACTAAGGCGTCCTGTTTGAGCAAGCACTTGATTAAAACGAGTATGAATTCTCCCTGTATCTTCATGAACAACTTTTAACAAGCCTTCAATATAAGTTGATCTTAGTTTACCTAACTGGCGGTATATTAAAATTTTATTGATAATCTCATGTTTGCCTTCTAATTTTTCTAAAACATCAACGGAGGTAGAATAACCTGTTTTTGTTTTTTTAATTGCAGGGAGATTTAATTTTTCAAAAAGAATCTCCCCGAGCTGTTTTGGTGAATTTATATTGAACGTAACACCTGCAAGTTCATGTATATCTTTTTCAAGCGTAGAAAGTTGTGCTTCTAAGTCAGTGCCCATTTCTCTCAGGGCATCTGCTTTTACCTTCACACCGATTTCTTCCATTTTCGCAAGTACCAAAGATAACGGCATCTCTAAATCATAGAACAAGTTGCTTTGTTCATTTTCTTTTAATTTATCTGCTAATACATCAGTTAAAATGAAGATAGCATGTGCTTTTCGGCTAAGGTGTTCTGCTAGAATATCTTCTTCGGGCAGTTTTTTCTTTGCCCCTTTTCCATATACCTTCTCATTTGAGTCAACGTTTAGCTTTCCATATTGCTTAGCCACATCAGCCACTTCGTCTAATGACTCCGACGGATTCAGGAGATAAGAAGCAAGCTGGATATCAAATTCGATGCCATTTAATTGAATCCCTTGTCCTTTTAAGGCAACGTGAGCTCTTTTAGCATCAAACATTCTCTTCTTTTGATTATCATCTTCAAGCCATTCTTTAAACTCATTTGAACCTTCAGCTAGACTTGATGAAATATAATACGTTCCGTTCTCATTACTTATCGCATAACCTTGAATGTCAGCTTTATGGTAATCCTCAGTCAGCGTTTCTACAATTAATGCGGATGGATTCTGCAGCATTTCAGCATCAATAGAAGAAACCGTTTGAAATTTCAATTCTTCTTTTTCGATCTCTGGAAGAAGTTCTTCATCTCCGCCTAAGCGTTCTAGCAGAGATTGGAAACCGAGTTCTTTAAACAACGGAAATACAGAGGAATTTTCATACCCTTCGTAGTTTGTATCTTCTAATCCTAGCTCGATCGGTGCTTCTTTTGTAATCGTTGCAAGCTCTTTACTCATTAAAGCCTGATCTTTATTTTCTGTTAACCGTTCTTTTAATTTGGCTCCTGAAATCTGATCGATCGACTCCAACACTTTTTCTACAGAGCCATATTCTTTAATGAGTTTAATAGCCGTTTTTTCTCCTACTCCGGGAACACCTGGAATATTATCGGAAGGATCTCCCATAAGACCTTTCATATCAATAATTTGATCTGGGGTAATTCCATATCGCTCGTTTACTTGTTCAACTGTATAAGCTTCTACTTCAGTTATACCTTTTCTCGTCAGAACAACTTCGACATCAGGCGTTACGAGCTGAAGCAAATCTTTATCCCCCGTAAATACTTTTACATCCCAGTTGCCATCTGCGGCATTTGAAGCGAGTGTTCCGATGATATCATCCGCTTCATAATTCTCAAGTTCATATCTTTTAATCTTAAAAGCATCCAGCAGCTGTCTGATAAAAGGGAACTGCTCAGAAAGCTCAGGCGGTGTTTTTTGACGGCCGCCCTTATATTCACCGAACGTTTTATGGCGAAAAGTCGTTTTTCCCGCATCAAAAGCGACAAGCATATGCGAGGGCTTTTCATCTTCTAAAATCTTAAGCAGCATTTGTGTAAAGCCATAAACAGCATTCGTATAAACACCTTTATCATTGTTTAACAGCGGCAAAGCAAAGAAAGCTCTATATGCAATACTATTTCCATCTACTAAAACTAATTTATTTTTTCCCAAGTCCGTTACCTCCTGAGGACATTTCTCTAATTTCTATTGTATCATGACGGCTAAAAGAAACAAAAAAGAAGAAAACGGTATGTAAGGATTGGAAGTTTAAGAAGGAGGTCCGCTGCTTTTCAATCTGCCCTTAAAATTCTTGTAGATCTAAAACCATACAAGAATACTCTAAGTTACAAAATTTATATTAATTTTGTCATTATACTTCATTGCCAAGTTGATTGGAGTGCAAGGTGCGTGTCAACTACCTGAATACTCATCTCGCAAGGCATGCGACGAGAAAGCCCGCTTCGATAGGATTTCTAGCAGACGCAGGAGCACATATGCTTCATTATAGGAACCCCACAGGCTTACATTCCCAGGGCAACGCCCCGCGGAAAGCCAGCATCCTGGAGCGGAAATCAACGACTTTCAAGGCATCAAAGTTTACGAAAACAGCCTTTCAACAAGATTGTTGTATTGCTCGTAAATTCGCCGCTTATCAATCTACAAAAAAAGGCGAGAATCCATGGAGGATTCTCGCTAAGGGGGTACTGAAAAAGGATACTTTTATAATACGGTTTAACTATTAATTAAAGAAAACAACGGTGTAAAGGAATTGTAAATCTTATAACTCTAACTTTTTTGGGAAGAGTATAATAAATTGAGAACCTTCTCCGATTTTGCTTTCTACTTTAATTGTACCGTGGTGCGCTTCTACTAGATGCTTTACGATAGCAAGCCCTAAACCTGTTCCGCCAGAATTCCTGCTTCTTGCTTTATCAACCCGATAGAATCGTTCAAATATTCGGGGAATCTCACTTTCTTTAATACCTATTCCTGTATCTTTAACAGTCAGCCTCACATGTTCTTTCTTATCTTCTACATTTACAGATACTGATCCATCTGCTGGTGTATAGTTTAGACTGTTAGATACGAGATTAATGATAATTTGCTTTAGACGCGGGGCATCCCCGTCCATTATTGGATTACCAGAAACGGATATTGAAAGTGTGATATTTTTCTTTTCAGCTTTTGGCAGCAATATCTCTATTGTTCCTTTAACCAAATCCTCCAGGTTAACTTTCTGCACATCCAGGTGGAATCCTTGCTCACTTTTTGAAAGGTCCAGCAAGTCTTGTATCAAAGCTTGAAGACGGTCACTCTCATTCAAAATAATCGTTAAAAACTTATTGCGAAATTCTTCATTTTCTCCTGCTCCATCTAAAAGGGTTTCCGCAAAACCTTTTAAAGATGTGATCGGGGTTTTCAGTTCATGGGATACGTTTGCAACAAAATCTTTTCTGACCTGTTCAAGCTTCTTCAATTCAGTTATATCGTGAAATACGAGTACTATGCCCCTAAGCTTACCTTTCACATCTAAGACTGGAGCACTGTATACATCAAAGTGTTTTCGCTCAATATGAATCGGGATGACTACATTCTTCTTGACGTTCTTTTCGGTTAAATATGTTTCTTTAACGATATCTTTAATTTCTGCATGCGGGAAAACTTCGTAAAACAAGTGACCAGTCCAATAGTCAGCATGCTCTTTAAATAATTCTTTGAATGCTTTATTCACCAGGTTAATGTATCCATTCGAATCAATCAAAATTAATCCGCTGCCCATATTTTCAATCAATGTTATTAGCCTGTCATGCTGAGACTCCTGAGACTTCGTCATTTTTTCAAGATTACGTGCCAGAACATTTAGTGAATAGTTCAGTTCCCCAATATCTTCACCGTAATATTCATATGTTCTAGCTTTAAAATTTCCTTTAGCGAGCTCTTTTGCAGTTTGCGTTGCTTCTTCAACAGGGCGGACAATTTTATGAATGACCTTTACTGATACATACAGGATAATGACAAAACATATTAGAAAACCAATAGACATCATAATCCAGATGGATCTTTCCGCGGCTTCTGCTGCACCTTCTGGAATAGCTAACTGTATATAGCCCGTATTTTCTTTTTGTTTTCGCTCGAGCGTATAATAAATTTTTCCGCTCTCATTTTTTTGAACCAGTCCATTATCAGAAGATTGCTTTTCCGGGTAATAGGACGACATGTTTCTAGGACTATTTCCATCCGAAGTATATTTAACGTTCCAGTTCGAATCCAAAACATAAATGTCTCCATTTAAATCCTTTGAGGCATATCTTAATAGGTTTTTAATTGTTGAAGGCTCTTCTTCTGTATTTAAGACTTGTTCAATTAACCCTAACTCTCCAGCATAAAACTGCATTCTTTTTTCTTTAACACTGTGATGAACAATATTGCCCATAATGAGTGCCAGGAGTATGAAAACCAGTAAAATCCCGAGTAAAAAAAACGTGAGTACCCGGTTTTTAAATTCGTTCATTATTGAGGCTCCTCTAATTTATATCCTAGTCCTCTAATTGTTTTAATATAGATCGGCTTCCTAGTGTTCGTCTCAATTTTCTCCCGAAGATGGCTGATATGAACATCAACAATCCTAGTATCTCCGACAAAATCATAGTTCCAGACAGCTGACAAAAGCTGTTCCCTCGAAAGAACGCGCCCTTTATGTCTCGCAAGGTACACTAGCAATTCAAATTCTTTTGGTGTTAATTCCAGCGCTTTCTCTTTAAAATAAGCTTCATAATTTTCAGGGTAAATATCTACCTCTCCAATTTGAAGATGTTCCACTTCATCTTTTATATGTTTTTCTGCACCAGGTTCCGCTGCTACAGTCCGGCGGAGAATCGCCTTCACTCGTGCAACTACTTCTCTTGGACTGAAAGGTTTTGTCATATAGTCATCAGCGCCTAATTCAAGACCCAGCACTTTATCAAATTCATCATCTTTAGCCGTCAGCATAAGAATTGGAATGTTTAATTTTTTTGAGCGCAGCTCTTTGCAGACTTCCAGCCCGTCCATTTCTGGAAGCATTAGATCTAATATGATCAGGTCAGGAATTTCGCTTTCTGCTTTTTCTAGTCCGTTTTTGCCATCCATTGCTGTTACTACTTGAAATCCTGCTTGTTCTAGATTGAATTGCAACAATGTTGAAATTGAAATTTCATCTTCTACCACGAGTAACTTTTGGCTCATTCAAATTCCCACCTTTATAGCGACTTTTACAAATTTATCATACTATGTTTTTGTTAGTGTGTACAAAAAACGATAAATTTTCATACTTGCTTAACATTTTCTTTACATATTTTTTACATTCACTATTCTATTTTTCTTAATCTTTGTTGTTTTATAAGGTATTGTTATCGCTGAATAGTTGATTGGAGCGTAGGGTGTGAGACTCCTGCGGGACAGGCGGGCAGGTGAGACACTTATAAGTGAAACGTACGAATGTGGCTCACCGCCTGCCCCGCGGAAAGCGAGCACCTGGAGCGGAAATCAACCGCTTTAACTAGCAACAAAGCACTACGAAACAACCTTCACAAAAAAATAAAACCCTTTCATCAGAAAGGGTTTTAAAAGTTTTCCATCGTATTTGATGTAATGGGTTTTGGCGGATATGGTGGGCAAACTTGAAGGTCAGCGTACAACACTTCATTTCCCTCTTCATTTTTTGCAGCTGCTTTCATCGCAACCAAATGATTATCCCTGTCTACTTCTGTAATTTCAAACAAGAACGTTAGTTTTGAATAATGATATACGGGTTTTATAAAATGAAAGTGTGATTGTGTAATAGAGCTTCCTGGGCCAGGCAGGTATTTTGATACTGCCGAAGTTACCATCCCCATCAGCATAATTTGCGGTACTATAGGCTTTTTAAATGGTGTAAGTGTCGCATAATCATGCTGTATAAAGAGAGGGTTGTTATCGTTTGTTAATCCTAGATACAGCAAAAGGTCTTTATCTTCAATCGTTTCTTGCATCTCGAGTTTCTCTCCGGCCTGGATTTCATTAATTTTCCGGCCAAGCTTTCTCTTTTTTCCGATCAGCACTTTAGTTCCTCCTTCATGTTAACGCTTTCATTGTAAATAGGAGAAAAGATTCGGGACAAGCTCCCGAATCTTCTTTTTCATTATGCCAGAACTTTCATTACAGCCTTTACAGATTCTGCAGATTGATCAAGAGCAGATTTTTCTTCAGCTGTAAGCTCTAATTCAATGATTTCTTCTAAGCCATTGCCGCCTAGAATTGTAGGTACTCCTAGACAGATACCATTGTAGCCATATTCGCCTTCTAAATAGGCGATTGAAGGAAGCACCCTGCGCTGATCCTTCACGATTGCTTCTACCATTTCAACCAATGAAGCAGCTGGTGCATAATACGCTGATCCGTTACCTAATAAGTTAACGATTTCACCGCCGCCTTTACGTGTGCGCTCAACAATTGCATCCAGTCGTTCTTTTGAGATTAATTTTTCTAAAGGAATTCCACCCGCATAAGAGTAGCGGACTAAAGGAACCATGTTATCACCATGTCCGCCAAGAACGAAACCAGTTACGTCTTTTACAGAAAGGTTTAACTCCATAGCAACAAAAGTACGGAAACGAGCTGTATCAAGAATTCCAGATTGACCGATTACACGCTGTTTAGGGAATCCAGACTCTTTTAAAACTGTATAAGTCATGGCATCCACTGGATTAGTTAATACGATGATCGTACAGTCAGGTGAATGTTTAACGATTTCCTTTGTAACACTCTTCATGATTCCTGCATTCGTATTGACAAGGTCATCTCGGCTCATACCAGGTTTGCGTGCGATACCAGCAGTGATTACTACAACATCAGACCCAGCAGTATCAGCGTAATCGCTAGTACCCGTAATGGCAGCGTCAAAACCTTGAACAGGACTTGCTTCCATCATGTCAAGCGCTTTCCCTTTTGTAGGGTTTTCCATTTGAGGAATATCAACTAGTACAACATCCCCGATTTCTTTTTGCCCTAAAATGAAAGCAGTTGTTGCTCCGGTAAATCCTCCACCAATAACTGAAATCTTTTTACGCTTGTTTGCCATGTCTTTCCCTCCAGAAACATTATAGAAAACGTTTACTAAACTAATTTCAGCAAAGCCCCTAGTTAAAGGGGCAGCTGCTTACATATTTTTAATTAGTTCGTCTGCAAACTCAGAACATTTAACTTCTGTAGCACCGTCCATCAAACGTGCAAAGTCATATGTTACTACTTTACTTGCAATAGTATTTTCCATCGATGAAAGAACTAGTTTAGCTGCTTCTCCCCAGCCTAAGTGTTCTAACATTAGTACACCTGAAAGGATAACAGATGAAGGGTTTACTTTATCAAGACCTGCATACTTTGGTGCAGTACCGTGAGTTGCTTCAAAAATAGCATGTCCTGTTTCGTAGTTGATGTTTGCTCCAGGAGCAATACCGATTCCGCCAACTTGCGCAGCAAGAGCATCAGAAATATAGTCCCCGTTCAAGTTCATTGTTGCTACTACGTCAAATTCAGCTGGACGAGTAAGAATCTGCTGCAAGAAGATATCAGCGATTGAATCCTTAACGATGATTTTGCCTGCAGCTTCTGCATCAGCTTGTGCTTTGTTAGCTGCATCCTTGCCGCTTTCTTCAGCAATACGGTCATATTGAGCCCAAGTGAATACTTTGTCACCGAATTCAGCTTCTGCCAACTCATAACCCCAGTTTTTGAAAGCTCCTTCAGTGTATTTCATGATGTTTCCTTTGTGAACAAGTGTTACACTCTTGCGGCCTTCGCTGATCGCATATTGGATCGCAGCACGCACTAGACGCTGTGTACCTTCAGAAGAAACAGGCTTAATACCGATTCCTGATGTTTCAGGGAAACGGATTTTGTTAGCACCCATTTCATCTTGAAGGAATTGAATAAGCTTTTTCACTTCGTCAGAACCGCTCGCATATTCGATACCTGCGTAGATATCTTCAGTATTTTCACGGAAGATAACCATGTTAGTATCTTCAGGACGTTTTACCGGTGAGGGTACACCTTTGAAATATTGAACAGGACGCAAGCAAGTGAATAAATCTAATTCTTGTCTTAGTGCAACGTTTAGAGATCTGATTCCTCCGCCGACTGGTGTAGTTAGAGGTCCTTTAATCGCAATTATGTAATCGCGAATAACATCTAAAGTTTCTGATGGAAGCCATTCTCCCGTTTGGTTAAATGCTTTTTCTCCAGCAAGAACTTCTTTCCAAACAATCTTTTTCTCACCGTTATATGCTTTTTCAACAGCAGCTTCTAATACTCTTGAAGCAGCAGCCCAGATATCTGGTCCAGTTCCGTCACCTTCGATGAAAGGGATAATTGGCTGGCTTGGTACATTCAACACTCCGTTGTCAACTGTAATACGTTCTCCGTTAGACATTCTAAATTCCTCCTATTTCTGCAAATACATTTACCATACTAGTCTACTAAAAAACATAGTGAAAAGAGAAGAAGAATCCCTTCTCTTTTTTAAATGATTGTTTTTTTTGTTTATCTTTCCTCTAATGGAACGAACTTTTGCATATCAGGTCCGATATACTCAGCACGAGGACGGATCAGACGATTATTTTCGTACTGCTCCAAGATGTGTGCAATCCAGCCGGAAACACGGCTGATAGCAAAGATTGGCGTAAATAGGTCATGATCAATACCCAGGCTGTGATAAACACTCGCAGAGTAGAAGTCAACGTTTGGAAGCAAGCCTTTCTTTTGCTTTAACGTTTCATCAATTTTCACACTCATTGAATACCATTTTTCTTCACCAGTAATTGAAGTTAACTGCTTAGACATCTCACGCAAATGTTTCGCACGAGGATCTCCATTTTTGTATACACGGTGTCCAAAGCCCATAATCTTTTGCTTATTTTCAATAGCTTTATCCAAGTATGATTCAACGTTAGCTTCTTCACCTATCTCAGAAAGCATCTTCATAACCTGTTCGTTTGCTCCGCCATGAAGCGGCCCTTTAAGAGCGCCGATTGCAGCTGTGATTCCTGAGTAGATATCAGAAAGTGTCGCAACACATACACGTGCAGTGAATGTAGAAGCATTTAATTCATGGTCTGCATGCAGTACCAGTGCTTTATTAAAAGCAGTTTCAGAAATTTCATCAGGTTCTTTACCTGTTAGCATATATAAGAAATTAGCAGCATAGCTTAAATCTTTTTTAGGAGATAAAGGATCTTTTCCATCTCTAATACGTGCAAATGCCGTTACTAGTGAAGACATTTGTGCCTGAAGTCGGATGGCTTTTTTGTAGTTTCCTTCCGTAGACATATCCTCTGCATCCTTATCATACATCGCAAGTGTAGACACGATTGTACGCAAAACTGTCATTGGATGTGCGTTCTTCAAAGGAAGCGATTTCATTTGTTCCAACAATTCAGCAGGAAGCTCACTCGCTTCTGAAAGTTCTGATTTGAACTCATCTAGTTCAGATTGGTTAGGCAGTTTACCATTCCAAAGCAAGTATACAACTTCCTCAAAAGTTGCATAATCAGCTAAGTCATCAATGCTATATCCTCTATAGGTTAAAACATCGTCAATGATAGAGCTGACAGAAGATGTTGTTGCAACAATTCCTTCTAATCCTCTTGTAGCTGTCATGGCTATCTCTCCTTTTTTTCTGTTATTCTCTCTTCTCCTTTAATTGTTTCATTTTTTCAAAAATAGAAAGAGCTTACATTTTTCTTCTCAAAAAAGAGAGAAGAAAATGAAAGACTATTTAAAGGAAATGGGACATACACATCAATTATAAACAAAAATCTGATTTTTGTGAACGGATAACGCTTAATTCATGCCTATTAAGGTGATTATGCTGTAAACATTCCAACTATTCTCATGGCAAGATATGCAATGCCTGCACCGATTAATGGACCAACAGCAACTCCTTTAAAGAGTGCCACTGCGAGTATTGTACCAAAGACTAAAGCAGCGGTAATATGCGGGTCATTTTGAAGCAGCACCAGTCCTCTGCTGGCGATAACAGCAACGAAAATACCTGATAGCAGCGCAATCCATGCATAGAAAGAGCGGAGTGATTCCTGCAGCTGTTTAAACCCGATATCACCTGTTGCAATTGGAATTAGTACCGCTATCGTAATAATGGTGACTCCCCAATTTATACCTTTTTGTTGTATAACCGAAAACCATTTATCACCTAAACCCGTATATTTTAACACTAATAAAAATGCGATAGCGATCATGAGGGATTGATTTTTTGCAGCCACCCCAATAATTAATAGACCAATTAAAAAAAGTAAAGATTCCATAATAAATTCCTTTCTATTTTTAGTAACCAGAAAGCAGGTGATAACCTTGCAGTCCGACATGGTAATGCGGATTATCCGCTTCAGTTATATTATTATAATTGCTGCTGGTCTTATTTTTACAGGCTATTATGTTTCAGCCATTCTTTATCCATTTATAGCAGGTGCCTTAATTGCACTTATTATAAATCCATTAGTAGGATTTTTATCATATCGTTTTAAAATGAACAGGGCACTTGCTGTTATACTCTCGATTATAGCGCTTCTCGGATTTCTGGTCTTAATTCTCACCTTGCTTATCCAGGAAATGATGACTGGATTTGCTTATATTGCTCATGAACTGCCTTCCTATATTCAGGAGCTTGTCTTTTATTTTGAGAACTACTTTAAAACCCAAATTCTTCCCCTCTATCATGATTTACTTTCTATTTACAGTAAATTGGGTACCGATCAGAAGGAAACCGTGATGGATAACATCGAAAAAATAGGAACAGGCATCACTACAAACGTAACTGGAATTACGCAAGCGATTATTAATAGTGTGTCATTAATGATAGTAAGTTTGCCTACATTTTTAACTGTATTTATCTTTTCACTGCTGGCAGCATTTTTTATAAGTAAGGACTGGTATCGTTTAACCGGTTTTTTAACAGGCATCTTTCCAGAGAAACTTACGTTTACTGTTAAAACAGTATATTTCGAGCTTAGAAAAGCTCTATTTGGCTTTTTGAAAGCACAGCTGACTTTGATATCGATAACAGCCTTCATCGTTTTAATCGGTCTTCTTATTCTGAGAATTGATTATGCCGTTACGATCTCTGTTTTGATAGGTGCTATCGATCTTCTTCCTTATTTAGGAACGGGAGCTGTGTTTCTCCCATGGATTGCATATTGTTTTTTAACTGGCAACTACACACTTACCATTGGGTTATCTATTCTTTATGGAATTGTCGTTATACAAAGGCAGATCATGGAGCCTAAACTGCTTGCACAAACGATAGGATTGGATCCACTGGCTACATTAGCCGCACTATTTGCAGGATTTCAGCTGTTTGGATTTGTCGGTTTGATTATAGGTCCTGTCTTCCTAGTTGTTATCCGTGCATTATATGAAGCAAAATTCTTTCATGAAATATATCAATTTATTATGAAACCAGTAAAAAAAATATAAAAAAGAACGTCTGCACGCTGCAGCGTTCTTTTTTATTAGCTGTTTTCGCAAACTTTGTTGTTTTTGAAAGTAGTTGATTTCCGTTCCAGGTCGCTCGCTTTCCGCGGGGCGGGCGGTGAAACATGTAAGCATGTAAGATGTCATATTCAAGGAAGTATGTGTGCTCATGCGTCTAATAGATATCCTATCGAAGTGGGCTTCCTCGTCGCATGCCTTGCAAGAAGAATACTCGAGTAGTTGGCACGCACCTTGCACTCCAATCAACTTCTCAATGAAGTGAAATGAAAATCATAAGCAACAATCTTTTAGAAAAGAGCTATTTATTTAAAGGAGATCTATGGTCGTCTAATAATATAAAACTGGCCTGATTTTATTTTATTATAAAGTTTAGCTTTGAGCCAAATCTTCACTGCTTTTCGAAACGGAGGGAACAGCAGAGAGAATCCCGCAAAGTCTGTTAGAAATCCGGGTGTTAAAAGCAATGCACCACCTACTAGAATACAGGCACCGTCAAGGACTGCATCCCCTGGCATCTGGCCGCTTGCCATTTGCATTCTAATTTTGTTAATCGCCTCTGTTCCTTCTCTTTTTGCTAGAAAAGCTCCTATTATTCCTGTTAAAAAGATAATCGCAATAGTAGCTGGAATTCCAATATACTGTCCTGCAAAAATGAAAAGTCCAACTTCAATGGCTGGCACAAGAATAAAAATAAGCAATAAAATTCTAAACATGACATATTCACCGCTTTCACTCAACAAAGAATAAGACACAGATTCTTGATCTGCTACTTCCACTTTGTCATACATATACATTTTTACGTATGAAAAAAGAGAAGGTTTCGTCCCTTCTCTTTATATTTTAGCTTATTTTTAAGAATCTTCTATAAAAGATTGTTGCTTTTATCTAATTTGCTTCATTATCTTCTTCGGCAAGTTGATTGGAGCGCAAGGTGCGAGACTCCTGGGGGATCAGCGGGACAGGTGAGACACCTCAGGGCGCAAAGCGCCGAGGAGGCTCACCGCACGCCCCCCGGAAAGCGAGCATCCTGGAGCGGAAATCAACGACTTTCAAGAGCAACAAAGTTTGCGAAAACAGCCTTTTCTAAAGCTATAAAAGCTTACTTATTAGATTACATTCTTCCTGCCGTCATAAATATATCCAACAGATGCGTCGATCGTAATTTCCTGACCATCAGTGAAGATATCTGTAGCATTTTGAAGCCCTACGATTACAGGTATGCTCATAGATACTCCGCAAACAGCAGCATGGCTTGTAAGACCGCCTTCTTCTGTTATAACAGCAGCGGCTTTTTCAAATGCAGAGATCATATCACGATCTGTTCCAACCGTAACAAGTATTGCTCCTTCTGTCATTTTTTCCATAGCCTCTTTTGCTGTCTTCGCTACTACTACTTTACCTGACGCCGATGATTGTCCAATTCCTTGCGCTTTAGCAAGTACATCTCCGATGATATGAACCTTCATCAAGTTTGTTGATCCAGATTCACCAACAGGAACTCCTGCAGTAATGACAACCAAGCTGCCATGCTTAACGGCTTCTGCTTTAAGTGCAGAATCAATCGCCACCTGGAACATTTCATCTGTCGTTGCTGCTTTTTCACCAAAAACCGGTGTAACACCCCACACTAATGCAAGCTTTCGGCAAACATCTTCATTGCTTGTTACAGCGATGATTGGTGCTTTTGGACGGTATTTTGAAATCATGCGTGCGGTTTGACCTTTTTCAGTAGCAGTAATAACAGCATCTGCTTCTAAATTCAAAGCAGTAAATGAAACAGATTGTGAGATCGCATCTGTTATCGTTGTTTTGCTTTCCTTGCTCTTTGAAGATAGAAGGTTCTTATAATTTAATGAACTTTCAGCACGGCTAGCAATCTTATGCATCGTTAATACTGCTTCAACTGGATAGTTACCAGCAGCTGTTTCACCAGATAACATGATTGCATCTGTACCGTCAAAAATAGCGTTTGCTACGTCACTCGCTTCTGCGCGTGTCGGGCGCGGGTTGCGCTGCATAGAATCAAGCATCTGTGTCGCAGTAATAACCGGCTTTCCAAGTTCATTACACTTTTTAATAAGCATTTTTTGAACAAGCGGCACTTCTTCAGCAGGAATCTCAACACCTAAATCTCCGCGCGCTACCATCAAACCATCAGAAACAGCAAGAATTTCATCGATGTTTTCGACACCTTCTTGGTTCTCGATCTTAGGGATGATTTGAATATGATTAGCTTGATGTCTGTCTAAAATTTCACGGATTTCAAGAACATCTGTTGCACGGCGAACAAAAGATGCAGCAATAAAGTCAACACCTTGCTGAATTCCAAACTCAATATCCTTTGCATCTTTGTCTGTTATGCCAGGCAGCTTCACGCTGACATTAGGTACGTTAACACCTTTTTTGTTCTTTAAAGTTCCAGAGTTTAAAATTTTCGTTGTCAGTTCTTTGCTTCCAATCTCCATAACTTCAAGTTCAATAAGTCCATCATCAAGCAAGATTCTTGATCCTACTTGAACATCTTCAACAAGACCCGGATAGGTTACTGAAATCTTTTTATCATTTCCGATTACTTCTTCCATGGATATGATAAGTTCATTTCCAGCTACAAGCTCTGCAACTCCGCCTTCAAGTGTTTGAGTACGGATTTCTGGACCTTTTGTGTCTAAAAGAATAGCAACCGTTTTGCCAAGTTCTTTTGAGGCTTCACGGATATTTTTGATTCTTTGTCCATGCTCATCAAAATCACCGTGGGAAAAATTAAGACGGGAAACATTCATTCCGGCGTTCATTAAATCTTTTAATTTATCAATGCTTTCGCTTGCCGGACCTATAGTACAAACGATTTTTGTTTTGCGCATCATGTAAATTGCCTCCTGATTTTCTTTTTCGCAAGAAGGCATCGTACAGACTGAAGATAAACATCAGCTATACGATGCTATTTTGCGGGTTATATGGATAGTTCCTGAGATAATCTGTACATATCTTTATCTATTGAATGCTTTCTAGATAAGACCTCTGTAATGTCATAATCCACAAGTTTATTATTTTCAATACCTACAGTTCGTCCAGCTTTGCCCTGCAATAGCAGTTCAACAGCTTGAGCTCCAAGACGGCTGGCTAATACACGGTCAAATGCAGTAGGTGATCCTCCGCGCTGAATATGACCCAGAACGGTCACTCTTGTTTCAAAGTCTGTCAAAGTTTCAATCTCTTTTGCAACATCTACACCGCTTCCGCAGCCTTCTGCAACGATGATAATACTATGCTTCTTACCGCGTTCGTGCCCTCTTTGCAGCTTCTGTACAACTTGTTCCATTTTATGTTCTTCTTCTGGAATAAGAATTGTCTCTGCTCCATCGGCAAGTCCTGCCCAAAGTGCAAGATCACCTGCATCGCGTCCCATTACCTCAATAATATACGTCCGTTCATGCGATGTAGCTGTGTCACGGATTTTATCAATCGCATCAATAATTGTATTAAGTGCTGTATCAAAACCAATTGTGAAATCAGTTCCAGGAATGTCATTATCAATTGTTCCGGGAACCCCAATCGTAGGGTATCCTTGTTCAGATAGTTTCTTCGCTCCTTGGAATGAACCGTCACCACCTATTACAACTAATCCTTCAATTCCGTATTTTTTCAGCTGTTCAATTCCTTTTTGCTGACCTTCTGGTGTTTTAAACTCCAGGCAGCGGGCAGAATGAAGCATCGTTCCGCCTCTATGAATAATATCACCAACAGAGCCAAGCTCTAGTTTCTTTATATTCCCTGAAATCAGTCCTGCATAACCATTGTATATCCCATAAACTTCTAAATCATGATATATACCTTTTCGGACAACCGCACGAATTGCGGCATTCATGCCCGGAGAATCCCCGCCGCTTGTTAAAACTCCTATCCGTTTCATGAAACCTTTCACCTCTCTAGTTCTCTCGTCTTATTAAAATATCATGTTCAAATGTTGAACACAATAGACAACAATAGGCAAAAAAATGCGCCCTTCCTATAGCGGAAGAGCACATTCCTTATTTAACAACAATGGAATCGTTTACAAACCCAAATTGTCCGATATTTTTATATTTTTCATAACGCTGCTCAATTAATTCATCTCGAGACATTGAAAGTAAATTGTTCAACGAAGACTCTAAGACACTGTCAATTTCTTCTGCTTGACGTTTTGGATCTTTATGAGCTCCGCCTTTTACTTCTTCAATAATTTCATCAATAATTCCTAGCTCTTTTAAATCAGGAGCAGTTATTCTCATAGATTCAGCTGCTTTTTTGGCTAATGAAGCATCTTTCCAGAGTATTGCAGCTGCCCCTTCTGGTGAGATAACAGAATACGTAGAGTTCTCAAGCATGTGAACATAGTTACCCACACCAAGAGCTAATGCACCCCCGCTCCCGCCTTCTCCAATCACAATACAAATAACAGGAACTGTTAATCCTGCCATTTCTACTAGATTGCGGGCGATCGCTTCACTCTGTCCTCGTTCTTCAGCCGCCTTACCAGGGTATGCACCCTTCGTATCGATAAAACAAATGATCGGCCGATTAAACTTCTCAGCTTGTTTCATCAATCTTAAAGCTTTTCGATAACCTTCTGGATGAGGCATACCAAAGTTTCTGCGCAGATTTTCTTTTGTATCTTTTCCTCTCTGGTGCCCGATCACAGTAACTGGAAGACCTTTATAAAAAGCTACTCCTCCAACGATTGCTTCATCATCACCAAACAGACGGTCTCCATGAAGTTCAATAAAGTCCGTGAATAAATAGCTTATATAATCAAGGGTAGTAGGGCGTTCAGCATGTCTGGCAATTTGAACACGATCCCATGGTTTCATCTCGGAATATGTGCTGTTTTCCAATCTAGAAAGTTTTTCCTCAAGTCTTTGAATTTCATCTGTAAGATCAATATCTTTCTCTTCCATAAAAGACTTTAATTCTGCTATTTTCTTTTCGAGTTCGTGTATCGGTCTTTCAAATTCTAGCTCTGCCGCCATGCTTAACGCCTCCCTTCTGAGTGAATTTTTAATAATGTGCCCAGCGTTTTCTTCATATCGCTGCGGTGAATCACACCATCCAGCTGACCATGCTTCAATAAAAACTCTGCTGTCTGAAAATCATCCGGCAGTTCCTGTCTTATTGTCTGTTCAATGATTCTTCTGCCTGCAAATCCTATAAGGGCTTTTGGTTCGGCAAAGTTATAATCTCCTACTGATGCGAAGCTCGCTGAAACCCCGCCAGTAGTCGGATGAGTCATAACGGAAATAAATAAAAGTCCCTTGTCACTGAGTTTCTTCAAAGCCACACTTGTCTTCGCCATCTGCATAAGACTGAGAACGCCTTCTTGCATACGTGCGCCGCCTGAAGCAGTGAAGATGATAAACGGATTTTCATTCTCGATGGCTTTCTCGATAGCACGTGTAATCTTCTCACCTACTACAGAACCCATGCTTCCCATTCTGAAACGGGAATCCATTACAGCTAGCGTTACGTCCATACCGCTTATTTGTCCTTCACCTGTAACTACAGCTTCATTGATTTTTGTTTTCTTTCGGTCACTCTCAAGTTTTTCAAGATAATCAGGAAATTCCAATGGATTTTTTGAAATCATATTTGCGTCATATTCAGTAAAAGTACCTTCATCTATCAGACTCGCTATTCTTTCTTGCGAAGACATTGAGTAATGGTACTGACAGCCTTGACATACAAGCAGGTTCTTCTTTAATTCTTTTGTGACCATAATATGCTTGCATTCGGGGCATTTACTCATAATCCCTTCTGGTACATCTTGTTTTACTTTACCAGTAGGTATTGTGGCATATTTTTTCTTTTTTACGAACAATCCTTTAATCATGAATGAATAACACCACCTATTCGATTGCGTTTAGGCCATCGTTTTGTTTTGATAACAGATCCGTTAACTTCTTTGCATTCTTATCTGTAAGAAGAGAAAGAACTTCCTTGCACAATTCTGGAGACCAATGTGAATAAGTTCCTTGTAATGATGACCCATAACCCGTAAGTTCCACATATAAACGATAAAGAAGATGATTGCCGCATGACTGAATTACATTTTTTTCGAATGCTTTACAAAGATTATTGATTTCTTGAGCGCTTTGTTCCATCTTCTGAGTTAACTGCTCGAGTTTACTTATCTCTAGAGAAGTGATTCTCAATGTTGCAAGTTCGATGCAGTCTTTAATAACTATATTTCGTGTTTCTTGCAGATCGTGCCGGGCCTTTTTATCGTTAAGAATAAAGGATGCGAGTACTTCTACCAGTCTGTGTCCTGTTGCCTCACGTATAAAAGTACCCTCGCCTCTTCTCGTTTCGATTAAGCCAAGCAGCTCAAGAGCTCTTAAAGCTTCACGGACAGAAGACCTTCCTGCGTTTAAGCGGTCACTGAGCTCCCTTTCTGATGGGAGCTTGTCACCTGCTTGAAGACGGTCCTCAACAATAATTGCCTGGATGCTCTTTAAAATTTCAATATATACTTTTTCGGTAGGCTGGACAGACATTCCTCTCTCCTTTACCGGTTTCATTCATCTTTTCCAATGATGGCAAGCCTCTTTGTCTTTTCAGCGATTTCTGCTGGATTCATACGAATTCTTGCTACACCTGTTTCCATAGCCGCTGTTGCTACAGCCGCTGCGACTGCAGGAGCTACTCTTGGATCAAAAGGAGCAGGAATAACATATTCTGCGCTTAATTCCATCGGATTTACAAGACTTGCAATAGCATGAACCGCTGCGATTTTCATTTCTTCGTTTATATGGGTTGCTCTTACATCTAAAGCTCCACGGAAAATACCTGGGAAAGCTAGTACATTATTAACTTGGTTAGGGAAATCGGAACGGCCTGTTCCAATAACCATTGCGCCTGCTTCACGTGCTTCGTGAGGCATAATTTCCGGGTTAGGGTTAGCCATTGCAAAAATGATTGGCTCTGGGTTCATAGATTCAACCATAGATTTTGTCAGTGCACCCTCAACAGACACACCTACAAATACATCTGTACCACTGATCACATCAGCAAGGGTACCTTCTTGTTTTGTACGATTAGTAAATGATGCAACTTCTGTTTTAACAGAGTTCATACCAAAAGGACGGCCTTCATAAATAGCGCCTTTTGTGTCACACATGATGATGTCTTTAACACCAAAGCGGTCTAATAATTTAATAATCGCAATCCCAGCTGCACCTGCACCATTTACGACTACTTTGATTTTGGACATCTCACGGCCGGTTAATTTCAGTGCGTTAACGAGGCCTGCCAAGGTGACAATAGCTGTACCGTGCTGATCATCGTGAAAGATAGGGATATTTGTTTCTTTTTTCAATCGTTCTTCAACTACGAAACAATTAGGCGCTGCGATATCTTCTAAATTAACACCGCCAAATGTAGGCTCCAGCAGCTTAACCGTTTCAACAATTTTATCTACGTCCGTTGTGTTTAAACAGATTGGAAAAGCATCAACACCTGCGAAACTTTTAAACAATACTGCCTTTCCTTCCATAACAGGGAGAGCAGCTTCAGGACCGATATTCCCTAAACCTAATACAGCTGTTCCATCTGAGACAACAGCTACAGTATTCCCTTTCATCGTATAATCATAGACTTTTGATTTGTCATCATAAATATCCTTACAAGGTTCTGCAACACCAGGAGAATAGGCAAGGCTTAAATCCTTTGCATTACGTACTGGCACCTTTGATTTTGATTCCAGTTTTCCTTGATGTGTTCTGTGCATGTGTAGAGCTTCTTCTCGTAAAGTAGACATCGTTTCATCTCCTAATGTTTTTATATTTAAGGTTGATGAGTCAAATTAGGAGGTGGTCAGACCACTGTTATTGACTCATCCATTATATCAAATGTTAACAAGCTGTAAAGTTTTTTAATTTCTTTTAAATGCCACATTACCTTCGCCTGCAACGGATTGAAGCTCCAAGAGCAAATCCTCTGTAGCATTAATTTTTTGTGATATCTGTACTTTTTGTTTTGTTTCTTCATAGATCAAAACAACGGGAATGCTTCCTTTCGATTGATCCAATATTTGCTTGATCGCATTCAAATGTTCAGGTGAATGATGCTGTTTATCGATTTTGATAAACACAGCAGCTTGCTCTTTTGATTTCAGTTCATGCAGCGGCTTGCATTTATTTATCAATACTTGCAAAGCATCATTTCGCTGTTCAACACTTCCTTCCAAAAACAGTTGCTCTCCTTTTTGCAGAAGTACATGATATGACTCGTACACTTTTGGGAAAACGACAGCCTCTATCTCTCCGCTTTCATCACTTATCGAAAGAAAGGCCATTAGTTCTCCTTTTTTCGTTTTTATGACACGGACTTTATCTATTAAAACACCAAGTCGTACAGAAGGATCTTTACCCTTAATACCAGCTATGTCAGTTGCTGCCCAGCTTTTCAGCACAGTGCGGAATCTTTCTAAAGGGTGTGATGAGAAGAAAAAACCTAATGATTCTTTCTCGAATTTCAGTTTCTCACTATCCTGAAAGGGCTGAACGTGGACGTAAGAAGGTTTAGGAAGATTAATATCATCATCAAACAGATACATCTGATTTTTTCTCGATATTTCCTGAAATTCCTCACCATATTCAATTGCTGTTTCAAGCGAAGCAAGCAATACAGCTCTGTCTTCGCCTAAATCATCCATCGCTCCTGCAAAAATCAAAGACTCCAGTGTTCTTTTGTTCACAATTTTTTGAGGACACCGTGCACATATTTCAAAAAGGTCTTGAAATGGCTCCTTTTTATTTTCGTGCATTAAGGTATGAATGGCATTTATCCCTACGTTTTTAACGGCCAAAAGACCAAAGCGAATACCTGATTCTTCAGGTGTGAAAATTGCTGTACTCTTTTTAATAGAGGGAGGGAAAATTTGAACGCCCTTTTGCATCGATTCCTTAATATACTGATTTACTTTATCATGATTGCCAATAACGCTCGAAAGTAATGCTGCCATAAAATGAATGGGGTAATTGGCTTTTAAAAAGGCGAGCTGATATGCGATAACACTGTAAGCTACTGCATGGCTTCTTGGAAAACCATAATCAGCAAACCGTACAATCAGATCATATAAAGCATCTGCAGACTTTTCATCATATCCCTGATTTAAACAGCCTGCAACAAAATGTTCGCGTTCTTTCATCAAAATTTCACGCTTTTTCTTTCCGACTGCTCTTCTCAGCAAATCTGCTTCACCCAGTGTAAAGCCAGCTGCCTTTGTCGCGATCTGCATAATTTGTTCCTGGTATACAATTACTCCGTACGTGCTCTTTAAAATTGGCTCTAAATCGGGATGCATGTACTCCACTGTTTTCAGACCGTTTTTGCCACCGATATAATCTGGTATGTTCTTCATGGGTCCTGGTCTGTATAAGGCATTGACAGCAACAATGTCTTCAAATTCAGTAGGTTTAAGCTGCTGCAGAACTTTTCGCATGCCGTCTGATTCTAATTGGAATACTCCTGTCGTGTCACCTTGTGAAAGAAGTTCAAAAGTCTTTGGATCAGTGAATGATATTTCATTAAGGTTAATCTTGATTTGTTCATTTTTTTCTATAGATAGCAAAATATTTTCAATTAATGAAAGATTGCGCAGGCCAAGAAAATCCATTTTCAATAGTCCGGCAGCTTCAAGCCATTCCATACTGTACTGAGTTAACGGAATTCCATCATGTCCTGTTTGCAAGGGAACCGTCTGTACGAGAGGGGTTCGGGAGAGTACAACCCCTGCAGCATGGGTTGAAGCATGCCTCGGGAGACCCTCAAGCTTCATCGCAATTTCAATAAGTTTTTGCACACTTTGATCTGATTGATAAGTCTTCTGCAAACCATGTGATTCTTTTAATGCGTCTTCTAAAGAGATGCCTGGTCTAGAAGGAATATTTTTCGCAGTTTGATCAATCAGGCCCGGAGGCAAGTCCATCACTCTGCCTGCGTCTCTCACAGCAGCTCTTGCGGCAAGTGTACCGAACGTAATAATTTGAGCTACATAATCTGTACCGTACTTTTCCGCTACATACCTCAAAACTTCATCGCGGCGATTATCCGGGAAATCTATATCAATATCAGGCATCGTAACCCGCTCAGGATTTAGAAACCGTTCAAAAATGAGACTGTGATGAATCGGATCCACATTGGTAATCTCAAGCACATATGCAACTAAAGATCCCGCAGCCGAACCTCTTCCAGGTCCGGTTATCATCTTTACATCATGTGCATATTTCATAAAATCCCATACGATCAGGAAATAATCTTCAAAATTCATGTTCTTAATAATATTAAGTTCATATTGGAGACGGTTTTCGATTTCAGAAGTCACCGTATCAAATCTATTCTTTACACCTATTAAGCATAACTCTGTCAAATATTCAAAACTGTCTCTTTCACCCGGAACAGGATATTTCGGAAGTGCAATCTCTCCTAAAGTGAGCTCAAGGCTGCACATGTCCGCTAGTCTTTGAGTTTCTTCTAATACTTCAGATGAATGGGAGAATAATCGTTCCATTTCACTGTGAGATTTAAAATAAAATTCTCCTGTAGGCAGTTTATACCTGTCAGGATTATTTATCTTCTCTCCATTTTTGATGCAAACAAGAACATCATGAGCCTTTGCATCCTCAGCATGTAAATAATAGATTTCATGCGCACAAAGGAGCGGAAGATTAAATTCTCTTGCAAGAGACTGAAGTTGAAGATTTAATGTCTTCTCAAAGCCTGTACCATGATCCTCCAGACCAAGGTAGAAACGATCCGGAAAAACATCTTGATAAAAACGAATACATCTTTCCAGCAAATTCGCTTCACGTCTTTCAGCGGAAAGATACTGTTGAATCTCCCCTTCTGGACCTGACGATAAAGCAATAATACCTTTTGAATGCATGGAAAGTTCTTCATGTGTTACAGGTGTGATATCTCCACCCTGCTTTGTTTGCATTAGTGTCGATAGCTTCAGAAGATTCTGATACCCTTCTTTGTTTTGTGCATATAAAAGGATCTTACTCCATTGTTTTGTATGTGAATCACTTTCCGAATCTGATTCTCTAATTTCCGCCTCTAAACCTATAATTGGCTTTATACCCGCTTTTTTGCATGCCGTATAAAATTTTAATGCTCCATACATATTGCCTTTATCTGTTAATGCCAATGCAGAAAAACCAGATTCAGCTGCTAGTTCTACAAGTGCTTCTATGCGGCAAGAGCTTTCGAGAAGAGAATACTCGCTATGTATATGCAGTGGAACAAATCCCATACCTTCACTTCCTTTTTTGCACCTATTTCCAACTCCATTATAGTATAGAAGTAAGAGTGTGTTAATGAAACAGGCTATCCGATGTCTGTTAAACTCTTTATCTGTAAAACGAGCATACTCTTCTTTTATTATCCATACATTGGATAAGAGAGGAGGGTTCTCATGGTACGCGATTTTTTTGCAAATATAATTCTTGATTTTGCCATTGCATTTGGTGTGCTTCTAGGAGGTGCGCTAATAGGCGGACTCGCAGCATTTCTTGTTGGAAAAGCCCCTATTCTCGAAATGATGGAACTGGCTAAAAAACTAAAAATCTGGGCGATTGTTGCAGCAATCGGAGGTACATTTGATACCATATCAAACTTTGAAAGAAGCTTTGAAACTGGAGCAACTTTTGAGATTTTTAAGCAGCTCACTTATATCTTTGTTGCAATTGCAGGTGCTAATACGGCAATTATTTTAATTCAATGGCTAAGCCAGGAGCATATGAACTAATGAGGATTCCGCCGCTCTATCACCGAAAGGGCTATCAGCGTTTTTTTGCAGGAGTCGCCATCGGCTTCATCATTGGCTGGGCGTTTTTCCTTTTTCAAGGCGGGTTAGCGCATGAACGACTAATTCAATTAGTAAAAGAACAAAAGACAGAGTTAGATGATTATAAGAAAAAAAATGAAATTCTCACTTCTGATGATAAGAAAGCAAATGAAGAACTGGCAAAGAAATTCAAACTGCATGAAATTAATGTCCGTTTTTCAAATACCACATCTGATAAATTGTCTAACCTGACTAAACTGCATTTAACAAAGGCAGTCGAGGATGATCTGGAGCATCTGATAGGTGAGGATACCGAGACAATCGCAAAAAGTCACGTTTTACTCGTACAAGCTATCGAAAATAAACTGTTTCAGTTTGATGATGAACAAAAATATGAGGTGAATATCGATCACTTATATCTCTATACGGGAATACTGCGAATTTATATTTCTGCTCGTGTGATTGAATGAATATGCATAAATTATGGTCTAAATATTACGTTTTCATGAATCTTTAGGCTGCAGAATAGCATTTACCCCATTTTTTGTATAGAATATTATTAAAAGAGTGAATATTGGGGGGAAACTAAAATGATTATTAATCGAAAAGAACTTGCACGTGAAAAGGTTAAAGAATTGCAGAATGGTTTCTCTGCTTTCGCAGAAACGAAAGAAGTAGCAGATTTAATTAAAAGAGAGCTCGCTAAGTTAAACTTGAAAGTTCATGAAGATGTTACTGATCTAGGCTCTTGGTTTATCCCAGAAAAAAATTAATGACTACACAATGTAAGGCTTGATTGCAAGTCTTCGAAAGTGTAAAAAGGCCCCCCGATGAGGCCTTTTTTATTTGTTTTTATATTCAATACAAGCTTTCCTTAATTCTGAAAGAACAGACTGAGTCTCTTCTTTCGTATATACAGTAGCTCCTGATGCTCTAGGGTGTCCTCCTCCATTAAACTTAGCTGCAATCTTATTTACAACCGGTCCTTTTGAACGAAGTCTGACCCTGATTTGATCAGGCTCATCCACAAAGAAAACCCAAGCTAACAGGCCTTCAACATGCGAGAATGAATTGACTAAAAGTGAAGCCTCACCCGCACTTGCATCATATTTCTTTAATGTTTCTTCTGTGAGATGAATATAACCGACACATTCATCTACAATTGAAAAATGCTGAAGAACATAACCATTTAATCTTACCAGCTTCTCTGAAATTTTATAAAGGTTCTCATGAATCTCAGAAGGTGCAAAACCTGTTTTAATCAGCATACCTGCATATCTATGTGTCTTTTCTGTTGTATTCGAAAACAAGAACCGCCCTGTATCACCAATAATACCAGCATACAAAAGTCTCGCGGCATTAGTATTCAGCCTTAAGCCATTATCAGCTCCATAGAGATAAAAATCCATAATCATTTCACTTGTTGAGCTTGCCGCTGTATCTACCCAAACTAAATCACCATACGGATCTTCATTAGGATGATGATCAATCTTTATAACCGTTTCACCTAAAGTGTAACGCGTATCACTGACTCTTGGCGAATTCGCCGTATCGCATATTATTACTAAAGATCCTCTGTACATGTCGTCTTCGATAGTATCCATTTTATTTAAGAAGATAAGGCTATCATCCTCTTCCCCCACTGCATAAACTTCCTTCTCAGGAAAGCTTGCCTTAATTATGGCCGCAAGTCCGCCTTGTGAACCAAGCGCATCGGGATCTGGTCTTACATGTCTGTGAATAATAATTCGTTCATATTGTTTAATTTTATTTAAAATTTCCTCTTTCATAATGAACTCCTTTTACACCTAGTTGTGGCAATTCTTGTTTTAAACGTTTACAATATAGTGGAGTAAATACTTGGGGGAATTTTCAATGCCGATTTTTATTATCCTTATTATACTTTCTTTTGCTCTTTATGTGTTTTATAAAGTTCGTGAAGTACGTGCAAAAGAGCCTTTTTATAAACAATGGACTGCGACAAAAGCAAAGATGGCGCTTGGGGCATTTTTAGCTTCCTTTGGTTTAAACGAATTAACAGCTGTAGAAGGCCGTGTTCAGCTTTGGGTTGCTCTTATTTTCCTGGCTTACGGAATCGTTCTTTTACTGATGAACTGGAAAATGTACAAGCATTTTTTAACACTTGCTCGTCAAGAAGCAAAAGAAACGAACTGAAAATAGTATGAAAAAGTCCCTCCGAAGGGGACTTTTTTCTTGGCTGTTTTCGTTAGCTTTGATGCTCGTGGAAGTGGTTGATCTCCGTTTCAGATGCTCGCTTTCCGGGGGGCGTGCGGTGAGCAACCTCGACGCTTTGCGTCCTTAGGTGTCTCACCTGTCAAACTGATCCCCCAGGAGTCTCACATCTTACACTCCAATCAACTTGTCAGTGAAGTCTTTTAAGCAACAATTAAAAAAACGCTCTTTTCTAAAAGATTGTTGCTACTGAGAGGTTTTGACATAAATTGCTTCAATGAAAAGTTAGTTGGAGTGGAAGGGCGAGACTCCTCGAAAATGAAAATCATATTTTCTTCGTGCGATATATCGCTGCCGGAGCCTTCCTTGTCCTGCAGGATGAGTGGGACAGGTGAGACCATTCAATGTCGCAAGGCGACGAATGGGCTCACCGCACACCCTGAGGAAAGCGAGCCCTGTAACGGAAATTAACCTCTTACAAAAGCAACAAAGTTTACGAAAAACAGCCTTTAAAAAAGTTCGCTTCTAAAAGAATGCTGCTTGGTGATTTGTTTTTTAAGACCGGTGATCGATTAGTTGAGCCATCATCATAGCCTTCCCTGCAATCTTACCGTCATGATATATCTCAACATCTACTTTTCCAAATTTCCTGCTCACTTCCAGTACTCTTGGAACAAATTGTATTTCACTCTCTATTTGAACAGGCTTAATATAGTAAAAGGTTACATTTTCAACGACTAAATCACCTTTTTTAATTCTTCTTAAAGTCTTGCGAGCTGTTTCTGTTACTAGCGTCATTAATACCCCGTATGAAACTGTTCCTAAATGATTCGTCATTTGCGGAGTAATTTTACAGGTGAAGTTAACTTCATTCTCATACTTATGTTCTTTTAATTCTGTCGTGATTAAATCATCGAATGTCGCACCCACTTGAGGCTGCTTCTGCATCATCTGCATTGCCTTTAACACATCTTGCCGGGTTAAGATTCCGATCAGTTTATGTGAAGAACCTGTAACCGGAAGCAGCTCAATGCCTTCCCAAATCATCATGTGTGCACATGCTGCGACAGATGTTTTTTCAGTTACTGTTAATGGTGATCGTGTCATCACTTTTTCAATATTCATGTCCTCGGATACACCAATAATATCTTTCGATGTTACTACACCGGTTACACGATTCGATTGATCTACTACAGGATAACGGCTGTGCATTGTTTCACGGTTAAGTTCATGCCAGCGCTCGACCTTATCGTTCTGAAAAAGATAATGTGTTTCATCAATTGGAATTAGAATATCTGAAGCTAGTACAATATCTTTTTTAATTAACCGGTCATGAATCGCCTTATTGATCATTGTCGCAACAGTAAACGTATCATAACTCGTAGAGATAACCGGCAGTTCTAATTCGTCAGCAAGTCTTTTCACTTCTTCTTCCGTGTCAAATCCACCGGTGATCAAAATCGCGCTGCCAGCCTTCAACCCTAACTCATGAGCATTAACACGGTTACCGACAATCAATAAACTCCCCGCATCAACATAGCGCATCATCGCTTCTAGTTTCATTGCACCGATTACAAATTTGTGCAAGGTTTTATGAAGTCCAGCTCTGCCTCCAAGTACCTGTCCTTCAACAATATTAACAACTTCGGCAAATGTTAATTTTTCAATATTGCTTTTTGCTTGCCGTTCAATGCGAATGGTCCCTACACGTTCAATCGTGCTGACAATCCCTTGGTTTTCTGCTTCTTTAATCGCTCGATAGGCCGTTCCTTCACTAACTGTTAAATCTTTTGCGATTTGCCGAACGGAGATTTTCGACCCAACATCAAGCTCAATAATGTGCTGCAATATTTGTTCATGCTTTGTTAGCATTGCATTCACCGTTCCTTTTACCTGTATCTATCTGTTTCAGTTATTTGACTAATACAGATTATACAGGCAATGGAACAGAAACTCAACTTTCCATGTGCACCCTTTTTCGTGACTTTTGATTAACAAAAGGCTGCCTCTTAACTGTTCTTTTTCTAGCTTCATTTTTATTAAACAGTAAACTTAACACCAGCATGCCAGCAAATCCTGTCCAGGCAACTGAAAAAAAGGTTTGCATCGTAAGGCCTTCAAATGATAATGCAGGTAATCCCACGTAAAACAATACGACAAGCATAAGTAACTTTGCTATTTTTTCCTGACTCATAAAACAACCTCCCTTACTATCATTCGTATGCATAGAAAGGGAGGTTAGAATCATTTATATATTTAAGCTTTCACCACTCTGAAGCACTTTTCCTTTACTTCCGAGCTTGGACACAAAAGAGCTTTCTGGATCTTGTTCGATAGGCGGGAAAGTATTGTAATGAATAGGAACGGTTATTGGAGCTCCGATCCATTTAGCTGCGATTAAGGCATCTTCTGGTCCCATCGTAAAATTATCTCCAATCGGCAAGAAAGCTGCGTCAGGTTTCTCCAGTTCACCGATCATTTTCATATCGGAAAAGAGTGCAGTGTCCCCTGCATGATAAAGGGTTTTATTGTCAGAGGAAAATAAAATTCCTGCAGGCATACCTGTATAGACGACTGTTCCGTCCTCTTCCTCGTAACTAGATCCATGAAAGGCTTGTGTGAATTTCACTTTTCCCCATGAAAATTTACGGCTGCCTCCGATATGCATCGGGTGTGTTTCTACACCTTTTGAAGCAATGTAGTTTGCAAGTTCAAACGGCGCAACAACCAAGCTGTTATTTTTCTTTGCAATTTCCACTGTGTCGCCAACATGATCATTATGACCATGCGTTAAAAGAATTACATCTGCTTTAACATCTTCAACGCTGATTTTACATTGACCATTTCCATTAATAAAAGGGTCGATCCAAACGGAGTGCTCACCCGTTTGAATTTCAAGTACAGAATGTCCATGATACGTCACTTTCATTATAAATACACCCTCCTTCAAATAATAGGATTCGTTATTGCATCCTACTTTCCTTTTCATACCCTATTATAGGACATAAAAAAAGTCCGATTCCAGCCACAAGGAATTAAAGGCTGAAAATCGGACTTTTATTCTTTTCAGTTATTGTTTTTGAGCCAGAATTGAACCTGCGTCTTTGTAGTCTAACTGATGAGCTTCTGCAACTGCTTTATAGGTTACAAAGCCATGGAGTGTATTTATACCTTTTAATAATGCTTCATTATCCAGACAAGCTCTAATATATCCTTTGTTAGCAATCTGCAATGCATAAGGAACCGTTACGTTAGTCAGACCAATTGTGGATGTACGCGGAACAGCTCCAGGCATATTCGCAACCGCATAATGCAGCACACCATGTTTTTCATAAGTAGGGTTGTCATGTGTCGTAATGCGATCAACTGTTTCAAAAATTCCACCTTGGTCAATAGCTACATCAACGATGACAGATCCCGGCTGCATCCCCTTAATCATCTCTTCTGTTACCAGTTTCGGTGCCCTTGCACCCGGAATTAGAACTGCACCAATAACTAAAGCCGATTCTTGAACAGCAAGTGCTATGTTAAGGGGGTTCGAAATCAGAGTATTGATCTCGACACCAAAAATATCATCGAGCTGACGAAGACGTTCAGGGTTTAAATCGATAATAGTAACGTCAGCACCAAGACCCATAGCAATTTTAGCTGCATTCGTTCCCACAACTCCACCGCCAATAACAGTTACCTTTCCGCGCCTTACACCTGGAATTCCGCTTAGCAGAATCCCAAGTCCGCCTTTAGGCTTCTCTAAAAACTGTGCGCCAATTTGTGCGGCCATTCTTCCAGCAACTTCACTCATCGGTGTCAATAATGGGAGCGTTCCATTTGGAAGCTGAACGGTTTCGTACGCAATTCCGATTACCTTATTTTCAGTTAAAGCTTTTGTCAATTCAGGTTCAGGAGCCAGATGCAAATAAGTGAATAAAATCAGACCTTCACGAAAAAAACAGTACTCTTCCGGCAATGGTTCTTTAACTTTCATAACCATTTCCATTGACCACGCTTGGGTCGGAGTCTCAACAATTACTCCGCCTGCACCTTCATATTCTTCATCTGAAAAACCAGATCCAATTCCAGCACCTTTTTGTATAAAAACTTCATGGCCAGACGCCACTAAATTTAGTACACCAGCAGGAGTCATTGCAACTCTGTTTTCATTATTTTTAATTTCAGTCGGTACACCGATCTTCACTGCATTCCCTCCCTGAAAGTTATTGGAAATTTTTTCTTCATATCTATAGTTACCATACCACCAAAAAACTAAAATAAAAAGACGGATTTATTTCTATTTGTAAGACAGCTTTTAATGTTCCCGAATTATAAAGAAACATTCATTAGAACGTGATTGAAGAGAGAAAGTACGTGTCGAAGCATGCCGAAAATCACGTATATTTAACGTGCGATTAATAAAATTATCGTGTGTTTTCCTTAATGTTGTCTGCGATATATATAAGTAAATAGAAAAAGGATAACTCCTGGTGAGTTATCCTTACTTTATTGCTATTGAAGACTTTCCTCTTCGTCTAACTTTGTGCGCTGCTGGCCTTGATCAACTTTATCAACAACTCCGCTTTGGTAAGCTTCAGTAATCTGCTGATGAACGGTCATTTCGCCTTCTTGATCATATTCCAGCTGCTGATTCGGATGCTTCTCATATTCCATGTAACTTCCTCCTTCGATATTGAAACCTTGCCATTAGTTTCTGTCTTCAGGAGAAAGTTATCTCGGTTAATTATTGGAAATATATACGGCGGATTTTGCTGCCTCAAGCTGCTGGCGTACTGCTTGGAATCCGGTTCCGCCTTCAGAATTTCTTTTTTCAACTGCAGTCTTTGGAGAAAGTGCCTCATACAAATCCTCTTCTACGACCGGACACCATTCTTTATATTCCTCAAGGCTAATATCTAGCAGATAGCATCCCTTTTGAATGCAATTAAGAACCATCTGCCCTACTAGTTCATGTGCTTCTCTAAAAGGAATCCCGTTCTTCGCAAGATAATCTGCAAGTTCTGTTGCATTTGAAAAATCTTGATGGACGGCTTTGTTCATTCGGTCTTCATTAATCTTTATTTCATTCATCATGCCAGTCATAATGCTCAAGCAGCCTTTGACTGTTTTTACAGCATCAAATACCGGCTCTTTGTCTTCTTGCATGTCTTTGTTATATGCAAGGGGAAGACCTTTCATTAATGTAAGCAATGAAAGAAGAGAACCATATACTCTTCCGCTTTTTCCGCGAATCAGCTCAGCCATATCCGGATTCTTTTTCTGCGGCATCATGCTGCTGCCGGTTGTGAAGCTGTCACTGATCTCGATAAACCCAAATTCTTCAGATGACCAGAGGATCAGTTCTTCACAAAAACGTGATAAATGCATCATGATCATGGAAGCATTGCTGCAGGATTCGATAGCAAAATCTCGATCACTGACTGCATCTAAGCTGTTTAAATATTTTTTAGAGAATCCTAGTTCGTTCATTGTTACATTTCGATCAATCGGAAATGTTGTTCCAGCAAGTGCACCTGCTCCAAGCGGCATAATATCTGTTCTTTTCAAACTGTCTTGAAGCCTCTCTTTATCTCGTTCAAGCATCCAAAAATAAGCTAATAGATGATGAGCAAATGAAACAGGCTGTGCACGCTGAAGGTGCGTGTACCCAGGAATAATTGTTTCAACATGGTCTTCAGCTAAATTCAGCAGTGAGTTTTGAAGTTCATTAATATGATCTATAATGACCAGGGTTTCTTCTTTTACAAAAAGATGAAAATCAGTTGCCACTTGGTCATTTCGGCTTCTTGCGGTATGGAGTTTTCCGCCATCCGGACCGATTTGATCGGTAAGCAGCTTCTCAAGGTTCAAATGTATATCTTCATACTTTACTGAATACTCCAGCTTGCCTTCCTGCTCTTGTACTTGAAGATCTTGAAGACCATTTTTTATATTTTCATATGCACTCTCTTCGATAATTTCACTTTGGAATAACATTTTGGCATGAGCAAGGCTGCCATTAATGTCATGGCTAGCTAGTTGTTTATCAAAAGATATGGAAGCTCCAAATTCATCTACCCATTCTTCCGGCTGTTTCGAAAAACGGCCTCCCCATAATTTTTTCACACTCTCACCTCATTTTTTTGAACCATGCTGCTAACTTTTGTCGGCAGACCCCATAATGAGATAAATCCTTTTGCAGCACCGTGATCAAACATGTCGTCAGATGTATAAGTAGCAAGTTTTTCATCGTAGAGTGAGTAAGGTGATTTTCTTCCTTCCACAATTGCGTGGCCTTTGAAGAATTTAACTCGCACAGTTCCTGTTACATAAGTCTGTGTTTCATCTAAAAAGGCTTTTAAAGATGCATTTAATGGAGAGAACCATAGACCCTCATAGATTAATTCAGTCATTTTCTTTTCGATGATCGGCTTGAAGTGAGCGACTTCTTTAACAAGTGTCAAATCTTCAAGCTCTTTATGGGCTTTAATTAAGGTCGTAGCTGCAGGACATTCATACACTTCACGTGATTTAATTCCAACCAGTCGGTTTTCAACATGGTCAATACGTCCAACACCATGTGCACCGCCCCATTCGTTAAGCTGATCAATAAGCTTTTCAAGTGAAACGTTCTTTCCGTTTAATGAAACTGGAACACCTTTTTCGAATCCGATTTCAACGATTTGAGGCTCATCTGGTGTATTTTCCAGTGCAGCTGTCATCTCATATGCTTCTTCTGGAGGAGCTGCCCATGGATCTTCTAAAATCCCGCACTCATTGCTTCTTCCCCATAAGTTCTGGTCAATAGAAAAAGGATTTTCTTTTTTAATCGGAACAGGAATATCATGCTGTTTTGCATATTGAATCTCTTCTTCACGTGACCAGCTCCATTCACGCACTGGCGCTAATACTTCAAGATCCGGAGCTAAAGCTGCAACTGAAACTTCAAATCGAACTTGGTCGTTCCCTTTTCCTGTACATCCATGAGCAACTGCAGTAGCTCCGTATTTTTTAGCCGTTTCTACTAATTTTTTTGCGATTAAAGGTCTGCTCAATGCAGAGATCAACGGATATTTCCCTTCATACATTGCATGTGACTGCAGTGCAACTAATGCATATTCTTCTGCGTATTCTTTTTGGACATCTAATACGATAGATTCTGAAGCTCCAATTGACAAAGCTTTAGATTGGATAAATGGAAGGTCCTTCCCTTCGCCAACATCCAGGCATAGTGCAATTACCTCATAGCCCTTTTCTGCCAGCCACGGAATTGCTACCGATGTATCTAATCCCCCAGAGTACGCTAAAACAACCTTTTTTCCCATATAATATCTCTCCTCCTGAAAACTTGATAATGTATATTTTATTTATTTTTATACATAATTGTTTATAAAAATACCATTTATAATAATTCATACTATAACAAAAAGAGAGAATAAAATGCAAGGTTATTCTTAAAAATGTATAAAAATAATATCAGTGATTATTCTGGCTACATTGCAGCGCCTTTTGTACAATGGAAGTAAGAGGTGATGATCGGATGCACAACCATTTTGTTTGGGATGATAAGCTTGGAATTTCAGTTCCTAAGTTGCATAAATCATGGGAAGCATATAATAGGGCTGAACAAGCAGCCATTATGCTGCAATGGGAAAAGATTAGAGGCACGATTCCAGACCGAATTAGAGAAATTGAAACACAAATTAATAAACTTCAAGACCGTTTATCATTAGAAGAAAACTTTGAGTTATCCTGTGAATTAAACGATAAAATTGCAAGCCAAGCATCCATCATTAATGATCTCTGGCTTTGGTACAGATTAAACCAGCAGGTAACCATGAAAATACACGGATAAAATACACAAAAAAAAGAGGGTGCCTATGCATCCTCTTTTTATTTATGAAGCTGTTGTACGATATGCGTAAGTTCTGGCAAAATTAATTTTTCCATTCCGAGCTTCACAGCACCCGATGAACCTGGCAGTGCAAAAATAGCTGTTTTTCCGTGCACTCCGGCAACAGCACGGCTAAGCATTGCCCCTGAACCTATATCTTCTGTATAGCTTATCATACGGAAAAGCTCCCCGAATCCGGTGATTTCTTTTTCAAATAATGATGATAAGGATTCTATCGTTACATCTCTGGGGGCGATTCCTGTTCCTCCATTAAATATGACAACATCAATCTCTTCATCCTTAATAGCAGCTTGAGCCGCTTCATTAATCAAATTCATGTCATCACTTACAATTCTATACTCACGGATGTCATGATTTTGTTCAGTGAGGAATGATCGAATGATCCTGCCGGATTTGTCTGTATCCTTATTTCTTGTATCGCTTACGGTTACAATCATGCATTTTGCTTTCTCAGGTGCTAGTGCTTTATGTTCTTGTATACTCATAAAATGAACACCTATCCGTTATATTTTTCAAAGAGATATCTTTTTTGATAAAACTTATGTGCAATTTCAGTTATTTTTCTTGATTGCTGATAGTTCAATACAGCTCCGAGCGCCATCCCAAAAACAGGAATGCCCTGCATGAGTTTCTTTCTTACCAGCAAAATAGCCATCACCTTTACAATTTGTTTAACTGGATGAGACATCCAGGAAATATCAGCAACGACATCTGTACCTGCATAAAAGATTGGATCATCTTCCCCTCGTATCTCCTCCATCAGTTCATCCCACTTTTCCTGCTGGTAACGCTTTGGCATCGTTGCAGCATGATACACTTTCAGTGAGCGCATCATTTCAGATGGTCTCTGGATATCATAGCCATAATGCATAGCTATCGACTGGACAGAACGAACACCGAGAGCTACCATCGCTGGGAGATCAGTTCCCAAAAAGAGCACACCACCCGTACCCGCAAGCCCCCCCTGGGAAAAGGACAGCAGTCTATTCCGTGCGATTTGCTGATCAGCCATATAGGAAAGCTGGTCAATCGTACACTTTTTTAGATCTTCTATTTCATAAATATCGTCTCTGAAGACTCTTGCTTCGGAAAGCAGCCGCTGTTTGGTATCAAGCTGAAATTGCGAGTTTTGAATAAGGGCATGAATATGGAAAAGCACAGAATCCACATAACCTCCTATTTTATCCTGCATTTCATCTGGTAAAAGGGTGAGTCGGTTGGTAACCCATTTTTCATAAGTTCGCCCAAAATCCGTTGGCTCATATGTAAAATAATTTTGTTCCCACGCTTCGATCGATTTCCATATCTGTTCTTCACGCTCGGTATAAGACATGCTGCTCCTCCTTTGTCTTTTTTTATAGTTTAGTATAAACAAGCAATGAAGTAAAAAATGACTAAATATTCATCAATCATTTACCGTGAACTTAACTTTTGAAACTCCTTTGGACTAAGAGCAAACTTCTTTTTAAACTGCTGAAGAAAAGCTGATGTACTCTGATAACCTACTTGGGCAGCAATATCAGCGATTGCAACGGCTGGATTGCGAAGCAGGATTGCGGCTTGCTCCATCCTTATATCTGTCAGCCGCTCCATAGGAGACATTCCGATATATTTTTTATACAGACGGTTCAACTGGGACTCACTAACCATTGCTATCTCCAATAAATGCTGAATCCGAATTCTTTGATGATAGTTTTCCAGGAAAAAACCCTCTGTATTTAATACAGGATCAGGGTAATAATTGGTTTCCATCATGTACGAAATCTTTGAGAGCATATGTTCATCCGGAAAGATGAAGTACAGCAGTTTGTTCAACAAAAGTACCACAAAGAAATCCTGGTCTTCATTAAGACTCGTTACTCTTTCTATGGTCTCAGCAAGAACTGCTCCTATTTCTGCAGACCAGTCTTGATGTAGAATGCACACTCTATTGGTTTCCTTTAACTCGAGCTTTCTTTTTCCATACTGAATAAGCATCTGAATAAACTGTTCAACAATCTCTTTCTTCAGGTAAAACAAAGCCCCAAGCGATTCTTTTTCTGCTTCAATCGTAATAGTGACTCCTTTTGGGTACAGCAGGAAATCCCCGGTCTTTACTGTTCGGAATTCATCATCACCCACACGATAGTTCACTTTTCCCTCTAACACAAACAACAAGCCGGGTTCATATGAAAATTCGGTTTGTTCACTTTCCTCTTTAAACGTTTTAAAAGAGAGATAACTGGACTTTACTCTCGTAAGCTGTTCACGCTTCTCTCGAATAACCTTTCCTAAAATGGCAGAAGTCACACCATCACCCGCTTCACTCATAGTACTATCATTTTACACCAAATAAAGAAAATTCGCCGGTTGGCATGACTGTATGCAAAGCTAGCGACATGGTTGACCTAATATTTAGTTCTTGAAAATTTTTGGTGTATCGATCTATCTAACCTGCAAAAATATTATCTTTCTTAACGTATAAAAAGCTTGCTCCCTCAGGAACAAGCAATCCGTTTTATATAGCTACAAGCTCAATTTTCTCTTTGTCCTGCAAAATTTGAATCATCTTTAGCCATTCTGCAGGTTTTTTTTCCAAAACACTGTAATAGGTGGAAAGAAACTCGGCAATAAAACCTCCGCTTAATGAAGTGATTTCAGAATCGAACGGAAGGAAACAAAGGTCCAATCCGCTTACCGCTCCCCCGTCATCGAGCCATGATGGATGTACATAAGAGAAGTTCAGTTTCTGGTATCCCATGTGGGACAATACCTCACGCCGGACATAAGGATTCATCGCAGAAACCCCTCCGAACGGAATCGCCTCCACCTTATAAGGATTATAGATTTCTGCGAACATTCCACGAATCTTTTTTCCGTGTTCTGCTGCAAGTCGATTAAGATCCTCCAGCCTATTTTTTGCAAGGAAAATACCGATTCCTTTTCCTTCTTGGCCGATCAGTGTGAAATCCGTCATAGCAATATTCATATCAGGATAATAGCGGTACTCAGTAGCTCCGACTACTTTACCTTCGTCTACTGCAACAAACATCCGGATAGAAGGATCGATAAGGGGTTCTCTCCAAAGTTCAAAATCCAATACTTCTTCTTTTGGAAAGATCTCTTTCATCAGCGAATAAAATTGTACAAATAAAGGATCATCAATATTTTTTATCTTTATATATTCCATGTTTCTCCCCCAATATATATTTTATTGAAAATTAACCATACCTTAACGATACCTATTGTATAAAAGGATTTTTCCATTCCATCAAAGCGGCATAGTTATGAGACTCTTCATCTTCCAGATAATTAGACACAATTTGTAAAGGAGTTCTTCCGCAGCGGAGCAAGAAGGAAATAACAGGATCGCGGATCTCCGCTTTTACTACTCCCTCGAGGTATTCCTCTGGATTCATCTCATGTGAATGTTTATGAAATCCCGGCATTCTCCCTCCTCCGAGGAGCCGCTTTGCCCCAAGGCTGATCACTGTTTCATACATAGATTGCATAAGAAGTTTACCCAGATCAAGGCTTCGATAGGAAGGGCGTACACAAATATCTACAATATATAATGTATCTCCATCTTTATCATGGTTCCGAATATAACCATTGTCTGTGATCTCTTCCCATGTATGTTCAATGTTGTTAAGATCCAGTTTTACAAGAAGCCCTGTTATAGAACCGGCAAGCTTGCCGTCAATCTCCACACAAAGAGCACCTTCGGGAAAGAGTGTTATATGATTGCTTAGTTGCTCTTCGTTCCACCAAAGTTCTGAAGGGAAAGGAGGCGGAAAACTTTCTTTCTGAATGCTGATCAGTTCTTCAAAGTCTTGCTGTGAATAATTTCGAACGACAGCCTTGTATGCTTTACCTTGTTTATAAAGATATTGTTCTTTTCTGTACATGAACAGCATCCTCCATTTCACCTTCACTTGTTACCCGATCAGTTCTTCTTTTACAAAGTGTTCCCAATCAGGATAAAGGTCACTCCTTCTATCTCTCCATGTGGTCACCGAACCGCTTTCCCGAACCTCATAAAGGAGGTCGAGATCAAGATCAGCACTAATGACCATGTCGTTGTTGATGTCTCCTTCAGCCATAATGCCTCTCTGCGGAAACGGAACATCGTTAGGTGTAATAACAGCCGCCTGGCCATAGTTCATACGCATAAAGTCAACTGTTGGAAGGGAACCTACTGTACCAGTTGTTACTACATATACCTGGTTCTCGATTGTTCTAGCATGACAGGAATATCGTACTCGGTGGAAGCCTTGTGAATCATCGGTACAAGAAGGACAGAATATCACATCTGCTCCCATCGCTCTTGCCATACGCACTACTTCAGGAAATTCAATATCATAGCATGTTAATATCGCTATCGTACCCTTGTTTGTCTCAAACACCTGCAAGCCCTCGCCAGGGGTTATGTTCCATTCTTCTACCTCGGTAGGAGTGATATGAAGTTTCGGCTGTTTGCCAATTCTTCCGTCCGGATAGAATAGATGAGCTACATTATACAGCTTCCCCTGTTCTTCAATGACATGTGTTCCGCCGATAATATGAACACGGTACTCTTTTGCAAGAGATGTAAACAGCTGATAATACACCTCAGTAAATTGGGGCAGCTGATTGATCTGCTGGGCTTGATTCAAATATGGAATCGACATCAGTTGTGTCGTAATAAACTCAGGAAATAAAACAAAATCTGTTTTAAATTCAGCAGCGATCTTCACATAATGTGTGATCTGCTTTTCAAACTCCTCAAAACTGGAAATCGTATGCAAATGATATTGCACAGCTGAAACGCGAAGTTTCATCGTGATCCCCTCCTTCATAAAATTACAATATCTGTATCTAATTACTTTCTTTTAAAGTGTAGCAAAAAAGAAAGTTTTATCTATATGTAATTCCTTCAAAAATCCATGTGTTTCTGTCAACTTTACACATCAAAAAAGCAATCGTTGTTCATGCCATACACATGAACAACGATTGCTTCTATAAACTACATTGCGATACGCATCGTATCTCTTGCGATCATAACTTCTTCGTTTGTAGGAATGACGATTACTTTTACAGGTGAATGCGGATAGCTGATAAATGCTTCTTTCCCGCGAACCTGATTTAAAGCAGGATCCCAATAAACACCCATAAATTCTAATCCGCGCAGTACACGCTCACGGACTGCTGTACTGTTTTCACCGATTCCTGCAGTAAAGATGATTGCATCGATCCCTGCCATTCTTGCTGCATAAGAACCGATATACTTGTGGATTCGGCTAGCAAATACTTCTAGCGCAAGCTCAGCACGTTCATTTCCCTTCTCCGCTTCACTCTCGATGTCACGCAGGTCAGATGAGAAACCAGAAACGCCAAGCATACCACTCTTATTGTTTAACACGTTCAATACTTCTTCAGCACTTTGACCCGTCTTCTGCATGATGTAAGGAATTAATGATGGGTCAATGTTTCCTGAGCGAGTTCCCATTGTTACACCAGCTAAAGGAGTGAATCCCATAGAAGTATCTATTGATTTACCACCTTCAATTGCTGCAATACTTGCTCCGTTTCCGAGATGGCAAGAAAGAAGACGAAGCTGTTCAACCGGACGGCCTAGAAGTTCAGCCGCTCTTTCCGAAACATACTTATGACTTGTACCATGGAAACCATATTTACGGATTCCGTATTGCTCATAATACTCATATGGCAAGCTGTAAAGAAATGACTTTTCCGGCATTGATTGATGGAAGGCTGTATCAAACACAGCAACTGCTGGTACATTCGGCAATACATTTTTAAATGCCTTAATGCCCACAACGTTTGCAGGGTTATGCAATGGAGCAAGATACGAAATCTCTTCGATTTCTTTTAAAACTTCATCTGTAATTAATACTGAATCATTAAACTTTTCTCCTCCGTGTACGACACGGTGGCCAATTCCTTCAATTTCATCAAGGGAAGAAATAATATTATGTTTGATCAATTTATCTAAAAGCATAGATACAGCTTCAGAGTGGTCTTGAATATCTTTTACTTCTTTTACTTTTTCACCATTTACTTCGGTTGTGAAAATAGAATCGTTCAAACCGATACGTTCAACAAGTCCTTTAGTTAAAACTTCTTCTTCTGGCATTTGCAGAAGCTGAAACTTTAAGGACGAGCTTCCGGCATTAATTGCAATAATTTTAGCCAAAATAGACATCTCCTTCATATTCAATGAAAAAGAAGAGCGCTTTGGTGCGCACTTCTAACTCATTAATACTATAATCCTTCCTTATTTAAACATTGCCCCTATTTATAATCAAGGCTGTAAAACGCTTACACCTTATATTCATGCAATTCAGATTTGAATGCGTTTGCAACTTAACAAAAAAAAACAGCATAGGTTATCCCACGCTGTTATTTTTCACGTTCCCATTCAGTTTTAAACCACTCATCTATTTGTTCCATCACATTCGCAAGTCCTGCTTTATTCGAGAAGGAGGGAAGCTGCGCTAGCATTGCTTGTTTAGGTTTTATAGCTCCTTCGCCATTTTTCTGAAGAATAAGGATACTTTTTGCATGGACAGTTGATTTAAAAAGAGATTCAGGCAGCTGAAGCAATCCTAAAATTGCTACATTTTCTTTAATCCAATCCTTCAACAAACCTGATTGCTCGCTTTCAAAAAGGTTGTTAGGAACGATAAATATTCCGATTCCAGATTCCTTCAGGTGATGTACGGCTTGCTCAATGATGAGATGGTGTGCGTATGTGTGGCCGTCTTTTTCACTGACTTTAAACACTTTAGCACTTTCGTCATCTGGGTAGTATCCAACCGGAAGATCAGCTACGACTACGTCTACGGGATCAGCATAAAGAGGTTTAATCACATCTTGATGAAAGAGTTCTACTTTATGTTTTTGAATATTTGCATTTACCCAAGCTAAACGCAATAGTGTTTCATCTACCTCCACACCAAAAGCTTCACATTGCTTTTCTTTAAGCTGGTTTAATACAGCAGTCAATAAGTTACCTGAACCTGTTACAGGATCCAGCAGTGTAAGATGTTCAGCTTTTTTCATAAACTTTTGAACGAGATAGCCCGTAAATAAAGCTACAGCATCGGGAGTCATCGCGTGATGCGGCTGCACTGCTTCCTTCATGCCTTTTAATACAGCAAGCTGAAATGCCTTTCGCAATTCTTCCTTGTCATATTCCGCAAAATTAACCTTTTTATATTCATCTGTTAATGCACTTATTAGCTCTTTTGGATATTCTTTAGGAATCTCTTGAAAAAACAGATTTTCTCCTGTATCAACGAGAGCATCTAAATAAGGGAGATCAAGCTTCTCCTTAATTACCGTTGCAGTATTATCCATTACTATAAACATTTTTTCTACATCTTTAAAATTACTCATTACCGCGTCCTCCTATGTTTGCACAGGAAACATTTTAACAAATGAAGTGCATGGTACACAATCTAAAGGGCTTTTTGTAAACTTTGTTGCTTTTGAATGTAGTTAATTTCCGTTGCAGGACTCGCTTTCCGCAGGGTGTGCGGTGAGCCCATTCGTCGCCTTGCGACATTGAACGGTCTCACCTGTCCTACTCATCCTGCTGGAGTCTCGTCCTTCCACTCCAATTAACTTTTCAGTGAAGCACTTTGTGATAGCCTCTCAGTAGCACAATCTCAAAGAAAGGCTGTTTTCTTAAGGATTGCTGCTTATGGCTTTTTCTATTTTCATCATTTGCAAGTTGATTGGAGCGAAGGGTGCGTGCCTACCACATGAGAAGCTTCTTGCTAGGCATGCGACGAGGAAGCTTATCTCGTTAGCAATTACTTGTAGACGCAGGAGCAAGGATACTTCTAAGAAGCGGTCAGGTGGAGACTCCTAATAGCGCAAAGCGGCAGGAGGCTCACCGCATGCCCCGTGGAAAGCGAGCAACCTGGAGCGGATATCAACTACTTTCAAGAGCAACGATAAGAAAAAAGCTTATAAAAAATCTCCGGTACAGACGGTGCACCGGAGATGACTGGTTTGTTTATTTTGCAGCTTTAGCAGCTTCAATGGCTGCTTCATAATTTGGATGACTCGTTACTTCGTCTACATATTCAACATATGTAATTTTGTCCGAGCTATCGATAACGAATACAGATCGAGCAAGAAGACGAAGCTCTTCAATTGCAACACCATAAGCTTTACCAAACGAAAGATCACGGTGATCAGATAGTGTTTGAACATTTTCAATACCCGCTGCAGCACACCATCTTTTTTGTGCAAATGGCAGATCTACAGAGATTGTTAATACTTTAACATTTCCAAGCTTTGAAGCTTCTTCATTAAAACGGCGAACTTCTGCATCGCATACACCTGTATCAACTGAAGGTACAGCTGCAATCAGTCTTACACTGCCTTTTGAATCTGCCAAAGTAACTTCTGACATATCATTTGCAAGAACTTTAAAATCTGGAGCTTGATCCCCTGCTTTTAACTGGTTTCCTAGTAAAGTGACTGGTTTATCTTTAAATGTTACGCTCATGGTCTATAACTCCTCCTTTAAATTTATGTACTTCCATATTCATCTTAAAACATCACAGAAGAAAAAGCTAACAAGATGTTAGCTTCCTTTTTAAAACTCATTTGTTTGTGTGTTTGCAGACCCTTTTTGCTTATTTTTATTCATTAAATGCTGCAGCTTATCGATAACGCCAGGAGCTAAGTCTAATATTCTTTCATATAGATGCGTACTATTGTCTAGGTGTATGGTTTTTATACCAGTATTGCTTACGACAAGGAATGCGATAGGAGTGATTGAAACTCCGCCTCCGCTTCCTCCACCAAACGGCATTTCTTTTGAACCGTTCGAAGACCCTTGCTGAGAGCCTTGAGACCCTTGAGATGATTGTTGATATTCCTGCTGATTTCCAAATTCACTTCCTCCAGCAGCAAATCCAAATCCAACTTTTGAGACAGTAAGGATCACACTGCCGTCAGGAGTTTCAACAGGATCTCCGATAATTGTATTAACATCAATCATTTCTTTAAGATTTTCCATAGCGGTTTTCATTAAACCCTGGATTGGATGTTCACTCATTTTTACACTCCTCCAGTCATATATTCAGAATTTACGTGAGATGAACGTCTTGAATTCCTCCAAGACTTTAGTATTTTTAACATAACGACAATAGCATGCCCGATTTTAAAAGAAACCATACAGGATAGCCTTGTTTCACTGTGCATTCCTTGAAAAACGGGAACTACTGAAATCGATGGAGTTCCTTTTAAACGGAAAAAGGTATTTATCAGCTGCAAAACAATCCCTTTAATTCCCCATACGGTTCCAGCCGCAACTGCTGATGATGAAGCTTCACCGAGACCGATAGCACTATGCCATTCAAGCTGAGACACTTTTATCTTTTTTAAGAAGTATGCAAGTATCCGATACAGGTTTTGAACATGTTTTAATGTTTTTTGAAACGATTCATACTGATTTTTTAATTTTTTAAATGAAATCTTCTTTTTCTTTTCTTTCTTCTGTCCCATACTCGTTTGCTTTTCTTCTTTTATCTTTACTGAATGGTCTTCTGCATCTATTTGGACAATCGGTATATGCAATGTGTACCGAATTATCCGATACATACGCAGCGTGATCTGTATATCACTGTTATCGTTGCGATGAACAAAATGAAGCGCTACATTCAGCGTCGAGAACATCAAAATAGTAAATAGGAATAAAAAAATTCCTAAAATGATTAAAATCCATTCCATAAAAGCTCTTCCCTTCTCTTTTTTCAGTATAGGCAATCGACATTTAATCTAAACGTAACGAGAATGTCTGATACAATATAATAGGAATCAATATTTTTAAGACCGAACACAATAACTGCGGAGAATCATTTAAAGGAGGAATGGAAAATGCCAGAAAGAAATAAGATTTTCTTTTTCTATAAAAGAGAAGAGTCTATTCTCGAAAGAGCTGAAGGATTAAAATCGTTAGCCGAAAGAGAAGGATTTGAAGTTGTGGAGAATGAAAAAGAAGCCAACATTATTGCAAGTATTGGCGGTGACGGTTCGTTTTTGCAGGCAGTACGCAAAACGGGATTTAGAGAAGATTGTTTATACGTGGGAGTAAGCACATTAGATTCGGAATTTTATTGTGACTTCCATATCGACGATCAAGCAGGCATGATAGAAGCAATGAAGAACGAACAGATCGAAGTTCGTAAGTATCCGGCACTTTCCGTTACGATTGATGGACAAGGTTCTTTTTATTGCTTGAACGAATGTTCACTTCGTTCCTCTATTATTAGAACACTTGAAATAGATGTTTTTATTGATGATCTTTATTTTGAAACTTTCCGCGGCGACGGTTTAATCATATCCACACCTACTGGAAGTACAGCTTATAACAAATCAGTCAACGGTGCTGTAGTTGATCCAATGCTGGCATGCTATCAGATCAGTGAGCTTGCTTCTTTAAACAATAATCAGTATCGTACGCTCGGTTCATCATTTATTTTGAGTGATAACCGAAAAATGTCCTTAAAGATCAAACATGATAACAGCCATTACCCGATTATCGGAATGGATAACGAAGCGATGAGTATTAAACATTGCGAAAGCCTGAGTTTTGAAATTACAGAGAAAAGAATTAAAACGGTAAAACTAAAAGATAATTCATTCTGGCATAAAGTAAAAAGAAGTTTTTTGTAGAGCTCTAAACGAGTTCGTTTTAGTTTAATAGCATGAAAAAAGCAGGTTTCCGTCCGGGAACCTGCTTTTTAATCTGATATAGCTTATCCATGTGCAAAATTGAACTTATGAGCCTTTAAATTTTTTTATGAGCCTTCAAAACTTTTTATGGTCCTTCGACTTTTTTACGAGCATTCAAAATTTTTTATGAGCCTTCAAATGAATTGTAGGCTTTTCTACAATGTTAGCTTGCTATTCTAAGTAAAAAAACTACAGCCTGCATTGGTAAGCAGGCTGTTTCTTATTCAGAGCGTACTTTTTTAGCAGATTGGCTGAATGCGATCTCACCATCGACTATTGTGTAAACTACTTCAGCATTCAGTAAATCATCAATAGGCACAGTAAACAAATCACGGTCATAAACCGTAAAATCTGCAGCATAGCCCGCTTTAATAAATCCTCTATAGTTTTCTTGCTGTATAGCTGCAGCACTTCCATAAGTGTATAGGCCGATCGCTTCATGTCTCGTAAGCTTTTGCTCTGGAACATACCCTTCATGGTCTTCACCAGGTTTTCTTCGTGCATTTGCTGCATAGATGCCTAGTAGCGGATCAACTGGTTCTATTGGAGCATCTGATCCTCCCGCACAAATAATACCTTCATCCAGTAAGGTTCTAAAAGCATAAGCATACGGTATACGTTCTGTACCGAGACGCTCAATCAGCCATGGGAAATCGGATGCAACAAATCCTGGCTGAACATCTAAAATAACGGATAGTCCTTTCATCTCTTCGATCAAAAACTCTGATACTAAACCTGCATGTATCAGACGGTCCCTGCCACCATTAGGCGGGCATTTCTTAATCGATTCAATCGTTTTCTGCAGAGCCATATCACCAATGGTATGAACGGCGATATTCATGTTTTCTTTTCGTGCTTTTTGAATTAAGTTTAATAGTTCATCGTCTTCGTGAATATAAACACCAGAGGTTTCAGGAGCATCATTATATGGATGAGAAAGCCATGCTGTCCGTCCTCCAAAAGCTCCATCCCCGAAAATTTTCATGGCACCATATTCTACAAACGGCAGCTGATAATTTTGTTTAACCTTCTTAAAATCATCAAGTGCCTCATGATGAACGAGTAAATGAGCTTTAAATTTCACATGATCTTCTTCAAAAACCTTTTTGTAAGCTTTTAAAGGCCTTTCAACATATCCATAATAACTAAGATCCTCTGTATGGCCACCGGTTAATCCTAACGAGAGCAAGTATTCAACGGATGTTTTTAAAGCTTTGTTCAAATATTCCTGCGAAACTTCCGGAACTGCTTTTTTAACTAGGTCAGCTGCACTGTCATGCAATAAACCAGTAGGTTCCCCGTCAGTATCTCTTTTAATAATGCCTCCCGCAGGATCAGGTGTTTCACTCGTAATACCAGCTAACTCAAGAGCTTTTGAATTTGCTAAAAATGCATGACGGCATACTCTTGATAATAAAACCGGACTTCCATCAGCAATAGCATCTAATTCGAACTTATGAAAAATCTTCCGGTCAATAAAATTGTTCTCGTTCCATCCTTCGCCAAGCAGCCACTCATCTTTACCCAATGTTTGCGCTTTTTCTTTAAGGGCTTTCTCCATTTCTTCTGCAGAAGTCATTTCAGAGAGATCTAATCTTATAAGCTTTTCACCATGGCCGATGAGATGGAGATGACTGTCCACAAATCCGGGAAACATCACATTGCCTTCTAAATCAACAGTATGAGTAATTTCGCTGCCATACAATTCAAGCAGCTCATTCTTTGTTCCCGTTTTTACAATCTTCCCTTCCTCTACATACGCTGCCTTACATTGATCACCTTCACTGACCATCGTATATATTGTTCCGTTGTGAAACAAAGTCCCCACTATACTACCACCTTTGTACATTTGCTTTTTTTGTATTATAACGGTTTTCAGAAAAAAAGCAGACAAAAGCCTGCTTTTTTCAACCTTATCTCGTTTTCGATGCTTCTAACTGACGAAGCTCGATGCGTCGGATCTTTCCAGAAGTCGTTTTCGGAAGATCGGTCACATACTCAATCAAGCGGGGATATTTATAAGGTGCTGTCAGTTGTTTAACATGTTCCTGTAATTCTGGTGTTAAAGCCTCTTTGCTTGCTGTTTCATCTTTCAATACTACAAATGCTTTTACAATATGTCCTCTAATTTCATCGGGACTTGCCACAACTGCACATTCTTTAACCGCAGGGTGCTTTACAAGGGCATCTTCCACTTCAAATGGACCGATCGTATAGCCTGATGAAATAATGATGTCATCTCCTCTTCCTTCAAACCAGAAATACCCGTCATCATCTTTCTTCGCTTTATCCCCAGTAACGTAATACTCTCCTCTAAAAGCCATTAACGTTCGATCCTGATCTTTATAATACTCTTTAAAAAGTGCTGGACAATTTTTGTGAACCGCAATATCACCGACTTCACCAGCCTTTACTGGAGCACCGTTCTCATCAATAATTTCAACATCATTTCCTGGTGTTGGCTTCCCCATAGATCCAGGTTTAATTTCCATTCCTTCCATAGTCCCAACCAGTAAAGTATTTTCCGTTTGGCCGTATCCGTCACGGACTTTAATATGGAAATACTTTTCAAATGTATCGATCACCTCTCGATTTAGAGGTTCGCCTGCGGAAACAGCACTTCTTAAATGCGGTAAACGATACTGATCGAGATTGTCCACTTTTGCCATTAAACGATATTCTGTCGGGGTGCAGCATAAAACAGAAATCTGTTCATTCTCTAGCAGAGTTAAATATTTTTGAGGATCAAACTTCCCCTGATAAACGTATCCTGCAGCTCCTGTACCCAAAGTGGAAAGAAACGGGCTCCAAATCCACTTTTGCCAGCCAGGACCTGCCGTAGCCCATACTTTATCGTTCTCGGAAATATTTAGCCAGCTTTTCGCAGCAGTACGAATATGGGCAAATGCCCAACCGTGTGTATGGACAACTCCTTTAGGCTGACCTGTTGTACCCGATGTGTAAGAGAGAAAAGCCATATCATCCTTTGAAGTTTCAGGCGCCTTATAGGAAACGCTTACATTCTCTGTTATTGCATTTAAACTTAACCAATTTTCCGTGTCACCGTTAGCGCTTATTTTGTATGTAAGAGTCGGAAGAGCGTCTTTTATTTCGTTTACCTGTTCTGTGTATTGATGGTCTGCAATAATTGCTTTTGCTTCACTATGCTGAACACGGTAGCATAAGTCTTTAGCTCTAAGCATCTCGGAACATGGGATAACTGTAATGCCTGCTTTTAAACACGCGATATATACAGCGTACGTTTCAATCAGCCGCGGCATGATAATAAGAACTCGATCGCCTTTAGCTAAACCCAATTCTTCAAGTGAATTAGCGATTTGGTTTGACCGTTCTATTAATTTTTTATAGGTTATGGTTTGTCTTTCATTACTTTCGTTCATCCAAATTAAAGCGAATTTTTCGGGGTTCTCTGCGTATTTTTCAATTTCTTCTGTTAAATTGTAGATACTTGGAGCTGTTAAATTCATTTTAACATCCACCCTTTCGTATGCATCATAGTTGAATACAATTTATATTATAATATATTTTAGAAAATTTTTAAAATTTAGTCAGCGGAAAAGGACATATTAAAAGGAGCGGGGACAACCCGCTCCGTTAGCCATTTATTATTTACTTTGTGAATCCACCTAGAGCTTGAGCTACTAGACGCTTAGTGATTTCTCCACCTACAGATCCGTTAGCGCGAGAAGTTGAATCTGGTCCAAGGTTTACACCGAATTCAGAAGCGATTTCATATTTCATTTGGTCAACAGCTTGTTGTGCACCTGGCACTACTAATTGGTTGCTTTGGTTTGCCATTTTGTTTCACCTCCTTCGTACTAATAATGTGTGACGAAATGACCGTTTCAATTCTTGGAAATTGTTGTGAGTATTGCCATTTCAGAAGGTTTTGTCTCTTTCTTACTGTTTAAAAAGTATAAAAAATTTTGAGGTCATGCTTTTTTTATAGGGGTGTTCTTGTATTGTTGATTTGAAAGTGGTTGATTTCCGTTTCAGATACTCGCTTTCCGCGGGGCGTGCGGTGAGCCCGCAGGACAAGGAAGGCTGCGACAGCGTTACATCGCACGAAGAAAATGCGATTTTCATTTTCGAGGAGTCTCGCATCTTACACTCCTATCAACTTTCAATGAAGAGGATTAACTAAATGACTTGAAAGCAACTTTCTTTTAGAAAACGGCCTTTCAAAAATCTTTTTAAATAAAGTTGTTATTCTAAGATGGTAAATTATCGAATAATCCTCGATAATTTAGCTTGAATTCAAGGATATTATTTATTTTTTATTTTGTAAAAAATAAAAAATTGGGGCTGCCAAAAGTAAGTTTACATTACTTTTGGAACAGCCCCTTTACAATTAAAACAGGTCTTCAAACGTATTTTCTGTTGTCTTGCCTTCTTCAAGGATAATGGTTTCAATATTTTGAACCGCTTCTTCTATCAATTCTTCCAGATTCTCAATATTTTTTTCAAACCATATCGCCTTATCGCGCTTCGGCTTTGTTTTTGGAGCAGATGGCAAGAAGATTGTACAACAGTCTTCATATGGACGAATTGAGATATCATAAGTTCCGATTTTATGGGAGATATTCATAATTTCCTGCTTGTCCATTGTGATAACCGGGCGCAGAATCGGCATGTTTGTTACTTCGTTTATAGCATACATGCTGTGCATCGTCTGGCTGGCTACTTGTCCGAGATTTTCTCCGTTTGCAATTGCCATTGCATGGTTATTTTCAGCAAGCTTTTCCGTTATTCTCAGCATCACACGTCTCATGATGGTCATGCTGTAGCTTGCCGGAATCTTATCTTTAATCGTTTGCTGAATCGTTGTAAACGGAACGATATGAAGCTTAATCTTTCCTCCGCTATAGCGTGTCAATTCCTGTGTTAGATCAACAACTTTTTGTTTAGCGCGTTCGCTTGTAAATGGAGGGCTATGAAAATGAACACCTTCTATACGGACACCGCGTTTCATTGTTAGATATCCTGCAACAGGACTGTCAATCCCGCCTGAAAGCATAAGCATTGCTTTTCCGCCAACGCCTATAGGCAGTCCACCAGCACCTTCATAAGTTTGGCAGCTGATATAAGTTCCTGAATCTTTAACTTCTACTTTCACATTTACATCAGGATTATGAACATCTACTGTAAGACCATCTGTATGCTCTAAAAGATAGCCGCCAACTTCGCGGTTAAGCTGCATGGAGTTTACAGGAAAAGATTTTAATGCACGCTTACCTGTCACTTTAAAAGTCCCTTTTTGAATCATCGCTTCTTTAAGTGCAAGTAAAGCTGCTTTTTGGATTTCTGCTAAATCATTTTCCGCTCTAAGTGCAAGGCTGATCGAGTGAATACCAAAGATGTCCTGAAGTGCTTTTACAACAGGCTCATGTGGCTCGCCATTCAATTCAACAACGATTCGGTCAAATAATTTAGCCATTTTAAGCTTGTCATATTGACGGAGCTTTCTTTTTACAGTGACAAATAATTGAGATTCGAAATGTCTTCTGTTTTTCCCTTTTAGAGATAATTCTCCATAACGTACTACTAAATGATCATAAAGCATTTATATTACCTCATTACCTTTTTAAAATTTATAATTTCTTCTTCTAATACGGTTAACGTGTTTTTTGCCTCTTCCGCTGTATTGTCATAAGATGTGCTGATACGAATCGCAGTAGAGGCGCGCGGTTCACCAAGACCCATTTCCAACAGTATCCTGCTTGCTCCTCCTTGTTTAGAAGAACATGCAGACCTTGTCGAAACAAATATATCTCTTTTATCAAGAGAATGAATCAGCACCTCTGGTTTAATGCCGTCCACAGAAAAATTAACAATATGAGGAGCTGAATGTTTCTCTGGTGTATTGAGCTCTACACCTTCTATTTTTTTCAATCCTTCTGTAAATACTTGCTTTATTGCCAGCATCTTTTCTTTTTTTATGCGCATCTCATCCAGTGTTAACCGTAATGCCTTTGCCATGGAAGCAATTCCTGCCACATTCTCTGTTCCTGCACGTTTTCGATATTCCTGTTCACCGCCTGTAAAGAGGGCAGAAAGAGTTACACCGTTTTTAATATAAAGCAAACCGGTTCCTTTCAAGCCGTGTATCTTGTGAGCAGATATGGTACAAAGGTCTATTCCCCATTCTTTTAGCTGCAGTGGTACTTTCCCAATTCCTTGAACATTGTCGACATGAAAAAATATTTTTTTGTAATCTTTTAGAATTTCACCGATTTCTTTTATGGGCTGAATCGTTCCTGTCTCATTATTTACATGCAGCATCGAAACGAGAACCGTTTCTGGACGTATGGCCTGCTTTAAATCTTCTAATGAAATCATACCTGCCCTATTCACTGGCAAATATGTAACTTCAAAGCCCTGTGTCTCTAAGTATTGAAAGGACTCAAAAGATGAAGCATGTTCTACAACTGTAGTAATTAAATGTTTTCCGCGATTTTGATGCTGGTATGCAATTCCTTTTATAGCTATATTGTTACCCTCGGTTCCACCTGAAGTAAAAACTATTTCAGAGGACGAGACCGCTAACAAATCAGCAATTGACTTCCTAGCGGCTGCAAGCAGATTCTCCGCTTCTCCACCTTTAGAATGGAGTGAAGATGGGTTAGCAAAATATTTTTCAGAAACCGTAGTAAATGTATCAAGCACTTCCTTATATGGCTTTGTTGTAGCACTATTATCAAGATAAATCATTGTTAAATCCTCCAATTAAAACATACCGTCCATAATGCACATTACAATATCATATCATAATTCAAATACCGTGGCATCTATGCAATTCCTACTAAATAGTCTTTGCAAGAAGGTGAAATTCACTCTTTTACAACAGTAAAAAAACTGCAGGAAATAGATCCTGACAGTTCTTATACATGTGATTTCATATTGATTTCCATTTCTTTTAGTATTCCTGGCTGCACACTTTCAATGGCGGAAGCCGCAATCTGGAGTGCGTCATCATACTGATAATTCCGGAACGCAATTTCAGCTTCAATCAATCTGATGGAAACTGATTGATAGGAACTTCTAAATCTGTTTCCATATTGAATAAGCTTTTCTGCCAGGAATGCATTCTCAATCATTTGGGATGTTTCTTCATAGCCTTCGTTCACAGCATCATGGGCTTTATTGAGTACATAGGATACATCAGACATTTCTAAAGGCTTTTCATCAAGCTTTTTTGAAACTTCTATAATGTATTCTTCTGCTTTTCCAATCGTAATTAAATAATGTTCTGGAAGACCAGGAAGATTGCTTTTTTGAACCATTCGTCTTGCTTCCAGAAGTTTTCTTCTTAATTCTTTAAGACTCTGCTTTGTCTCTAATTCGTCTTTTCTTAGATTATGCAGCATCTCTTCATACACCTTTTGAGAACGCTGCAGTTCTTCCATTTGTTTCTGCATTTCTTCCATCATTTCACGAATAACAGAAAATGACTCTTTTTTCTCATCGATTGATTCTTGAATAATAATGAATCGGCTTTGAAGCTTGTAGAAAAGCTTTTCAATTTTCTTTTGCATGTCAGCTTCATTCTGTTCAATTAAATAAGTGGAAGAAACAACTTCTGTTTCCACTTTAAGATTTTCAATGCGTTCCTGGAGATTTTGTATGTTAAATGTAAAGATCTCTCTTTCTTTAATAACAAACTGTTTGGAATGCACTTCATTTTCAAGCATTTCATAAAGCTGGTCCATTTTCTGAATAAGCTCATCCATATCCTTTTGAGCAGATTCTAGTTCCAATTCAAATACTTTATTTAAGGCTACATCATTTAATTCTTTTAAAGAGGAAATCTCTTTTTCAATTCCAATGTGATGCAGTACATAACCTTGCTGTTCCATTTCTGCAAAGCCTGCACTAAGCTCTTTTAAAGATACTGGTATATCAGACTGCAAAATGACAAGAAGCTCAGGAACACCTTGCATCTTGGTTTTGCACTCAGAAATGCGGTTTAAACTTTCAACAAGTTTTTGTCTCGCTTCAAGGTGGCTGCCTTGAACCGTAAGTGCTTCAAACGTTTCAAACAGCGATTTAATTTCATCTAACTCTTTATCAAAAAGCGTTGCAGTTTGTCCAAGTGCGCGAATATGTGTTAAATAATACTTTTTTGTCTCCTGCAGTTTTTCTTTCGCTTCTACGATCTCTTCCCTATTAAGTTCTTCACTCGTCACCAATTCATTGATTTCAGAAGTTATTTCTTTCATTCTGGCATCCATGCCGTCTAGAGCTTTATTTACACCAGTTAATATGGTACGGGCTTTTTTAAATCGGTATTTGTCAGTATACTCTTCTGCGTCAAAAAGGTCTTCTTCTAGATTTGGAAGGTGTGTCGTAACCATCTCATCCCATTCCTGACGCCACATTTCAAATTTTTCTTCCGTTTCCCCGATCATCGCCATTCCCTTAACCTTTGAAATTTCTTCTGTTAAAGGACGGTTCATAATTTGCATCTTCCATGCTTCCAAGCGGTCAATTTCATTATATATTCTTCGGCGCGACATGGTACCGTAAAGGATTATTGCTAGGAATGTAACTATGGCAATGACTATGTATATCATTGGAGGCACCCCTTCTACTGTTCTATTTCTTTAAGTCCTTGTATTATGTATTAAGAATATCATTTTCTATTTAATAGGTTTATCTGCGTATAAAATTGCAGTTTAATGCTTTTATGATAACATGTAAACACACATTTGACGCAAAAAAATTGCATAATTTGATAATTTTTTTCCAAATTAATGAAGATTTTGTCGAAAGAAGGAGGAAAAAGGATGTATTATGATGGACACGTCCATACTCCATTTTGTCCCCATGGGTCTAATGACACATTTGAAAAGTATATTGATAGAGCTATATCACTTGGAATAAAAGGCATTTCGTTTACTGAACATGCCCCATTGCCTAAAAATTTTGCAGATCCTGCTCCTGCTAAAGACAGTGCAATGCTGTATTCAGATCTAAATAATTATTTTCAAAAACTGCAAGAAGTAAAAAATACTTACAAAAAATTCATCACTATTAAAACAGGTCTTGAAATTGATTTTATTGAAGGATATGAACAGGAGACAGAACAATTGCTTCGGGAAGTCTCGCCGGAACTGGACGATGCCATTCTTTCTGTTCACTTTTTGCAGATCGAGGGAAAACATTTTTGCATGGATTATGATGAGAATGTTTTTGAAGAGATGGTAAGGAAATCGGGAAGTATAGCTTCTGTTTATAAAAATTATTTTTCTGCGGTTGAAAAATCTGTTAAACACTCTTTTATAAGCCTCCAGCCGCTTAGGATCGGTCATATAACTCTAGCTAAAAAGTTTCAGAAGCTGTTTCCAGCAGATTTCAGTATCGAAGGAGACATCCATAACATTTTAATTGAAATCTCTGAACGTGGAATGTCATTAGACTACAACGGCGCTGGTGTTGTTAAACCTTTTTGCGGGGAGCCTTATCCCCCAAGCTGGATTATAAAAGAAGCGCACAAAAGAAAAATCCCTCTCGTGTATGGGTCAGACGCCCATAGCGCTAAGGGACTGGGGCAAGGGTTTGAACAGCTCGAACCATATGCAAAATTAACTTCCCCACTTCTCTTGGATAGAGCCAAATAATGGCGCTTGAACAGCAGACAGCAGGGGATTTTTTCTTTCGGTTTGGCACACGCATTTATCAAACCAATTAACCATCCACTTTTTGTACGGTTTAATGAAAGTCTCCGTTTCCGCTGAAATCTGATAGACTTCAGCTAAATACAAAGGATGCAAAAAAGGCAGCATCATCATATCTTTAAATTGAATCGTTAAAAAATCTATTGGCTGTTTCCGGAATTCCTTTTTCTTCATACCTTTCTCAAACATCGTTTGCAAAAAATATTTTTCTTTTACAAGATAAGTTGACATTAGTTCACGAACAAGAGTTGAATCGAGCGTCATTTCCCGATAAACGAATCGAGCAAGCGGCAGATTCTTTTGCTGGTAAATCAATAGCGTCTCAACAAGTTCAATAAAACTGCCTTTAACCGATGAAGAACTTGAAGTATGATACACGATTTCGATTCTTCTGATATACCCTTCAAAAAATGAAGTGATCAGTTCTTCAAGCAGCCCCTTTTTACCGCCAAAGTGGTATGAGATCAGTGCGAGGTTCACACCTGCTTTTTTTGCGATCTGTCTTACAGTCGTACCTTTAAACCCTTGGCTTGTAAAAAGATAAATGGCCGCTTCAGCAATTTTAAGCTTCGTTTCTGCTGTATCTTTCTTCATTTTTTTCACCGTCCTTCCTTAATGTATAAAATTCTTGGGCGGAAGACATAAACCTTTAATAATCGCTCGACAAATAAGGGCTTAAGGGTGTATAGTTCAACATAATTTGATAGGATAGAATAAACAATTTATCAGGTTTGGAGGAATCTTGATGTTTTCCGTTCAACAATATAGTACTGACAGAAATAAAGCTTATGATCTATTATGCAAACAGCTTTCAGCACTTCTTGAAGGTGAAACAAATGCAACAGCAAATTTAGCTAATGCATCTGCATTATTAAATCAATTTTTGGATAGAGTAAATTGGGTTGGTTTTTACACATTTGAAGAAGAATCAAACCAGCTTGTTTTAGGGCCGTTTCAAGGACTCCCTGCTTGTGTAAGAATCCCTCTAGGAAAAGGTGTGTGTGGTACATCTGCTCAGAATCAGGAAACTCTCGTCGTTAAAGATGTACACGAATTCCCTGGGCACATCGCATGCGATGCAGCGTCTCAATCAGAAATCGTCGTTCCTCTTGTGAAAAACGGGAAGCTTTTAGGCGTTCTAGATATCGATAGCCCTGAAAAAGAAAGATTCGATGAAGTGGATCGGGAGAATTTAGAAAAGTTTACTAACATTTTGCTTCAATACATTTAGCAAATCAAAAGCACTGAGCAAAAACTGCCCAGTGCTTTTTGATTATATTCTATTCAATGCCTGTTCCAGGTCACTCCAGATATCTTCCCAAGCTTCTAGACCAACAGATAAACGCAGAAGCTGATCATTAATACCCATTTGCCTTCTGTTTTCTTCAGGAACAACCGCATGTGTCATGGTTGCCGGGTGCTGAATCAGAGTTTCTGCGTCACCGAGACTGACCGCAATTTTTATTAATTGTAACGAATTCATAAAAGATTGAGCAGTTGCTTTATCTCCTTTAATCTGAAAACTGATCAGACCTCCTGCATTTTTCATTTGCTTATTTGCCAGTTCGTATTGAGGAAATTCAGGATCACCAGGGAACAGAATCTTTTCTACTGCCGGATGTTCTTTTAGCAATTCTGCAAGTTTTTTTGCATTATCACAATGACGGTCCATTCGTACAGGCAATGTTTTTATACCGCGCAGCAGCAGCCATGCATCAAATGGAGACATGATACCGCCAATATCTTTCTGAGTTGTCATAGCAAGATGACTCATAAGTTCATTGCTTCCTACTGCCAGCCCGCCTATAACATCACCATGGCCGCATAAATATTTTGTTGCGCTGTGAATGACAACATCACACCCTAATTCAAGCGGACGCTGCAAGTATGGCGAAGAAAAAGTATTATCCACCACAACAGGTATACCATATTCCTTTGCAATCCTTGCCACCATTTCTATATCCACAAGTTTCATTGTCGGATTGATTGGAGACTCTATATAAATGACAGTTGTATGATCCGTTATAGCTGCTCGAATAGAATCTTCATCATTCATGGAGTGAAAATCGTGTGTGATATGATATTTCTCTTCAATAAGCTGCAAAAGACCAAACGTACAGCCATATACACCTTCTGAACAAAGAATATGATCACCTGTTTTAGTAAGCCCCAGCAAAATAGCGGATACTGCAGCCATTCCGGATCCAAAAGCCAGACCCTTTTCGCCATTTTCCATGGAAGCAATCCGTTCTTCAAGCATTGAAACAGTAGGATTGCTTAACCGTGAATAGATGTATCCTTCTTGTTCACCAGCAAAACGGCTTGCTCCAGTTTCAGCTGTATCAAACACAAACGTAGACGTCTGAAATATTGGAGGAGACAAACTTCCATGGTGCTGCAGAGCATGATACCCTTTATGAATTACTTCTGTCTCAAAGCGTTTTGTATCCATTTCGACTTCTCCTTTTAGGACGATTTAAAAATGTAAGCGCTTTCTTAATTATTATCATATATGATTGAATACTTTTTTACAAATTGTCCTCTTAAATTTTGTGTATTTAGCAGGTATGGTTGACACAAAGGACAAAAAAAGTTTATACTGTTCTTTGTGTAAAATAAGTAGCACTGTGCCCATCAACAGTTATTATTTTGTACCTTGATTTTTAAATCAGGGAACACCGTGTAGCTTCGTGGCTGCTGAAGTGAAAGTGTTTTTCATACAAAATAAGCTTTTGAAAAGGTCATAGTCACTGTATTGTTTTAACACAAAACAAACAAGTGAAGGAGGAGTCATTAATGGCTCGTTATACAGGTTCAACATGGAAAGTTTCCCGTCGTCTTGGAATTTCTCTAAGCGGAACAGGAAAAGAATTATCTAAGCGTCCTTACGCACCAGGACAACATGGTCCTACTCAACGTAAGAAAATCTCTGAATATGGTTTACAACTACAAGAAAAGCAAAAGCTTCGTTTCATGTACGGTGTAAATGAGCGTCAATTCCGCCGCATTTTCAATGATGCTGGTAAAATGCCTGGTATCCATGGTGAAAACTTCATGGCTCTATTAGAAGCTCGTTTAGACAACGTTGTTTACCGTCTTGGTCTTGCTCGCACTCGTCGTGCATCTCGTCAATTAGTAAACCACGGTCACATCACAGTAAACGGAAAGCGTGTTGACATCGCTTCTTACCGTCTTTCTGCTGGAGATGTAATCGGAGTACGTGAAAAGTCACGTAACCTTACTGCTGTTAAAGAAGCTATCGAAGTAAACAACTTCGTACCTGACTTCTTAACTTTTGACGAAAACAAATTGGAAGGTACTTTCACTCGCTTACCAGAGCGTTCTGAACTTCCAGCTGAGATTACAGAACAACTTATCGTTGAATACTACTCTCGTTAAGAGTTTAAAAAACCTGAAATCCTTTATGGACTTCAGGTTTTTTCTTCTTCTGACAACGAAAAAGCCGTCTGAAAAACAGACGGCTTTTTTATAATATATCCTTAAACATACTTGCTTTTATGTCTAGCTGACGAGCTGCTGTTTCAATTCCAGTAAATTCTCCCATAGCTTGTGTAATAAGCTTTTGACTGTTTGAAATTCCTTGCTGAGATCGATGCGTCACATCACTGATTCTTTTTATTTCACTTGAAATGCCTTCAATGTGCGAATTAACTTCCTGAATGGAATCCTGTACGCGGTTGGCTAATTTACGAACCTCTACTGCAACCACATTAAAGCCTCTCCCATGGTCTCCTGCACGGGCAGCTTCTATAGCTGCATTTAAAGCTAAAAGATTTGTCTGAGTAGCAATTTCACGAATCGTTTTAACAATATCCTCTATAGAAGCTGCTTGCTGTTTTAAAGAATTTAGAAATTCTAGGTTCTCAGTAGATTCATGGACAAGCTTTTCCGTAGCAGCAGCTACCTCTCCGCTCTTATTTATTCCTTCTTCAGCACGATTAAGCAGTTCAGCTGCCATTTGCTGCAGTTGAGAAACGACTTCCATCGTATTTTTTTCTCTTTCTGTTATCTCAGTTGCAATCTTAACAACAGCTATGACATTTCCATCTTCATCTCTTACTGGTGTATAAGTTGCTTCAAGCCAGATTAGCCGGTTTGATTTTGTCACTCTTTGAATCTTTTCCTGAAAAGCCTTTCCCTCACGCAAGCTTTTCCAAAAGATATCATATTCCTTGCTTCTAGCAAATTCTTCTGTACAAAATTGTTTATGTAACAAGCCTGGCATCTCATCCAGTTCATATTCCACTGTTTTCGCAAAATTACTGTTTGCCCAAAGCACTTTGCCCTGCAGGTTAAATTCAATCATAGCTACCGAATTTTCGATAGCAGCAAGCACAGCACCTTCATTTAACACTTGTGTACTCGTTGTGTAATTTTTCATCATGGTCAATGACATTTCTTTTCCCCATTTTCAAGTAGTATTTATTTCTAATATTATACTAATAAGTTATTCATTACTAATTATAAAACCGGTTTTGGATAAATAAAAAACCTCTTAACTGAATGTCATTAGTTAAGAGGTTCATGCTTTTATTAATCTACTTCTTTTCCCATACTCTCTTGAAGAATATCAAACCATTGTTCACGGGTTAATGTGATATTTGCAGCATTGACCGCTGACTGAATCCGATTCATTTGTCCGCTGCCAACGATCGGCATCACTTGTGCCGGATGAGCCAAAAGCCATGCATAGGCAACTTCATCAATCGATTCAGTACCTATTTCTTTAGCGACTTTCTCAAGGACTTTCCTTGCTCTCAGACTTCCTTCATCTTGTCCTTTAAAAAGTTTTCCTCCAGCTAATGGAGACCAAGCCATTGGTTTAATGTTTTCTTTTTGGAGATAGTTTATCGTGCCGTCAAAGAACGGCTGTTCATGCAGCACTGATAATTCGATCTGATTCGTTACTAAAGGGCCATTGAATTCACGCTGCAGCATATCCATTTGGCGCGGCGTAAAATTGGAAACACCAAAGTGCCTTACTTTTCCTTGTTCTTTTAATTGATGGAAAGCTTCAGCCGTTTCGTACGGATCCATAAAAGGATCTGGACGATGAATCAAAAGAACATCGAGATAATCTGTGTTCATCTTTTGCAATGAATTCTCAGCTGATGTAATGATATGCTCTTTGCTTGTGTCGTAGGATTTTATCTTATGATGCGGCCTGTTTTCTGATACCAGTTTAATGCCGCATTTTGTAACGATTTGAATATCTTTTCTTAATGAAGGTTTTAAAGCTAGAGCTTGTCCGAAGATTTCTTCACACATATAATTTCCATAAATATCAGCATGATCAAATGTCGTAATGCCTGCTTCTATACATTGTTCCATAAGATGAAGCAATTCTTCTGAGGTTATGTTCCATTCAGCTAAACGCCAGTGTCCATGAATGATTTGTGAGAAAGAAAGATCTTCTGCAATTTGAACTCGTTTCATATCTGCACATCCTTTCGAAAATAGAGAAGAACCCTATAAGTTTAAGGGTTCCTTCCTTTATATATTTAGTATCTGATCAATGTGTACTTCTTCTTCCCTCTTCTAAGGATAACAAAACGATTTTCGATTCTGTCTTTCGCATCAATCGTGTATGAGAGGTCTTGAACCTTGTCGCCATTTACAGAAACAGCACCGTTTGTTACATCTTCTCTTGCCTGACGCTTAGATGGAGAAATCTTTGCTTCAACTAAAAGATCTACAATGTTCATGTCTTCTTGGTTCTCAACAGAAAACGATGGAACATCTTTAAATCCTTGTTCGATTTCACTTGCAGTAAGGTCGCTAAGATTCCCGCTGAATAATGCTTCAGTAATTTTTACTGCTTGAAGGTATGCGTTTTCTCCATGAACAAGCGTTGTTACTTCACGTCCTAAAGCTTTTTGTGCTTCACGCTTTTCAGGAGCTTCAGACATTGATTTTTCTAGTTCTGCAATTTGGTCCTTAGATAAGAATGTAAAGTATTTCAGCCAATTAATAACGTCAGCATCTGCTGCATTCACCCAGAACTGGTAGAACTCATATGGCGTCGTTTTATCAGCATCTAACCAAATTGTTCCTGATGCTGTTTTCCCGAACTTTGTGCCATCCGCTTTAGTAATCAAAGGTATGGTTAATCCAAAAGCCTTCTCTTCTTCTCCAGATCGTCTGATTAACTCCATTCCTGCAGTAATGTTGCCCCACTGATCACTGCCGCCGATCTGCAGCTTAATATCTTCTTTTTGGAAAAGATTTAAGAAGTCATAAGACTGCAAAATCATGTATGAAAACTCAGTAAAAGAAATTCCGCCTTCTAAACGTGAATCTACAGAATCCTTAGCAAGCATGTAGTTAATAGAGAAGTTCTTCCCTACATCACGCAGAAATTCAATCATTGTCAGCTGGCTTAGCCAGTCGTAGTTATTCACTGTATTTGCAGGGTTACCTTCTTTTTCAAAATCAAGGAGCCTGGAAAGCTGGCTTTTAATTTTTTCTGTCCATTGAACGACGATTTCAGCTTCGTTTAATGTTCTTTCTGTCTGTCTTCCGCTTGGGTCACCAATCAGACCTGTACCTCCGCCAACAAGAGCATAAGGCTGATGCCCTGCTTCCTGAAATCTTCTTAAAGTAAGAATCGGCAGTAAGTTACCAATATGGAGACTGTCCGCTGTAGGATCAAATCCGCAGTAAAGCTTTAGTTTCCCGCTTTCAAGTTCTTTTTCAAGCCCTTCTCGATCTGTAACCTGATTAAGCAGACCTCTAAATTCTAAGTCTTGTAAAATGTTCATCTCTTTCTTTCCTTTCTCTTTTTTAATGGCAATAAAAAAAGTCCCTTTCAAATTGAAAGGGACGTGATTACAATCTCGCGGTACCACCCTAATTAAAAGCTCGCTAAAAAAAGCTTTTCACTTCATTTCGTAACGGTTTCTATCCGTTCCTTGCTACTAAACGGTTCACAAGGAAAGCTCCAGGAGGTAATTCACAAACTGTCTTTGTACTGGTTTGCATCAACCACCAGCTTTCTGAAACAGGGAGACATCTGCTACTTATTCCTATCTTAGCTATCTCATTATTATTGTTCTTTTATTTTTACCATATGGACGAAATTCATGTCAATCTTATAATTTCAAAAAAACTGCCCATTTTCACAATTCGACCGTATGTTATACTTATACACAGGGGGGGAGTACCAAATGATGTCTCATTTTGATGGACTTAAACAAAAATGGGAGAAATTTGTCCACTTTTTGAATGAAAAAAGTATTATTCGAACAGCACGAATTACATATAACGTTACTTGGAACATGTTTTTGATCGTCACAGTTCTTTTTGTTTTGGGTGGTGTTTTCGCAGCTGGAGTCGGAGCAGGATTCTTTGCGTCACTAGTAAAGGATGAACCAGTACGCGCTTACTCCGCTATGAAAGAAGACATCTACAACTACGAGGAAACAAGCACTGTTTATTTCGATAACGATCAATACATGGGTAAACTTCAATCAGACTTGGACAGGCAAGAAATTAAATTAAAAGACGTTTCTCCATACGTAATAAAAGCGATTATCTCTACAGAAGATCAATATTTTTATGAACATAAAGGCATAGTGCCGAAAGCGATTCTGCGTGCAATGTATGAAGAATTTTCGGGTGCCTCAATCGTAACAGGCGGAAGTACGCTGACACAGCAGTTAATAAAAAATCAAATCCTTACTAATGAAGTTTCATTTGATAGAAAAGCAAAAGAAATACTTCTAGCTATGCGTCTTGAAAAAGTATTAAAGAAAGATGAGATTCTTGAAGCTTATCTCAATATTGTCCCTTATGGCCGTAATTCTTCTGGACGAAATGTGGCAGGAATCCAGGCAGCATCTGAAGGTATATTTGGAGTAGAAGCTTCCAAGCTTAATCTAGCGCAATCAGCCTACATAGCAGGACTCCCAAAGAACCCGTTCGTGTACACACCTTTCAACAATGGCGGTGAGCCAAAAGAAGATATTTCAGCAGGCTTAAAACGGATGAAGACTGTTCTATGCCGAATGCTCTCAGCTGGAACGATTACACAAGCTGAATATGATGAAGCGGTTAAATATGATATAAAGAAGAATTTAACGACGAATAAACAATCATCCTTTGAAAAATATCCGTTCTTAACGGTTGAAGTACAAAAACGTACAGTTGAAGTACTTACAAAATTAGAGGCTGAGAAAGACGGGAAGAAAGTAGAAGAATTAACTCCTGAAGAATTAAAAGAATATCAGGATAACGCACGTGTTCAGATCAGGCAAAAAGGAATTAAAATTCATACAACTATCAATCAAAAAATTTATGATGAAATGCAGCAAGTAGTTAAAAATGATGGATTATTCGGACCAGCTAATCAGTATGTATACAATAATAAAGGGCAGCGAATAAAACTCGAGAAACCGCAGCCTGAAGAAGTCGGAGCAACATTAATTGACAATAAAACAGGAAAGATAATCAGTTTTGTTGGCGGGCGTGATTTTAATAGGGAACAAACCAATCATGCGACAAGCGCACCTAGACAAAACGGTTCAACAATGAAGCCATTACTCGCATACTCTTATGCTGTCGAAACAGGCAAAGTTCAGCCAGGAACAATTGTACCAGACACTCCAATCGACATAAATGGATGGAAACCTAATAACTATGATAAAGATTTTGATGGTCTAGTTTCTGTTCGTCATTCACTTAAGAAATCTAGAAATATTCCTGCTATCAGATCTTATCAAAGAGTAGATCATGCGAAAGCTACTGAAAAGCTGATTCAAATGGGGGTAACTACTCTTACTAAAGGTGATAGAGCCCACACTGCAATGGCACTAGGTGCTCTGGATGTAGGGATTACAGTTGAAGAAAACGTGAATGCTTTTTCAACATTTGCAAACAGCGGGAAATTTGTTGATGCTTATATGATTGATAGGATAGAAACGAATGATGGTGAAGTAATCTATCAGCATAAAAGTGAACCGAAACAAGTTTATAGTCCGCAAACTTCATATCTTATGATCGATATGATGAGAGATGTACTTTCATCTGGCACTGCCGCAGGTGTACCTCGTAAACTGGCTTTCCAATCTGATTGGGCGGGTAAGACAGGGACAACGAATGAAGATAAAGATTCTTGGTTTGTAGCATCTAACCCTAATGTCACATTCGGAGTTTGGATTGGTTATGACACACCTGCTGATTTAGCCGGTAACACCGGCCAAAGAAATCAGACAATATGGGCCCAGCTTATAAATGCAGCTCATAAACACGCACCTCAATTAGTAGATCCTGAGCAAAGATTTGCGATGCCATCAGGAATTGTACGCCGTGAAATTTGCGGAATCTCAGGTAAACTTCCATCAGATCTTTGCCGAAGTGCGGGTCTTGTAACAACAGATTTGTTTAATGCAAAGTTCACTCCTAAAGAAGTCGATGATACTTTAACAAAAGGCCGTTATGTAGTTGTAGGAGACGCAAAATATAAAGCACTGCCAACAACACCTGAAGAATTTACTAAAGAGGGTGTGCTTATAAAAGAAGAATTCTTAAAGGAACTCGGATTAGAAACTCTGAATAAGCTTACCCAGAAAATTGATCTCTTGAGCAACATCGTTCCTGAGAAAGAGTTAAAAGAGAATGGCAAAGTGCCTTCACCTGTTGCAGGAGCGAAAATGTCTGATGGCGTATTATCGTGGTCAGCGCATGGTGAGAATGATGTGATTGGATACAGAATCTACCATTCTACGGATGGCAAATCGTTTAATAAAATAGGATCCGTTACAGCAGATAAAACTTCTGCGAAAGTGTCTAACGGAGTTGTCTATATAACAGCAGTTGATATCGCAGGAAAAGAATCCGCTGCTCAAACAAAGGTTCAGGTCGGGGAAAAGAAACCGGCAGAACCGGAGACGCCTCCTCCAGGTGATGGAGATAAACCGGGTGAACCACAGGATCCTCCGCCGCCTCCAACTGATCCAGGTACAGGAGATCCTCCACCAGCAACTACACAAAATAAAAAGAAAGACAAAAAACCCTCGAATTGATTCGAGGGTTTTTGCTGTCTGTTATTCTTTTAGTCTTCCATTGTAGAAAGGTCGCCTGTAGGAAGATCAAGCTCCCAAGCCTTTAGTACACGTCGCATAATTTTACCGCTTCGTGTTTTTGGAAGTTTATCGCGGAATTCAATCTCACGAGGAGCCGCATGCGCTGCGAGTCCGGATTTCACAAAACTTCTAATCTCTTCTATCAGCTCGTCGTTTGGCTCATAGCCAGAACGCAAGGCGATAAATGCTTTAATAATTTCACCGCGAACAGGGTCTGGCTTACCAATTACACCTGCTTCTGCAACAGCCGGATGTTCAACAAGCTTGCTCTCCACCTCAAAAGGTCCTACACGTTCTCCGGAAGTCATGATCACATCGTCAATTCTTCCCTGGAACCAGAAATATCCGTCTTCATCCATGTATGCTGAATCACCTGATACGTACCAGCCGCCAGGAGTAAAATATGAATCATACTTTTCAGGGTTATTCCAAATTTTCCGCATCATGGACGGCCAGCCCTTTTTAATCGCAAGGTTACCCATTCGGTATGGAGGCAAGATATTATCCTGATCATCAATAATTGCTGCTTCAACACCAGGGAATGGTTTCCCCATTGAACCCGGTTTAATTTCCATCGCAGGATAGTTGCTGATCAACTGTCCTCCTGTTTCAGTCATCCACCAGTTATCATGGATACGAAGATTAAATACCTTCATCCCCCAACGGACGACTTCAGGGTTTAAAGGTTCACCTACACTCAGGATATGACGGAGAGTGGACAGATCAAATTTCTTCACAACTTCATCACCAGCACCCATCAGCATACGGAAAGCTGTAGGAGCACTGTACCATACTGTTACGCCGTATTTTTCAATGGTTCCATACCAATCTTCTGGTGAAAAACGTCCGCCTCTAATTACACTTGAAGCTCCGTTAAGCCATGGTCCAAAGATTCCATAAGATGTTCCAGTCACCCAGCCTGGGTCTGCAGTACACCAGTATACATCTTCTTCTTTTAGATCCAGAACCCATTTAGAAGTCTGATAATGCTGAAGCATTGCATTGTGTACATGCAGTACTCCTTTCGGCTTACCTGTTGAACCTGATGTATAATGAAGGATTAATCCATCTTCGCGGTCAACCCATTCAATATCGAGATCTTTAGAGGCTTTAGCCATGCGGTCATAGTAACTTACATATGGACCCTCTTCTTTTACATCTTCTCCAACAAGAATTACATGTTTTAAGTTAGGAAGTTCACTGACAGGTACACGTTCTAAAAGTGAAGGTGTTGTAACCAGCACTTTTGCTTCACTGTCTTCAAGTCTATCTCTTACGGCACCTTCCATAAATGCTTCAAAGAGAGGACCAACAATAGCTCCTAATTTGACGGAACCAAGGAATGCAAAATAAAGCTCAGGTGAACGTGGCATGAAAATAAACACACGATCCCCTTTTTCTACTCCTAGCTGACGCAGCATATTTCCTGCTTTATTAGACATTTCCTTCATTTCTTTAAACGTGTACTTCTCGTCCCTCTTTTGATCGGAAAAATAGAGAGCGACTTTGTTTTTTCGATGGGATGCAGCATGACGGTCAATGGTTTCATAAGCCATATTTACTCGACCAGTCTTATGCCAGGAGAATTCTTTTTCAATGTCTTTCCATTCAAATGCTCCGTATGCTGCCTCATAATCTTGTAAATTAAAATCACCTTTTATTATCGGAAGCGCTTCCAGTTTCATTGCTATTTCTCCCTTCCCTATTGAATATCTCTTCAAGTATAACATATTATCAAAATTTTTTAACTTATTAGAACTATCTATAAAAAGGGTTATGAAACCCCTTACAATAGGAAGATATCATGTATAATAGAAGATGGAAACAAACCTAGGTGGTGTAGACATGAAACACAATAAAACATATAACTGCGTTGCTTTAAAAACATCTCATGGCACAATAACCGTTGAAGGACCCGTGTCAGCCGAAACACTGGAGGGTCTTTATTTTCATGAAGATCTAAAGGCGTTCAGACCAGCTAACGAGCAAAAAAAGGCTGTTACTGAAATTGCTAAGCTGGATGAAGGAAGAATTATTATTGCAAGAAATAAAGATACAGTCATCGGCTATGTTACATACGTGTATCCTGACCCTCTTGAACGGTGGTCACAAGGCAACATGGACAATCTGCTGGAACTTGGTGCTATTGAAGTAATACCTGACTACCGAAATTTTAAAGTTGGTAAGACGCTTTTAAAAGTTTCTATGATGGATGATGCAATGGAAGACTACATCATCATCACAACTGAGTATTATTGGCATTGGGACTTAAAAGGAACAAAGCTTTCTGTATGGGATTATAGAAAAATCATGGAAAAAATGATGAATGCAGGTGACCTTGAATATATGGCCACAGACGATCCAGAAATCAGTTCACACCCAGCAAACTGTTTAATGGTGCGGATCGGAAAGCGAATCGACCTTGATAGCGTTCAGCGGTTTGATCGAATCCGTTTTAAGAATCGATTTATGTATTAATTCGACTGACAATCCAGAGAGAAATTCCATGGGAGTGGTATATTGTGATCGTTCAAAATATGATGCAAATAAACACAGTGACAATTCATGCGGAAGAAACAATTGGAACAGCCCTTAAACTTATGCTTGATAAAGATGTCCGTTACCTCCCTGTTGTTGATGACAGCGGAAATCTGATGGGTCTTGTTACTGACCGGGAAGTAAAAGATGCAAGTCCATCCATCTTTCATCAAAATGAGCATCCTGAAGATTTTGAGAAACCAGTTTCAACCATAATGAAAAATGCCGTTTTCACAGCTCATCCTTTAGATATTGCAGAAGAACTCTCTACTATTTTTTACGAACATAACATAAGCTGCATTCCAGTTTTAGAAGATAGCAAACTAGTAGGTTTAGTTACCGAGCGGGAAATGCTCCATGCTTTTATTCAATTAACAGGTACTCATCAGCCTGGATCTCATTTGGAAGTTGCTGTACCAAACGAAGCTGGCCAGCTAGCGAAAGTAGCCAGTGTATTAAAGGATTTTCATTTAAATATCAGCTCTGTACTCGTCTACCCCTCTCATGATGAAAAAGAGAAGATTGTTGTTTTCAGAATTGGAACGATGAACCCTTTGCCAGTAATCGAGCATTTAATAGATCATGGCTATGAAGTGAAGTGGCCTCCAGTTCCAGGTGAGAACAATGGGAAATGATTCTGTCTTTGTTTATTCACCAGATCTTTTACGCTATAAATTTAATGATACACATCCCTTTAACCAGCTTAGAGTTCAGTTAGCCTATGAACTATTAAAAGATTCAGGCTGTCTTGATGATAGCAAGATTGTCCTTCCAAGACAGGCTACAGACGAAGAAATCATGCTTATTCATGATAAAGGTTATGTTGAAGCAGTTAAAAAAGCGGGAGAAGGAAATCTCAGCAAAGAAATCGGGCTTAATTACGGACTTGGTACGGAAGATACGCCGATCTTCCAAAACATGCATGAAGCAAGCAGCTGGATTGTGGGGGCTACACTAACAGCTGTCGATTGGGTCATGGAAGGGAAAGCAAAACACGCTCTTAGTTTGAGCGGAGGCCTCCATCACGGATTCAGAGGTAAAGCATCCGGTTTTTGTATCTATAATGACAGCTCTATCGCCATTGAATATATGAAGCAAAAGTATAAAGCACGTGTTCTGTACGTGGATACAGATGCTCACCACGGAGACGGTGTTCAATGGGCTTTCTATGACGATCCAGATGTATGTACGTTATCCATTCACGAAACGGGAAGATATTTATTTCCTGGAACAGGCTCCATTCATGAAAAAGGTGCTGGGAAAGGTTATGGCTATTCCTTTAACGTTCCAGTTGATGCCTTTACTGAAGATGAATCTTTTTTAGAATGCTATGAAAAAAGCCTGTGGGAAGTTGCTGACTTTTTTAAACCTGATGTAATCATCACCCAAAATGGTGCCGATGCTCATTATTATGATCCTCTAACCCACTTGTCGGTGACGATGAAAACGTATGCTGAAATACCAAGAATAGCAAAAGAAGTAGCAGATAAGTACTGTGGCGGGCGCTGGATAGCAACAGGCGGAGGCGGATATGATATTTGGCGTGTCGTGCCGAGAGCATGGTCTTATTTATGGTGTGTTATGAATGATAATGCACCTGCTGGTCCGATCGCAGAGAACTGGCTAACCCGCTGGGATAAAGAAGCCAAGCATCCGTTGCCTCGTACATGGGAAGATGAAGCTGGCATCTATAAACCGATTCCAAGAAAAGACGAAATCACTTCCAAAAACAGGGCAACTCTTGAAAAAAGTCTGTATTCCATTCGAAAAAGCTCATAAAAAAGGAGGACTCTGCAGCGAGTCCTCCTTTTTTAATACTATTCTATGTCAATTATTGATAATCGCACGTTATTTTAACAATAAACGATTTTCGACAAAGTCTCGTATTCCTTCTGCAATATAGAAACGTCCCCTATCAAAAAAACTGGCTCAACTTGGCCTGATATATGCCTATGTTGAGCCAGCTGTATAATTTTATATGGATTCTATAATAGATTCAACCATATCAGATGAACGCCTTGCTGCAAGTGCGGTAAATTCTCCAAAGCTTGCTGGAGCTTCACCGTTTGCTTTATCTGATATGGAGCGAATAATAACAAATGGTACCTCGTTTAAGAAGCAAGCTTGAGCTACAGCCGATCCTTCCATCTCGATGCACGATCCATTAAACAGTGTACGGTAAATTTCCACCAGCTCACGATCTGCAATGAACTGATCACCGCTTAATACTTTGCCAACCTTTACTTGTGGTCCTGAAAGATTTTCAGCCGCTGTCTCTGCCAGTTTAACAAGCTTCTCATCTGCTTTAAACTCAGAATCAAAGGCAAACATAGGAATTGTTCCCTTTGGAAAATCAGGACTCAATGCAGATGCATCGATATCATGCTGCATCGCGCTCGAAGAAATGACGATATCCCCCACTTCAAGAACATGATCAAGTGCACCAGCAACACCAGTGAATAGGATGTGAGTTACTTGGAATCTGTCGATCAGAATCTGTGTAGTAATGGCTGCATTAACTTTACCTACACCTGATTTACAGAGTACTACCTCTTTATTATGATGTGTGCCCTCATAAAATTTATTTTGTGCGAAAATGCTTTCCCCATATATATCAAGTGCTTTTTTCATATATACGATTTCTTCATCCATTGCACCGATAATACCAATTCTCAATTCTCCCACCTCATACAGAACTTATTTTGTAGAATCTCTAAATTGAATACGATGAGGCAATACAACAGTATGTTCTTCCACCGTTTCTTTGTTCATTAACTTTGTCAGCAATCTCATTGCTACCGCTCCGATATCATACATAGGCTGTACGACTGTTGACAGGGTTGGACGAACCATAGTCGCAAGTCTGGTATTGTCGAATCCGATAACTTCAATATCTTCAGGAACCTTTAACCCGCGATCCTGTGCGCCATGAATAACACCTAAAGCCATTTCATCCGTTCCTACAAAAATAGCAGACGGTTTATTATCGCTATCAAGGAAAGACTCGACAGCTTCAATACCTGAATCGTATGTGTATTCACCAACAAAAACTTGACTCTCATCCACTTTTTTCCCGTGTTCTTCTAACGCTTTTCGGTAGCCGTTAAATTTATAGTAACCGTTGATTGGATCCTCTAGAGGTCCTGTCACCATAGCGACAGATGAATGTCCTTTTTCAAGAAGGTTTGTAACTGCTTCGTAAACAGCATTTTCATAATCGATATTAACTGAAGGAACTTCTTCGTTCATGTCCACCGTTGCTGCCATAACAATCGGAACCGGAGCACGCTTGAACTCCTCTACATGTTCTTCTGTAATTTTTCCGCCCATGAACACAATTCCATCTACTTGTTTTCCAAGCAGCGTGTTTAACAGGTGGATTTCTTTTTCCTTGTTCTGATCAGAGTTACATAAAATAATATTGTATTTATACATTGTAGCAATATCCTCAATACCCCTTGCTAATTCAGCAAAGAAGATACTTGAGATATCTGGGATGATAACCCCAACAGTGGTAGTTTTTTTGCTTGCTAGTCCTCTTGCTACTGCGTTAGGGCGATAGCCTAGTCTTTCAATTGCTTCTAATACCTTTTTACGGGTAGATGGCTTAACGTTTGGGTTTCCGTTAACAACACGTGAAACCGTTGCCATTGAAACGCCTGCCTCGCGTGCCACATCATAAATTGTTGTATTCAAAAAAAGTCCTCCTTTTTTACTGCATGTCCGACAGCTATGTAATGCTAATATCATACGATAAAGTAGTAAAGTAGGCAACGAATAGGAGCATGTTTCACGATTTATTCGATAAATGAAATGTTTTTAAAAGAAAACATACCTATTTTGCTTATTTTTGGCGAATTTAGGGTTTATCATACTCTTTTTTAATGTTGAAACATAATAAATACCGGCAGCGTTAGTTGCTGCCGGCTAGTTGAAACACTTTATACCATCTGATTCATTTTTATAAAGCCTGTTTTAACAAGTTCACTAACGAACTTTTCAAACTCGCTAATGTTCATTTGCTGTGCGGCATCTGATAAAGCCACTGCAGGATCTGGATGTACTTCGGCCATTACTCCATCAGCTCCAATTGCTAATGCTGCTTTAGCAGCAGGAAGGAGCAGATCCTTTCTCCCTGTAGAATGTGTAACATCTACAAATACAGGAAGATGTGTTTCTTGTTTTAGAATTGGAACAGCAGTTATATCCAGCGTGTTTCGAGTTGCTCTTTCATAGGTACGGATTCCTCTCTCACAAAGGATGATCTGGCCGTTTCCTTGAGACATGATATACTCAGCTGAATTGATAAACTCTTCGATCGTAGCAGATAATCCTCTTTTTAAAAGAATAGGCTTGTCTATTTTCCCTGCCGCTTTTAGTAATTCATAGTTTTGCATATTTCTTGCACCTATTTGGATGATATCCAAATACTCAGAAGCCATTTCTAAATCATCTGGATGAACGATTTCACTGATTACTGCACAGTTGTATTCATCTGAAACTTTTTTTAATATTTTCAGCCCATCAATACCAAGTCCTTGAAAATCGTATGGAGAAGTACGAGGTTTAAACGCCCCGCCACGAAGAATTCTCAAACCATTGTCCGTTACAGCTTGGGCTGCTTCTGCTGTTTGTTCATAGCTTTCTACAGCACAAGGACCCGCAATTAGAATCGGACTTCCGCTTCCGATTTCAGTCCCTTTTACCGATATAACAGTATCCTGTGATCGCTGTTTTCTAGATACGAGCAGCGCCTTTCTATGATCATCTTCTTGCAGTTCAAGTCCTGCTTTAAATATTTCTTTGAAAAGGTGCTGCATTGTAGCTGTTTCAAACGGACCCTCATTTTCTGATGCAATTAAGTTCAGCATGTGTCTTTCTCGTACAGGATCATATTTTTTCATGCCTTGTGCGATCTTAACCTTTCCGATCTTCTGAACAAGCTCGCCGCGTTTACTGATTAGCTCCAAAAGCTCTTTATTGATTTCATCAAGCTCAGTCCGTAATGTGTTTAATTCTGGATGATTCATCTATATACACCTCTGTATTTATAAAATGTAAAAAATGTGATACATTTCTAATAATTAGGCTATAAAATTATCAGCTTAAATCGTTTAAACAATTCTTTACGTCTATCGTATCAAAAAGAGGTGCCTTCGTGGACAAAAATCTTTTATTTGCACTGGATATCGGCACTCGCTCAGTTGTCGGTATGATATTAAAGCAGCATTCTGATGGAAAATATGAAGTTTTGCATATGAAAGTCATGGAACATGAAGAGCGTTCTATGCTGGATGGACAAATCCATCATATACCTGCAGTTGCTAAAGTTATTAAAAAAATTAAAGAACAGCTTGAAATGGAAACCGGGCCGCTCCAAAAAGTTTGTGTCGCTGCTGCAGGACGAGCATTAAAAACAGTTAAAGGCAGATCAGAAAGAGACATATCAACCGTTGCTGTATCAATGCAAGAAGAAGTTATACATATGGAGCTTGCAGCCGTTCAGCATGCCCAGTTCCAGCTGGCTAGCATGCTGGATGAAAAATCAAATCAAATCTACGATTGTGTAGGATATTCGGTTCTTCATTATTACTTGGATGATCAAGAAATCGGAAGCTTTATCGGTCAGCAAGGTTTAACAGCTTCCGTCGAGGTAATTGCAACTTTTCTCCCAAGAGTGGTTGTAGAATCCTTAATGAGAGCTTTACGAGAAGCAGATCTTGAGATGGAGGCTTTAACTCTTGAGCCAATTGCAGCAATCAATGTGCTGATCCCCCAATCTATGAGGAAATTAAACGTGGCTCTCGTTGACATAGGGGCAGGAACATCTGATATTGCTTTAACTGCTGAAGGTACTGTTGTGGCTTATGGTATGGTTCCTGTAGCAGGTGATGAAATCACTGAAGCGATCAGCTCAGAATTCCTATTGGATTTCCCGGTGGCTGAAGAAATGAAGCGTTCGCTATACAAAAAAGATTTCGTGGAATATACCGATATATTAGGATTTTCTTCAAAGAAATCTAAATTTGAAGTTCTAGAAAAAATACAGCCAGCTATTGATAATCTTGCTGAAAAAATAACGAAAGAAATTCTTCATCTGAATGCGAAACCACCGCAAGCTGTCATGCTTGTAGGCGGAGGAAGTATGACACCAGGATTGCGTGAGAAAATTGCTAAAAAGCTTAATTTACCTGCAGAACGAGCAGCTATCCGGGGTATTGATGCTATATCATCACTTACTTCAACCATCGAACAGACCGGTCCTGAATTTGTTACCCCTGTTGGGATTGGGATAGCTGCAAGAGAAAATCCTGTTAAATATGTAACCGTCACTGTTAACGAAAAAACGATAAGGTTATTCGAAGTGAAAAAACTAACGATTGGGGATGCACTGATAGCTGGCGGCGCTGACCTTTCCAAGCTATATGGAAGACCTGGTATGGGGCTGATGATCAAGGTCAATGGGGAAGTAAAAATGTTCAAAGGCGATCTTGGCACTCCACCGCAAATTATTATGAGCGGAGAGGAAGCTTCTCTCTCGCATGAAATTTTTGACGGAGCTGTTATCTCCTATAATGCAGGTGTAAATGGAGCAAATGCCTCTATTGCCGCAAAAGGAGCCGTTCAAGAACATTTAATCAAAACGATCGTTATTGACGGTGAACCAACAACCATCGAAACCCAATATTATGTTAATCATCAATCTGTTACCCCTGAAACTATTTTAAATGACCGGGATGAACTTATTTCTTATTTTCCTGGTACTATAGAAGAAATCATAGAGATAAAAGGTTTGCACCTGATCGACAACAACTCTACATTCTCTGTAAAAGTCGACGGCAAGCCAATCCCTCTGTCCCGCAGTATAAATAATTCCATTTATTTAAACGGCTGCGTCATTGATAGAGGATCAAACTGGAACGATGGTGATCATCTCACTATTGAAGCATCTAAAGACAAGCAGGTAACCTTAAATGAATTACTTGATGTTCTTCAATTAAATCTTGTTCAATCCTGTTCGGTCGCATTTAATAATGAAGAAGTATCACTGACCAGGCCTTTATTCAAGTTCTATCGTAATGGTGAGTCACTTATGGAAGATTCAGTTCTTTACCCAAATGACGATCTTAATATGGAAAAAACAAAACAGCAGCCTTTTATTTTTCAAGATATCTTTACAATGGTCGATATTGCAATTTCCCCACGGCCAGGTGAAACGTTAGTCATATTAAAAAACAAAGAAAAAGCCGGCTTTCAAACAGAAATTGAAACAGGAGATGTTTTAGAATTAAAGTTCGAGGTTCTTATTTAATGGCCGTTTAAGTTGATTGGAGCGGAAGGTGCGAGACTCCAGCGGGATCAGCGTGCCAACCACCTGAGTATACTTCTCAGCAAGGCATGCTACGAGGAAGCACGCTGCGATAGAATTTCTTGCAGACGCAGGAGCACATTTTTACCTCCTTGGATATGAGACCCCTGCAGGCTTGAATAGCCTAGGAGGCTCACCGCACGCCCCGTGGAAAGCGAGCATCCTGGAGCGGAAATCAACCACTTACAAAGGCAACAAAGCTTGCGAAAACAGTCTTAAAGAAAAAGCGCAGCAGTCTAACTGCTACGCTTTTGTGTTTTCATTTGCCTGAGTCAATTTTTTATTTGTGATATTCCAATGTGAATCATGCCAAACGACTGTATCATCTTCAAAAATCAGTACTTGCGGTGATTCATGTTTTACCCCTGATTGATCTGCAATTAGATTAGAGAGCGGTCTGGAGTCTTGAACATTTAAGTAATATAGCGTTTCTTCTTCATTTTCAGAAGCGAATTTTTGATATTCTTTAAACGCTTCATGACTAACAGGACATGTAGTGCTGTTCTTCATAATAATGATACGTTTTTTTTGTTCCTTAACTAAATTCCAATCCTGTTCATTTTGCAGTTGAATAAGTGACATAAATAATCTACCTCCATAATAAAAAGACAAGAAAAAGAATCAGATTCTTTTTCTTATCTTTTCATATTTGTCATTTACTTATCAATATTTTTGCTCTACTAATTCCTGCTCATTTGCAGGATCATAATCTAATGTCTTTTCATCCTGAATATCGTCTGTGATTTCACCATACAATTCGGAAGCATTCTCTTCTTCTTTTGCACGCCATTTATCGATGTCTTTGCGCAAGTTAGAAGTTAAATCTTTAACTTTTGTAGCTACTTGATTCGATTGCTCGGAAACAGTACGTACAATATTTGAGGATTTCTCACGAGCTAAATGCGAAAACTCGTTACTTTTATCCTTTAAATACTCAGCTTGTTCATTTAAATCACTTCGCAACTCTTTTCCTGCTTTAGGAGCCAGTAATAATGCTGCAGCCGCCCCTAACATTCCTCCAACGAGAGCACCGATCATAAAATCCTTGCTGTCAATGTTTTGATTGTTGTTATTGTTGTTGCTCATTTACACTCCTCCTCTTGAATATTGGTTTGTTGCTGAATCAACATTGGACTTTTTGAGCTTATACTTCTCCCATAAATTCAATGCTGCATTCCCCCATTGAACCGCTTGCGATATTTGCTTAGACTGCCGCTCCGTTTCTACCGTGATCTGGTCAGTAACTTTACGGACAGATTGGTTCACCTTTTGAACAGATTGACCAAAATCCTGTACTGCAGAGAAAACGTGGTTTAAAGAATCAGATTTCTTTTGAACATCCTCGGCTAACTGGTTTGTTTTATGTAACAAATCGGTTGTCTCGCGCGTCACGCCGTCCAGTTGTTTTTCCAGACTTCCAAGCGTTACCGCGACATTATCGAGGGTTATTTGCAAGGACTTTAAAGCTCTTGACAAAAAATAAACGAGTACAACAAATGCTACTGCAATAATAGCTACACTGATTGAAATAATGGTTTCCATTATACGAGACACCTCCTGAAAGTATATTATTAGCTTTTCCCGAGTTTATATCAAAGGAAACGTGTTTTATTAAGTATTCTTGGCTTAAAGCTAAATTCCTTTAATAGAACATTACAAATTGTTTAAATTAAGTTAAAATAAAGAAGATATTAAATATATATAGGGGGATTATTCAACATGAGAGATCCGCGAATTCAGCAACTCGCAAAAAACTTGATTACATACTCGGTAAACTTACAAAAAGGTGAGAAAGTTCTCATCGAAAACTTTGGACTGCAAAAAGAATTAGTAAATGCATTAGTACAAGAAGCATATGCTGCTGGAGGATATCCTTTTGTATTACTAAAAGATCATTCAGTAATGCGTGCACAGTATACTCAAGCATCTGAAGAACAAATGGAGATGATCGCAAAGCACGAAGGTGAACTGATGAGCCAGATGGATGCTTATATCGGCTTACGTTCAGGCGACAACATCAATGAAATGTCAGATGTTCCTTCTGAAAAGATGGCACTCTATGAAAAGACAATATTTGCAATGCACCGCAAGATTCGTATAAAGAAAACAAAATGGTGTGTTCTTCGTTATCCAAATGCATCAATGGCACAATCAGCCAGCATGAGTACTGAAGCATTTGAAGATTTCTATTTTGAAGTCTGCAACCTTGATTACGGCAAGATGGATGAAGCAATGACTGCCCTTAAAGATTTAATGGATAAAACAGATAAAGTTCGTATTACAGGACCAGGAACAGACCTGTCGTTCTCAATTAAAGATATTCCATCTATCAAGTGTTCGGGACAGAACAATATTCCTGATGGAGAGGTATTTACAGCTCCTGTTAAGGATTCAGTAAACGGAATGATTTCTTATAATACTCCTTCACCTTACAATGGCTTCACATTTGAAAATGTACAATTAACTTTTGAAAATGGAAAAATTGTAAAGGCTACAGCAAACGATTCAGAGCGTATCAACAAAATCTTTGATACTGATGAAGGTTCCCGTTATGTTGGTGAATTTGCAATTGGTGTAAATCCATTTATCAAACACCCGATGAAAGATATCTTATTTGATGAGAAGATCGACGGAAGCTTCCACTTCACACCAGGTCAGGCGTATGAAGAAGCTTATAACGGAAATGAATCTAACATTCACTGGGATATGGTAATGATTCAGCGCCCTGATTACGGCGGTGGAGAAATCTATTTTGATGATGTTTTAATCCGTAAAGATGGTGTTTTCGTATTGCCAGAGCTTGAACAGTTGAATCCTGAGAACTTAAGGTAATATAAATGGGACCGCCTAAAAAGTTAATTTAGGCGGTCTTTTCTAATGGCTGTTTTCGAAAACTTTGTTGCCGTTGGAAGTAGTTGGTTTCCGTTCCAGGTTGCATTTAGAGAAAAGTCTTTCTAATAGATAGCTGAATATTACGGTACGTGTTGCTTTATTTGTTACACGTTCGCGCAAAAACTTGTGTGTTTCACGCAGAACTACTCTGGTTTCACGCAGAACATTGCTAGCTCCAGCCAAATGCTTTTAGTTTCACGCGGTACATTCAAATCTTAATCCAAAAAGAAGCTGACCTCATAAATTTTTTTTGGGGTCAGCTTCTTATTTCTCTTATGGAGTTGCTGTAAGTGCTTCTTCGTATGCTCTCTGGAACTTTTGGATGTCACCAGCTCCCATAAAAAGAAGTACACCATTATCGAATTTCTTGAGAACATCGATGTTATCTTCTGATATAAGCTCCGCATTAGGAATCTTTTCTTTAAGATTATCTATTGTGAGATTACCTGCATTTTCTCTTGCGGAACCAAATATATCACAAAGGTATACATGGTCAGCTTCACTTAGGCTCTCTGCAAATTCATCCAGGAAAGTTTTTGTGCGGGTAAACGTGTGCGGCTGGAAAATAGCAACCACTTCACGATTTTTATACTTATATTTTGTAGCTTCAATTGTAACCTTAATTTCAGTCGGATGATGCGCATAGTCATCAATCAAGATTTGATCGCCAACTGCCTTTTCTGAAAATCTGCGCTTCACACCTGAAAAGCTCTTTAACTGCTCTTTGATAATATCCATTGGCAGTGTTTCGTAATGACAAATCGCGATAACTGCTAATGCATTCAATACATTATGAGTTCCGTATCCAGGAATCTGGAACGTACCATAAAAGGTATTGCGCACAAATACATCAAAAGTCGTACCTTCTTCTCCGCGTTGAATGTTTTTAGCCTGAAAATCGTTATGATCTTCAAATCCGTAAAATACAACGGGAACTTGAGCATGTATTTGTTGAAGATTTGCATCATCTCCGCATGCGATAATCGCTTTTTTCACTTGCATCGCCATCTGTTGGAATGCGCTGATTACATCATCCAAGTCAGAAAAGTAATCTGGATGATCAAAGTCGATGTTTGTAATGATTGCATAGTCTGGTTCATATGAAAGAAAATGTCTTCGGTATTCACACGCTTCAAACACAAAGTATTCGCTTCCCATACTTCCTTTACCGGTTCCATCTCCGATAAGGAAAGAAGTAGGCTTTGCTGCTCCTACTACATGTGCAAGCAGTCCTGTCGTTGAAGTCTTTCCGTGTGAACCTGTAACAGCGATAGAAGTGAAGTTAGAAAGAAATTCACCAAGAAAATGATGATACCTGTGGATCGGTATATTCCTTTCATTTGCAGCTTGAATTTCTTCATGCTGCTCCCCAAATGCATTACCTGCAATAATGGTCTGACCCTCTTGAATGTTATTTTTGTCAAACGGTAAAACAGGAATATCTCTCTCTTCCAGCGCTGACTGTGTAAAAATGTATTGAGTAATATCAGATCCCTGTACATCATGACCCATGTCATGAAGGATTTGTGCCAACGGGCTCATCCCTGTCCCTTTAATTCCAATAAAATGGTATTGTGTCATGTAAAGCCCTCCACAAAAAGAACACCTTCTAAAAGGCCTATTTGTATTATTATATGCCTGATTACTTGAATGGTTATATCTTACAAATCACAGGCTGATTCAAATACTTGAACCATTATAGCAAAAATAAAGTATCATCACCATGATAGACAGATGATAAGATTCTAATAGTCCGATATTAAAAGAATACCTTCCTATAACTTCACCAAAAATGAATATTTAATCCAAATCTATTCTACACGTTCAAGTCTTGGATTGTGTCGATAGATTCTTCCTGCTTTTGCTTGATGATTGTCATGCATCAGGACATTGTCGCCTGTGAATCCAATATTGATCTTTAATAGATTACTGCCTACACCATAAATATCCACAGGAACCTTTTGCTCTTCAAATTGTTCGATTCTTTCTTTTTTGAAGCCTCCGCTTACAACGATTTTCACATGCTGAAAGCCTTCTTCATCCAGAGCTTTACGAAGTGCAAATATCAACTCGGGGTTAACGCCTCTAGGATCAAAAGAACCAAGCACGTCTGGGTTTCTGAAAAAGTATTGATCAACCATCGTACGTGAAGTATCAACCCTTACCCCTTTTAGCGTTTCCCCAAACTCTCTCGCTACTTTTAGAGCATCTGTAATTACATCGTTGTTGTAATCGACAAGTGAGATAAGATCATCTTCAGGATATTTTGCATGGTATGCTTTAGTAGCTTCAACAATATCGCCATTAAAAATTTGTATAAGAGCATGAGGCATAGTCCCCATACCTTTTTTGCCCCACCATTCGTTCATAGCATGTGTAGCTTGTGCTGTTGAGCCCCCGATATAGGATGCATATCCATCACCAGCCTGCTGAGCAAAGTGATCATCTCTGTCACCCATAAAAATTACAGGCTTTTGGATACCGGATTTGCTCGCAGCTTTAACTACATTATAAACATTCGTAGCTACCGACGTTCTTCTGGCTAAGATTCCATCAATCATCCCTTCGAGAAAGCCAAAATTCTGATAGGGTCCTTTAATAGTGAGCACTGTTTCAAAAGGAGAAATTTTATCTCCATCTTTCAGCGAATAGATTTCTAAGGAGTCAGGATCTTTAGCAAACGTCTTTATAAGAGCGATTGCCTCATCTGAACCGCATAATACAGCCTCGCTTTTTTGAAAAAATTGCATGGTTACCACATTTTCAGGTTTAAACGATTCTACTATTTCACATGTTTTAAGAAAATAAACAGCAGAGAACCATCCATCTCCGATCCGTTCATCAAATTTAAATGTTTTATTCGTCAGCCGCTTAATTTTTCCCTGCAGCTTTAATTCTATTTCTTTCATCTATTTACTCCTCATGACTTTTTCATGGTTAATAACAGAAGGGAACTATTCCCCACACTATAATAGCCGACAAGTCCCAATAACTCAAGAAAATCATTTATGACGGGATCTTCATTGAATGACATTCACCTGAAAAATAGAAAAACTGGCGGATAGGCCGCCAGTTTAATCTATATTAAGAATCTTTTCAAGAAGATTGTTGCTTAAATTTATTTTCTTTCACTTCATTGACAAGTTGATTGGAGCGCAAGGTGCGTGCCAACTACCTGAATAATCCTCTCGCAAGGCATGCGACGAGGAACACGCCGCGTCAGAATTTGCGTTTAGACGCAGGAGCACAAATCCTGAAAGGTGAGACTCCTAACAGCGCAAAGCGCTAGGAGGCTCGCCGCACGCCCCGCGGAAAGCGAGCATCCTGGAGCGGAAATCAACTACTTTCAATACAACAAAGTTAGTAAAATCAGCTATCTTTAATCTACTTGACTGTATAAACGATTCTCTAATTCCTCTTGTGTGAGAAGGACATGTCTTGGTTTGCTTCCCATCGTTTCAGAAACTAATCCGAAGCTCTCCATCATATCAACAAGTCTTGCTGCTCGGTTATAGCCAATTCTAAACCTGCGCTGCAGACTGGAAGAAGATGCGGCCCCTACTTCGATCACATAGTAGCATGCTTCTTCAAAAAGCTCATCTTCAACCTCAGTCGTCTGCTGATGCTGAATCAGTTCCTCACGTGTAAATAGATAATCTGTTTTATATTCTTCTTTCACATATCGCGTTACTTCCTCGATCTCTTCATCAGAAACGAAGGTACCTTGAATACGGACTGCTTTATTCGATCCGTTTTCCATAAATAGCATATCACCGCGGCCTAATAAACGTTCAGCACCGCTCATATCTAAAATCGTTCGTGAATCGATAGCAGATGATACTGCAAATGCAGTTCGTGTCGGCACATTCGCTTTTATCAAACCAGTAATAACATCAACTGATGGCCGCTGAGTCGCGAGAAGCAGATGAATACCGCAAGCTCTCGCCTTTTGGGCAATTCGGCAGATAGCTTCTTCTACTTCCTGTGGAGAAACCATCATTAAATCTGCAAGCTCATCAATAACGACTACAATATAAGGCATCTTGTTCTGATAGAGTCTTTCCTGCTCCATCTTTTCGTTATAGCGTTTGATCTCTCTGACGCCGGTTTTAGCAAACTCTTCGTAACGTCTTTCCATTTCTTCAACAGCCCATTTCAAAGCGGCAGTTGCTTCTTTTGCATCGGTTATAACCGGTGTAACAAGATGAGGAATATGATTGTAAGGTGCAAGTTCAACCATTTTTGGGTCAACGAGCAGCAGCCTTACTTCATCTGGTTTCGCTTTATATAACAAGCTCACTAAAATTGAGTTAATGCAGACACTCTTTCCTGAGCCTGTGGCACCTGCAATCAAACCGTGCGGCATCTTTTGCAGATCTGTTACAACAGGAGCTCCAGAAATATCAAGACCTAAAGCAACTGTTAAAGATGAAGCTGAGTCTTTGAACACCTCATGTTCAATAATTTCACGTAAGAATACCGCCCTGCTATGCTGATTCGGCACTTCAATACCTATTGCGTTTTTACCAGGTATTGGCGCTTCAATACGGATATCCCTTGCAGCAAGACTTAACTTAATGTCATCCGTTAAATTCGTAATCTTGTTAACCTTGACTCCCGGTGCCGGCTGAACTTCAAATCTAGTTACAGCTGGCCCTTTCGTCATGTGAACAACTTTTGCATTCACATTAAAATTATCCAAGGTTGACTGAAGAGTATGTTTTTGTTCATTCAGCCAAATATCATCGTCTTCTAGTGAAACAGCCGCCTTATTTAAGAATGATAATGGAACAAATAGCTGCTTTTTCTCATTTACCACTCTTTCTGGTCTTGTATGAAATGCAGGTGGTTGAGGTCTCACTGTTGTTTGTTCTTTTTTAGGCTGGGACATGCTTGTTTGTCTATCCTTTTTAAGCATCAGCACATTAAAAGGAACATATTGGCCGCCGCTTCTTGGTGTTTCACGTTTTATAACTGGAGCTGTTTCTTTTTTTACTGCTCTCTCTTGTTCGATTCTTTCTTGTTGAACGGGTCCAGCATCAGTGGAAGAAAACTCATTTAAGTCATTTCCTTTTTCTTCCTGTTGAACTGGCTCTTCAAAGATCTCTGGCGCTTCTTCCTGATGGAAAACTTGTGTTTCCTCAGTAATCATTTCTTGTTCTTGTTCTATTTCTTGTTCTAATTCCACTAGAGGTTCTAAATCTACTCCTCGGGCTTCTTGAACAATTAGTTCTTGTTCTACAAAATCTTCATCAGGAGTTACAGGATCCAATACAGCATTTTCTCTTATTTCTTCTGAAACAGAAACAATTTCTTCAGGTGCAGCAGGAAGTGCTTCATCTACTGATTTCAAAAGTTCTTCCGCAATCGAGTTCTTTGGCGGTATGTCTCTGCCAATAAATAAAATCCCTTCAGGTTTCCGCTTTCCATAGCCATAGACAGGTGAGGGCACATCAGTAGGAGTAAACCTTGATTTAACCTCTGAAACCGAATCTTTTGCATCGTTTGTTGGCTTTTGTAAGTTTTTATTCTTCTCAAAACCATAAACCGGCGATGGAACGTGTGTAGCTTTAAAAGCAGGACGTTTTGGTTCTTGTCTCATTTGACTAGAAGTCGAAGAGGGTGCTCTTCGGCTTTCGCTTCGAGCCGCTCTTTCTTCTCTGCGCACTAACTGCTCTTTTTCAAAACTGTTTTCTCTTGGCTGATATGTATATCGCTGGAGTGGAGCTTTTTGACTTGTTTTTTCATCAGGTATGACCGGGAACCGGAAAGGACCGTTCTCTGGATACTTATGCAGCATTTTGGCCGAATGCTGATTGTTCGGTTGAACAGGCTTTCTCCCGCTGTTTTTAAAAGCTGGTGTTCTGACCGGCTTATGCGTTGGAGTGCCTTTCGCATCTGCAGGCTGTTTTTTTACAGACTGCTCTTCTTTTTCATATAAGGATTCATCCTCATTATCATCATCAAAAAACGTATTCATTAATTTTTTTATCCAACTCATTTTCTCACCTATTTCTGTTGGTTGTTTCTTTATTGTAGCGAAAATAGAAGAGAAACAATAGTATAAATATTTATTTGAGCACATACGCCCTAAAAAGAAGAATAAAAACCACTAGAATGTTCTAGCGGCTTTTATTTAGCAACATGCATTTACTGATTACTCGTTCGTTTCATCTTCTACTGGCTTATTTTTCGCTAAAATAAAGACTGGTTCAAGTTCTTTATTCTCATAGATAAATGGTAAAGCAGTTACCGGTACGCGGCCATTCATGAAAAATTGCATAGCCATTTGCGCCAATATGTCATACCCCTGCTTATTTTGAATATCAGCAAGAATTAATACATCCTGATGAGGTACAGCTACAGCCATCTCACCCGATATACGCTTCTTCATATCTTCTAAGAAACTTATATTCAGAATCCTGCTCGCATCATACCCATCATTATGATTTAAGAAGAAAAAAGTATTTCCGGCTACCTGGTCCTGCTTATAGTCTGTTGACAGCCTCTTCACATTAAATCTTGCAGCATCAACAATCTGAGACTCCTCTAATTTTAATTCCCTCATCTTATGATTCGTCAAAAGTTTATAAGTTTTGCCTAGGTCTAAAGCATAATAAATTCTGGTTTCTGCAGTGTGTTCCTGATAGAAGAGCTTTTCACCCTCTGGTGTTTCAGCAGGAAATGATGCTGAACGGATAACAGGAAAAATACGTGAAAGAGACTCTTCATCAGCAGATAGACGAGCGGCTTTTAAGCCTTCCTCAACATAATAGACGAGTTCCTCTAAAAGCTGATCTTTTTCTTTATCCCATTTTGCACTAAGTCCACCTAAAGAAAGAGAAACCCCTTTACCTGTTTGCGTATCTTGTACTCTCAACGTTTCTTCTTCTCTCATATACGTAATTTCCCGTTCAGGATTTGAGAGTTTTTGTTCCAATGCCTTTTTTAATTTAATCGTATTGCTCAAACCGACCGCCTCCTTTCGTTAAACGAAAAAGTATATTAACGTGAAAAACCTCCATAAGGAGGTTTTTCATTTAGTTGCTGCTATCTTCTTTATATTCTACTACTACTTCAGTTCCTAGTCCGCCACGTGCATTCCAGTTCCCAGTAACTTTTAAATATTTGGGTTTTAAAAGTTCTACCAAATCCTCTTTAATGCGGTTGGTTGCATGTTCTTGATAGATTCCTACGTTTCTGTAAGATGTTAAATAATATTTTAAAGACTTCATCTCAACTAAATCTTTGTTCGGAATATAGCTGATAATAATATCTGCAAAATCCGGAAGTCCTGACCATGGACATACAGAAGTGAATTCTGTTGTCGGAATCGTAACCATTGTTTCTTTACCTGCATATTCGAATGGAATCGTTTCTAAGATATCTACTAAAATAACGTTCTCATCTTGTATATCAAAACGAATCCCTTCATATTTACTGTGATTTACCTCAACCTTTGCCATACTGAAATACTTCCCTTCAATTATAAAAATCGCTATATCGCTATTATAACATACACTTTTATCCTATTTGTTTTGGATATTTAATTCCTCTAAAAAGGCTGTGATCTGCTCTTTTGTTTTTCTCTCTTTATTTACATAACGGCCGATCTCATGTCCGTCTTTAAATGCTACAAAACTAGGAATTCCGAAGATATCCAGCTCCTGGCATAATTCGATTAGTTCATCCCGGTCTGCATAGACAAAGTTATAGTTTGAATATTCTTCTTCTAGCTCAGGAAGGATTGGTTTAATAACAACACAATCCGGACACCAATCTGCAGAGAAAACAGCTACAGTTACACCAGATTTTATCGTTTCACGAAATTGTTCGATTGATTTAATATTCTCCATGTTTAGCAGCTCCTTATTGATTAAGTTTCATATCACCGAATTTTATCCGGCCGGTCTTTCTCAGCCACTCTGATAACAGCAGACTAATTATTATTGGGCCTGCAAAATGCAAAATAAATATAGCAAGAAATGTTTCAAAGGTAAAGCCCATAGTCCTGAGTGTCATAATCTGACCAACCAGTCCGCTTGTCCCCATCCCCGCGCCAGCTGGAATATTTTCCATTTTAAAATACATCGTTCCAATCGGAGCCAGGATTATCCCTGCAATTGTTGGAGGAATTAGGATGTAAGGATTTTTCACGACATTTGGAAACTGAAGCTTAGATGTGCCGATCCCTTGTGTTAACCAGCCTCCAAAGCCATTTTCCCTATAACTGCTCGTGGCAAAGCCAATCATTTGCGCAGCACAGCCGATTGTTGCGGCACCAGCTGCAATACCTTCGAGCCCTAACATCATTGCGATAGCCGCAGATGAGATGGGCCCTGTTAAAGCAAGACCTAATAATAAAGCAACTAATACTCCCATTATTAAAGGTCTTTGCTCAGTAGACCACATAACCAGCTGTCCAAATGTTTTCATGAATTGATCGATTCCCGGTCCTACAAAAGCAGCCACACAATAACCGGTTAAAATGGTTACAGCAGGAGTGACTAATATATCAAACTTGGTTTCACCCGATACTATTTTTCCAATCTCAACCGCGATTAGAGCAGCTGCAAAACAGCCTGCAACACTTCCAAGTTCTGCCCCTGCAGCCCCTGCAATTCCAGCTGAAAAGAGGACAAGAGGTGGTGCCTTTAATCCATAAGCAACCGCAGTACCAATAACTGGTCCCATTAATGTCATAGCTAATTGTCCCATTTTAACAAAAAACGGAATAGACAGCTGCTCACCTATAGTTTTAAATATCAGTCCAACGATAAGGGAAGCCATCAGTCCAAGAGCAAAATATTGAAAGCCTGTAATGAAATAAACCTTTGGAGACAAACTTATCCCTTTTTTATGTAAAAAATCCCGCATGATTATACTCCTTTAATTCTAGTTTTGAAACATAACACTATCACATTATATCTTGTTTTCCTCAGGTGTAAAGACACATGTCAATAACGATAAGTCTATTTATTTATCTTTCCTTTTTTCTAAAATATTGTTGCTTTTGAATCGTTTTAGTGTGAGACCCATCATTGATAAGTTTATTGGAGCGCAAGGTCCGAGACTCCTGCGTGCCAGCCACTCGAAAATACTTCTCGCAAGGCATGCGACGAGGAAGCCCACTTCGGTAGGATATTTTTGTGACGCAGGAGCACATAGGCTTTCTTGAATGTGAGACTCCTAAAGGCCCAAAGCGCGAGGAGGCTCACCGCACGCCCCGCGGAAAGCGAGCATCCTGGAGCGGAAATCAACCACTTCCAATAGCAACAAAGTTTGCGAAAACAGCTTTATCTTTTATAGAAAAACTTTAAAAACTGTAAAAAAAGCCGATAAAATTGCAGGGGGGAATACATATGAACATGACGATACGAAAAAGAGTTCAGCTGATGCTTCTTATCAGTTTAGCCGGAATGATAGTATTACTTGCATTTATCGGTTTATTTTTATGGCAGAATTCTCAAATGGAAAATGAAAGAGAAAGTGTGCAAAGTGCATTTCTTTCAAGCGGCAATATTCGAAGTTCATTTAATGAAGTACGCAAAATGGAACAAGAATACCTGCGCACTCCAAGCGCAGACTCCAAACAGAACGTTCTTACTTATCTAAAGACATTGCAGAACGAAACAAGCAAGCTCGCAAAAGAAACTGGAGATAAATCCATCAAAGGAATTGAGAGCGATTTAACTGCTTATCAAACATCATTTGAATCTGCAACTGGGCTAACCAGCCAGCTTAATTCATTAAAACAGATGATGGCAGAAACTTCTGATGAGTTTGCTGGAACAGTAAAAACAATGAATGATCAGGCTTTACTCGTAAACTTGCTTCAAATGCAAACGTATGAAAAAGATGTTCATATTAAATACGACAGCACTTCTGTAAAGAACTTTAAAGACAGTGCTGTTGCATTCGACCAAATGCTGGATACAAAAAAAATACCTGCAGATCAATTATCAAAATTTAAATCAAAACTATTAAAGTACACAAATTCTGCAGATTCCATACAAACGATCACAAAGCGAATCGAAGATGACATAAAAACATTCGAAAAAATTGCTGGAGTGGTAGATCAATCTACTTCAGATGCTGAAAAGTCCTTACATAAGGAAAATACAGCTCTCTCAGAAAAGCAAAAATCGGTTAAATTCTGGCTGACAATCTGCTTAATAGCACTTAGTGTAATCATTCTTGGTATTTTAGGAGTTATCGGTGTATGGCTGCTGCGCTCCATACAATCTTCTATTTCTGTACTAAAAGAAGGTGCTACCATTATCGGTGAAGGTGACCTCTCTTACCGTGTACATACTTCAGCAAAAGACGAAATGGCGGACCTTGCTCATACCTTTAATGCAATGGCAGAAAAGATGCAAAAATCTATGAACGAAGTAAAGAATGCTGCTGAAAAGCTTACAAGTTCTTCTCAAAATCTTGCGGCTGTATCTGAAGAAACAACAGCACAAAGTGATGAAGTAACAGAAGCTATCTCCCAAGTAGCAACTGGTGCTCAAAGCCAGGCAGATCACCTTCATGAATGTACCGTTTTATTATCTGGAGTTACTGAATCCATAAAAGAAACAGCGACGATAAGTGATGAAATTTCACTGGATGCCCAAAAAGCTGAAAACGACGGTAAGGCTGGCTCTGATACTGTAAAGAGACTTAATACGCATTCTGAACAATTTTTGGAACTGGCTCAGAGCTTAATTTCTGAAATTCAGCATGCTTCTCAGCAGTCTAAACAAATTAATTCTATCGTGGAAACCATTCAGGAAATTGCGGGCAGCACAGACCTGCTTGCTTTAAATGCTGCCATTGAATCTGCAAGAGCAGGTGAAGCTGGCCGAGGGTTCTCTGTAGTAGCAAGTGAGGTTAGAAAACTTGCAGAACGATCTAAAAATGAGGCACTTAGAATCCAGCAGCTTGTAAAATCAATGACAAGCCAGATGGAATTATTATCAAAAGAAACGGTTCGTTTTGAACAATACAGAAACGATCAGCAAATTTCTGTACAACAAACAGAACAAGCTTTTACAAGCATCATTCATAATGTTTCAAAGATAAACGGCAGAATCACTCAAGTGAAAGGTGCTATCGGCCGTGTTGAATCAGCAAATGAAAACTTATCGGAAAAATTGTTCGAGGTAAGTGCAATTTCAGAAGAATCTGTTGCAACAAGCGAACAAGTAAGTGCTTCTAGTGTCCATCAAAAAGAAGCGATTCACCAAGTTAACCTGGCTGCCACTGAATTGCAGGAAATTGCTCTAACACTTCAGCAGGAAGTCGATCAATTCAGTTTAGGTGAAGCGTTGACTGTTGAAGAAGAAATCGAGTTTATGGAAGAATATCAAGAAGCTGCAGCAACAGCAGAAGAATACGAAGATGATTTTTCTGAAGAAGACACATTTTACGAAGAAAAAGAACTCACTGAAGAATCTGATTCCTGTGAAGAAGAGATGATTGAAAAGGAACCAAATACAGAAAGTGAGATTCCTTCAGATTTTAAGGATGAGAATCAAAAATAGTACGATTCAGAAAGAGGGTGTCTCATGGTGAGGCACCCTCTTAATAATTCCCGCTTAACTTTGTGTATTTACGATGTTCCTTGTATGTTTTTGAGAAATAATGACTCCATGTACCGTCCTGTTTGGCTACAAAGTAATAATAATCATGTTTCTCAGGATCTGCGGCCGCTTTTAACGACTGAAGATCAGGGCTAGCAATCGGTCCAGGCGGCAGTCCATCATTTAAATAAGTATTGTATGGACTTTTTATCTTTAAGTCTTTTCTGCGCAGCGTTGCTTTAGGTTTATCCAGTAAATACTGGACTGTTGAACAGGATTGAAGCTTTTTGCTGTCTTGAATTCTGTTCATAAAAACCCCTGCTATCACAGGCTTTTCATTATTCAATAAGGCTTCTTTTTCAATGATCGAAGCAAGTGTTACCCACTCATACGGTGTTTGGTCAGTGTTTATATCAATAGATTCTGTTTTTTCAATAAAACGATCTGTCATTTGACGGATTACTTCTGCAGCATCAAGTTGTTTTTCAAAGAAATAAGTATCTGGAAACAAAATACCTTCCATCGCATATTTTGTTCCCTTCTTCAGTTTTTTATCTTCTAACTGCAATATCTCCAGTTGATCTTCCCTTAAACTATCCCACGTCTTTGCTGTTTTTATAAATTCATCTCTCGAAGTGATACCCTTTTTACTTAACCTGTCAGCAATCTCTATGACAGTAATCCCTTCTGGAATAATCATTTCAACAGCTTCTGTTTCCCTGTCCAGTGTAGAAAGATCTGCTAACAATTCTTTGTAGTCTGAACCATATTTTAATGTATGTTCACCCGCCACAATCTCAGACTTTTTACCTGTCATCGTTCCATATATAGAAAAAAGAAGTTTATTTTTTATGAATCCTTCTTGCTCTAAATTCTCAGCTAATTTTTGAAAATCATTCTTCTCTTTAAGAATAAAAGGCTTTTCTGCCCTGCCTTCTACAGGCCGTGTCTCATATCCTATCCATACTGAGAAACAGGCAAGAACGATTAGAGAGACTAGTAAAATTCTCTTCAACAGTTTGTTCAAAGTAAATCCGCCTCACATTTTTGTTTCTAATCTGCCCAGAACACTGTAAATCATTCTTCTTGAATGGGTCTTTTCTAAGACGCAGGAGCACAAGCTACCCCAGAGTATTCTTCTCGCAAAACATGCGGCGCTAAAAAAGAATATATAATAGGGTTAGTCTTTTATTCCACAAACAAGCAGTGAAGATATACTGTATCTGTTTGAGTATAGAGGATTTGCATTATAGCACTTAGAGGATTAAGAATTGCTTTTGAATAAATAGTTAATGATAAATGAAGATGATGAATATTTATAAACAAAAAAGAGTCCATATTAGGACTCCATTTAAAGAATGATTTAATGGGGAATAATCAAGTTAATAATTAACAATGTTCCCTTGCATCAACTACAGTGCAATGCCTTGCACCTTTTCTAATGGCACATTTTGCCTCTTCCAACGATATTCTTACGAATACAGCTTCATCTTCTCCGCCTTCTTCTACATCAAAAAGGGCAAAAGCTTTGTCACGGTCAATAAAAATACAGATAAATTCTACTTCTCTTCCTTTATTTGGTTTAGGTACCTTATTTGTGACTTCACACATTTCTATTCCCGCATCAAACAGTCTCCTTGCTGTTTCCTTATCAATTCTAGCTATGGTGAAAATTTCTAACTCTACTCCTGGAACATCTGCCTCAATTTCTACAACAAGAAAAAAACGATTCTTTAGTCGCAATATACAATTGGCCCCTATTTCCAATACTTCTTCTTGGTACATATTCACAATCCTTTAGTCATTTTTCACACGAAATATATTCGTTGATACCCCTATCATATTCGGTTTAGACAAGCTGGTTACAAAGTTAATTAATACACCCATGAGATTAGTAGTACTCTTTTTGAGCAGGTCTCGCTGGAATTGTTTCATAAGGATCTCAAAAGATGTAATTTTGTACGAGAATGGAAAAAAGCCCCGAGTAGGAGATTGGGACTCTCTTTCCGGAAATAAAGTTAAGATGCTGAGTATTTCTCAACATTAAAATTATATGAATCAGCATAACAAAAAATATCCTTTTTAATAAAAATGTGGAATAATGCTAACTAAAGGCTTAGCTTTAATTCTTAGAGCCTATTCCACAATCGGTGCATTTCTTCAGGAAAGAGTTATAGGGATTTTCAACCTTATGAGATAAAATTAGAAGACTTTATAAACAAATGGATAACTGGTCTGGAAGAAGATGGTTTATATGTTGGTGTTAATTGGAGTGGTAAAAAGGCAACAGGTTATGATGTAAAGCCAAATGAATTATTAGAACACATAACTACGAGCTGGAAAAATACTGAGGTTGCTCAACAATCAGGTGCTTTAATTGAATAAGTGCATAAAACGACCAGACAAAAATCTGGTCGTTTTTGATGTTATTTACATATCCGATTAGAGTGCTATTTTATCTGCAAAAAGCCTTGCGAATTACGATTTTCTCCTCCAAAAGAGAACCCGTTACTCAAAACGAGACACTTCTTTTACTTATTTACTCATATACACATACTGACCTAATAGGATTGTTGCAATATGAGAAAACATTTCGCCTCTGGATAGAAGTCCCGCTGTAAATACGCCGATTGCTCCATCCTTTTTCCTGATTTCTGGATCATTCGTCCATTCTCCCATAAGCTGTCCGAGTTCCTTGCCATGACGCAATCCCTCAACTATTGGAGGCGGAAGCAAGATTCTGGCCCCAGCGGCAGTTAGGATATTTCCTTGTCTATCCGCGACCGCTCCCCAATTACTCAAATACATGCCATCTTCCATTTCCATTACTCCACCTTCAAAACCAAGACCGATTGCAGCACCTTGTTGTACACAATCTTTTGCACGATTGACTGCACCAGTCTTCGTTTCCTCATCAGAAAATGGCTGTGAAGAAACGAGTGAATCAGAAGAAAAAACAGCGAGTTTTGCATCATCAAAATAGTTTAAGAACGCATCGGCTGCTTTAATTTTTGCGGGATTTGACGACCCAATTCCAATTATCATTAGACATTCATCCTTAACTGTTTTCTAAGATTGTTTGAAGCGTAGAAGCATCTGCAGTTTTAATTAATTTAACCAGCAATTCTTTTGCCGCTGCATAATCATCGATATGAATAATTGAAGCATGTGTATGAATATAACGGGAGCAAATACCAATTACAGCAGAAGGTACACCGTTCCCTGAAACGTGTACACTGCCAGCATCTGTTCCGCCCTGAGAGATAAAATATTGATAAGGAATATTATTTGTTTCAGCCGTATCTAGGATAAATTCTTTCATCCCTCTGTGTGTAACCATTGTTCTGTCTAGGATTCTTAATAAAGCTCCTTTTCCAAGCTGACCAAATTCACTTTTATCACCCATCATATCATTTGCAGGACTCGCATCAAGCGCAAAGAATAAATCCGGCTGAATCAAGTTCGCTGCCGTCTTTGATCCTCTAAGTCCTACTTCCTCCTGTACTGTCGCACCGCTGTAAAGTTCGTTTGGAAGAGTTTCATCTTTAAGTTCTTTTAACAGTTCAATCGCGAGACCTACACCATACCGGTTATCCCAAGCTTTTGCCATAATCTTTTTAGGGTTCGCCATCGGAGTGAATGGGCAGATTGGAACGATTTGCTGACCCGGTCTGACTCCCATGGTATAAGCATCTTTATCATCATCTGCTCCGATATCAATATACATATTCTTAATGCCCATCGGTCTATTGCGCTGATCCTCGGAAAGCAGATGAGGAGGGGTTGATCCAATAATCCCTGTGATGACTTCTCCAGAATCTGTGTATATATTTACCCGCTGTGCCAAAAGAACTTGGCTCCACCAGCCTCCCAATTCCTGAAATTTAAGCATCCCGTTCTTCGTAATTTTTGTAACCATAAAACCGACTTCATCCATATGACCGGCAACCATGATCTTAGGTCCGCCGTTACCCTTTTTAACTCCGAAAATACTCCCTAGTCCGTCTTGAATAATTTCATCAGAAACCGGTTCGATTTCCTGGCGTACAAATTTGCGAAGATCTCTTTCAAATCCTGGTGCAGCAGGCATCTCCGTCAACGTTTTAAACAATGCGAGTGTTTCTTTATTCATAATCAAAACAACCCCTTCTAAATAATCCTATGTACACGTTTATTGTACACTTTATCAGAAGGGGTTTTCTAGGTTTATGAATATTGTCTAGTTTTCGTATGAGATGGGATCAAAAGAACCTGCTTCTTTAAATCCTTTAAGACGGAGCAGACAGCTGTCACATTTACCGCATGCCGATTCTTTTCCGTTGTAACAAGAGGTTGTTAATTCGTAAGGCACGTTAATAGATAATCCAGCTTCAATCGTTTCCTTTTTTGAAAGATTAATTAAAGGAGTTTTTACAAGGATGTTCTTCCCAGTAACCCCAGCTTTTGTTGCCAGGTTAATCGTCTCTTCCATGCTATGAATAAATTCTGGTCGGCAGTCAGGGTATCCGCTGTAATCAACAGCAGAGACTCCTGTATAAACTGCTGTAGCACCTATGACTTCTGCATATGCACTCGCTAATGCCAGGAAAATCATATTCCGGGCAGGCACATATGTGACCGGAATGCCTTCTTCAGCCTCAGTTGGAACATCTAAAGTCTCATCTGTTAAAGCACTTCCGCCAATATCTTTTAAGAAAGTAAGATCAACAATTCTATGGTCAGCAACTTCATAATACTTACCTACTTCTATTGCCTGTTCTACTTCCCGATTGTGGCGCTGTCCATAATGAAACGTTATAGGATAAAGATCATAGCCTTCAGCTTTCGCGATCCCCATGCATGTCGTGCTATCAAGTCCTCCGCTTAGGACAATGACTGCTTTTTTACTCATGTAATTAAACCCCTCTCTCTTCTGGGTGCCAGATTACTTTATGAAGCTGCAAGCTCAACTTAGCATTCGGCAAATGACTTTCTAATAAAAGTTCCACCAGCCTTCTTGGAGGCATACTTTCCCAAACTGGACTTACACAAATTTGCCCTTTCCGGTAATGTTGCTCTACCACTTGTTGTGTAATTTTAAAATCTTCTTCTGAGCCGATTACAAATTTAATTTCGTCCTGATTTTGAAGTTCCTTAAAATTACCTAAATTCATTTTGTCCATTTCGCCAGAAGCAGGAAGTTTGTAATCCATCACAAATCTCATTTTTCTTTGAAGTTCTGGGTGGGAATTACGCAGTTTTTCAAAAGGAACTAAATCGATGGCACCATTTGTTTCAATATGGATATCTACGATGTGTTCTAAATCAGCCATTGCCATGAGCAAAGCTGCAGACTTTTCTCGATGGATGAGCGGTTCGCCTCCCGTGAAACAAATACGGGAAGAGCGGAAAGATTTAATAGTTGAAATAATTTCATCAATGGATGCTTCAAATTCAGGCTTTGCAGGTGCATAACTATAAGTCGTATCGCACCAAGTACAACGCAGATTACAATGAAAGACTCTTACAAATACAGTTGGATAGCCTGCCTGAAGTCCTTCCCCCTCTACTGTTTCAAAAATTTCAACCATTGGGAGTTTCCAGTGTCTCCAGATGTCTTTAGATGGCAGATCGAACGACTTCATTCTCCCACCATCCATTCTCTTTTCATAACGGCAAAGCTTGTTGGAGTTTCGTACAGCTTTAATTCTTCGATTCTGTGCCCTTGTTCCGATAACCCTCTTTGTTTTAGTTCAGCATCAATCTGTTCCCACATCCATACAACCATATTCTCAGCAGTTGTATTCATTGGAGGAAGCACTTCATTTAAGTATCTATGATCAAGTTTTTCATCAATTGCTGTTTTAAAAATTTCTTTAATTTCACCAAAATCCACTGAAATACCGATCTCGTTCACATATCCACTCATTGTGATTACAAGTTTATATGTATGGCCATGAAGGTTTTTACATTTTCCCTCGTAACAGTGAAGGTGATGGGCTGCATCAAACGTAAATTCTTTGCAGACTGCAACACGTTTATTGTGATATTTTAATTGCTCACGCTTTATATCACGGTCAAGCATTTGAACATCTTTAGGAATTTTATAGGTCATTCCAGTTCATCCTTTCAATGGAGAGCACGAAAACAAAAAAATCTCTGCACATGCAGAGAGTGTGGAATATCATTCTTCACGCTCCCTAGTTTTGTTTTAGGAGGGGTGGGAATCTCGAACCCTCCATCTGTATCATGAGTATCTTAACAAAAACAGAGAAGAAAAAGAAGGCTTTTCTTTGTTATACTAAAAAATAGAAGAAAAGAAACTCTACATAAGGTGGTTAATGATTATGAAATGGAGAAACCTGATCTTTGCCGGGCTTGCAGGTGCTGCAGTAGGATATGCAGTTACTAAAAAACAAACAGAGTGGCTCTCACCTGAAAAAGCTTTAAAAATGTTAAAAGAAAAAGCAAATCAAACCTATAACATTTCAGGTTCATGGATGTTAGTCAATCGGGAAAGCACTTCTGTTTTTGGTCTTCCATACACGGTTTATAAAGGAGGCTTTTCTGACTCAAGTTATGGCAATGCCCCAGTACATTATGAATTTTTGATCGATGCAAAAACAGGAACCCTTCTACAGCTCGAAGAAAAATAAAAACAAGCCCCACATTGGCTAATTAGCCAATATGGGGCTTTGTTTTATCGATAAAGATTGTCTTGGTTGTAAAGATTGTTTTCAATCTTGAATTTTGTAGTAAGGTATTGACGCTTTTCCCAAACTGTCAGAATAAATAACGGTACAATAATTAAAACAAACAATAATGCGGTAACAACAATAACATCCATATGAGTCCCAAGATCAGATTCATGCTTCTTTTTATAATCTTTAATCTTATCATTAGCCTTTGCAACTGCACCTTCGGCTAATAATTCATTTTTGTCTGCATCATAAAAAACAACTTCTGTATGGTCAAAATAAAAAATATTATCTCTTACAGTATCGTAATTTGCAATGGCAACTGTAACCTCAGAAGCCTCTAGCTCCGGGTCTTCATTTGGAAAAGACTGAACGTCAGATAGTGTCAGTGAGCCTGACTTTAAATCTTTGTGCTTACTTTTAATCCCTTTTTCAATTGTTTTCTTCATTTCATCAGTTGCTGTGTCTGCAGATGCAAAAGAACCGATTGATAAAAACAGTGCAAATACGGTAAACATGGCAATTAACTGTTTTTTCATTTCTTAATCCCCTTTCAATTCACCTCTAGAATTGCTTTATAGAAAAATATAATTTCATACCTTTCATATTTTAACATATCTTGTCGATTTCGACATTCACTTGAAAATGGAAATTGTATGACTTTTTTTTCACATTTTTGGAGAACGCGGTACTCTTTCCAATAAGTTCCCATCTTTATCCCATTTTACTGCTCTGTAAATGCAGTCATGATAGAAGAAATACCATGTATCAGGTTTGATCCATTTCTGCTTTGCAAAAATAGATGTCATTGGATAATCATCATATGCTAAAACCCAAAGAGGATTATGGTGAGCGTGAGTCGGCATGATATCACCTAGATGATATATCTTTTCGCTGCCAACATTTAGCTCGATGATTGAATGCCCATCACTATGGCCTCCAGTATGTATCATCTTAATACCTTCAATAGGTACAATCTCTTCTTCAAATGTCTTGACTTGGTGGGCAATTGGTTCCCAATTTTCACGCCAGTATGTATTTTGAGAACGGACATTAGGATTTTTAAGCTCTGCCCATTCTATTTCCGATGTGTAGATGACAGCGTTTTCGAAAACCGGTACCAATTTATCTTCTTGCCACTTGGATAGTCCGCATGCGTGGTCAAAATGCATATGTGTCATGAGGACGATATCAATATCACCAGGAGTCAGACCTTCTTTTTCAAGGCTCTTATGAATTAAAGATTCTTCTGAAACACCATAGTTTCTTAGCTGCTTATCCGTCAATTTACCAGCACCAATTCCAGACTCAATTAAGATGTTTTTACCTCCAAGTCCTTGAATAAGAATGGGTTCAGTTCTTAACTCAATCTGATTTTTGTCATTAACGGGATATCTTTTTTCCCACAAAGGTTTTGGAACAACTCCAAACATTGCACCGCCGTCCATATGTGTTACTCCGCCGTCCAGCCAAGTTAGTGTTATCTCGCCGATTTTCCACTGATCCATTTATCATATCTCCTTTCTCTTCACTCCTTTTACAAGTGTATCATAAGAACCTGATTCGGAATAAAAGAAAAACCCGGTGTTTTCACCGAGTTTTTTACGAACGAAATTGAGCTTCCATTCTGTATATACGAAATCCTTTTTCCGAAAACTTTTCTTCATATTCAGTCATAACGTTATCTTCCATACCGCTTTTATGAAGATCAAGACTTACATCCTGAAAAATCATTCCGTATTTAGACATGCTATGAAGTGAATATTCAAATAACCCTTGATTATCCGTTTTAAAATGAATCTCACCTTGTTTTTTAAGAATGGCTTCATAACGTTCTAAGAAGCTTTCATGTGTAAGTCTTCTTTTAGCATGTTTTTTCTTTGGCCATGGATCAGAGAAATTAAGGTAAACACGATCAATTTCTCCCGTTTCAAAATAATCTAAAATATGGGTTGCATCTGCACGAATTAATTTTACATTGGATGTTCCATCTTCTAAGATCCTGTCCAATGCAGTAATGATGATGCTGTCATAAAGCTCCATCCCTAAATAATTAATGGATGGATTCTGCTTACCCATGCCTTTTATAAATTGACCTTTACCTGTTCCAACTTCAATATGAATCGGATTATCATTTCCAAAGTAAGAACTCCACTTTCCTTTCATGGATTCAGGATCAAGTGATACTACTCCGGGGTTGTCCAATAATATTTCTTTAGCCCAAGGCTTAAATCGTTGACGCATAACAATTTCTCCCGCCTTACAATATGTTTTTTTCATTGATGTTATTTAGATCAGTTCAATATTTCAAGGATATTTTTTTCTTAACTCCATAACCTATGCATTGAAAGGATGTGCAGCAAATGCCATTAACTCATAATGATCAATTGCATATAATCAGAGATCTTCTGCAAGACCATTACACGGATTGTGCCGGTTCACCATCAGAATGTGCACAAATTGAACGCTTGGCTGCACATTTGATTGAAAATGGTGAAATCCACGAAGAAGTAAGAAATATTTTAACAAATATTAATGAATATAGTCATACTGGTTTCTCACATCAGCACTTGGAAGAACATATATCTAATCATCTTCCACATCTGGAATCGTGGATTAATACGATTCAGACACACCACCCATATTAAGACACTATTCCCTAGGAAATAGTGTCAGATTTACATTTTAATTGTCAAATCGTCCCCGCAAGCTCCTTAATACTTTCAGCAAACTGGGCAGTTTCCTTTGACTGTCCTTTTTCTTTATACCAGAAAAAAGAACTGATTGTTTGTGCAAGAACATACCAATGCATTCTGCGTTCTAGATTATCATCCAAAGTCTGGCCATAGATTTCCAGCCAGTTATCCCACTCTTCATAAGGAATATAGCTATAGAGAAGCATTCCTAAATCCAAAGCAGGATCTGCAATCATTGCACCATCCCAGTCAATAAGAAATAATTCGTTAGTATCACTTAAGAGCCAATTATTATGATTTACATCACAATGACATACCACCATATTCTCAACTTCAACTTCTGATGCAGTTTCCATAAGATAAGCAAATGAATCATTAATTATTTCGAGATAATCTTTTTCTTTTCGCATCTGCTTTTGAATGTCGTTCAGCATATCAACAGGAGTCAGTCTCTTTTTTTCTAAGCGGTTCATCATTCCCAGCAGTTCTTGAGACTGATGGATTTTTGCTAACAGTTCTGCAACGTTTTTGCTCTTCATATCAGCTGCTTTTAATTCCCGTCCGTTAAGCCATTGCTGTGCAGTAATAACATCACCGTTTCCAAGTCTTTTTGTCCATAACAATTTAGGTACAATGCCTTCAGCCGAAAGAACAGCTAAAAACGGAGAGGAATTACGCTTTAAGAACAGTTTTTGGTTCCCGTATTCAGCTATATATGCTTCTCCTGTTGCTCCGCCAGCAGGGGAAACCTGCCAATCTTCTCCCAAAATCTGTTCCAAAATGTTCACCTTCTTGTCTAGTTAGATCCGTTTTTCATTTATGTTCATTCAGCAAAGAGAATAAATTTCCGTATCAAAATAAAATACTGCGAAGTCATTATTTTAACACAAAAAATCAATAAAAGCACTTGAATATTACGACTTCAATTATCATCTTTTTATAATTAACAATGAAAACGACAATGGATTAATGAGATACGTATTTGAATCCAAATTTCTTATAACACATTTTTCGTTTTCAACTGCTATTTTCCAAGAACCCTGCTGGATTGGTATTTCTACGGCTTTTAGAGATTGATTAAATAGAAGTAATACTTTTTGCCAATTAGAACACTTTACTTTTTTATCAGTTAGGGGATGATTGATTTCCACTCCAAAAATACCTTCTGGAAGTTCATGCAATTGAATGATACTGCCTGCTTCGTCACGAAAAACAGGCTGTTCATTGCGAATTTTTATAAGCTCTTGAAAGTACTTAACATCGTTCTCGTATTTTTCACAATCATGCCAATTAAACGCATTTATTCGATCAGGCATATTGTAGCTGTTCTCAACACCATACTTCGTACGATAAAATTCTTGCCCCGAATGAATAAATGGAACGCCGCGAGAAAACAAGGTAAATGCCAGGGCAAGCTGCTGCCGTTTTTTTCGTTGCATCTCATTTTCATGCGGGTGACGAATTTTCAGAAGATCATATAAAGTATGGTTGTCATGGCATTCTGTATAGTTGATGCTTTGTTTTGCAGATAAAAACTTATCATTTTTACCGGCATACCCTTTTATAGATCTCATGATTTGATCCATAATAGAAAGTTCCTGATTTCCGTTAATAAACCCGGCAGTACCGCCAGGAAATATACTTCCTTTTACACTATCCCGGAAAGAATCGTTAAAAAATGAATAGTCAGGAAGAACTTTTGCCGAAGATAGAGTAGCTCTCTTCTCTGGGTCGAGATTCGTATTTAAATCCCAGCCTTCTCCAAGCAGAAAAATTCCAGGGTTTAATGATTTTAGTTTTTGAGCAGCAATGTTCATTGTTTCTACATCATGTATTCCCATTAAATCAAAGCGAAAACCGTCGACTTTATACTCATTTAGCCAGTATAAAAGCGCATCTAGAATGAACTTTCTTACCATTTTTCGTTCTGAGGCTGTATCATTGCCAACACCTGTACCGTTTACAGGATTGCCGCCGCCATCATATCGAAAATAATAACCTGGAACTAGCTTCTCAAAAGATGACTCTTCCAATTTATATACATGATTAAATACAACATCCAAGATAACAGAAAGCCCATTGTCCTGAAGTGTTCGAATTAAAGTTTTCAGCTCTTTGATCCTGCATACCGGGTCATTTGGTTCGGTTGCGTATGATCCTTCTGGTGCAAAGAAATGAACAGGATCATACCCCCAGTTATATTGGGTATTTGGTTTTGTTTCATCTACACTTCCAAAATCCGCGACCGGCATCAGTTGTACATGAGTAATACCCAAGCTTGTTAAATAATCCAGCCCCGTAATGTTTCCTTTGGATGTTTTTGTGTTCCTTTCCGTAATTCCAAGATATTTCCCTTTATGTTTCACGCCGCTTTCAGGATGTATCGTAAAATCTCTAACATGAAGTTCATAGATGATACTGTCCGTTTTTGAACGAAGATTCATTCTTTTTTCGGATCTCTGCCATTGGTCAGGATCTGTTTTCTGCAGATCAATAACAACCGATCTCTCACCATTAATTGTTACGGAGCGTGCATATGGATCTGGTGCTTCGACCCATTCGTGATTAACTTTAGCTCTATAAATGAACTCAGTTAAATGCTGGTCACCTTGTAATGTAAAATGCCAAACTCCTTTTTCTGTTCTTACCATGCTCGCTTCTGAAAAATCTGATTCCCCGAATTCTTTATACCTAATCTGCATTTCAACAGCTACAGGAGACCATACTCTAAAAACAGTGTAATCAGGTGTATATTGAGCACCAAGTAGACCATCATCAAAAAAGAGCGTGTCGAATTGTTCTGTCCTTACTATACTGCCTATTTTAAGGGGAATTTGGTTTCCGTTTATTTTTATCCAATAATCTTTGCCCATATCTAATTGAATAGGAGATTTGCATTTATAAATATATTGCTGGTTAAAATTTTCTTGTTTAAGTATCGTTAAGGAATGTTCTATACCATCTGCTTGTAATAAACCAAACGACGGGACGATTGAAAAAGACTTTTTAGCTACTATTGTTATTAGTGAAAAGTCATCAATATAAGCTTTTGCTTCAAAGTTCTTCAACCTGTGTTCACACCCCTTCAGTCAGCTATTACATCATATTGAACTTAAATTCATTTTGTTATTCGTAAATATTAAAAAGAGAGAGGGATGACCCGCTCTCATTAATCGTTTAAGTATTTATTTTTAAGAATTCTTCCCGCGATCACCAAAGCTGCATAAAGGATAATTGGAATAATTATACCCCATATAAGGTTATCGTTAGTAACTTCTGACACCCATTCTTTTATGCCTGGTTTTTTTTGAATCAACGCAACCCAAAGGATCGAAAAAAGAGCAATATTAAAAAAGTCAGTCCATTTCATTTTCTTCACCACTCAAGTATTCATAGATTTTAAACTTTTATCGGAACAGACAGAGGTTTTATTTCAATGGAAACTGGTGTTGTTCCTTTATATTCACCATCCGCATGAATCGCAACTGGCCTATTAGTATTCACTGTAATATTACGGCATGTAAACTGTGAAACTCCTTGCACTTTTACATGACCGCCCCAAAAGACCGAAATAAATAGCATAAGAAGTTTTGTTAACGAGATATTATGTACAACACACACATCCAGTCTTCCATCGTTGCAACGAGCCTTTGGGCATATTTTCATACCCCCTCCATAATAGGGCATGTTTCCAATCGCTACAAGCCATACTGTGTCAAAAGTATGCACCTGCCCATCGATCTCTAATTCCACAGAAGCTGGTTTATAGGATTTCAAAACTTTAAATAGTGTAATTACATATGCAAAAGTTCCGAGTCTCAACTTATGAAGCACCTTTTTATAACGGGCTTCATTTGTATATCTGGCAACTTCACCATCAAGGCCGATTCCGATCGCACTTAAAAAAACTTGATCCTTCATGCTTCTTCCGATCAAATGGATAAGTCCGGCATCACTTTTGATGAGCTTGTTTCTTTTTAAATAGGCAATTTGACTTTTACTGCCTCTGATTTTTTTTGCAAGTACACGAACAATATCATTTCCTGAACCACCCGAAATAAAGCCAAGAGGGATTTCATGGTGATCTTTTATCCCATTGAACACCTCATGAATTGTCCCATCTCCGCCTACTGCAATGATCGCTTTAATAGAATCTTTGTTTATATATATAATTTTCTTAGCTATTTCAACAGCATGACCTTTGTGCTCTGTATAAAAAGTCCGATATGAAATCTCTTCTTTATCTAATTCCTTTTTTAACCGATTAAAAGCTCTAACTGCTTTTGAGTTATTTGTATTAATTATAAAAAAGTATCTTTTCATCAATTAAGTCCTCGATTGTTTGTTTTACACTCAATTCGACAATATGTATCAAATTCCTTCAAAACTTAACTCAGACTCGTTTGTTAAGGGATCTTTTCTATAAAGAGAATTTGTCACACCCAATCTTAAGATATCCGCAACAAATTTTAATTGCTGACTCTTTACTGGAGCTGGTTCATGAATGATTTTCATATGCCACTCTTTAAAATTCCGTTTATCAACGTAATTTATTTTTCTCCAGTCGTTTGAAAGATCAATAAATGCATCAGGTGCTATTATTGTTTGTTGGATTGAAAGCTGTTCTTTATATGGATCAGCCCATGCATTAATTATACTCTTCATCCTATCAAGCCTGACAACCGGACTTAATCTTGTTTCTTTTTGCTCAGGGCTGACATTTTTCCAAAAACGCTTATTCTCCGCTTCCTGCCAAATCCCTTCACCGCTCACCCAAACGATAAGTGATATCGTTGCAGGGCCCGCTAAGATTACATCAAGTTCAACCGGAGCACTTTTAATCCGTAATACAGGCTCATAAAATAAAAAATAATTATCGGGGATTTCTTGTGTCAGAAATTGCAGCTGCTGGTCTCTTAAATATTTCTGATCAACGTTCGAAACTTCTTTTACAGTAGAAGTTGCCCAGTTCATTTGGTTTTTAAAAAGGTTTTTTCTGAATTCCTTATGCAAAAGTTTACGGCTCTCTTCTTCATTGCCAAGATTAAATGCTTTCCAGCGGTTTTCCTTAATACGCATAAATAGAGATTGATAATGATAAAGATTCTTTTCATACCGCGAAACATAATCTTGTATTTTAACAAGCTGTGCCATCCTTTTCTCCCCCTCCTTTTACTGTTTATCTAGTTAATGAAAAGGACTGTACAATCTGATATTTTGGCTGCTTTTCAAAATGTGTTTCATAAAGAACAACATTTTCTGCCAGGAATTGAACTTCTCTCCCATAGGTATCCCACCATTTCTCTGAATCAACAGGCAGTGTTGAGGAATCCAGGTGTTTTCGAGCAAGCGTAATATGCGGTGAGTAAGATCTTTTCTCTAATGTGAAATCAGCTTGTTTGCATGAATATGCCACTTGTTTTTGCAGATTATATAATCTAACCTGTTCTTCAACACCAGTCCAAAAGATTCTTGGATTCTCTTTGTTTCCAAAGAAACCAAAATGGTTAATATTTAATGCAAAAGCTTCATGCTTTTGCACGGTCTCTTTTATTAAAGGATTTAGTTTCTTTAATTGATCACGTGATGCTTTTCCTAAAAAGGCGAGTGTAATATGATAATCATCAGGATGGACCCATGTCTTAAATAAGTGATCCTTTTTTATTTCTTGGCACATTTGATTAAGTGCTGATTTCACATCAGCCTGAAGCTGCAGAGCAATAAATAAATGCCTATCCATAAAATTCACCGCTTTCCATTATTTATTTTATCAGATAATCGTATCCCTCTATCTGCTTTTTTACCTAATGGATTATTTGTTATACTAATGAGAGTAATAAAAAGGGAGTGCAAATTATGAGAGTCGTAACAAACATCGCGGAACTGATTGGAGATACACCTATTGTTAAATTAAACCGCTTGCCTCATTCAGAAGGTGCAGATGTGTACGTTAAACTTGAGTACTATAATCCGAGCCGAAGTCTGAAAGATCGAGCTGCATATAATATGATGATTGAAGCCGAGAAAAAAGGCGATTTAAAAGAAGGCTCTACGATTATTGAACCGACTTCCGGAAATACAGGAATCGGACTTGCAATGAATGCTGCAGCAAGAGGCTATAAATCTATAATCGTTATGCCGGATACGATGACTGAAGAAAGAATAAATTTATTAAAAGCCTATGGAGCAAAAGTAGTATTGACTCCAGGGGATGAAAAAATGCCTGGAGCGATAAAGAAAGCAAGAGAACTTACAGCAGAAATTCCAAACAGCTACATGCCTATGCAATTCGAAAACCCATCTAATCCAGATGCTCATCGTCACAGTACAGCGATTGAAATAAAAGAAGCCATCGAAGAAATAGGGAAACCATTTACTGCATTTATTGCACCCGCTGGAACTGGCGGAACAATAACGGGTACAGGTGAAACCCTTAAATCAATGTTTCCTGACCTTTCCGTTCACGTTGTAGAACCTAAAGGCTCTCCTGTACTTTCTGGCGGAAAACCTGGAAAACATAAGCTCGTAGGAACTAGCCCCGGCTTTATTCCCTCGATTTTAAACCAAAACGTCTATGATGAAATTGTTCAAGTAAATGATGAGGACGCTTATGACATAACAAGACGTCTTGCTTCAGAAGAAGGCATACTAGTAGGTCCATCTTCCGGTGCTGCTGTTTACGCAGCTTTAAATATTGCTGAAAAACGAAATAAAGGAGAAGTAGTTATCTGCATGACTTGTGACTCAGGCGAACGCTATCTCTCAAGCGATTTGTTTCAATTTAATTCATAAGATGTTTTCGTTTACATTGTTGTTTTTGAAAGTAGTTGATCTCCGTTCCAGGATGCTCGCTTTCCGGGGGGCGTGGGGTGAGCCTCCTCTGCGCTTTGCGCCGTTAGGAGTCTCACCTGTCCCGCTAATCCCCCAGGAGTCTCGCACCTTGCACTCCTATCAACTTTTCAATGAAGAAATGAGTTGAAAGCAACAATATTTTAAAAACAGCATTTAAAATAACCAATTTCCATAAAAGAGACAAAAGACATCCCAGAATATGTCTGGCCACTGAAAAACTGGTTGAATTTCACCGGTTTTTCTTTTTAAACAGTAAAAACAAGGGCTTCGCATGAAATTTATTGCGAAGCCCTTGTTTTTTGTCCTTGCCTTACCCTTTATTATTTCATTAACTTCATGATTATTTTTAAATTTACCATAAATATCGGGACGGCACCTTGCACTTCCTTGCTCACCAGACCCGAGGTTTCTTTATTATACAAACAAAAAGATCAAACTACCTCGTTAATACGAGATGGTTTGATCCTTCTTTTGAATTTGCGAAACAAACATGTAGTGATTGGAGCGGAAGGGTACTGACTCCTCGAAAATGAAATTCACATTTTCTTCGTGCGAGGCAATGCTGCCGAAGCCTTCCTTGTCCTGCGGGACGAGTGGGACAGGTGAGACCCATAAAGGCGCGTAGCGGCATGGGGCTCACCGCCCGCCCCGCGGAAAGCATGTACCCTGGAGCGGAGATCACCGCCCAAATCTTCAATTTAACTCAACAATTCGTTCAAGGTTAAATAGATCTGTGTACAAGAACGGGTTCTTGTTCCATTTTTGAAAGAAGAATAACCATAAGTAGACCCGCAAATGAAAGGACTCCAAAGAACAGGTACGTATAAAAAATCGAAAATTTATCAAAAATAACTCCGCCAACAAACGTACAAAACCACGAACCAAGTCCATTTCCCACAGCTGAATATAATGAGACCGCAGTAGCTCTTACTTCACTAGGCGTATACATTCGAACATATTCCATAGCAGCTGGAATGAATAGGCCTACCGAAAATCCTTGTACAATGGTTGTAGCCAATACTATTGAAAAAGATGGTTCGAAAAAGTAGAACGTCCAGCGAACAGCAGAGACTGCAGCAGCAAACATCATGATCTGCATCATACCCCATTTTTTGATCGTAAGTCCTGCAAATTTCATAAAAGGAGCTTCACTGCCTGCAGCCAATAAAAAAGCTAATCCTACTCCAGCTAAAGTGCCTCCCGTTTCCTGAATATAAAATCCAAAATAAAAGTTATTTGCAAAAATCGGTCCAAAAACAAGGAATGTAGCGACAAGAAATATAATAAATGAAGGCATTTTTATCAGCTTATCAATACCCTTTTTCATATCCGTTTTTAGTGACTGATTTTCTTTTGGCATATTAAATACAAACAAAATACACAGAAAAAGAACTGCTGTAAACATATAAAATATCACTTGGGTACCAAAAGTTTCAGCAAGTCTTCCTGCGATATATACCGCAATTGCGAACCCTACAGCACCGAACAGCCTATAGTTCCCATACTGCTTGTTCTCCTTTTGGACATAATTAAGCAATATACTGTCAGAGACGGGAACAAGCGCACTTTGCATAAAAGAAAATAAGATAAGCAATAACAATAACCATAAGTAAGAATCCAGCAATAATATACTGTAACCCAATCCGGCTGTTAGTAATAAGGTTAAGCCCAGTACGGACCGCGGACGTCGTGTAAAGTCGGTGATCATCCCCCAAAGTGGCTGAGCAAAAATCATTACAACAGGACTGATCGACATCAATGTGCCAATTTCTGTCCCGCTAAGTCCCACTTCTTCCTTAAAATAAACACCCAATAAGGGAAATAAACTTCCTAAACCAAAAAAGAAAAGCAAATAAAAGCCTTTTAAACTGATTGAGGTTTGATCAAAAGTCTTGTTCATGATGTTTTCCTCTTCTCTTTTTTCCTATTTTGCCAGTTCATAAATAGCTTGAGCGTAAATAGCTGAAGCTCGGAATAAATCGTCGATATACATATACTCATCTTTTTGGTGAGCCACATCTTCTCTGCCTGGGAACAATGCTCCGAAAGCAACTCCTGTATTTAGAGACCTAGCGTAAGTACCGCCTCCAATAGCAACCAATTCGCCTTTTTCTCCAGTCTGCTCTTCGTACACTTTTTGCAGCGTTTTGATCAATGTGTGTTTATCATCAACATAATTTGGAGGATTATTTTCGATGATTCTGAGATTCCAATTATAATCCTTGGCTCTCTTAAATAGTGTCTCTTCTATTTCATTACTGTTATGTGTAACCGGATAACGAATGTTCAATCCAACTTTGCCGCCTTCAGAATTAAATCTCATTACTCCGGCGTTTACGGTTAATTTCCCGCTAGCTTCATCCTCAGCTGCAATCCCAAGTTTATTGCCTGTGTATTCCCCTGTTACAGCTTCGAGTAAGGCCAAAAATGCTTTTCCCTGACCTGCAAAAGTATATCCGTTCAAGAATTCCGCTAGCTCTAAACCTGCATTAATACCGATTTCCGGTGTGCTTCCATGCGCAGATTTCCCTTCTGTCTGCAGCGTTAATTCCCAGTTTTCAATAAAAGAATTACATTGCATGCCCTTACTTTCTGCATATCTAGCAAATGCTTTTTCGATATTTTCTAGATCACTGCCTTTTATTTTTGCAGCAGCACGATCAGGAACCATATTCAAACGCTGACCGGATTCAAATGACATGAGTTGAAGACCATCGTTGTTCCCGCTATCGCCAGCTAAGGTAAATTCAACATCAAATATCCCTTTTTCAGCATTAATGATCGGAAAATCCGCATCAGGAGCAAAGCCGAAATCAGGCATTTCTTCATTTTTAAAATAATGTCTTACACATTGCCAATTGCTTTCTTCGTCACAGCCTATAATCATACGAACTCTTTTCGATAAAGGAAGCTTTAATTCTTGAATAATTTTCATTGCATAAAAAGCAGCCATCGTTGGTCCTTTATCATCAATTGCGCCTCTTGCATAGATCTTACCGTCTTTTATTTCAGCTCCAAAAGGATCGACCGTCCAGCCTTCCCCTGCCGGCACAACGTCCACATGGCAAAGAATACCGACCAGTTCTTCCCCGCTTCCCATTTCCAAGTGTCCGGCATATCCATCAACATCTTTTGCAGACATGCCGATTTCTTTTCCAAGATCAAGCAGGTACGTTAAAGCTTGATGAATTTCTGGACCAAATGGAGCATCCTTTGTTCCTTTCGTTTCATCCAAGATACTTGGAATCCTCAGTAGACCTTTTGTATCTTCTAAAAGCTGTTCTTTTCTTTTTTCAACTTCTTCTGTCCAATTAATATTTGACACGCGTTACACCCTTTCATATAAAGCCTAAGTGAGAGATTCGTACACTTCTTTACTGCAAATAATATAAAGTCTGGCATCTTCACGTATAGGTTCATATAATTTTTTATTAATACCTAAATCACTTCCGTCAGAAATCAGTGAGGCTCCTTCTTTTAAAAGTCCTTCAAAAGCATCTTTATATGTTATCCACTCGCTTTTTTTCTTTACTTCAAAAAGGTTTTCGCCTTCTTTATATGACAAAAGCTGCGTATAAATTTCGGTAATACCCCTTGAGAAGGCAGAGCGTACAGCCATTCGAGAAACAGTCTCGTGACTCAAAACAAACTCATCAACTTTGGCATGCCTGAAATTTTTAATGTTTTCCTCTTTTTTTATCTCAACAGTACTATGTATATGGTGATTAAGCCTTTCAACAGAGGTTACTACCAATAGCGTTTTTCCATCTGCTAATGCTGAATCTTGGATAGAATCATCTGAAAAAACAAGAACGGATTGAGCATCGTTTATGTTAGCCTGCAGTAACACAGACTCACTGGAAGGATCGCCTTGTATGTAATGTACATTTTTATGTGTTATAGGTGTTACGTTTAATTGGTCGATGAGAACGATGTCTAATTCCGGGTGAGTTTCAATAATCTCAGAAATCGCATATTTTGCCTTCTCAGACCAGCCAATAATAATAAAATGACCTTTTCCTTTAAAATTCAACCTTCCTTCCTCCTTTCGTTTCCGGTGAGCTCCTAAAGCTTCAACCAATTTCCCAATTGCTAAGCCCGCAATGCCAATTCCAATCAAAAAGATAAAAATAGCGTAAATTCTGCCTGCTATACTTACCGGATAGAAATCCCCGTAACCTACAGTCGTAACGGTTGTCATTACATACCATAAAGCATCAAACCATCCAGGAAATGTTTCCGGTTCTAATATGCGCATAACAATTGAAGAAAAAATGACGATAAAAAAAGTAAAGGAGAAAATTCCTAGTTTGTTTACAACTAGCTGCTTGAAAAACTTTTGCAAGATATACACTTTCATCCCTCCTAACTTTAAACGGTATACATAACTTTTTTCATTGTACCTTATATCATTCTTTTTTGTTATCGTTCTTTTTCAAAGTATTGGAAAATAAACAACATTGACATTTTCGGATTTTCGTGTATAATGATGCGTAAATGGGAGGTGTGGTGTGTTACCTGTACTGACAAATATTCCTTAAATGAGGATTATATGTTCGTTACTAAGGTTTTGCTGCATAGCCGCACAGACATCTTTTTGAACTCACACATTATAACAATTGGCTTACGCAGCGAAGAAACCGATATGGATTCTTCGCTTTTTATTATTTAGAAACAATGATTCTTCCAGAATTAAAGAGATTGTAATCTAACATTCATACTTCATTAACTTTTGATTGTTATCATATAGTATGTTAACAACTAATTTAAACAAGGAGTGGTTTTTTGAGTCCTTCAACTGACAGAATGTTGAATCGTGTGAAAGCCCTATATTTGTTTATACGCAAGAAAGGTACTGTAACAACACGAGAATTAGTTGAAGAATTTGGAACTACGCAGCGAACAATCCAGAGGGATTTAAATGTACTTGCTTATAACAATTTAGTAACAAGTCCTGCCCGCGGAATGTGGGAAACAACAGCAAAAAAAGTAAAAGTATCATAAACAAATCAGTATCATATATGGATAAGCATTAAAAAAAAGTTCCCGCTAAATGAGTGCGGGAACTCTTTTTTGTTTTTTTATTTAGGCTGTTTTTGCAAACTTTGTTGCTTTTGGAAGTGATTGATTTCCGTTCCTGGTGCTCGCTTTCCGCGGGGCAGGCGGTGAGCCACATTCGTAACGTTTCACTTTTAAGTGTCTCACCTGCCCGCCTGTCCCGCAGGAGTCTCACACCTTACACTCCAATCAACTGTCATAGATGTCATAGATGAAATAAGGTTTTGAAAGCACCAATCTTTTAGAAAAGAGCATTTATTTATAATTCTTCAGGACTGTTTTTGAGAAGCAAATCTGGCGTACGTTCAATTTTCCACTCTTGTGTTTTCCAATCTGGGTGACCTGTAATCGGCATATATTTTTCATCGTGGCCTAATAAACTTTTCCAAAATCCTTCAGAAAGGACAAAACCAACAGCCTGCTGACGTTCAGTATCCATGACAAGGTCTTTAATCTTACCGATCTTTTCACCACTCTGGTCAATAACTGGCCAATCCTTTACCGCGAGATAAGAATAGCATTCAATCGGTTCTTCCTTTTGCCGTTCATTACCTTCAAACACAAGCTTGTCTTCATTAATATCTACGATCTGGTGCCAAGGAATAAAGTAAGTTTCTTTAACCTCACTATAATTTGTTTCAGGATAAGCGCTCCCTGTCATAGGTGTGTTTTGCGTTCCAATCCCTGATGTTGCCGCAACAACAGATTCCATATGCCTGTCGGCAGGCATTTCCTCACGTTTAGGACTTCTGTTTTCAATCGTGAAAGTAAAATAACATAAACGATGATCATACATGTTGAAAAGAATATCGTTTACTTTATGTTCATCAAGAGGAGCCGCATCATGTTCAGCTTTTGCACCAATTATTTTATCAGCATATAACCTCATTAGGAATCATCCTCCTTTTTATTGGAAGATACCCCTTATAAATTATTCAAAAACATTCTCTTTTTCAGAAAGCAGAGAGAGTTCTTCCTCTGTTAACTCTCTATATGTACCTAAAGGCAATGTTTCATCAAGTTTTAAGTTACCCATTTGTACTCTTTGAAGATAGGTCACTTTTCTGTCCACCGCTTCAAACATTCTTTTTACTTGATGGAATTTGCCTTCTGTAATGGTTAAGTAGATTTCTGATTCATCCATCGAGTCCTGAACGATTTTTAATTTTGCAGGCTGCGTCTGGTAGCCATCTTCTAAAACAACACCTTCTTTAAATTTTTCATAAGTGTTTTCAGGAATAGACCCATTTATTTTTGCAAAATATGTTTTAGGAACATGTTTTTTGGGTGACAGCAAAGTATGTGCCAGTTGGCCATCGTTCGTTAAAATAAGAAGCCCTTCCGTATCTTTGTCCAATCTCCCAACAGGGAACGGCTCAAAGCCTTGATCCTCCAGTTCCAATAAATCGATTACTGTTTCATGCCGTGAATCTTCAGTAGCAGATATGACGCCCTGCGGCTTATTCATCATTAAGTATATAAACTCTTTGTAAACAGCTTCCACACCATGAACCAGTACATGATCTTTATCAGGATCTGCCTGAGTTTTCGGATCTTTAATCACAGTTCCATTTAAGGTAACTGCACCAGATTTTAATAATTGTTTAACTTCTTTTCTGCTTCCAAAGCCTGTATTGGAAAGCCATTTATCAATTCTCATAAGAACCTCCAGTTATATGATCTATTCTTCCTATATTATTGTAAAAAATTGATTGAATTTTATATAAACGGGGTAATTTAGTACTATAGGAGGAATTGGAATGAAAAGGAAAATAGGTCTTCTAGCAACTGCACGGAAAAAAGCTTCAACCCCTTCGGCAGCTATAGATTTATACATAAGCCCGTTATTCGTTAAGTCCGTTCAATACGCACAGAATCAATATGATGATTTCTACTTTTATAGTGCAAAAGAAGGACTTTTAACGAAAGACCAATACATTGAACCATATAATGTCTCCATCAAGAATTTTTCCGCTTCTGAAAAAAGGGAGTGGGCAGAACAAGTAATCAATGCTTTAGAAAAGCATGTTAAACCCACTCAATGCAGAATTTTCATTCATGGCGGCTGGGTATACCGTGAGTACCTTCAGCCAGCATTAGAAAAAGCAGGTTTCGAATTCGAAGTGCCGCTTGAAGGCTACAGCATCGGCAATCAGCTTAAATGGTACGATGAACAACAGCAAGAGGTAAAAAAATAATAATCTTCATGGGAAAAGAAGGCTGTATCAGCCTTCTTTTTCATTCCCCTTATTTCCTTCGTTTAAGAAATGGTACCCGGTCTCCTAATATAATCGTCAGCAGCCCTGATCGGTAACTTAAGAAGATGTATACCGCTCCTCCAGTGAGGATTCCCACTGTAAGCTCTATAATGGTATCCAGCCTTGTATCTGGCTTTCCTAATAGTGATGTTATCACCACAACTGCTATCGACATGATCGCAATAAATACTGTCATTAATACCGTTCTTCGATAAACCCATTTAAATGAAAATCCGCTGTATTTTTTGATGATATACAGGTTAAACAATATAGATAAGGAATATCCGATATTGGTTGCGATGATTGATCCTGTTCCGGCAAATACTAATAGAAGAGGTTTGTTAAGCAGCAGTTTAGCTAAAAATCCAACGCTTAAGCTAATAAAGGCAAACCGTTGCTGATTCAAACCTTGTAAAATTGCTGCAGTAACAGTAAACAACGCAAACCAAATTGCTGTAGGCGCATACCATCTAAGGTAGAAACCTCCCGTTTCCATTGACGGCATGCCAAACAGTGCTCCATATGCAGGATATGCCAGTACCGCTAAACCTATTGCTGCTGGTGCTGTTAGAAACAATACCATCTGAAATGTTTGAGTAATTTGTTTATGCAATAGATCATGGCTGTTTTGTGTAAAAGATTTGGTGATGACAGGTATTAAAGTCAGTGCAAGTGCAGTTGCAAGAGATACAGGAATCATCACCAGCTTATGTGCAATCTGTGTAATGATCGCGAAAACAGACTCTGATTCTTCTTGTGTATACCCATAGTCTGATAGTGTTTTTACAATCGTAAATTGATCAACCATTTGATAAAGCGGAATAGCAAGACCAACCGCAACAAAAGGTATCGCATATTTAATCGTTTCTAAATAAATATCTTTTAATGAAATATCTGCAACAGGTTTGCTTTTATCGTACATTTTTTGCAGATGAGGCTTTCTTTTTGCCCAATACCATATCAAGACAATAAGCCCTGCAACAGCACCAAGTGTTGCGGCAAATGTTGACAATGCAACAGCTGTTGTAGTCTCCCCGTCTAATATGTTCATCACAATGAAACTTGCTATTAGAATGAATAGAATTCTGACAATCTGTTCAACGACCTGGGAGACAGCTGTAGGTCCCATAGATTGAAAGCCTTGGAAATATCCCCGGATCAAACTCATTGATGGTACGATAATTAAAGCTGTACTAACCATCCTGATAACCAAAGTAATATCTTCAATGCTATTCCCTTTCGAGCCGCGTTCATCAATGATCTGATGTGCAAGCGCAGGGGCTAACATATACAGGATGAGAAATGCTAGAAAACCAGTTAAAGTCATGACTAGCAATCCAGATTTAAGCAGCTTTCTTCCTGCTGCATAATCGCCTAGAGCGTTATATTTAGAAACAAATTTAGAAACGGCAAGCGGTACTCCCATTGTGGAAATACTAAGCAAAATCGTATATGGAATATAAGCATAACCGTATAAAGCCATGCCTGGTTCTCCTACTAAATTGGTAAACGGAATAACAAAGATCAATCCAATAAATTTCGAGAAAAATGTAGCTGCAGATAAGATCAATGTTCCACGAAGTAATCGCGACAAACTTTTTCAGCTCCTACTAAAAATCAATAAAGATAATTTGCCTGACATCAATGTGTACGGGTCAGGCATAATACATAAACTAAAAAACATTATTAGTATTGTATCACATTAAAAGCCCGTGTAACCTCATTTAACTTTTTGCAAAAAAGTAAGGAATTGAAAATGCATAGCCTTTTTTATAAAGCTGTGCTATTGTATGAAATGATTTTTAACTGAACGATTAAGAAAGTTGGGATGTTATGATTTATGATTGTATTGTCATTGGAGGAGGTCCATCAGGTCTGATGGCAAGTGTTGGAGCTGCATCGAACGGTGCTCGTGTTCTTCTGATTGATAAAGGAGAAAAACTTGGCCGTAAACTTGCTATTTCTGGCGGAGGACGGTGCAATGTTACAAATCGTTTGCCTGTAGATGAGATCATTAAACACATTCCTGGCAATGGACGTTTCCTGTATAGTGCTTTTTCTGTATTCAACAATGAGGATATCATTTCTTTCTTTGAAAGTTTAGGAATTAAACTTAAAGAAGAAGATCATGGGCGTATGTTCCCTGTTTCTAATAAAGCAACGGATGTGGTACAAGCACTATTAAATAAGATTAAAGAGCTAGGTGTTCAAATCCGGACGAATACACCTGTTAAGACTATTAATTATAAAGAAGAATTACACGAAGTAATTTTACTGAATGGTGAAGTACTAAAAACAAAATCTATCGTTATCGCTGTTGGAGGAAAGTCAGTTCCGCATACAGGATCAACAGGTGATGGTTATGCATGGGCAAAAAAAGCTGGCCATACGATTACAGAACTGTACCCGACAGAAGTACCAATCACATCTAATGAAAGCTTTGTAAAACAAAAAACATTACAAGGAATTTCACTAAGAAACGTGGCGCTCTCAGTCTGGAACCCTAAAGGCAAAATGATTAAAGCCCATCAAATGGATATGATTTTCACCCATTTCGGAGTATCTGGACCAGCCGCATTGCGCTGCAGCCAATATATAGTAAAAGCTCTAAAAAAATTCGGCGTCCCTTCGATTGAAATGAGAATTGACTCATTTCCAGATGAAAATGAAGAAGCTCTTCTTTCCTCTATCCAAAAAAGAGTTGATGAGGAACCAAAAAAGGCTGTGAAAAACGTTCTGAAAGGAATGCTGCCTGAGAAGTATCTTTTATTCTTAATCGAAAAGACCGGCATTGATGGCGACATTTCAGCTGATCAGATCCCTAAACAATCATTGCGAAATCTAGCTCAGCAAATGAAAGGTTTTTCGTTTCATGTTAATGGAACGTTATCTATCGAGAAAGCTTTTGTAACAGGCGGGGGAGTCTCTGTAAAAGAAATCGCACCTCAAACAATGGCTTCTAAAATCCAGGAAGGTCTATTCTTTTGCGGGGAAATTCTGGATTTGCATGGATACACAGGCGGTTACAACATAACAGTAGCTTTTGTGACCGGCAACATAGCGGGTACAAATGCCGCTTATCATGCTCTCGGTTAATCTATTTTTTATAAATAATCATGGCTGAAAAAGAAAACATAGTAGAGTTTTCTTCATGTACGTTTTCACAAACCGCAATTTGATATTTAATATCAATAATTTGATCATGGGGAATACCGCTTAAGAATTCGTTTATGTTTTCTTCAAGATCATCTTCATGTTCTTCATCAAAAACTTTAACCTGTATCATAAAAAGCATCCTCTCTTAGAATGAGTCTCTTCATGAGCATTCGTTCAGTGAGGATGCTTTTCCTTTGTTGGACTTTGACTAGTTTTGTCTATATATTTTCGATTGCATTTTGAATTGGAGTTTCTCCTTCTATTAGTTCAAAAACTTTGCGGTACATATGCTCATTGCCCAAACAAGCTGCGATTGTTCTCGCTACATCCGTCCTTGGAATAGATCCGTGATCATTTAATTTTTGCTGCGCATTAATTAATCCCATACCGTCTTCATCTGTCAATGCACCAGGACGCAAGATCGTGTAGTTTAATGAACTTTCCATCAGTACCTGATCAGCATTTCCCTTTGCTTTTAAATAGTGCTGAAGACTTTTCGGTCCTTTTTCTGGTGTATCTGCTGCTATTGAGCTCACCATGATAAACTGCTGAACAGAATGCTTTTCAGCAAGCTTGATTGATTTTACCGCTCCCTCATAATCTACTGCATCTGTTTTCTCAGGACCTGTATGCCCACCAGAACCCGCTGTAAATATAACAGCGTCTACTCCATCAAATACATGTTCAAAATCTTTTTCTAAGTCACCCAGCACAGCTTCAATATTTTTATGTTTAAAGTGATCCTGCTGCTCTTCTTTTCTAACCATCGCTTTAACTGTATGACCTTGTTCAGCAAGCATAACACTTGTAAGTTTTCCGATATTTCCATTTGCTCCAATAATAAGAACGTTCATTATTATCCACTCCTTCAACTTAAGTACTTATGTATTGTTTCACTAATCAGCTTTTGTAAAACATCGCTAGCGTGGGGAGTTTGGGATGAGTCTGTCATCATAGGGAACCGCTCATAAATCTCGAGAACCGCTCGTAAAACAGCCTTACCCTTAATTCAAAAATACAAAAAAGACCCAAAAAGCCTTTTTTAGTGGCTTTTTGGGTCTATTACTAATTGATCACCATATTCTCTTGAAGATACTTTTCTAGTTCTTCTGGTTTTAAAGGCTTAAACAAATGGTATCCTTGCCCGTACATACAGCCTTGTTCCAATAAAAATTCAATTTGTTTACAGCTTTCAATTCCTTCAGCAATTACATGAAAACTAAGATTATGACCCATATCAATTATGGTTTTTACGATTGCCCCTGCTTTAGGATCCGTCAGGATATCATCAATGAACATTTTATCAATCTTTAGAGTATCTACAGGCAGCTGCCTTAAGTACGTTAAGGAAGAATAGCCTGTACCAAAGTCATCAATTGATATCCGAATCCCTTTCTCTCTTAAACGGTTGAGAACAGGTAATGTTTCTTCCATGCTTTCCATCGTTGTACTCTCCGTAATCTCTAGTTCAAGAGAAGATGCCGGAAAATGGGTCTCGATTAAAATACTTTCCACTCTATCTACAAACGATTCTTCCAAAAGCTGTCTTACCGAAATGTTTACGGATATCAGGAGATCATTAAAGCCATTTTGATGCCATTTAGAACCCTGCAAACAAGCGTTTTTTAATACCCATTCCCCGATTGGCAAGATCATTCCTGTATCTTCTGCAATAGGAATAAATTCTCCTGGGGAAATGATTCCTTCCGAATCTTTGTTCCATCTTAATAATGCTTCTACACCTGATATTTTTTTTGTATGGAACTGAACTTGCGGCTGATAGACAAGAAATAGTTCATTCTTTTTCAAGGCTTTTCTCAAACCGTGTTCAAGGTTCAGCCTTCTTTCCATTTTGCCATCATGCTGTTCGGTAAAAAATTGATACGTGTTGCGGCCGCGGTCTTTTGCCTGATACAGGGCTGCGTCTGCTCTTTTTAAAAGAGTATCACTGTCAGATCCATTTCCTGGGTACAAACTTATTCCGATACTTGGTGTCGTGAAGACTTCTTTACCGCTTAATAGGAATGGCTTTGTAAAAGAACATATGATTTCCTCAGCCACTGTCCTAACTTCTGCTGCATCTTTAAATTCCAGGAGAATGAGAAATTCATCTCCGCCTCTCCTAAACACCTGACCTTTTCCTGCGACCGTTGATTTCAGCAAATCCGCAACTTTTTGAAGTAAAAGATCTCCAAAGCTATGACCCAGTGTATCGTTGAGCACATTAAAGCGATCCAGATCTAAATACAGTAAAGCCAGGTTCCCCTGTTTCAAATCGACTTCATTCATTTTCTGTTCGAAGGTCTCCATAAATCCATTACGATTCGGCAGTCCTGTTAATTCATCAAAATAAGCCATCTGATTAATTGTCATTTCAGCATGTTTGCGTTCTGTTATATCAATCAGAATTGAATTAAAATCAACAAGTTCTCCCTTATTATTTAAAAATGGTATTCCTCTGTCCTGAATCCATCTGATGTCTCCGTCTGGACGAAGTATTCTGTATTCACTCGTAGCGATTATCCCCTTTTCTATATCGGATGCACGCATAATAGTAATTTCAAGATCATCAGGATGGATCACTTTTTTCCATAAATCCACATCATCATAAAAAGCTTGCAGCGGATAGCCATATAGTTTCTCAATCCCAGAGGTGATAAGAAGCTTATTCGTTTGCAGGTTATGTGACCAAATCGCTACATCAATGCTGTCAAAAACGTTTTGAAGATTGAGCCTGCTTGCTTCTAATTCAGCATGGGTTTCTTTATGTTTTTTTATTTCCTTCTCAAGATCTATGGCATAGCTGTCTTTTTCCTTCAACATTTTGTAGACAAAAATTCCAAACACAAAAACAGCGCCGATATCTAAAACATATATCCATATATTTTGAATATAGATCGACCCTATTGAGCCCGCTAAATGAATAGTAAAAAAAGCAGCAATTATGCTTAACCACTTCTTTTTATTTGAATGAATAAATGCCATGAGAGCCTCCAGGGTAAACAGTATATCCTTTCTATCGGCTGAAACTCCTTAATTTTTCACTCTTCCTGATAATTAGATATGTTAAATTATTTCTTCATGTAAAAAACTCCCTGCTTATTAAAGCAGGGAGTTTAATGGTTATTCTTTATTATATTCAAGCATGCCGCCAGTCATATTTTTTACTTTATAGCCTTGATCTAATAAGAAGTATGCTACATTTTCACTTCTTCGTCCAGAACGGCAAATAATGATATGTTCTTCGTTTTTATCGATCTCAGCTAATCGGTCTGGTATTTCACCCATTTTAATATGGGCTGCTTCAGGAATCTTTCCTTCAGCTACTTCCTCGTCTTCACGAACATCGATCAAGGATACTTTCTTGCCATCTTTTAATAATTGTTTCACTTCAGATGGTGAAATTTCTTCTAATTCATAGTCCATTAGAAAAGCCTCCTTTAGTTTGCCACGATATTTACGAGTTTGCCAGGTACAGTGATTATTTTGCGAATCGTTTTGCCTTCTATGCTTTGTTGAACAGCTTCTTCTTTTAAAGCGACTTGCTCCATATCCTGTCCGCTGCTGTTTGCCGGGATCGTCATCTTCGCTTTTAATTTACCGTTTACTTGAACAACGATCTCTACTTCATTTTCAACTAGCTGCGCTTCATCCCATACTGGCCAAGCTTCATATGCGATGCTTCCTGTACCACCTAACTTTTCCCAAAGCTCTTCGCAAATATGGGGAGCGATCGGAGAAAGCATTTTTACAAAGCCCTGAACTAATTCCTTAGGAAGTGTCTCCTGCTTATTGGCTTCGTTAACAAATACCATAAGCTGTGAGATAGCCGTATTAAAACGAAGACCTTCATAATCCTCCGTTACTTTTTTAACAGTCAAATGGTAAAGGCGGTTAAAAGCATCTGTTCCTTTAGTATCTTGGATCGCCGGATTCAGGGTCTTTCCGTCCTCGGAAACTAGCAATCTCCATACACGATCAAGGAAACGGCGGGCGCCATCAAGACCTGTCGTACTCCATGCGATAGAAGCATCCAGCGGTCCCATAAACATTTCGTATAAGCGAAGTGTATCCGCACCATGACTCACAACAATCTCATCAGGATTAACGACATTGCCTTTTGACTTGCTCATCTTCTCGTTGTTTTCACCAAGAATCATACCTTGGTTAAACAAGCGCTGGAACGGTTCTTTCGTTGGAACTACGCCAAGATCGTAAAGTACTTTATGCCAGAAACGCGCATATAGAAGGTGCAATACTGCGTGTTCTGCTCCGCCAATATAAATATCTACTGGCAGCCAATGCTCCAGTTTTTCAGGAGATGCCAGCTGCTCTTCATTTTTAGGATCGATGTAGCGAAGGTAATACCAGCAGCTTCCTGCCCACTGCGGCATTGTATTTGTTTCACGGCGGCCCTTCTTGCCTGTTACAGGATCGACAACATTCACCCATTCTTCTTCATTAGCAAGTGGAGATTCACCTGTTCCGGAAGGTCTGATCTCTTTCATTACAGGAAGAAGCAATGGTAGTTCTTCTTCAGAAACAGTTGTCATTGTGCCGTCTTCCCAATGAATGACCGGAATGGGTTCTCCCCAGTAACGCTGACGGGAGAATAGCCAATCACGAAGACGATAAGTAATCTTTTTCTCACCTTTACCGTTCTCAACAAGCCATGCATTCATTTTTTCAATTGCTTCGATTTTTTGCATGCCGTTTAAGAAATCAGAGTTCACATGCTCGCCATCACCCGTATAAGCAGCTTCAGCAACATTTCCTCCAGCAACTACTTCTGCAATCGGAAGCTCAAATTTAACAGCAAACTCGTGATCACGCTCATCATGAGCAGGAACAGCCATAATAGCGCCAGTACCGTAGCTTGCTAGAACATAGTCAGCAATCCAGATTGGAAGTTTTGCACCTGTTACCGGGTGGATCGCATATGCTCCAGTAAACACGCCTGACTTTTCTTTTGCAAGCTCTGTACGCTCAAGGTCAGACTTCGTTTCTACTTGCTTTTGATAAGTTGTTACTGCTTCAAGTTGTTCGTCTGTAACGATCTCCTTTACAAGCTTATTTTCAGGAGCAAGCACAAGATACGTTGCACCAAATAGTGTGTCTGGTCTTGTTGTGAAGACTGTAATTTTAGAAGAATGGCCGTCTACATCAAAATGAACTTCTGCACCTTCTGAACGTCCGATCCAGTTACGCTGCATATCTTTCAAGCTCTCAGGCCAATCCAGATCTTCAAGGTCTTCTAAAAGTCTGTCCGCATAAGCCGTAATCTTAAGCATCCATTGTTTCATAGGTTTACGGACTACAGGGTGACCTCCGCGTTCGCTCTTTCCATCGATAACTTCTTCGTTTGCTAGAACTGTTCCCAGCGCTTCACACCAGTTAACCGGAACTTCATCAACGTACGCCAGACCTTTTTTATATAACTGGATAAAAATCCATTGCGTCCACTTGTAATAAGATGGATCTGTCGTATTAACTTCACGGTCCCAATCATAAGAGAAACCTAATTCTTTAATCTGTCTGCGGAAGGTATTAATGTTTTGCTCTGTAAATTCTGCAGGATCATTACCTGTATCAAGAGCATATTGTTCAGCAGGAAGACCAAATGCATCCCAGCCCATTGGGTGAAGTACATTATAGCCTTGCATGCGTTTCATTCGGGAAAGAATGTCAGTTGCTGTATATCCTTCCGGGTGTCCTACGTGAAGACCTGCTCCGGATGGGTATGGAAACATATCTAATGCGTAAAACTTCTTTTTGTCATATTCTTCTTTCGTTTGGAATGTCTTGTTTTCATCCCAAAAATGCTGCCATTTTTTCTCAATTGTTTTGTGGTTATAATACATAACCGTTCCTCCTTCATTGACCCTGCTTTATGGTAAAATTTAAAGACTTTTTTATCTAAAGGATTGTTGCTTCATCATTGAAAGTTGATTGGAGCGAAAGGTGCGAGACTCCTCGAAAATGAAAATCACATTTTCTTCGTGCGATGTAAGGCTTCCGAAGCCTTCCTTGTCCTGCGGGATCAGCGGGACAGGTGAGACCCCGCCAGCGCGAAGCGATAGGGAAGCTCACCGCACGCCCCGCGGAAAGCGAGCACCCTGCAGCGGAAATCAACCCCTTCTTAATAGCAACAATCTTTTAAAAAGCCAAATAAAAAAACCTCCCGCCCCTAATAAAACATTAGGGACGAAAGGTTAGATCACAATTTTAAACCTGCCGCGGTACCACCCTGATTAACGCAAAAATCACGTTCACTCAAACTAACCTTAACGCGGCGGGACGGCAAGCATTACTATATTCACACTTGCAACTAAAGGGTGAGTTCAAAAAAGTCCGGGTTGACTTGCACCAGCCGTCAACTCTCTAAATACCATTCTTTTTTTACTAGTCCCTCTCATCGTTATTAACGAATAATAGATGTTAATTTGTATTTTATGAATTCTTTTAAAAAATGTCAAGGTGGTTTGAACTAATATAACCTAAATTTTCCTTTTTTAAACTCAAATCCTACTAGGCAAAATGATATGCCATACTTTTTTAAATGGCTGCGGATTGAGATGGATTTGTTTTTCTAATAGATTGTCTGTTTCGGATGTAAACAATGGTCAGCATAAATGCGAGGACCATTAATCCAATAATCGTTTGAAACAATATACTTATGTTAAAGAGGTCTGCGATCATTCCCCCAAATAAAGGGCCAAGCATTCTGCCGCCTGTTGCTGTACTATTAACAATTCCTTGGTAGAACCCTGCCCTTCCTTTAGGAGCAAGTTCTGCCGCAATACTCGGAACACCTGGCCAAACTAGCATCTCACCAATTGTCAGCACAATCATCGCAATCATAAATCCGCTAAAGTCCTTCGCGTTTCCAACAATCACAAACGAGATGATAAATATGACATATCCGACAAGTATCTGGCTTGTTGTTGACTGCAGCCATTTCTTTAGAAAAACATTTATTAAAGGCTGTCCGAGAACAATGAACAATCCATTCACGGTCCATAATAGACTGTACATCTTTAAAGTCACACCTAAATCCTGCGTGTATGAAGCAATGGTCGATTGCCATTGAACATAACCAATCCAGGCTAACAAGTACCCCCCGCAAAGGATGAGCAAGGCGAAGAAAGCCTGTTTATTATGAATACGCTTTTTTTGTGAGAAAACAGTCTGAACACTGCCGCTTTCTTTTTCATCTATCCCTTTAAAACCAAATAATACGATCATAAAGAAAAGAAATGAAAGAGCAGAACAGCTGATAAATGATAATGTGAAAGAATATGAGGCAGCTAATCCGCCAAGAGCTGCACCTAAAGCGACACCTACATTTTGCGCGATATAGATGCGATTAAAAGCTTTTCTTCCGCCTTCCTTCCACATCGTACCGGCAAGTGCGTACATGGAGGGAAAAACAATTCCCATACCGAATCCCATAAAGACCAGCAAGATGCTGTAGGACCAGAAATCATGAAACCAAATCAATAAAAATGAAGTGGTAAATGAAATAGAAACCCCGAGCATGATCGTTCGATATCCGCCTAGTTTGTCAAACAGCAAACCGCCTGTTAAATTCCCTATAATCCCTGCACCAGAATTCAGTAATAATACGATTCCGGCTATGGTTAAAGATTTACCTAAATGCTCATGCATGAAGATGGTATTGATCGGCCAAAGAAAACTTGAGCCTGTAACATTCAGTGCCATACCTATTATGAGCAGCCACACTTTCGCTGGCATGAAGATCCCCCGCTTACCATGATGTCATAAAAACCCTTCTGTATTTTAGTCCTTTTTCCTGAACTTTACAACGAAAATAAATTACAGCTATTTTGCCGCTCATCCCTTGTACATGCTACAATTGGCTTGGTGCTCATCACCGGGAAAAAGGAGTGAACAGGTTGACACACCTTATAGAAAAACCTGCCTATTTTGGCGATAAAAGATATTATACATGGAACCACCATTTAAAATCTCACTTCGGAGAAAAAATTATCAAAATCCCTTTAGACGGAGGATTTGATTGTCCAAACAGAGATGGAAAAGCGGCTTTCGGCGGCTGTACGTTTTGTTCCCAAAGCGGTTCAGGAGATTTTGCGGGGAATCGCCGAGATGATATTATTACACAGTTTCATACAGTAAAAGAACGCATGCATTCTAAGTGGAAAAAAGGAAAGTATCTCGGCTATTTCCAGGCTTTTACGAACACATACGCTCCTGTTGAAAAGTTAAAAGAAATGTATGAGACTGTTCTTGAGCAAGAAGATGTTGTTGGTCTTGCTATCGCTACACGTCCTGATTGTCTTCCTGATGATGTAGTGGAATATCTGGCTGATTTAAATAAACGTACGTATTTGTGGGTTGAACTGGGGCTTCAAACCGTACATGAAAGAACTGCTATGCTTATTAATCGTGCGCACGACTATCAGACCTACGTTGAGGGTGTTAACAAACTGCGGAAACACAATATTAGAGTCTGCTCCCACATCATTAATGGACTACCGCTCGAAACGCCTGAAATGATGATGGAAACTGCACGTGAAGTTGCAAAACTGGATGTTCAAGGTATTAAGATACATCTATTGCATCTATTAAAAAAGACTCCGATGGTAAAGCAATATGAACAAGGCATGCTTGATTTTCTTGATTTTGACACGTATGTAAACCTTGTATGCGATCAGCTCGAAATCATTCCTCCAGATATGATGATTCACCGATTAACAGGTGATGGTCCTTCCGATCTCTTGATTGGGCCTATGTGGAGCTTAAATAAGTGGAAAGTGCTTAATGCCATCGAAAGTGAACTGAAACGCAGAAACAGTTTTCAGGGGAAATTTTATTTAAAAGACGAGGTGAACTCTTTATGAAATTAGAAGGTGTTCTCCCTTTTGCAAGAACTCTTCTTCATTCATTTTGTTCGCAAGGTGATATAGTTATTGATGCTACATGCGGCAACGGCAATGATACTTTATATTTATCAAAGCTAGTAGGTAAAGATGGACAAGTATTTGCTTTTGATATTCAGGAGCAGGCAATTGAAAAATCTAAACTGCGGTTAACAGAAAACCAAGCTGATGATAATGTAACATTCTTTCAAGCTTCGCATGATGAAATGATGAACTTACTTCCTGAATCTTTATTCGGACGAGTTTCAGCTGCTATTTTTAACCTAGGCTATCTGCCAGGAAGCGATAAATCCATTACAACAAAAGGCACCTCTACTATCGAAGCGATCAAACAGCTGCTTCATATTTTAAAACCTGAGGGAATAATCATTTTGGTAATCTATCATGGTCATGAAGAAGGAAAACGCGAGAAAAATCATGTCTTGGACTTTGTTAAAAACCTTGATCAGAAAAAAGCACACGTTTTGCAATATGAATTCATTAATCAAAAAAACGATCCTCCATTTGTTATAGCGATCGAAACAAGAGGCTGATATCAACGTACAATGTTGATTCAACCTTTGTTTTTGCTATGGGCTTATTAAAATCATTCTCTTCATTGATAAGTTGATTGTAGCGCAAGATGCGAGACTCCTGCGGGAGCAGCGGGACAGGTGAGACTCCTAAGGGTGCGAAGCGCCGAGGAGGCTCACCGCACGCCCCGCGGAAAGCGAGCATCTGAAGCGGAAATCAACTACTTCCAAGAGCAACAACCTGCAATACTAGCCTTTTTATTATGAAAGAGACGGTTTTAATTTTTGGTAAACTTTTCGGTTTAAATAAAAGAAGTAGCTGGTTGCGCCTCCTACTTTTACAAGTTGTGATGCCATTTTCTTAATCACAGGGCATTCAGAAACTTTGCGGTCTGCTAAATAAATTCCGAGCAGACCTCTTTGGATAAGACGATGAAATTTTGAATTGGGTAATTTCGAACAGCTGCTTTCCGCTTCTTTTGCGAAATAAACCATGCGCTCAAGCATGTGCTGCTCATTTTTATAATACGTACAAAAGTTAAGATCCCCTTCAAGCTTGTCCTCATTTTGATCAATAAAATAATCCAGCAGAATATGTAATCCCTGCAGCCATGGGAAATAACCTTTTGTGATTTTTTCAGCAGATTCTTTTGTGAAATCGCCTTGAAAAGCATAGCTGACGAGACAAAAGATACCAAGTGTCGAACCAGCACAAGCGGAGAATTCATACCATGTTATATCAGGCAGAACAGACTGATATTCCCCAAACCAGCTGATCAGACGAGGTTCCCTTTCCTGCACAACAACATGCTTATGAACTTGAAGATCGCAATAAATTTGGGCAAGTCCTATCAGCTCACTTGCAATGTTCGGGTATGCCTGCATTTCCGATAATACCCTTTGGCAGGCTAATACAAGATCAGCAAGGTATCCACCGTCCTCTTGCTCATCCCTGTACCTGTAATAGTTAACTGGTTTTACCCCTGGACTAAGTGCATGAAACATACTTTCATGAAGTGCCCTGAAGTCCTTTTCACTAAGAGAGGTACTCCGATCACAGAGGTTATCTAAATAATCACTGATCGTTTGGTAAGCTACTACAAATTCTATGGCTTTTTTTCGATGCACTCCGGCGAGAAGTGTAAGGATAGCGCCGCCTTCACAATGAAACATCTTATTGGAGATGCTGCTTAAAGCCTGCTGCCTCAATTCAGGATCAGGTATTTTTTCTGCTTTATCATGCCAATTTTGAAGCAGCTGGCTGACAGCCGGAAAAACTTTCGTGTAAACAGAATACATCAATCCCCATGGGTGAACCGGAACTTTGTTCATATAGATGCTCCTTTTGATTATTCTTTCTTTACCATTTTCCTTTATTAGCTTCACTATGCAGATATAAAAATCTTTTTACGTATTCAAAGACATTTTCCCGCTCAGGTTCGTTTAAAACTTCGTGATACAGTGAAGGAAATTCTTTATACCATTTCTCTTCCAGATAAATTCCGTTAAACCAGCGTTTTACGGCTTCTTTATCTACAATTAAATCGTCACCGGCCTGGAGCAGCAGTAATGGGATGTTCGGAAAGGATTTATAGTGTTCAAATGCATGCTTAATCGATGACGTCAGTTCCCGATACCACCTTACTGAAACTTTCTTAACGATTAATTTATCCTCTTTATCCCTTACTCGTATCTCTTCATTCCTTGTTGCACTGCCTTCTGGCAAGTTTGTAGCAAGCCTTACACCAGGGGCGAGTTTGTTCAATAACCGTGAAAGGGCTTCTTTTCCTCTTGAGGGATAATGAACTAACCCAAGACATGGTGAAGATAAAACAACAGCCCGAACATCCAGATTTCTCTCCATTAACGTGCGAATAACAGCAAGTCCGCCCATACTGTGACCTAATATAAACACTGGCAAGCCAAGTTTTTCTGCCTCTAGAAACCAGTTCTCAATTGTAAAGATGTACTCATCAAATGCATCGATGTGTCCTCTTCTTCTCGTTGTTGTACCTTGGCCAGGGAGATCTCCAGAAACACAGTGAAAACCGGACTCATTTAATTGTTTTATAACCCAGTCGTACCTTCCATGATGTTCGTTTGCACCATGTACGACTACAATCGTACCTTTAGCTTCCCGATCTGTTGTCCAAGTCCACATATATTCCACCCTCTTTCCTATTCATAAAGGTATCCGATTTGCTAAACTATACTTAATTAATATATAAAACAGGATGTGTATACAATGATTTATCCTTATGGAGACAAACAGCCTAACATTTCTAAAACTGCGTTTATTGCAGACTATGTAACCATTACCGGTGATGTTCAGATTGGAGAGTACTCTTCGATTTGGTTCAACACATCAATTCGGGGGGATGTTTCCCCCACAATAATCGGCAATTATGTAAATGTACAAGATAATTCTGTACTTCATCAAAGTCCGAATCGCACACTTCAATTAAAAGATGGGGTAACAGTTGGTCATAGCGTTATTCTGCATAGCTGTACAATTGAGGAAAATGCATTAATCGGCATGGGTTCATTGGTGCTTGACGGAGCACATATCGGCAAAGGTGCCTTTATAGGTGCAGGAAGTCTTGTACCTCCCGGAAAAGTGATACCGCCAAATACTCTTGCATTCGGACGACCGGCAAAAGTAATACGTGAATTGACAGAAGAAGATATTAAAGATATGGATCGGATACGTCGGGAATATTATGAAAAAGGGCAATATTATAAGACACTTCAGTCTAAACGTTAAATTCAATTAAGTTGCCGTCAGGATCACTCACAAACACTTGATGCCAATCGGTTTTATTGTTTGGTTTATTTACATATTTAACACCGTGTGCGTCGAGAGTCTTGATTAGTTTATCCATATCTTCAACCCTAACCGCAAAGTGACCGTCTCTGCTGTCAATTTCGGTTGTGTTTCTTCTGGCTTTTCCTTTATTGTGAACAATTAAATGAAGCTGTGTTTCGCCAATATCATACCAAACGCCCGGAAAATCAAATTGAGGGCGTTTTTTATTCTGTTTAAATCCTAGAATACCTTCGTAAAAATATAATGATTCCTTCAAATTTGTAACTAGCAATGATACATGATGTATTCCTTTGTACATGTGTTCCTTACCTCATTTCCAAATCTCGATTTGCCCATTATTTTATCATAATTAGAGAATTATTAGTGCTGAAACCCCTCACTTAGTGAATACCTTTATAAAAGTATACTTTATGAAGGGATGGTTTTAGATGAATAGAAACACACCTGTAAAATCATATACTCCTTATCACAGTCCTTTCGATCCTTGTCCTCCAATTGGCAAAAAGTATTATTCGACTCCTCCAAATTTATATATGGGTTTCCAGCCATATGATCTTCCACAGTTTCCACCAAAAGAAGCATTGCGAAAAGGCACACTTTGGCCTGCTTTTTATGACTTTTATGAAAATCCATATGAAAGAAGGGGGTAACTGCGGTGCCGCAAACATTACCAGAAGAATTCTATCAATGGATGGAAGAGCTTCAAGCTGTTGATTTTGTACTTGTGGAGCTCACTTTATATCTAGATACACACCCTCAAGATCAAAAAGCCGTTCATCAATTTAACCAATATGCACAACAAAGGAAAAAAATTAAAAGAGCGATAGAGTCAAAATATGGACCTCTTCAGCAATATGGAAACAGCTATTCAGGTATTCCATGGAACTGGAGCAGCGGTCCTTGGCCCTGGCAGCTATAAAAAAGTAAAGGAGGTACACCTTAATGTGGGTTTATGAGAAGAAACTTCAATACCCGGTAAAAGTAGCATCATGCAATCCAAGACTAGCAAAATATTTAATCGAACAGTACGGCGGGGCTGATGGAGAACTCGCTGCCGCACTTCGTTACTTAAATCAAAGATACACAATTCCTGATAAAGTAATTGGTCTATTAACGGATATCGGTACAGAAGAGTTTGCACACCTTGAAATGATCGCAACGATGATCTACAAGCTTACGAAAGATGCAACACCTGAACAATTAAAAGCAGCAGGGATAGAAGATCACTACGTTAACCATGACAGCGCTTTGTTTTATCACAATGCGGCAGGCGTACCTTTTACTGCAAGTTACATAGCAGCAAAAGGAGACCCGATTGCTGACCTTTACGAAGATATCGCTGCTGAAGAAAAGGCCCGTGCTACATACCAATGGATTATAAACATGTCAGATGATCCCGATTTGAATGATTCTCTTCGCTTCTTAAGAGAAAGAGAGATTATCCATTCCCAGCGTTTCCGAGAAGCAGTTGAAATATTAAAAGAAGAACGAGACCGGAAAATATTTTTCTGATTTTTACCGTCCAGCGTTTTTGGACGGTTTTTTTTATAAATATTTACACTGCCTTCATTTCCCCATAACAATTGTATTTTATGATGATCATATCAAGCTATAAAATAAAGAGGGGATATTAATGGCAAAAGTTATTAATTGGCTTTATGAAAAAGAATGCACATTTTTCCGGCTTATTAATGGACGAATGCACAGAAGTTCCATGGATCGTTTCTTTCATGTGTGGACTCATCTTGGCGGCGCAACTGCTACGATCTCAACAGCTGTTCTGCTTTTATTACTCCTCCCTGCACACTTAAAATCATGGGGAGCCGTCTGTATGGTTTCACTCATCATCAGTCACATACCAGTTATGATTTCGAAAAAAATTTATCCTCGGAAGCGGCCATACTTGAGCCTGCCCGATACGAATATCGGCGACAATCCGTTGAAAGATCATTCTTTCCCTTCTGGTCATACAACAGCGATTTTTTCCATAGTGACACCTCTAATCCTATTAAACCCTTTTTTGGGAGTGTTTCTGCTTTTCGCAGCTCTTTTAGTAGCTATTTCACGGATGTACCTTGGGCTTCATTACCCTACCGATGTTCTTGCTGGGATTGTTCTTGGTATAAGTTCAAGCTTTGTATCATTATTCTTAGTTAAAGCATTTTTCTTGGCTAACCTTATTTAATATTGGAATTCCCCGTACAGAACTGAGACGCAAAGAAATGGAAAAATCGTGCTCTACCAACTTAGGTAATCTGTTGTTACAATACGTAAAGAAAGCATCATTCAGTCTATACACTATTGTAATAAGGGGAGAAGTAATGAAACTTGGCATATTTGGTGTTGGATACGTAGGACTTGTAACGGCAGCAAGCTTAGCTGATAAAGGTCATACAGTATTCATTCATGATACAGCAAAAGAAAAAATAGCTGCCTTGCAATCTGGAGGCATACCCATATTTGAAGACGGTCTTGAGCCTTTGCTTCACCAGAATTTCAACAGATTATCTTTTACTCATGATGTCCATAAAGTTATTTCTGAATGTGATATTATTTTCATCTGCACCGGCACCCCTCAGGACGAAAATGGCAAAGCCGACTTATCACAGGTGGAGTCTGCTGTAAACGAGATAGCCAGGCATAGTTTATCAGATAAGATTATTGTAATTAAAAGTACTGTTCCCCCTGGTACAACTGAAAAAATGGAGCAGATAGCAAATAAACAAACCAGTGATTCAAACTTTTCTTTTGCCCACAACCCTGAATTTCTCAGGCAAGGAAAAGCAGTATATGATTTTATGAACCCTTCAAGAATTATAATTGGAGCATCAGACAAAAAAGTACAAGAAATATTGAAAAGTTTATACAGTGCTTGGGATGCGCCGATTTTGCAAACAGATGCAAGAAGTGCAGAACTGCTTAAATATGCTGCAAATTCCTTTTTGGCGATGAAAATTTCATACATTAATATGATCTCACAGCTAAGTGATCAATTAGGAACAAACATTGATGATATAGCGTCCGGAATTGGGTTAGATCCAAGGATCGGCAGTGACTTTTTAAAAGCCGGAATTGGTTTTGGCGGCTCATGTTTTCCAAAAGATTTAAAAGCAATTGAAAATGCGGCAGCAGACATTGGTGTTGAACTGCCTTTTATCGGTCAGACACTCGATATTAATGAAAAACAAGGTGAGCTCTTTTTCGAAAAAATAAAGGCTTACGGGAAAGATTTAAAAAATAAGAAAATAACACTCCTTGGACTTTCATTTAAACCAAATACAGATGATATACGCTCTGCCCCATCCATTGTTTTATCAGAAAAACTGGTGAATGAGGGAGCTCGAGTCACTGCATTCGATCCACTCGTGAGAGATTTCCCCGTCGAAGGTGTGCACATTGCTCATTCTTTTGAATCAGCCATAACTGATTCAGAAATTACAGTTATCGTTACTGAATGGGATGATTTTAAAAAACTTTTGCTGGTTGAAAATATTAGGAGAATGAAGCAGCAGCCTGTTATTTTTGATGGGAGAAACATGTTTACTCTTGAAGAGGTCAAAAGTGCTGCTGAACAGTATCCTCTAAATTATGAGTCAATTGGAAGACCTCAAGTTAGCAGTTTAGGTGTTAAAAATCAGATATTTGTATAAAAGGATGCCTGCCATTTAAAAATGGCAGGCTTTTTAATATTATTGTGTTTGAGATGCTGAGTGAAAATCTGATAATCGCACGTTAATTTATTAAATCACACGTTATTTAAAAGATACGAAATTTTCGACAAAGCGCTATATTCATCAAAACAAAAACAGACTCCCATTTATCAGGAGTCTGTTGTTTAACTAATTAAATATTTGCTTGTTTCTTAAGTTCTTCTGCCTTGTCAGTTTTCTCCCATGGAAGGTCGATATCTGTACGGCCAAAGTGACCATATGCAGCAGTTTGCTTGTAGATTGGACGGCGAAGATCAAGCATCTTGATGATTCCAGCCGGACGAAGATCGAAGTTGTTGCGAACTAATTCTACAAGAACTTCTTCTGATACTTTACCCGTTTCAAAAGTGTTTACAGCAATTGATACTGGCTGAGCCACACCGATCGCATATGCAAGCTGAACTTCAACTTTATCTGCAAGACCTGAAGCTACGATGTTTTTCGCAACATAGCGAGCAGCGTACGCAGCAGAACGGTCAACTTTAGTAGCATCCTTACCAGAGAATGCTCCGCCGCCATGACGTGCATAACCACCGTAAGTATCAACGATGATTTTACGTCCAGTTAGACCAGCATCACCTTGTGGTCCGCCGATAACGAAACGGCCTGTAGGGTTGATGAAGTATTTTGTGTTCTCATCAATTAACTCAGCAGGAACAACTGGCTTGATTACTTTTTCTTTAATATCTTTTTGAATTTCTTCAAGTGTGTTCTCTGGGTGGTGCTGAGTAGAAATAACGATTGTATCGATACGTACTGGCTTATCGTTCTCATCATATTCAACTGTTACTTGAGTTTTTCCATCTGGACGCAAGTAAGGAATTTCTTCAGACTTACGTACTTCAGTAAGACGGCGAGATAATTTGTGTGCTAATGAAATCGGAAGAGGCATAAGCTCTTCTGTTTCGTTACAAGCAAATCCGAACATTAGACCTTGGTCACCTGCACCGATTGCTTCAATCTCAGCATCTGTCATAGAGCCTTCTCTTGCTTCTAGCGCTTGGTCTACACCCATTGCGATATCAGCAGATTGCTCATCGATAGAAGTCAGTACTGCACAAGTTTCAGAATCGAAACCGTATTTTGCACGGTCATATCCGATTTCTTTAATTGTTTCACGTACAACTTTTGGGATATCTACATAAGTAGAAGTTGTGATCTCACCAGCAACAAGTACAAGACCTGTTGTAACAGATGTTTCACATGCTACACGTGCATTAGCATCATTAGCTAAGATTTCATCTAGAATTGCATCTGAAATCTGGTCACAAATCTTATCCGGATGACCTTCTGTTACAGACTCAGATGTAAATAAACGACGACTAACTTTTTTGGACAAATTAATATCCTCCCTTAATTGCTTTCAGTATGATACGGTACTTTATTCTTATCTATTTTGCATTGTTTATGTTCTTACCTTGAAAAAGGCATAAAAAAAGCCCTTCCCTGTTTCACATATCATTCACGAGGGAAAAGGTTTAAAATAAAAATGCCTTCATCCTCTTATTGTCCAAGGTTATTTTCACCTTGCAGGTTAGCACCTTTTCATTTTAAGCAGATCCATTAATCTCCGCTTTCATGTCGGTTGCTGGGTTTCATAGGGCCTGTCCCTCCACCTACTCAGAATAAGAGTAGCCGTTCTCGAAATATAATAGCGCAATGACCTCATGATGTCAATAGAAATCCCTTTAATATCAATAGGAAGAAGCTGAATTTTGTATTTTTTTGATATCGCTTTCAATATGATGGAGATTCCTGGTGTATTTAAGCCTTTTTTTTTGGATTAAGAACTTTTCTGATGCGCTTTCATAAAATAGTATACATTATTTAAATTAATGTGTTATACTAATTTTCGAATATATCACTCTAGGATAAAGGATGGTACTGTCTGATATGAATACTTTGGAATTTACGACAACCTTAAATGAACTTGTGACCCGTGAAACAACTCACCAGAACTTGCCTGTTCCGGTTTTAGTAGAGAAATCATTAACAAGAAAAGAAGGCATTCTTACTTCTACAGGTGCACTTCGAGCAACCACGGGGAAATACACAGGTCGGTCCCCTGAGGATAAATTTATCGTTGAAGATGCATCAGTAAAAAAATCCATTGACTGGGGCAAAGTAAACAAACCATTTTCACCTGAAAACTTTGATAAATTATATAAAAAAGTACTTCAATACTTAGGCACTAAAGAAGAGTTATTCTTATTTAAGGGGTTCGCTGGGGCAGATCAAGAGTACCGTCTTCCTATTCAAGTTATTAACGAATATGCATGGCACAATTTATTTGCACATCAAATGTTTGTGCGTCCTAATGAAACTGAACTTGCTTCACATGAATCTCAATTCACAGTAGTTTCAGCTCCTGGCTTCCAAGCAAATCCTGCTGAGGATGGAACAAACTCTGAAACGTTTATTATTATTTCTTTTGAGAAACGAATCGTGTTAATCGGTGGTACTGAATACGCTGGGGAGATTAAAAAATCAGTATTCTCTGTTATGAATTACTTGCTTCCTGAAAAAGGAATCCTTTCTATGCACTGTTCAGCTAACGTTGGAAACGAAGCTGATGTAGCTCTTTTCTTCGGCTTATCCGGAACTGGGAAAACAACACTTTCCGCTGATCCTAACCGACGCTTAATCGGTGACGATGAGCACGGATGGGCTAATACTGGTGTATTTAACGTCGAAGGCGGTTGCTATGCAAAGACAATCGATCTTTCCAAAGAAAAAGAGCCGCAGATTTGGAATGCCATCCGTTTTGGAAGTGTATTAGAGAATGTAATGATCGATGATGATTCCCGTATTGCTGACTATAAGGATTCCACATTAACTGAAAATACAAGAGCGGCATATCCTGTTGATGCGATTCCAAACATCATTCAGCCAAGTGTGGCAGGTCACCCAAATACAATTATCTTTTTAACAGCTGATGCCTTCGGAGTATTGCCTCCAATCAGTAAATTAACAAAAGAACAAGCGATGTACCATTTCCTATCTGGATACACAAGCAAGCTTGCTGGAACTGAAAGAGGAGTTACTTCACCGCAAGCAACTTTCTCAACATGCTTTGGTGCTCCATTTCTTCCGTTGCCTGCAACTGTTTATGCAGAAATGCTTGGCAAGAAAATCGATCAGCATAATGTTCAAGTATTCCTTGTTAACACAGGCTGGTCCGGTGGAGAATACGGTGTCGGAAGTCGTATGAATTTATCTTACACTCGTGCTATGGTTCAAGCGGCACTTGAAGGTGAGCTGACATCTGTTGAAACTGTTTTAGATCCTGTATTCGGACTTCACATTCCAACACATTGCCCTGGTGTTCCTGATCAAGTTCTTCAGCCAAAGAAAACATGGGATAATCCGGAACAGTATGATATAAAAGCAAAAGAACTTGCTGCTAAATTTAAGGCTAACTTTGAAAAATTCAAATCCGTTTCTTCTGAAATCACGCAAGCAGGACCACTCGCGTAATCATCTTAAATCAACCCTACCGTTATCCAGCGGGAGGGTTTTTTGTTATTTATTAGAAAAAAAGAGTTGTAAAGTGACATCAGTGTCATTTATAATAACGACATGGATGTCACTTTAAAAACCGGGAGCTGATTACATGGAACAATCGGAAAAATTATTAAAAAACAAACCTTATCAATTTTTGATTTCTGCTCAACTGATTTCCAATCTTGGGGACTGGCTGTCAATTCTTGCTGTGTTCACACTGGTGGGGCTTAAATGGGAAGCAACACCACTACAAGTTTCGTTAATTATCTTGTCTCTTGCCCTCCCAATGACTTTACTGGGACCTGTAGCAGGTGTCTTGGCTGATCGTTGGGAACGCAAATACATTATGATTATTTCTGATACGGCAAGAGGTTTCATTATTTTTGGTCTCGTTTTTGCTAATGAACTTTGGCATGTGTATACTTTATTATTTGGTTTAGGTATTTTTTCGGCTCTCTTTACACCGGCCAAAAACGGAAAGCTAAAAGAAATTGTGCCTGATCACCACATGCAGCAAGCTGCCTCAATCAGTTCCATAATTGAGAGCGGCACGAAAATAATCGGACCTGCAGTAAGCGGTCTTCTTCTTGCACTATGGAGTTTCAAGATCATCTTTATTCTTGATGCAATAACCTTTTTGCTATCCGTTCTTCTCCTGCTTAAGATTCCAGCAAACCCCTCACAAATTCTAAATGAAGAACACGAAGAGAATAAGCTAAAGAAGAACTTTATCAAAGAAATGCTTGATGGCTTCTCATTTATTAAGGGTATTCCTGCTATTATGTACGGAACGCTTTTAATGGCTGTTACCATGTTCGTTATTCAGATGTCCGATTCACAGTTCGTTACTCTCTTTAGAGAATTAAAAGAAGTATCACCACGATTAATTGGTACTGTTATGACCGCTTCTGGAGCAGGATTTTTAGTTACTGGAATCATCTTGAGTAAGTTTGAAATTAAAAATGCGATTAACGCTATGGCAGGAGGAATATTCACACTCGGTTTAGGATTTGGAAGTCTAGCTATCCTTACTGATTATAGTCTTTCCAATCCTATGTTTTGGGCACCTTCTATAACATTTTTAGCTTGTGTTGGAGCTGGTTATGTTTTTATTCCCTTTCAGTCCAATGTATTAAAGCTAACTCCCGAACACATGACCAGCCGTACATTCGGTACAATTGGAAGCATCATGACGTTTTCCTCTTTAGTCGGTCCTATTGCTGGTGGATTCTTAGCAAATTTATTCGGAGTAATCCCTATCTTTATAGTTACATCTAGTGGATTGTGCTTTATAAGTATGATAGTTTTTATTTTAAGAGTACAGTCTAAAGGGAAAAAAGGAGAACCATATGTCACCGAAAGTAACGGAGAGCCACAAAGAAGAGCGGAAGCGTAGCATACTAGAGGCTGCAAAAAAGATATTTATTAAAAAAGGTTATGAAGCCTTTGTCATGCAGGATGTAATTGATGCTGTCGATTTAAGCAGGGGCGGTGTTTATTCATACTTTTCCAGTAAGGAAGACTTGTTTTTATCTATATTAGAAGATTCAAATCGTACTTACAGTAAAGAAATTAAAGATATAGCTAAACATCCATCAATCTGGAATTCATTGGTAAATGATTTTGAAGATTATAAATCTGCTGATGATACAGAAGATTTGTTTGGAGCTGTACAAATCGAATACTTCTTAATCAATAGACTGCTGCCTGAGAAAAAAATCTACATGAAAGAACGATATGAATTTGCCATTGAACATCTTATGAACTTATTTGATGAAGGCGTAAAAAAAGGTGAATTCAACCCCAAATACCCTTTAGATACAATTGCAAGGTATTTTATAACTTTTAACGATGGGATAAATATAGCCACAATCTTCCTTAATAAAAAAGATTTAAATTTTAACGCTCAAATTGATATCTTCTTGTCTCATTTAGCCAGTATGTTAGGTGTAAACCAACAAAAATAAAAGGAGCTGTTTTCATTCAGCTCCTTTTTCCCTGCTCCTTCATCCACTCACATAGCGCATATGTTATTTTTCTGTTTTCTTTTGGCGGGAAGTAATGTGTATATTCGGGATATATCCAAGTTTCACAAGTTTTTCCGAGTTCTTCTAACCTTTTTTCAATCTTAAGTGTGTGCTGTACACTCACATTTTCATCTCTCATTCCGTGAATACATAATAAAGGCGCTTGTAATTCACTACAGTAATACAAGGGTGACCGCCATTCGTATTCTTCAGGATACTTTTCTGGGGTGCCGCCGATTACCCTTTTCATCATCCGGCGCAAGTCTTCTCTTTCCTCATAAGTGACAGCCATATCTGTTACACCGCCCCAAGTAACTACAGATTTAATTTCAGGGTACTTCATAGCAGTAAACAGTGCCATCGGACCGCCTCTAGAAAAACCAAACACATGGATTTCATTGTCATCAACTTTTGGAAACTGTTTCAGTACTTCAAATGCAGCAAAGGCATCTGTCCGGTCCTTACCAGCAAAGTCTTCGTTTCCCTCTCCACCTTGGTTTCCTCTGTAATATGGAGCCATTACTGCGAATCCTTGTGATGCGAATTGAATAATCCTCGCGATACGAACCATGCCAACTGACTTAATACCGCCTCTTAAATAGAGAAATCCCGGAAAAAGGCCTTTCCCCTCAGGCAGAGCAGCCAGACCTTTTATTCTCAAACCGTCATTTAAATACGTTACAACATACAGCTTTATGGTTGGATGTGGGGAAGGAAATCGCTGCCATTCTATGATTTTTGCTCGTTTCATTCCGACACTCCTTGTTTATTTAGTGGGCAAACACACATTTTCAGTAATCACATACATTATTACATAAAAGTCATGACTTCATCCCTATTTGTTCAGGAGGATTGTAATGAAACATTTAAAAAGGAAATTCACTTTACTGTTTACTTCCCTGCTTGCCTTTTCCTTGCTTCTGGCTGGCTGTAACACTTCCAGTTCTAAACAGGAAAAAGTCCGTATAGCAGAGGTTACCCGCTCTATCTTTTACGCCCCTCAATATGTAGCCATTGAAAAGGGTTTTTTTGAAGATGAAGGAATTAACGTTGAGTTAACAACAACTTGGGGCGGAGATAAAACGATGACTGCTTTACTGTCAGACGGTGCTGATGTTGCACTTGTAGGTTCAGAAACAACGATTTATGTTCACGCTCAAGAATCTACAGACCCTGTAATCAACTTCGCACAGCTTACGCAAACGGACGGAACTTTTTTAGTGGCACGCAAAAAGCCCGATTTTTTCTCATGGGAACAGTTAAAAGGCAGTACATTCTTAGGTCAGCGTAAAGGCGGTATGCCTCAAATGGCTGGTGAATTTGGCCTAAAGAAACACGGGATCGATCCTAAAAACGATCTGACAATGATACAAAACATTGATTTTGCCAATATCGCCAATGCATTTGCTGCTGGTACAGGTGATTATGTTCAATTGTTTGAACCTCAAGCTAGTCTTTTTGAACAAGAAGGTATAGGTCACATCGTTGCTTCCTTTGGAGCAGAATCGGGGAAAATCCCTTACACGACTTTCATGGCAAAAGAAAGTTACATGAAAGAAAACAAAGAAACTCTTGAGAAATTCACAAAAGGCTTATACAAAGCTCAGTTATGGGTAGAAAACCATTCCGCTGCCGAAATTGCTGAAGTCATCGCACCATATTTTGAAGATACCCCTGTCGAATTAATTGAAACAGTAGTCGATCGTTATAAGAGCCAGCATAGCTTTGCATTAAATCCGATATTGGATGAAGAAGAGTGGAACAACCTGCAAACCATAATGGAAGAGGCTGGAGAACTTCCTAAAAAGATCGAGTATGATGTTCTCGTTGATACAACGTTAGCGAAGAAAGCTATTAAATAAAGTACAGGAGGGATCGTCGTGGCTTTTTTGCAGCTTAAATCAGTTGGTCAAACTTACTTTTCAAAAACATCCGCCACAACGGCCTTAGAAGATATTTCACTTTCAATAAATGAAGGAGAGTTCACTTCCATTCTCGGTCCAAGCGGATGCGGAAAATCCACCTTGCTATCTATTATCGCAGGTCTATTAATCCCTACCGCTGGATCTGTTATGGTTAACAATCAGCCAGTCAATCAGCCACATCCAAAGATTGGCTATATGCTTCAGCAAGATTATCTTTTTCCATGGAAGACGATCGAAGATAATATTACGCTTGGACTAAAGCTCAGAAATCAAAATACAGCCGAAAACATTATAGCTGCCTTCCGTTTATTAAAAGAAATCGGACTTGAACATACAAAAAGTAAATACCCTTCAGAACTATCAGGTGGAATGAGGCAAAGGGTGGCACTTGTTCGAACATTAGCAACCCAGCCAAAGATGCTTTTACTTGATGAGCCATTCTCAGCTTTAGATTACCAAACAAAACTGAAGCTGGAAGACTTAGTATCTTCTACTCTAAAAGAACACGGTAAAACGGCTATTCTTGTTACCCATGATATTGGTGAAGCAATTGCGATGAGTGATAATGTCATATTATTATCGAGTAATCCCGGCCGTATTTTCCGCACGTTTAAAATTTCAGAAACTCTAAAAAGCCTCCTGCCATTCGAAGCGAGACAGCACCCTGATTTTTCAGCAACATTTCAGCAAATATGGGAGGAGTTGGAACACATTGAGCAAAACGATCACGAACAAGAAACATCTTGAGTTTCTTTTATCCATAAAAAAAGAAAAACGAAACATCCGGATTGTCCAGCTGCTCATTTTTCTAAGTTTTTTTTCAATGTGGGAAATCTCTTCAAAACAAGGCTGGATCAATCCATTGCTTTTTAGTTCTCCATCTAAAATCTGGTCTCTGTTTCTCGAAAAGGCAAGTGACGGATCTCTTTATATCCATGTTGCATTTACTCTTGGCGAGACCGTTCTTGGATTTATACTTGGAACCCTTATCGGTACCTTATTAGCAGCATTGCTATGGTGGTCACCTTTTTTATCAAGAGTATTAGATCCATATCTGGTTGTTCTTAATGCTATGCCGAAAGTTGCCTTAGGTCCTATTCTGATAGTTGCGATCGGACCTAATTTTGGATCGATTATAGCAATGGGAGTTCTCATCTCGGTTATTATTACAACACTAGTCGTGTATACGGCTTTTCAAAACGTTGATGAAAACTATGTTAAAGTTGTCCGTTCATTCGGCGGGGATAAAAAACAATGTTTTAAAGAGGTCATCCTTCCAGCATGTTTCCCAAGTATTATTTCGTCTCTGAAAGTAAACGTCGGTTTATCATGGGTGGGAGTTATTGTCGGCGAGTTTCTTGTTTCAAAACAAGGGTTAGGCTACATGATCATTTACGGCTTCCAAGTGTTCAATTTCACACTTGTATTAATGAGCCTTTTAATCATTGCTGTAATGGCTACGGTAATGTATCAAGGAGTCGAGTACCTAGAGAGTAAACTTATAAAGCACCATTCATAAATTCTGATCAGACCAGGGAATGTTCGAGAGCGTACCTCATGCTTTCTGATAATACCTGGTCTTTCATCATAAAACTAAAGGCTTTGCTGGTTGCTACATCTTCAGGAAGCTGACTCATCAGGACTGGACCATTCGTTTCAAAATAACGATGTTTCAATAAAATTTTATCTACGTTGGCCACATAGATATTTTTTATGATCTTTCCGCCTTTTCCGTCTACGTAATACTGGCCAATGTATTTTAATTCAGAAACTCGTCCTCCTGTTTCTTCATAGACCTCTCGGACTGCGGCCTCATCTGCCGTTTCGCCTGGCTCTACTTTGCCGCCGGGAAATTCAATACCTCGCCTTGGATGTTCGGTTAATAACCACTGATCTTTGAATTTACAAATACACCACACATGCATTGGAGTATCAGAAAATGGGTGGTCAGAAAACGACAATTGTACGGTGTTGTTATAGAAATCTTTAAATGTAATAATATCCATCGCACTGCTCCATCTCGACTATTTCCTCTATTGTAAAGTTCACAACATTTAAAGTCCATTTGTTTTAATCGTTCATTCAGATGTTTGTTCTAATCGTGAAAAAACATGGGTAGCCCCATGCTTAATCCACTGAAGCAAATGTAATGATCCATTTGCCGTCAATATATTCATATCCAAGAGTAATTTCATAGATACCGTAAAGATCAGAACTGTTCTTTTGATAAACGCGATAAGATGTATCAGAAAGCTGCTTGATATTTACCGGTTCCTCTTCTTCTAACCAAGGAGGCAATTCAGTCGGAATGATATACAAAGAACTTTCTTTTTCTTCAAACAAACCATCTGTATAGTATGCAGCAATTTCTTCAGAAACAAAGTTAGTTAAATAAGTTATAAGTTCATCTTTTGTAGAATAATTTATTACTTTATAATTATCATCTGTTTCCTGTTTTAGAGCTTCCATGAAAAGGCTTGCATTTTTCTTTGCAAGATCCTCGTTGAATTCAGGAATTTTTTTCTCTCCAGTCTTTTTCTCTTCAGCATTTACTGGCTGTGAGATTGCTTTATCCTTCGTACTGGAATTCTCTTGAACTCGATCTGGGATGTTAGGGACAAATAGAAAGGACAACATAACAGCAAAACATAGTGCTATAAAAGCCTTCACGAAATCCACCACCCGTCATTATTTTATTACTATAATCTATTCACTGTCTTACAAATTCTAAACATTTAGTATAAATACTTGTATTTCTTAGCATGTTCTTTTTGATTTTTTACTTTTCTTCCCTATTTCATACAATCCAGTTGCTGCCAAGCCAGCTATTCCTCCAGACCATAGCCTTAGCTCTACATCCATTTCGGTAAAAGGGGAAGCAAGAATTCCAACTATTAAACCAACAAAAAAGCTGCTAATAGGGATATATTTCTTAGGAATCGGGAAAGTACGTTTTAACAGCTCCATAAGTGCAGTAACTAATGGGGCTAGAAGCGATGAAAACATGAGTACCTGCTCCAACCGGACCACCTCCTCTTTTTCACAGCACGTTCTTCCATCCTTTATGTATTTTAAAGATTCAAGCTGCATAACTTAAATCCTGCCTAACTAAAAAATTACTTTTTGTCCTAATCATAATGCACCTTTTTGCATAAACTGAAGTGCCATGATTTTTTTCGGTTATTTTTATTAAATCTGTCCATACTATGGGTAATGAAAGGCAAGACAGGAGTGAGTTTTATGGTAAAAGGTGACGATCTTTTTCTTATACGTCTAGAAGCAAATGAAATCTCTTGGTGGGAATATGCGAGGAATGTGTCTCCTGTTTCAAGACCGCCACAGTATTTAACATATTGGTCTTTCTTGAAAAATAGAGGAAAACTGCCTAGAAGATTAGTAAAAGAAGCTGAATGGCGGATGGAAGCTAGAAGGAAAGGGTTACTAGATACTTAATTTAGAATTATGGACGATATCTAAAAGGTTTAAATAATAGGCTAATTTCTAAAAGATTGTTGCATTTGGACTTTTTTGTTGAGTACGCTTCTTTGAATCAACATCTTCAAATAGCAACAATGTTTACGAAAACAGCCAAAAAAAAGAGGTTTGACTTCAAAAGTTTTTATTTTGAGTCAACCTCTTTATTTTTTTAGCTATGTAATTTTTTTAATAATACGTTCAATTTTCTCATTTTAGATTCATAACCCGGTTTCAGCTCATATTCAAGATCTTTTAACTCAGAATCTACAACCTCATATGCATAACCCTGGCTAAGTAACGCTTCGACTAGTAATTCCTTATCTTCTTCAGAGAGATTAAGTCTATCTTTATATTTCAATGTTAAAGCCCCCCTTCCATGTATGCATTCATTATAACGCGGGGGTTTAGAGTATATCCTTACTAAAAATTTGGAAATTTCCAATCTCATGCTAACTCGTGATAACCACCCATGCAATCGCACCTATAATTATCAATACATTAGTAAAATAATCAATAATCCGAGTATCTTTTTTTACCATTGTCGCTGTAAAATACAGAAGCAATCCAAAACAAAAGAATATGGCTAAATAATAACCGATCACAGACCAGGATAAGAACAAAATTTGATTTTCCATATACATATCCTCCCTCTTTTACTTCATAAATCGAGGATAATGATTCGTAAGGTAGCTGGCTGGCATATTGTAAGAAATGAAGCCCCTTTAGCTTTGCGTCCCCACTTTTCAGTGAATTTGCCTTTATCAAACGATTTATGGTATTTCTTCTGTTATTTTGTCGTAAAAATAAACCCTTTTCCCTACCCATAGGGATATTATACCAAAAAGAAAGTTAAAAAGTATTTATTTTTTAAATATTTAAAAAATATTTAACTGATATGATCCTCTCTTCCTATAAGCTGAGCATTTTTCCACTCAGATTCTAATTCTGTTAATGTGAATTCTGTTAAGTGTCTATGGTCTTCATAGCCATATAGCCCTTTATGAATAAGATGCTGAATCAAACGCTGTTTTCTTCCTTCTACAGCTCTTCTCAATTGACCCTTTTTATGATTCATTCCTCAATCTCCTTTTTTTTAACCATTTTAACCACCTTAAAGAAGATTCAAGCATTCAAGGAAAATAAAAAAGTCCCTTCCATCAGAAAGGAACTTCAAAAGTACTTCGTTTAATGTAAGACAGATTTACTCCATTGTTCATAAACAGAGTTAGGCGCATTCCAGCAAAGCCATGAAACCATAGTTTTTACTCCTTGCTGGCTCACTTCCCAGTATTCCCAGCGTCTTTTGGAGAGATTCTGATAAATTCCTGTTTCATTAACCCAACCATCCACATTAAACGCCTCCTATTTATTTGCTTTATAAAAACTTCTTTCTAAACTTATGATTTCCTTTTTTTTACGTTTGTAAAACTCCGACAAAAGGTAACATAATAATACAAATTCTATAGGTTATTTTACTAATATCATGCTCATGTCATACATAATAGGAGAAAAATATGGATTTATGGAATCTGCCAACATTAGACCTGGCAAAAAGACTTCTTGGGATGGAACTTATTCATAAAAATCGAGATGGTTTAACTTCTGGCATAATTGTCGAAACGGAAGCTTATTTAGGGCCTGAAGACCGGGCCGCCCATTCTTTTGGAAACCGGAGAACCCCAAGAACTGAAGTCATGTTCCATGAAGCAGGAACAATTTATACCTATTTCATATATGGCATGCATGTTTGCTTCAATATTGTGACCGGTCCGCTAGACAAACCCGAAGCAATCTTAATTAGAGCTATTCAGCCTGTCAAAGGAATAGAAATCATGAAGGAAAGAAGAGACGGAGTGAAAAAAGAGGTTCAGCTCACAAATGGTCCTGGCAAGCTTTCAAAAAGTATGGGGTTTTCGCTGGAGCATTCCGGTCAAAAAATTGATACGTGCGGAATAAGAATTAAAGAAAAAATTGAGATCCAGCCACATGAAATAGAGTCCGGACCAAGGATAGGCATTCAATATGCGGAAGAGGCTGTATATTTCCCCTATCGTTTTTGGATAAAAAACAACCCTTACGTATCGCGTTAATACGTAGGGTTGCTTTCATTGATAGATACAGCTGCATCATCCTGAATTAAGTCAACAGCTGCAGTCCTGTTCGTCTCTTGAATCCATGCAAGATGGTAATAGGTCTGCTTTTTCATGGAAACATATTTTGATTGCATGATAAAAAGCCACGCAAGTAAGAATAAGACAGTTTTTAAAACACTTTCTCCCGTAAAACTTACAGAATTGATAGGGAGTACATTTGCTGCAACACTCGAAAGAAATCCTGTAAAAAGAGCTGCCAATAAAAATAAAGGCTGATTATTTCTTAGGAATCTCATTCGCTGCTGCAAGTTAGTCTGAATAAAAAGTCGCTCTTGTAAATTAAACTGTAAATATCGGCTTTTAGCCGCTTTCGCATTTGCTACTAACCCTTTAGATCGGTCTGTTTGCCAAAGAGTCTTTATAAAGAGACTAAATTCGATATCACGGGCAGGTTCCCTGACCATCTTACGGTGAATGAAATTATGAGCCTGATAAAAAGTAATAGCTTTATATAATATCTCCAAGATTATGTAACCTGTTATTACAGTTAAAGCAAACACGAACCAAAAAGAATTCATACTGCTTTCCACTAACTCAACAATGGGATTAATGAAGGTTTGCAGCTGCACCAAAATAACTTTTCCAGCAAGTACTATTAATTCAAGCCATTTTTCCAAAAATATCACTCCGAAACATCATTATGTATTATTCTATTTTAACATGAAGTTCTGTTTATGCTTACATTTATTTACTCATTTTTACTAAACTAGGGATTTTGGCATAAATAAAAAGCCGCAGGAAATTCCTCCGGCTCGTAAATATTTTTATTAAGCAGTTGCTTCTTCTTTTCTTTCCCCAACATGCTTATCTTCACCTTTGTCAACGATAACTGCACAAGCAGCATCTCCAGTGATATTAACTGCTGTTCTAAGCATATCCAATAGACGTTCTACTCCTAAAATCAATGCGATACCTTCTACTGAGTGGGGTACACTGCAACACATAGACTTAGCCCATGTATATAAGCTCTCTCTCCAAAAACGCTTACGAGGTTTGCTGTCGATTAGGGAATTGAGAGTTATCCCTTCTGCTTTTAACAAATTCATCCCAAGGCTTTAGTGCCAAAGTGTGGTTCCCCCGCTTCTTTTAAATTCAGAATAGAACAAAAGAATTCAGCAAATCATATTAACATGCTTTAATCTTTTCAACATACATAAAAATTTGTCAGGATTTCTGAACATGCATATTTATTCCATTTAAATGTTTCATCATGAAGGTTTTTCCAAAACTTCTTTTCTACCCCATAAGCATGAACAAATAAGCGAATTATGTAAAAGGTTCTATTTTTCAGGGAGGTATTGTAAATGAAGATCGTATTTTATGAAAAAGGTGATTTAAGCATTATCGTTGGTGCTTCAAAATTAAAAGGTGAATTAACAATTGAGCAGATAAAAAATGAAAGTGAAAAAAAGGCTAAAGAACTTGGTGAGTTATTAGGCCGAGAAATTGGATTCCTAATTGACATGAACGGCAAATTGGATGCTCAATTTAAAAAATAGCATGAAGAAAGCTGACCAAATTGGTCAGCTTTTTATTATGGCTTCCACTGATTATAAACCCAGTTCCCCATTTTATAATAACCTCTTCGATTCGGATGCAAAGTATCTGCAAAATACATGTCTTTCTCGATATTTTCATAAAGTTCATACGTAGAGATGTATTTCGTTAATGTGCTTTCTTTGCTCGCTTCAATAATTGCTTCATTCCACGAACGTATACTTTCAGGAGCTTTTGTATCATACTCTTCGCCAAAATATGGATTATATAAACCCAAAACATATACTTGTGCAAAAGAGTTGTTTTCCCTAATGACAGCAAGTGTTTTACTTAAATTGTTGCGCAGCTTTTCCTTTCCAAGCAGAAGCGGCTGCTGCGGAAGCTGGCGGAAGTTCCAGCCAGCGGCATGTCTAAAATCATTTGTACCTATAAATACAAACACATATTCAGCCTGTTTAAGGGCTTTTATTACGACACCATTGTCCAATTGACGTAAAAGCTGGTCTGATCTTTGTCCGCTGATCCCAAAATTATTAACAATTACATTTCTCCCAGTTTGCTTTTGGATATTTTGACGTACAACGCCAATATATCCTGTCTTTGAAGGATCCCCTACCCCATACGTTAATGAATCACCCAGAGCGACTATTTTTATTGTCTTTGTCTTATTAGCACCTTCTGTTTTTCCTACTTGAAATATGGCAAATAGAAGGATGGCAAGAATCGCCCCTCCAATTAACCACTTTTTTGACACTTTCCTCACATTACGTCCTCAATTCTAGTTATGGTTTTATTACTTTTTACCATATTGAAGGAAAATATCAAGTAATGAATGTGCTATTTAATACGATAATCTTCTGAAGTTTGCGGTGCATCTTCCCAAAGATGATCTTTATCATAATGATAGGTGTCCTTTTTCACGAATGAATGTATGAGCAAAGCCACTCCTCCGCATAATAGTCCTGCCGGTAATAAGGCAATCAGAAAGCCTGTCATCTTAATCCCCTCCTGTACAAAACTATATGTGAAGCATCAAATTTTTATGAAAGGGCAAAAAAAAGGGATATCAAATAATTATATATAGATTTTTAGGGTATATAGCTATAGAAAGTATAAGTCGGAGGTGCCTTCGTGGGTTTTGTGTTTACTTTACTTTATTTTGCAATTATTGCAGTCGTAATTGAAATTAATGTACTTTTATTTACACTTACAGGATTAAAAAAAGAAATAGCCCGTTTCCAGGTAATCTCTATGTTCACTGCAACAGGGTTCACTACAGGAGAATCAGAACTAATATTAGAACATCCAATCAGAAGAAGACTGAGCACTTTTCTTATTCTTTTCGGTGTTTTCTCTCTTGCTGTAATCATTTCTGCGATTAGCAATATATTATCTGATGAGTTTCGCTCTATTGAACTTGGGATGATTACATTGGTTCTTATAGGACTCTACCTCATTCTGAGTATTCCGAAGTTTAAACGTTATTTGGTGAAATCGTTTGAAGGACATCTTGAAAAACAATACAATCTAGCTGATCTGCCTCTGCGTGATGTGATGTATTTTGATGAAGATGACGTCGTGATTGAACTGCCAATCCATAAAAACTCATCAGTCATCGGCAAGAAATTAAAAGACGTTATTGAAATGGAAGATGACATGCTGGTGTTATTTATTAAACGCGGTGATGTTACATTAAGAAAAGATAGCTATACAACTGAAATCCAAGAAGGAGATATGATTTTCCTGTACGGAAATCAAAACTCCCTTACAAAAAGGTTTAAAAAAGAAATGGAAGAACTAAAAGAAAAAACAGAAAAAGAAAAGAAAAGGTAAAAAAGGAGCTATAAAGCCCCTTTTTTCATTTAAACTGTAATAGGTTTGTTTGCTTTTACCTCAGTCATATGATTGATAATCAACAACTCAATTTTTTTAGCTTCCATCGGCCGGCAAGTATAAAATCCTTGTATTTCATTGCAGTTCTTCTCTTTTAAATAATTATATTGTTCTTCCGTTTCAACGCCTTCTGCTACAACGTTCATTTTTAATGAGTGAGCTAAAGTGATGATGGCAGTAGCAATGGCAGAATCATCTGTTTCCGTGCCAATACCTCTAATAAATGATTGATCGATCTTTAATGTATCAATATGAAATTTCTTTAAATACCCCATTGAGGAATAGCCCGTCCCGAAATCATCCAGCGCAAAATGCACACCCATTTTTTTTAATTGCTCGATGGAGTAAAGTATAGTTTCTTCATACTTCATTAATGTACTTTCAGTAATCTCAAGCTCTACAAATTCCGGAGGCAAACCCGTTTCCTTCAGAACCGATTGAATAGATGAAACAAGATCTCTTTGCAAAAATTGCCTAGCAGACAGATTTATCGCGATTCTAACTGGAGGATATCCACTATCCATCCACTCTTTTGTTTGTCTGCATGCTGTGCGAATAACCCATGCTCCTATTTTAGTAATCAGCCCTGTTTCTTCGGCTAAAGGAATAAATTCCCCTGGAGAGATCATCCCCCAGCGCGGATGATTCCATCGTATTAAGGCTTCCAAAGCAATGATAGATGTTCGATCAATTGAAAACCTTGGCTGATAATGAAGCAGCAGTTCATCATTATCAATGGCTCCGTGCAGTTCATTCTCCATAAGCAGTCTTTCATAACTGTTGCTGTCAAGTGTACTTTTATAATATTGATACGTATTTTTACCATCTTCCTTAGCACGGTACATGGCTAGATCTGCATTCTTCAATAATGCTTTCGGATCGTGACCATCAAGGGGAAATATAGAAACTCCTATACTCGCTGTAATATGTATCATTTCGTCCTTAATAAAAATAGGTTCCGAAAATATTTCTAGAAGGTTAGTCATTTTCTGCTTAAGCTTCTCTTCGTTTATATCTTCAAGAATGATTGTAAATTCATCTCCGCTCATACGGTACACTCTGCCAAAACCTCTAGTAAACATTTTTAATCTTAAAGAAACTTCTTTTAAGACGAGGTCGCCAAAAGAGTGCCCGAGTGAATCATTAATAAATTTAAAACGATCCAAGTCTAAAAACAGGACTCCCAGCTGCTGGCTCTTATTTTCCGCGTTTCGTATATGACCTTCAAATTCTTCTGTAAATGACCTTCGATTTGACAAGCCTGTAAGCTGGTCCTGATAAGCCATCTTTTTAATAAGTTCTTCGTGTTTATTTCTTTCAGTAATATCTCTTGCCACAACAACAATGTTCTCAATATCACCTGATTCTTTCAAGACTGGCATGGCCCTGGCTTCAATCGTTATGTAATGCCCATTTGCGTGAAGATAACGGAACTGAACTTCTGACGGCTTTTTAACTTTTAAAAGAACTCTAAATTTATCAGATACCGCGGGAATATCTTCCGGATGTGTATAGGTCAGAAAAGAGTTTCCCAAATTGGCTTCTTCTCCAAAAATAAGCTTGTAAGAAGGTGACGTATACTTAACCTTTCCGCTCGTATCAAGTGTGACGATTAGGTCTGTTACATTTTCAGTCATCGCTCTGAATTTAGCTTCACTTTTTCGAAGCGCCTCTTCTTTTTGCTTTTGTTCAATCGCTAAACCTGCGAGATGCGTAAACGCTTCCATTGTTCCCCATTCTTTTTCGTCAGGAGAAGTAGGTGCTTTAAAGTAAACGGCTAAGATTCCAAGCAGCTGATTTGAAGAAGAAAGAATCGGATTGCTCCAGCAGGCTCTTACTCCATGCTGCAAAGCCATTCGTTTCTTTTTATCATTTTTCAATTCCTTCTCTATGTCAATTAAAATAACTGGCTGGTATGTAAACGCCGCTCTGCCGCAGCTCTCTTCAGCAGAGCTTATTTCAATCTGATGTATATCTTGAATGAATGATTCAGACAGATTTGCAGAATAGACGTACTCAAGTCTTTTATCCCGCTCATTAGCCAAATGGATACAAACTTCTGATTGTGGCATCGCTGCTTCGAAATTTAAAGAAATGGCTTTAAACACATCCTGCAAGCTGCTTCCTTTCGCAATCATTTCTAATATTAATTTTTGGCCGATAAGCAAAGATTCAGCATTTTTTTGTTCTGCATATAGGATACGATATTGTTCTTCAGATCTTTCTAGTTTTTCTGCGATGTTTTTGGTTTCAGTAACGTCTTTAACAGATGCTAATAAATGTGTGCACTCGCCATGTTGATTATGTATAGGGGTTAAGCATGTCACGGCTGTTTGCCGCATACCCTTATGGAACGTTTCTGTCTCAAACTGAATCGATTCTTCGGAGAATACAGTTTGTTCATAGACCGCTTGCAGTTCTTCAGCTAGTTTCCTATCAAGTACCTCGTCCATAAACTTGCCAATAACATCTCTCTTGATCCCAGCATATTTAAGAGCTGAATCATTTGCTGCTGCATATTGAAATCTCTTTCCTTCATCCAATACTTTCATTAAAAACATCATATCGAGAAATCCATTAAATAATGTGTTGATCTCTGTTTGATCTTCTATCCGAAACATACTTTAGTCTCCCCGATAATTAAGTTGACAACTTTCAAAAAATTCTAATTTCTACTATAAGTATATAAAATTGTTAATTTTTTTACCATAAAAATTAAAACAACCCCCAAAGCCAATAGAAGATCTTCGAAAAAGTAGAAAGTAAATAAAAAAAGAACCTCTTCGGGGAGGTCCTTTTGGTGTTGCCGTCTTAAATTTTCATCCTACTTCTTTAACAGTCATTGGAACAAATGATAATAACAAAGAAATGATGTTATTAATTTGTTCTGGAGTAATATGTATTCCATCGTTAGCTAATAATTCTTCTTTAAGACGTATGATCCTATCCACTTCTTCTAGCCGCGCATCACTCAAGCAATAATCAATTGTATTTAATAACTCCAGCAACTGATTATTTTTATTGGTAATGTAATATGTAGTGTTCACCAATAAACACCCCCCACTATCATTATTATCGAAACTAAGGTCATTTTCCTACAAAAACAATTCGTCAAATGACGACATATCTTACTTTATATGGATTTTAACCCATTATACCTAATGCTTTTTGTCGAAACGAGTCGTATTTTCAGGAACAAAGTCCTATTATCAAATCTTTTGTTAACTTACATTTTTTAGAAGTTTACACATCTTCGTGTAATTACTTTAGTTAAATAACTTTGATAATGAAGCAAATGGAGAAATTTCCTCTTCAGCTTTTGTTTTATATACTAGTTTTTCAGGTTCAAAGAGTTTAGATTCCATGTAGGAAGCCGGATTCATTGTAAACTCTACATTATTGAAAATCTTTTGAAGGATTTTAGCTGTATTAATTGCGTCATCTAACGCCCGATGCTTAGATCCCACATATGATAGTTCCAATGCTTGAAGTGCACGTGATAATCCGTAGCGAAAACCTTTTCCACTATCATGCAGCATACTGAAATGGAATTGCAGATCATTGTGATTTATAATCCATTCAATATCTGTCTGATGAAAAGTAGAATCTGTTATGAGAGCCCATTTATCCTCAGGTCCCCAGGAGCATAAATAATAGTCTTCTAAGCCTATCCATGCTCGAAAGCTTTCAATGGCTTCAGTGTAAGAAGGAGCAGAAATTAAATCTTTTTTTGTTATACCTGTAAGGTTTGTGATGCGTGTATTTAATTTATCCATTTTCGGCTGAACAAAGGATTGAAACGTATCAAGATGCATAAGTTCTCCATTTACTACCTTCATACGTATTGCACCAATCTCAATAATTTCAGACAAACGGTTAGTCATTTCTAAATCATAGACAATATATTGCATCCTCCACCACACCTGCCTTTCATCATATCGCCCTTTTGGTGAATGTCTACTATTATTGTAGATGATTTGTTAACAAAATGAAATATTTCCATGGTTTTTATTAATTGCAAGCTGATATAATTGCTATGTCTTCTTATTTAGCTTCTTCGTTAACATTATTTTATGATTATGATCAGCTTACATGTCACCTATTCTCCATTCGTAAATGTTTATTAATCTGCCAAACTTTTCATTTTCAATTTACTTTTTCTTTTGTTAACATTATTGTTGTCTATTTTATGAAAAGGCCGTTTTCTTGAACTTTGTTGCTCTTGGAAGTGTTGATTTCCGTTCCAGGTGCTCGCTTTCCGGGGGGTGTGCGGTGAGCCTCCTCTGCGCTTTGCGCATTTAGGAGTCTCACCTGTCCCACTAATCCCCCAGGAGTCTCGCGCCTTTCACTCCTATCAACTTATCAATGAAGTGGAAGAACGAACTCATAAGTAACATTCTTTTTGAAAAGAACCAAAAAATCGAAATACATAATGAGGGATCTATAATGAAAAAACTAATAATACTATTAATATGTGCTGTGCTTTTAACCCTCTCAGCTTGTTCTAAGGATGATAAACCGAAAGATCAACCAACTGCAGAGACGAAAGCAGAAAATAATAAAGATGAATCTTCTCCGCCTGCCGCTTCAGGCGATGAAGAAGCAGAAGAAACTGCAGCAGCTGATGATTCAGAAAATACTTCAGAAGAAGATGCAACGAACGAAAATCAGGATGAAGAAGAAAAAGATTACTTAACAAGCCATCACCAATTTGTTGCAAGTGAAGTGACAAACCTCTCGGAAAAAGAAGTCAGCAACATGTGGGGAGAACCCGTACGAACTGAAAAAATTCAATTTCGTTATTCTGGAACATCGAACTTCATTCCAGCTGCTGTTAACTATTATCAAAATGAAAAGTTTGCTGTTACTTTTGTTGAAGGAAAAGCCGCTCGTCTTGTTTTTTCGGTAATTGATGAAGAAATCTTATTTGATGATGATAAAACAAAGGCACTAGAATTAGCTGGTCTGCCAACAGATGTTGAAGAAACAACAGATACCGATACAGCTTTTGTATGGAACGATATTGGCGGTGTACATGAGGTAACGATGTTCTCTAAAGGTGAATTTGCAGATTATCTATATATCATTCTAGATGAAGCATATAAGTAAACTACTAAACTGACATTTGGTTTCTATAAATCCGCACCTATCACGTTTCTATGCTTATCCTGTCTGCATAAAATGGGATGAGGAGAGAAATCGGCTTCTCATTGTGCAAGAAGAGGAGTGAAACCATGTCGTCGAGAAAGTACTGTTCTGATAGCTTTACGCTTTATGTGGTACTATTCGTGCTGCTCATTATTGTCGGAGCCGTTTCGTACAACGGGAATTGCTGCGTATATTCGTATCCATGTCCTTACCCATACTCATATGCTGCAAATGTACCGGTAAGCGGTTATTGGAACGCTTAATTGAGAAAAAACACCATTCCTTTGGGAACGGTGTTTTCTTTTATTACAGCTTATCTCTCATACTGTCTGCAATTGGCTCAACTTCTGCTCCCACTACTACTTGGATGTTTTGATTATTAAGTTTTATTAAACCTTTTGATCCAGCTTTTTTGAGAGCTTCTTCATCTACTTTACTAATATCCTTGATTTGCAGACGTAATCTAGTAATACAGTTATCAAGCTGAACGATGTTCTCATTGCCGCCCAGTGCTGCAAGATATGCTTCCGCGGCCGTATCATATTTGGAATCGGCTGCTGTACCCGTTGCTGCTGCTTCGGCCACGATTGTTTCTTCATCTTCTCTTCCTGGTGTTTTAAGATCTAATTTTACGATCAAATAACGGAAGATTACATAATACACTGCAAAGTACACTGCACCGATCGGAAGTAATAACCAGCCATTTTGAGCTTTTCCGATATTTAAGAAATAGTCGATCGCTCCCGCAGAAAACGTGAATCCATGATGGATGTCAAACAATACGGCTACTGACATTGATACAGCTGTTAATACAGCATGGATAACATATAGAAGCGGTGATAAAAACATAAAAGCAAATTCAATCGGCTCAGTAATACCCGTAACAAAGGATGTAAGAGCCATACTTCCCAACATTCCCGCAACTGCTTTTTTACGGTGTTTTTTTGCTGCACTTATCATTGCAAAACAAGCAGCTGGCAATCCGAACATCATTACAGGGAAGAATCCTGCCATATAGAAACCTGCTTTTGGATCATCTGCAAAGAATCTCGCCAAGTCACCTGTAACTGCTTTTCCGTTTTCACCAGTAAACTCACCGAAAACAAACCATAAGAAACTATTTAAAACATGATGAAGCCCGAGCGGTATTAATAAACGGTTAAAGAACCCGAAAATTCCTGCCCCAATGGCTCCAGCACTTGTAATCCATGTACCGACATTTTCTAATCCCATTTGGATATAAGGCCAGATGAAACCGAAAACTAACGCGAGAACGACCATCGTACCTGCTGTAACAATCGGTACAAACCGTTTTCCGCCAAAGAAAGATAACCATTCTGGGAGCTTCGTATTAGAAAATTTATTATATAAGAGCCCTGCTACAACCCCTGCCAGAATACCTCCGAGAACGGACATGTCAAACTTGCCTTCAAAGCCAAGGTTAACTTCGGCAAACTTTACTGCTCCTTCTGTTAAAACAAAATAACCGATGGCACCAGCAAGCCCTGCTGCACCGTTTCCGTCTTTTGCAAGTCCTACTGCAACCCCGATCGCAAATATTAATGCCAAATGACCAAAAATCGCATTACCAGCTGCAGCTAAAAAAGGTATACCTAATAAATCATCCTGGCCAAAACGCAAAATCAAACCCGCTGCCGGAAGAACGGCAATCGGCAGCATAAGTGCACGGCCAATACGCTGTAAAAATCCTAACATCACAACCTACCCCTTTCACTTTTGAGTGTAGTTTTTGATCGCTTCTTTTAATCTTCCATTATGCTGTTCCAGATGTGTTTTTGCTTCATCTGGTGAAACTCCAGTTACTAGCTGAAGGATAGATGCCTTCGTGTTTCCATTCTGTTCTTTTAAAGCTTGTTCTGCTTCCTTTTCTGATACTCCGGCTGCCTCCATAATGATATTTCTGGCACGCTGTTTCAGCTTTGCGTTAGTAGGCTGAACATCAACCATTAGATTGCTGTACACTTTTCCCCATTTGATCATACTTGTTGTACTGATCATATTAAGGACAAGTTTCTGTGCAGTACCTGCCTTCATGCGAGTTGAACCTGTAACCACTTCAGGTCCTGTAACAACCGTAATGCTCGTATCTGCAACATTTTCCATAGGAGAATTAAGGGAACAAACCACTGCAGCTGTAAAGGCTCCTTGATTCTTTGCATATTCCATTGCGCCAAGGCAATAAGGAGTTCTTCCTGATGCGGCAATTGCTACAACAACATCTATTTTAGTTACATTTACTTTTTGTAAATCTTTCTTACCAAGCTCGGAATCGTCTTCTGCTCCTTCAATAGCATGCTGAAGGGCATAATCTCCTCCTGCGATAAGACCAACTACCAAATTTGGATCAGTTCCATATGTCGGCGGACATTCTGATGCATCTAATACACCAAGTCTTCCGCTCGTACCTGCGCCTATATAGATCAGCCTGCCGCCATTTTCAAAAGCCTCGACCACTTTTTCTGCTACCGTGCCAATTTCAGATAATACCGGGGTGATACAGCTGGCTACGCCAAGATCTGCTTCGTGTATTTTTTTGACCACTTCTAAAGTTGAAAGTTCATCAATATTTATTGTGTCTAGGTTTCTTTTTTCTGTAGCCAATTTTGTTAAATCCATCACGTTCTCCCTTCGGTGTTTGTTCATAACTTTTAATCTGCTAATCTAAGAAAATATACTTTTGTCCGCTTCCGATCCATTTCAAAAGTGACTCGCTTTTCTTTCTTACTTTTCCAGCTATATTCACTTTTGGACTGGCCGGAAGAGTCTCTAAACAAATTTGAAGTTCGCCTGAATATCTTCCATACAGCTTATTATCCACCGTAATCCAGCCTCTCTCGAACAAATCAGCGGATGAAGGATCTGGCTCATAGACAGCATCCATTCCCCTCGATTCTACAGATCGTATAACATATTGCGCAGCATCCATCCTATTCGTGTGGATGCTGTTCCAAAAATGCTCATACCCTTTATTAAAAGAAGCATAAATGGGAACTGTACCATCAGCTAAATAGCTAAATCCTTTTGCAGTCCCTTCTGAAAGATTAGGGTCACCGATGCAAATCTTATCCGTGCCAAGTGCACGAAGTTCTAAAGCTGCATCTAAAGGTGGGATATGTCTATGATCCTCAATCGTTGGAAGACCTTCGTGTAAAGGTCCTCTTAATCGATCGTCTCCTGGAACAAATCCCATCGTTCTTATTCCAAAACGATGAAACAATGCATTTCGATCTTTTAATGCTTGTTTAGAAATGCCGGTGAACGGTTTCGGATAAAAGTTATGCCATGCTTCTGATTGATTTGGCATAAGCCCTTCATCCAGAAGTACTGACAGCTGAACTTCATCCATAGTACTGGCGTTCAATCCGATTTTTAAAGAATGGGACAGCCAAGCAATCTGCTTAGCTGTAAACCCATAGTCCATCCTCACTCCAGAAATACCCCAATCTTTTAACAGCGGAAGCTCCTCAAACTTAAGACCGAGCCGCTGAAGTGAAGCTGGCGAAACATCAGCCATAACTTCCATATGAACATCCTGTGCTGTTTCGCCCAGCCATTTAACTTTTTCAACAAAAGAGAATCCTTCTTCTTCTGGAATATGAAGAGAGGTGAAAATGTACTGAAATCCATTTTTAGCCGCCTTCTGAATCCAGTCTTTATTAATAGAATCAGGTTCACTTAAATAAATGGATATACCATAACACAAAAGTCATTCACTCCTGGTTAGATGTCTTTTGCCATGCTTTCTTTAAATCCAAACGTCCATGTGAACAAGAATCCAAAGACGTAAGCAATGACTAATCCTACTAAATAGAGCACCATTTCATTTGGATTCACTAAGAACACAAGCGGTATTCCAGATACACCGATTGCAATTGTTGCCACCTCATAGAATGCCTGGAAAGCTCCGCCTACTGCAGCCCCTAAACATGCTGTTAAGAACGGACGTCCAAGCGGCAGTGTTACACCGAAGATTAATGGCTCACCGATGCCTAGCATACCAACTGGCAGACCGCCTTTAATTACTTTCCGAAGTCGTTGGTTCTTCGTTTTAAAGTAAATGGCAAACGCAGCACCTACTTGACCGGCACCGCCCATTGCAAGGATCGGCAATAACGGGTCATCTCCAATTGTGTTGATAAGCTCCATGTGTACAGGTGTTAAACCTTGGTGAAGTCCTGTTACAACTAATGGCAAGAATGTACCTGCTAAAATAAGTCCAGAGAAAATACCGCCAATATCAATTAAATTCAGCAATCCTTTAGTGATTAGGTCTGACAAGAAGCCTCCTACAGGCTGAAGAACAAAAAGTGTCGCAAAACCAGTAATTAATAACGCAAGTGTAGGTGTAACAATGATATCAATTGATGGATGAACAAACTTTCTGATACGTTTTTCTAAAAATGCAATAAATACAGCTGCAAGCATTACTCCGATTAAACCGCCGCGTCCAGCTACAAGCGGATCTCCAAAAAGGGTAATGTTTGCAAGACCAGGGTTGATGATTAATATCCCAGCTGCACCACCTAATGCAGGTGTTCCTCCAAATTCTTTGGCCGTGTTAATCCCTACAAAAACGGCTAGATAACTAAAAACACCCCAGCCAATCAAACCTAACATTTGTATAAATGCAGATTCTGGATCTGCACCCATTCTTATCGCTACATTTGTAATTCCGGCAATTAAACCTGAAGCGACGATAGCAGGAATTAACGGAATGAAGATACTTGCAATCTTTCTTAAAAATTGTTTAAAAGGCGTAGCATTTTTCTTATTAATGGCATCTTTGTTCATTCGAGCCATCTGCTCTAAGTCCATTGGGTTTGTTTCGTCTACTGAATGAATATTCATACCTGTTTCTTCACTCATAGCAAGTGTGACACGGTTGACGATTCCAGGACCGACAATGATTTGCAATGTATCATCTTCTACGACACCTAAAACCCCATCCACGTCTTTTAAACCTGCTAGGTCTGCTTTTGACGGGTCATGTAAATTCACCCTGATTCTTGTCATACAATGCATCAATGTCTGGATATTGGATGCGCCACCCAGCTTTTCAATGATGCTGTGAGCCATTTGCTGCTCTTTCCCCATTTTTTCCTTCCCCCTTCACGTAAACGCTTTCATTTTTTTATATAAAACGCTTTAGCGCTTCATATCGATCATAAATTTGTATCGGTCCCCGCGATAAACTGAATGGACCACTTCAAGTGGTTTCCCTGTAGTTAAATAGGTCTGCCTTTGAATCAGCAGCACGGGTGCGCCCTTGGCAATCTCCAGAATCTCACTTTCTGCCTCTCGGGCAATGGAAGCTTCTAAACTCTGATTTGCATAATCTATATGGAAGCCTGCATTCTCGACCTGTGAATACAAGGAGCCTTCTTTAATATGAATCTCATTTAAATGAATAAGCTGTACAGGCACAAAAGTTGTTTCGATCGCCATCGGAATATCGTTCGCAAGACGAACACGCTTAATCTCGTAAACTTCTTCGTTTTGTGAAATTTCCAGTGCCTTTGCTAGCTTGTGATTTGCTTCAACCGTTTGAAAGGATACTAGCTTTGATGCAGGTTTATAACCTCTAGCTTTCATATCTTCTGTAAAACTCGTAAGCCCTAATAATTTTTGTTCAATTTTTTTTCCGGAAACGAAAGTTCCTTTACCTTTGCGCCTTGTTAAATATCCGTCATTGACTAGATTGTTGATGGCTTGACGAACAGTCATTCGGCTTACTTCATAATTCTCAGCAAATTCTCTTTCAGAGGAGATCATGCTGCCAGACTCCCATTCTCCTTTATCGATTTTCTGCTTAATCGCCTCTTCTATCTGAAAATAAAGTGGCAGGGGTGATGTTTTATCAATCATAAAAATGGGTCAACTCTCCTTATCTAAAAGCTTTCTAGCACCTTTGTCCGCAAGCACTGTAACATTTGGATGGTTTATTAATGCTGTTGCAGGTATATTTTCATTTAATGATCCTTTAAAAAGCTCTTTTACAGCATTCGCTTTCCTCTCACCGATCGCGAGAAGAAGGACCTCTTTACTCTCAAGTATCGTTCCAATCCCCATGGTAATCGCTTGTTTAGGCTGTTCACTGTCAACAAAATATTTAGCATTCGCTTTAAGCGTAGAATCTGTAAGCTGTACAATATGTGTTCTTGCATCAAAACTGGTACCCGGTTCATTAAAACCGATATGGCCATTTTCTCCAATTCCTAAAACTTGCAGATCTATGCCGCCAAGCTCTTTAATCATCTGTTCATATCTGCTGCACTCTTCTATTAAACTAGCTGCCTCACCATCTGGAATATGAGTTTGGTCTCTGGGAATATCAATATGTCGGAATAAGTGCTCCTCCATGTAAGCGTGGTATGTTGCAGATCCCACGTATTCATCCAAATTAACAGTGTGTATATGCTGAAAAGTTTGCTTACATTCTTTACTATATTTTGAAAGATAGCGGTACATGCCTTGTGGCGTTCTACCGGTTGCGAGGCCAAGAACTAATCTTTTAGCAGACTTTACTTTTGTAAATAATATCTCTGCCGCTATTCTGCTGAGTTCTTCTTCATCTGAAACCGATATTAGTTTCAAACTTTCTCCTCCTTTCTCCGATAGGCAAGTTCTCCTCGGCAAAAAGTCATGCACACATTATAATCTTCTGTTAATACTGTTATATCAGCGTCTTTTCCTTTTGACAGGCTACCCTTTTTGTCATAAATGTTTAATTCCTTCGCAGCATTCACGCTTGTCATTTTTACGATATCGGCAATGGAACAGTTCGTAAATTTCATCATGTTTTTCACTGCATCATTCATGCTCAAAATACTGCCTGCAAGTGTACCATCTTCTAAATAAGCTCTTCCATTTTTCACAGTTACTTGCTGCCCGCCTAAAGTATAAGTACCTTCACCTAACCCTTTAGCTCGCATGGAATCTGTAATGAGAACTGTACGGTCTGGTCCTGTTGAATGGTATGCAAGATTCATCATTTCCGGGCTGGCATGCACACCGTCAACAATCATCTCCACGTTTAATTCCTTCTGAATAAGTGCCGCACCGGCAACTCCTGGGTCTCGATGATGCATACCTCTCATTCCATTAAATAGATGTGTAACGTGAGAGATGCCCGATTTAATTCCTTCTTTAACTTCTTCAAAAGTACTGTCGCTATGGCCAATTGAAGCTATAATGCCATTGCTCGATAGATAAGAAGCTAAATCAAGACCTCCCTCCATCTCTGGAGCAAGTGTCACTAACTTGATCTGGTTTCGGGCTTTTTCCTGCCATTGTTTAAACCGTTCTACATTTGGCATTTCTATAAAACCTTTTGGCTGAGCACCCGCCCGCTTTGGAGAAATAAATGGCCCTTCCAGGTGAATTCCAGCAATCTCAGCTGATCCAGGTTTTTGGTTTTCAATAAAGGATGCTGTCTGAGCTAATGCTTCTTCAATATGAAGAGTGTTTTCCGTCATCGTTGTCGCCAAGAATGAAGTTGTTCCTTCTGCAGGCAAGACTTCAGCCATAATTGACAAAGCTTCCTCTGTTCCATCCATGACATCTGCACCTGACGCTCCATGAATATGAAGGTCAATCATACCCGGAACCATAATCGAACCTGAAGGCATCTCATAAGTTTCTGCTTCTTCATCATCTGTTAGTGGATTCAATCCGCCAACGTATTCAATTTTTCCGTTTTTTATAAAAAGATAGCCATTTTTAACAAGAGATCCGTTCTCATCTATATAATCACCATGCAATAATACTCCCGGCTTCATGTCCACTCCCCTTTATAACTTTATGCCAAGCGTATCATTGTTATGACTAGTTGTCTATACCAGTCAGAAAATTCAAATAAAAAAGCTAAGGCCAAGTGTTCAGCCTTAGCTCCAGTACATTAATAAAGCAAATAGTTCTTTCTTGTTTCTTTAAATTTATTCAATTCATCTTGATAGCGGTTTACGATCTCCTCTACAGAACTTCCAGATTCAATAGCGTCTCTTACCCATCCATTTCCGATTAATAAATCAAAGAAAGATTTACCTGCACTGTCTTCAGCACGGAAAGCAAAATCTTGAGGATACATGTCATGAATCGTTTTCACTAATGTAATACCAGTAAGCACTGGCTGGAATAATTTTTCATCAGTTACGTGTATTTCAACCCCATGCGATAGTTTGCTTACATGCTTTGAAAATGATGGTATGAAAGATGCGGAACGGAACTTCACTCCTGGAAGTGCTTGTTCGTTTAATGCTTCAGCAAGATCATCCCCATTTATAAAAGGAGCTCCGATCAACTCAAAAGGTTTCGTAGTTCCTCTTCCTTCTGAAACATTAGTCCCTTCAATTAAGGCTGCACCAGGATAAGTGATAGCTGTATCCTTTGTAGGCATATTTGGAGAAGGAAGCACCCATTCGAGTCCACTGTCCTCATATGTCCAAGATCTCTTCCAGCCTTTCATTTCAACAACTTCCAAATCAGCACCGATATTGAATTCTTCATTAAAGAGTTTCGCAAGTTCACCAACCGTCATCCCGTGTCTTAATGGGATCGGGTAGAGACCAACAAACGATGAATAAGATGGATCCAATACTGGCCCTTCTACTTGTTCTCCGCCAAGCGGATTAGGTCTGTCTAATACAACAAATGGAATATTGTTTTCCTTAGCGGCTTCCATCGCATAGGCCATCGTATAGATGTATGTGTAGAATCGAGTCCCTACATCCTGAATATCAAAGACCAATACATCAATGCCTTCAAGCATTTCAGGAGTTGGCTTTTTTGTTTTCCCATATAAGCTATATACAGGAAGTCCTGTTTTAGGATCTGTATAAAACTCAACGTACTGACCCGCCTGGGCACTTCCTCTTACTCCATGTTCGGGACCGTATAATGCCTTTAATTCGATGTCCGGGTGATTGTACAGCACATCAACTATACTGTTCAATTCACGGTCAACACCTGTTGGATTTGTGATCAAGCCCACATTTTTACCTTCTAATAAAGAAACCTGATCACTCATCAGCATCTCTAGACCAGTCTTGAAATTTTGTCTATGCTGAAAGCTTTCACCCTTTGTTGCGTTCAAAATTTGTGTACCAGGGAGCATAATTAAAACCAGAGCCAAAACTGTTAAAAATAATCCCCATTTTTTCATCTCGACATTCCTCCTCTATTAATAACTTAAACCGTGTCCAAATGGATAAAGTACAGTATCAGCATCTCTATAAATCGTTACTGGAAGCTTTCCTGATGGGTTATTTAGACCAAAGATCGTTTCTGCCGCAGCTTTGAAACTTGCATCTCTAAAACCGTACTGAGTGATATAAGCAGTAACTTCCGGAAAAGCCATAATGTCATATGGATTTCTAATTCCTACAGCAACAGTCTTATCAGGCGCAGCCTGAATAACTTGATTTACCATCTGCATTTGAGGAGACGATGGCGAACGACCAGATACATTGAATGTGTACGTTCCGAGCACTACTAGATCTGCATTTCTTACCTTAGTTAATTGCGCTTCACTTAGAGGCTGTGTTGATTTAATCAATTCAACTGACGAGTGATGAGCAGCTAGAGCTTTCTGCAGATTTTCACTATATGTGTTTCCAATAACTACAACAGAGTCTAGGTTATTTTTATCAGTAGGCAACAAGCCATTGTTTTGTACTAAAGTAATCGATTTGCGGGCAACTTCTAGTTCTGTTTCTTTATGAGTGATGTTTCCAACCACTTCTTCTGCATGTTCAATCTTTTCCTCCACTGGAGTCTCAGTTACTTGTTTGAAAATTCCGCGCTTAGCTTTTAATGTCAGCAGCCGTTCAACAGACTGATTTAACCTTTCTTCAGTAATTTCACCTTTTTCAACTGCTTCATATAATCCGTTAGCCACTTCTTCTAAGCCTACCGGCATTAAAATAATATCTGTACCAGCATTGACCGCTCGTATTACAGCATCTACAGGACCAAAGTGATCGGCAATTGCTTTCATATTTAGTGCATCAGTAGATATGACACCATCAAATCCCATTTCATTTCTCATTAAGTTTGTTAGCACTTCGTATGACAATGTTGCAGGCAGCGCTATTTCTGTACCGTCCTTTTTTGAAATAACTGTTGTCGGATCAATCTTAGGGAAAGTGACATGTGCAGTCATTATTGCATCTATCCCTTCATCCATTGCCTGCTGAAAAGGATAAAGTTCTACTTCTAAAAGACGCTCTTTATCATGCGGGACAGAAGGAAGTCCTAAATGTGAATCAGTTGCAGTATCTCCGTGACCTGGAAAGTGCTTAGCAGTTGCAGCCATGCCTGAATTTTGCAGTCCTTTTGTGTAAGCTGTTCCTAAGTCAGCAACTAGCTGTGGATCTTCACCAAACGAACGAACTCCAATAACTGGGTTATCAGGATTGTTATTCACATCTAAGACAGGCGCTAAATTCATGTTTATTCCTAAAGAATGAAGCTCTGATCCGATTGCATGTCCGACAGATTCTGCCAGTTCTGTTGATCTTGTTGCACCAAGCGCCATATTTCCTGGGAAATCGGTACCACTCTGCAAACGTGTCACAATTCCTCCTTCTTGGTCGATTGAAAGGAGTAAGCCATAATCTTCATTTGCCTTTTTATATTCATCAACAAGTCTTACTGTTTGTTCAGTTGTTACAACATTTTCACGAAACAGGATGACTCCGCCAAGATTATATTTCTTAACTAGCTCTTTAATTTCATCATTCATTTCTGTAACAGGCTGTCCATTCCAGTTACGGAAATCTGGCATTAACATCTGGCCAACTTTTTCTTTCACTGACATGGAACTTACAGCATTTGAAATGATGTCATATTTATGCCCTTTTTGTTTGTCAAAATTTGCTTCACCATGTTTAACATGTATACCGATTCTGTCGTATGATTTTCCATTTGTAACAAAAATAAATGTTTTTCCGCTCTGGCCGCTTAATGTAACGACACCTTCATTTGAAACGGATGCGACATTTTTATTCAAGGATCCCCATTTAAGATTGTCTTTCACTTCAACATATTTACCATTCTCATAAGCTAATAAAGCTGAAAGATCAAAGGTTTCCCCCTTGATTTCATCATTTAGCTGTGGAATATTCTGTGCAATGATTAAATGCCCGTCAGTACCTTGTTCCGCAGAAACAGAATCACTCTTTCCCATTCCACTGAATAATGGAATGATCAATACAGCAACTAAAATTAAAAAACGGATCATTTTAAATGCATTCAATTTTCTAGCCTCCTCTTTTTTGGTAACGCTTTCTTTCTTTGACACTTTTCGGTAGAAAAAAGGAGGTTCCTGTCACATGATGTTAAAACAGAACTTAAGTCCTCTGCAGTACTAGGACTAGTTGTCTATACCAATTTTAATTACTGTTTTTTACAGGTAAGAAAGCCTCATGTAAAAAAGCTTTATCCTTTTTGGACAAAGCTTATTGATCATATCTTTAATTTATTGTTAGAAAAGAGAATATATTTATGCAAAATTAGCCAAAAAAGCTTGCGGCTTATTTTCTAAGAATATATAATTCAATTTGTCAGGACAGAAATGGGGGCTTAGCTCAGCTGGGAGAGCGTTTGGCTGGCAGCCAAAAGGTCAGCGGTTCGATCCCGCTAGTCTCCACCATACATAACGATAAAAACCCTTGAGTAATCAAGGGTTTTGTTTTTTTATAAATGGCAAATTTTTATCAAATAAAATTGATTAAACGTAAAGGTTCACATTTGGTTCACCTTTAGTTAACTAAAGGGGAAAATAGGATGCTTATTATATGAAAATCGTCTTGTCTTTCATACAGGGTATATTTGCAGTAATTCCGGTTATAAATTGTAAAAAGCACCTCAATTATCTGCTCTGGCTTGCGAATAATCGAGGTGCTTTTTTGTATTCTTTATTTACATTACTTTACTACACTTCGTGAGATAGCTGCACAAGGATAATTATGGTTGGTGTTATAATATGTTCCATCCAGGTTTATTTTAAACAAGAATAAATAATTTCATTTTTTACTTAGAGTTAACAATAAGTAACCATGCTCTTTTTTCCACAAACGCACCCGATTGTCGAATAGTTGTAAATCCGAGGGGAATTTATTTTGAACCTTTTTCTCTTAGAAATAAAGCTACCTGGTCATTTCCGTATTGCTCTGCATACGAAAGAGCAGTATTTCCTTCATCTTCCTCAATATTGACGTCTGCACCATTTTCCACTAAATACTTTACTGTTTCTAAGTGCCCGTAAATGCTAGCTATTATCAATGGAGTAGTTCCATAGTTTGACTTAATATCAATTTCAGCACCATTATTTATTAAAAATTCCACTAGATCTTTATGCCCCTCAGAAGCTGCTTGATACAAAGGGGAAAAACCGTTATTATCCCTAGCATTAATGTTAGCTCTCATTGATAAAAGAAATTGAATAATCTCTATATGGCATTCTTGTGTTGCCCAATGGAGTGGAGTCCACCCCTCATCGTCATTGGTATTTGCATCCGATTCACTTCGTATTAACTGATTCACTTTTCTAAATTGACCTTCGTAAATGGCTCTGACCCATTCTTCTCTATATCTCTTTTTTAGTTTGTTTCTAATTCTCTTTTTCACAGATTATCCCCTTAATTGGATTTAATAAGATCTGATTCAACAATTATTGTTCAATAAAAAAGTGCACTTCTCCTTCTTGAAGAATTGCACGCTTTTGTTGAAGAAAATAACTACCTAAAAAAATACTTGGTTAAAGTCTTATTTTGTTTGCTTGTCTCATATATATCTAAAGAAATCTTATAAGGATATATTTTATGGAAAACTTATTTTTTACACGATTATTGCAATAGACCATCATACAGGAGGGCATTCCATTGGTTAGCAAATTAAAATTTAGTTTAATATTGATCTATGCATTATTCGTTACTGCAATTTCATCAGGGTTTTGGCAATTTCTAATTCAATATGAACTTGCTCCAATATATTTAACAACTAATTGATGCAATTCGATTTGCAGTGCTTTAATCAATCTTGCTGTTCAGATTTTTTTATTGGCATTTTAGTTATTACTATTGGCTTATCAAGCTCTGCATTCGGCAATGGCTGTGGTTCACGTTTATTTGGCATAGTTTGAACATTTTTTGCAGTCGGCGGCAATGGCTCTTCAATAGAATCTCTTATAATGACTTGACGTTGAGGAATATTTGCTTTGGTAATCTCCCTTTTTAAACCAGTATTACTATTGGGCAGGTAACATATTAAGCCGATTATTGAAGTTACACTTAGTGCTAATCCGACAATTACTTTAGTATTAAATTTCATTATCAGACCTCCTTAATACAAATATCACCACGTTTTTAAATATCTATGCTTATTCCACAAGCCTGTCCATTTGTTCATAAGTTCTTTAACAAAATGCACTCCTCCTTTTTGAAGAAATGCACCCTTTATTTGTACAATTAAGATTGCTTAGTTTTTTTTGTGTTATAAGCAAGAGTAAAAGGAATCAATGGCAAGAGGACAAGTATTCTAAACCAATTCTCAGCACCACCAAAATATAAAGATGGTAATAAAAGTGCAATTCCACTAATTAATAGTGCTATCCAAGTTTTTTTCCAGAGCCCCCAAATCAATAGAAGCAATGCAACTCCAATTAATAGCCAAAAAATGAGACCCACCCAATAAAAGCCCACTTGTTCCATTTGTTCCATTTATTCACCCCATTTAACTATTTACTGTATATCAATAAATTATATGTACTTATTCAACAATCCTGCACGTTTGTTCAATAAGTTCCATAAAAAAGTGCACTCTCCTTCCGAAGAAATGCATCCTTTTGTGGAAGATACTAAAAATGATATCTTTACGAGAGGTTTACTGATTCAAAATGTTCTACTATTGGAAATGGATCATAAAAATGATGAAGCTGTTCTTTCCACGTTTGGTATTCTACTGATTGTCTAAAACCTACTGTATGATCTTCTAAACTTTCCCATTTAACTAAAAGTAAATACTTCCCTTTTACCTCCATACATCGTTGTAATTCGTGAGATATGTAGCCTTTCATTGATGAAATAATCTTTGAAGCATTATAAAAGGCTTCTTCATATTCCCCTTCCATTCCTTGTTTAACTTGTAGCATAACAGCTTCCAATATCATGTAATCACTCCTTATTTAAAGTATAACAACAATAAATTCGAATATTGCAAGTATAATTACATTAACTTGCCCCAACATAAAAAAGGCATATTTCTTACAGAAAAGCACCCGATTGTGGAATAACTCATTAGCTCCTATTAGCTAGTTTAGGTGAAGAAATCGCTTTTACAAGTACCCTGTACAATGGCTAGTGTTTCGAGAATAGATACTAGAATTATTAGAATTCCTAAGGCAAATGCTCCTCCTTCAATTGAAAAAAGTGAAATTAACTTTGAGAAAAATGACTCCTCTTTTGTATTTAAATATAAAAAATAACCTCCCAACACTATAAAAAACACCCCTATAAAGAAACCAACAAAGTTACACATTGATAAACCTCCAAAAATCACTCATATTTTGTCTTAGTAAGAATACTAGAACCTGTTTATCCCACATACACCTGCCCTTTAATTCAATAAGAAAAAGCCATTCTCCTTCCTGGAGAATAGCACCCGATTGCTTAATAAGGAGTTCAATTGATATTAGATTATTTTATGTAAGGTTAGCCACTTCTCAAATCGTTTAACTCCGATATCATAATTAAGTTCCTTGTCGTGGATTGAAAAAATTCTTGTTCCATTTCCCAATAATGTTAATTCATTTTCTTGGGTAGTATTTTTGATCCCATAATGTTTAAAATCAAAGAAGATATCCCATATATCCTCTGATAGTCTCTTGTAAGCAATAGACTCATAATCGCAATTATTTTCATAATAACCTAAATGCAGATGATATTTATCGTCATACAATTTATCCATTTTGTACCCCTTTAATTAAATTATTTGTCCTACTAAAGCTCCTGATTGCTGAAAAAGAACTATTCATTTATTCTCCGTTACTGACTCATGAAAGAGAATCTTTAGTTTTTGATGGCTTTTAATTTTTCAATATGCTGTTGATTTTTCCCATGTGTAATCTATATATACCAGCCAGCATCAATGTAGACATTCCATTGATTCAATGATCATCTTCTTAAGAAAAAGCACATTCCATGATAGGAATGTGCTCGATACTCTTATTTTGGTATTTTTTTATACTCCACCCATTCTGTTCATGTTGGGACCGCCGGTTTTTTGTAAAACCTTTAAGCCAGATCCGATATCAGATGCCAAGATATAGTTCTGGTCCACAAAAACTCCCCATATGTTTGCTTTGCTTGGGATATACATACCTGTCTGTTGTGGTGAAGATGGGTCGGTGATATCGACCGTTCTGACTCCGCCAGAATAATGTGAAAGGTATAATGTATTCCCGTGCACTTTTGGATCATGGACAGTAGCCCCATTAGGGATCGTTTCGGTAAATTCTGTCCTAAATGTACTTAGTAGCTCAGGATTAGTTTTATCTTTAATATCATAGATCATCGTATAGCCATAAGCAGATTCGAATCCCTCTCTTGTTGGGCCGAATACTTCTCTTGTCTCAACCAGTACAGTTCCGCCTTTTGCAAGATCCATGGAATGTGCCGCTCCTTGGACATCTGAAGCAAAGTCTGTTCTTCCGAGATATACAGGATTTTTCGCATCACTTATATCTAACATGATGGTCCCTAAATCCCAGTAAGAAAGGAAAGCCGTTTTTCCTGTTCCATCTGTTTTTACACTATGAGCAAACGCAGCACGCTGTATGCCTTCCTCATCTGTCCAATTGTAACCATCATAATTTTCATCGCTGACTTCAGGTATGTAGGCACGAGGATTAAACTCATAAATGGTGTTCGGATTCGTAGGGTTGGATACATCCACAATGGAAACATCCATTTTTTTGCCATGCGAGTAATAGTCAGCATAGCAATCCGCAGTCAGAACATAAACATTATCTCCTTGTACGGTCAAATACAGCTCATGTGTACCCCTTGCTCCAGAAGAAGAGGATTCCCAGAAACCGAGCTTTTTAGGTTCACGAGGATTCGTAACATCATATAATACAAAACCGCCCTGTGAATTTGGATCTTTCTGATCCATCTTTTGGACACTTACTGCCGCTAGGTCACCTTTAAAATGTTTCGTGTTTACCGTTTTGACGATTACTTTTTCTTGCCAGGTACCTTGAATAGCAGCAAATACTGAAACTTCAACTGGGTTGGAAGGATCTTTCATATCAAAAACTCTGACACCTCCCCCTCCGCCATTCGCTCGGTGTGTTCCTAAATAGGCAAACCCTTTATGGGCATAAACATCTCCTGTTGAGTTTTTTACACCGTCTCGGATTTCTTTCAATGGAACAGCAGCCACTTCCTTAAGATTGCCAGTATTCTTACTACCCTCAAGCAATGGAACAGTTAATTCGACACCGGCAAGGTTATCGCCTTTTTCCTCTCCTCCCCCAATCTCATCATGGGCTAAAACAGAAGTTCCTCCTGCTGAAAATACTAATGCACCTACCAATGCAGTTTTCACTAAAATTTCACTTTTCATTTTTTTCACCCCTATCAAATAATTAAAACAACCAATTATGTACGAACATACTGCCGCGACTAAACGTTTTAAAAAAAACATTAGCTAGTAGATATGTTATATAAATAATAATGAATATTCTGTCATTTTTATATGAACTATATTTCCTAATCTTTCTACATAAAGAGACATTCCTATCTTCATTCTTCTTGACTAGAAAATTTTTAATATATGAGGTTTATACTAAGTATTGTTTGTTACTCACTAGGTCTTTTAACTCTAATCCAGCCAATTGCACTAGATTTCCAAAGAAGGGTACATTACTTATTACAGGAAACGCACCCTTTAGTTTAAGAACGGGCTTCTCATTTTTTTATTATTGGTATCTTGATAGGCATAAACTTCTCCCAAAATCAGATACACTACCTTAGTGCCAATTCACTAAAAATATCTAATGTATTTCCTACGTAATTTAACATCGTCTGCAAAAAAAATTGTATCCAGGTGCACCGATGTATTGGGCTGTCGCAAACATAAGTTTACTGTCGTTGGTGTTTATTTTCTTCGCTTTGACGGATGATCTCATTAACGACGTGATCGATCGGTGCGGTGGCGTCGATTATAATCCCGTTTTTGGGAACGCCTTCTTTCGTTTGATGCAAGCGCGAAATGATTTCCCGTTCCTCTGGTCTGCCACCCCAGTCAGTTGGGTCCAGTGCCACTCGCTCATCAATCCGCCGAAGACAGGTTTCCAGGTCGATCTCAAGGACAAACACGCCGTCGAAGAGATCGATGAATTTGGGGAAATTCCGTGAACCACCGCAGAAAAATGTTACCGCCTCATCCTGATTGGCGACCAAAGCTTTTACTTTATCTACATGCCAAATGTGGTGTTCGGGTTTAGAGCCATTCGTCGGGGTACCAGTTTCCGGATCGCCTTGATAAGCCAATTCACGGTCACCATGAATGGCCTGGTAGCCGCGCCGCTGTAATTCGTTGCAGACCGTAGTTTTGCCTGTGCCGGAAACACCTTCAATCAGATAATTTCTAATGCCCATGATTAGACCCTCCATTTAACTAGATAAGCACATTATATTAGGTATCTCTTTTGTCACTAAACTGAACCGTTACTTCAATAGTGTTTAACCAAAAAAGCGTTACTCCTTCTTCGTCAACGCACCCTTTAATTGAATAAAGATGGATGTTAATACATTTATTTATAGTGATGGAGGGCTATCAGGAAGAGAATTAGAAAGAATTAAATAGATAATTAAATTAGCAGGTAAAAATATAAATAACAGTCTTACCATAAAAGAAGATATACCAAAATACTCAGCTATTCCTCCACAGACCCCAGAAATCGACTTATCTGTTGATGATTTTCTTAATTTCTTATCCAGTGCAATTGCACCCTTTCCATAAAGAACCTTTGTTCCACAATCCTGCACGTTTGTTGAATAAATTCCATAAAAAAAGGCGTTAATCCTTCCTGGATCAACGCACCCGATAGTTTAAGTGCATTTCACAAACTGGTCAAAAAGGAACCATTAATAACGATTTCTCAACTCACGATTTTAGTAGAAAATGATTTATGAGTTTAAAAAAGATCCTATATTCTATAATAATTCGTGGTGTAAACTTCTTCATCGCAATACACACAATAACCTTTTCCATTAGTAATAGGTATTGGAGAAATACAAAGTGAACAAAGGATAACTTCTCTTTGACTGTATTTTTGAGCTTCCTCTTCTTGTAGCTTTTTTTGAGCTTCTTTTTTTGATGTATAAGAACCAATTTCTACTGTCACATTTCTGACATTTTGATGCTGAATTACTGCATAAAGTTTTACATTCTACACATTGCTTCATTTTAATTGGCATTGTACTCACTCTCCAAATTCAATTATAGGTAGTATCTTATCTTTAGTTTGGCTCCCCGACCTTTTGGTGGTTTCAAAACTACCATATCACCATTATGAACATCCATTGAATCATACATTGCGTCACAACAAGAAGCCATCCTATGGTTTGGACCAGGGTAGTACCCTAACGTTCTATGTAAGTCAGCAGATAATATCTCTATATACTTTAATCCATATTTTCTAGACTCTGTTTTTAACTGTTTAATGGTCGCAATAAAATCGTTTTTAGTAGGTACTGACATCATTAGTACTCCTTTATAAGTGTAGATAAAAATTTTCTCTTTTTTTCAACTAAACTGCTACGTTTGTTCAATAAGTTCAATAAAATAGAGCACTTCTCCTTCTTGAAGAAAAGCACCCGATTCCGGAATAAGCAAGCTACTATATATCAAAACTCAGACTAGTTATTTTCCATTCATTATTGTGGAATTTAAATGTTAAATTAAGAAACGTTGGAGGGTTTCTTAACTCTCCTTCTACATTCTTATAAAATTCTCTTATATGCACTCTGTATGTATTACTTTCGTTATGATATTCAAAACCTTGTATTAACCAATCATCCAATTGCTGACCGTTATAAGGAAATAGCAGCCATTGATCATTAGCGTGATTGTTTATGTATAGTTTATTATCCTTATCTTCGAGGAAAAGATCACCTGAGATCATTGATTTAAGTTTTTCTTTATTACCTGAGGTATGAGCATTCACGAAATCTCTAGACAAATTACTTATAACGCTGAACAATTCTTTTTCTTTTTCCTTGATCTCAATTTGTTTTTTTAGTTCCATTATTTTTTGATTTAGTTGATCTTGGTACTTTTCACTTTCATTAATACTAGTCGTTAATATATCTTTATCTTCTTTTAGGTGATTAGTGTTCTCTTTTGTGTTTGAACAGGATGTAATCAGTGAAATGCTACAAACAATTAGCAGAAGGAATATCCTTTTCATTTTTGTCCCCCAATGATATAAATTAACAAAATTATTTATTTGTATAATTCTACCAACTAATTCAAAATCCTTTTAAAACAATCCTGATACGTTTGTTCATAAGTTCCATAAAAAAGCGTTAATCCTTCTTGTGCAAGCCACCTGTTAGTGAGATATCATTTATCTAATTTTCATATTTATAAATGCAACTATCATGGTTAATGGTACACTTAAAACAAATGAGTAAATTAGGATTGTTCTCAAACTAAATTTATAAAAAGGGTTGTATGGATGCTGCACCAAACTAAGTAGCTTAAAGAAGGTACATAAACACAATAAAACAATTAATAAAGTAACCAAAGTGTTAATATCACTCAATTATAACCCTCCAAAGAAACTATTTATTTTATGCACCTGATTACTGAACAAAGATTAGTCTTTTTCCCATCGTAAAAAAGCCCAAAATTCTAATATATCCATTAAAGGGTATGAATGATTCAAATATTCCTCATTAACACCTTAACCATTGGAAAGTCAGCTATTAATAGAAACGGGATATTCATCTATTAAATTATTAATTTCATCTTCTATTTCTTCTTCAACTTCATCTAATTCAGGATTTTCATCTAATCGTTCGTGTTTACTATTTTCAATTTGTTTTACTTATAATTTATAGATAATGATCTACGTAATGATAACCTGCCATAAAAGATAATATTAAATTGGAATTCTTATTGAAAATATTAGTGATTTTTTCTACCACAGACGATCTTCTACTTTCAATTTCCTTGATTAAAACAGTATAGATAAAATGGTATGTAATGTCTCGTTCTATATTTTTTTCTCTTTAGATTTATTTGTACTTTTAGTATGGTAATTATCTAAAGAGAAATCATCATTCAAAAGGTACTCATATATTTTCACTTTTAAAAATTCAGCAACTTTATGTTCCCAATTATCTATACTTCTAAAAAAATAATTAAAGTCCTTTGGACTTACTTCAATTACTTCATAACCTGAATCTGTTAATCTCTCATATTGACTATAACCACTTTCTTGGTCAATTTTCACCTGATAATCATAAAACAAATCATATAGTCCTATTAACCATTACAAGGTATCCACTTCTTCAAAATCAGTTAATTCTTTAGGTATGATATTTTGTTCAGGAATTGGTTTTTCAAACATTAATAAATTCCATGCATCCTCTGCCCAATTGATCATATGCTGTAATTACAAAAAATTTCTGACGCAACTCCCCTTACATCTACCCAGTTATATCTCTGAAAATAGTTCATATCCTCTCTAAACCCAATGAAATCTCTATCATTGTTCTTAAATAAAAACTCACCCTTTTTATATCGAACCATAATTTCATCTTAATCTTCTTCCTTAACGACAACCTAAAACAAAAGAGATAAAATTCCTTTTATTTCCTTTATGATATCAAAACTCTTCATGTTTTTGCATGAAATGTTCCAGTGAAAGAAGATGATTTTGTAAGAGAGCGATTTCCAAACAGTCATGCTACGGAAGTGGTAAAGGAATTAGACGAACCTTATACAACAGATGAAGAGGTTGAAGCGTAAGTACGAGCTCTTTTAGGTATATAAAATAGGCGGTGTTTCCCCACTAAATAGGCTCGTGTTGGTGAAAATACTGATGAAACTTCAATTTCGAATGAAATAATACTAATAAAAAAAGGAATTTTTAGTAAAGTACAGAATAAGAGAAAACATTATAGTTCTTTCTTGGAGGTGCTCATGAAATTAAAATATCTTATAATATTTTGTTTGGCTCTATACCTTATTGGATGTTCATCTGATAACAAGGTCAAAGATTTCACATTACCTAATGATATTCCTAATTTTGTAAAAGAGAATGACTTAAAAGGAATTGATTGGGAACAAAAAGCTACTTTTTTTTCTACTGAAACTGGAACTAAGATTTTAGGGAATAAAATGAAACTAGGTCTATTGGGTCCTGAATTTAAGGTAAATACAGAAGGAAAATGGATGTGGCATTTCTGGGGTGTTCAGAACGGTGATGTAACTGTTGTTGGATACAATAAAGACAACTCTATTAAGCCTGTATTTTATGATGTAGAATCAAAAGATTTCTTTTGGACTAAGGATGGAATAATGGGAGAGGTAAACGGCGCTGATGCTCACTTACCATCTAATATGCTCTTTGAAAAATCCGGTAAATGGGCCTTATTAGTTTATATTAATAATGAACTTTTTGATACTTTGATTCTGGAATTAAAATAAACGTTAAAAAGCTACTTATTTTAAATAAATAGCTTTTTTTTCTTTTGCATGCTTTTCATATAATTCCATACCAAGGAGTTCAAAGAAGAATAATGACCTTTTGTAGTTATTTGCGATCTCTTCATGGTTATCTTTTTCTAATATTTCATAACAAGAACCTTTTTGATAATATAGTTGACCAATTAAAGACATATTTTTCAATTCCAAAGAAAGCTTTATTCCTTTATTAACTAATTCTAGTGCTTTTTTAATATCTCCATTTGAAAAATGAGTTTTAGAATAATTATATAAAACTTTAATCTTATAAATATTAAATGCTTTTGAGGAAATTTGTTCAGAGATAATTTCTTCATAATATCTGTAACTATCTTCAAAACAATTGTTTTCTGCATAAATATTTGCGATCACATTCTTTATTCTTAAGTCTTGAAAATTATGACGTTCATAAACAAAATTATTGGATAAAATATTTTTAAGCTCTTGAATACAATCTAAATAGTGACTAGCTTTCACATAATAACTAGCCATATGGAAGTTCCATTTTAAAAATATGTAAAATGAAATACTTTTTATGTTTGAACCGTTTTTTAGCTCATTAGAAGATAACTCATATATCTCTTGATAATTTTTTCTCTCTGATAATGCTTCGATATAATTTATGGTTTCAATAATATAATCATCCCTATCATATAAAAGCTTTAATAATAAGTAGGGAATACTAACTCTAAGTTTTAGTGATATTTGAAATAAAGTATCAAGATTGGGAAAAACTGTACCTGCCTCTATTCGACTTATTTCAGACTGATTACAAATCCCCTCAGCGAGTTCTTTTTGTGAAATTCCTGCTACTCTCCTAATATTTTTAATTTCTTCTCCAAGTTTTTTACAATTCACAGGCATTCAGCCTTCCCCTTTTTTATAAATTGTAGCAAAAAAAGAAGAAATATTCATAAAAATAAAAAAATTAGTTTATGCATTATTGCATATTTTTTTCAAATTAACTAATAAATGACATTTTAATACATAAAAAACCATTTTTATACTTATTTATAGCAAATTCATCATATTATTTATTATTATAGAATATTCCTAAGAACTATTTTAGGAGGTGTTATTTAATGAAAAATCTTTTGAAAAAGTTAGTTTTAATAGGGTTATTAACTTTACCGCTATTTTCTGAATTTAATAATACTTTAGAGCTCTCTAATGAAGGAACAAAAAGAGATGGAAATGATTTACCTTATGAAAATTGAACTTTCTAATAGCAGATTGTAGGTGTAGTGATCCTATTGAAGACTCACTTAATATTCATTAGTAATACCCACTACAGCAAAGGAGAAGGAATGGATATTAATAAAATTATTGAGTTTAAAATGGCTGCTGCTGTGAAAGAAGAAGGGAGCAATCAACTTCCCTTTTTAGAACATTTACACGAACTTAGAAACAGAATGCTATTTACGGTGGTTGGTTTTATCATCCTGTTTTTTATATCATATATTACAGCTCCTTACTTCATTTTCTACATAAAAAATTCAGCAAAAAATTATGATATTGCATTAAATCTATTTAAAATCACTGAATCAATAACCATGTATATTAAAATCATGTTTATTCAAGCTCTGTGTTTTACTACCCCAATTTTGACTTGTCAAATTTACCTCTTTGCAAAACCAGCACTCAGTAAAAGTACAAGAAAAAAAGTCATTTTCTTAATACCCATAATATCTGGCTTATTTATTTTAGGGTCATTGTTAGGCTTGAGACTTCTTGTACCTTTACTTATGAATTTCTTTATAAATTTTTCTAAAGCCTTAGACATTAATACTATTTATAGCTTTTCTGATTACTTTAACCTAGTTATCGCTATAAGTTTCATCATAGGTTTAGTTTTAGAATTACCTGCTATTTTGATGTTTTTAACATTAATTAAATTGTTGAACCCTTCTAAACTAAGAAAATCCCGAAAATGGGTTTATCCAGTTCTATGCTTTATCGCCTTAATGATTACACCACCTGATCTCATCTCAGATATTATAGTAACCGTATTTTTGTTTGTTCTTTATGAAATAAGTATTATTGGCTCTTCAATAATCTATAAAAGGAGTTTTAAACAGTGAGGATAAAGGAGGTGAGTATGTGTTTAATCAAATTGGTCTACCAGGGATCATCATCTTGATAACGGTTTGTATTTTTGTATTTGGATCTAAAAATTTACCGACAATTGGACGTTCAGTTGGTCAATCACTAAAAGAATTTAAAAATGCGGTTTCAGGTAAACCCTCGACAGCTATTACAGAAACCGAGAAGGGTACTCCTATTAATAGTACAAGAAGGGGAGAAGAGAATGACACAAGCGTATGACATAATCCTTTTGTTTATTTTTACTACTTTTTTAATATCAGCAATACCAAAATTAATAAATCTCAAATACTTTATAACCCTGGTCCATTCGTACGAAGTTCTTCCTAGATTTATTGGAACTATTTATGGTGTGTTATTACCATTTATAGAATTAGGCGGAACGTTACTTTTACTTTCAAAGACTTATTACATTTATGGTTCATTATTTTTGTTATTCGTTTTACTGAGCTTTACTATTGCTGTTACTTTTGTGATTAGAGCAAAAAGAGATATTAAATGTGGATGCTATGGTAAATTCCTTGATTCAAAAGTAGATAGTTTTACCATAATTAAAATCATAATTCTAGTGATAAGTAACTTATTTATTATCTCGAATGCACAAGGATATTCTGATATGAACTTAACAAACTTGCTTTTAGGTCTGTTCTTTACTATCACCTTGTTGCTTTTACAAAAGATTTGGTCAACATATAGGGTTGCTGTAGAGCAATTAAAATTATCAGAATAAAGGGGTTAATTTTGTGGAAATGTATTTTTTAGTTTCAAATATTGTTTTATCTCTCCTAATGTTAATAGTAATTTTTTCATTGGTGTTAATCTTTAGACAATTCGGAGAAGTTTATTTGAGTACAGGAGCATCCATTGCAAGAGATGGTTTGCCTATAGGGACAAAATTACCAGAATTCAACGCCTTAAATTACAAAAACGGAAATATAATTTTTAGCCAAGAGATTTACAATTCACCAAAACCAACTTTAGTTGCATTTGTAACTCCGAATTGTCCTGCATGTAAAGATTTATTAAAAGATATAAATAAGATGGTAAATAAATATAACGGAAGACTGAATTTTGTTCTTTTTGGGATAGGTTATCAACCATTACAGTTCGATAAAATATTTAAAGATGTTCCATCTGATGTAAAGCTTTTTGTTGAGGACTTAGAGAAACCTGTTTTCAAAAATTTAAATCTTAGAGTAACTCCATTTGCTTTCTTACTTGATCAAGAAGGAATCATTCAAGAAAAAGGACTTTGTAATACTATTGATCATGTTGATAGTTTTTATAAATCTTACGAAAGTTCAAAAAGCACAAAAATTAACCAAAAAGGAGTGAAAGTAAGTGTTTAAATTATTCGAAATCATTGAGAATTATTCTAAGCTGATTGCAGAAAATCTTGCACGTTCAATTAATAGAAAGCAATTTATTGGAACTTTAGTGGGTGGATTATTTTTATCCATTCTTTCAATAACTACAAATCCTTTTAGAGCTTTTGCTGCTAACACAGGTTGGTGTGAAGTATCAGCACATACATCAGGAACATGTGGACCGCCTGGAGCTGGGTTTTGTAGCAATCTAAACGCAACATGTCCAAGTTCTACAAGTACTGCGAAATGTCCAACAGGTTTTTCAGTAAATTATAAATATTATCCAAAAACAGCTTGTTGGTGCTATTTTACACCGGGATGGGCTAAAGTTTGTTGTGATTGTAAAAGAAATTCAGATGGCAAAGAATGTGGTTGTGAATTTAACTTTAGAACTGCATAACGATTAATTGTAATTTAGATCATTATGGGGGGTGTTGATGTTGAATTATGATGTTTTTTCATTTTTTGTACCTATTGTATTAGCTTTTACAGCAGGTTTTACAAAAATAGGGACAGCTTGAGGAGTTAACTCGACATTAGCATTGTCACCTCTCGGTGAGAGGACTAACTCAAAAAAATTTATCAAAAATTCCTTAGTATGGTTGTTATCCCTAACATTTACAGGTGCATTCACCGGATTTTTGTATACAGCTTTAATATTTTCAATTACATTTTGGATTCCAAGTAAAATTAAATTAATAATTTTTATTGTGTTATTAGTTTTATATTTGTGTAAGGAACTCCATCTTATTAAGTTGTTTATTCCCCAGAGAAAGTGGCAAATTCCTGTAGAATGGGTAAATAAAAACGACTTAAAAAATATGATGATCTGGGGATTAATACTAGGTGCGGGGATTTTCACTTATATACCACATATAACTTTTTATTTGTTGTATATATATACTGGATTTTTTTATAGTGTCACCTATGGTTTTATATTTGGTGCAATTTATGGATTTAGCCGTGCTCTTCCAGCATTATTTATTGGAATTTACAGAAACTATTTTAACAATAACGATTCTTTTGAAATTAGTAGATTCCAGATGATTAAACGAACAAGCAACTATATGACAATACTTGTTATGATAGTAGTTTTGTCTAAAATTTTCATAGGGTAAATGTACTGTACTTATGGCAAGGTTGTGCTGATTTGATAAAGATTAATTTTCAGAAATACATTTTATTGGGATTAGTGCTGGTAGCTTTTGTTGTAATTGTTGATTTTTATAATGACGAAAAAAGTGCATCAAAGCAAAATGAAATAAAGATTGATAGTTGGGATGTAAGCTCAATACTTAAAAGGGAAATAACTGCAACAGACACTGGGATAAAAGATGATTTTGTGTTCCATCTCGGTAATAATGGTAAGCTGGGATTCCAGTCAGAAAATGGTATAATGGTAGCTGAAAAGCCGCAACGATACCTTTGGTTTTTTTGGATAGATCAGAAAATCTTTGAGAAACCATTAGAAATTATAGGAATTCACAAAAAAACAGGTGATGAATTTACAGTTTTTAATGATTCTGAAGGTCGATATTTATCAGGAAAAGGATTAGAGTATGCTATTCCTACATTAATCACTTTGCCTGAAAAGGGAATTTGGCGTTTAGAAGTATATTTTGGGAAAGACCTGTTAGGAAGTGTAGTCGTTAAAGTAAATTAATAGACGTAGAGTCGCTTATCATTGATAAGCGACTCAGAATGTGGACAAACCCCTTCTAAATTTTAGAAGGGGTTTGTCCATTTTTTTGTGTTTTATAACAAATTCTAACTTATCTTACACTGGATATGGCTTGTCATGTCCAGTGTGCCAGTTTTTTAGATTATTGGCATCAAAAAGTAAGTATTAGCCCTCTCAGCTTCTTCTATCACATGCTATGATTATGTATGTATTACTGTACCAGAAAAATGATCAATTCCATATTATCAGGGCCAATGAAACCATCTGTAAATGATAAGAAATAGAACAAAAAACCGAAAGATATATATATATGCTATTATATATTCCACAAACGCACCCGATTGTTGAAGAACGAATCATAGTTTTTCAATAGAAAATATTAAATCATTAAATTCATTATCGAATCCATATGCAATGCATTTATAAACTAATGAACCGTCTTTTTCGCTTATCAACATTCCTGAGGAGTATGATTGAGATTCTCTACCGTCACCTTCATCCCAAATATTATAAATACTCAATTTGCCATCGTTTGTATGACATTTAATAATGACTTCTTCTAGAGATGTGTCTTCCCACAAATTTTTGCTCTTATAGATTTCACTTTTCAATGCAGAAATTTCAATACCTTTTCAGTTATTTACCAAACTCCTTGTCTATGAGGCGACGTTTTAGAAATAAAAGTAATTTTAACTAACTGACCATCTTGTATATTTTGAACGTCCCATAAAACCACATTTTCCAATCCCATTTTCATAATAGGCTTTATTAAAGATTATTTCCTTTCCGGGGTAGTGTCAGGAAAATGCGGATTTACAACGATAAGGAAATTCCAAATTAAAAACCCAACTTCTCTACAAATCAAAATAGAGAAATTGAGCTTTTCAGTTACTTCATTTATTTATTGAATTCATTAACTGGAAGAAGTATTCAGGTTTATGAGTCTTATTTAGGTTATACCATGAATGTAATGCATCTGGTGTAAATACATCTATTTTTTTCAGTACCTCCATGGCAAATTCCAGAGGAGCTATTCCTGATGCGGTGACTAAATTCGCATCAGATACGGCAGATCCCAACTCATAAAACTTTTCTCCTTTGTAGTTAGGACATACCATTTTGGTATATTCCAAGTTATTACTTGTGTGCTTTCTAGTATCTAAGTATCCCCTATTCGCGAGGGCCTCAATTGCGCCACAAATTGCAGCAACAATGGTGCCAAGCTTTAAAGCCTGGCCGATTCTTTCCAATATAGGCTGATGAATGTCTTCACTCCAAGTAGTTCCTCCCGGTAAAATTAAAAGATCTTTATTTTCAAAAGTACATTCATCAAGGGACATATCTGGTTTTATGCTCAGCCCTCCCATAGTCGTAATCATTTCTTTATCAGCTCCTACTGTCATTACTTTTAAAGGTGCTAAATCTTTTTTGAAATACCTTCCTGAGTTTAGTTCAGCTATTAAATATCCATATTCCCAGTCTGACATTGTATTCAATACATATAAAAAAACTTTTTTTGTTTGCATCCAATAACACTCCAATCACAATTGATATAACCAGTATAATAAAACTTCCCTGACAGTTAGCGTCAGGGAAGTGATCATACTTCATGAAATTTTATTAATTCCGACAGAACTTCAACAAGTCTTTTCTTCAGACTGATCGGCTCAATCACTTTAATAGATTGATTGTACGGTAAAAGTAAATAAGGTACATATGTATGGATCACATCTTTTTCAAGAAGAAAAACGGCTTGATTTGAAGTCCGTTCTTGTAAATAATGTCCTATAAACCAATGTTGGCAAATATCATCCAATACACTTTTGTCCCCAGAAATAACCAAAGTAATAATCCCTTCCTTATCTTCTATAGCTGGAAGAAGATTTCTTGTAAAAAAGTCACGTGCTGAAAAATTTTCCGGCCGGTTAAACGTATTTTCGGTCAGCATTAGACTTTCAATTCGATCTACTCTAAAACTACGGATATCATTTCTAAGATGACAAAATCCAATCACATACCACTTATTATTCCAATAGATCATTCTGTACGGATCGACCAATCTATCATTTAATTGCTTTTCTCCACTTTTATGGTAAACAATTTTTACTGAGTACCCGTCAGCTACGGCCTGCTCTAACTCCTTCAAAAAAGGTTCCATAGAAAGTGAACGTAATCGACTGATTACTTCAAGACTCGTTAAATGTTGGTTTACCTTTGTTTCCTGTTCTTGATTTGAGTAGTTACTTAGTTTTGAAATGGCCCTATTTAGTGCCTCACCACCATAATATCCGGCTTCTTCTGCAAAAACAGCAGCGTGAAATAATGAAGTTTGCTCCTCAAAATCAAAAAATAGAGGAGCCTCAATAAAATTGTCCAATAAAGTGTATCCACCGTTATGTCCTGGTTCTGAAATTATAGGTACGCCACTTGTTGAAATTGTATCAATATAACGATACACAGTCCTTATATTCATCTCTAATTTTTCTGAAATTTGTTTTGCAGTAATTTTTTCACCTGAACGAAGCATCCATAGAATTGCTAACATATTGTCAATTTTAGGTATATAATTTCACCTCTATATCCCTCTATATATAATTAATAACCATCTTACAATACCAATTATTTCAAATATTATAATATTGAGCAATCCCCTTATTCCATTCAATGGCCAGTTTCATAAAAAAGAGTACATTTCTTATTACAGAAATGCACCCGATTGTTGATTATCAAATTTCTATGAAAATCTTTCTAATTAATAGAAGGTTAATTAAAATCGTACTATGTTACAATTTAATTTTCTTTGCTTATAATGTTATTGATAATTATCGGTAGGTAAATCTCAACTTCTTCTCCTTCCTCAACTTGATGATACATCTCGATAAAATACGATTTCTGTGTTGGGTAATATCCTTGTTCATTAGACCATTTTTGTAACGAAGTGTAAAGATCGGATACATCTGTCATACTCCCTCTTGTTGAAACATATTCACCTGATATTTCTATATACTCCATGCCAGCTGGCACTTCATCTATCTTATCCTTCACTAGGACCCCAACAAAATAATGTCCTTCTTTATGATCGTCACCTTTTTTCGGTTCGAAAAGCGAAACCTCTACTCCTAAGTGGTTCTTTATTTCATCAATTCTACTCATGAATCTTTGTGCATTTATTGGCACCTCACTTCCAAAGTTGCTGTAAAGACCTTTGTTCTTCATCCCCACTACTTGAAACACTTTGTTTATTCTTCTATTCATAATATATTAACCACCTTTTTAAAAAAAATATATAATACTCCATTTCATCTTGCATTATTTATGGTGCAATCATGTGTAACTTTTTATATTTCGGACTTAACTCACTCCATATATCAAACAAATTTCCATTAGGATCTTGAAATACAAAGTTCCTTCCAGCATGACCTCTGTTTTCTATTTTTCCAACATTAATTTCTTGTTTAATAAATTCACGATGCATTGTCTCTAACGCTTCAATCCCATTCACTTCAAACGTTAATGAGAAACGTACTCCTCCGTTGAAATCCTTAAAGTTAGAGGTTTGTCCCTGGTGCGACCTTACTAAAAAAATGCTTTGATCTGCAAGGTTAAGAATCGCCTTATCTTCATCTAGGTAACTCAATTCTGCACCTAGTTTATTAACATACCAATCTTTGGAGTTAATAATGTCTGTAACTGGAATATAGGTTGTACCCACTCTTTGTAATTTTTCTTTCATTTTCATATACCCTCTTTGTAATTAGAATTATTTGATCGTATCTAGCAGTTCCACCTTAAGGTTATTAGAGTCTTCCCAAGACTGAAAAATCTCAATGTGCCATGTATTTTTTAGCCTTTTATGGCCGTTTTCCTCAGCCCATTGATGCAGTTCATCATATGCTTCAAATATTTGTTGATTTGATCCTTGAAAGTTTGCTGCCGCATACCTTTGACGTGGGATTATTATCGTCACCATATCCTTTGGAATATCTTCAAACTTCTCCACTTCCACACAGACCCAATAACCTTCTTCTTCTTCTTTTTTTGAGTCAACGAAAAAAGCTCCAAACTGAATATCCTTGTTCAACAGGTGTTTAATCTCTATCAATCGATTGTCCAGGGAATGTGCGGATTTAGGAATCTCGTTTTTGTATTCGTCGTTTGCACACAACACTCTAAATCCAACAAGCTTGAGTTCTCTAACTTCTTTTACAGATAAGTTCTGTATCAACTGAACCTTCATATTATTATTCCTCCTTAGTTAATTGACCCATTTCTCTGCATAGTAGTTCTTCATAAAGTTATGTAACGTCTCTAAACACTTCACACCTTCTGTCTCAGCATCTTTTGCTTTATTTAAGAGTTGGACAGCAATACTTGCATTCTCTTCATTTGAGGGATCACCACCGTGTGGAAAAGGAAACAACTCACGAAGTTCAACAAGCGCATCGACGACTATAGCGTATTGTTTTAGTGCATCAGATGCTAACTTTCTGACACCTCGCTCTACTATGTTCGCCCCGTCCCATTTGATTGTAAGATCGTGCAAGTACTTCATCGCAAACTCCCTTGCATCAGATACCACAAGAGTATTAAATGCGTTACCGTGCGGGTCGGCATTTCCTTCTTCCAACACATTTATCCATGCATCATACGCTTTTAATCCTATAATGTACTTACCTTCTAAAACATGCTGCCACTCTCTGCCATGAGCATGATCTAAAATTGTATCTAGACTCATCCGAAGCATCTCATATTTAGAATGAGGAAGACTCTCGCCAATTGTCGTTGTATATAGAACACCGTTTACATCTGCAAAATCTTCATAAGTTACTTCTCCGTCTTTTGAACAATCCTTCGCATAAAATACTTTTTTATCGTCGTCATACCCATAGATTAACCCGAACTCTGGTATGAACATATCGAATACAATAGCCGGTATCCCTCTATCCACAGATTCTTGAATTAACTCGATGGTTTCTTCTAATTTTTTCGGTTGCACCGGTGTTAGAGAGTCTGCGAGGTTGCTCGTAAAGCCTAGGTTACATAAGTTTTTTCGTAAGAGGTATCCTCCAGGTATTGCAGTCGGTCCGGCAACGTTGATTTCTTTTGGATCGATGTTAATGCGAAAAGCATGACCCGAGATTCCCATGACATCTACAAGATTCAGATGTTTCTTATCGGTGTATTTGATGGCTCCATGAAGCGCAGCGGCCGCTGAAGTTTTCGTTCTTAACCAACACTCTTCTTTGTTTTTATCCTTGCGTTCCAACGTTATTCCTCCTAAATATCCGGCTTCAACAAGACCTTTCGTTTACAAACTCCTCGCTCTTCCTTTCTCTGAACGTACTGATGAATCGTGATACGAAGTCTTTCCTTTTGTACTTTTATTCTAGAGCGTGAGATGGTATTATACACATTTGCTTTGGTAGTATTAAAAAGCTTAGCAATTTCAAGTGGTGGAAGATCTTCAAAGAAGTATGCTTCAAAGAACGCTTTTTCACGTTTGGTCAAACACTTTAATAAGGTACAAATCCCCTCCACCACGCTTAACCGCATTAAATGTTCTTCAGGATTATCCTCTTGCGATCTTTTAGAAGCGGAAGAAGAAATAAAATATAAGATCTGGTCAATATCTCCCCAATCCACCATGGACGGCGAAAGCTGATTTTCTCTTCCTGCAGCTAATGAAGTTATTGAGCTTTCCATACGATAGCCGGCACTACGTACACTCATGTAAGCTTGATTGCGCACAATCTGTTTAAGCCAAGGAGTAAACCTATTCGTGTCTATAAGTGTGCCAATCTTAATAAAAGCTCTGTATAACGCTTCTTGAACAATGTCTTCAGCTAAAAAGGTATCCTTAGTGACAGAAAATGCCCAACCATGAGCTTTTGCCCGATGCAACCTCACTAGTTCATTGAAAGCTTCTTGATTCCCCTTTCTGGCCAGGTGGACCAACTTTTCTTTTTTCATCTCTTGAATCCTGGACTCGGATTCCTCATTATGCTTATTACTTAAGGCTTGCTCACTACCATCAGCGAGAATAACATTCATAAGAAATAGACTCCTTTCAACACCTCCACTACTAGAGATGCATTTGAAAACAAAAATCTATCAAAAATTTTAAATTTTTTTCTCTCTCTCACTCTTGATTAAAAGCTAAGATTTATTAATTGAATACATTTGGTAACTACAAGTGATTTTTCATGTTACAAACTTCGACAAAAAAATGGAAATCCATTTTAAAAAAATAGATAAAAGAATTTTTTAGCAACAAAAAGAGTGCATTTCTTATTAAAGAAATGCACTCTTTTTGTTGAATATCGCTTATCTATTGAACAGTAAAATTGTACTGTTCAGCAAGTCCATCTATCATAGTCCCTGTGTAATTATTGATAAAAACTAATGTATGAATACTTTACCAATGGGTTTGAAGCTTATTACCATTTGGGTCATAAAAGTTGAAATAAGCATGTCCTTTATCTTCTAGTATTTCCTCCACTTTAACACCATGATTAATTAGGTGTTGATGAAACTGAGATAACTCTGGACTGGTAAAGCCAATGCTAAAGGTAGGTTTATTATGAATTGTAAAATGTGCAAATGTTTCATCTTCAGTAGGGACTAAAATAATTAAAAAAGGTCCTTCATTAATTTTAAGAATTGCAAATGGATCATCCGTAATGGTTAATAATTCAAGCCCTAAAACATTTCCGTACCATTGTGCAGATTTCTCTAAATCTCTAACCGGGATTCTAATATAATGTACTTGTTCAATGAATGATTTACTCATCATTTACCTCTCCTTTATTTAATGGGATATAAAATATCAAAATCAAATGCCTGAATTTCACGAGCTGGCACTTCAAAAGGATTAAATGTGTCAAGACGATTCGGTTCAAGAGAAAAAGCACCGGTATCATGATTAATCTGATATCCTTCTTCTTTAATCCATTCACTTAAATAATGATATCTACGGTCCATCTCTGCTTTACTGAAACAACAGCATTCAATTTTCGCATACCTTCTTTCAGGTATGGTGAATCCTCTACACTCCTCAGTTGTATGAGTAATGTCACTCACTTTAACTCCTACCCAAAGGTCAATTGTTCCGTCTGATTTCACCATATTTCCCTGATCATAAAAGACAATTCCTTCATTTTCTTCGATTGCCATTGAATCATAAGAAGATAATAAATGGCTTAGTTTTTTCCAGCCTTTACGGACTTCCTGCCCTGCCTCAAAGTTTTCCATACGACCGTTTACTTTTATAGCTATCATTTTAAACTGTTCAATAATAACTGTTTTAACTTCTAGTTTTCTGCTTTTTTGATGCTTCTCTCGTTGCCCTAATAGAACTTGCAACGATTGTGGAGTTCGTTGAGGATGATAATCTTCTAAAGGAAACAGGTTTCTTACAGCTCTGTCACCCATACAATTTGCCCCTTTCTATAATAGGAATATAGATTCGCACACTCATGTTATTGTTAGTTGAACTTACTTGATATTGAGCAAACCACTGTTTAGAATCATCTAGAATATATTTTTCTCCACTTACGATCCACCGGTGCATAATTTCTAAAATACCCGTAAGTGTTCCGTATGCCCTAGTTTCAATAACAGCAAATAATCCACCACCCAATACCTTTTGATTAATACTTTGAGTGTTCATATCTTCATGATTTAGATAATTGGTAATACCATATTCACCCCAATGCTCTAAGTCATTTTCAGAATCATAGTTGTATGACAAGTAAAGCTTAGCATTGAAATAGTCTATTGATGGCGTAGATCTTAGCCATTCAGATAAAGTTTTATCCGCCTTCACTAGGCAACCATGTCCGTAACTCCTACTATATGACACCCTAAAAGATTCTGTTTCCTCTACTGTAATCAGCTCGGGTCTTATCTGGCGGTCTATTGGCAAATATAGTTTCATTCGAACAAGTTTTTCATTAAAGGTAATATACTCTTCCAAATACGTATGTTTGCCTTCTTTAAACGAACTTTTAGGCAACCACTCTGAATACATTTGATTCCATAATGATAGAATACTGGCATCACTAGTTGATGGTGTTACCCCCACTGCAAACATGCCACCCTGAATAGTTTTAATAGGCATTCCGGCTATTGAATAAACAATAGGATCTTCAATAGATATCATGACTTCATATTCATATAATTGAGATTTCTTATCCAAAGCTTCATCGTATCCTATATTTCGTCCGAAAATCCTTATTTTTTTTTCATTTAAATCAGATGCTTGAACTAGGTATTGAACTACCGTAAGCGCTTCCTTTTCAATTCCATCTAAACGGTCTGCTCTATGTATATAACTTAATACCACCATGTCTTTTACTTGAATGACCTTTATGTCTGGGTATCTATCGAATAATTCACGTCCCTCTAAGTAATTAATCTTTTCATATAAATCAATTCGGTCAAAACAAAAAAACATACCCGAATCTTTATATACTTTTGGAGTAATTCCAACTACTTTCTTAAATGTCTTTGTAAAAGATGCCTGTGATTCAAAACCAACATGAATAGCAATATCCAAGATTGTACGATTAGAGTATTTTAGATGGTCTGAAGCGATGCTAATTCTTCTTTTACGCATGTAGTCTTTTACTGGATAACCAGTAAGAGAGTAAAACATGCGGTATAAATGTGGGAGTGACATGGAGGCTATTTTTGCAACATCTTCTAACTCTATTTTCTCTTCAATATTTTCTTCTAAAAAATCTATTGCTGCTTGAACACTAACTAAGTAATTCATTATTCACCACCTTTCATAAAAGAAAATTCGACGAAGATTGTGAAAGAATAGTTCTTTGATTGTAACTATAACAAAGATTCAGATTTTATTTTTGTCCTTTTTTATCAAAAACCCATTATTTCACAAACTTAGTATTTCTACTTAATGATTGATCTAAGTACTGCTTCGATTTACCAACAATACCTTCACAAACAAAAAAAGGGTGAAATATCACACCAATATCGCACCGGATCGTAATAAAAGATTAAACAGAATTTCTGGTTGACCTTTCTGTTTAATAGTGGTTAAAAATGCTTTTTATTAAGCGGAACATCATTCTTGGAATTAAAGTTAAGATGTTCCATAGTAATTCAAATAATAATTCACTTCTGAATTCCCTGAATATACTTCTTATAGATCTCCTGCATCTCCTTCTTTTGCTCATTTTCATACTTTCTCCTACTCCATATGTTACTTTTCTCACCTTTATCCACTCTTGCTTATTCAACCATCCTGCACGTTTGTTCAATACGTTCAATAAAAAGTGCAGATCTCCTTCTTAGAGAAATGCACCCGATTGCGGAGTAAACGAAGAATTTTAATTATGGAGTTAAATTAATTATTGAGCAAATACTTTAAACCCTGTGGTAATTCATTTTGCCACCATATATCATCATGACCACCAAGAAACTCATTATACTGAACATCATACCCCTTAGATTTAAGTATCTTATGCAGATTTTTGTTACTATCCAAAAGTGGTTTATTCTCGAGAATTCCAGCTTCCATAAATACTTTTATTGGTAAAGTCTTGTTATCCTTAAAACTCTGTAGCATCCAAGGGATTTCTCCTTCATATCCTTCTTTTTTCCAATGTACAGAACCTGATAGTGACAATACATTTCCAAATATTTCAGGGTGATTGAAAGCTGCAAAAAATGAAGCTAATCCACCAAGACTGAACCCGGATATTATATTATCTTTTGGATCTTTAGAAACATTATATTTGTTACGAACCCAGGGTACTAATTCATTAGATAGAAATTTGATGAAGTCATGATTAAAAGTGAGTTCCTGGAATCGATTTACACTATTAATACCTATCATAACAACAGGAGGGATCTCTTTGTTATGAATTAATTTATCCAAAATCGTAGGTGCTTTAAGAGTGGTCATTGTAGGTCGCCCATCATAACTGATGAGTAATTTACATGGAGTTTCTTTATCAAGATAATTGCTAGGGGTATATATCCAAATTCGCCTCTCGTTGTTAAGAATGGCACTAGTGAAATCATGAATCTCAAGATTACCTTTGGAGTAGTCTTGAGTCTGAGTATCATTATTATCTAAAGTCATTCCTAGTTCTAAAATAGATGTTAGAGAGTCTTTGCTTTCAGGGTCTACAGAATTTTTAACGTATAAAAAGGTATTCTTATTAAAAGGATCATTTTGATAGTTCTTACTTCTTTTAACCCAATCTTCTTTAAACTGATCATTTATTGAAAACCGGTAAGTGGAGACAAATGTTTCATTGGTACGATAAGTTTTATACCATATTTCAGTTCCTTTAATGTTAGTTAAGCGAGAATTAGAAATATCCCATCCCGGAAAGCTACCAAATACATGTACATTAGTTGTTGCGCTGTCACCAATCCAAATAAATGTGACTAATTTAAATACTTGATTATTCGGACAAATTTCAATAATTGGTGTACCACGAAGTCTGATATCATTTAAAAAATCTTTCAAAGCTTGTTCTTTATTCTCCATGTTGGCTAAAAAGTTACTCACGAAAGGACTTTGTGTTTTTTCTTGATTAAGCACCATAGTAATTACCTCTTTCTGAATTAGTAATTGTACTACTATTCGTGATTATTTATGATAAGACCTTCTTCAAGAAATCTACCCCTATATCAAAAAAGTGCACTTCTCATTCTTAAAGAAATGCACCCGTTAGTTGAACAAGGACTCTTATATAATTTGTTTATGGAATACACTAATCGGATGGTAATTTTTTTTAACAAGACAATTTACTATTTGTTTCATAACACTTGGATTGCGAAGTTTATCATCGTCTGCATTTATTAATTCACTTACCTTCACCCAGGCACTGTCTATAATTTCATCTTCTTGAAGATTAATTGAACCCCCAATAACCTGTCCTAAAAAATGAAACAAAATAACTTGGTCTTTAGAACTGCTAATAAAGTTGTAAACACCAGTTGTATATGTAAGTTCTACATCTAATCCCGTCTCTTCCTTCACCTCTCTCCTGGCTGCATAAAGAATGTCTTCTCCCATTTCAATGTGTCCACTTGGAAAATTCCATTTATTACATTTGGTTTGGTTTTCTTTAACCATTAAAACTTCCTCATCTTTAATTATTGAAACACTAGCAACTAAAACAATCGGTTTATCTGTCATTTTTTCTCCTTGTACATATATATTTTCTTCTTCAAGAAACCTGCGCCGTTAGTGCAATAAGTCTATATTTTGATAAACCAGTCAATAATTCCTCTAAAAAGAGAAGATAAAATGAAATAAAATAACTTGATTGTTTGTACTACTAACAAAATTATATACACCAGTAGTACCAATTAGTTTTACATCATACCCTGTTTCCTCTTTAACTTCCCTCTGAGCTGAATAGAGAATGTCCTCTCCGTATTCGACTCACCAAAAAAGGACCGTCAAAAAGACAGTCTTTTTTCACTAAAGCACCCGATTGTTAAATAAGAGAAAGAAAAAACCAACCTAAAAAAGCTGGTTTTTTTAAACTTAAATGGTTCTCCGTTATTAATTAACATCAAATTGTTCAAGCTTCAGAATAAATTCTTCAACATCCATTCCTCGAGCGTTGGAAAAACCCTTATCCTCAGAGGTAATTCTAAACCCGCATTTTTCCAAGACCCGAATGGAGGCGATGTTGTCTTTGGCGGCACGAGCAAAAAGTGGGCGTATCTTGATATAATTCAGAAACTCAGATAACGCCTTAGTTGCAATCCCCTGACCCCAATATTCTTTTCCAATCCAATAACTGACTTCAGGTTCTCCGAACTGTTCAAAGTTCGAAATGTGTCCAGTGACATTCCCATTAAAAATTATAGTCTTGATGGTGATGGTCTCGTTGGCTTTAATTTTTGTCCAATGATTCATAAATGCATCCCTATCCGATGGGTCCTTAGCTGTGAAGGCAACAATATAGTTCGCCGTAGAATCTAGTTGTTGCTCGAAGAAGATGGGGAGGTCTTCCTCTGTGACATCTCGTAGTTTAACTTCACTGTTTGTACGATATTCCATATAAGTAACACGCTCCCTAACATATTTCCAATTTCGAGTAATTCCTTGTTCAACTAAACTGCTACGATTGTTTAATAATTGATTGTTCAATAAGTTCCATAAAAAAGGCGTTAATCCTTCTTGGATCAACGCACCCGATTGTAGGATAACTCATTATATGAATTCTATTATTCAAAAAAGAAAAGCTAAGTAAAACAGCTATTAACAAGGTTCCTTAATATGTAGGAGTATAAATTCTATCGGTATCTGTATCAATAACAAAATCAACTTCTATCTCATCGTCATAAGGAAGTTGATCAAAGTTATGCATACGACAGAATAGATCGGGAAGATCTCTAATGTTATTACACAGCTTTTTAGTAGCTAGATACTTTAGTTTCAGTTCAAAAACAGTACATTTTTTACCTGTTATTTGCACTTGGTGGAAGAAACCGTCTATTTCAACAATCAATATTTTCACAACTGGTTGCTAACCAATTAGTATAGCTTAGGATATTTGAGTATTCTGTATAAAAGGGTGGACTCCTTCTTTTCAACCTACTTCCAATAAAAAGAGCAACTCTTCTTCTTGAAGGAATACATCCGATTGTTGAAGAAAAATATGTAGTAAAGAATGAGTCAATTAATCAAGATATTTCTATTTGAATATATCTGCTACTATATTACTGAACTCTCTTAAATAATAAAGGTAGTTGTCTCCCCCGTAGTTATACCTCTTATTATACATTTTTGCCACGACAAGATTATGTTTAGGAATAACTAATAGAGTTGGTCCAGTTATACCTAAGATTTGATAAGAACCTTCAGGCACCCTCTCTCCTATTTCGCTTTTAAGGGATGGTGTATCTTGTACATACCAAAACAATCCGTTTTGTGGTGTATCTTTATCTTTGTAAATTGGGTTTTGTACTTGGATAGCTAATTCTATAACTTCTTTTGGTACAATTTGTTTGCCATTCACAAATCCATTATTCAAATGAAGATTACCCCATAAAGCAAACTCACGAGCTGTGGTATGCAGGTTTGAGTCACTGCCATCATCTGAACTTCCTAATTTAAATGTTGCAGCTTCGTTCGGACTATCAATAACTTGCACCAGTTTTTCATTAGGTTTTGTATACCAAGCAGTTTCTTTAAAACCTAATGGTAAAAATACTCTTTCTTTTAGTAATTCGGGAAAACTCTTTCCATAAAGCTTTTTTATTAATTTTGTCATCATTAATACGTTAATTCCTCTGTAAGCCCACCCTTCGCCTGAGTCGAACTCTCTAAAAATAGTTCCATCACCTTTCTGGTGTAATCCGTGAGAATGAGTGACTAAATGCCTTAGAGTTGTGTTTGCAAGCAATTCCTTATCGTATTCATCGAAATAATCTATTGCATAGTCATCAAGACTTTTAATTTTATTTTCATACAAAGCTAAAGCTACCGCTAATCCTAAATAACTCTTTCTTGCAGATGCTACGTTAAACTCAGAGGTTTCTGTAATCGGTATTGATCTTACCAAATTAGAATGATAGCCACCATAATGCTCTAATATGATTTCGTTCTCCTTTATAACAACAATTGAAGAAGCACTGCTATGATTAAGCTCCATTATTTCTTCTACATATGAAATTAATCTTTGATAGTTTTTAGACAATTTTTCTACATCTCCCGTTAATTACTCCTACTCCTTATTCAACAATCCTGCTCGATTGTTCAATAAGTTCCCAAAAAAAAGGCGTTAATCCTTCTTGGATCAACTCATCCGATTATTGAAGAAATCTTTATGGATAAATTCCAATTATCATCAGTAAAAAAACAATTAACATAGTGACAATGCTACCGTAAAATACTCCACTTAAAAAACTTGGGAATATTTTTGATAACCGAAAATATTTCATCTATATGTTTCCTTTCTTTTTTAAAAATAGACGAAGTATATATTCGGATAGTTACATTCAACATTATAATTATGAGTTCCTTAAGAAACGCACCCTATAGTTAAAGAAGGACGATAACCAATTTTATGGCTATCGTCCGTTTCTATTTCCTTCTGAACATATATTTGTACTGTGCAATTAAGACACAGAAAATAGCTTTCTTTCTTTTGTATTAATAATCATAATCAATACCTCTTAAAGCTTCTCGAGCAATCGACATGTTAATATCGAATTCTGTAACCACTTGAGGCTCCCCTTTTATGTCATTATCAACTATCACACTAACTCCAGTCTTTTCGCTTATTTCCTTAGCTAGTTCTTTTGCTCTACTGATTAGTTGAACCTCCATGTCCTTAACCTTGTTCAAGAGTAACTTTTTTACCTTGTTAGCTTCCTTACTGTTCTTTATATGTTCCAAATCAAATTCCCCTACTACATTTGATTCTTTAATTGAATTGAACTCAACTAAAGAAATGGATTCTAAGGCGCTATCTACGTTTGTATATTCATCATAAAAATTAAAATATATAAAGTGGTCAGTCTCATCCGAGTAAAGACGAATCTCAATAACACCAGATTCTATCCCTATCCTCTTTACTTTTGATAATAATTCTCGCATTTATTAACCTCCAATTTTTAATACTATACAGTTATCGTCAGATACATAGAGACGTTAACTACAAACGTAATCGTCTATTTATTAGCCTTATTAATAGCTTCAAACATTTTAGCTGGGGGCAATTTGCTTAATTCAGTATTCCTTGCTAGTGCAGACTTCGCGCGTCCACGAACAAACACATCGGCATCATTGGCGTTAAAGCCCATTTCCAAAATTAAATATTGATGCAATTTTTTACAAGGAGAAAAAAGCAACTTCTCATTTTGGAAGGCAGTCATTGCTCGTTCTCGGTCGATTTCACATACCTCAATCAAAACGCGCAGAATTTCATCATCCTTTACCTTTGCTTCATACAGCGCGGCTGTCACAAGCTTTATCTCATCATTCCTAATTAGACGTTCTTCTAAAGGTCCTAAATACATGTTATTCCCTCCTACAAATATCTAATGTTAACTCGTCATTCTTTCATAAGCGATATTATTTATTGCACAGTATAAGTCTACTACGCATCTACGACTTGCTTATTAAACATTACTGCTCGATTGCTTAATACCAATTATTTCAAATTATAACAATTAACTCAATCCTTAATTCAATAAAAAAAGTACGTCTACTAAAACGCACTTTAGAAATATCTACTATACAAATCATGTCTTTGCTTCCCACTAAATTGAGCGTAGATTTTTGTTGTTTCGCTTTTCTCATGTCCTAATAGACTTTGTATTACCTCAAGAGGTGCTCCATTATTGATCATATTCGTAGCGTAGCTATGACGTAATTGGTGGGGATGAATACTTTTCCTGATTATAGCACGACTGGATATACGCTTTATGATGTACCTCATAAGATCTATACTCATCCTTCTTCTAGGTTTTCTCTCTGTTATAAACAAGCATGCTTCTATATCTTCCCTTGAATCCAGATACCTTTTTAACCACAATGAGCAACGAGTATTAAAATATACCTCACGTTCTTTATCACCTTTTCCGTGTACAATAACAGAGTTTGTTATAAAGTTAATATCATTACGGTTTAATTTCACTACTTCACCAATACGACAACCTGTGGAGTAAAAGAATTCAAACAAAGCATTCTCCATTGTGTTTTGACAAGATTCCCTTAGATGTTCAATTTCAAGCTCAGTTAGGAATTTTGGAATTCTCTTGCCTAGCTTTGGTTCTTTCAATTTTGCTGCAGGGTTCTGATTAATAAAACCTTCATCATGTGTCCATTTGAAAAAAGAACGAATAAACCTAACTCGATGTCCTAAACTTGATGGCTTAAGATGCTCACCTTTCTCGATTAAATAAGCTTTTAACTGATCGGTTGCTACTTGATTCATATCAATTTCTCCAAAATACCGAAGTAACAAATTATACTGATACGAATACGTTTTTAATGTAATTAATGAATACCCTTCTATCTTTTTATCAAGCTGGTACTTCTCCCACGCGTTCGAAAGTAACATTTTATTTCACACTCCATGAACCAATTAAAATTCTATTCTAGTATTGGCATGGAAAGGAAAAGCCAAACACTGCTTATTCAACAATCTAGTAAAAACAAAATAAAGGATGCTTATGAATAAAAGCACCCATTTTGTTGAATATCTTCTTGAAAACATTCTCCATAAGTTAATAGAAAATCATAAAAAAATAAACAATAATTACTGAGGTGTGTAAACTGATAATTTTGTAATCTCTCAGTATAAGGAATGGGTTTACTATTAATTTAATTGAATAACTATGAATAATAAAGCAAACCCTATGAAAAATAATCCTGCCGCAAAAAAACATAAAGCTTTTAATTTAGGATATTTCAGACCAGCATAGATAGGGATGACGACTAATAGAATTGCAAATCCATATAATAAAGTTAGATGTAAGCCAGATGTCATACCTATCAGCTCCCTATTTTTATGACTTTAGTCGATAATAGTAGTATTCTGCATCTCTATTCGCGTCAAAAGCTTCAAACCCTGCAATGGCAGCCGTCAAACCTCCACCAATCGCTAGTAAGACACCCACAATAACACTTGTCCCCCCTGTAAGCCCAGAGGATAGGACACCAGCATAAAGTGATGCGACTGCCGCACCTGCTGTTGCAATAACTGTATCTTCTTTAGTTTCTGCAGTGTTTACTGCTTCTCTAAAGTTCTCTAAATCGTCTCTGTTGGTTGAAGTTTCTTTATAATAAGGGTAAGCAGCGTCACTTAAAGATATAGTCCAGCCTACTGTATCATTCTCATAGAAAGACACTTTATAATAAAGATCAAACCAATAATCAGTTCCCTTTTCTGTATATGTTCCAGAATCGGTTGGACCTGTGACATATGATGGTGAATCTTTCGTGACTGGCGGATCAGAAGTCGGAGAAGATGGATCTTTAGGAGTAATCACTTCTGATTGTTGAAGTTCACCTTCTTTAAAAACTGATACCTCATTTGTAGTTTTATTAAACTTCGTCATGTAAGTCCCTGAGCTATCCGAAGTTTCTACAATACGGTATAGGGCGTCATCTTGTATGACCTCAGTAGTAATTGTTTCACCATTTACAGTCGTTGTAGTTGCATTCGTTTCTGCAAATCCAGATACTGACATCATAAAAGTTAACATAAGTGTTAAAATCAAACTAATTATTTTTTTCATGTAGCTAATCTCCTCTTATCTAAATTTGTACTCTGAAATTTTTCTCTTCTAAATCCACCACTCTCCTTATTTTTCTTCAGAGCAATAATTAGTTACCCTGTTTTAACCAAAATATTCCTAAATATCTAATTAAAGGTAAAAAATACCTATTTTTGCGGTTTTTCTAGTAAAATTTGATATTAGTATGCCTTATCCCAAAATATAAAAAGAAGCGGGGAAAATAGTTTATCCGCTTCTTCTTATAGGTTTTCTGAAGTTCATAGGTATGTATACGTCTTACTAAAATTCCATTTATATTAATATTAAAGTTCAAATTTGAACCCATTATCGCAGTACCATACCCAATCATACAAAAACAGACAAACTTAACGATCTAACGGGTTCTCTTTTGGTGTATAAAAGTTAAAAAACACGGTAAACGTATATTAATTAACAAGTAAAAAAGTTCTGCAAATGAACTACACTCCAATTGTTAGACACAACTGACAATTGGAGGTGCTGTTTTTTATAACCAAATATTCTTTAGTTTTTTTACTCAATCGCACCCGATTGTGGAGCAAAGTTAAGTAAGTTAATTACTAATCCAAAATATGCATATCATATCTTAAGCTGTGGAATAACACTCCAAGTCTCTTCCAGTTTAAACTGTTCACCTTCTATGATTAAAGCATCCATTTTAGCATTGGATCTTCTTAATAATTCGGGAAGGATATTATCTACATAACTTTGATGGAAGCCCTCATTTTTCCATCCAGATAAAACAAGAAAACTATTGTCTTCTTTTATTGAACTTGCAAACATACCTCCTTGCATCCCTTCAGCGTTACTCATTCCTATGTTCCACACATTCCTTTGCATTTCCTCAAAGTGTTTCACTTTTTCATCTTTCACCTGTACAGTAGCAATTCGCATAAATTCAGTATCACTTAGCAGTTGATTTATAATGTATTTGTTACTAGGAAAAGCGATTTTTTCAATAAATAATTGCACGTTTATCGAATAGTAGGTTTTACCTTGTCCCGAGTTAATGAAAATAGTATCGTGTACTTCTTTCATAAAAAAATTATAGTGCTGCTCACTTACCCAAAAAGAGTAAATACAAGCTTTTAATTTATCAGTTTGGCTCCATCCCCCAAACTGACCTAAAAACCCTTTCACCCCATTTAAAACTTCCCATTTTTGTTGATCTGTATAAAATTTGTCCTTATGTTCTTCTTTGACTTTACAACTAATACTTTTAATAATCATATGTTGTTATCCAGTTCCATTCCCATAATCACATAAGGTTTCCCTGCGGCTCCGTTTGGTAAAAAAGGTTCTGTAATAACCTTCCAATTCAATGTTCTGTACAATGATTTAGCAGGGATATTATCTTGTTGTGTAGTTAGAATTGCTGTCTTGTTAGCGACATCTTCTAATAGTAAGTTAATTAAACGTCTCCCTATGCCTTTCTTTCTCTGAAAAGGATGTATAGCTAATTCCACAAATTCGAAACAGTTTTCGAGCCAATAAGTCACTTGTTCTGAAGTTAATGTATTTTCAAGCAATTCTCTGTAATACTGTCCTTTTAGAGAGTTATAACCATATGCAAAACCAATAATTTGTTCTTTATCATTCATTGCTATAATTGCTTTAAAACCATTATATGTTGAATGCTTCTCTAGTCGTTTAATAATTACATTTTCATCTTCATTCCAAACACTACTATAAAGAGCTGCTATTCTTTTTAATATTTTTTCGGAATTATCAAATTTTATGATTTTCACAATAAATCCCCCTCAATCAGAAGTCCAACTCTAAACTATAATAGATTAACTTATTCTACAATCCTGCACGTTTTTTTAATAAGTCCCATAAGAAAAAGCGTTTAATCCTTTTTAGATCAACGCACCCTTTGATGGAATAAGATTTAAATGTCGCGTACAGTTATATAAAGAACAATCCCATTTGTCTTCTATAAGACTTAAAATAGTAATTGAAGTATTATCAATATAAGTCTGCTGGAATTTCTGAGGAAGTAACTTTTGTAAGGTTAATCCGATTAAAGCACCGTGGCTCACTACCAAAATACGTTTACCTTTATATGTACAAACTATATCTTTTAAAAAGTCTATTCCTCTGTTAGATACGTCTTCAAAGTTTTCCATTCCAAGTTCTAAATTACGCCATTCACTACCCCACTGTCTGACTCTTTGTTCTTCCGTAGTGCCTTCAATCTGTCCGCAATTTATTTCTCTTACCCTTTCATCAGTATGACTAATGGGCAAGCCTATTTTACTTCCAATAATTTTCGCAGTTTCAAAAGCCCTAGATAAGTCACTCGTAATTATCATATCCCACTGTTCTTCAAGAGATAGCCTATCTCCAATGTTTGTGGCTTGTTTTCTGCCAATCTCATTTAAAGGAATATCACTTACTCCTTGAGCTTTACCTAAGGAGTTCCATTCAGTTATTCCGTGACGAATTAGTCCTATGGTAGTCATTCTTCCACCCTTTTCTTAATATCTAGTTCTTTAGCTATCCTTCTCGTTTGTTTAATAAGTTCAATAAAAAATGCACTTCTCCTTCTTGAAGAAATGCACCCGATTGTTGAAAAACATTTATCTACTGAACAGTATCGTTGTACTGTGCAACAAATGGCTTTGTTGATTTTCGTTTTTGTTCTACAACATACACACCTGTTGAATAACAACTAAGTTTTTAAAATATACTCAACCTTTAGATATGTCTCTTATGTTATAACTTTTTACTTTATAATACCCTCTGCAATAAACTGTGTCTTTTGGTTTTATAGCTATTAAAACTGAGTTGTAGATATCTGAGGAGGAAATTATAGAATTTAGCCAACAAGCGAAAAGAAGGATTATTTTGAAATTACCTGATACATAGAGAGACATAACAAATGGCACAACAGATAATACAATAAAGGGCAAACTCATAAAAATCCAGAATCTCGATTTGGAGAGGGTTGCATTTGTGTTTAGCCAAAAAAATATACCACTAAAGGTTAAGCTAATATCACCTTTTTTGTTTACGACAATAATATGTAAACTTTCGTGAATGATGAAGACAAGAATTCCTATTATAATGAGAGAAAAACTATTAATCTTTGTGAAACCCGTTCTAAAGAAATAAGGTATCATAAGAATAATTATCTGAAGTAAATATACAAACTTCATATAATGTTTACGATACCAATTATTCCGTATGAAAGGAATCCATTCTGACAACTCCATATTTTTCTCTGGTAGGTGTCGAAACCAAATTATCATAAATACTCACCTCCCTACTATAACTTACCCATATCTTAGATCCTTGTTCCAATAAACTGACCATTACTTTTGGTGAAGAACCTCACAATATCACAAAATATATCTTGCTAAAATTAACCTGAAGATACCGAATGGTTGTTCATATTTTCATAATTGTGGAAAATTTTGTTGCATAGTATGATTTTACAACGCAGTATAAGAGTTACTCCACAATCATGCCCTTTCATATAAAAAGACGCATTTCTTATTACAGAAATGCACCCGTTAGCTTAATAAGCACTTCTAATATATTCATCTAATATTGGTAAATCAGGTGGACTAATGTTTGGGGGAAGTTCATTAAACTTAAAAAATTTTAAATCCTGAACTTCACTTTCCTCTCTTCTCAATACACCTTCATAATCCCTACATACAAAGGCAGATACAACATTATATACTTCATCGCCGTGAGGATATTTATAGTAAAAATCTTGTCCTGAAAAGACATTGAATAAAATTAAATTATTTGCGTTCAGTCCCGTCTCTTCAAATAATTCCCTTTTAGCTACTTGTTCTAATGTTTCTCCAATCTCCAAAGAACCACCAGCTAATCCCCAACAATTATTGTCTTTACGAAGTTGTAATAATAATTCATTTTTACTATTTACAAGTATTACACACGCACCAGCCATAATTAGAGGGCGACTACCCACTACTTTTCTTAAATCCATAATGTATCCCATTACATCCTCCAATAGTGTTTATCCCACAATCCTGCACTTTTCTTGAGTCGGAGCAAAATATTTATGCAGCAAACCCTTAAACTCTTTTAAGTTAGTATTGTTTTATTTTCAATAATCCCACTTCAACTGATGTCTCTATATAACCAACTATTTGATCAAACGTAAAAACATTAAGTTGTTCATTTAAAACTTCATTATCGTACTCCATATCGCCTAATACATAAGGAACAAAATTTTCAACGTCTTTGGACTTAACTTCTTCTAAGTCTAAAATTGCAGGAAAAAGACTAAACGTTTTTCTCATTTCATTTGTAAAACCATAGTGTTCTAGTAATTTCCCATTTAGTAATCGGAAATCATTATGGTATAACTTGTATAATCCTTCATCAGCATCCATTCTGTTTTTCAGCCAAGAAAGATTAAAACCTCTTAGCCAGATATCATCAGCAATTAAATGTGCACAGTACCCCATAATATAAGAGTTGTAATTTTCTACTTCCGAACAATATTTATGTAAAAATCCTTTACTATCAACACTTCTTGAATAATCTTGTACATCACCTATAAAGAAATGTGATAAGTTTTTTTCTTCGTGTGAAAATACAGCGTCTGGAGCGATGCTTCCAAGCAAAAATGATGTTTTATCTTCTATCGATAAAGTCTCTGCAATTTTATTACCAATAATTGAGTGCATTATTCTTGAACCCATAATTCCCCCCACCCTTCAATAATTTCTGCAACTATCCTACCTGTTTGCTTAATACCAATTATTTCAAAATTTATTCTTTTTCACAATATGTTATTCAACAATCTGGCCCGTTTGTTGAATAAAAACTTTCACATTTTCAATGCTGCTTTCGCTCTATATCCCAAATTCTCCATAATTAACTATATCCATATTCTCTTCCATATTATAAAATGCCCGTTTTTATTCCAATTTTCATCGAACGTACATTCGTATATAATTATTTCAAAAAGGAGTGATTAAAAGTGAGATACGACATAATGTTTACGGTTAAGAGTTCTACTAATTTTAATCGAAAGGTTACTGTAATGGATTTTAAAAAAGCAAGGCAAATTACATTTACTACTGATGAGATAGAAGGAGATGAAATGGAAGACGATCTAAAGGAATACATGAGAGATCAATTGGAAAAAATCGAAACGGGATACTGGGATTATACCTATTCGCATACAAAGGGAAAAAGTTCCTTAAATCAATAAACCCTTTATCAAGCTTTCTTTTAATTATCAATTATTTGTAAGCTTAAGTTAATATAAATAAAATTCAGTGCACAAATTAGTGCACGGACGTATTTTATTCGATTGGTTTAAATTGTTTTATTTTTATTTTGAATTTCTAAAAAACCTTATTAAATAAGAATTATTTAATCCTATTGAAACTGAATTAACTCAGATTTATTTCTAGATTTCCTCTGGCAGCCAAAAGGTCAGCGGTTCGATCCCGCTAGTCTCCACCATACATAAACGATAAAAACCCTTTAGGAATCAAGGGTTTTGTTTTTTTAGATTTTAAGTAAGTAAACCCCTGATACAAATAATATCAGGGGTTTATTTTTGTTTGCCTTCCCAACGATGAACTTGTGTGCGGAACATATATCACGTTTTTTTTAGCAAAAATAAGTGCTAGAACCCTTTAAAATCAAAACTGGAAGCTCTTTTTGTATTAACGGCTGATAAATAATTAATCGACTTCCTCCGGTAAAGGGTAGAAGGATCAAAGCATTATCGATTGAACCTTCCATCTCAAACATAATTAATGATCTCATTTAGAATGTATTCAATAGATATATAAACCTTGATAAATCAGTTTTCAAATCCAATCGGCACGAAATCGGCACATGAACAAACTAAATTCCCCTTTTGAAGGTTTAACAGTTTTAAGAATTTAAGCAAGCTATTATCGCCCTAGATTGGTAGTGGAATCCTGCACTGAATTATAATACATTACAGAATAGTTTTTATCACTCATTTTATTTGTAAGTTTTGGCAAGTACTTGTACTCTTCCCTAATCTAGGGTTAAAACAGACTAAACAAATAAGTTGACCCGAGAAAAAATGGGTCAACCTTTTTAATCATTTACTTTACCAATTCATTCAGGGTATTTGTGAGTACCTGAATGATAAATGACAAATCATTGTCCTCTATACTTAATGGAGGCGCTAATGTTAATACATTGTTATAACCCGCTACAGTAAGCCCGTTTTTTCCGATAATCAAACCATTCTTTTTACAGATTTCGATCACATCATTTACCATGCCTATGGCAAGGGGCTCTTTCGTTTCTTTATCTTTAACCAGTTCTATACCAATGAGAAGTCCTTTACCACGAACGTCACCGACATATGGATGGTTTTGTAAATGAGTTTGCAACTCATTTAACAATCGATATCCTAATTCTCGAGACCGATCGAATAACTTTTCATTTTCCATGATTTCGAGATTTTTCAATGCGAGTGCACAAGCTGCAGGATTACCACCGAATGTATTGATGTGCCTGAAGAAATCATATTCATCATTTCCTTTAAATGCCTCGTATACCTCTTTCTTTACTGCAGTTGCTGAGAGTGGTAAATAAGCTGATGTTATTCCTTTTGCCATCGTAATGATGTCTGGTTGCACTTCATAATTCATAAAGCCAAACGGTTTTCCGGTACGGCCGAACCCGCAGATGACTTCATCCACAATCAACAGTGCATCATGTTTTTCACAAACTTCCTTAACTGCCTTCATGTATCCATAAGGAGGCATCAACACACCCCCACCCGTTATGATTGGTTCCATAATCATCGCTGCGATAGTTTCACTAAGTTCCCATGTCATCGTCCGATCGACTTCTTGTACACAAGCCATATCTTTTGCATGGTCAAGATCAGAATCGAGCATCCGATAGGTGTCTGGAGGTGAGACATGAAGAAATCCAGGTGCAAGAGGTTCATACTTGAATTTTCTCTGGGCTTGGCCGGTTGCAGCAAGCGCTCCCATTGAATTCCCGTGGTAGGAACGATAACGTGAAACGATTTTGAATCGATTATGCTGGCCACGTTGCTGGTGATATTGTCTTGCTATTTTAAAAGCAGCTTCATTCGCTTCAGATCCACTGTTGGAAAAGAAAATAACATAATCCCCACCAAGCATTTCATTTAACTTTTCAGCGAGCTTCACTGCAGGCAAGTGACTATTTGTTAATGGAAAGTATGCCATTTCCTTTAGTTGTTCGTAAGCTGCTTCTGCTAATTCAGTACGGCCATAACCTACATTTACACACCACAAACCTGCCATTGCATCTAAATATTTGTCACCGTTTATATCTGTTATCCAAGCACCCTTCGCACTTGAAACGACCATTGTCGAATGCGGATTATAAGGTTTCATAGAATGCCAAACAAACTGTTCATCTTTGTTAAGTACTTCTTTGGATTGATCCACTTGAAGAACCATTACTCTCCACTCCTTTAGTAATCGTAGCGAGATGTGATCATTTTTTTACGTGTATAGAAATTGATTCCATCTTTTCCGTTCACATGAAGATCACCATAGAATGAATCTTTCCAGCCCGAGAATGGGAAAAACGCCATTGTAGCCGGTACACCTACATTAATTCCAAGCATTCCAGCATCCGCTTCTTCACGGAATTGACGGATAGCATGTGCATTTTTCGTATAGAGTGTAGCACCATTTCCATATCGTGATTTTCTTAAATAATCTAGACCTTCATTTAAATCTTCAGCACGTAAAATACTGAGGACAGGCGCGAAAATTTCATCTTTTGCAATCGTCATATCGGGTGATACATGGTCAAATATCGTAGCTCCCAAGAAGTTACCATCTGTTAACTCAGACATCTCACTGCGGCCATCTCGAATCAAGTCAGCACCTTCTTCGATGCCTTTTTCAATAATCCCGAGTACCTTTTGTCGATGGGAATCTCTAATGATTGGTGTCAATAGAACTTCATCATCCAGTCCGTTACCTATTGTTAACCCATCTGCTTTTTTCCGAAGTTCTTCCACAAATTGATCATTATTACCGACGACAACAACAGCACTGCATGCCATACAGCGTTGTCCTGCACTTCCAAAAGTTGAACTGATGACATTTTGAACGGTTTTTTCTATATCTGCATCTGGCATGACGATATGGTGATTTTTCGCTCCGGAAAGGGCTTGGACTCTTTTACCGTTAAGTGCTGCTTTTTCGTATACATATTTCGCAACTGGCTGTGAACCTACAAATGAAATCGCTTTGATATCTTCATGCTCAAGGAGGCCATTTACGACATCATGAGCACCATGCACAACATTAAAAACGCCTTCAGGCAGACCTGCTTCCGTCAACAATTCTGCTAAACGATTCGCTAAAATAGGTGTTCGTTCAGAAGGCTTCAGAATAAACGTGTTTCCACACACAATCGCGAGTGGGAACATCCATAAGGGCACCATCATCGGAAAGTTAAAAGGTGTGATACCACCGACAACTCCAAGCGGATATCGGAACATTTCTGAATCAATATCTTCTGCAATGTTTGACAGCGTTTCCCCCATCAAATGTGTTGGCGCACCAGAAGCAAATTCCACACATTCAATTCCTCTTTGAATTTCTCCATATGCTTCATTAAAAGCTTTACCGTTCTCATGAACGACTAATTTGGCGAGCGCTTCATGATATTGAGTCAAGAGATAGTGAAATTTGAACATGATACGAGCACGCTTCGGAACAGGCACATGTTTCCACTTCTGAAATGCAGTATCTGCTGCCTTAACTGCTTTGTTGAGATCTTCATTCGTTGAGATCGGAACACGTGCCAGAACTTCACCTGTAGCAGGGTTTGGCACTTCCAGATTCTCAGAACTATTCGATTCAACCCATTGTCCATTGATATAATTCTTCAAAAGTTTCGTACTACTCTTCGTTACTGTCATCTTTATTGTTCCTCCTTTAAAATGAACGCTTTTCCTTTAAGGTTCTATTTCAGAAAGTTAAGGGCGGAAAGTGTATAGATTTTTACTGTTTCTACGAGTTCATCGATATCCACATATTCATCAGCATGATGAGGGATATGGCGATCACCTGCTCCTGTTGTAAGAATCGGCACACCTGCGAGATGGAGGAACGTTCCATCTGTTGCCCCTGGTACCCCATTATAGACGGGGTCTTTTCCCGTAACTTGTGTATATGCCTGCGCCACAGCCTGGACCACGTCATGATCTTTAGGCGTTTCTGTCCAAGGCCTGTTCTCAATGAGATCAAGTGTCGCTTTAAAATCAGGATCTTCCTTGCCGAGCCGTTCAATAATGTCTTCTATTTCCTTCGTCAATTGATCATGATCCTGGCCGGGAACCGTGCGGATATCAAGTGCAGTCATACATTGTGCCGGTACAACATTAATTTGAGGCTCACCTTTAACAGGAGCTTGTACAATAGTTGGTGTAATACTCGGCCAGCCAAGATAAGGATGTTCACCCAGACGTTCTTTTTCTATTTGTTCCAGTTGATCCAATTCAACAATTAATCTGGCCATTCGTGTAGTGGGATTAATTCCTGTAAGCGGCATCGCACCGTGAGCCATTTTTCCATACGTTTTTAAGACGATGCGCATCGCCCCTTTTTGTGTAATACAAAGCTGATTTTCCTCTGGTTCACAGATGATGGCTCCATCCACGCGATCAGCCCAGCCTCTTCTGATAAAATCTTTAATTCCGATCATCATCCCCTCTTCGTCACATGGGATGCAAAGGATAATTTTCCCTGTAAAAGCTGCGCCTGATTTTTTCAGTGAATGAACGGCAGAAATAGCAGCAGCCAGGTTTCCTTTTGTATCACAGGAACCTCTTCCATAAATTCTCCCGTTACTGATTTCTCCGCCAAAGGGATTATACGTCCAAGAATCAAGGTCTCCTTCAGTCACTACATCTGTATGTCCTTCAAATAAAAGTGTTTTCCCTGGAAGACCAGAGTCATAAATGGCAATAACATTTGGCCTGCCTGGTGCTACTTCTTCGTAATAAACCTCTAAACCGATATTCTTGAGATAATCAACTATGAAACGAGCTACCTTTTCTTCGTTACCACCCTCGAATTTTGGACGATAGACACTTTGAATACGAATAAGACTTCTTGTAAGTTCAACCACTTCTTTTTGATCAACATAATGAAGAATAGATTCTATCGTTGTATTCATTGCTCAAGTCCTTTCTTATTAAGATTCATAGACATCTTTACTTGATGGAAATCCCTCAATCCCTTCAGCATTCTTAACCGCTAAGATGACAGCTTCAGCTAAAACATCTACAGCAATCGTCCCAATCAGATCAACAGATGCATCAATTTCCCCAGTAGCCAATGAAAAGATGGTGTCCCCATCGAACATCGTATGAACAGGATAGATGGTTCTCGCTAAGCCATTATGTGCCATCGAGGCTACCTTAGAGACCTGCGATTTAGTTAACTTTGCATTGCATGCAACAACACCAATGGTTGTATTGGTGCCTGCCGTTAGGGGAATGGAGGGCTGTTCAAGCATCCACTCTATACTGCTCCTTATTCTCCCTTGATCATTTCTCGCACCGGCAATTACTTCTCTTGTTTCAGGAATTCGAATCTCCCCCATCGCATTAACAGCAACAAGGGCTCCGACAATTAAACCATTTGGGAAAACTTTAGACGCCGAACCAAGTCCACCTTTCATGGCTCTATGGTGACCTGCAACTTTTCCAACTGTCGCTCCGCATCCTGCTCCTGAATTACCGAAAGGAAAGCGTCCACGTTTCGCTTTTAATGCGGCCTGATATCCCATTTTTTGATCAGGCCGAGCAGCAGGATCTCCTACCGGCAAATCAAACAGAACAGCCGATGGAACAATCGGAACGACTCCAACACCAACATCAAGCCCAATGCCTTGTTTTTCCAGAAACTGCATAACACCGCTTGCAGCATCAAGACCATAGGCACTTCCTCCCGCTAGACATATACCGTGTACACGGTCTACGAGATTCATAGGATTAAGTAAATCTGTTTCTCTTGTTCCAGGAGCAGAACCTCTGACTTCTACACCGCAAACAGCACCCTTCTCTATCAATAAAACGGTACAGCCTGTATAACCTACTTTGTCTTCTTCATTACCAATTTTAATGCCCGGAACGTCTGTAATATTATGAAACCGTTCCACTATATTTCTCTTGAGATCTTTGATTTCTTGTTTCCACGATGATCCAGCTTTTTCCACGCGACAACCACAGCCAGCGTGATGATAACAGAAACGATCGCTTCCGGAATTCCGTTGGTTAAGGCGATTGTAACCGCAACACCCGGAGCAATATAGTCTCTAATTACCGCCATTGTCAAAACGAGTAGCGTATTCGTAAAAGCTCCGACAAATCCAGCTATACCAATAGCAGCATATTCATTTATTCTCCTTAATGAAACGTAAGCTAAATAGGCGGCCACTCCGATAAACAGCCGAGGAATAATGGCCACTAACGGGTCTTTAAATAGTGGTATGGTTGCATCAAGAAACGACGACACACCGAATATTAGTCCGATGACCAGTCCAACAAACGGTCCTTGCATGATCCCTCCAATAATAGCTGGGATATGCATGATGGTAGCGTTACCTGCAGCAGTTGGAACAGGAATAAAACCTAACCGGGTGACACCTAGTAAAATAGCTACAGCTCCTAAGACTCCTGCAATGACAATCTTTCTAGTAGTTAATCCTCTTTCCATTCTATTGCCCTCCTAAAATTTGTATTGAATGCTATAATGGTGTCTCCTTATTACAGAAATTCAGATTTATAATCTAATAGGGAAAAGGAAATGCCAGTAAGAGAAAAGCAAACAAAACACAGAGAAGAAGCGCCATATAATCACTGCTCTTAGCTTTATACTTTGTATATATGGACCGCTCACTCCCTGGTGTATAGCATCTGGCTTCCATTGCCAGCACTAAATCTTCCGCTCGTGCCATGGCAACATTGAATAAAGGAATGATAATAGGAAATACATCTTTTGTTCGTTGGATAATTCTCCACCAGGCACCCGTTCCAAATTCTGCCCCTCTTGAAGCTTGAGCTTTCATCATTTTTTCCATTTCCATCGCGAACGTAGGAACAAACCGGATCGCAATTGTAATAATCAGCGCAAATTCATGGACCGGAAACTTCACATGTTTTAATGGGTCCAACAAACTCTCTATCCCATGTGTAATTTGTGTGGTCGAAGTGCTTAACGTTAACACACTGCTTAAGAAAATGATTTCAATAAATCGAAGTGCAGAAACCATTACCAAGCGGATGCTATCACTCGTAATCAGGATAAAGCTATAGTCAACAATAACCGTTCCGCCCGAAGCGATTTCACTGTAGAACAGTAGCTGTAAGACGGCTAATATCAAAATGAAAGGTATGGCTGGCTTAACTCCGGATAAACCATAGCTGATAGGAATGCGTGAGATGTAAAACAAATAACAGGCAAAAGCAAGTGCGATCATGTTTCCAACATAGGTCTGACATATAGCCATTGCAATGACAAGAATGGTGAAGGCTAAAAGCTTAAAACGGGGATCAAGACGATGAATGAGTGAACCTGTCGGCAAATATTGGCCGATTGTAATATTGCGGGTTAATTCGAATTCAAAACTAGCCATCTCCCTCACCTCCTATAGGATTGAAGAACAGAAACAATTTCTTTTGTGGCAGCTTCTATTTCATACGATTTAAGATTGACAGCATAACCTCGTTCTTTTAACTGGGTAAGAATCTCCACAGTTTGAGGTGATCCAATATGATGCTTAGCAAGTGTTTCATTATTACCAAAAATTTCCCGAGGCGTTCCTTCAATTAGGTTTCTACCATCTGCTAATACATAAATTCTTTCGGCTAAATACGCCACTTCCTCCATATTGTGAGAGACAAAGATGACGGTCATGTTTTCTTTTTTGTTCAACTGAACAATATTGTCCAAAAGCTCCTGTCTTGAACAAGGATCAAGTCCGGCTGTCGGCTCGTCCAATACTAAAATTTTAGGCTTTAGAGCCAACACCCCTGCCAAGGCGACTTTTCTTTTTTGCCCGCCGCTTAAGGCATAGGTCACCCGGTCTTTCAGTTCTTCAAAGGGAAGACCAACTAATTCCATTGCCCATTTCACACGGCTTCTTACCTCTTTTAATGGAAGCCCCATCTTTAATGGTCCATAAGCAATATCATCACCGATCAATTTTTCGAAAATCTGATCCTCAGGGTTCTGAAACACTAGGCCTACTTTTCTTCGCAATCCTTTTACATCTAGCTTTGGATCAGATAAATGCTGGCCATCTACGATTACTGCACCTATCTGGGGCCGCATCAGCCCATTGAAATGCTGGATTAAAGTAGATTTTCCAGATCCCGTATGTCCAATAATTGCTATGCATTCCCCCTCGTACACTCGCAGACTGACTCCAGAGAGCGCCTGGTGCTCAAGAGGGGTCTTTTCCATATAGATGTGCTGTAAATGATTTACTTCTAAAATGGGGTTATCATTCATCCTACATACACCCCTCTCTTGGCTGATAATCGCATAACCTCTTGAATAATCTCGTCATTATGGATCAAATCTGACTGAAATTCATTGTCATATTCATGAATCGCTCTGGCTAATTGATTGGCTACAGGAACATCGAGTTGCAACTGATGCAGCAGTTCATAGTGCTGAAAAATTTCTCTGGGTGTGCCAACCATTACAATTTGGCCTTTTTCGATGACAATGACCCTGCTTGCTTCAGCTACTTCTGACATATGGTGGGTTACTGAAATGATCGTCATTCCCTCGTTATTAAGCTTACGGACAACGTTCAGAATATCTCTTCTTCCATAGGTGTCCAGCATGCTGGTTGCCTCATCCAGCACTAAACAATCAGGCTTCATCGCAAGAATTCCTGCAATGGCGACACGCTGTTTTTGTCCTCCTGAGAGATGATGAGGTGGTCTTTTCCGGAAATCACTCATTCCAACCGCTTCCAATGCAAAATCAATTCTTTCTTTCATTTCTGAAGCAGGGACTTCGATATTCTCTAACCCAAAAGCGACATCGTCTTCAACAAGGGTAGCGATAATCTGGTTATCGGGATGCTGAAATACCATCCCTACCTTCTTACGAATTTCACGTTGCAGCTTTTGTTCTTTTGTATTGTAATCGCTAACAAAAACATCTCCGCTACTAGGTTTTAAGATACCGTTCAGGTGTTTTGAAAGTGTAGATTTGCCAGAGCCATTGTGACCTATAATAGCTACATATTCACCTGGAAAAATATCAAATGAAACCTCATTCAGTACTTGTATGGAACGATTATTGTTTAAGCTATATTCAAATGAAACCTTGTTAACCTGAATAAGAGGCTTTGTCATTAAAATCCCCCCTTGTAGATCCACCGGTTACTTATGACGATTTCGTTTTCACCAACGGTGCATCTGTTTTTACAGCCGAAATTTGTTTTTTAATACTAAACACTAGCAAACTTGTAATAATCAAACTAAATCCTAGAAAATATAACCCTGCCTCCATGTTCCCAGTAAGATCATTTAAATAACCAATCATATAAGGACCAACAAATCCCCCGAGGTTACCAATTGAATTAATTAACGCTATTCCAACTGCTGCAGAAGCTCCTGTCAAAAAGAAAGCAGGAAGTGACCAGAAAGGACCAAAAAAGCTGTAAATTCCAATGGTTGCAATGGACATCATTACAACAGACAAATACGGATTAGTAGTTATTCCAGCACCGATTAAACCTACCGCCCCTAATAAAGGTGGCAATGCAGTGTGCATTTTTCGTTCCCCTGACCTGTCTGACCGTCGAGCCCACAATATCATACAAATACCGCCGGCGATGTAAGGAATCATTGTAATGAGTCCGACCTGCGTGTTCGTAAGAATCGATGAAAATGATTTTATGATGGTAGGCATCCAAAATCCAATTCCATACAACCCAATAACTAGTGTTAAGTAGATGAAAGATAGTCTCCAAACGTGAGGATTAGACAATACTTGACGTGCAGAATAATGCTTGCTGCCCTCTTTTTGCTCGTTTTCATAGCGAATTTCTTGAATTAGCCACTCTTTTTCTTCTTTTGTTAACCATTTTGCCTCTTGTGGACGATCTGTTAGGTAATAATACGTAACAATCCCTATGATAACTGCGGGTATTCCTTCCAAAATAAACATCCAGCGCCATCCTTGCATCCCAGCCCAACTAATGTTATCCATGATCCAAGTAGATAATGGAGCTCCAATAATATTGGAGGCTGCAAGCGCAGTCATGAATAAAGCAAAGGCTCTAGCCTGTTCTTTCGCCCGAAACCAATAAGTAATATATAAAATAACTCCTGGAAAAAAGCCAGCTTCTGCTACGCCAAGAAGAAAACGTAAAATATAGAGGTGTGTAGCGCTTTGAGCCCATGCTGTCAAAATAACGACTATGCCCCAGCTGACCATGATGCGTGCAATCCACTTTCTCGCACCAACCTTGTGGAGCAGTATATTACTTGGAATCTCAAACAGGAAGTAGCCGAAGAAAAAAATTCCAGAGATTAATCCGAAAGTAGAGCTGGCAATTGCTAAGTCTTTATTCATATCTAATGCAGCATAACCAAGATTTACCCGATCAAGAAAGGCGACAATATATAACAAGAAAATAAAGGGAATGATTCTCCTAAAGACTTTTTTAGTAGTGCGCTCTTCAATCGTGACAATCGACTGATTCATAACATTCTCCCCTTTTAATTAAAATGGCTGGATTTATTAAGCAATCTAGATTCCTCTTCCTCCGTCAACATTCATGATTTCCCCAGTAATAGCCTTGGAGAGATCAGAAGCAAGATATAAAGCCGCTTGGGCAATATCCTCAGGCTGGATTAGCGTGCCTAAAGGAACACTGTCAAGAAAGATCTTCTTTTTATCTTCCTCTACTTGTTGGGCATCGCCAGGCAAAAATTTTCCTAGCATTGGGGTTTCAGCAGGACCTGGATTAATGGCATTAACCCGGATTTTAAATGGGGCTAATTCAAGCGCCAATGCTTTCGTTAGCATAATGGCAGCTCCTTTGGATGCACAGTAGGCATTTAGTCCTGGCCTAGCCCGGATCCCTGCAATCGATGCGATATTTATTATCGAACCTTTTCCCTTCTTTTTCATATAAGGGACAAGATGACGTGTGGTTAGAAAAATGGATTTTGTATTAACTGACATAATCTTATCCCATTCACTAATGCTCATTTCTTCAATCGGGGTAAAGAATTGTGGAACCCCTGCACAATTAATTAGGACATCCATATCTTCAAATGCATTGAATGTTTCATTTACAAGATTTTGAACACTTTCATCGTCTCCCACATCCGTTTGAATTACGAGAACTTGTCCGGTCTGATCTATTTCTTTTGCCGTTTGGTCTGCAGCGTCTTTATTTAAATCCGCTAATACAACGTTTGCTCCTTGTGCAGCAAATAATTTGGCTGCAGCTTTTCCCATACCTGATCCTGCTCCAGTAATAATGGCTGTTTTTCTTTCTAACAATCCAGTATTCACAGATTCATCACCACCATTCGTTCATCTGTCATTTCTTGAATCGCATAATGCGGACCTTCTTTTCCAATCCCACTATTTTTGACTCCCCCATAAGGCATAACGTCATTACGGTAAGTGGATACATCATTAATAATGACTCCCCCGTATTGCAGTACCTTCGCTGCCTTCATCGCCAGCTGCAAATCACGAGTGAAAATCCCAGCTTGTAAACCATACTCTGATTGATTGGCGGAGTGAAAAGCTTCTTCAATATCTTGATAAGGGATGATACAGACGATAGGTGCAAAGACTTCTTTACAAACCACCTTCATTGAAGGGTTCGTGTCCACAAGTACTGTTGGATATAGGATCGCTCCTTCCCTCTTTACCGGAAGCAATGCTTTAGCTCCTTGTTCGATCGCTTCATTCACCCATTTCTCAGATCGAATCGCCTCTTTCTCACTAATCATCGGACCTACATCTGTTTCTGGTTTTTCCGGATCGCCGACTTTCAGCTGTTGTACGTACGCTAAATAGCTTTCTGTAAACTCATTCAATACAGATTGATGTACATACAGGCGTTGAACGGCTATACAGGCTTGTCCTGCATTATGAAAACTGCGGCTTGCGGTCAGTTTGGCAGCAAGGTCCAGATCTGCGTCTTCATGAACAATATTCGGGGAGTTGTTTCCCAGTTCAAGTGCTACCGGCCGTAAACCGCTTCGTTCTTTAATGTGCTTACCTACTTCACCTGAGCCAGTAAACGTATACATCGCGATTCGTTCATCTTCCAACAGCCATTCACCCACCTCACTTCCTGATCCGGTAATGATGTTCACATATCCTTTTGGCAGACCTGCTTCTTCTAAAAGTTCTACCAGCCCAAAGGTAGCCAGCGGAGTTGCAGTAGCAGGCTTGATCACGATGGTATTGCCCGCAGCAAGAGCAGGTGCAATTTTATGGACGCCTAATAACAAAGGGTAATTGAATGGGGTAATCACACCAATAACCCCTTTAGGAACGCGAATGGTAAACCCTAACCGGTTATCTGCCCCTTCTGTCGCCTGCAGTGGAATCATTTCTCCAGCAATCCGTTTCGCCTCTTCTGCTGACAAACGGATCGTGTTAATCGTTCGATCCAGCTCCCCTGCTGCATCTTTACGGGTTTTTCCAACTTCTCTGACTAAAGAAAGCTCAAATTCCTCGCGTCGTTGTTCCATTAAATTTGCTGCTTTTAATAGAATAGTAGAACGTTGAAAAGCCGTTAACTGGTCGGATTGAAAGGTTCTTTCAGCTGCAGACACAGCTTCGTGCACATGATGTTTATCAGCTTTTGAGATGGATGCGATCAATTCTCCTGTGTACTTATGGTAAACAGGAATATTATGGTCGGAATAAATGGGTTTCCCGTTAATGTATAAAGGGTATTTTTTTTCATGTAAGAGAGAAGTTTTTGTCTCAGTCATCTTTTATTTCATCTCCTTAAATAAAATTTATACTTTTCTTGGTCATTTGCTGATGAATAGCTTCTCCAAATTCACGGGTCGAATTTTTCCCTCCGAGGTCAGGGGTAGACACTTTTCGATCAATGAGCACCTCTTCAATCGATGATACGATCAAATCCGCTATATCAGAAAAACCAAGATGCTCCATCATTAAGCTAATACTCCAAATCTGCGCAATCGGATTGGCCATTTTCTTTCCGGCGATGTCAGGTGCAGAACCATGAATGGGTTCGAACATCGAAGGATAATTTTTTTCCGGATTTATGTTACCTGAAGGTGCCAGTCCTAAACCACCCACAATTGCTGCGCCAAGGTCTGTTAAAATATCGCCAAACAGATTGCTTGCCACGACAACATCCAATTCTTCCGGTCTGGTAATAAAATAAGCTGCCAGTGCATCAATATGATAGATGTCCGTCTGGATGTTAGGATGATGCTTGCTCACTTCCTTGACGATTTCATCCCAGAAAGGCATCGAGTGATTGATTCCATTTGATTTTGTAGCTGCAGTCATCCTTTTCCTCGATCTTTTTTCAGCAAGGGAATAGGCATAATTGATAACTCGTTCTGTTCCGTATCTCGTAAAGACATTATTTTGTACCGCAAGTTCAAAGGGAGTGTTTTCATGTAACCTCCCTCCCATATTGGAGTATTCTCCTTCTGTGTTTTCACGCACTACGACAAAATCCAGATCTTTATGGGCTTTATACCGTAGAGGACTCTCTAAACCTCTTAATAGTTTAATAGGCCTCAAATTGATATATTGCTGAAAGGCCCTGCGAATGGGCAGGATCAATTCCCATACTGAAATGTGGTCAGGAACAGTTGGTGCACCGATGGCACCAAGCAAAATCACATCGTAATCCCGCAGAATGTCCAGGCCATTTTCTGGCATCATCTTTCCGTGTTTTAAATAGTAATCACAATTCCAATCAAATGTGTCAATGGAGAAATGAATGCCCCCGTGCAGTTCCTCAATTTTCTTTAATGTTATTAACCCTTCTGCCATGACTTCAGGCCCAATTCCATCTCCAGGTATGGCCGCTATTGAGAAATGTTGCAAGCTATCACCTCATTTTTTTGTTTGCCAATTACTAATGCAAGTTTCATGCCAATTCAGTTAATTTTAAATATTCTGAATTATTTGGGTATAATAGGGCAAACAAAAACAGTGATTCTACTTCATTCGTTTTATTTCGCATCATCTGTTTCAAAATAAAACATCAAAGCTTGTATTCTTTGATTTTACGCCAAAGGGTCGATCGGTCAATTCCAAGAGATTTTGCCGCTTCTGCCCTGCTTTTATATTGTTGAAGCGCACCTTGAATTAAATCTTTTTCATTCTCTTTAATAGTCGCAATACTGGAACTGGCAGTTGTTTGAGTTCTCTTCTTTCTAAGTTTAGGATAATAAAATGAGGCATCTTTAGCCGTTATGACTGAACCTTGTTGAAGCAAAACGATTCGTTCTAAAACATTTCGCAACTCACGAATATTTCCTGGCCAGTGATAGTCTTGTAAAACGGAATAAAAATCTTCATCGATCACTTTAATTTGCTTTTGATGCTGTTCATTAAATTGCTCTATAAAATGACAGGTAAGCAAGGGAACATCCTCTAGTCTGTTTCGCAAAGCCGGCAATTCAAGTGAAAGTACATTTAAACGATAGTATAAATCTTTTCTAAACTGCTTCTTTTCAATTTCGTCTTCGATGTTTGTATTGGTTGCTGCAATAATCCGTACGTTAACAGGAATGGTTCGTTGTCCTCCGACTCTCCGGATCGATCTTTCCTGCAGAACTCGTAATAAGTGAGCCTGAATTTGCAATGGCATTTCTCCGATTTCATCCAAAAACAAAGTTCCTCCATGCGCCAATTCAAACAGCCCTTGCTTACCACCTTTCTTTGCTCCTGTAAAACTGCCTTCTTCATAACCGAACAATTCAGTCTCTAGTAAATTTTCAGGAAAAGCGGCACAATTAACGGCAACAAAGGGACCAATTGCCCGACTGCTTTGCAGATGGATTCCTTGTGCAACCAATTCTTTTCCTGTTCCAGATTCTCCTGTAATGAGTACCGTTGCATCTGTTTGCGCAAAGATCTTGGCCTGTTCTTTAGCTTCACGAATCCCTTGGACTTCCCCAATAATGTCCTCTAGTCTGTATTTCGCTTCTAATCCGTTTTCATGCAATTTTTTCCTTAGTTTCATTTCCATTCTTTGCAAGTCGGTAATTTCTTTAAAATTAGATACCGCGCCAACGACAGTGTTGTTAAGAATAACGGGGTAACGGTTAATAATGATTTGGCGATCAAGGATCTTGGCTACATCACCTATTTCTTTCTTACCGGTTTGCAGTACCCTCAGCATATCGGAATGTGGGATATATTCTGTAATGTTCCGTCCCACCACATCTCCTTCTAGTCCCAGATATTTTTTCGCATTATTATTGGTTAGTGTTATTTTTCCTTGCTTGTCTACCGCTATTAAACCATCATGAGCAGAATCGGCAATGGCTTGTACCTGGTATTTTTCTTTAAACATCTCTTTCGTCACATCAGTTAAATTCATTGCCTGGCGTATTGCGGAAACCACAGTATCCATTGAAGGATGAACATAAAAGAAATTTTCATTTGTTCGTTTAGACATAGGGAGATTACTTTCCCAAGAAGGAACAAGAAATGTTGTGTTTTTATTGGCATTACTGAGTTTAATAAATTCTTTGCTGCAAATATCAAAATGGTTATGATACATCAGAAGATTTTCAGTGTCTAACCACTTTTTTTCTTCATCTGACACCATAATTAAGAGATTTTGTTCATAAAGATTTTGTTCATTAATCGTTTTTTCGAAATCACTTAAATGAAGGGAAAGAGGTACAATTGGGATAGAAAATGATTGAACCTCATTTACATAAGGTGAAGGAGTAATCAGAACAAAAGGGTTCATCATATGATCGATAATCGATTTTTTAGAATGAAGGCAGGTTGGTTGAATACCTTGTTTGATTAATAGTTGAATGAAGATAGCTTCTAGTGTTTTATTTAATTTATACAAAGCGATCATTTTCTCTACACTCCCTTCTTTGTTTTATAATTTAACATATAAATGCAAAAATAGAGGCTAGGTAAAGTAATATATACTTCAATAAAATACTTTTATAACAATAACTTCAAGTCCTGCCTTTGAAGCTTATTTTGTATGTCATTTTTATTGTAACATGTCTTTTTCAGCTTTTTAGTCTTATCTATTGACCTTCTATTAGCTGGTATTGCGGAATAATATGATGAAGAGCTTTGTTCAATTAGTAACCAATTACTTAGAGTTCTTTATCCAACTTAAAGAAGAAGTAATTTACTTGGTCAGTTTTATTGTGATAAGTCGGAAGTCTATTTATCTGGGGAAAGAAATCGCAACTGCTCCGTGCAAAAAACAAAAAGCAACCGATAACCAGCTGCTTTTTGTACACTTGCTATAACTTTTTCTGCAGTTCCTGAAATTCCTTATATTCTTGTTCCAATTTGGCTAAAGGAAGTTTGTGATAATAATCCTTATCGCTTTGCTGATACTCTAATTTAGCTACAGAAAGAATATAAGTAATGATTCTTCGCCTGCGCTCGTTTACACGATCAGATAAGATTCCCAATGTCATTCACCTCGAAAATAAGACGTAAATAACCTCACTTTACTCCGTCACAGCAAGCACAGAACCTTTGTATTCTTTGTCAATAAAGTCTGTGATCTCTTTTGAATGAAGCACTTCAAGCAATGTTTTGATCGCTTTTTTATCTTTGTCGCCTTCACGAACCGTGATGATGTTCGCAAATGGTGATTCAGATCCTTCAAGAGCTATAGAATCTTCTTTCGGATTCAAATTCGCATCAATCGCGAAGTTTGTGTTGATGACAATCGCGTCTCCTTCATCATGCTCATACGTTTTTGTTAATAGACCTGGATCGATGTCTGCCACAAATTCTAAGTTCATCGGATTTTCTACAATATCGCTAAGTTGCGCTTCATATCCCTTTCCTTCTTTAAGCTTGATTAGTCCTTCTGCTTCAAAGATTGAGAGGATGCGACCATGCTCGGCAACAGAGTTACTCAAGATAACTTTCGCACCATTCGGAAGATCCTTCAATGACTTATGTCTCTTTGAATAAACGCCCATCGGCTCAAGGTGAACGGCGCCAGCATTTTCAAACTTATACTTCGGGTTGTCTTTCAATTGTTGTGTTAAATATGGAATATGCTGAAAGTAGTTCGCATCGATTTCTTTTTCATATAGTGATTTGTTCGGTAAGATATAGTCTTGGAATTTAACAATCTCTAATTCTATGCCTTTTTCCTTCAAAAGTGGTTTTGCTTCTTCCAGGATCTCAGCATGCGGTACGTTGGATGCCCCAACTACTAGTTTTTCCGTTTTCTCTCCGCCACTTGCTGATGATCCACAAGCAGCTAATACAAACACTGCCACACTTGCGAATAAAACTTGAATCATTCTTTTCATTTTTCTTTCTCCCCTATCCCCAATTTTTCTATAGTTCTTTGATAAAACTCTTCAAGAGGCAGAATGCAAAAAAACCTTCTGAGCTCATAAAAGAGACAAAAGGCTTTCTCGAAAAAATCCGATTTCCTCTCATCTCTCAGCTTAACTGCTGTTAGATTTAGCACCGTTTCCATACTGACCGTTCAGCATGAATGGTTGCCGGGCTTCATAGGGCTAGTTCCCTCCACCTGCTCTTAATAAGAGTATTCCTATCAAATTACTTTGTATTATTACAGAATTTACTATTAATGTCAATCACTTTTTAAACACTTTTTTTCAAAGTAGGGTTTACATCTGCAGGAACATATTTTGAAAGCCATAACGATGTTGCAGATATAAGCTGTTTAAAATGCGGAATAGTTGAAAACGTATGGCTGGCAGCTTCAATTAAAACCATTTCTGCACTTCCCTTTATCCTTTTTTTGGCATGGTAATAATATTCTGAGCAATATACAGCATCAATGACGATGTCTCCTGTTCCATGAATGAAAAGTACGTTGCCATTATATTTGTACAGATCGTCAATCGGTGAAAATGGCTTGAGAGATGAAATGAAGTCATCAGTAATTGCATATCCTAAATGATCAATAACGTTATCTAACTGATTGTTGTATCCTACAATTGTCGTAATATCTTCATATGGTCGTCCAACAGCTGACCATAGGATAATATTTCCGATTCGATTATCTATCGCACCTGTACAAACAGCTACAGCACCACCTAAACTATGGCCGATCAGCGTAACACTTTCGGAATTAATGCACGGAAGAGACCGGCCAAACGAAATGGCTGCTTGCGTTTGATCGATTAAACAATAAAACCCATTCTCTCCATACTCACCTTCACTTTCACCGCATCCAGCATAATCGAAACGCAGAACCGCATACCCTTGTTTAACAAGTGCCTTTGCGGTTTTTACGAATAATCGATCCACACCAATTCTTGTACTTGTAAACCCGTGGCAGATAATGATGAGTGGATATGCTCCTTCTTCAACAGCTTGTAGTGAGGGATAATGAATCGTATGTGCCAGCACTTTACCTCTCCACGTAAAACACTCAGGTTTTGTCATAATTGTTCTCCTTTCCGTCTTTATTCAACAAAAAAACCGTGTTCATGAGAGAACACGGCTGATACTTAGGTCCGTTCGTCCTCTCATCTTTCAGCGTAAGCTGTTAGATTTAGCACCGTTCCGGTATAAAATAATGTACACCGATGGTTGCCGGGCTTCATTGGGCTAATTCCCTCCACCTGCTCTTAATAAGAGTTTTTATTAAATTTAGGATAATGATAGAGGAAATGTAATTTGGTGTCAACAAGAATATTGTATTAGACTTGCCATGAAAAGCTTTTTATTCACAAAATACGCAATATCAATTAATAATTTTGATGAAAAAATATTGCTAAAGTTCTGAAAATAGATATAATTAAGTTTATTAAATGAATAGGTACTTGATTTCCTTATCAAGAGTGGCGGAGGGACTGGCCCTGCGATGCCCGGCAACCGCTGTTTTCTTCTGAAAACAGTATGGTGCCAATTCCATCAGAACATGAAAGTGTTCTGAGAGATGAGGAAGAGTTTTTACAAGCTCTTCCTTTTGGGTTGAGCTTTTTTTATTAGAAATAAACGTTGAAAGGAATTAAAGTTTGCGCCTTTTTTCACCCTCCCTCCCGCTTCTTCGATCTGCTTGAACGTCGCGTACTCTCCAGCTCCGAGCAAGAACGTATTGATTCCTCGATACGGCTTTTGTGTCTTCCAGTTCACCGCTCCCCGTTCACCCAATGCCTTTGCCAAGGAACAACACCGCTCTCAAGCTCCTCTATGATTCTCTCGGTCACCATCTCGTAAACACTCTTTCTCATTTTTATTCTCCTCCTCATATTTTTTTGTCTTCCGAAGCGAATTGTGTTCCCTAAAGGAATGGAGCAACTCCACCTTAATTAATAAATTCATATTCTTATTCAATAATCCTACCCTTTAGCTGAATAAGAAAAGCTGCCTGATAAGACAGCTCAATCTTCAAGAAATGCACCCTTTTGTTTAAGTACAATATTTCACAAACTTTTTCGGCTTACTTATTTCTCTAAAAATATGGATACGGCACTATATAAAAGTAATAAAGCCATAACCACATTAAAATGACTTTTATATCTTGTTAAGAATTTTTGAAACAAGGAACCGAACAAACTCCAGCAAACAGTGCCTACAAAACCGACAAAAGCAAGAAACAGTGAATATAAAATTAAGCTTATATTAGTAGTGTAAAATGGTATGACAAATGTAGACATAGCTGTGATTCCATACAAAATAACTTTGGGATTTATGAATTGTAAAAGCATTCCTGTATAAAAGCCATTATGGTTTATATGGTCATTTTCCTTATTATCCTTCTTACTAAAAATTATCTTTATAGCTAAGTACAACATATAGATAGAACCAAAGATAGTCATTCCGAATTCTATTTTAGGAATGGTATTTTTTAATAACAAATTAAAATAGCTGCACAATATCATAATGACAAAAAAACCAGTACCAACCCCTAAGCAAAACTTTATGGTCTTTTTGAATCCATACTTATTAGCAGATAACATTGCCATTATATTGTTAGGACCTGGAGTAAAAGTAGTAACAAATACGTATAACAAAAATGATAATGTAGGCAAAATAAATCCTCCTCCGAATGTGTGTTATAATGTCTAAAAAGTCATTATAACGTCTTACGTTATATTGTAAGATATTGACGTTATATTGTATATAGTCTAAGGAGTGTTTTTATGGAAGAGATTAATCGCATCGTTGCAAATAATTTAAAGGCTTTGAGAGAAAGTAAGAAATTAAGTCTTGAAAAAGTTGCTGAGCTTACTGGAGTTAGTAAAACGATGATTGGACAAATTGAAAGAGGTGAATCTAGTCCTACCATTACAACAATCTGGAAAATAGCAAATGGGTTAAAAATTTCGTTTACTTCACTAATAAATTCACCGCAGCCTGACACAAAGGTAGTCCTGAAAAGTGAGGTGCAAATACTAACAGAGGATAATGGAAAATACCGATTATATCCTTATTTCCCATTCCAAGATAATCGACGATTTGAGGTTTATTCCATTGAAATAGAAAAAGGCGGGTATCTTAGTTCTGAATCCCACGGAGAAGGAACTGAAGAGTTTTTAACTGTTTTTGATGGTGAATTAACAGTAATAGTAAATGACACTGAATACACCATATCAACTGGAGATTCTATAAGGTTTAAAGCAGATAGATCTCATTCTTATCATAATTCTGGAGAACTATTAACGCGATTAAGTATGGTTATACATTATACAATATAAAATCCCCGTTTTTGGGAACGGGGGATTTATATTGTTATTCTTGAGGAATCAAGGGGTTTTCTTTATGCCGCAGATTTCACTTCCGTATCATAATTTCTTCCGGTTCTTGCTACCTTATTCCAGCTTTTCTTGTTAAAGAAGTAACCAATGGTACCGTAGATAACGGAAAAGATTGTGATAAACCGATAGATGAATATATCAAAAAAGATAGTTTTTAATAATTTGTATCGGTCCGAATCTTGAAAGGAGTAACCATGCCGGTCAGACATCTCAATTGCCAATACGTCATACACGTATCCAAGGATAAAAATAAAAAGGGTATAAATTAAAAGAAATGAGAGTGAGAAAAATTCACCGCTAATCAGATCAAATAATAATACTCCTGTCATAAAATATACGGCAAGAGTCCCCGATAAGAAACCTTCGAATAGATAAAAGAAGGATACTGGTTTTTTAAAGAGTGATTTTAATAAGAAAGGAGCAAAATAAAACAAACAATCTACAAAAGCTTTTTGCCAACAAACCCTTTGTTTAAATAAGTCTTTAACTGTTTCGGGCAATTCAGTGTAACAAACAGCATCTGGTATAAGCATTACTTTTCTTTTTTTGTTTTTAGAGATGTATTTTTGCATTTTTAATGTTATGTCTATATCTTCTCCAATTGTTGCTCGATATCCACCAACATCCAGAAGAGCTTTTTTTGTAAAAATTCCAAATGCACCTGATATAACTGCTAGAGCATGGAAACGGGACAGAGAAACTTTATTCACGTAAAAAGCTTTTAAGAAATCCAGCGTCTGGGCCCGGACTAACATATTAGCTTTACTTAATGATAATCCATAAAGAGGTTGAACTACTTTTGTCTGCAAGACATGCACCATCCCGCCAGCAGCTACAACATTCTCATCCTGAAATGCCATATTGACTGCATTTAGAGCATCATCATTCAAAATAGTATCAGCATCAAGAGTTACTATTACGGATTTATCTGCATATTCAATCCCAGCATTTAATGCATCTGCTTTACCACCGTTTTTTTTGTCAGCAACATAAATATTCGGATGAATTTGTGATTGGTAAAACATTTTTACATTTTCATATTCCAATTCTCTTGGTACTTCCTTGTAACAAGGAGATAGTTTTAACAGTTTGTTTAATAAGATTAACGTTCGATCTGAAGAACCATCATTAATATAAACGACTTCAGCATCCATATAAGTTAAGTTCTTCATACTGGTCACAGAAGTTTCAATAATATCTTTCTCATTGTAGCAAGGTACTAGTATACTTATTCCGTTTTGTCTCGTCACTAAGTTCTTTAGACTGTTACGTTTCTTTTGAAAAAGTGGTAAACAATAAATGGAATGAACTACAGGAAATAGAATTGACAAGGTAAAGAAAAATAACAGTAAATATTCCAAATTACTCCTCCTATCTAAACTATTATTTTAGAATAGTTGGAATAGGAAAACGTTTTTCTGACAATCAGAAATTATACTGTAACAATGTAAGGGTTTACTTCACAAAAACTTAACAATCAAAAAAAGAAACCCTGTAAAGGATTTCTTTTTTTGATATATAATTTACTTTTTGTCTCTCGGATCTTTCTCTTCAGCAAACTCAGTCGCATACCTTAGAGTAGGCTGTCTAAATCTTCTATGCTGGCGCTTTACCTTTTTTCTTGCCGGCATATGTTTTAATAAGTATTGATGCACGAAAACTTCCCCTGCGGTTATAATACCCGCTGAAATAATACTTCCCCACGCAATTTGAAGGTACCCATTTAAAAGGATAGAACCAAAAACCCATACAATCATATAGATTAAAATAAATTCCGCCATTAGAGTGTTCTTTTTACCAAGTCGCGGTAAAAGGATTCGATCAGCAAGAATATAAGATACCACTGTAGCCGTTACAGCGAAAGAAACGATATCACTGATTGATGCATCAAAAAATAAATCCAATGCAATCCAAAACGCGATCAAAGAAACGATAAATTTGATTAAAATACCTTTAGCTTGTTCCAATGAAAGACCTCCTTATTCTGTTATTAGTTTGCAACAAAATAAGAAGGTTCATACTTATACATAACGAATTCCTCACATGTTCTGTGAGGGATTTTTATTATTCAGAAACTGCCGTATGATTTCTGTTTTTTCTCTTTGTTTATTTATGTTTGCAGTTTTTTTCATTAAAGTTACGGCAATGAATACAACTGTTGAAAGAGGCAGAGCATAAAATAAAGGATCAACATGTGTCCATGGGTATGGCAATAACGGGGCTTTACCAAAAATAGCCTGTAAAAACCACTGGCATTTGCTCTTTAAAAAAACATTCATTTTATGTAACATTAGTGAAATATTTTCGTAATAATTGAAACCGAATTAGAGGTATTATCGTCTAATAAGTGAACTAGCTTTTAAGGGGGATTTTAAATTGAAGAAAAGAAATCGTGTGGTTATTTTTACAGTTTCAGCACTGCTTACAGTCGGTGTGTTTACTTATAAAGATCTTGAAAGCAAAGCCAAGGCAACTTCTGATCTATATATAAAAGATAATAATGAAATACATACATCTGATCGTTCAGCTGAATTAATTTCGAATGAGCTTGTTCAAAATCCCTATAAACAAAAAACAATGGGCGAAGAAAAAGTTCCCGTAATTAACGGTGTTAACAAAAAAGCATCACCTAATGTTGAACAGTCAATTGTTGAACGAAGCCAAGCTGAAGATAAGAAGCCCGTTAAATGCGGTACCGGGACAACAACTAATGAAAAAGAAACGAAAACTGTTAACCCTGAAACAAGAGTGATAAATGGTTATACGTTTGTAAATATCACGGATTCAGCAGAAGAAAATTTGGTTGATTTGATTGAAGTAGCAAAAAAGCATAATGCTGCGCTATACGCGATTGAATATAGTGACTCATTTGCGATGTATTCCAATGATTCAGGTAACCCTCTTATCATGTTCAGTACAGGTTCAAGATCTGTTCCTGTTGAGCACGCAGACATCCTTTACGATATGCATCCCTCAATTAAAGAGCAGATAAAAACTGTAGTAAATACTGGCAAGGAAACAATCGTTGAACTTGGTGAATTTGAAAGCTACCATATTTCTAAAACAGACGGAAGAATTTATCTTTCATTTTAATCAATGCAAAAAAAAGTCCTCCATTTAGAGGGCTTTTTTATTTTTTTTATTTATTTCCTTTAGAGCCACAACTTTTAAAGCAAGCAATTCTTTTTCAGTGAATTTTTCTAATAGCTTTTCATAAACTGCTACCTTTTCTTCTTCACTTAAACCGTCGCTAACCTGTTCTCTCGTTCTAGCTAATTCTGTTACAGTATACTTCTCAGAAATCAGCTTTACTGCATCTTTTCTCGTGGTAAAGGGGAGATTTTTCGAGTTCGTTTCCCCTGTTTCTATGTATTTTCTGATCTCAGGGTCCTCGAGGAGTTTGTTTATCTCTTCTTCATTCGAAGATAATTCTCTAGAAATCTCGCTCATCGCTTTTTCAGAGGCATAGTCCATAACAAATAAATAGCTGATTACACCCGTCGCTATAAAAAACATGAATACAACACCAAGCCACCACTTAAACATTTAATCACCATCTCATTTTAGATAATTTATTCATAGCACATTTGCCAAAGTTTGGAAAGTGCGAAATGATTTTTTAGAGAGTTTATTACAGTCTCCCATCTCGTTCTTTCTAATATGCTATTATTTACCATAAGAGCAGATCAATATATAAGCTGGAGGTCATTATGTCGCGCCTTACTGATCATTTAATCATAATCTCTTTTGATTGCTTATCTTCGCTGGATTTCCCTATGCTCCAGGAACTTCCGTATTTCAAAGAACTTTTACAAAGAGGATCTTACTGCAATCAAGTTCAAACGATATATCCTTCTGTTACCTATCCGTGTCATACAACCATTGTAACAGGAAATTATCCAAAACGGCATGGAGTCATTAATAATACGTTCCTTCAGCCAGGGAGATTATCTCCAGACTGGTATTGGCATCGCAAACATGTGAAGGGCACAACTTTATATGATGAAGCAAAAAAAGCAGGTATGACGACAGCAGCATTGTTGTGGCCAGTTACAGCTAGAGCAAACATCGATTACAACATGCCTGAAATCTTTGCAAACCGTTCGTGGCATCATCAGGTACCTGTTTCTCTTTCAAATGGAAGTATGCGCTATCAATTGGATTTGAACAGACGGTTTGGACATCTTCGCAACGGACTTAATCAGCCTGAACTGGATGATTTCGTATTAGAGTCAACAGTGCATACAATTAAAACGAAAAAACCAGAACTGCTGCTCGTTCATTTTGTAGATTTGGATTCACAGCGTCATTACCATGGCTTTTCTTCTAATGAGGCGATGGCTGCTGTCAAGAGACATGATGTTCGACTTGGACGTATCATTCAAGCGCTCAAAGAAAGTGATATATATGAAAAATCTACGATCATCGCTCTTGGAGATCATAGTGCTCTTGATGAATCGAAAGCGATTAAGCTCAACGTATTATTCAAAGAACAAGGTTTAATAGATGTAAATGAACGCGGAAAAGTGAAAAGCTGGAAAGCATATTGCAAGAGTTGTGATGGATCCGCATATATTTACTTAAATGAACCATCAGATCATAAAACCAAGGAGGTTGTAGAAGAGCTTTTGAAGAATCTAGTATTAACTCAAACAAGCGGCATTGAAAAAGTCATCAGTCAGCATGAGGCAGCAGCAATGGGAGCAGATGAAAACTGTGCTTTTATGGTAGAAGCAAGAAGAGGCTTTTACTTGAAAGAAGAAATAGATGGAGAATTTATCGATTCTATTACCGAAAGAGATGTAAGAGCAAAGCGCTATACACTCGCTTCTCACGGCTATTCACCTGAAAAAGAAGATTATACTACGGTATTCATAGCAGCAGGAAAAGGAATTCGTCCAAATGTTGTGGTCCCTTCGATGCATCTTGTCGATGAAGGACCAACTTTTGCTAGACTTCTTGGTCTTGATCTAGGCAGCACAGACGGTTCTGTTATAGAAGATTTAATCTATTATTCTTAAAGAAAGGATTCTCTAAAAGATTGTTGCTTCGGTTCATTCTTTTCAATCTCTTCATTGAAAAGTTGATTGAAGTGCAAGGTGCGAGACTCCTCGAAAATAAAAATCAATTTTCTTCGTGCGATGTAACGCTGCCGAAGCCTTCCTTGTCCTGCGGGATCAGCGGGACAGGTGAGACCCCGGCAGGCTTGATTAGCCTAGGGGGCTCACCGCACGCCCCGCGGAAAGCGAGCATCCTGTAACGGAAATCAACCACTCACAAGAGCTACAAAGTTTGCGAAAAATCGTTAAAGAGAGGATAAACCAAATGAAACGGTTCACGAAAGAAGAGAATAGCTGGATGTTCTATGATTGGGCTAATTCCGCATACTCCATCATTATTACAACAGCAGTGTTTCCTCTATTTTATAAGGCTTCGGCCATGAAAGCCGGTGTGAGTGCTTCAGATTCAACAGCCTATCTTGGCTATACGATTGCCGTTGCCACTTTTATTCTGGCGATGCTTAGCCCGATATTAGGCACGATTGCAGATTATAAAGGACTTAAGAAACGTTTTTTTACCTTCTTTTTTATACTTGGATTGATCTCTACCGCAACGCTCGCTTTTATACCAAGTGATCAATGGCTCTTATTATTAATTTTTTATACACTGACAGCAATTGGCTCCAGCGGATCAAACGTCTTCTACGACGCTTTTATAACAGATGTAACAACTGAAGATAGAATGAACAGAGTATCTTCTAGAGGTTTTGGTTTAGGCTATATCGGAAGTACAATTCCCTTTATTATCAGTATCGCCATAATCATTTTAGCTCAAAATGAAGCACTTCCGTTTTCAACAACGATTGCAAGTAAGATTGCATTTCTTATAACAGCTGTATGGTGGGGCGTATTCACCATTCCAATGCTGAAAAATGTGTATCAGCGGTACGGAATTGAGCGAGAGCCAAAACCGATTGTTAACAGCTTTAGGCGGTTAGGAAACACGTTAAAAGAAATCCGAAAATATCGTGCATTGTTTTTGTTCTTGCTTGCTTATTTCTTTTACATTGACGGTGTAGGGACAATTATTACGATGTCCACTGCTTATGGTTCAGATTTAGGCATTACGTCTACTAACCTGTTAATTATCCTGTTTGCCACTCAGGTTGTAGCAGCGCCCTTTGCCATTCTATATGGAAGATTATCAGAGAGATTCACAGGAAAAACGATGCTGTACGTAGGTATTTGCGTTTATATTATTGTCTGTATTTATGCTTACTTTTTAAAAACGACGCTCGATTTTTGGATATTAGCGATGCTAGTCGCAACTTCACAGGGAGGCATTCAGGCTTTGAGTCGTGCTTACTTTGCTAAGCTGGTACCGAAGAAAAATGCAAATGAGTTTTTCGGCTTCTATAATATTTTCGGAAAGTTCGCGTCCATCATGGGCCCTTTGCTAGTTGCTATTACAGCTCAAGTTACCGGGAACTCAGCAAGCGCTGTATTCAGCCTGGTCATCCTTTTCATTATTGGGATTACTTTACTATTTTTTGTCCCTGAACCTAAAGTTGATTCTTCTCATACGATAAGTGCTTGATATTAAAATAAACACAAAGACAGACCTGCTGGTTCTCCCTTAGGTCTGTCTTTTATTTTTCCTTATTTTAAGCAGTTACTTCTCTGTTTTGCTCATGTACTCTGTCCTTCTTAAAGTTGAACACGACTAAAGCTAAGAGGGCAAACACCATGAGGAATGTCAGCAGTATAGCCATGTTGGACAATGCTGCACCAAAGTCATTTAACGTGATAACTGATTTAAATCCTGCGATCGAATAAGTGAAAGGCATAAATTCACTCAGGTTTCTCAAGTTCTCTGGCAGCATTTCAATTGGAAGGTTTGCACCTGTTATAGAAAGCTGCATGATGACAAATCCTAACGCGATAAAACGTCCTAAGTTTCCAGCAAAAGCTGCTAAAAATAGAACAATAGCAGAAAACGTTATACTAGCAATCAAAGCAAAAAGAATTAATCCGCCAAAATTGCTTACATTAACTTTTAAAATTAACACAACAATTAAAAGCAAGATTGCCTGAACAACAGCAAGAGCCGCAAGATTAAGGAACTTTACTGCAAACCAGTTAAAGCTCGAAATAAACGGCGGTCTTTTAAAATCAATAAACAGAGACATTATCAAGATTCCTACGAACAGCGCAAGTGTAATTACATATGGAGCAGTTGAATCACGATAGTGCTCATATTCATTTACTGTTTTGCTTTTCAACTGAACAGGAGAGGCGAACATATTGATATTATCCTTATCATTCATACCACCTGTTTTATCAGCTCCTGATTTAAGACCGGATGATAGTTTTTCGCTTCCATCATTAATTTTACCTGCTCCGTCATTTAGTTTAGTTGCTCCTTGGGACAGCTTCTTCCATCCTTCATCAACTTTTGCGTTTCCATCTGAGATTTTTCCAGCTCCAGAATCTAATTTTGAGACTCCTGATATTAATTCGTTCCAGCCTTTATCTACCTTTGCATTACCGTCTGCGATTTGCGCAGCACCAGATTCAAGTTTTCCCGCTCCTTGATCAAGTTTTGCCTGTCCGGCAACCAGCTGATTTAGTCCATCATTAAGGGCTACTGTTCCTGGCGCAACTTTGTAAGCGATTCCATCCGCAACCGAAACTGCCCCTTCATTCAATGCAACAGATTTTGTGGAAAGGTTGTTTAGTCCGCTTGATATCTTTTTTGCACCATCAATAATTTGCTGATAATATGGTCCAACATTGACAGTTGGATTTGCCTTCTTATATTCTTCAAGCCCCGCAACTAATTTTTGTGCACCCGCTGCAAGTTCAGCAGAACCATCCTTAAGCCTGCCCGTACCATCTGCTACCTTTCTGCTTCCTGGCACAAGCCGTTCTGCTACACCATTCTTCAGCTCCTCACTGCCATTTTCAGCTTTTTGGAGCCCTGCAAGGATTTGCGAAGATCCATCCTTTAAGCTGACTGTCCCTTCGTGCAGCTGTTTTGAGCCATTTGCCAATTTGTTAATATCTCCAGATTTTTCATTAAGCTTATTTAGTAAAAGCCCTGTTCCGCTTTTCAGTTCCTTTGTTCCATTTGCGAGTTTCGTAATATCCGACTGCTTGGAAGTAACAGAGGTTAAGAGTTCATTCGTTCCCTTATGAAGCTGATTTGTTCCAGCAGCAAGCTTTGATGACCCATCTGCGGCCAGTCCAAATCCACCAGAGACTTCGCCTAAAATATTTGCTGCATAGTTTTCAGTAATTGTATCTGCAAGTTTTTCACGCATTTTTTGTGCAGCTGTTTCTGTTACTTTTGAAGCCAGGAAATTAAGCCCTTCATTCTGGATGTACTCTAATTCAAGCTTTTGGGGATTTGAATCTGTTACGGTTGTTACCCTTTCCGAAAAATCTTCAGGTATAATAATCGCCATATAGTAATCATTCCTCTGAATTCCTTTCATCGCTTCTGCCGAATCAACAAATTTCCACCCTAAATCCTTGCCCTCTTTCATATTGGCTACTAAATCGCTGCCTACATTGATAGGCTGATCCCCTGAGAGAGCTCCTCTATCATTATTGACTACTGCGACTGGCAAGTTAGAAAGATTGTCATACGGTCCCCAAGTAGCTGATAAAAGTATTCCGCCATAAACAACAGGCACGAGCAAAGCTGCAATAACAGAAAAAAGAATGGCCTTATTTGCAGCGAGTTTGCCGAACTCTGCGGAAAGCAACTTAAAAGTATTCATTTAGAATCCCTCCAAATATATGTAAGACTTCAAAATGAATGAGTCGCCATTCATTTAATTATCATAATATTCAAATAATAAATAGAAATCTAGTCTATTCATAAAAACACATATTCTTTACTAGTTATCCCTACACAAAAAGTAGTATTTTAAAAAATCAATAATGTAGGCAATAGTATACAAAAAAGGATGATCTTTTTAGATCATCCTACTGGTTAACTATTTTATTGTGCTGGCCCCTGATGTGGAAACTGATTCATATAGTTCGAAAATTGCTGATAGGTTTGCTGCATTTTTTGAGCATCCGCTGCTTCAAGTGCATACCAGCCCTTTTTAAACATCATGTTGTAAAGTTCTCTCTGCATATTTTGTGTTTCATTAAAAACGGCAAGCAAGTCTTGATAGAGAGCTTCATGACTTGCTTCATTTAAAGCTATAGAATAAGAATCTGTCATATACTTTTCATATGACAAAATATCATTAATGAAATCCCGGTCATTCATCTCCGGCGTTTTAGGTACCGCCGACTCTGGATTTTGAATTTTATTAGGCTCATTCATTGAATTTTACCCCTTTCTAGTTTTGTAAATTAGCTTGTGTCTGATTCATAGCTGACTGTTGAGATGAGATATGCCCTATAATTCGTTTATAGTGGCTTTCATGCATTTGACATGCTTTTTCAAGTGTTGCTTTAACTTCTGGATCCTGACATTGAGTTGCCATAAAATGTGCTTTCTTCATTCCAAGCAGATTCCATGAAAGCATGTCTCTGACATAATTAAGATCTTTTCCTGTTATTACTTGTGGCGGGTTTTGATATACAGGCTGCTGCTGATTTTGCATCTGATTTTGATTCTGTTGCTGCATAAATAATAACCTCCTTCATATTTTTACCATATTATCTTTCCTAACTCTTAAGGGATTATTCATTTCCTTTTATATAAAGGCTGTTTTCCCATACATTGTTGCTTTTGAAAGTAGTTGATTTCCGCTCCAGGCTGCTCGCTTTCCACGGGGCGTGCGGTGAGCCTCCTGCCGCTTTGCGCCATTAGGAGTCTCCCATACAAAGAAGTTGTTGTGCTCCTGCGTCTAAAAGTAAATTCTGATGAAGTGTGTTCCTCGTCGCATGCTTTGCGAGAAGAATACTCAGGTAGCTGGCACGCTCGTCCCGTAGGAGTCGGCAACCTTGCGCTCCAATCAACTTGCAATGATGAAAATAAAAAATTCCTAAAGCAACAATCCTTTAGAAAAGAGCGTATAAAAAAAACAAGCAGCAATCCACTGCTTGTTTTAGCTTTTGTTTAGGATCCATTTAGGTCCAAGTATGGTTTGTATACGATAAAAGTTTCCATAAGACGCATTCACTTTATATGTTCCAGGATACAGACTCGCTGCCGCCATCTTGTGTTTAGTATTTGGACGATCATGCAGCGGTACTTTTTGTGTCAGGGTAATCGTTTTCGTCAGTGGTGTTATTCGCTTTTCCCACCTCTTATCTCCGTCAATCGCCATGTAAAGACCAGCTTTTTTATTGCGGTTCCATTCTTCTGAGAAAATGGAGATTGGCGGATTTGTTTCTCCTGCATACGGTGCAAGTTCAAAAGTAAAACCAGGACGTTTGAATGTTTGAATGAACCAGTCTTTATATCCGCCTCCACTTGATAAATTCGTATCAGGAGGAATTAGCCTGTACCCTGTCATTGCCGACAGTGTACTTCCTAGCGTCTTATCTCCCTCATATGTATTGGAGCCATAGTTAAAATGATAATATAAAATTCTTCCTGCAGTATGATAAGAGTTTGTCAGTTCGGGATCGACTAAGTATGTAAGAGCGGTAACTGCTTTTGCTTCAGTCGTCTGAAGTGGTGCTTTCCCCTTATAGTCTTTGTAATAAGGTGCTTTTGCATTATTATCAATTTCGTCCCAACGGGCAGGATACTGCCTATTTAGGTCTATTCCTTGTGCATTGGATTTCCATCTTTTAAAGTCTTTGCTTCCCCCGTTCATTTTTATAAGGTTCGCATGTGCTGAAGCTGGAAAAGCAGACAATCCTTTTTGCTGGAGAGTCACTCCATCTGGATTTGTCATGGGGATAAACCATATAGATGTGTTGTTCAGTACGTGTGCAACATTGTAACCATCCATCGTTCCATTTAATACATACTTCTCACTGTACTGATCGATCATCTCCATAACGATATTCGTCGTGATCCATTCTCTGGCATGATGTGAAGCGTTATATAGCACTGTCGCATCACCTCTGCCAAGCTTTACTGCCCATATGTCTCTTCCATATGGTGTTTTCCCTAGAGAACGGTATTGAACTAACCCCGGATATTTTTGTGCAAGAGTTTTAATATTACTAGTCATCGTTTCATATGTATACGTTTGATTCGGGTTCACATAGCTTGCTGCTTGAGTTTTATCGCTCATAGCTGATATCCCAACTAACATTAATGCAATAAATAGTATAAGTCCTTTTTTCAACGCTGCATCTCCTTCCAAAAACTTTAATTATTTGAATATATTAAAATTATATAGAGGAGAAGAAATTTCTGCGCATGAGTATAGTAGTCTTTAATATTTCATTTTGTTTACTTAATCCAAGACAAATCTCATGTATATTTGGTAATCATCAACAAAAAAAAGAGAAACTCTGAAGTCTCTCATTATACATAAATATTTTATTTAAGCTCCTTCTGCAGCGTTACATCGCACGAAGAAAATTGATTTTTATTTTCGAGGAGTCTTGTACCTTGCACTCCAATCAACTAGTCGAAGAAGCTTACTCAACAAAAAAATGTTTGAAAGTAACAATCTTTTAGTATTAACCTTATAAAAAAAGAGCACTCCGCTTTTTTTGCGGAATGCTCTTCTTTGTCTTTATATGTCAAATAGCAAATTTAGCGTTTCTTTTTGCCATTTTCAAATTCCTCTTCAAAGAAAAAAGTACTAGGATGTTCACTAACTTTATAGCAATATTTCTTCATATGTTTAACATACTGAAATTTTGAGATGGTTACGCATTCACCCGTTTTTAAAACCGTTACTGTATCACCTTGATTAAAAATGTTCCCTGATCCTTTCAAGTGAGCACTTCCCTTCCTCTCTATTTTACCACAAATCATGGATGAGCATTAAATTACATTTTAAATACTTTCTTCTTTATTTAGTTTTTATGCTTGTTGTTTTGGGAAGAGTATTAAAACAAGAATGAAGAGACTTGAGGGAAAATGAATGAAAATAAACCAAAAAAAGACACCAGATGTACCTGATCGGCAGTATTTTTTTCCAGCACAAATTATAGAATACTTTATTGAAGAAGGAAAAGAATCCTTAAAAATTACAAACTTAGCACAATTTATTCTATCTTTTATGGCCGGTGCATTTATTGCATTTGGAGCACTTGGTTCTGTCCTTTTATCAATGGAAGTCCATACACCAGGACCATTTAATTTGCTGGCAGGTGTAGGATTTGCTATTGGATATGCTATGATATTCTTATCTGGTTCCATACTATTTACAGAGATTAATGTACTGCTCCCTACTTATATTTTGCAGAGCAAGTTTTGGATCAGCAAAAATGTTTTGCGTTTCTGGGGAATTTGTTATATCGGAAATTTCTTAGGTGCCCTTTTTGTTGGATTATTACTGAATTTATCAGGTTCTCTTGATAAAGAGTTTTATGAAGGACTGCTTAAATTCATGGAAAAGAAGATGGAATTTACAGAGCGCGGGACATGGGGATGGTTTCAAGTCCTATTTTCAGGAATTCTTGCAAACTGGCTGATTGGTATAGCTGCAGTTCTTGCTACAGCAGCCCGTGATGTAATGGGTAAAATCTTTGGTATTTTATTGCCGGTAATTATATTTGAAGCCGGAAACTTTCAGCACGCTGTTGCAAATATGGGATATTTCAGTATTACAGTATTAGAAGGCTTTGAATACAGCTGGTATGAATTCATACTTCTTAATCTGATTCCCGCTTCTATAGGAAATTTAATCGGCGGCGGAATCCTTGTATCACTTCTGCTATCATTTGCTTTTAAAGATGATATTGATGAAGATATTGTAAAAGATGATGATGAAACTGATAAAATTTCTGATAAAGTTCATAAGTAGAATACAAGATCAACACCTTCATTGTCATATACAGTGAAGGTGTTTTTTGTTAGAGTTCAAATAGGAACAGATTTTCATCAATACAAAGGATGTATTACTATGTCATATCAAACTAAAATCGCATTCCTATTTGTAGCGATCGGTGCGTCTTTTTGGGGAGTTATCGGTTATTTTGTTAAAGAGCTGGCTGCGATCGGATACACACCTTTACAAATTGTTTTCTTAAGAGCCATTAGCGCGTTTATCTTCTTTTTCATATGGATCATTATTTACCGTCCCGGGCTCTTAAAAATAAAATTAAAAGACAGCTGGTATTTTTTCGGTACGGGCGTGCTGAGTGTTTCCTTCTTTAACTGGTGTTACTTTACAACTATTCAGCACTCCTCACTGGCTATCGCAGCTATCCTGTTATATACAGCACCTGTTTTTGTTTTGTTGATTTCTATCTTTGTTTTCAAGGAAAAATTAACATGGCAGAAGCTTGCGGCATTATTCATCACTTTTTTAGGCTGTATGTTTGTTTCGGGTATTTTTTCCGGAAATTTCTCCGAGCTGTCTTGGACAGGTTTAATTACTGGACTCGGAGCTGGATTCGGATACTCCCTTTATAGCATTTTTGGCAAACTGGCATCAAAAAAGTACGAAACACTGACCATCAGCTTTTACACATTTTTGTTTGCTACGATCGTGTTATTTCCCTTAAGCGGCATCAATTCTTCTGAAACGGCTGACTTCGATGCGGATGCAATCGTGTATACAGCAGGACTGGGACTATTTCCAACTGTTCTTGCTTATTGGTTCTATACACAGGGATTAAAACAGGTAGAAGCGAGTAAAGCGTCTATCGTTTCGACCGTGGAACCGGTTGTTGCAACCATTATGGGGCTATTATTATATAAAGAATCCGTATCTTTCATTCAGACTACAGGCATTCTGCTTGTGCTTGGTGCGGTACTGCTTATTCAAGAGCGAAAAACAAAGACAGTGATGGATACTTCATTATAATCTTCGTTGACAAGTTGATTGGAGCGCAAGGTGCGAGACTCCTCGAAAATAAAAATCAATTTTCTTCGTGCATGTAACGCTGCCGAAGCCTTCTTTGTCCTGCGGGACTAGCGGGACAGCCGAAATGCGAAAGCGGGTTGTTCAGCCCCGACACATAAGGTGAATGGGCTAGGAAGGCGCTTTTTGCCTTCATGACCATTTAACTTATGACCTCGAAGGGCTAGCCGCTGTAGCTGGACAGGTGAGACCCCGCAGGCGCTATAGGCCGAGGAGGCTCACCGCACGCCCCGCGGAAAGCGAGCATCCTGGAGCGGAAATCAACCACTTTCAAAAGCTTTAAAAGCACAATAAAAGGGTGCAGCGTATGGCTGAACCCTTTATTGTTTAAAGAATGGAACTTAAAAAATCTTTTGTTCGATCTTCTTTTGGGTTATTAAACAAGTCAGATGGTGTTCCTCTTTCCCAAATCTGTCCGTCATGCATATATACAACCTCATCTGCTACTTCTTTTGCAAAGCCCATCTCATGTGTAACAACGACCATCGTCATTCCTTCCTGGGCGAGCTCTTTCATTGTGGCTAATACTTCACCAACCAGTTCAGGATCTAGAGCTGAAGTGGGTTCATCGAATAGCATGATATCGGGTTTCATAGCAAGGGCTCTTGCGATGGCAACACGCTGCTTCTGTCCCCCGGACAGTTTAGCGGGATATACATCTGCTTTATCCGACAAACCTACCTTATCAAGCAAAGTCCTCGCATCTTTTTCAGCTTCTTTTTTATCTTCATTTTTCACCATTACAGGTGCTTCCATTACGTTTTCAAGAACGGTTTTATGAGGAAAAAGATTAAAGTGCTGAAATACCATTCCTACTTTTTGACGTACTTCATTTAAATTATGGGACTTAGGATCAACTTCTTCTCCCTCAATTACAATTTTCCCGCCATTCTTTATCTCCAGAAAATTAATACAGCGCAGCAACGTACTTTTTCCTGATCCGCTTGCACCAATTAATACTACAACATCACTTTCATAAACATTGAGATTAACTTCTTTTAATACCTCTAAATCACCGAAGCTCTTTTTCAGGTTTTCGATTCGAATCATTTCTCTTTTCATATAAACTCCTCCTATTCCCCAGCTGAAAGTTTCTTTTCCAACATATTAACGAGAAGAGTGAAAAGAAGGACTAGGATCAGATAGTATAAGCCAACAATAATTAGATAGGTCATCTCATCAAACGTTCTCGATCCTTGAGTGGTCGCAATACTGAAAAGCTCTGATAAAGCGATAAAAGATGCCAAAGAAGAATCTTTAAGCCCGATGATGAATTGGTTTCCTAGTGGAGGAAGTGCACGTTTAAACGCTTGCGGTAAAATAATTCTGCGCATCGTTAAGCCGTAGGGCATTCCTAAAGAACGGCCTGCTTCCATCTGTCCTTTATCTACAGATTGGATGGATCCTCTGAAGATCTCAGCTATATAAGCACCATTATGCATAGCAAGACCAAAAGCTGCAGACCAGAATGCTGAAATACCTAATTCAGCCAGACCAAAGTAAAAAATAAAGATCTGAACAATTAGTGGTGTACCACGAATTAGTGCGATATAAATATTAGCGATCCAATTAAGGATTTTAATTCCTGATATTTTAAATAAAGCAAAAATAAGTCCGATTCCAGTTCCGATTAGAATGGAAACAACGGTTAGTTTTAAAGTAATCCATAGACCCTTCATGAAGAGCGGATAACTTTCTATTAATACATCTAGAATATGTGCTATATCAAACATGCAGTTTTTCTCCCCTTTTCATCTCTATTCTCTCGAAAAAGAAAGCCGCCCTGCACTTTTGTCATGCGGACGGCTCACATAGGTTATTCAGGCTTTTTTGTGATATCAGCACCGACGTATTTTTCACTAAGCTTTTTAAGCTCTCCGCTGTCTTTGAGCTTCTTTAAAGCTTTATTAATAGCTTTTAACAGTTCTTTATCTTCTTTTTTAACGGCAATCGCTTGTTCACTCGTACCTAATTGCTCTTTCTCTACAATTTTGAATCCTTTTTCAATCGCTTGTTTACCAGTGATCGCATCTGTAATAACAGCATCATGCTTTCCTTCACTTAATGCACGCAATGCAGTTGCATCACTGTCATAGTTTTTAATCTGATCTGTAAAATCCTGAGCAGATTTTTCATAGGTAGAACCTTTTGAAACAGCAACTTCTTTTCCTTTTAAATCTTCCTTCGTCTTAATATCACTGTCCGGTCTAGTAAAAATGACTGGACCTGAATAATAGTATGGCTCGCTGAAATTCACTGCTTGCTTACGGTCTTCAGTGATTGTATGGCTCGCCACTGCTGCGTCAAAACGATCTGCCTTTATTGCAGAAACTGCACCATGAAACTTGAACTTTTCTGGAACCGCCTTTAAGCCGAGTTCGTCTGCAATTGCTTTACCTACTGCTACATCATATCCTGTTAATTCACCATTCTTATCAACAGAACTGAATGGAGGAAACTCCCCAGAAACAATAAAATTAAATTCCCCTTCTTTTTTCAACTCTGGTCCACCGTCACCTGATTCACTGCTGCCGCATGCAGCCAGTACCATCATTGAAAAAATGACTGCTAAAATACTAATCTTCTTCTTGAAATCCTTCATTCTTATCCTCCTTGAAATCCCATTTAGCAGGTAACACCCACATGTCAATGGTAGCATGAAATGTAATCTTTCTCAATTTTCCGCAAATTTAAACCGGTAAAAAAGGTGATTCCTCCAAGCTCCTATGCGTTATTTACCCGTTTAAAAAAAGATTTAAACACCTAGTAAGCAAGCAAAAAAACGCTCTTCAGCCATGAGGCTAAAAAGCGTTTGATATTTTTATATCTATGGTAAAAGTTTAGTTGGGAGCAAAACCGTGACTGTTGTTCCAACGTCTAAAATACTTTCAAATGTAATATTTCCATGGTGGTTTTCAATAATTTTCAAGCTCACCATCAGTCCTAAGCCGATCCCTTTTTCTTTGTTTGAATAAAACGGTTCTCCTAATCTTGCAAGACGTTCTTCACTGATTCCAGATCCTTGGTCTGTCACTTTTATAAACACGTAGCTCTCATCAAAAGTACCGGTTTCAACAGTGATTGTTCCTCCGCACAGCATGGATTCTATCGCATTTTTAATGACATTTATAATGACCTGTTTAATTTGATTTCCTTCACAAAGTATTTGAGGTACATCCATAAGTATTGTTTCAAATTGTACATTGTTAAGATTAGCTTCCGAATCTAAAAGGGTGATTGTCTGTTTAATAAAATCATTTACGTTTCGATGCTGAAATACCGTATCTTGATGAGGTTTAGCTAAAACTAAAAATTCAGTTATGATTGACTCGATTCTATCCATTTCTGACAGTATTATTTCGCTGTGCAATTCATCCATATCCTGTTTCATCAATTGCACAAACCCTTTTATACTTGTAAGCGGATTCCTGATTTCATGAGCAATACCAGCTGCCAATTCACCAACGACAGTAAGTTTGTCAGATTTTCTTAGCAGCTCTTCTTTTTCTTTTAGATCAGTAATATCCTCAGAAATACCGGCAATCCTATATATTTCGCCTTCATCATTTGTTATTGGGAATGCTCTCGTTCTTATCCAGCGGACTTTTCTATTTTTACTTTGAATACGGTACTCAATTTGTGACTCCCCGCCTGCAATTTTATTAATAAACCCTTGCACTTCTAGCTGATCATCGGGATAAATCTTAGTAAAAACCGATGAAAATAGTTCTGTATTTTCTATATCCCATATTTTTTGATACGCTTTTGATACATATAAAAGTGTTCGTGTGTTGTAATCTTCCATCCAAAAAACATCTTTGGCATTTTCAGCAAATTGACGGAATCTCTCTTCACTTTCAAGAAGACCAATCTCCATCCTCTTTTTCTCCGATATATCCCTTGAAACACCAACAATACCTTCTACTTGCCCTTGCTCATTTTTAATAGGTGAGAGTATGGCTTGATAATATAATCGCTCTCCGTCTCGGACATTGCTCCATTCGTAGATCTGAGACTTCCCTTTTAAAACAAGCTGGCATACTTTCTCCTGGCCTTCAGCGATTGTTTCTCCGAAAACTTCTTTTAGCGATTTACCTAAAAAATATTCAGGTGTAATGTTATGTTTTTCCATCCATTTTCCGTAGATTCCTGTATGTACTAAATTCTTATCTAATGTAAAAACGGTATCTTCCATAGAATCAACAAGCGAAAGAAATCTTTCTTGACTATGACTTAATGCTTGTTCGGTTTGTTTCCTAGCCGTAATATCTACTAGCGTAATAACTACCTGATCCACTTTGCTCTCTGTTAGGAAAATAGGCTTTGTACTTACTAGAATCCAGCGAATACCCTTAAATCCCTTGCCCGTTATGCCTAGTTCACATTCATTAATTTCTGTGCCAGTTTGAATGGTAGTCTGTGATGGCAGTTCTTCAAAAGAAACCTTATTCTTTAGCTGATCCATTACTTCAAATGGCATGTTATATAAAAAAGAACCTTCCATTTCTGATTGGGAAATCCCAAGTATTTCACAAGCTTTCTTGTTTGCAAGCAGAATGTGATTTGTTCGCTCCAACACGATAATTCCACTGGAAACTGCCTCGTATAACGTATACATTATTTGATTATTGTCCAGTAATTGGGCTGGAGTTTTTTTCATTAGGCTACATCCCTGTTGATTTATTTTGAAGTTATTTTACAAGAATTGTCTTTTCTCTATTTTTCTATTAAATACAAAAAATTACAAGTCTTATTTTTTCGAATGGGATTTGTTTTATCGAATTAGAGGTAAAAGAAAGTATATTGATTTTCATAAGATAGAGCATGAAATACATAAGGAGTTAATAGTTTAATAAAAACAACATAACGGAGGTTTTATGAATGTTCCTTTTTACAATTGTATGTTTAGCAGCTTTTTATCTATTAACAAAAGAAGATTCATTGCGGTTTAAACAAATCGCATGGCCAGTTTATGGGGTCATTGCTATAACGTTTATAATAGGCTTTCTTTCGTTAAAACCAGACACAACAACTTACGTTTTCTGGGTGCAGTTATTCTTTCTTCTTCTCGCACTGCCGGTCTTTACTCTTGTAATCCGGAAGCTTTGGCAGCTTAGTAAAAACATGCCTGCATGGGTACAATATACTGTTTCCATTCCCGTATCCTTACTATTTGTTTTAACCCTTTGGATTTGCTGGAACATGTTTCCGATTGTGATGCACATTTTTTAATACTTCCCTGTTTGTTTACAGACCTACAAAAAAACGCCTTATGGGTAAACATAAAGCGTTTTTTTGTCGTTTCTGCTACCAAGTTGTCATTGTAAGTGTGTGCGCTCCATAAGAACAAAACTGCTATTTGTCTTTGTCTGGGGACAGACCCGGGGTCTGTCCCCCCTGCATCAGTGAGAGAACTTCTTTGACGATGGTATTGATCTTTTGATCGATGAAGTCGCTTCCGAAGGTTTCTTTTGCTCGCTTAATAGCAGAGATAACATCTTCCTCATATTGAATAAGATCTTTATCATCTTCTGCTTCGTTATATAAATCAATCATGCTGTCCAGACCTTCTTGCATACGATCGATGGCATCACTGTATTTTTCACGGTCTTCTTTACTATATTTCACGTTTATCACCCACTCATCAGTTTCTCCATCTCTTTTCACTATCAAACTTCCTAACATTCGAGAGGCGTGACTTTTTTCACTATTTTTTCAGGCAAAAGTATACTATAATAATTTGGTTATTATTATCTCGAAATATATTATTTTACATATGTGAAATGTGAAGGAAGGAGGGGTAAAGTTGATTCGCCGGTGGTTTAACAGAAAACACAAATCCCTGCAGCCTGTACTTGAAGCTCAGTCCGCAGAAACAGCGGCAGGTCTGTGTAAGAAAGCTGCAGATCCAGACCCTGTTATAGAGATCTCTCATTTTAAAAGCCGACTAAAGGATTTCGGAATTGAATTTAGCCAATTGGCAGCAAGTACACCTAAAGAACTTGAAAATAGACTTCAAGCGATTCAAGTTGCAGAAGAAATTGCGGCAGATCCTGAGATGAGAAACTACTTTTTAACATGGAAACGTTTGCCCCTTCTTCATGATGAAAAATCACAGCGTCAAAAACTCACCATGAAAAGGCAGCGTGAATACATAACCGCACTAACATTGATTTTCATAGAAAACTATCAAGTGTTGATGCAATATGTGCCGGGCACGGGAGGAAAACACTAATGAACAAAGCGATTATTGTAGAAGTGAACAGCCGTCACCTCATCGTTCTGGCTGAAGGCGGAGAATTTAAGAAGATAAAAAATACGAATCCTGCTTATACGGTTGGACAAGAAATCTCGATTCCTGTTCTTAAAGAAAAGAAAGATTCTATCTTCTCTGTATTTATTAACTGGAAAACAGGAACCGCTGCAGCATTGGCCATTTTTCTTTTGTTCTTTCAAGTATTATCTCCAATGTCAGGAGAGGGAGCTTATGCATATGTCGGGATGAATATGGATCCGAGTCTGGAATTAAAGATAAACGAAGACATGCAGGTTCTCGAGATCTTCTCTTTCAATGAGCAAGGCGACACTGTTCTTGAACATATGGGTGAATGGAAGGAAAAAGAGATTGGATATGTGACCAATCTTATATTTGAAGCTTGTGAAGATCTCGGATATTTAAAAACCAAAGAGGAAGTGCTCATTACCACAACTCTTTCTGAAGATATCCCAGAGAATAAGGAAAAAGAAATGAAGGAACGAGTCAATGAAGTCATGACAAAGACTGCAAAAAAGAAATCAGTTGAAATGACAACAATTGTTATGAGTTCTAAAGAGCGTGAAAAAGCTAAAAAAATGAATATATCACCAGGCCATTATGCAATTTATACAGCAGCCAAGAAATCCGGCATTAAAATTAGCGCAAAAGAGGTTGCAGGTCAAACCATTGAAGAGATATCTGAGAAAGTTGGACCGATTAAAGAACTTTTAGAAGAAAATGATGAAATTTCAGCTTCGACTAAAAAAGAAGAAAAAAATCAAGTATACGAGCCTCCGCTTCCAATCCTAGATGATAAGGAAGAAGAGGAAAAAGCAGAAAAAGAAAAACCAGCTGTTCCAGTGCAAGAAAAAGTAAAGAATACTCGTAAAGAAAGGTCAGCGAAACCTCAGAATACTCATTCTGTCATTGCCGCAGAACCTAAAAAAGAAGAGAAAAACCAAGAACATGCAGCGGAAAAAGAGGAGGACAAGCATAAAAATCCGCCTTTAACAGCAGCGGTACCTGAAAAGGATAACGCAGCACAGATTCCGCCTAAAGAAATGCCAGCAGTTACACATCCAAAAGAGGAAAAACCAAAGGAAGAAAAACCAAAAGAGGAAAAGCCTAAAGAAGAGAAACCGAAAGAAGAAAAGCCTAAAGCCGATCCACCTCCCTCTGATTCAGAGGAACCAGTTATTTCAGAACCTGATCCTTCTGAAGAACCCGAATCAAAAGAATGGATTTACATTGAAATCATCATAGATAATTTGATTATTACAGTGAAAATCGAAAGTGATTCTAATCTATTAAAAGAAGATTTAAAGAAACAGGCATCAGCTATTATAAATCAAAATCATTCATTACTACAAAACCAGCCTTTGATTGCTTCCACTGAAGAATTGAAAGGTGCAGCGGTAAAAGACCAAATAATTACTAAGAACACCTATTGTGAAAAAGAAGTTGATTCAGCTGAAAACCATGCTGATATCGGCACACAAAAAGCTTCATAATGCTTAAAACTCCGGAGATTATCCGGAGTTTTCTTTGTTTTCCTCCGTATAATCCGTATAATTCCCCATCTGTTTTGGCAATAGTGATAATAGGAGGAGAGTGCATATGCTCAGAATTTATCATACTTATTTAAGACTGCCTATGCTGGTTAGACTGGGCATCATTCTCATGCTTATCTTGTATTCGAGCGCTGTTTTAGCACACTTCTTAGAAAAAAAGACTTTCCCGACTATATTTGAGGCTTTTTACTGGGCAGTCATCACTGCTGGAACTGTAGGTTATGGTGATTATGCACCGTACACATTTAAGGTTAGATTGCTCGCAATCCTCCTTGTATTTTTAGGCGGGTCTTTTTTGGCTTTTTCAACGGTTCATTTTGCGAGTGCTGTAGTAAAGAAAGAAAATCGCTTTTTTGAGGGGAAAAATATGTACAATAATAAAGATCATTTTATCGTTGTTGGATGGAACGAACGTGCACGCAACACGATCTATGCCATTATGGAAAGTAAAGAAGCCTCTGAAATTGTTCTCATTGATGATTCGCTAAAATCGAATCCATTATATCAAGAAAGGGTCCATTTTGTTCAAGGAAAAGCGAGTGAAGATCAAATATGGATGAAAGCGAATATTCAAAAAGCACAAATTGTACTTATAACAGCTGATGACAACCTGAAAGAATCTAATGCTGACATGAATACTATTATTTCAATACTAACTGCCAGAGGGCTTAATGAACGAGTTCTGATACATGCTGAAATACTCACTTCTGAACAATCAGCTAATGCAAAACGGGCTGGAGCCGATTATATTATCCAAACTTCAAACCTGGCTGCTAATGAAATGGTCAATAGCTTAAATAATAAACTCACACAAAAATAGATAGGCAAATAATGCCCATCTATTTTTTATTTTAATAACTGTGCTTCAGCTTTTTGAACGAGTTCTTTTGCGATGCCGATCCACTTTTTATCAATAGTAGAATCCGGGTCCTGCGGCTCTGAAAATTGATTTACACTCCCGGATAAGTTCCCCGCTCCTGCATGATCATCAAGACCAATCTGATATTTATGTGCTAATAAAAATGGCTCACCCATTTGAACAGTAGTATCTCTTTTATCAAGTTCCCCTTCAACAGCCTTAAATGGGATTCTTAAAAATGTGTACCCTTCTTCATCATCGAGTTTGTAATCAAAATAGCCATGGTCATAATCCCAGTTGCCTCCGTAAGAAAAACCCATGCTTTTGAGAACGTCTTCCGCTTCATTCAATTCAATCATTTGGTTTTCAAGTTTGCTTTTTATCGGTTTCATGTTCACCCTCCTTCTTATTCTATTGTTTAGCCTTTCCAAATCATAGATAGATTATAAGATCCTTCGTTAATTCTGCTTGCTTGCCCAAACAAAAAAGCCTGGCCGTTTGACCAGACTTCTGTTTCTTAAAGACGCTTCTCAAGCTCTTCTTTTTCTTTTTCAAATCCAGGTTTGCCTAAAAGGGCAAACATATTTTTCTTGTATGCTTCTACACCTGGCTGATCAAATGGATTCACTCCTAAAAGATATCCGCTGACCGCACATGCTTTTTCAAAGAAATAAACCATGTAACCAAAATGGTATGGTGACATTTCTGGAATATTCACGATTAAGTTAGGAACTCCGCCGTCTGTATGCGCAAGAAGTGTGCCTTGGAAAGCTTTCTTATTAACAAAATCCATTGTTTGACCTGCTAGGAAATTCAGTTTGTCCAAGTTTTGATCATCTTCCTCAATCGGTAACTCTTCACGTGCTGAATCAACATAAAGTACTGTTTCAAATAGGTCACGGCGTCCTTCTTGAACGTATTGTCCCATTGAATGCAAATCAGTTGTGAAGTCCACAGACGCAGGATAAATTCCTTTGTAATCCTTACCTTCACTTTCGCCATAAAGCTGTTTCCACCATTCAGAAACGTAGTGGAGCCCTGGCTCATAGTTTACCATGAGCTCAATCGTCTTACCCTTGTTATATAGTGCATTTCGAACAGCAGCATACTGGTAGGCAATGTTTTCTGCAAGGTTTGGATTGTTGAAATCAACGGATGCATCTTTAGCACCATTCATCATTTCCTCAATGTTAACTCCGCTTACAGCGATCGGTAATAGTCCGACAGCTGTTAAAACAGAATAACGTCCACCAACATCGTCAGGAATAACGAATGATTCATAGCCTTCTTCGTTAGCTAATGTTTTTAATGCACCTTGCGCTTTATCTGTTGTTGCATAAATACGCTTGCGTGCTTCTTCTTTTCCGTATTTTTCTTCTAAGAACTTTCTAAAGATACGGAACGCGATCGCCGGTTCTGTTGTAGTACCAGATTTAGAGATAACATTTACAGAAACATCTTTATCCTTTAATACATCAAAAAGCTCTTTTACATAAGTTGATGAGATGTTTTGTCCAGCAAAGAAAACTTGCGGAGTCTTACGATCTTCTTTGGATAACAGGTTGTAGAAAGAATGATTTAACATTTCAATCGCTGCTCGTGCTCCTAAATATGAGCCTCCGATTCCAACAACAATTAAAACATCAGAATCACTTTTAATTTTTTCAGCACTTTTAACGATTCGGCTGAACTCTTCACGGTCATAGTTCTCAGGCAGATCTACCCAGCCTAAAAAATCATTGCCTGCACCTGTTTTTTCGTGGATTGCCTCATGTGCTGTTTTAACAGCTCCCGTAAGGTAATCAACTTCATGCTGCCCAATAAAAGAAAGGGCTTTGCTATAATCAAAACTCAGCTTTTTTGTCATATGTAAGCCTCCTAACAATCATTTATTCTTTCACTTTATACAATGGAACTCAGCAAATCAAGAAACCTCATTCATGTAAACGGTTTCGTGCTAATAGACGAAATATTCTTTCTTATCTCATAAAAAAGAAGGGGACATCCCCTTCTTTTATAATGACATTTTTAAGATGTTTAATACATCTTCTTTATTTTGCTTGCTGAAGTTGCCAAACTCACCTCTAGCCATTGCTTTATCGGCTATAAGATCAAGTTTCGAACTGTCAATATCATAATCCGCTAATGCGTTTGGTGCACCCAGTGATGTCCAGAATGCTGATAAACGGTCAATACCTTCCAACGCTGCTTCTTTATCTGATTTTCCTTCTGTTTCTACATTAAATACTCGAACAGCAAGCTGTTTAAATCTTTCCACATTTGTGTCTACGTTATGTCTCATCCAATTTGGGAAAAGAATGGCTAAGCCGCCAGCGTGAGGAATGTCATATACAGCAGAAACAGCATGCTCTATATTATGGCTTCCCCAGTCACCGCGAAGACCCATTTGAAGGGTTCCATTAAGCGCCATCGTACCATTGTAAAGAATGGTTTCACGCAGTTCGTAATTTTCCAGGTCTTCTAGCAGCTTAGGAGCCGTTTCCATGACCGTTAATAAAATCGATTCGGCAAAACGGTCTTGCAAAGGAGTATTTTCTGCATTATGAAAGTACTGTTCTAATACGTGGGACATCATATCTACAATTCCGTAAATCGTTTGATCTTTTGGAACTGAGAAAGTATATGTTGGGTCCAAAATTGAAAATTTCGGGAATACTAATGGGCTTCCCCAGCCATATTTCTCTTGTGTCTCCCAATTCGTGATAACTGATCCTGAATTCATTTCTGATCCAGTAGCTGCTAAAGTAAGAACCGTACCAAAAGGAAGAGCTTCTTGAGGCTGAGCTTTTAGAGTGATTAGGTCCCAAACATCTCCATCATATTTTGCTCCCGCTGCAATCGCTTTTGTACAATCGATCACACTTCCGCCACCTACTGCCAATAAGCATTCAATATTGTTTTCTTTACAGAGGTCTACGCCTTTTTTTACAGTTGACAGCCGTGGATTAGGTTCTACTCCAGAAAGCTCGCTTACTTCCATCCCCATCTTATTTAACTCACTCATAACTTCATCATATAATCCGTTGCGCTTAATGCTTCCCCCGCCATAGACAACAAGTACTTTTTTACCGTAACGGCCAAGTTCATCTTTAAGAGTCTTAATCTGATTTTTACCGAATACTAATCGGGTAGGGTTGTAATATATATATTCATTCATTGTAATTACTCCTCCTTACATCATTTAATCCGTATTATGTGGGACTCAGCCTTAAAAAGTAAAGTAATCAGCTTACCGAAACTTAGGATGCGTCAGTAAATGTTGTTTTATCCTGCAGAAGTCGGGAATGTATAAATAAAGTTAAAATTTGGCACTATAAGAGAGCATTTTTATAAAAAAATAGGAGGAATTATGAAATGAGTGGATTACAGCGATTTGCGCTGGCATTAGTGATTGTTGGAGCAATAAATTGGGGGCTAATCGGATTTTTTCAGTTTGATCTAGTTGCAGCCATCTTCGGCGGGCAGGACACTGCTTTAGCTCGTATCGTATACGGACTTGTTGGTCTATCTGGTTTGTACTGTTTAACATTATTATTTAAGCCTTCTGAAGAATTAAGCGGCGAAAGAACTCCTGAACATAATCGAGTTTAATATTCGGATTCGATCATTTTTGTGTACAAAAAAACCTCTCGAGATGAGAGGTTTTTTTATTATTTTTTAAGGCGCTTGTTAAGTTGAGCCTGACGATCAGTAGACTCTTTCAACCAGTCTTTAAGCTTTGCTTCAAGAGTGTTGAAACCTTTGTTAGCGTCTTGATTGTTATTGCTGCTGCTTTTCTTGTTGTTGTTGTTGAAACCACCAGGACGGCGTTCTTTTTTCGGTGCTGGTGCTGGTGCTTCTTGTGTTTGTCGGATGGAAAGTGAAATTTTCTTGCTGTCTTCGTCAACAGAAAGAATCTTTACTGACACAACGTCGCCAACACTTAAAGCGTCATTAATATCTTTAACGAAGCCATGGGAAACTTCAGAAATATGCACAAGACCTTGTACATTATCATTTAATGCAACAAACGCACCAAAAGGCTTAATGCCTGTAACTTTACCTTCAACAATGCTACCTACTTCAAAATTCATGAAAACACTCCTAACTATTTTTTAACCTGTTAAGTATAACATAACTATACAGTACAAGTAAAATCAATATATGGAGTGTTAACGGCCAGTTAATGTTAATTCCTGTTCTATATTAGGATTGTACATTTCGTTCTTCCCGAAATTGTATCTTTTCTCAATATTTATCTGGTGCCATAACATGAACATCAGTACCGTCCATATCTTTCTGCTGTAATCTCCTCTTCCTGCCCGGTGTCCTTCAAGAAGATTAAGTACCGTATCTTTATATAAATATTGATCCGTATCACTCGATAGAATCAGTTGTTTAGCCCAGTCAAACATTTCATTTTTCAGCCAGTGCCTGATCGGAACAGGAAAACCTAACTTCCTGCGGTGAAGAACTGAATCAGGTACAATACCTTGCATAGCTTCTCTTAAGGCATATTTAGTAGTTCCGTTTGTTACTGTCAGATTAGGATGTAAACTTGAAGCAATTTTAAACACTTCTTTATCTAAGAATGGAACTCGCAGTTCCAATGAATGAGCCATTGTCATCTTGTCTGCTTTAACGAGTATATCCCCCCTCATCCATGTATGAAGGTCGATATATTGCATTTTGTGTACATCATGAAACGCTGCAGCTTGATCATATAAAGGTTTTGTCACATTTTTATAATTATAGGCTGACCGATAATCTTTCAGAAGTTTACTCTTTTCAAATTCTGAAAACATCTTAGCGTTTCCAATATAACGCTCTTCAATCGTCATGCTTCCCCGCTCCAAGAAACTTTTGCCTTTAATTCCCTCAGGAAGAACGTTTGCAATCGCAGCAAGACCTTTTGTTATTCCTTTTGGCATGGAAGATAAATGACGTAAAGAGTATGGTTCATGATAGATGTTATATCCTCCAAAAAGCTCATCTGCTCCCTCACCTGATAATACGACTGTCACATGCTTTGCTGCTTCACGAGCCACAAAATACAATGGAACCGCTGCTGGATCTGCAACAGGGTCATCCATGTGCCAGATTATCTTTGGGAGCTCCCTGATAAATTCATCGGGTTTTACTAAATAATGAATGTTTTCAACGTTCAATGCAGCAGCTGTTTGTACTGCAACATCGATCTCACTGAAACCTTCTCTTTCAAATCCTACAGTAAAAGTTTTCAGTGACGGATGAAGTTCACTTGCAATTGCTACAATTGCACTGGAATCTATCCCGCCAGATAAGAAAGCCCCTACAGGAACGTCTGAACGCATGTGCACTTTTACGGAGTCACGCAAACAAGAGCGAATTTCATCTTTAGCTTCTTCAAGTGTCATATCTTTTGGTGTGAAATTCGGCATCCAATATGACTTGATCTTTAAAGGTCTGCCTGCTTTTTTAACAAAATAATGCCCTGGTTCGAGTTTCTTGATTCCTTTTGTTAAAGTCATCGGTTCAGGAACAAATTGATAAGTTAAATAGTGATGCAGTGCTTCAGTATCTATTTGCTGCTCTTGTTTCACAAGAGTGATGCTTTTCTTTTCAGATGCACAATACAAACCCTCTTCATCCTCTAAATAAAAGAACGGCTTAATTCCAAATGGATCCCGCGCACCAAAAAGCTCTTTCGTTTCTTTATCCCAGATTAAAAACCCGAACATCCCTCGAAGTTCTTTCATTGCCTCTTCGCGTCTTTCACTAAAAAGAGCGAGTATGACTTCAGTATCAGAGTGTGTTTTAAACTCAAAACCTTTTTCTTCAAGGTCTTTCCTTATTTCAACATAATTATAGATTTCTCCATTAAAAATGATCCAATAACGATCATCTTCATATGATAAAGGCTGTTTCCCGCTTTCTAAGTCGATGATGCTTAAACGGCGAAATCCAAAGCGGACATATTGATCAACAAAGTGTCCACTATCATCCGGACCTCTGTGTGTAATGATGTTTGTCATCTCAATTAATTTTTCAGTTTCCTGCTGTTCAGCAGTTTCAGGTGTATTTAACATATATCCAATAAAGCCGCACATTTTTAAGTTCCTCCCAGATAAAGCAGTTCAAATATCAAGTTTTTCATGTATCTAAAAAGGCAAAAGGTTTTCCAAAATATTAAATAGTTACCTTTATTTGAGAAACACCTCTTAATTATAACGTCTATTTTTAACTATTCACTACATTTTTGTTAAAAAAATGAAAAACAAGGAATCTGTACTATATTTGTCGAGAAAAACAAAAAAAAGTTACAACATTTTATTAATGGCTCATTGCTTTTGAACATTTTTATGGAGTACGCTTCTTTGACTAGTTGATTGGAGCGCAAGGTGCGAGACTCCTCGAAAATAAATATCAATTTTCTTCGTGCGATGTAACGCTGCCAAAGCCTTCCTTGTCCTGCAGGAGCAGCAGGACAGGTGAGACTCCTTATGGTGCAAAGCGCCGAGGAGGCTCACCGTACGCCCCGCGGAAAGCGAGCACCTGGAGCGGAAATCAATATCTTCGAATCACAACAATGTTTACGAAACAGCCTATTAAATCATTGAGTTGGGATCTAAAATCCGTTCTGCTTCTTCCGGTGTGAATAATCCTTTTTCAATTAAAAGTTCCTTCAACGTTTTCCCTGTTTCAAAGCTTTCTTTTGCCACTGCAGCTGCCTTTTCATATCCGATATGAGGATTTAATGCAGTTACCAGGGAAAGGCTTTGATCCAGCCACTCTTTAATTCTTTCTTGATTCGCGCTGGTTCCTTTCAAGCATTTATCCGTAAATACATTCATGCCATTGCTTATAATCGTAATAGATTGCAAAACATTATAACCAATTACAGGCATCATTGGATTAATTTCAAGCTGGCTTCCGATGGCAGCAGTTGTTACACAAGAATCATTTCCAATTACCTGTGCGCAAATCATATATAAATTTTCTAGAATTACCGGATTGATTTTGCCTGGCATTATAGAGGAACCTGGCTGGACCGCAGGCAGTGTAATTTCTGCAAGCCCGGTTCTTGGTCCGCTGCTCAATAGACGCAGATCACTTGAAATTTTTATGAGATGAACCGCTAGTTCTCTCAAGTGGCCGCTGATACGGATTGCAGAATTGGTATTTTGCATAAACATATACGTGTTTTCACTCTGTGTGAATGGAAGGTTCGTCCGTTTCGCAATCTCTTTTATGGCTAGAACTGCATACTTCTCATGTGCATTAATTCCGGTTCCTACTGCGTTTCCGCCTAATCCGAGTTCAAATAAATACTTTTCAGCTTCTTTTAAACTGTTTTTAACAGACAGAACAGCTCCTTTATATCCTTTAAATTCACTCCCCAGCCTGATAGGAACAGCGTCCTGCAAATGAGTACGTCCTGCTTTTATAACTGAATGGAATTCCCGTTCTTTTTCTTCCAAGACTTCTAGTAAATGATCTATAGCAGGATACAGCGTTTCATATAGCTGACCCGCAATTGAGATATGTATGGCTGTTGGAATTGTGTCATTTGTAGACTGTGACATATTTACATCATCGTTTGGATGAACGAGACTAAAATCACCTTTTTTGCCTCCTAGTATTTCAGCTGCTCTTGATGCGATCACTTCATTAACATTCATATTTTGCGAAGTACCTGCACCCGCCTGGTAAACATCTACAACAAATTGTTCGTTCCATTGGCCATTGATAATTTCTTCAGCAGCCTGAATAATACTGTCGGCTTTTTTAGCATTTAAATCACCGCATTCTTTATTAGCTGCGGCAGCACTTGCTTTGATGATCGCTTGTGCTTTAATAAAAGAAAAAGGCAGTCTGAGACCGCTTATAGGAAAATTATTTACCGCTCTCTGAGTCTGGGCACCGTAATAAACATCTTCAGGTACTTTTACTTCTCCTAACGTGTCCTTAGCAATTCGGAATTTATCCACTTCGTTCACTCCTTTTTAAAGCACTCTTATGACTTGTATTCCCATCAACAGAATATATGTAATCCTATTTTCAAATATTTACTTAACAAAAACACCTGTGGGCTTAACGCGGCAGACGAAAAATGGAAGCGTCGATTTAGACCCTATCTCCCGTCCCTTTGTTGATGAGGTTTCACGGTACGTGTTCTTTTTTTATTACACGTTTGCTCAGAATCATTGAGTATCGCTCAAAAACGCCGAGTTACGCTCAAACTACCTCTAGGTACGCTCAAAATCTTCCTTTTTCGCTCATATACACATCTTCCTTACAACGCTCCGCTGAAAGCGAGCACGTATGAGCGGAAATAACAGCTTCTTATAGCAACATAATACGAAAACAAACTTTTGAACAGAAACAAAACCGCCATGGATAAGGCGGTTTTACAATTGAGGCAACGCTATGACCACAGCAGGTTCTTTTTTAATAAACTTATGCTCTGTCTTATAGCCCGCTTTTTTTTGTTTCAAAAAGGTTCTCTTTGAAATTGGACGGGGCCTTGACCAGGAAAGGGAGTCAAGATTTTTCCAATTATCATGTGTAATAATTTCACTTTTGTAGTAATAACAGTTTCCGCTAGTATACTCTTCACAAATATAGCGGACTGTTTGACGACTGTGCATATCATCTCTCCATTTTTTACTTCATTATCCCCGCATGACGTTTCATTCATACTTTAAGCAAAAAAAGGCCTGAAGACCCTACCTCCAAGCCTTAATCTGTTAATTTCTGGTGTTCCACCACCACCAGCCACCAAATATCAAGATGAGAATAAACAAGATTATTATTACAGCCCAGATCCAACCGTAGCCATAACCGCCATAACCGTAGCCACCTGCATACGGGTAATAGTAAGGATAATATGGAAATGCCATCCTGCTACCTCCTTCATTTCTTTTCTTTATGCGTTCTTACTCCTTATTAAAATATGTACGAAGCATGTAAAGAGGAATAGAGACAAACGCACAAATTTTGATTGGACTGCTGGAATTCCGGGATGAAACAACCTTTATGATTATAGGAAATAATTGCACCTTGTATCTTTAGACAGGTTTGGTAAAACTACGTATAAGATTTTTGCGGACGGAGGGTAAAAATTCATGGCCGTAAATAAACAGCATCCATTTGTTCCTGGATATCGGTTAAATGTAAACAATGTGGAGATTTATTACGAATACTTCGATCATGAAAACCCGGATGCAAAAGTAATTGTGCTCGTTCATGGGTTTTTATCATCTACAATCAGTTTCAGAAAATTACTTCCCTATCTTACAAAAGAATATAAAGTGATTGCTCTTGACCTGCCCGGGTTCGGTCAGAGTGAAAAATCTACAAGTTTTATCTATAAGCTTAGTAACTATGGACAATTAATCATTGATTTTTTAGATAAGCTTAACATTCAAGATGTGATATTAATCGGTCATTCTATGGGCGGTCAGATTAGCATGCATGCAGCAAGAAAAGCACCTAAACGGATTAAAAAGCTTATTCTTCTTGGCTGCTGTTCCTATGTAAAACGAGCGAGCCGTTCTTTAATCGCATGCTCTTATTTACCTTTGTTTACATGGGGAATGAAAAGCTGGATTCAAAAAAAAGATGTGAAACAAAACCTATTGGCAGTTTTGCATGATTCAAAATTAGTCACACAAGAAATGATCGACGGATACAGCAAACCAATAAGTGAAGCGGCTTTTATCAATTGTTTAATCCGGCTTTTAAGACACCGCGAAGGGGATATGAGTTCAGAAGAGTTAAAAGAGGTAACTCAGCCAGTACTGATGATATGGGGTAAGGAAGACCGAGTTATTCCTTTGAAAACCGGCTATAGGCTCAAACACGATCTCCCAAACGCAGAACTCATTGTCTATGAAAAATGCGGCCATCTTGTCATGGAAGAAAAACCAGAAGAGATCACAAAAGAAATTCTTCGTTTTATCGAACAGCCAAATGGGGCAAAGCCATGAGATTCTTTAAAACAGGAAAGTCAATAAAATCCCACCCCATTGCAGAAAAAAAAGAAAATAAACAGTTAGATAACAATATCCTTTGGCAAGAAACTGGTATTTCGGATTGGACATCTGGTTATATCGAGTCTTTGATCTCACAAGAACGCTTTAATAAAGAGGTGCTTCGTTTCTTACAAGACCATAAAGAGCTTTCAAGCAAAGAAATGTATGAGCAGCTTCCATTTGGAAATAAACATTGGAATGAAAACCCTGATAAAAAAACGATTAATGCCATGGTTCTGCAGGGATGTGTCGCACTAAAGAAACGTTCATCTACAGGGATGATTTTCGTTCACCTAATGAAGGAACAAACCGTCAGGGCCATAAGTGTACCTGAAGTAGAATTTAGTGTAGTCGGTCCAAAAGAAGCTTTTAATGAGGATCTAGAAACAAACTTGGTATTGATTCAAAAAAGGCTACCTACCTCTGCTTTGCAAATTGAGCTTATTGAAATCGGCTTACGTACTAAAACGAAGGTCGCTGTTCTTTACTTAAAAGATATCGCAAACGAAGAAAATGTTAAGACACTGAAAAAGCGGTTAGCTGGAATTGAATATGATCACATTTTAGACAGCTCTTATTTGATCCAAATGATCGAAGACAATAAAATGTCTATCTTTCCGCAATTCATCGATACAGAAAGACCTGACAGAATTGTAGCATCCTTAATAGAAGGCAAGGTTGCATTTATAACGCAGGGTTCTCCCCATGGTGTTTATGGACCTGTATCGATCTTAGAATTCTTTTCGGCATTTGATGATTACTTTTTATCATGGCATATTGCTTCTCTTTTCCGCTTAATGAGAATGTTTGCCGTATTTTTTTCAATTTTCTCTACACCTTTATATGTTTCAGTAATCACCTATCACCCTGAATTGATACCGGATGACCTATTATCAACGCTGACCACTTCCAGGACAGACATCCCTTTTCCTCCTGTTCTTGAAGCCTTGTTCTTGGAATTAACCATAGAATTATTAAGGGAAGCTGGTGCTCGTTTGCCAACAAAAGTCGGACAAACGATCGGTATCGTTGGGGGGATCGTAATTGGAACAGCCTCTGTTGAAGCAGGTTTAACTAGTAACGTTCTTTTAATCATTGTCGCTTTATCAGCACTTGCTTCCTTTACGACTCCTGTATATCGAATGAGCAATGCGATCCGGCTTGTTCGTTTTCCGATGATTATTCTTTCAGGGTTTTGGGGACTCCTAAGTTTAACCCTGGGACTGATGATGATAATTTCACATTTATTGGCTTTAACTTCATTAGGAAGACCATACCTTGCTCCTATATATCCTCCAAGACTTTCTGATTGGAAGGATTCGTTTGTAAGATTGCCCTTTTATGTGCAAAAAGAAAGACCTAAACAATTAAAGGTCAAAGAAAAAAGAAAAATTAGCTGGTGGAAAAAGAGGGATATTGATGAATTTGAATAAAAGTAAATTTCCGCCTCAAGTTCATGAAAATGCCAAAATCGCACCAGAACTCGTTTTCTTTTTAGTTATTGGTGCACAAATCGGAGTTGGAATCCTTGGTTTTGTTAGATATATAGCGAAGTTTGTTAATCAAGACAGCTGGCTAGTTGTTATTGCAGGAGGTTTAGGCATCCATCTAGTTATTTGGATGATGTTTTCCATTCTGAACAAGCATGGGGGGGATATATTTAATATCCACCATCAATTCTTTGGAAAATGGCTGTCCCTGCCCCTAAGTATATTGCTTTCCCTGTATTACCTAACTACAGCAGTTGTAGTCCTTCGCACGTTTATCGAAGCCGTTCAAAACTGGATGTTTCCAGGTATTCCGACATGGACACTTTCTTTGTTTTTCACAGTTATGACCTATTACATCATAACAAAGGGATTTCGTGTAATAACCGGTATCGCATTTTTTAGCTTTGTATTAACAATATGGATTTTGTTTACTCACTACTTCCCTATAAAACATGGACATGTAATCAATCTAATGCCTTTTCTCGATCATGAGTTAGGTGATTTTTATCAGGCGTTTAAAGTGATGGTTTTAAGTTTTATTGGCTTTGAATATTTACTTGCCTATTATCCTCATATTCAAAATCCAAAAAAAGCACAAAAATGGGCTCATTATGGTTCAGCATCTACCACGGTTATTTATCTTATTACAACCATTTCAACACTGATGTATTTCAGTCCGAAGCAGCTGCAGGGGTTAACGTGGCCGACTCTTCAAGAATGGAAGATCGTTACCTTTCCTTTTATCGAGCGATTTGAATATATAGGGATTTCATTTTTCGGTATTGTTATCCTCATCAATCTGGCACTGGCACTTTGGGCTTCTTGCCGCGGATTAAACAGGGTGTTTGATATTAAGATCAGATTATCCGTAATTCCCGTTTCTCTTATTTTATTTCTTGCTCCTGCATTTTTCACAACCCGTTTTCAGGTAGATGAACTTAATAACTATACAGGAAAAATCGGATATTATTTGTTTTATGCCTATATACCGCTGCTTTTTATAATAAGTACTTTTAAAAAAGGAGCAAACAAATGAAAAAAGTAATTCTCCTTTTTATGTGTTTCTTATTAAGTGGATGTGCAGAAAGTGAAGTTCTGGATGACATTACAATCGTAAGGACACTTGGGTTTGATAAAGCATCAAAAGACAATGAAATTAAAGGTACAATCAATTATCCGATATTTATAAATGAACAAACCTTTAAAATGAAATACTTATCTGCGTCTGGCGAAACGTCAAAAGAAATTAGAAACGAACTAAATGAAATGACCGCGAGACCTATCTTTATAGGAAAATTAAATACGGTGTTATTTAGCGAGAAACTTGCCCGAGAAGGAATCATGGAAACACTGGATACATTGCAGAGAGATCCCGGTGTAGGAAGAGCCATTTATCTGGGTATCACTAAACAAAGTACAGAAAGTGTTTTATCCGATGATTATGGTAATACAAATTTGGGTGGCAACTATTTCAGCAATATGATTAAACAAAATGAAAACTATTCTAATCTGCCGTATTTAAATTTCCATACGTTTCTATACGCTTTTTTTGCAGATTGTATGGATCCTGTGATGCCATATTTATCAAAGAAGAATGAGGCAGTTAAAATTATGGGTCTTGCTCTTTTTAACAAAGATAAGATGGTTGGAACAATAAATGAACATCAAGTCCTGATTTTCAAGACCTTGTTTCAAAATTTTAACGAAGGAAGTTTCCAGTTTTCTACAAAAGAATACAAAGGCAATCTTGAAATTCTAAAAAGTAAATTGCACTATAAAATTATAAAGAAACCTCATCAAAAAGTTATGATCATTGTAGATGTAAAAGGCCGCTTAACTGAGTATACAAAGGTTAATGCGGGTGATCCAAAAGTAGTAAAAGGGATTGAAAAAAACATAAAAAACGAACTCGAACATAAAGCCCGAGAATTAACACGTAAATTTCAAGAACTAAATATAGATCCACTCGGTATTGGTGAACATGTGCGTTCACAAACAAGGGGATTCAATTCTAAAAAATGGCATGATCAATACCAAGATACGGATATCAATGTTGTATATAACCTTAAAATTTCGGAATCCGGGATATCTCAATAAGGGGTTGTTCCAAAAGTCAGGTAAACTGACTTTTGGCAGCCCGGATTATTTTATGTTTCAAATAAGAGGCTGACTTCATAAGTTTTTTACTTTAGAGTCAGCCCCTTTACTTTTATAGAAATTTATTGTTCACGGCTCTTTGTCATCTGCTGCCAAACCGTTCCTGCTGCTTCCTCACCGCTTTGAATGCGCTCTAAAGCTATTTTAACTTGTAAAGCTACTTCAAATTCCGGGTCATCTTGGGCAGCTTTTAATGCCGGAACTGCTGTTTCATCACCAACTTCAAAAAGAAAACGTGCTGCACGCCATCTTACTAATTTGTTTTTATCAGAGAGTGCATCACACATTACTGGAATGGCCTTTGGATTGCCCAGATCGGACAAGGCATCACCTGCTGTTCGTCTTACAGACACATTTTTGTCCTGCAAGGCAAGATACAATAATGGGAGAACAGCTTCATCTTCAATCATTCCTAAATAGACAACTGCTAGACGTCTGATGGATGGCTTTTCATCCTTTAAAGCTTGTTTCAAAACCATTACATCATCTAGTGTCGGATTCATTCTTTCGAGTGCCGCATACCGCGTTTGCCAATCACTGTCACGGAGCTTCTCAGCTACTTCAGAAGTTGAAACGTTCTCTTCCTCAATTTCTTTTTCACTATTCGAGCAATACGCTTGTTCCACTAACTGATCAAGTCGTTCTTGAGGATAAACGGCTGACAGTTCTTCTGCTACTTCATTTCCTACTTGCTCAAATGTTCCATAACGAACACCTTGCTCTTCCCATTTACGCTCCATTACAAGGTTATCTGAAGAATCCTGCGCTTTAAGTGCTGCTTTTGCAAAACGTTCTGGCAGTCCAACACGTTTTTCTTCTTTTTCTGTCTTAAGCTTAATCTGCATCGGCAGTCCGCGGAACATTTGAATAAGAACTGTAATTTCAGTGATTTCATCTTCCTTTTCCTCACTTTGTTCTGCAGCCGGTTCTTCTTCCTGTCCAAATACTTTCCGTACTCCGGCTAAAATATCTTCCCATTTCGAACGGGGATTCCGGTCGAGAGCCATAAAGTCAGCAACATGATAGATGCTCTTTACCCCTTCTACTTTCAAGATTTCCTGAATAAATTCAGGTGCGTTCTGAGCATTGTCTTTTGTATAATTGTGGCGCTCTGTTCCTGGCAGTGTCTCATCTAAATTTATTTTCATGGAGTTCGGGCTTGGCGTTGGTTCAATTCCTGTAATCTTCAATTATCATTCACTCCCCTTTTATTAACTGTTTTTCATTTATTGACTCTAAATAGCTTGTAATCTGCTCTTTTTCTCTATCCGTAAACTTGTACTCACAATCCACGCCTTCATCATGTGCGATGATTTCCTGAAGCTCACCGTCTTTATCATATACTGCAAGGGCACTTGGATCGTTTAATCCTTCAGGCAGAATTTCCAAATTTTCAATATCAAATGAAATATAAACATTTAACCATGGGCCTACCTGATTAATTTCATAACCAGTGAAGTTCAGTTTTCCTTCAAAATAATTTGTAAAACCATACTTGAACATAGTTTTCCTCCAATAAGCATCTCATTCCTATTATAAGGAACATCCACCTAAATCTCAAAAAATGCTGTTAAACATAAAAAACAAACACATAAAGATGTGTTTGTTTTTAAAGAAGGCTTGCTTTTGGCTCACTTTGTTTCATTCTCTTCATTGACAAGTTGATTGGAGTGGAAGGTGCGAGACTCCTCGAAAATGAACTTCACATTTTCTTCGTGCGATTTAAAGCTGCCGGAGCCTTCCTTGTCCTGCGGGATTAGCGGGACAGGTGAGACTCCTAAGGGCACAAAGCGCCGAGGAGGCAACCTGCACGCCCCGCGGAAAGCGAGCATCCTGTAACGGAAATCAACCACTTCCAAAAGCAACAAAGTTTGTGAAAAACAATCTTTTTGAGAGAAGAGCCTTAAAGATTAACTCATTTCTTTGAGAATGGCGCGAACAGGGCTGCCATCTCCATCTTGTAACGGAAGGGGCAGCGCCATCAGTTCATACTCCCCTTCTGAAACTTCATCAAGCACCAATCCTTCTAAAATATGAATGTTATGCTGATGAAGCGCATGATGTGCCTGCAGTTCCTTGCTGTCAAGGGGATCGACTGACGGCATGTCCACTCCGATCAAACCTACTCCATGTTGTTTTAAAAAAGGAACCACTTCGGGAGATACAGGTACGATTTTTTCCGGGAAAATGGTACGGTCACTCCAGCAATTCGTTTTAAAAATCACACGTTTTGTGCCGTTTTTTATTTTCCCCTCCATACTTTCAATTGTAATCTCCAAAGCACCTGTCACATCAATCACCAAAGAGGGACCTGTGTATAGATCAAGAGGCAGGTCGATGACTCTTTTCCCTTCATTGTCAAAATGAAAAGGAGCATCGACATGTGTGCCAGTATGAGTACTCATCTCAAGTCTGCCAACGTTAACTGAACCCGATTGTTCCTTCGTCCAAGCCAGGTCAAATGCATAAGGAGTGTCTCCTGACCAGCCAGGAACACCATTATATAACGGCATAGAAATATCAAATATCTTCACTTTTCCGAATCTCCTTATGCAATGACTTCCCGTTTATTTTCATATTTCTCGTATTCACGTGTGTTCATTATTTTAGCTAAAATGTGCACAGCATCATATACATCACGGAATGAATTATAAAGAGCTACTGGAGCAAGACGGATCACATTAGGAGCACGGAAGTCAGGCACGATGCCATTATCTTTCAAAGCTTTACAGATTCTGGCTGCATCGTTATGCATTAACGCCACATGTCCGCCTCGTCTTGCATCATCTAATGGATTTACTACTTTAAAAACATCTTTTAGCTCTTGGTCCAGCAGATCCATTAACAATGTTGTAAGTTTTAATGATTTACTTCTGATCCTTTCAATCTTCGCTTCTTCGAAGATTGAAAGCGAACCGATTAATGGAGCAGTACTGAGCATATGCGGTGTACCGATTTGAAATCCGCCAGCAGATTCTTCAGCGTCAAATGTATGGTCCATATCAAACTGCGATTCTTTTTTACTTCCGAACCATCCGGAAAGTCCAGGTGTTTTTGTGAAATGCTTTTTGTTCACATAAATACCGCCTACTCCTCCAGGTCCTGCATTTACATATTTATAGTTGCACCATAAAGCGAAATCCACGCCCCATTTGGATAATTCATGAGAGATCGCACCAATTGAATGACAAAGATCAAATCCAATCGGAATATTTCGTTTGTGCGCCTCTTTAGTCAAACGTTCCATATCAAGCAGTTGGCCACTGCGGTATAGAACGGAAGGCAACACGATTAGAGCAACATCATCTGTCATCGCATCAATGATATCCTGCTCCTCCAAAGTCATACCGTTCTTGCTCTTAACTTGAACCAGTTCTGTTTCAGGGTTAAGCCCTTTCAGCTTCAGCTGGCTTTGAAGTGCATAAATATCTGACGGAAAAGTCAGCTCATCTGCTAAAATCTTTGTCTTGCCTGGTTGCGGCTCGAAAAATGTGGCTGCCAGCTGATGCAGGTTTACTGTTGTTGATCCGGTAACGATTACTTCTTTCGCTTCTGCACCTACTAGTACTGCTAACTTTTCAGCTAACTGTTCACTCAGTGTGAACCAAGGGTATTTACCACCCATCCAGCCGTCGATTCCTTGCTCTTTCCAATCATTAAGAACATCCAATAAAGACTGTTCAGCTCGTCTTGATAAGAGACCTAAGGAATTTCCATCTAAGTATATCGAATCATTTTTTACATAAAACTCGTTTTTAAATGAAGCTAGTTCATCATTCTGATCCAAAAGTTCTACTGTTTCCGCTGTAATTTGAGTCATCTTATAATTTCCTCCTGCAACTAGTTCTTGTAACCGTTTTCAACACAAGGTAAAAAGACATATACTTTTCCCCTCATCTTCCATTATGATAGAGCGAAGGGGGGTTGCCAGTGAAACGTTATTTGTGGTTTTCCGGAATAATTTCCGTTTTCTTTATTACCATTGCACTCTTATATATGTATAATAACGCAGATTTACAGGCGATAGAAGAGAGAAAGGCACCCAAGCTAGAAAATACAGCCATGCCGAAACAAACAGAGCCTGGACCAGCAGTTGAAAAGCCCGTCGAAAAAACAACAAGCCTTACACTCGCAGCTGTCGGTGATATTTTAATTCATGACACCGTTTATAATAAAGCCAAACAGCAATCCGGCGCATATAATTTCAATCCAAACTTTGTACCGGTAAAACCTTATCTGACACAGCCTGATATTACAATGGCTAACCAGGAGACTATGATTGGCGGTACACAATTTGGTTTATCTTCTTACCCATCTTTTAATTCTCCTCACGAAGTGGGTGATGCATTAAAAGAAAATGGTGTTGATCTTGTTACACTAGCGAACAACCATACACTTGACCGCGGCGAAAAAATTATTCTAAGCGCGTTAAATTATTGGAACGAAATTGATATGATGTATACAGGAGCATATGTTTCACAGGACGATCAACAGAACATCAGGATCATGAAAAAGAATGATATCACGGTTTCCTTTTTAAGCTATACATATGGGACTAACGGAATACCTGTCCCTGCCGGAAAAGATCATCTTGTGAATTTAATCGAAGCAGAAAAAATTAAAAATGACATACAAAGAGCCAAAGGTTTGTCAGATGTATCGGTTGTGTCTCTGCATTTTGGCAATGAATATGAAAGAATGCCAAATGATTTTCAAAAGGAGATTGTTAATGTTGTCACAGAAGCTGGCGGTGACATTATCATCGGACATCATCCACACGTCCTTCAGCCAGTGAAATGGGAAACGGCAAGTGACGGGTCAAAGACGTTTGTTACCTATTCATTAGGGAATTTTCTATCTGGACAAAGAAGGAACTATAAAGATATAGGCGGCATCGTTCAACTCACGGTAACAAAACATGTAAAAGGAGAAGAAACCACAATCGGTCTGGTGGAACCTAAATTCCAGCCGACTTATGTGGATCGTTCTTTCGTTATTCACCCCATGAAAGATCTGCCTGAAATGAAAAAATCATACGACGAGATTAAGGCACACATGAAACAATGGGTACCTGAACTGAATTTCTTTGAATAAAAAACAGAAAAGCTGGCTCAGATGTGAGCCAGCTTTTACTTATTTTCCTTTAGAACGCGGACTTTGTGTATCTCTTTTTGGAATTTCGTCTGCAAATTTTTCATCTGAAAACTCTACGTTTGTCATACTTTCTGTAGGTGTCTGATTGTTTTTAGCCGCTGCATCTAAAGCATGTTTTCTTTTCGCCATAATAATATCCCTCCTTACCAGTAGGATGTGTACTTTCTTAAAAATTAAAAGGTGACGCCTATATAATTGAGACGGACTATTTTTTACAATCGTTGATTACGGTACGTGATTTTTTATTATTACACGTTCGCCCGATGTGAATGGGTTTTAACCCAATAGTGTCCTTGTTTCGCCCCAACAAAGCCTCGCTGCACCCCGAAATCTAGAAGTTTCGCCCCATAACCACTCATATTCACCCCGTAAATGTTTTTCCAGCTTAAAAACCTAATCACTAGACATGCTGCTATTCAAAATTTTATAAAAAAAAGAAAAGCTGACTTCACAAAGCATTTACGTCTTTGTGAATCAGCTTTTTTAACTTATAACACCATAGCCGCAATGAATCCAAATGCGATCAATGGCAAGTTGTAATGAAGAAAAGTTGGAACACACGTATCCCAAATATGATTATGCTGATTATCTACATTCAAACCAGATGTTGGTCCAAGCGTACTGTCTGATGCTGGTGAACCTGCATCTCCTAGTGCTGCAGCTGTTCCGATCAAAGCTATGGTCGCCATTACACTAAGACCTAATTCGCCTGCAAGCGGAACAAAAATCGTTGTAATGATAGGGATAGTTGAGAATGAAGAACCAATCCCCATTGTCACAAGCAAACCGATCACTAACATTAGCAACACGCCAAGTGCGGCAGAGTTGCCAATAAATGCAGCACTGTCTTTTACCAATGTTTCAACTTCACCTGTCTCACGCATAACCGCAGCAAAACCTGCTGCAGAAATCATTACGAATCCGATGTATGACATCATTTTCATACCTTCCGTTAGAACAGCATCTGAAGATTTTAATTTTATTTGACCACTAAAATATAGCAATACAATACCTGATAATGCACCGAAGATCATTGAATCAGTTTGCAGTTGTACGAAAAGAGTTGCCGCGATTGCTAGAACTGCTGTAATGATTGATCGTTTTGTGTAAACTGCTGCTTCAGAATTGGCAGAGTCGACAATTTTATTTTCATAACTGCGAGACTTTCGATACGTAAGGAAAACAGCAATCAACAAGCCTGCGATCATACCTAATGAAGGAATCGTCATCGCTGTTGGTATTTGATCCATTTTTACTGTTAATCCGCTATCCTTCATATTTGTCTGAAGAATTTCATGAAAAATGCCTCCAAATCCTACAGGGAACCACATATATGGTGTAATTAAACCAAATGTGATAACGGTAGCCACCAGACGTCTGTCTAACTGAAGCTCATTTAAAACATGAAGAAGAGGCGGAATGAAGATTGGAATAATTGCTATATGAACTGGAATCAAGTTTTGAGAAAAAGATGAAATCATTAATATGATAAAAAGAATAAGAACTTTTGAAAGAGATTTTTTTCTCGTTTCTTCTTCTCTACCTACAAGCAAGATGGCTTTGTTAACCATCAAGGCAGGAAGTCCCGTTCGTGATAGGGCCACAGCAAAACTTCCTAACAATGCATAACTTAGTGCAATTACTGCATTCGATCCTAATCCTTCGGTAAATACGGTTATCGTTTCAGTAAGACCCATTCCAGCGATAAAACCGCCTGTAAGTGAACCTACTAGTAAAGCTACAACTACATGTATACGTAAAAGGCTTAGTACCAGCATAACTGCTACTGCTAATACCACAGCATTCATTATATTATTTCCTCCCTAAAGCTTTATTACTTTATTTCGCTAAATCGCTAATTTGTTAAACCTTTAACAAATTAACATGTTTGTAGAACTGTGTCAATGAAAAAAAGGGAGACTGAATCATGATAGATTCAGCTCCCTTTTTATTTTATGCTTTAAAGTTTCTAACAAATGTTGTCAATGTGCGGACCATTACTCCTGTTGCACCCTTTGGACCAAGTTCCGATGCTCTTGATGAGTATGCTGTTCCAGCAATATCTAAATGTATCCAAGGAGTTTTTTCTGCGAATTCTCCTACAAATAATCCCCCTGTAATGGCATGCCCGAGTCTACCGGTAGCGTTATTAAGATCAGCGACATCACTTGTCTTCAGCATATCTTTAAATGGTTGAAAACTAGGAAGCAGCCACAAGAGTTCTGCTTCATCTGATGCTGATTGTTTAATATGCTCATAGAAGTTTTCATCATTCGTTAAGGCACCTGTTGTACAATCCCCAAGGGCTACCAAAACTCCCCCTGTCAGTGTTGCAACGTCAACGATGAATGCTGCTCCTTGCTCTTTTGCGTATGTAATCGCATCTGCAAGAATCAATCGTCCTTCGGCGTCAGTGTTACGCACTTCGATTGTTTTTCCGCTTAATGAAGTGATAACGTCACCTGGCTTCATGGCAGAACCGTTTACAAGGTTTTCTGATGAAGGAATAACAAACATTACATTTATCTCAGGCTTTAATCGGCCAATAGCTTCCATCGCACCCAGAACAGCAGCACTTCCGCCCATATCACTTTTCATCTCGTGCATGTTTAATGCAGGTTTGATCGAGTATCCGCCGGCATCAAACGTTAACCCTTTACCAACTAATGCAACAACAGAATCCCAAGTCTTTCGCCCTTGGTATTTTACTGTAATTAACTTAGGAGGCTGATCGGATCCTTGGCTTACTGCAAGAATACCTCCCATACCCAGCTTTTCCATGTCTTCTTTTTCTAAAATTTCGTACTCCATACCGTATTCCAGTGCTACGTCGATGGCTTCAGCAGCAAGATCGGTTGGTGTCAGCAAGTTAGCAGGCGTGTTAACTAAATCTCGTGCAAGATTAATACCTTTCGCATACGCATATCCACTTGTTAAGCCCGCTTCTGCTTCACTATTTTCCGTATAAACCGTAACTTGCTCCAACCTTTTTTGAGGTTCATTAGATTTCTTTTTATAGTTCTCAAATTGGTATGCCGAAGTCCCTGCCGCTTCACTAAAAGCATGTGCAAGTTTTTCCATTGATACTGAATCACTTTTAAAGGTATCCAGCAGGATTGAAAAATGAGTTCTTTTCTCTTTTGAAATTTCTTGTACTGCTCTGCCAAACGTATCTCTCACTCTGTCATACGTAAGCTCATCTCGTCTGCCTAAACCAGCAAAATAAATACGTTTCGTACCAATCTGATTCAGCGTATTTAATTTTTTTATACTTTTTAATTTATTCGAAAGGTCTCCGTCTTTAATTAGCTCGGTAATATGACCTTGAAGTTGTTCATCTATATCAGCCATTACCCCAGAAAGTTTAGGCTCTTGAAATAAACCGACCAGTAGGACTTCTTCTTGTTCTTTAGCATTCCATGGATGTTTTATTGTAAACACGTTAAAGTTCCCCCTTATGCAAATTCTTACTTTCTAAACTCATTATACTCTTTCTTTTAGAATATTTCGAATTCATCTTGTTTTATTCTTCTAAATTTATATAGTATGACGGCAGCACAGGCAAAGTGTGTGATGCTGTGAATGGTACTCTATCAATATGTAAAGGCATTAAATCTAGACATTGTTCAATAAAATGAAGTACAGGTTCTAAATCTAAATTCCAGAAATGAGGTTTGTAAGGTGTCAGGTAGAGTTTTGCTGCTTTCATCATCTCACGTGCACCTTTTACATTGCCGTACTCATAATGATATAAGGCGACGGTCATCTGCAGCAGGCCTTTAATAAACAAGTTGCTGCGGTCTGTAAGCCATATCGCCTCTAAAAGGTCATGCCCTGTATAATAGTCTCCTTCATTAAAAACAACAAAAAACTCGTAATACTCCTGAGGAAAAAAGTCCATCTCTAAAATCCCCTTCCATGATTCATGTTACCAGAGATTGAACACCATTCAAATCGGGTAACAACTATCTAAAATAGCCATACTATAAACCACCACAATGAGAGGGAGCCAATTATGTCTGATTTATTTTTCAATTTCCCATTATTCGCAGCATTATTTGGAGTTTTTTCTGCACAGTTCTTAAAAATCCCTATCCACTACTTCAATACAAAAAAAATCAAATGGGATCTATTTATAAGCACCGGGGGAATGCCAAGTTCGCATTCAGCTTCCGTTACATCGCTTGCGACTGCAATTGGGGCCATGCATGGTCTAGGTTCTTCTCTTTTTGCTATTGCAGCAATGTTTGCCATTATTGTAATGTATGATGCAAAAGGTATACGATGGCATGCAGGAGAACAAGCTGCCGTATTGAATGATTTAGTAGAAGAATTCAGAGATCACGTTCAGAAATCTAATAAACAATTTGAACAAAAGGATGTTGAAGAGCAGAGAAAAGAATTAAAGGAACTTTTAGGACACAGCCCTAAAGAAGTGTTCTTTGGCGGGCTGCTTGGAATAACACAAACATTAATTCTATCGTGGCTCTTTTTATAATAGGAGGTACTTTGTTTTGAAATTGGTATCAATTTGCCCGAGCAATACAGAGCTTCTTCATTTTTTAGGAGCAACTCCCGACCTGATTGGAATTGACGACTTTTCGGACTGGCCATCAGAGGTGGAGCGATTGCCACGATTAGGTCCTGACTTATCGATTGATATGAACAAGCTTGAAGCTTTAGAGCCAGATTTAGTTTTAGCAAGTTTGAGTGTACCCGGGATGGAGAAAAACATAGAAGAATTGAACAAGCGAAACATTCCACACGTCATCTACGATCCTCAGTCTCTTACAGACATCCAGAATGACTTGCTGGATTTAGGTAAAAGGCTTAACCGATCAAATAATGCTGAGCATGTTGTTAAATGGATGAAAGATGAAATAAACGAATATATGAGAATAAGCAATTCTTTAAATAAACGTAAAAAAATCTATTTTGAATGGTGGCCAAAACCGGTTTTCACGCCTGGTAAGATAAATTGGCTCACTGAGATCTCACGTCTTGCAGGTGGTATGAACCTATTTGAAGATGTAGAACTCGCCAGTGTCCAGACAACATGGGAAGATGTTGTAGACCGCAAACCTGATCTGATCGGCATGGTATGGGTTGGTGTAAAGACGGATAAAATGCGTCCTTCTCATATAAAGAAAAGAGAAGGTTGGGATATATTGAACGCTCATGGAACTGAGATTGTAAAGCTTGAGGAATCGCTATTTTGCCGTCCTTCACCGCGTTTAATCTTCGGTCTAAAAAGACTTGCTGCACTTATTCATCCTGAGAATTATCCTGCTTTTATACCTGAGCAAGAAGAAAATGATATGAAAGAGCTTCAAGTTATCATTAGATGACCTGAAGCTCATTTTTGGTTATGGAGCTTTTATCAATATATAAACTGCTGTCTGAACACTTGCATCGACTTCTCTTCGTTCCATGCCTTAAGTTCTGTTTCAGTTATATCGCCATCACCGAGCTGCACCACATACACATTAATGGTTTTCTTGCCCCACTTTTCATATACTTCTTCTACTGTATTGTAATAAAGATCAATTCTATGCCCTTTAATTGCAGATCCAGTATCAGCAACGACACCATAGCCGTATCCTGGAACCCATAGAACGGTGCCTATCGGAAAAACTTTTGTATCCGCGGCAATTGTTGAATATAAATCTCTTTTTACCTTTACTCCGGATTTCGTTATTCCATATGCAGGATGAGTTTTTTCTTTTCCTGTACTTTCTTTGCCGGCAGTATAGCCTGTTGCAGTTACACTTACTGCCGGATATTTTGAAAAGTCAATTGTATCCTCTATCGATTTTGGAGGTTTTGCCTCAGCAGAAGAAAGCATCATGTTTGGAGCATAAAATGAAGGCATTGATTTTAAGGTTTGTAATAAAGTTTTCAACGCAGCGTCTACAATCTGGATATCACTGGATTTTTTTTCATCCAGCCAGCTAGCGATATCGTCTGCCTGAACCCCGGAAACAGAACGAAACGTGGTAAAAATAGCGCAGACAAAAAGAAAAGTCAGCACTGTTCTTTTTGCAATTTTTCTTAGTTTAAGCAAAAAATGTCCACTCCTCTCCTTTCTATTCCTTCCCATTCATGAAAAAATGTATACGGATTAGTTGTTTAGTTAAAGTCGAGAAGAGTTTGTGCAGAGACTCCTTCAGGCTCACCATACGCGGAAAGCGAGCATCCTGGAGCGGAAATCAACCACTTCCAATAGCAACAAAGTTTGCGAAAACACCAAAAAAAAGACTCCCCAGAGGAGAGTCTTTTAGAACATCTGATAACCGCGGACACGAAGCATCTTGATCGCAACACCTGCTAAAATAGCACCGATAAGTCCGAAAGTTAAAATTGTTATATCTGAAGGAGATAAATTTACTAAATCACTTGCAAGCTTTTGAAAACTTGAACCTGGCTTAGTAAAATACTCAAAAAATCTTATATCATCCACAATCATAACGACGACTAGAGGATAAAGAATAACCATAAACCATGTAGCGCGCAGAAGCATATTAAACAAAAAGCCTATTCCAAAAAATAGAACCATGAAAAGCAGCATTGAAATAAAAAACTGTGGTAAAAGCAAATCCATGATGTTGACACCCCCATATATCTGTCGTTAGTTTACTAAATGGGGGGATTTACGTCAATTGCATTGAGAGCGTTACCTCGCTAAGCTCTTTTCTTTCCGCTTCCGCAGCATTCTACACACGTTTCAGAACCTCCAAGCAACAGCTGGAAATATCCTTTACCATCACAATATTGACATTGATCATGTTTTTTCTGAACCGCATGTTTTCTCATGTTGTAACACTCCCTTGTTTTTAGTTTAAATTTTCAGATAATAATAACAAGGATTCAGGTTATTGAAAAACCTGTTTTAAGGCGAAATAACCTGATGTAAGCGTAAACATTGAGCACAATCTTAAATTATCAGAATATTTCGTACATTTTTATCTGCAATCAAAAATTTTATACGAAGTGTATCCGAATATATCTCCCGGATTAATTTCATCCTCGATATGCTTATTTTTTTCATTCATAAAATAATGAACCATTAATGAAGTGGCTGGATCCACCTTAAGCTCCTCAGGGGTCAAAAATGCAGCTCTTTCTATTTCATTTTCATCAGCAATTAGAGCCCCGCTCTTCTTTTTCAGTAAAAAAACAATCATATTATCACTGATGGTTTCTTTGATTACGCCTGAACGAATACCTAGTACTGAGACCACTTCTCCCAAAATACCAGTCTCTTCAAAGACTTCTCTAATTGCTGCTTCATCAACGGTTTCTCCTGCATCAACAAATCCTGCTGGAATGGACCATTTGCCTTTTAATCCGCCATATTTCTTCTTTACGACAAGCCATTTCCCATCATCTATTAAAAGGCCAGCAGCTGCAAGCCAAATCTTTCCTCTGTCTTTTTTAGTCATCAGCTTGATCGTCCTTTCTTTTTAAGCTGTATTCTTAAGAATTTTTTCTTTTCATTTGAATTTGCCTTCATTGATAAGTTGATAGGAGTGCAAGGTGCGAGACTCCAGCGGGATCAGCGTGCCAGGTGAGACTCCTAATGGCGCATAGCGCTGAGGAGGCTCACCGCACGCCCCGCGGAAAGCGAGCATCCTGGAACGGAAATCAACCACTTTCAAAAGCATCAAAGATTTTGAAAACAGTTTTTTTATTATATAAAAAAGAACAGAAGCATTAGCTCCTGTTCTTAGTTTACACGAATCGATTTAGAAAAGTTTTAATTTACCTTTTTTAATAACCATTGGTACTCCGCCAAGTAAGAACAGGTAACGGTTATCGATTACTTTTTTCATCGCTGATGCAGTAGCACCGAACAATTTCTTGTTTCCTACTTTACCAATCGCTTCACCTTTACCAAGTGATGCAACCGTACCTTTAATATCCGGTTTGAATTCTTCAAGCTTTCCGCCATTCATTAATGCTTTGATGTTGCGGCCGATTGTATAAGCTTGCTGAATTGCGATTTGTGCAGTTGGAGGGTAAGGACGGTTTGCTTCTTCGTCAATGATAAGCGCGCAATCCCCTGCAACGAAGATGTAATCAAACCCTGGCATACGAAGATCCTTATCAACTTTTACACGTCCGCGCATTGTTTCAAATCCAGCTTCTTCTACTAGATGGTTACCGCGAACTCCGCCTGTCCAAACGATTGTGTTTGCTTTAATTTCTTCACCATTCGCAAGAACAACTCCATCTGTATTACACTCTTTAATCGGAGTGTTAACTAGGAACTCAATTCCGCGGCGCTCAAGGTTGTTGATTGCATACTCAACAAGCTCTTCATCAAATCCAGGAAGTACTGTTGGAGCAGCCTCGATATTTACGATACGTACTTTTTCACGAGGAATATCATACTCGCGGCAAAGCTCAGGTATACGGTCAGCAAGCTCTCCAACGAACTCGATGCCTGTGAATCCAGCTCCACCTACTACGATTGTAATAAGCTCGTCTTTTTCGCCTTCGTTATTATAGCGAGCAAAAGAATAGTCAATATGCTCACGGATTTTACGTACAGAGTTAATGCTGCGGATGCTGAATGCATTTTCTTTAAGGCCCTGGATTCCGAAAGTTTCTGGATCTGATCCTAGAGCAATAATTAAATAGTCATATGTTAATTCTTGGTTTTCTAGAACAACACGCTTTTCATCTTTTTTAATTTCTACAACAGTATCTTGTACAAAGTTAACTTTGTTCATATCAATGATGTTGTCGATCATGATACGCGTTTTATCGTGATGCAAAGTACCTGCTGCATTTTCGTGAAGCCATGTTGTTTGGTAATGATAGTTATGTTTGTTTACAAGTGTTACTTCTGCTTCATCTGATCCTAATTCTTTCTGTAAACGAACAGCTGACATGATTCCGCCATAACCGCCGCCTAGAATAAGTATTTTTGGCTTACTCATCAATTTCACTTCCAGTTCTCATTTTTTTTAGTTTGACCTTTTCATTCATTAAATATGAAGAAAAGGAATAGATTGTGATATATTTCACGTAATAAGATATAAATAAATGCAAAAAAATGTTCGAAATATCGACATCTTTTTTTCATACGTACTCATCTTATTCCTTTTTCCTTGTTTTTTCAACCCTTTTTTCGTTATGATAATTATTCAATTCTTTTATGAATTGTTGTCTTTTTGGGTATCAACCTATGCCAAAATATACTAGTGAAAAAAGAGGACTTTTTGCCTTTATAAAGAATGTTTATGAGAGATAGCAAAGAGTTCTGGTCAGAACATATTTTATGTTCATCAGTCATAGAAAACAGAAGAGGTGAAAGTGATGGCAAAAGAAATTTACGATATTACGATTATTGGTGGAGGTCCATCAGGATTATTTGCTGCATTCTACGGCGGCATGCGTCAAATGAAAGTTAAGGTTATTGAAAGTATGCCGCAGCTCGGCGGACAGCTTTCTGCTTTATATCCTGAAAAATACATATACGATGTTGCCGGTTTCCCAAAAGTTCTGGCTCAAGACCTTGTTAACAACTTAAAAGAACAGGCTATGCAATTTAATCCTGCCGTTGTCTTAGAAGAGTCTGTTCAGAACGTTGAAAAAAATGATGATGAGATTTTCGAATTAACTACCGATAAAACGGTTCATTATAGTAAAGCAGTTCTGATTACAGCAGGTGTTGGTGCATTCCAGCCACGCCGATTGGAGTTAGCTTCTGCACAACAATATGAGGGTAAAAACCTGCACTATTTCGTAGATGATCTCCAAGCATTTGCAGGCAAAAGAGTTCTGGTTTGCGGCGGCGGAGATTCAGCTCTTGACTGGTCGCTAATGCTGGAGCCTATCTCCCCACAAGTGACACTGACTCACAGACGCGACAAGTTCCGTGCGCATGAGCATAGTGTGGAACAATTGATGAATTCTAAGGTTGTTGTTAAAACTCCATATCAAATAACTGAATTGATTGGTAACAGAGAAAATATTTCGGCAGTCGTTTTAGAAAACGACGACTTGAAAGAAACGATTGAAGTAGATGCAGTTATTGTTAACTACGGATTCATTTCATCTCTCGGTCCGATTAAAACGTGGGGTCTCGACATCCAAAAGAATTCCATTGTGGTTAACTCTAAGATGGAAACGAACATTAAAGGAATTTATGCCGCTGGTGATGTGTGTACGTATGACGGCAAAGTAAAGCTGATCGCATCTGGTTTTGGCGAAGCTCCAACTGCGGTAAACAACGCGAAAACATATATCGATCCTAACGCAAAAACTCAGCCTATGCACAGCACAAGCTTATTTTAAATATCCGAAAGGCGCCGGACAATGGTTCTGGTGCCTTTTCTACATATGTAATAAAGGAGTGAAATCAATTGAATAGACAATTTACTGAAGAAGAGATGCACGCTGCTGATTGTTTGCAGGAAATCCAAAGAATTATAAGCCAGCTTCACATAACTGACGAATCCTTCCTAGAGGAAACAAGAGATCAAGTCCCTCGTTTAAAAGAACTTTTAAGCGAGCTGGAAAAATATACCTTGGAATAATTTCCTTCTGGATTAAGTAGTCATTTTTTGTTATTATAGTTTGTGAGGCGGACAAGTGCCGCTGACCAATCAGTTTTTTCACCCGGTGTTGGCGCGCCGGGTTTTCTTATACCCTTTTTTAAACGAGGAGATAAATCCATGGAAATGAACTTAATTTTCGGTATCGTGTTCTTTATTTTAGGAACTGTTTTAATGCCCCTTGGTTTAAAACAGACAAGTAAGCAAAACAAAATGCTGCTTATAGGTGCATCCGTTTTTTCGGATTTAATCGGTCTTGCATTAATATTTAAACTAATATAATGATACTTAACATAACAAAAACCCTCCTGAACGAAAAGTTCAGGAGGGTTTTTGTTATGTTAGCATTCTTCAGGAGTTCCGGCATTTGTTGCTGTACGGAAAGATGATCCGCAGCCGCAAGAAGCGATGGCATTTGGATTTGTAATCGTAAATCCTCCGCCCATCATGTTTTGTTTAAAATCGATAACAGTGCCTTTTAACACCTTAGCACTTTCTTCATCTACAACGACACGAATACCTTCAATCATTTCTTCTTGGTCTGAGTCAGCAAGGTCACTATCGAATCCCATTCCATAAGAAAGACCTGTACATCCTCCGCCTTTTACAGCAACACGAAGAAATTGATTTTTATCTTCTTCATCAGCCAGCATTTCCTTGATTCTGCTTGCTGCACTTTCTGAAATCTCAACGATCATTTCACTTTCACTCCTTTTAATAAGGATTATGGCTTAAGTATACCGTTTCCGTTATAAGCACTCAAGGAATCGGCTTTGGCACTATTTTTCGTTATGCTGCAACTGCATAATTTTATTATGAGTTTCATCAATTTTTTTACTATATTTTAAAACCATAGGATGCTGTATTCCAAAAGTATTTGCTGTTTGTATCATCTTATTTCGAAGACTTTCTAATTGTTCGATTTTTTCTAGTCTAGCGGCAGCTGATGTGGCTTTCATTTTCGTCACTCCACTCTTATATTTAAGACAAGTAAGGTATATCTATTTTACAGTTATTTCAATAAATAGACAATAAACCCCTAGTAAAAAATACACATTTTTTTGTATTGGAAAGTTTTTTATAAAAGTGACTTCCTTGTCCAAATGTATGATTAGGCTTATAATGAAAAAAAGCATCTGAATGCTTGAATAGGCTTGTTTTTTAGATTATCTTTTAATTCCTTATTTTACATAGTATTCGCATAGTCTTTGTAAAAGAAGAGCATAGTCTCTGCCGAAGATCCAAAAAATTTAAACATCATCTGAACATTTCGCTAGAATATTAGGGGGATAAAAACATGGCAAATATATTAACGTTCGATACTCGAATGGAAGCAATTGCAGAAAAAGTTAAACATGGTGAACGTCTTACAATTGAAGATGGTTTGTATCTATATGAAACTGACGATTTGTTATCTGTAGCGTCACTCGCAAATGAAGTGAACCGTCAAAAAAACGGAGATCATGTCTATTTCATCGAAAACCTTTATATCAATCCAACAAACGTTTGTGAAGCTACTTGCAGCTTCTGCGGATTCAAACGCAAGCCTGGAGAAGAAGGCGCCTATACAATGAATGAAGAACAGCTCTTAGAGTATGTTCAAAAACGCTGGAATGACAATATCCGTGAGTTCCACATCGTTGGCGGACACAATCACGAAGTTCCATTTGATTACTACTTAAATACTGTCAGCACATTGAAAAAGCACTATCCTCAAGTAACCGTAAAAGCATATACTGGGGCTGAAATTGAATTCTTCTCTAGGATTGCTGGTACTTCAATGAAAGAAGCATTGCAGGAGCTTATCAAAGCCGGCCTTGATACGATGCCAGGCGGAGGAGCTGAAATCCTTACTGAACGATATCGCTTAAAAATGAGTCCTGACAAAGCATCAACTGATCAATGGCTTGAAGCCCATGAAATTGCACATGGTTTAGGATTGAAAACACACGCTACTATGCTATACGGTTCCATTGAAACTAAAGAAGAGCGCCTGATTCATATGGATCGTCTGCGCCAGCTTCAAGACGTAACGAACGGTTTCATGGTATTCATTCCGCTTGCGATGCAGCCTCGTTCACAATCAATGGGCTTAACGAGAAGAACATCTGCTTTTGATGATATGAGAACGATGGCAATCAGCCGTCTCATGCTGGATAACTTTGACCATATTAAAGCGTATTGGATTAATATCGGCGTACAGCTGACACAAATGGCTCTTACATTTGGATCGGATGATATCCATGGAACACTGATCGAAGAGCGCATCTCACATGCTGTTGGTGCTTTAACATCAGCTGGTATTACCCGTAAAGAACTCGTTCACTTAATTAAAACGGCAAATAAAGTACCTGTTGAACGTGATACATTCTATAACATCATTCAAAAATATTAATGAAGAAACAAAGCCCGGCTAATTAAATTGGCCGGGCTTTTCATATGAAATTTTTTTACGGTACGTGTTCTTTTATCTATTACACGTATGCTCAAAAATACGAACGTACGCTCAAGAAAATTGTTTTACGCTCAAAAAGACCAGCGTACACTCAAAATAAACAACCTGCGCTCAAACCTCGTCTAATTTCGCTCAGAGTGAGATAATTCCTGCTTTAAAAGGTATTCTCCTGTGCAAATCACTTCAGCAGGTCCAGTCATTAATACATCACCGCTTGATTGCCAGTTGATGATAAGGTCTCCGCCAGCTAAATGAATGGTAATATCATTGTTTCTTTCCGCTTTCCCATTTAAGATTGCTGCAACAGCTGCCGCACATGCTCCGGTGCCGCATGCTTGAGTAACACCTGATCCTCTTTCCCAGACTCGAAAGTGCATTTCTTCTTCAGAAACAATCTCTACAAATTCTGCATTAACCCAATCAGGAAACATCGGATCTTTTTCAATCACTGGTCCCAGAGAATGTAACGGTGCTTCCTCAATGTCATCTACAAAGAAAATCGCATGCGGGTTACCCATTGAGACAGCCGTCATATTTAGGTCGCTTCCGTTAAAAGAAACGGGTTCATTGATAACGGAGTTTTTATTTGAGAATCCTTTTACAGGAACTTGATCAGGGATGAGTATTGGGTTACCCATATTAACGGTTACCTGACTAACTTGATGTTTTTCATCTATTGTCAGTTTTGCAGTTACAAGTCCCCCAAGTGTTTCAATTGTAAACTCTTCTTCATTTACAATGCCATTTTCATAAGCATATTTAGCAACACAGCGGAGACCGTTTCCACAGTTTTTTGCTTCTGAACCATCGTTATTAAATATCCTCATTTTAACGGGTGCTTTTTCACTCGGACAAATTAAAATCATGCCATCTGACCCGATTCCCGTATATGGATTTGATACGGAAACAGCAAGATCTGCCAGGTCGGCTTCAGCGATTGCTTCTTCAAACATGTTCACATAGATATAGTTATTTCCGAGTCCATGCATTTTTGTGAATTTCAGCTTCTTCATGTTTTATTTAAAGCTCCTTATTGTTGACCTCTTAATTTTTCATCTGTATAAAAATAATCGTCATCAGCATTAAGTATTGTAAGCTTTCCGTGACAGCACGGCATGATCAACCGTTGCTTTACGCCTTCTTTTGCAAGCTCCATCTGCTCTTCTTTAAAACTTGTAAGCACGTTGTCACTTTTACAAAAAGGACACTCGGCGATATAGATGTCATTCATCATTCGTTCATAAGGCCATGTATATTCAAAGGTTATTTTCATGTGATTCATCCTCTATTTGGAAGGTGTTATAATTGCATTATCATTCACAACTAACATTTTTTAAAGTATAATAGGTCATGTAACAAAATACAATAGCGATCCATCTTCGGGGCAGGGTGAAATTCCCGACCGGCGGTAATTGAAGATTCCCTCTTCATCAGCCCGTGAGCGGAAAAATTCAGCAATGAATTTTTCATGCTGATCTGGTGTAACTCCAGAGCCGACAGTATAGTCTGGATGGGAGAAGATGTTGGTACAGCGGTTCAATTTTATAAAATTGAACCCTTTGTTTAAGTACGCATTTTAAACTCTAAAATGCTTCTTTCTCATGCTGTTCTTCATACAACAACTCCCTTAGTCCATTATTTTAGGCTAAGGTTTTTTGTGTGATACAGGCTGTGCTGCATTTGAAATCATTAGATGGCGCAAGACAAAAGAGGAGAGATTTCAATGCAAAAGGGAAAAATCAAACAAATGGTAGCTGTATCAATGCTCAGCACAATCGCATATGTGCTGATGATGCTCGACTTCCCATTTCCGGGGCTTCCACCATTTTTAAAAATCGACTTTAGTGAAGTTCCCGCACTGCTGGCGGCCATAATCTTTGGGCCCATTGCAGGCATCATGGTTGAAGGAATTAAAAACACGCTTCACTATGGTATTGTAGGAAGCTTTACAGGTGTTCCCGTCGGACAACTGGCTAATTTTATAGCAGGTATACTGTTTATTCTGCCAGTATCGTACTTATTCCGCAAAAAACATACTGTTAAACGTCTTTCAGTCGGTCTGATTTTAGGAACAGCTTTAATGACATTAACCATGGGATTCCTTAATTATGTTATTATCCTGCCGGCATACACATGGTTCCTTGGAGCTGAGCCGATGTCCAGTCAGATGATGATGGACCTGATTCTTAAAGGGATCACACCATTTAACCTAATAAAAGGTACGATTATTACTTTATTGTTCTTAGCTTTATACAACAGAATGAAGCCTTGGGTGATGAAACAAATTGCTCAGCAGGCTTAATATATGAAAGAAAACCGCTGCGTTCTCTGTACGCAGCGGTTTTTTTCTTCTACGTTAACTATTCGGTTTAATTAAACCAAAAAGAATGCCCATAGCATGTGCTTTGAGCATTCTTTTCTTTTTATAAGTGTTATTTTATAAGAATAACCCTACGATTGTTCCAGTTAAAACTGAACCCATGGTAGCTACTAGTAATACCTTCAAACCAACTTTTGCAAGCATTGATGCTTTTTCGCCATTTATTGCTTGTACAGTACCTAGAATAATTCCGATTGAAGAGAAGTTGGCAAATGAGATTAGGAAAGATGATACAATACCAACTGTCTTGTGAGACATATCAGGAATCATTTTCATAAAGTCTAGCATCGCTACAAACTCATTAGCTGCAACTTTTGTTCCCATTACTGAACCTGCTCTTACAATTTCATGTGTTGGAATTCCCATAATGAACGCGATTGGAGCAAACACATAACCTAATACTTCTTGGAATGTTAAGCCGAATACAGAATCGAACGCAAAGTTCACCATTGAAAGTAACCCGATGTAAGTGATTAGCATTGCACCAACGATTAGGGCAACTTTCCCTCCATCTAAGGCACCATTACCAATTGCTTCGAATAAAGACTTTTCTGGAATCATTTCTTTAACTTGAATCTCTTCATCTTCCTCAGCACTAACAGGACATACAATAGATGAGAGGATAAGTCCAGAGAACACGTTGATCGGAAGTGCTACCAAAACATATTCAGCAGGAATCATTTGCATGTAAGCACCCAAGATTGAACAGCTTACTGCTACCAAAGAAGAAGTAACAACAACAAATAATCGGTTAGCTGATAATTTATGAAGCTGTGACTTAACAGAAATAATTGCAGTTGTATCACCAAACACCATTGAATTTACTGCTACAAAAGATTCAATTTTTGGAAGTCCAGTAATTTTAGCAACTGCCCCACCAATGTATTTGATCGCTAATGGTAAAATTCTTGTGTAAGTTAAAATTGATAATAAGGCAGATACAAAAATAATCATCATAAGAACATTAATGAAGAAATATTCTTTTCCACTCAGATCTCCAAAGACGAACGCAATACCATCATTACCGAATGAAAGTACCTTATTAAAAACGTTTACAATCTTATTCAAAATAGTTTTACCTATTTTAGTGTTAAGCATGAAGTAGGCAATACCCAATTGTACTGCGAACATAATTACAACAGCTTTATAATTTATGTTCTTTTTATCATTCGACATTATGAAAGCGATTGCAATTAAGATAATAATTCCAAGTATTCCAAATAGAATTGACATATCAATATTCCCCCTTATACATTTAAAAAACTAGGTTGACTTTTTATATTGAAACTGCTTCCAATTTTACAACTAGTTGTCAGACATCAAATGACTGACCCCTTAATAATGTAACAAATTTCGACAAAAATGCAATCCCTTTTTTAATATTTGCACCTTAGATATTTTTCCCAATAAAAAAGGACCTATCCAATAAAAAAACAGCTTCTCCGTCTAAATATGAGAAGCTGTTCCTAAAACATAAAGTTTTCATCTATATGATTGTAAATATTCTTTACGAGTTCTTCTGGAGACTCTCCATGGACAATATCCCCATTTACGAGAGCAAAAAGTGATTTTGCACATTGTCCGCAATAACCAAGACATCCATATTCGATTACATCTAAATCATAATCCTTTTCTAATTCTTCGAGTGCTTTTTGTGCACCACTTGCCAAGTTACTGACGCAAAACTCAATAATCGGTCTCATCTTTCATTTCACCTCTTAATGAATCCATCCTAACTGTTTCTTGAAGGCTAGTCAATGTAAACACATTGATTTTTCCACAAAAATAGTTGTGAATTTATAGCAAAGTGCTATACTTAAACATGTCAAAAACGTGAAATCGTTTACTTACAGTATTTTAAGGTTATTAATCAATATACACTACTATAAACATAGATAAGAATTGTCTTGAAAGAAAAGGGGATATGACAAATGAAGCACCTCGTTTTACTTGGCGGAGGATATGGAAATATGCGTGTGTTGAAGAGGCTTCTTAATTCCTCAGACCTCCCTGAAAACATTCAGCTTACACTCATTGACCGTGTGCCATATCATTGTTTAAAAACTGAATATTATGCACTGGCTGCCGGAACAATATCTGATCACCATGTTCGGGTAACGTTTCCTGAGCACCCTCGCTTAAACATAAAATATGGTGAAGTAACAGGAATCGATATTAATGAGAAGAAAGTGCTTTTAAAAGATCAGGACGATGTATCCTATGATGATCTTGTTATCGGACTTGGGTGTGAAGACAAGTATCATAATGTGCCAGGGGCCGATCAATTCACATTGAGTATTCAAACGATTGATAAGTCCCGCCACACCTATCAAGTACTTAACAACTTACATGCTAATGCCGTTGTTGGTGTTGTTGGAGCAGGACTTTCTGGTGTTGAACTGGCATCAGAACTTCGCGAAAGCCGCCCAGATTTATCAATTAAGCTGTTTGACCGCGGAGATATCATTCTTTCAGGATACAAAAAGAGACTAAGTAACTATGTTCAAAACTGGTTTGTAGAACATGGTGTTGAAGTAATCAATAATTCTAATGTGACTAAAGTGGAAGAAGGCGCACTTTATAATCATGATGAGAGGGTAGAATGTGATGCTATCGTATGGACAGCAGGCATTCAGCCAAGCCATATTGTTCGCGAACTAGATGTTGAAAAAGACAGCCAGGGCCGCGTCGTTTTAACTGAACATCACCACCTTCCTTCTGAAGAACATGTTTATGTAGTTGGCGATTGCGCGAGTCTACCTTATGCACCTAGCGCACAGCTGGCGGAGGAACAAGCAGAACAGATCTCTCAAGTTCTATTAGCACGCTGGAACAATCAGCCGCTTCCAGAAATGAACGAGATCAAACTAAAAGGTGTTATGGGATCCCTTGGCAAGAAGAGCGGATTCGGCACGATGGGAAGCGCGGCGTTAATCGGCCGCGTACCACGCTTATTAAAGTCAGGTATCTTATGGCTTTATAAATATCAGGTATGATGAGAAGCCGGCTAACAAATAGGTTAGCCGGCTTATTTTTGATTGTACTGATTATTTACGGTACGTGTTTTTATTTTTATTTCACGTTCGCGCAAGAATGATAAAGTTTCACGCGAAAAAGTCCTCGTTTCACGCCAAACACCTTTTGTTTCACTTCAGAAACTCCTTCTTTTCGCGCTCCATGATGTTTTTTTATCTTGAAGTTCCCTATAGTTAGCTCGCAGGTTTCCTAAATTAATAAAAAAACAAAAAATGACATGAACGAACATCATTGGTGTCCGTTCGTGTCAGCTTTCTTTATAATTACCACCAAAAAGGACGGAAACGGCGAATTCGGAAAAACGGAAAGCCAAATATTCCGAAGCCTGGAAAGAATGGACCAACAAAAATGATACGACTGTCACGCTGTTCACTTTCACCAGGCATGATCATATACATATTATCCTGATCATAGCTGTGAAGTTTACCATGATACACATTGCCATCATTCAATTCGATCGTAACGTTCTGTCCCATATATTTTAGACAAAGATCATGATAATGATGGTGATAGTGACCCATATGTGAAGATTCATCTTTATATTTTTTACCTTTTGAAGGGTTCAACAATGGCATTTGCCTCCTTTTTTTCCATAACATCATATTCTAAAAAAGTGACAAAGTATGTGTACAAACCCAATTCATAAAAAATAGGCGCTTAACTTACAGCGCCATAACCATTTTGTTCAATTATGCTATAGATAGTCTTTATATTTGGGTTGCCTTCTGCAACTACCTCTCCGTCAATCACAACAACGGGATAAAAAAGGTCTTCTTCAATAATTCTTACCGAAAATGCTTGGTCTGCTTCATTTTCTGGATTTTCCATATCTATATATAGCACTTGAAATACAGCATTTGGAAATTTTCTGGATATTGCAGCTTCCAGCCATTCAGCAGTTTCTTTAGCTGATGGAAGGTGTACACAGCTCGCACATTTCTGCTCGGCACCATATACTTTAATAACAAGTGAATTTTTCATGAAGAATCACCTCAATGTATGCGCTTATTTGCTTCCATCATACCTTATTTTGCTAGAAAGAAAAAGAAGCAAATATCATGATGCTTGCTCATGGATTTTTTATTCCATATCCCGTATACTAAAGGTAAGTTCTTTTTAAGAAAGGAGCCTTGATAGTTATGGCTGAAACTCAAAACTTAGAGATGCGTGAACAAGTAGAAGAAGTTCTTGATAAATTGCGTCCGTTCCTTCTTCGTGATGGAGGAGACGTGGAATTAGTGGATATTGAAGAAGGTGTAGTAAAAGTACGCCTTATGGGTGCTTGCGGAAGCTGCCCGAGTTCAACAATCACACTAAAAGCTGGTATCGAACGTGCACTTTTAGAAGAAGTTCCTGGTGTCGTTGAATTAGAACAAGTATTTTAATTTTTATGAAGAAGCCGCTTATCTAGCGGCTTCTTTTTTTTGGCTGTTTTCGCAAAGCTTGCTCTTGAAAGTAGTTGATTTCCGTTTCAGGATGCTCGCTTTCCGGGGGGCGTGCGGTGAGCCTCCTCGGCGCTTTGCGCTATAGGAGTCTCAATGAAACCTGTGTGCTCCTGCGTCTACAAGCAACTCCTAACGAAGTGAGTTTCCTCGTCGCATGCCTTACGAGGAAGAATACTCAAGTAGATGGCACGCTAACCCCCCAGGAGTCTCGCCCCTTACACTCCAATCAACTTTTCAATGAAGTCTAAAAAACATTATTTGAAAGCGAGGCCACTGAAAAACCGGATTATCAAATCATAAAGTGCTCTATATGGACTAAAAACCATCGATTGTTGTTCTTGAATCATCCTATATCACTACACGAATTTGATTCTTTATTATACAAAAAATTAGAAACACCTCGTCACTGCGAGTTGATTTAATCCTTTTTTTGGATTTATGATGCAAACATGTAGTGATTGGAGCGGAAGGGTACTGACTCCTGCGGGACGAGTGGGACAGGTGAGACCACTAAAGGCGCGTAGCGGCAGGGGGCTCACCGCCCGCCCCGCGGAAAGCATGTACCCTGAAGCGGAAATCACCGCACCAACACTCTTTTGAAACAGTCCTTTAAGTATTAAGACATCAAATGCACAAGCAATGCTTTTTGTGCGTGAAGACGGTTTTCAGCTTCAGGAAACACAACTGAATGATGACCATCAATGATTTCTGCTGTCACTTCCTCCCCGCGATGAGCAGGCAGACAGTGCATGAAAATATAATCTTTTTTAGCATGTGACACAAGCTCCTGATTCACTTGATAGGATTCAAAATGAGCCATTCGTTCCTCAGCTTCGCTCTCCTGCCCCATACTTGCCCATACATCTGTATAGATGACATCACTGTTCTTAACACCGCTTATCGGATCATTTGTAACTTCCACGGTAGATCCTGTTTTCTTAGCGATTTCTTTTGCATAAGAAACAATTTTTTCTTTCGGTTCATAATTTTTTGGCGTAATAATGGTACAATCCATTCCGACTTTAGCTGAAGCAATCAGCAGAGAATGAGCAACATTATTGCCATCACCAATATAGGCAACTTTTTTTCCTTTAAATGATCCTTTGTATTCTAAAATTGTTAAAAGATCAGCGAGTGCCTGGCATGGATGGAAATCATCTGTCAGTCCATTAATCACAGGGATGCTACTGTTATGAGCCAGCTCTTCAACAGTCGATTGGTGGAAAGTACGGATCATCAGCCCGTCTAGATAGCCAGATAATACCTTAGCTGTATCTGAAACGGTTTCTCCTCTTCCCATTTGTATATCGCGAGTACTTAAATGGATTGCATGACCTCCAAGCTTAAGCATAGCAGCCTCGAATGACACTCGGGTGCGTGTAGATGACTTTTCAAATATCATACCAAGGATTTTTCCTTTTAATAAAGGCGGTGCGGAAGGTGCTTGCTTCTTTAAGTCTTTAGCGAGATTCAGCAAATCAATGATTTCATTTGCTGAATAATCTAGCAGTGTCAGGAAATCTTTCTTAGTTCTCGTTGTGCGTAAAGGATGAACAATTGACATCAGATCAACACTTCCTTTCTTGAGTTCTTTAATAAAACAGCTGCTTGCAGGTAAGCTTGTGCGGTCTCTTTTCGAGTAAAAACATGCAGCCTCTCCAGCACGGCACTTTTTGCAGAAGTGCTGTTTGTCTCATCGATAAAATTTATATAAGCTGTTTTATTGTCCGTTTTTATCCATTCATCAAAAGACATAACTTCTTTCGTTAAAACTTCAAATCCAAGGTCCGCCCACGCTTTCAAATCAGCTTGTGCAGGATCACCTTCTATAAAAATGCTTCCTTTGAAGTCCCAAAGGTCATTTAATTGAAGACCCGATCCTTTTAACGCTTTGAGCAGTGCTGACGTAAAATCGGTGTCTGTTCCGATTACTTCACCTGTTGAGGTCATGACCGGAGAAAGCACTGGCGAAACTCCTGACAGTTTAATCGTTGAAAAAACAGGTGCTTTTACTGTAATAAACGGTTGGCCATTATGCTCGTCTTCAAGCTTTAATTGGTTTAAAGGTGCTCCAAGCATCAGTTCTGTTGCTTTTTGCACTAAGTTCACAGCTGTAATTTTACTCATGATCGGAGCTGTCCTTGAAGCCCTTGGATTTACTTCAATCACATATACTTCTTCACCTTTTACTGCGAATTGTATATTAAATAATCCTTTATAATTCATGTTTATTGCAATTTTTCTTGAGTAGCTGATTAAGCTGTCTTGAACACTTTCTGTAAGGGACTGCGGCGGCGTTACAGTTAAGCTGTCACCAGAATGTACGCCTGTTCCTTCAATATGTTCAAAAATTCCCGGTATAAAAATGTCCGTTCCATCTGTTAGCACATCTACTTCTGCTTCTTTTCCTTCTAGGAACGTATCAATTAAGATAGGATAGACAACATCCTCATTCAGCAAAAATTCATTAAGCTCTTTTGCAGCGTAAAACACTTTCATCCCGCTCCCCCCGATTACATATGAGGGTCGGACAAGTATCGGAAACCCTAATCCTTCAGCAAAGGCTTTCGTTTCTTCTTTATTATGAGCCGTGAATCCATCTAATTTTGGAATATCAATTTCTTCTAAAAATTGATAAAAGCGATCTCGGTCTTCCATTTGATCGACCGTATCCGCTAGAGTTCCTAGAACATGGACGCCAGCATTCTCTAATTCTTCAGCTAAATTAATTGAAGTCTGACCACCAAACTGTAAAATAACATCTGTTATTCCTTCAAACTGCAAAACGTTATAAATATCCTCAAACGTTAATGGTTCGAAATATAATGAGTCGGATACTTCATAATCTGTACTTACCGTTTCAGGATTGTTGTTGATTAATATGGCTTCATATCCCAATCTGTTTAAAGCTAACGCACTGTGCACACAGCAATAATCAAATTCAACACCTTGCCCTATTCGTATAGGGCCTGAACCGATAACAGCGACTTTTTTCTTTTGATCAGGTTTCTTATCACTCACTCCGCTCCAGCTGGAATAAAAGTATGTTGTCTTTGCTTCAAATTCAGCAGCGCATGTATCAACCATTTTGTATGAAGGGATGATCTTCCACTCTTCTCGTTTAGTTCTAACCTCTTTTTCAGAAACAGACCAAATTTCAGAAAGATCGTGATCTGAAAAGCCATACTTTTTTGCCAACTTCAGCTGTGATTCATCTATGGTATTTAAGCTTAATTTCTGCAGAGTCTGATTCATCTGAACCATTTGACTGAATACTGATAAGAAATAAGGCGTGATCTTGGTTACCTCATGAATTTCTTCAGCGGAAATACCTCTTTTAAGCAGTTCAAGAACGACAAAGAAACGGCGGTCGTCTGCATGAGCTGCGAGTTTGAATAGCACTTCTTCTTCTAAAAAAGCAAGTTCTTTTAAAAACATGCCTTCTGTTTTTAGCTCGAGTGAACGAATCGCCTTTTGGAAAGCTGAAGCCATATTTCGTTCCAAAGCCATTACTTCTCCTGTTGCTTTCATCTGTGTGCCAAGCTTTCGGTCGGCGTCAGTAAATTTATCAAATGGCCAGCGAGGCATTTTTACTGCTACATAATCCAAAGCCGGCTCAAAACTTGCAAATGTAGTTCCTGTAACAGGATTCTTCAGCTCGTGAAGGTTGTATCCCAGTGCAAGCTTTGCCGCGATTTTAGCTATAGGATATCCAGTAGCTTTAGAAGCAAGTGCTGAGGAACGGCTCACTCGCGGATTAACTTCGATTAAGTAATATTCAGAAGTATGCGGATGAAGAGCAAACTGTATATTGCAGCCTCCAACGATTTCTAGTGCATTTATAATCGTAAGGGACGCTTTTCTTAATGACTGATACTCATCATCTGTCAGTGTCTGACTTGGTGCAACAACTACAGAATCACCAGTATGCACACCCACTGGATCAACGTTCTCCATATTACAGACTGTAATGCATGTGCCATTATCATCACGCATTACTTCATACTCGATCTCTTTAAAGCCTGCGATACTTTTTTCAATCAGACACTGATGGATAGGACTTGCCGAAAGACCTTGTTTGACAAGGTTTGTGAGCTCTTGTTTCGAACCTGCAATCCCTCCTCCAAATCCGCCAAGGGTATAGGCTGGACGGACAATAACCGGATAGCCTGTTTTATCTGCAAATCCAATGGCTTCTTCAACGGAAAATACGATTTCACTTTCTGGTACAGGCTCTCCGAGCTTGTGCATAAGGGCACGAAACTCTTCTCGGTCCTCTGCTTTTTTTATGGATTGTATATCTGTACCTAAAAGCTTTACTCCATATTTTTGAAGAATGCCATTTTCATAGAGATCCATCGCAAGGTTTAAGCCTGTTTGACCTCCGACAGTTGCTAACAGTCCATCAGGCATTTCTTTTTGAATAATTTGTTCTGCATATTCAACGGTTAATGGTTCAAAGTAAATCTCGTCTGCAAAAGTCTTATCCGTCATGATGGTTGCGGGATTGTTGTTGATTAAGACAACTTGAATTCCCTCTTCTTTTAGTGCTTTGCAGGCTTGTGTCCCTGAATAATCAAATTCTGCTGCCTGACCTATTACAATAGGTCCTGACCCAATCACTAGAACTTTCTTGATGTCGGATACTTTAGGCATAGCTTCTCACCTTCTCTTTATGCTTAACAGTCTGGATGAAATCCTGAAAAATTTGTGCGTGTTCTTGCGGTCCAGGTGCTGCTTCAGGATGAAATTGGACACTTGAAATATCGTATTGGCTGTGCCAGAGCCCCTCCACACTTTTATCGTTTACATTCTCAAACCAAATGTTAAAACCGGTTGAATGTAAACTCTCTTTTTTCACAACATAACTATGATTTTGTGAACTCATCGATACTTTTCCTGTTTTCACATTCATAACTGGATGATTAGCTCCTCGATGACCAAATTTCAGTTTCATTGTTTCCCCGCCAAATGCGAGTGCCAGTATTTGATGGCCAAGGCAGATTCCCAGCACCGGGTAGCGGACCGCAATATTTTTATAACGATGAAAAAAGTTTGAAAATCTCATAGGGTCACCTGCACCATTTGAGAACACGAAACCATCTGGATTCAATTTTTCTATTTCGGCAGTCTCATAGTCATACGGAACAACAGTGACTGTGCAGCCTTGAGCTATAAGGGAATCAGCAATCGATTTTTTATAGCCAAAATCAATAAGAACAATGTGTGTTTTACCTGCACCAAATTTCTTAAGTGCTGTTTTCGGCCAGCTTTCTTGTAATTGAAAGGAATCGGAAGGTATAGTGCTTGTGTGCATAACAGCAGGGACCGAACCTTTTACACGGATCTGCTGAATGAGAGCTCTTGTATCGACATTTGTTAAAGCAGGAATATGATGATGGTTAAGATACTCTGTCAATGAGTGTTGTTCGCCTTCGAGCTGAAAAGGATAGCACTCTGCCATAATGACACCTGAAACTTGAATATGAGCGGATTCCATACTTTCCGGCTTGAAGCCATAGTTACCGATAAAAGGGTAAGAAAATACAACGATTTGTCCTTGGTAAGATGGATCTGTCAGCACTTGTTCATATCCAGTCATTCCTGTATAAAATACAACTTCACCCGAACAATATTGATGATCACCGAGCCAGTCTCCTGCAAATGAAGTCCCATTTGCTAATGTAATAGAGCCTTTCATAGTAAATTCCTCTCCTTGTATAAAACCTATATCTATTCGTATTTTTATTCATATATTCGTATAAAAAATAAGGATTATTCGTCCTTTTAGTTCGATACCGTATGATACTGTTTAAACAATTGAATAATAATCGCTGCAGCTGTTTCTAATTCTTCATCAGAAACGGTTAATGGCGGGAGCAGGCGAATAACGTTCTCTCCTGCCGGAACGGTTAGTAAACCATGCTCTTCTAGCCACTCTATCAAACTGCCCGCAGGTCTCTCACATTCTATGCCGATTAATAAACCCTTGCCTCTGATTTCTTTCACGAGTGGATGTGATCGCAGCGAGTCTGCAAGAGTTTCTTTAAACTCATTTCCTTTCCGTTCAACTTCTTTTAAAAATTCGTCCTGGAAAACGATATTAAGAACCGACTGGCTCACTGCACAGGCTAAGGGGCTTCCACCAAATGTCGTTCCGTGGCTTCCTGGTCCAAAAGCAGTTTTCAATTTCTCTTTTCCAAGCATAGCTCCAATCGGGAATCCATTTCCCAGCCCTTTTGCAAGTGTAACGATGTCTGGGTTTAAATCGAAATGTTCAAATGCATATCTTTTCCCTGTTCTTCCGATCCCTGTCTGCACTTCATCAATAATCAGCAGGATTTGATTCTCATCGCATATCTTCTGAATTTCCTTATAAAATGAAAAATCAGCCATACGGACTCCGCCTTCACCTTGAAAAACTTCCATCATGATAGCAGCTGTATCCTCATCTGCGATTTTTTTCAGCTGTTCTGTTTCATTCCATGGCAAGTGCACAAATTGAGAAACAAGGGGACCGTAGCCATTTTTGATCTTTTGCTGGCCTGTTGCGGACATAGAACCGAATGTACGCCCATGAAAAGAATCCTTAAACGTTATGATTTTATTTTTTCCTGTAAACTTCTTTGCGAGTTTAATTGCTGCCTCATTGGCTTCAGCACCGCTGTTGCAAAAAAAGGCTAAATCTAATGGTGTGTTTTCTACAAGTGTTTCAGCAAGAACTTCCTGCTGTTCGATTTTAAATAGATTAGACGTATGCCATATTTTCTCACTTTGATTCTTGATAGCCGAGACGACTTCTGGATGACAATGACCGAGGCTCGTTACTGCAATTCCGCTCGTAAAATCTAAATAGCGCTTGTTGTTTTCATCATACACATATGTCCCGCTTCCCTTTTGAAGCTGAAACTCTTTTCTTTTATACGTTGGGAATAAAGAACTCATATCGCAAGAACCTCCTTATAGCAGCGTGTACCTGACAATGTTTGGTCCGTTATTAATACCTCATTGATGTTCAGGTTTAGACATTTCACAGCTGCTTCTACTTTCGGTATCATTCCGCCATATATGTGTCCTTTATTTATGCCTTGCTTTAATTGAGTAACGGTTAAATAATCAGCCTTCTGTCCTTCAACTTGAATTCCTGATATATCTGTAACGAAACAGACCGATACGGCTGAAAGTGCTGCTGCTGTTTCACCAGCTGCGGTGTCTGCATTGATATTTACTTCATCCCCGTTTTCGGTGACACCTAGTGAAGCAATAACCGGTACCTTTCCAGACTCTAATAATTTTTCTAAAAGATCTGTGTTCACTTTTTTAACTTTGCCGACACACCCATACTTTTCTTCGTCCAAAAACTCACATTGAATAAGTGTATTCTCTGACCCGCATAAGCCAGCAGCTTGAATTCCTTCCTGGTTTAATCTCTCTACAAGTTTCGTATTTGCTATATCCTTTAATGCTGCTTTTACGCATGAAAGGATCTCTGGTGATGTGATTCTTATTCCGTCCTTCATTTGAATCGGCAAACCCTTCTCTTGCAGTTTTTTGTTTATTTCAGGTCCCCCGCCATGAACAATAACTACTTTTTCCCCATTTTGAATCTTATTCTGCAAGCTTTCAAAAAAGGCAGGCTGTAAATTTTCTAACGTGCTTCCGCCAATTTTTAATACAGACAACAAATTTCTCACATCCTTTTACGTTCGGTAACTAGCATTAATTTGCACATAATCATAGGTTAGGTCGCATCCCCATGCTCTTCCGTTTCCGAAGCCTTCTGATAAGAGGACAGTGATATGAATTTCCTGGCCTTTTAAGTAGTTTCGAATCTCTTCTTCTGAGAAGACAACAGGCTCTCCATCTGCCACTACTTCATGATCGCCAATCAATATTTTAATTTGGTCTGGGTTAAAAGCCACTCCACTATATCCTGCAGCTGCAAGGATTCTTCCCCAGTTGGCGTCACATCCAAAGACAGCCGTTTTAACAAGAGGTGATCCTACAACCGTTTTGGCTATGATTCTAGCTTCCTTCTCCGTTCTGGCACCTCTTACATTTACTTCAATAAGTTTGCTCGCACCTTCACCGTCTTTAGCAATAAGTTTGCCTAAATCTTCACAAACTAGGACAAGAGCATCCAAGAATAAATCCCATTCTGGGTGGTTTTTGTTCAGTTCCTCATTCTCGGCCATACCGTTAGCAAGCATAAGGACCATATCATTTGTTGAAGTATCACCATCTACTGTAATGCAGTTAAATGTTCGTTCTACAGCATAGGACAGCGCTTCGTGAAGATCATCCTGATGAATGTTTGCGTCTGTTGTAACAAATCCAAGCATCGTTGCCATGTTCGGATGAATCATCCCTGATCCTTTTGCAGTACCTGCGATCGTAATCGTTTTATCATTGATTTTAAAAGAATAAGCTGTATTTTTAGATACCGTATCTGTTGTTAAAATGGCTTGAGAAAAATCAATAGATCCCTTCAGCTCGGCATCCAGCTTAAGATTTTGAATGCCTGCCGTTATTTTATCCAAAGGCAGGTGTTCACCGATTACTCCGGTAGATGCAACGCCAACAAGGTGTGGAGGAATGCCAAGCTTATTCGCAGTTTGCAGCTGCATTTCCTTTGCATCTTCCATGCCTTTTTTACCGGTACATGCATTGGCGTTTCCGGAATTGACTATAATTGCTTGAAGCTTTCCCTCTTGTTTAATGCTTTTCTGTGTCACTTTTAGCGGAGCCGCCTGTACTTGGTTTGTCGTGTAAACTCCTGCTGCGTTTGCTGGTTTCAAGCTGTAAATTAGTCCTAAATCCAGCTTCTTATGTTTTACTCCGCAATGAAGTCCGCTTGCGTAATAGCCTTTTGGTGTCGCAATGTTTATTCCTGTTACCTTGTGTATGGATGGTTTTGTAGCCTGCATCTATCCTGCCTCCTCTTATTATGGGAACAATGGTGATTGCTGCAGTCCCTCTGATTCTTTTAAGCAAAACATGATATTCATATTTTGCACTGCTTGCCCTGCAGCGCCTTTGATTAGATTGTCTATTACAGATACAACCGTGATTCGATTTGTCCGTTCATCAATCGTAAATGTTAAATCGCAATAGTTTGAACCGTACACCTGCTTTGTAAAGAGATCTGTATTTTCCTTAAAAACACGTACAAATGGTTTTGATTTATAGGATTCATTGAAAATCTCACTAACAGAATGCGATTGGATATCGTCCGCCAGCTCTGCATACATAGTAGCCATTATTCCTCTAGTCATCGGTACAAGATGAGTCGTAAAGGTAATGTTAACTTCTGTATCAGCAAGGGTTTTCAACGTTTGTTCGATCTCTGGTATATGCTGATGTTTGTTCATCTTATAAACACTTAGACTATCATTTGCTTTTGTAAAATGAGATGCTTTTTGAGGTGAAGCCCCAGCACCTGATAATCCGCTTTTCGCATCAATGATCAGTGTTTTTGGGTTAATCAGTTTTGTTTTCACTAATGGCAATACTCCGAGCAGCGCTGCTGTAGGATAACACCCCGGGTTTGCGATGAAAGCCGCTTCATTTATTTCCTTCTCGTTCCATTCCGATAAGCCGTATACCGCTTTATTTATAAATGAATTGTCAGGAGGCTCCTTCCCATACCATTTCCGATATGTATCTGTCTCTTTTAATCGAAAATCTCCTGCCAAATCTATCACGCGCATCTTCTGGTCAAGAAGCGGGGGAAGTAGTTCTGATGATACGCCGCTTGGAGCTGAACAAAACAGAACATCAAGTTCATCTGTTTCTAACTGCTCAAATGAGCGAAGTTTATCCTCGTTAATTCCAAGCAGGTGAGGAGCTTCATCCGAAAGTAATTGACCTTGTTTTGAGGATGAATAGATAGATACTTCTTTGATTTCTGGATGTGCGGTTAACAGCCGGAACAATTCTAATCCACCATATCCGGTTACTCCAATAATTCCAGCTCTCAAACCACATCACTCCTTTAATAAGTTAAGGTTCATTATAGGACTGTATAAAAATTAATTCAAGAGTATATTTATTAATTTTTAATTTATTATAAAATTCGCTTTTTTATTTCTGTAAAAACAGGGTGTTTTCGTAACTTTTGGCTTTTTTAGGAATGGATATATCTTTTTTATCAAAAAAAGAAGCAGTTTGCTATTAAAACTGCTTCTTTAGCTCTCCCGTTTTTAGAACATCTAAATAATTTCACCGCAATTTATAATAATTTCACCTTACCCCTCAATAATTTCACCCTGCTCTTCTATAATTTCACCTCTATCTCCAATAATTTCACTTATACCGGAAATTGTAGATTTTTCGACAATACACACCTGAACGATGCTGCCCCAATTAAGACAACTTGGTATGTGAAATGCCTTTCACGCCAGCTTACACTGCACTTGACCCTTTCTCTCTAATCTTACTGCTACGTCCCATCATCATGCCCACAAGATACACTTTCCGACAGTAAAAAAGCTGCTTTAATTAGGTTATCTTAAACCTAACTTAAGCAGCTTTACTTAAAATATTTTATTGTCTTAAAAATCCGCCTTCAGAATGGATGATTTGTCCGGTAATCCACTCGGCTTCTGGTGAAGCTAAAAACGAGATCAGCCTTGCTGCATCTTCTGGTTTGCCAATTCTTCCTAGAGGAAACTTCGGCAATAATACTTCTTTAAGAACTTCTGTCATCCATCCGGTATCGGTCGGTCCAGGATTAACAGCATTGACTGTAATCCCTTTAGGACCCAATTCCGCAGCCATCGTTACCGTTAAAGCTTCAATCGCTCCTTTTGTAGCGGCATACGCCAGTTCACCTGTCATTGGACCTTTTGACTGGCCGGAAGTCAGATGAATGATGCTTCCCTTTGTTCCTTGAAAACGTTTTGCGAATTCCACGCTTAAAAGAGCAGTCGCCCGAAGATTTATGGCATAATGCTTGTCCAGCATCACGCTTGTTGTTTCTTCCCAAGTATGGTTTTGTGAAAAACATGCATTATTAACAAGAATACTTGGCGAGCCAAGTTTTTGTTCGATCAGATTAAAGAGATCAGGAACCTGGTTCGATTCAGCTAGATCAATCTCTTTGTATGAAGCTTGTACTCCAAAACCCTGAAGTTTTCTGGCCAGAATATCCGCATCACTTTGATAATCGCCTTCATGCATCTGTTTGTCATATGTACCCCATGTAGTGAAAAAAATATTTGCACCTTTTTCAGCAAGCTGTAGACAGATTGCAGCTCCGATACCGTTCAATCGGCTTGCTCCAGTTACCACTGCTGTTTTTCCTTCGAGAGGACGAATTGTCATTTGTTTTCCTCCTTAGCTGACAGGGGTTTCAGCCGTTTTGCCATCTAAAACAAATGCGATGTTACGACCAGCCAGCTCTGCCATCTTCATTCTCGTTTCCACACTTGCACTACCAATGTGAGGCAAAGCCACCACTTGTTTCATCGTTAGAAGCGGATGATCCGCTGGGATCGGTTCTTTTTCAAAAACATCTAAACCAGCTCCAGCTATTATGCCGTTTTGAAGAGCATCCACCAGTGCTTCTTCATCAACTGATGCTCCTCGTCCTGCGTTAATAAAAATAGCACTTTTTTTCATCGTCTGAAACGCTTCCCTATTAAACATGCCTTTCGTCTCAGCGGTAAGCGGAGCGAGACAAACAACAAAATCAGACTCCTTCAGCAGATCATAAAAATCCTTATATTCAGCATTTAAGTTTCTCTCCGCGTCAGATTTGCGGTTTCGGTTGTGATATAAGATGTTCATATCGAATCCCTTTGCACGTCTTGCTACCGCTTCACCAATCCGCCCCATACCTACGATTCCGATTGTCTTATGATGAACATCAGCTCCTGCCAGCAATAAGGGACCCCAGCTGTTCCATTTTCCTTCTTTCACGTAGTTGGCTGATTCAACAACACGCCTGGCTGTCGCCAAGATTAATGAAAAGGCTAAATCAGCTGTTGAATCGGTCAGAACATCAGGTGTATTGCATACCGTTACGTTATTCTCTTTTGCTTTATTTATATCAATATTGTCATAGCCTACTGCGAGGTTAGCCACAACTTTCAATGAAGGGGCATTATCCAAAAGTTCACCATCCACTTTGTCTGACAGCATAGTTAATAACCCTTCAGCTTTTTGCGCTTCCTTTAAAAGAACTTCACGAGGAACGGCTTTTTCCTCATGCGGCCACATGCCGACTTCCGCTTTTTCTTTTAGCGCATAAAGTGTTTCTTCCGGCAGCTTTCTTGTGACATATACATATGGTTTTTGCATCCGCTTTCACTCCTTATTTTTATTTTCGCATGTGCGTACAGAAAAAACAAAAAAGAGCTCTTAATGAGAGCCCTTTTTCGTCAAATCATTGGAACGAGCCAGTCAACCATCGGAATATTTAATTCACGCACAGGCAAACCGATCGATCTGAAAAAACTTTTAAGAAAATACTCATTTTGTCTTTCATACGAGATTAAGTCAGTAAAGCGGCGTACATATAGTTCTTTTCCTATATCTCTTTCATTTTTATAATGGCCTTCAACTGTATCAAAATATTGTGAAGGAAATAAGAGTCTTCCATACAACAATCTCCAAGCACCTTTTGACAGAGGTTTTACCTTTTCGTAGTCATCAATTAAATTTAATACTTCGTCACTTCTGAACTGAGGCTGATAAATTTTTTCGCGGATGCATTCTGCCACATCTCTCATAGGGCTATCAATAACCCAGCCGACAGGCAATTTAATAAAACCGCTTGAAGATCTCAGCCAGGAGCGTTCGCTAAAGCGGTCATAACAGATTGCCGCAGACCCGATTCCTTTTGGCCCTCTCTCTAATTGATAGTCTGTGATGTACTGAATGGCATTCTCTGCAAGTCCCTCATAATAAGGAAAAGTCGTTAAAAATAGATGATCAAAATCATTTTTTTGTTTTCTCGCTGACACTTCGGCATACGTGTTGTGCATTTCATCAACACGATTCATCCATAAGAGGGGCCATTGCCCATAGGCAACCTGCTGAACCGGGTAATATTGCTCGAGTCCTTTACCCCGTTTATGAAATTCTGCCAGCTCCATTCCTAATGAAACATTCCGCTGTTCTTCTTTCTTATGAGACTTTTTGAAGATGATTACGGATTCTCCATCTACATATGCACTAGGCATGTTTGTAATCGTTGGATGGAGTACGGGCAAATTGCTTTCTCCCCGCTGCTGCAATAAATCACTGATGAATATCATTTCCTGCAATTTTTCATATGTCATCTGCTGCTGAGGAATAACAATATACTGGTCTCCCTTGCAGGTAAATGTCCGGTACCCGGATTCCGATCGTCTGTCTTCGCAAACAAGTTGATAATGATGAAAAATATCTCTTTCAAACAAAGGCGATCCCCCCACCTATCAGCTTTCCACTGCTGCAAGATCATTAACATCCGCATATATGGATACACCATTGTATGCCCATATAGGCGAAGTGGTTAGCTTTTTTTGATAAATTCATAACTTTATCGTGAAAACATATACTATACAAAGCTAAGGAGACTACAGAGAAAAGGAGTACAGGGATGCAAAATAAAAAAGTGGAAAATGTCGAAGAAACAGCACGCAAACTGCTGAACGAACGGGGCGTTACGGTAAACGATATAGCTGAACTCGTTTATTTTCTCCAAGTCCCCTACCATCCTGATTTAAAAATGGATGTATGCAGAGAAAATGTTGAAAGAGTCATTGCAAAGCGTGAAGTTCAAAATGCCATATTAACGGGCATCGGACTTGATGTTCTAGCTGAAGAAAAGAAGTTAGAACAGCCGCTTCAGGAAATATTGGCTAGAGATGAGAGTCTTTACGGTATTGATGAGATTATTGCTCTTTCTATAGTAAATATATATGGTTCGATTGGATTTACGAACTACGGGTTCATCGACAAACAAAAACCTGGCATTTTAGAAAAATTAAATGATAAATCTACTGGCAAAGTTCACACGTTTTTAGATGATATAGTTGGTGCAATCGCAGCAGCGGCATCCAGCCGTCTCGCGCACAGGGCTGCAAACACAGAATAATAATAAGGCTTAAGAACAAGAGAGATACTCTTTTGCCCTTAAGCCTTTTTTATTTCGGCTGTTTTCGCATACATTGTTGCTTTTGAAAGTAGTTGATTTCCGCTCCAGGTTGCTCGCTTTCCACGGGGCGTGCGGTGAGCCTCCTGCCGCTTTGCGCCATTAGGAGTCTCCACCTGACCGCTCGTCCCGTAGGACAAGGAAGACTCCGGCAGCGAGACATCGCACGAAGAAAAATTGTAGTTTATTTTTCGAGGAGTCTCACACCTTGCGCTCCAATCAACTTGCAAATGATGAAAAAGCTATAAGTTACAATCCTTTTGAAAAGAGCCTTTATTTAATATCCCACTCATCTAACCCATCAACTGTGTAGGTAGGATGGATATCGATATCTTCGAGGTGCTTTTTTGTTGTTACCCCTGTATGAACTAGAAGGGTGTCCAGACCTGTTCGAATACCTGCTAAAATATCGGTTTGGTAGTTATCACCGATCATCAGTGTTTCTTCTTTTTTAGTTCCTAATGTTTCAAGTGCCATCTCCATAATAATCGGCTCTGGTTTTCCGATAAAAATAGGTTCAGTCTGCGTTGAAACCGTGATAACAGAAGTCAGCGAACCATTTCCAGGCAGAAGGCCTCTTTCTGTAGGAAGGGCAATATCTCCATTGGTTGAAATGAATACAGCTCCGTTTCTAACCGCAAGACAAGCTTTAGCCAATTTCTCATAAGTAATAGAACGGTCGATGCCTATCACAACATAATCTGGATTTTCATCTACCAGCTTTAAGCCCTTTTCCGTAAGTGCTTCCCTAATGCCATCCTCACCGATACAGTAAACCGTCGCACCTTCTTTTAGATTAGATATGTAGCTGGCTGTTGCCATACTCGTTGTGAAAACATGATCAGAGGTAGCCGGTATTTCAAACCCTTTCAATACTTCTGCAACTTGCTTCTTTGTTTTTGATGAGTTATTCGTAACAAATAAATATGGCAGATCAAGCTCGTTCAGTTTTTTAACAAATTCAACTGCTTCATGAATTCTTTCCGTTCCTCTGTACATCGTACCATCTAAATCAATCAAAAATCCTTTATATGCTTTCATAATTTCTCTCCTTTATATACATTTATCATTCTGCCCATTGCCAAAAAAAAAACACACCTGAAGCAGGTTATCCTTCAGATGCAGCTCTTTTTTCTCTAATGACATAACAGCAATAATCCCCGCCTTTTGCCATACATGTCTTCCGTTCAATGTCATCTGTATGAAGCATTCTTTTAAATAAAGAAAGTTCACATGAACAAGCTTGCTGATATTCATTGGCTACCATTGCGATAGGACAATTATACTCAGTAAGCACATAAGTACCGGGATCCTCACCCTTTTGCCAATCAACCATATATCCTGCTTCATTTTGAATGTTAGCCAGTTCATTCACTTTTTGCTCAAATTGAGTCAGGCTGTTCATACGATCTTTATATTTATCTTGCAGCCGGTTTTCTCGTCGTTTAAATAAGCCGTCAACCGTTTCCGTTCCACTCAGCTCTTCAATATCTTTTAAAAACTCAACGGTCAATCCGGAATAGTTTCGTGGGAATTGTTCATCACCGCTTGCAGACAAATGATAAAAATGGATAGGTCTTCCCATGGCTTGACGTACAAGCGTTGTTTCAATAACATGGTCCCTCTCCAATGTATTGAGATGGCGTCTAACAGCCATTTCTGTAATCCCAAGGGATTTAGCCATTTCCGTAACGGTCATCCGTTTATTTCTTTTTAAAAGATAGATGATCTCATCACGTGTTGAGGTGTGATTCTTCACAGTCATCACCATCCTTTTTTACCATTTTACCGTAAACATTAGAAAACGTACATTTTTAAATAAAAATGTTTAAAAACTATTTTCTCTCTCATTTATTCCGGTAAAAATGCAGATACCGGCCCTAATTCTTCTTCCAAATACCGCTTAACATGAGCTGGAAAAGCTGAAAGTTCCGGCATATATTTTTTTATCGTATTGTATGTTTGTTCAACATCTGATTGCGGATAATCCTGAACGAGCGATTTACGCATAATTACTACACTTTTTAAAGATGCTGCTTCATTACTTGGCAATACTTTTTCATCAATAAGAATATCCAGAATGTCTTCAAAGCTGCCTGGATCACGCATGATAAAACCGTCGATGATCATATTTCCAACGTCCATCATGGATTCAATAAGCATATGGCCGATTCGTTCTACAGCAAGAACTTCAACACGGTTTTCTGGAATAGACATTGTTTCAAATGTTGTTATTAATTCATTCATATACACTAAATGTTCGTTGATTTTCTTGCGGTCAACAAAATACATAGTCATCACCTTTTGTAAGTTTCTCAAGTAAAGTGTAACATAAAAGAAAAGAATTCATTTATCCTAAAAATGAAAATTATCGCTAAGAAATTTGAGGAGGCTTCATATATGTCAGATGAAACATTTTTCTTGTATGACGATACAGAAAAAACGGAAACCCGCTTTGTAAGCTTTATGGGGAAAAATACACGATTCGATTTAGCTATCACGAAAACAAGCCGTCATTACGGAAAATCACTTGTGCTGAATATGCTTGGCAGTCACTTTGCCATTATTGGACAGGATGATTTAGAAGAAGAAGGCTATTTGGAGCATGCTTTTAACTTAACGGAAGAGGATGCTATGGAGCTGCGTGAATTTTTAGCGGAGGTTATTTAAAGGCTTTTTGGGGAGTCTTTGTTGCTCTTGAATGAGATTAATTTCCGTTGCAGGGCTCGCTTTCCTCAGGGTGTGCGATGAGCCCAATCGTCGCTTAGCGACATTGATTGGTCTCATCTGTCCCACTCATCCTGCAGGAGTCTCGCCCTTCCTCTCCAATTAATTTTTCAAGGAAGAGTTTCCTAAATACCCAGTAGCAACGGCTTTAGATACGCTCATTTCTTAAGGGTGTTGCTTTTAGGTTTTGTAAAAGCATCCTTGCAAGTTGATTGGAGTGCAAGGTGCGAGACTCCTACGGGACGAGCGGTCAGGTGGAGACTCCTGATGGCGCAAAGCGGCAGGAGGCTCACCGCACGCCCCGTGGAAAGCGAGCAACCTGGAACGGAAATCAACTACTTCACAAATAAGGTTTTACTCAAAATGTACCAAGCAAGAATCATCTTCTACGGGACAAACTTTAAGTAAGGATAGAGATAGCCTTTATCCTAAACTGGTCCCGAGAGGATGGTTTTTTTGTTCGAAAAAGAGACAAAGCAGTATACTGACTTTTCGAATGTAGAGACCGGTCGCAACTATGTGCTTCCTGAAGATCTGCCTGAAGGTCCATATGGTTCCCCGATAAAGAGGGCTTTAGGTAAATCAACTCCGTGGAGAGAAGAGCAGCGATACTATAGTGCCTTTAACTACGAAAATAAAACCTTGCATGAAGGACTTGAAAGACATGATCCTGGTGCGCATCCAACCCATGATGACCCAGAATATCATTCTGAACAGCCTTACGATGATTCTCGCGGCTCATAAAGCAAAGAAAAACCCCTGAAAACTCAGGGGTTTACTTTTTTTAACACAAAATACGGACAGCCGAAATTGCAATATTCATAAATGTATTCCGGCAATGTACTGATTTTCGTATCGAACGTAGCCTTTTCGTGATTATCTTCAAAAAAACCACGCAAACGAAGTTGTTCGTAACCTAGGTCACCAACAATATAATCGTATTTATGTAAAATTTCACTGTAGCGCGCTTTAAATTGTTCCTCATTAAAGGCTTCCCGTACATCTTCAATCACTTCATAGGAATAATTACCAACTGTAATCAAAAATGCTTCACCTCATTTCCTGATACTTATTTTACCATGTTTCGCCCTTTAACAGCCAACAATTTCTTTGTAAAGTATTCCGGTTTCAGGTCATTCTAAAGAATAAGGAGGTGAAAACACCTGTGAAAAAATTAGGAATGTTTTTATGTTTAGCCATCGTTCTCTCTGGGTGCGGCGGTGACGATCAAAAGAAAATGGGTCAGGAATATAAATTTTCAAGAACTAATGTTAAAGATGAGAATCGGATTGGCAACAACAAGAATTACGGGGATTTTGGATATATGCGCCATATGTCCGGGGACAAAGTTAAAACAGGAAATGCTGTACCTTACTTAAACCGTCAAAAGCTTGCAGATATGATCTCAGACATGGTCCTTCAGCTTCCAGATATTAAAGATGTAGGGACTCTTGTGACGGATGAAGAAGTATTAATCGGATATAAGACAACGAACAAAGACAGAAATGCTGCAGCTGACCAAGTTAAAATGACCGCGTTCTCTGTTGTTCCGAGATATTATCACGTATATGTGACTGATGAAAAAGGTATGATTAATAAAATTGAACAATATCAAGCTTTAAATAATGATACAGAGGACATTGAAGGAATCATCGACCGCCTGATTCAAGAAATGAAGAAATCTCCACAGGGTAAGAAATGGAACTATGGAGAAAATGAAAACGGTGAAATGAATGGTGAAACAAATCCAATGCGCGGTGAAATGGAAGGAAAATAAAAACCAGAAGCAGATTTTTGCTTCTGGTCTTTTTGTATTAAATATTTTGGGCTGCGGCATTTACTTGCTCATCCGCATGATAAGAGGAACGTACTAGCGGACCGGATTCACAATGTTTAAATCCTTTGCTGAAAGCAATATCGCGAAGTTCTTTAAACTCTTCAGGTGTATAATACTTTTGTACTTTTAAATGTTTTTTTGTTGGCTGCAAATATTGACCGATTGTCATGATATCTACGTTGTTTGCACGCAGATCATCCATTGTTTCGATGATCTCTTCCCATGTTTCACCAAGTCCGATCATAAGGCTTGATTTAGTTGGAATGTTTGCATTCATTTCTTTTGCACGGCGCAAGAATTCCATCGTTCTATCATAGGTAGCACGTGCACGAACTCTTGGAGAAAGTCGTCTTACTGTTTCAATGTTGTGGTTCATAATATCCGGTTTTGCATCCATCAATGTTTTCAGTGCGTCAATGTCACCAAGCATATCAGATGGAAGAACTTCGATTGAACAGAACGGATTACGTGCGCGTACTGCACGAACAGTTTCTGCAAAGACATGTGCTCCGCCGTCTTTTAAATCGTCACGGGCAACAGCAGTTATTACTACGTGCTTAAGTCCCATTTGTTCTACAGATTCAGCAACGCGTTCCGGTTCCTGAAGATCCAATTCAGTAGGCAAACCAGTTTTTACAGCACAAAAACGGCATGCTCGGGTACAGATGTCTCCTAAGATCATAAATGTTGCTGTTTTACGGACAGCCCAGCACTCATGAATGTTAGGGCATTTCGCTTCTTCACAAACGGTATGTAGCTTCTTCTCACGCATCATTTTCTTTAGTTCTTTATAATTTTCGTTCGTGTTTAGCTTTATTTTTAACCATTCCGGTTTACGGACATATTCTTCTTTCTTTGCCATAATCATCACCCCAAATTTTCTTGGTCTGAAAGTCACATTTTTGTTTAGATTCAAACATTATTCCAATCAATACTCTACCATACGACAGCCAAAACTCCAAACATGAGTTTTTTCCAGCATTTTTCCTTCATGTTTTTTTGTAAGTTCAACAAACTAATGGTAAATGAAAGAAAGGAGTGGTTTGGGACGTATGAGGAAATTCACAGTCCTGTTCCTCACTCTGGCAGCCCTTCTAATGACCTTTCTTCCGGAAAGAAGCAGCGAGGCCGCCGAGCGATTTACTAAAGAAGATGTTGACAGGCTGAGCCTTTATAAAAAAATGGAGTCTGTAACACTTATTCCATGGCATTATTTTGCCGGTGTCGATCAGTATGAAAGAAGCGTCCGAAAAGCGAGAAGAGACCTTCCCGCAAGAAAAGGACTAGTCGGCATATACTTTTCTCCTATTCAATGGTCAGGACCTATCAATCCAATAATGGACGATACAAACCCTGAGCGAATTGCTATGTTTGGCGGAATCGGAAAAGATGGCAACAATGATGGAATTGCTGATCGACATAACGATGAAGATATTCTGATTTCATTCGCTGATATCATTCAAAAACATGGTCACGATATTGAAAATTTCAGAATCGGGCTTTGGAGTTATTATCAAAGAGACAAAGCCGTTGATATCATTATGGAAAACGCAAAGATTTATGAGGCATATGGTACTGTTTCTTTAGATAAACATAGCTTTATTGTACCGTTAAGATCCAACTACAGCTATCGTAGCACATGGGGTGACCGCCGCGGATTTGGCGGGCTTCGTATCCATGAAGGAACTGATATTTTTGCTGATTATGGTGTTCCAGTAAAAGCTGTCTCGTATGGCGTTGTAGAAGTTAAAGGATGGAACCGCTTTGGCGGATGGAGAATCGGGGTTCGTGATATCAATAACGTGTATCATTATTACGCTCATTTAGGGAGTTTTAATAAAAGCATTGAAAAAGGCTCGATCGTAGAACCGGGTACAGTGCTTGGCTATGTCGGCAGTACGGGTTACGGACCTCCTGGAACGTCCGGAAAGTTTCCGCCGCATCTTCATTTTGGTATGTACCGGGATAACGGAATTACAGAGTGGGCATTTGATCCTTATCCATACTTAAAAGCGTGGGAACGCCAGGAAAGAATTGATAGCAGGAGAAGATAAAAAGAAGCTGGAGCAACTTCTTTTTTGTTCAGATGAACGGGTATTCCGTATGGCGATCATAAATCTCGAGCTGCGCTCTGATTTATGATCTTAACATGTAAAAAAGCTGATTCCTCAAACGAGAAATCAGCTTTCTTCTTATTTTTTTCTAGAAACTCGTACCACATTTGCTATACTAGCCAGCAAGCCACCCCAAAGGATCACCATGCCGATAACCATCATTGCAATTGCACAGCCTGTCATATTAGCTGACCTCCCTTTTCTCTTGTACAGCATTTGTTTTCCATTTCACTAAGCTTAGTAAGAATCCAAGAACGATAACTCCAACAGCAACTGCTAAACCATAAGTAACTACTAATCCAGTGGGATATCCTCCATAATTTTCAGCAAGGTAATTTTGTCGTAATATAGCGAAAGAAGTCGTATAAATATAAGAAGAAGTGCCCGGTTTAAAACCGGACACTTCCAAATTAAGCTCTTATTGTATTTTCTTTAACACTATCTTTACCGGACCATTTTATTATTAGGACTATTGAAACAGCGATTAAGGAAATCTTCTTATTCAGCTGATTCTTCTGCAACCTCATCTGCAGAACTTTCCTCTAATACTTCAGCATTTTCTTCCTTCTTCTTTTTAGCATCTTCTTTATTTTTTATATTGGGGTCAATCGGAAGTGCTGGCTGAATCGGATCTCCTGATTGATTATAATAAATAGGTACTTCTCCAGGGATAAACTGCCCCATGATTTGAATCGGTCTCGTAACTGTAGCCGTTTCAGTAGCAAAAGGAATAACTACCTTCGCCTTTACGGTTACAATGATATTAATAGATATCCACGTATTATTGATACCAACCGTTTCAATTTTCTCTTCGATGTCTGTGTTTACATCTCCAACTATTGTAAACTTGATCGGAATTTTTGGTCCTAAGTTTGCGAGTAAAGAGTTTTCTGTTGCTTGCCCTAATGGTATTTCCATGATTACTCCTGGCTCATTGGAATGACTGGTTTTTAAATTAAGCCCTTCTGAGGCTGCAATGCTCTCTGGAATGCGCCCTTTTTCGATTTCTTTTAAAAACTCTTGGACAACGATTGCCGATTGGTTTTGAACGTTGTTAACTATTTTTTGGTTTACTCCTGCATATACAATATTGCCATCATTGTCTTCTTTAGATATTAGAATGTCCTGCATATCAATAGAATCAAACAATTTATTAATAATGGCTTCATTAATCGCCAAGGATGCAATCTCTTCTGTTTTTCTTTGAGCTACATGCATTAAAGTAGGTTCAATTCCCCGGTCCACCAGCCACAATCCTTGAAGTGTGATAAATACAAAAAGAGTAAAGGAAATCAGCACAACATATCGAAACGGAAGCGGCCCTTTTCGCAGTCTCATTTTTTTTCGTTTAAACAAAAGGTAACCCCCCTTTCCTACAATGTATGCAGACAAGAGGGGGGCTCATTCGAGTTTTAGGACTTAATTTTTTCGTATACTACAAATTCATGAGGATATTTGTTTTTCTCATCAACGATTCCTTCTGTTCGGGATAACTCTTTCCACTCGTTATTATTTAGTTCAGGAAAATAAGTATCGGCATCAAACGTATGATGGATCTCAGTAATATATAGACGGTCTGCAACGGGCAGGAACATTTTAAATATCTCAGTTCCTCCAATAACACAAATTTCATCAGCATTCATTTGCAGTACTTCATCTACAGAATGAACAATAGTTGTCACTTCTGCCTTATAGCTTTTATCTCTGGTAACTACGATATTTTCCCGTCCAGGGAGGGGTTTACCAATCGATTCGTATGTTTTTCTGCCCATAACGATTGGCTTACCCATCGTTGTTTTCTTGAAATGCTTTAAATCATTAGGAAGGTACCAAGGCAAATCATTATCTTTCCCAATAGCCCGGTTCTCATCCATCGCTACGACAAAAGAAATCATACACTCACCTCACCTTTAATATGAGGATGTGCTTCATAATCTACGAGTTCAAAATCATCAAAGGTAAAATCAAAAATATTTTTGACAGCTGGATTCAATTTCATCTTAGGCAATGGCTTAGGCTCGCGTGTCAGTTGCAGCTCAACTTGCTCAAGATGGTTCAGATAGATATGAGCATCACCTACTGTATGAACGAATTCTCCAGGCTTTAAACCTGTCACCTGAGCCACCATCATCGTTAACAAGGCATATGAAGCGATGTTAAAAGGAACACCCAGGAAGCTGTCCGCAGAACGCTGATATAACTGACATGAAAGCTTTCCATCTGCAACGTAAAACTGAAACAGCAAATGACATGGAGGCAAAGCCATATTTGGTACATCTGCAGGATTCCATGCTGAAACAATCAATCTTCTGGAATCCGGATTATTTTTTATATCTTCAATGACGTTTGAGATCTGATCGATTGTATCACCGTTTGGAGCGGACCATGAACGCCACTGATGGCCGTAAACAGGTCCTAAATTCCCTTCTTCATCTGCCCATTCATCCCAGATTCGAACTTTGTTTTCTTTTAGATAGGCGATATTTGTATCACCTTTTAGGAACCATAAAAGTTCATGAATGATTGATTTTAGATGAAGCTTTTTTGTTGTCACGAGAGGAAAACCTTCCTCTAAATCAAATCTCATTTGACGTCCAAATACAGAGACCGTTCCAGTGCCTGTCCGATCTTCTTTTTTCGTACCATTATGTAAAATATCTTGAAGAAAATCCAAGTATTGTTTCATCTATTATCGCCTCCTCTTTTTTTCTTTAGCTGTTTTCGTAAGCTTTGCTGCTATTGTAAGTGGTTGATTTCCGCTCCAGGATGCTCGCTTTCCGCGGGGCGTGCTGTGAGTCCCCTAGGCTAATCAAGCCTGCCGGGATCTCATATCCAAGGAGGTAAACTCGTAGCATGCCTTGCTGAGAAGTATACTCAGGTGGTTGGCACGCTGATCCCGCAGGAGTCTCGCACCTTGCGCTCCAATCAACTAGTCAACGAAGAGTCTTTAAAAATACAAGACAAAAGCAACAATCTTTTAGAAAAAGTCTTTTCTTTTTATCGTATCACAGTCAGCAGTCCTGTCCAATCTTCAGATTAAACATCTTTTTTATTCATTATTTCGCCTTAAAATTAGCGTCAACACCTAACACTTTTTCCTTTTTTACACATAAAAATAGTAAGGAGAAAGGAGTGGAAGCATGTTAGAGATGAACCCGATTTTGATAGAAGGACATCCGTTTACCGCTGTCACCCTTCGTTTGCCAAAAACAAATTTTATGGCTGTTTTTAACGAGAATGGATATATTATGTGCGGAGCTTTAGATGTAGCCTTATTGAATGAAAAGTTAGCAGACCGTAAAATTATTGCAGGGCGTGCTGTAGGAGTAAGAACGATCGATCAGCTGCTGGATGCACCTTTAGAATCTATTACACTTGAAGCAAGGGAAAAAGGTATTGAGGTTGGTATGCAAGGGAGAAAAGCACTTTTAAAGATGCTTTAAAAATAAAAAACTGCGCAGCATCGCGCAGTTTTCTTTATGCTTTAAAACGGTCTCTGGTGACTTTTAATGAGATTAAATTGATACATAACACCAGTGTCAGAAATTGAATCCGTTCAGAGTTGTTTGTAAATATGTAGATAAACAGCAAATAAACGCCACTGACGACAAAGGCAACTTGCAAGTAGTACATCATCTGAATCATTTTTTTGAAATCCAAGGTGATCCCCACTTTCTTCATCCAGCTCACGTTATTTAATTCACCTTAATAGTATATCAGGCTATTTACTAAAGTGAATCATTTATTACCTTTTGAAACTAATTTGTAATATAAGGAAATGAATACTAAAATAAATCGAGCTGACGCGGTGCCAGAAAATCGTATTCTATTTCTAATAGATCAATTATTTCTTTTGCGTTATCTGCTGCATCGCCGCCTGAATTGTTGTTAAACAAGATTGTAAGATTCTTAGTTTCGGAAGCTAACGTCTGGATACGTTCTTTCCACTCCAGCAGCTCTGCTTGATTATAACGGTATAAATAACGTACTTCTCTCCAATTTGGCTGCCCTGAACTGTTCCATCCGTATACGTTTCTGCCATGCAATCGGATCAGTGTTTTTTCTTCTGTTGTATGCATGACAACCGGTATAGATCCGCTACCAGCCTGCGGCTCATCGCAAACCGTGTGTATCCATCCTTCTTCATCTATGAACCGGAGTGTTTTCTCTTTCATTTCTTCACTAAACCATGTCTGATTCCGAAACTCTAAAGCTACTGGAATATTACCCAACATCTCTTTTGCATATCGAAGAACCTGAACATTCTCTTTTTTGCAGTCAAACCATGGCGGATACTGAAAAAGGACCATCTCCAGTTTTCCTGAAGAGATCACCGGCTGTATAGATTGTATGAACGCTTCGAACATTTGTTGAACAGAATCAAATGGTCCCTTTCCTCTGGAATGACCGGTCATTCCTTGATACGCCTTTACAACAAATGAGAAGTCTTTCGGAGTTGCAGCAACCCACTTTTCATAGTTTTTTACAGGCTGAACCGCATAAAAAGAAGAATCCACTTCTACAACAGGGAAATGACCGCTGTAAACAGCCAGTTTATCTCTTGCAGGAGTACCGTCCGGATAAAGTGAATCGTGATCTCCCCATCCCGTTACACCTATTTTAATCATTCTTTAAACTCACCTGCCTGTAAGTTTTTACGTTTTATTTAATCCCTTTTTACGAACAAATTCTTTCATATAAGCCCGCTTCGGAGACGACATTGAAGTGGTAATTTGTGTCACCCATCCTTCCGTGCGTTTCCCGCCAGTGCGCTTCGTATAATATTCAGCTGTTTCCTTTTCATATTGCTTTAAAAGGTTTTCCGTTTCCTCATTCTTCTTATACCCGTTCTTATGAAAAACAGCCGGAATAGGCAAACGAGGTTTCTTGCCTGGTTCAGCGTCTGGATATCCTATAGCCATGCCAAACAGAGGCAGCACATGTTCAGGGCAATCGAGCAATTCGGAGACTTCTTTAAGATTGTTTCGGATTCCGCCTATGTATACGATTCCCAGTCCTAGGGATTCAGCTGCAACCGCCACATTTTGTGCAGCAAGGGAAGCATCAACTGTACCTACGATGAAAGCTTCTGTTGATTGAATGGTGTCGTTAATATTCTTGTCCAGCATTTCAGCAGCTACTTTATGACGGTTATAATCTATACAAAAAACAAAGAAATAGCCGTTGTCAGCAACATAAGACTGATTGCCTGCAAGCTCTCCAAGTTTTTGTTTCTTTTCTTGATCTTCAACTCCGATAATGGTGCATACCTGCTGATAGCTTGATGTTGAGGCAGCCTGTGCACATTCAACAAGTGTCGTGATCATTTCTTCACTTATCGATTTGTCTTTAAATTTACGAATTGATTTGTGAGCTAATATGGTCTCTATCACTTCATTCATGAGGGTGGATGCTCCTTTATCTAATAGTGATTGATGATTGCATTATATACTTTTTCAAAGCAAAAAAGCGAACCCAAGGAATTGGATTATCTTTGAAATTACATATAGAATTCAAGGATGATTCAGGAACTGCTTAACATTCGTTTGTCTAGATGTTCGAGCACTAATGGCCAGGCATCTTCATGCTTGCCTCTCGATTCTCCATTTAAAAATCCTGAATGCGTAAGGCGGATTTTTGTTCCACTCTGAACCGCTTCCATTTCAACGGTTACAACCGTTTCAGCTCCCTCTGTTCCCCCAGAACCTGTTACCCATGTTATTTCAACAAGTCGGTCTTGTTCAAGCCTTAGAAATCGTCCGTAATGAGGATGACGCTGTTCCAAATTGGCAGCTTCCATTTCAGCAAAGCTTCGACTTGGCCAAACAGGTAGCAAAAAGGATAGTCTCCATCATCTTCAAATAGTAATAAGTCGCCATTCTCTCCGTGTAGTAACCACATCTGTTCATCCGTTGCACGGGAAGAGATGGGTTGATCAGTTTTTGGTATCTGTTAGTGGTTGGATTTTAAGGTCATAATCGACTTTGACCTCCATCCGCTCCCATCTGTTTGACCATTCTCTCCCATTAAGAGGTTTTGAGAAAGGTCTCATGGTATACTTTCTTAATTGTAAAGGGTCAACCTTATTCTCCTGAAGCTTTTTTAAAAACTTGGTAGTCTGTTTTTCTAAATACAATTCAATTTCCGACTCGAATCTTGAAAGTTCATCCCGGGTGAGCAATTGATGTTCCCGGGCAATCTCGTCAAGCTGTCCGTTCAATTGAACGTTGAGCTTCAGTTCAGAATATGTGTTATCCATATTCAATTGGACATTGGCTTTCACATGGCCTAGAACAATAGATAAGTCACGGATCGGAAAATATTTTAAAAAGTGATCGTTGTCGATAAGCTGGAATATTTGCTCTTCCATTTTGTTCGTGGTTTCGATCAATTTGTCATTTTTAAATATGCCAGTACCTAGGTATTGGAAATTTTCATCACTCGCTTCAAATACAGGCACTACGGGAGAATGCGCTGGTGAATGAAGTGTCTTCATGAATTGATGCAAATTAATAATTGTCAACTTCCCCTGATTATCGTAATGCTTGAACATCCGATAGAGATAATAATCTAGGTCTTCTTGCATTTTCAGTTGATTATTGATGTACTCATCGAAATTCCCTCTGACAACAGCTAGATACAAACGTTTAGAAATATCAGGATCTGTCAAAATCGTATCAATCAATGGACTGATCCCTTCTTTTGCAATTTCTTCACTGATCAGCAGCATCCGGAGTTGACCAACTTTCAATTCTCTATAATACTTTAAATTGAAACCCTTCATACCTTCTTTTAACAAGTCGACTTGAACAGTCAAAAGGCGTTTCTTTTCTTTTACAAGGGGAGGTATCAAAGTGCTCATTCGGAAGTTCTCATCCTCCCCTTTTTGAATCGACCAAAAAGTCACAGGTGCAATTTCTTCAATCAGATTTTTTTCTGCAATAGGTGAACAGCCAGATAAAACGATCATATTAACAAAAATGACGAAAAGTATTTTGGTATGTTTATGTTTCATACTAGGAACGGCCCTTTCGCTTTAAAGAGATGAAAAGAAGTAATGGTACGAATAAGTAAGTGAGTGCTCCTGCCCATATCTCTAGCTCTAACAAAATATTTTGATTAGTTGCCTTTTCCCACAACAATTCATTACTCATCATTATACAAATGAAAAATATAGCACAACATAGCAAAAACCCTAATCGAGTCGTTTGATCTTTCGATTTCTTCAAAGTGATACGAGTTGCACCATAAAAAAGTAACAGGAAGATTGATATGGCGAATACAAAGTGAAATAAATATACAGAGATTAAAATTATATCGATTCGCTCAAACGCTGGAGACTGCAAGTAACGTATCATTTCAATCACCGGTAATTTGTTTTCTCCAAGATAATGTGATCCGAAAAAAAACAAAGATGCAATAAATATAAACACATATTCAAAAATGGTAAATGCATTTCCGATTGTCATGTATTTCAGGATTTTTTCTCTCTTATTGAACCAAGGCGCAAGTAGAACCAAATATTCCGGGCCAGAAAAGGCTGACCAGATGAATAGCACACCTTTCCATGATTTCATCGTCCATTCATATGGTATTAAAGGAAATAGATCATGTATAGTAGCAAAAGGCTGAAAAGGGAATTTCAATAATAAGCATAGCATCCAAGCTGTACATAAAAAAGCGATGACGATGAAACGGATCGTATTGGCCATCCCTAGTGAAGTAACATACCAGCAAATAAGCAAAATGAACAGAAGCATCCAATTCGTATTCACTGAAGGGAAGATGAATTGTTGTGCTACTTCTATATATCCGAGTATAATTACAATTACTTTTAATAATATGAAACCGATTCCGATGAAAGCTAGTAACCGTACCATACGTTCACCGAAAAGTTCTACAAAACCTTCGTAGCCTTTAGATGCATACATGGAGTTAAACCATTTCGATAACATGAATATACTGATTTGCGATAATATTCCTACAATGATAATCATCCAAATCATATAGGGATATATAAGAAAAACGGGCATGATGATCGCAAAATATAACATTTGTATCCTATTGACCATTAAAGTCATATAAATACCCTGATACGAAGAGGTTTTCTCGAACAATGAAAAATCAGTCAAGGTATCATCTCCTACGGCTATAACGCCATTTCTGTAAAGGATGAAGAGCCTCTGGCCTTGTTTTCATCCATTGCAATGGTCCACGGATAAATAGATCAAGCCAATCTTTCCCATAAAAAGGCGAAACAGGGGTAAAATATGGTTGTTTCAAGGAAGTAAGTGCATTCAAATGGACAAAAAGTAAAATGATGCCCATAAAGATGCCCATTACTCCAAGAAATGAAGCAAGGATCAATAGCATAAACTGTATCAATGTGGTCGCTTTGGTCATCAAGTAATTCGGCACAAGAAACGAAGCAATAGCAGAAATACCAACCAAAACAATCAGAACTTGACTAGCGAATCCTGCTTCTACAGCAGCTTGTCCAACGACAATACCACCGATTACGCCTAACGTTTGGCCAGATTTCGTAGGCATTCTTAGACTTGCTTCTTTAATGACCTCAAGTGTTACCAACATAATGAGCGATTCCCAAAACGGAGTTAGTGGCAATTGACTTCTCGTTTCCACAAGGACGAATAGAATTTGCAAGGGAATCATCTGATAATGATGTGTCGTTAAAGCAACATATAGTGGAATCATCAGCAAGGAGAGCATGAAACTTAAATATCTTATGATCCGCAAGAAGCTTGCAACGATCCAGCGATTAATATAATCCTCGGGTGATTGGAATAAATGGAAAAAGTTGATTGGAGCATTCAGGGCAAACGGTGTATTATCCACTAGAATGGTAAGTTTGCCTACGCCTAGTGCGTATGCACACACATCGGGACGGTCAGTATGTTGAAATTGTGGAAATACACTATGATTATGATCTTCCATAAACGCTGCTAATTGGGATGAGTCAAGAATCAGATCAAAGTCGATACTCTTGATTTTTTCCCTAGCAATTGAAATGAAATCAGGATTCGTTAAACCCTCAATATACATTAAAACAATCTTTGTTTCAGTTAGTGATCCTACCGTGAATTTCTCTGATTTTAAGGCTGTTAGTGGTAGCCTTCTACGGATCAATGTAATATTTTGTTCTAAGTTTTCACTGAAACTGTCTTTTGCGCCATAAAGGATTGTTTCTGTTTCAGAAGTTTCTATCCCACGTCCCGTTGGATCTTTAAGATCAACGGAACACCATTGATTTTCAATGGTGTCAAAAAGAAGGATTGCTCCCAGCATCAATTTCTTTTCAGCCTCTTCCAACGTTGTAATATCAGTAATTTTAGAGACAGAGATGCAAGCTGAAATATTTTCATAATTGCAGAGCCGTAAAGGTTCAATTACAGCTTCATTTAATCTTGCTTTATCAATCAATGTTCCTATAAATATCAATACAAATATCTTATTGTTTTGGGTTTGATATTCGATTACTTCAGCGTCTTCCATATTGTCTATGCGTTCACGGAGAACCTCTAGGGTGACAGGAGTATTTGGGGCTTCCCCTGTGCTATTTTCCATTCGATTTTCTACCCCTATACTCTTCCTCTTCCTAAACATAAACATCAATCTCCTAATAAGATAATGTATATAGATCTTTGTTATTATGTTCAGATTCAGACAATTTAAACATCAGAAAATGACATAAGAACCAAAAAAACCGCCAAGTGATCTTAGCGGTATATCGTCCCTTTTTCTTTTTTAACCTAAACCTTTATCTTTAGGTTGGATGTACCCGAATACCAACCTTGGTCAGTCCTGAAGAGGTTTATTTATTCATAACGTTCTGTTGTACATTCGTAATTAAGCTGTTTTAACAATTATTGAAAAACACTCCCTTAGCTTTTGCAATCAATTGGTCCTCCTCATCATAAATTAAACAATCAGCATGCATAAGGTTTCTCCCTTCCTTGACTACATGTGCATGCGCGAGTAAACAATCCCCTTTTGCGCCTTTTAAAAAGGTTACATTAAGGTCTACTGTCACTACTTTTTGTATATTGTTTTCATCAGCATCAATTGTATTGCACATCGCGACATCAGCGAGTGATGATATGATACCCCCATGTACCACCCCTAAACTATTTAAATATAGTCGTTTAATAGGTAAAACCACTCTAACGCTTTTTTCGTCAATTCTTTCATATTGAAGACCTAAGAATTCATCAAATGGTTGTTGTATAAACACTGTCCTCACTCCAAACAATTAGGCGTTTATTTTTTGATATCCTCATATAACATAGCATAAAGTCATTTAATATGGATTCAACGTTTTGCAAGGAAAGAAGATAAACTTTTTAAGTCTTAAAGAAATGCTTCCGCCAGTAAGGAGTAAGATTGAATCTTGTCTTGAAAATCATAGACATTAGTCAGGATCATGAATTCGTCGGTTTGATAAAATTCACTTAATCTAAGGAGTTCCTCTCTTACCTTCTCAGGAGTTCCGATTACCATTCGATTCCGATTTTCGATTACTTTTGCCTGGTCTTCTTTTGATAATGATATACTCTTTGACTCACGCATAGAGGGAATATGGGTATCCCTCCCCTTCTCAACTGCTAACAGCCACAGGTCCTGGCTCAGCGCCATTTCTTCTGCTTGTTCTTGTGTTGGAGCACATACCACAAATATACACACGATTGTTTTTGGTTTAGCTAAAGATCTAGACGGTTGGAAGTTATTCCTATAGGTTTCCATCGTTCTTATCCCATTAATTGGATTGATAAAATGACCATAGGTAAAAGCTGTTCCCTTCTCAGCAGCTAATCTTGCCCCTCGATGTGTGACACCTAAAAGCCATAATTGCGGTTTTGTTTCAACAGAAGGATAAGCAATCACATCATGATAAGGGTGTGAATCGGGTAATTGATCATAAATAAAGCCTTGTAGGTCAGTTACTTGTCTTGGGAATTCATTCATACTTTTTCGCAATCCGTCTGTGAGGGCTAACCGAGTCGATGAAGAACCTCCGGGTGAACGCCCGATTCCCAAGTCAATTCTATTTGGATACAATGCATCTAGAACCTTGAAATTTTCTGCTACTTTAAAAGGACTATATTGTGGAAGCAAAACCCCACCTGAACCTACACGTATCTTATTTGTATGTGAAGCAATACTTGAGATCAGCACCTCTGGTGATGTACCCGCGATTCCATTTGAATTATGATGCTCAGCTACCCAAAATCGAGTGTATCCCAATTCCTCTGTAATTTTTGCCAATCGTACTGTATTTTGTAGGGCAATATTTGCATTTTGTGCATTACTTATGACAGATTGATCGAGTACACTCAGTTTCATTAAAATGACCTTCTTTCATAACAATTCTCATAAATAAAATTTTGCCGGCTATAGGGACTATTTCCGCATTCCTGGATTGAGTGTTCCTTTTGTAAAAAGGCTTAACACCCTATAATTATGAGCGGTTTTCCATAAGAATCAGGCGATTGATCTAAAATACTTAATCTCATATGGGATCTCTCTTTCGATACCAGTCTTTATTACAATCATCATATCTTATTATACATAACCATATTAAAGCAAAATATAAGTAAAAACAGATCACTTGAATGGACCTGAATCCAACTGTGATCTGTTTTTCGTAAAAATCATCAAGTTTGTAGAGCTTGTTTTACCACCTCTTCTAATGAAGTTGGTGTACCAATCAGTTTTTGCAAATCTCCAGAAGTTCTGGAGGTCTCCCCTTCAGAAACTGCTTGATAAATACCGGCTGACATTTCAACCACTGGTTTTGGCAAACCTACAATGATAAGATAATCTTTCATTTCATCATAGGAAACAGGGCGGTGAACAATCTTTTTACCCGAGACTTCAGTAAGAACTTGTGCAAGCTTATCGAAGCTCCAAGGCTCTGGGTTTACAAGATTATAGGTTTTATTTACATGGCCACCCTCCGTCAGAGCTGTTGCAGCTGCAAAAGCAAGGTCATTCCGAGTCACAGCATTAAGGACTCCTGTTCCAGCATTTGTTACAAGTTCTCCACTCTCTACGGCGCCACCAAGTCCTGGGTTGACGAATACCTCTGTGTAGAGAGCATTACGCAGGAAAGTAAAGGGTATGCCTGTTGTACGGATGGCAAATTCTGTAGCCATATGGACAAGTGCTAGCGGTATCTTAGACTCTTCACCAAAAGCATATCCCGTGTAAGCTATATGTTTTACACCTGCATCTCTTGCTGCTTGGACAACATTGGCATGCTGTCGTACACGAAGAGTATCATCCATGTCTGGGCTAGAGATGAATAATACCTTCGATGCTCCGTCAAAGGATTTTTTCATCGATTCAAAATCCATATAATCTCCATGACGAACTTCAACTCCAAGCTTTTCTAAATCGGAAGCTTTTTCTACATTTCGAACACTTGCCACTATCTGATTGGCAGGCACTTTTTTTAGTAAGTGTTGAATAACAAGATTTCCTAATAATCCAGTTGCACCAGTTACAACGATTGACATTCGTAAATCCTTCCCTTCTTTTTAAAAAATGGTTTCAAGAGATGGTAGTATAACCAAAATGGTTACAACGAACTCAAAAAAATTTCACTATAACCAAAGTGGTTACAACACATATGAAAAAATTAGCTCTCTAATGAGCTAGTTTTTTTGCTTATTTCCGTTACCATTTGACCAAGAGTAACGTTAGCTAGTTCCCTTTCTAAGACCATTTGGGCTTGAAGCATCTTGGATCGAAATACAGATTCGATATTAGCACCTACTGGACATTCAGGATTGGGATTCTCATGAAAATGAAAGAGTTCATCCTCCTCGACAACTTCGACTGCCCGATACACATCAAGCAACGTTATTTCATCCTTCTCTTTCGTTAAGTATGCCCCTCCAGCTCCAGGTCGTACATTGACTAATCCAGCTTTTTTCAGCTTCCCGATAATCCTACGAATGATAACTGGATTTGTCTTGACGCTTTCTGCAATAAACTCGGATGTACATGGAGATGGGCTTAATGCGAGAAGAGATAGAATGTGAACAGCGACGGAAAAACGACTGCTAATTTTTTTCATATCTTTCACCCTCTCGATGTAACCATTTTAGTTTCACCAAAAACGGATGTCAAGGCATTGAGTTTCTAGGATGAGCGTAAAGTGTTTGAAAAAATTACAATGGCATAGTTATTAAGTATACAGATGCCTATAGTGAACTTAGAAAAAATATTAACCGTAGAGCAAAAGCTTTACGGTTAAAGTATGAAGTCTGTTGGGGTCAGGAAACCCATTACGTCCATTAATTAGTTCTCCATATTCAATTGATATGAACACCTATTTCAGTAAACTAAGAAATTCCCGCATAAATCCTGGTAGATCCGGCCAAGCTTGACCCGATACAAGGTTTTGATGTATATGTATCTGTTCGTCGATGTACTTTGCTCCACAGGCCAACACATCAGGTCTACAAGAAGGGTAGGCTGTATATTCTCGCCCTTGCATCAATTCAGGAATAACAGTCAATAACTGAGCCGCATGACAAATTGCTCCAACAGGCTTATTTTCCCGAAAAAAGTGACTGATAATAGGTGTCACAGCTTCATTCATACGGATATATTCAGGTGCGCGACCTCCTGGAATAATCAGGCCATCAAATTCCTCTGGGCTAATATCAGTAAATGCGGCATGAGATTTAAGATCGTAAGCTGGTTTTTCCACAAACGTCTCCATGCCCTCTATAAAATCATGGACAACCGTATGCAGCTTCTTGACTGCAGGAGAAGCAATCGTTACATCATACCCCTCCTCTAAACAACGGTAATAAGGATAAAAAACCTCGAGTGCTTCTACCGCATCTCCTGTAACAATGAGTATTTTTTTGCTCACGAAAATAGCCTCCTGTTTAATGAAATAATAGTTAGATCTATAAGTTACAACCCAACAAGTTTATATTGCTTAAATGCTCAAAACATATACATAAATATGGAATGGACATTAAGGCATTTTTCGCAAATATGGATCGACACTACTTCAATTGATGTTTCTGAGGCTTTATACCGAAATCTCTTCAAGCATGATACCAATCGATTATTTTATTTTTATGTATAATGGTATGTTGAAGCGACCATTGAAGGAAAGAAAACACTATTGAAATCCTTTTTTTAGGTGTGATGATTACTATATCTTCAGGTTAAATTGTATTTTGGATGGGTATTCTAGGAACTGAACTTGCTTCAACGATCACACAAAAAACAGTCTTCCAATTCTTTATTATTTTTATCGATTGGATTTAGTGTTTACTTTGGATATGAAGCCAGGAAGCCTTAGGGGTATGAACGATCTACATGTAAAAAGGGTCATAGCATGGAATCAATTCCCATATACAACCCTTTTTACTTTTTACTATTTTAATACGATACAGGAATATCTCCCTCGAATGGTTGTGGAACATTTCTAAATGTTTTATATAACCTAGTCAAATATGGGCTAAGCATGACAATATCTTCTTTTGAAAATACATAGCCTTCTTTAGAAAGTTCCCACAAAATAAGTGTTATGTCACATACATTTTGGAATATTACTGCGTTGGCAACTAAATCATTATATTTAATTCGCTTTTCTTGTTATTCTGGATCATTTTCGAAAATGATGCCATCTAAACCAAAAAAGAACTCCTTGGAGCAGATCGTGCCAGAGTTTACACTTTTTCGAATCCCTAAGAGAAACTCTTTTTTTTACTGGATAGACGATTATTTTTCTGTTTCTTTTTCCAATACATTCTCAATATAATCTTTACCCCAGTCATACATAGCATCCAGAATAGGCATCAGACTTCTTCCATACTCAGTGAGTGAATATTCAACTTTTGGCGGAACGACAGGATAGACTTCACGATGAACAATCAAATGGTCTTCAAGTTCACGCAATTGATTAACAAGCATTCTTTGAGTGATACCAGGCATGAGGGCCTTTAGTTCACCAAAACGTTTGGTTCCTTCTTTTCCTAGATGCCACAATACCAGCATTTTCCACTTTCCGCCAATAATCGAAAGAGTCAATTCTTTTTCACAATTAAACACTTTATCTCCAAGATTCGGCATTTATTTCACCTCCAATTCTTATTATGTCCCATAGTATACTTTTTGTTACTATATGATAAAAAAGTGCATACTTTTAATTTAGCAACATACCCAGTATAGTGAGTTTCGTACCGTTAGTAAATAGCTATCAATTGGATACAATAACACCGTGCAAAAGAAAACTATACGGCACAATTAAATATTATATAAGGAGAGAGTAATAAATGAAATTACAATTAGCATTAGATCTTGTAGATATTCCAGGAGCCATTGAATTGGTGAAAGAAGTGGAAAACCATATAGATGTTGTAGAAATAGGCACGCCGGTTGTGATTAATGAAGGCCTTAAAGCAGTAAAGGAAGTGAAAGCTGCCTTCCCTAACTTAACTGTATTAGCTGATCTTAAAATCATGGATGCAGCTGGATATGAAGTTAGCCAAGCATCTGCAGCAGGCGCTGACATCATCACCATTCTTGGTACAGCTGAAGACGAGTCCATTAAAGGTGCTGTAGAAGAAGCAAAAAAACAAGGTAAACAAATCCTTGCTGATATGATCGCAGTTAAAGACATTAAAAGTCGTGCGAAAGAACTGGATGAACTTGGAGTAGATTATATCTGCGTTCACACAGGTTATGACCTTCAAGCTGTAGGAAAAAATTCTTTCGAAGACCTTGCAACCATTAAGAGCGTTGTAAAAAATGCGAAAACGGCTATTGCAGGCGGAATCAAATTAGAAACACTTCCAGATGTGATTAAAGTACAACCAGATCTTATCATCGTAGGTGGCGGTATCACAAGCAAAGACGATAAAAAAGCAGTTGCAGCTAAAATGCAAGAATTGATTAAAAAAGGTTAATTATAACTATGAAAACTACTCAATATTTAGCTGAAGTCGTTCAAGAATTAAGTCGGACAGTCGACTTAATCTCTGACGAAGAAGCAGAGAAGTTGGTTAATAAGATTCTGGAATCTAAAAAAATCTTTGTTGCAGGTGCGGGCAGATCTGGATTTATGGGCAAATCTTTCGTGATGAGAATGATGCACATGGGGATCGATGCTTATGTAGTCGGTGAAACTGTAACAGCAAATTTAGAAAAAGATGATTTGTTGATCATCGGTTCAGGTTCAGGTGAAACGAAAACCTTGGTTTCAATCGCTGAAAAAGCAAAAAGTTTAGGTGGGACAGTCGCAGCTGTAACGATTTTCCCTGACTCCACGATTGGAAAATTAGCTGATATTATCATTAAATTGCCTGGATCACCGAAAGATCAATCTGAAAGTGAATATAAGACCATACAACCAATGGGGTCACTTTTTGAGCAAACGATGTTATTATTTTATGATGCATTGATCTTGCGTTTCATGGAAAAAAAAGGCTTAGACTCTACTAAAATGTACGGCAAACATGCCAATCTCGAATAGTACACTTTATAAAATATGGAAACATCGTAAAGACCGCATTCATTTCTTTTATGAATTGCGGTCTTTAATGCATATTACAAATAACACAGTCCCATACAGGAAAGAAAAATAGCCTCTAATTCAGTCCCTTCTTTGGCCGGATTGAGATCAATATTGGTGGAGCACAGCCAATAATTTAGCCATCACTCACATTATGAGCTTTATTTGGGTTATCACCAATATTACTGGTAGGACCCATGTCTATATTAGTTTCTGTTATACTTTTAAAATGTTTAGATTTGGTTATATGAGTAGGATAAGTGGCATATGGCAATACTTCCGAAGATTTATCTCCTAATTTAGAAGCTTCATCTATGATCAATGACATCTGTTTGAAATCAAAACGTGTTTTTGGATGACACCGAAAAACATAACCTCTAAGCTAATTTGTGTAGTTCCTTTAAAGCCGTTTCCTAGCCATGTCTAAAGCATAAAATTTGATTTTGGGTATAAAGGAAAATAATATAGAGATATCGCAAATTATCAATATCCTTTTGTTCGATTAGTTTATACGCATTCCAAGCAAAATAGCCTTTTAATAAGTTCAGAAAGGGGCGGGTACCGTTGAATCGGGAATCAAATATGATAAATGACGAACAGGCAGTTGAAATTTTCAAGGCTCTGTCAAATCAAATAAGAGTAAATATTCTGCAAATGTTGAAAGAACCAGATAATAATTTTTCCCCGCAGGCCCATGTCATCAAAGGTAAAGGCTTTGATGGCGGGGTTTGTGTTAGTGATATTTGCAGCAAAGCAGGACTATCACAGTCCACTACCTCCCAGTATTTGTCTATCCTATTGCAAAGCGGGCTGGTGGAAATGAAACGAATCGGACAATGGACTTATTATCGACGCAATGAGGAAACCATTAAACAGTTTGAAAAGTATATAGGCTTAAAAATATAACCTTTTAAGGAGGACCAACAGTGAGTTTTCAAAATCATCGTGCTTATAGCAGCATGTACAAGAAAGACAAAATGACACTCGGATTTGTCCTCCCGACTGCCAGGATGTCTAAAAATCCGATTATGGAGAATCAGCTGGAGCTTGCCCGTAAAATTGAGGAATATGGCTTTGCTTCATTATGGCTCCGTGATATTACGATGCAAAATTTGAATATTGATGATAACGGCCAAAAGTACGATTTATGGATTTATTTGACGTATCTTGCTGCCTATACGAAGCACATTGCGTTAGTGACAGGAAGTGTAGTTCTCCCTTTGCGCCACCCCGTCAGGGTAGCCAAGGAAGCTGCATCAATCGATCAATTGTTTCCAGGTCGATTGATTATGGGAGTGGGATCCGGGGACAGGGAAAAAGACTTTACAGCTATGGGGATATCCAAGCAAGAAAGCGGTCTGTTATTTAAAGAAAATTTCGAAATTCTCGACCGGCTTTTAAAAGAGGATCAGCCGACAATCCACAGCCACACCGGGCTGATCGATGGTACAGATATGAGGTTAATCCCAAAGCCCGTATCTTCCATTCCGACCATGATGACTGGATTTGGCAATCAGTCTATCAATTGGATAGCCAGGAATGGGGATGGGTGGATTCAATACCCAAGAAGCATTATTCAACAGGAGCAGATTATCCAGGATTATCGTGCTTTAACTGAAGTTCATGCTCCAGGAGATTTTAAACCCTTCTCTCAAAGCTTGTTCATCGATTTATCGGAAAAGCCCGATGAAATGCCTGTCCCCATACCTTTAGGTTATTCCGTGGGAAGAAACCGTTTAGTTGACCTACTTCATCAATTTCAAGCGATTGGTGTCAACCATTTGGCGTTTGTTCTGTATTTTTCCAAGCGCCCTCCAGAGGAAGTAATCCAGGAACTTGGAGAATTTGTTTTACCCTGCTTTCCAACCCATAAAGGTACGGGCCAGCTTTAAAAATTCAATTGACAAAGAAAATAGATCTTTCCCTTCAAAACATGCTTGATCTACGCAAAGAAATCAGAGCATGGAGATAAAAATGTTTTGGCTTGCTGAACATCATATTTGGGCAGGAATGGCGAGTTTAGTCACCCCGATTCTAGTTGGACGAGCAGCCTCTGTCATGGAAAAAATGCGTATTGAATGGCGCAATGCTGCTTACTCATTATTCTCATCTTTTCGCGGCTTTTATGAAATTTTGGCTCAGGCTGCAGTAAATTAAACAGTGTCTAGTCTAATAAAGGATGTATTTTCTGCAGATATTAAACCAGTTACAATAATGTGATTTAGATTAAAGCAGTAAAAGAAGACAAAGAAAACAACCTGTAAATTCGTTAATAGGATTTAAATGAAATTTTTAAAGAAAGAAGATGAGCATATGCCTGAAAATGATACAAAACAAATTACGGATATTCCATTCTCGGTCCTGGACCTCTCTCCAATTGCAGAGGGAAGTACGCCGGCAGATTCTTTTGGCAATACTTTGGAGCTGGCCCGGCTTGCTGAAAAGCTGGGGTACAACCGATATTGGCTCGCTGAGCATCATAATATGCCATTTATCGCCAGCTCTGCAACATCGGTAGTCATTTCCCATGTTGCAGCAGGCACATCAAAAATCCGGGTAGGTTCAGGCGGCATTATGCTGCCGAATCATGCACCTCTTGTTATTGCTGAGCAATTCGGTACTTTGGAATCATTATATCCAGGACGTATTGATCTTGGCTTGGGCCGTGCACCAGGCACTGATCAGCTTACAGCACGTGCATTAAGACGTGACTTGAGAAGTTCAGGAGAAGATTTCCCTGAGCAGCTGGCTGAGCTCCGGAATTACTTTGACCCTTCCCTGGCACAAGGATATAGTCATGTTAAAGCAATTCCGGGTGAGGGATTAAACATACCTATTTGGCTGTTAGGTTCAAGCGGATACAGTGCCCAGCTGGCAGGAGAGCTTGGACTGCCGTTTGCATTTGCGAGCCATTTCTCGCCACATAACACACTGCCGGCTATCCAGCTGTATCGCCGTTCGTTTAAGCCTTCTAAAGTACTGGACAAGCCGCATGCAATGGTAGGGCTAAACATCATTGCGGCCGACACAGATCAAGAAGCTGAGCGGCTCGCTACAACATTGCAGCAGCAGTTCTTGAATTTGATGCGCGGGAAGGAAATCCCATTGCAGCCGCCAGTGGATAATATTAATGATATAGCGAGCGACTATGAAATAGCTGCCCTTGAGAATCAATTAGGAACTTCGATTGTCGGCAGTCCTCAAACCGTAAAAGAAAAGCTGGAAAAGTTTCAGGATGAAAGTCAAGCCGATGAAATCATGGCAATCGCCCAGGTTTACGATCATAAGGCCCGCCTCCGTTCCTTTGAAATATTGGCAGAAATTACTAAGCTAAAATAGGTCAAAACTATGAATTTCGAAGTGAACTAATCTTCCCATGTCGGTTCTACTTCAAGCTTCTTTTGAAATATTTTTTAATAAAATTCGACTAAGACTAATTCATGTTTAATTTTTTAGCTTCAGGAAATAATAAAAAAATAGTTTGAAGCAAGGAGGGTTCATATTTGTTAAAGAACTTAAATGAAAAAGATTTTGATACAACAGTTAAAAATTCAGAAAAACCCGTTGTCTTAAAATTCACAGCAGATTGGTGACCAGGCTGTAAACAACTGGGTCCAGTTGTAAGCAGTGTTTCAGAGGATTTAAATCAAATTGATTTTTACAGCGTGGATGTTGATGAATCACCTAATCTTCCGAAACAATTTGGAGTAATGAGTATTCCCACGATGATTTTATTTAAAGATGGCAACGAAGTAGACCGAGTAATAGGAGCGATTCCTGAGGAAGCTGTAAGGGAGTTTGCATTACAATAGAGTTAGAAAAGCAGACGGATTGTTTCGTCTGCTTTCTGTTATTCATCTATTCACTTTTATCGTTCAATGTTCCTGTTCCATTTTCGTAATTTTTGTACGAGCTGGAGAACTACTTCTTTTTCAACTCCTTTTCGATCTCCAAATATTTTTTTAAAGTTGATTTTCCTGTCTTAAATAGTAAGCCTCCAAATAAATTTTCTATCATTTTAATGGTTATTTCGGAAACTAGTGAGAGCTCTCAACACGAGCACTTAAAATGTCTTCTGTTGAGATTTCAAGTAATTTCTCCAGGAACCTTATTGTTCCTATTATATTTTCCTCCGTTTTAACGTTTTCCATTTTCTTGTCAGCTATCAAATCATTAAGAACTTTTCTGAAAGCATGGCTTTTTATTAGCCACTCTCCAATCAGTTCCATTGTTGCAGATCTTTCAAATTCATTTTTCACAGCAAATAAACTTTCTCTTTTTGTTTCGATTATAGTAATAGCATTTAAATCCGAATTCATACGCATCTTAAAATATCTCTTTTCACTATTATAATAATTTTCATTTCTTAACCGAAAATACTCTACACCTATAGTGATTTCATAAAAAGAAGCTGTCTCTGTAACATATTGAATGTCTTTCACTTCAACATTTTTCAATAGATCTAGATAAGTTTCTATACCATACTGTGTATTTATCATTTTTGCATCCAATACATTCATGAACTTCACATCCTTTTCTACCATCATATTCATTGTTTTCATTACCATTTCACAAATAATGAGCTATTTTTCTTCACCTATTTTTATTGACTCTTTTTCTATTAAATGTGACAGATGTAATTCTGTTAGTTTTTTTCAACAACATGTCCACCAAATTCGTTTCTTAATGCAGCTACCACTTTACCTGTAAAAGTATCGCTGTCTAATGAACGGTAACGCATCAAAAGAGACATTGCGATAACAGGAGTGGCTGCTTGTAAATCTAAAGCTGTTTCAACTGTCCATTTCCCTTCACCAGAAGAGTGCATAATTCCTTTAATTTCATCTAGCTTTGCATCTTTTGAAAATGCACGTTCAGTCAACTCCATGAGCCATGAACGAATAACTGAGCCGTTATTCCACACTCTAGCCACTTTTTCGTAGTCAAAATCGAATTTGCTTTTTTCTAATACCTCGAATCCTTCACCAATCGCTGCCATCATACCGTATTCAATTCCATTGTGAACCATTTTTAAGAAATGACCGCTCCCTGCTTTACCAGCATAGATAAATCCGTTTTCGACAGCTGTATCCTTGAAAATAGGTTCCACGATGCTCCAGGCTTCTGGGTCTCCACCAATCATATAACATGCTCCATTACGAGCACCTTCCATTCCACCAGAAGTACCGGCATCCATAAAGTGAATTCCTACTTCCTTTAGCTGGTTATATCGGCGAATGGATTCCTTATAGTGAGAATTTCCAGCTTCAATTACGATATCTCCAGTGGCTAATAATGGTGTCATTTCATCAATTACTGAATCTACCACAGCATGCGGAACCATAATCCATACAACTCTTGGTTTCTCTAATGATTCAACAAGTTCTTTTAAATAAGATGTACCTTGAGCACCGTATTTCTTCATTTCTTCAACGGCACTTCCATTTACATCGAAAGCTACTACTTCGTGCTTGTTATCAATTAAATTTTGACCTAAGTTTAATCCCATTTTTCCTAAACCAATTAATCCAACTTTCATGTTCATTTCCTCCTTAATAATCTAAAAATGTTCATCATCTTTTATTACTACCACCATTTATAGCCTTCCTCTGCCAATAATTGATGGGAATCATCTGGTCCCATTGACCCGGATGGATATAATTGAAGGGGAATTGTATTTTCCTCAAAAGCCTCTAAGATAGGCTGTACCCATTTCCAAGACAACTCCACTTCTTTCCAATGCGCAAAGAATGTTGAGTCGCCACGCATTGCATCGTAAATTAAAAGCTCATACGCTTCAGGAACATCTGCTTGCTTAGCAGAAAAATCAACATTGACTGGTTCGATTTTTCCATTGTTTAATGGGTTTTTACTATTTAATTGTAATGAAACACTTTCGTTTGGATTGATTTCAATCACTAAAAGATTTGGCGCAGTTTCTTCTTCTTGAGTCCTATACAAATCCTTTAAAGTATTTTTGAATTCAATCACAATTCGGGTGGATTTCTCTGTCATTCTTTTTCCTGTACGGATATAGAAAGGAACCCCTCTCCAAAAATCATCGTCCACACATAGACGGACAGCCACAAATGTGTTATTTAAAGAAGAAGGAGCAACTTCAGGTTCTCCTGTATACCCAACAACTGGTTTACCTTGGATTTCACCAGGACCATATTGACCTCGAATCACATGATTCACCACATCCTCTTTCTTTAATGGACGAAGTGATTCTATTACTTTTCTCTTTTCATTGCGGATCTCTTCTGCACTAATTTGTTTTGGCAGCTGCATTGCTGTCATCATCAACATTTGCAGCATATGATTTTGAAACATGTCGCGAATAGCCCCGGCTTGATCATAATAACCAGCTCTCTCTTCAACCCCAACAGTTTCGCTTGCAGTAATTTGCACATTTGCAATGTATTGGTTGTTCCATAATGCTTGAAGCACTGGATTTGCAAATCCTAACGCTTCCAGGTTTTGTACCATCGGCTTTCCAAGATAGTGGTCGATGCGAAAAATTTCTTCTTCATCAAAAGCATTACTTAGTTTATCGTTTAATTCTTGAGCTGATTTTAAGTTATGTCCAAACGGTTTTTCGATCATTAGACGTTTCCAACCTTTAGTAGAACCTAGACCACTCTCTTTAATGTTGAAAGCAATTACATTAAAAAACTCTGGAGCAACAGATAGGTAGAACATACGATTTTCTGGAATATTCAATTCTTCTTCACGTTGTTTAACGAGTTCAAGTAATCCTTTATATCCTTCAGCCTTGATAGCATCTACATGGCTATACCGAAAGGCACGGATAAACACTTCAAAGTTTGAATCGTAATTTAGTGATCGTCTAGAAAATGTTTTTAAGGAATCTTCCACCTGGTTTTGGAAATCAGTATCTGATAAATCTTCTCTGCCCACCCCAATAATTGAGATGGGCAGAGGTAATTTTTGATCCAAAAATAAATTATATAGAGCCGGGAAGATTTTTCTTTTTGCTAAGTCCCCTGTCGCCCCAAATAAGACAAATGTCATTGCCTCCATTTTACATACCTCCATAATTAAAAATTTCACTTATGCCTATCTTAAAAAACTACTATAACTCTTAATAGCCAATCCCTGGCTTAGCCATATTTTTATTTGAACCTGCTTGGACCGTAATAATGATGTCCCTAAAATGCGAATAACCACATTTTGGGCAATAACCATTATTCGATGTGAAGGTTAGGCATCTTGAACAAACTTTGTGATGCTTTGCATATAACCCGAACATACTATTCACCCTTTCAATGTAGTAGACTGAATACGGAAGATCAGATGACTGATCAAAAACCAAAGTATTTCGTGAATCCAATGTTGCAACAAGATGTAAGTATAATACCTACATTTTTCAAATGGAAGTACGCACTTTTTATTTAAATAGTGATAAAAAAATAACATAGTAACAAAATGTATACTGTAGGAAATAAACTTATCTATTTTTGTGTAAATAAATTAAAAAGCCAGGGTGAGCATCCTCTCCCTGGCCACAAAAATATATGTGATATAAATTTGTTGAGAACAATATTCATTATGTGTTGATCTTTTGGCGTAATAAGCGAGCTATCTAAACCGGATGTCTCGCAAACATAAGAAGCTTCCATAATTGCATAAGGATCAACTGACAATATAATCCTTTTTAATTTCGAATAAATAAATGGATTGGTTTATACAATAGATTATTTTCTTCTTTTTACTTAAAAATCCACCTTCACCATATAAATAGGTAATACTCATATTCAATTCTTTGACTATCCTTACACAAATTTCGTCCGGTTTTTCTGTAATGATCATGACAGATTCCCCATGATTAAATCCATCCAAATCATAATTAATCATTTTTGCAACAATATAGTACACAGCAAGTGACAGCATGGCTTTTTCTAGTGAAAAGTCAAAAGCGGCAATATTAATAATTACAACATTAACAGCTAATAAAAATGTGCCAATCGATATTCGATGATGCCGGTTATACCATATAGCCAGCATTTCAATTCCATCGATTGCATTGTTTCTTTTAAAGTTAATAGTAAGACTATATAGCGGTTTGTCTTATAGTATACTTTTTAACACTATGTAAAATAAAAGTGCGTACTTTTAATGTTGAATCATACGTTGTATACTTGCAATTGTTCAGCGAGAGGACATGATATTCCTTATTGCTCGCAGGTACAGATAAAGCTATAAGAATTTATATTACTGTAAAGTATTATTACACTTTGGAGACTTTATCACTGTACAACAATAAAAAAATTATAGGAGTGAATATAGATGGAATTACAATTAGCATTAGATTTAGTAAATATCCCAGAAGCAATTGAGTTAGTTAAAGAAGTGGAGGAGCACATTGATATCGTTGAAATCGGTACACCGGTTGTAATCAATGAAGGTCTTCATGCTGTAAAAGCAGTTAAAAAAGCATTCCCTAACTTAAAGGTATTAGCAGACCTGAAAATCATGGATGCAGCTGGTTATGAAGTAATGAAAGCTTCTGAAGCAGGTGCAGATATCGTCACAATTCTTGGAACTGCTGAAGATATGTCAATCAAAGGTGCTGTTGAAGAAGCGAAAAAACAAGGTAAAAAAATCCTTGTTGATATGATTGCTGTAAAAGACCTTGCTGGACGTGCAAAAGAAGTGGACGCTATGGGCGTTGATTATATTTGTGTTCATACTGGCTACGATCTTCAAGCAGTTGGAAAGAACTCTTTTGAAGATTTACAAACCATCAAAGGTGTTGTAAAAAATGCTAAAACTGCAATCGCAGGTGGTATTAAATTAGACACACTTCCAGAAGTCATCAAAGTACAACCAGACCTTGTCATTGTAGGTGGCGGGATTACTGGACAAGCTGATAAAAAAGCTGTTGCTGCCAAAATGCAACAAATGATTAATCAAGGGTAATTCAGATCATGAATACCACTCAATACTAGCTGAAATCATAAAAGAGTTAAATCGCTCCGTAGATTTAATTTCGAAACTCCTAACTTTGAAAAAGATGACATCTTAATCATTGGATCAGGTTCAGGAGAAAAAGGTTTGGACATCAATAAAATGTACGGCAGACACGCAAACTTAGAATAAATATATTATTCCTCGAGTTCTAAATATGAAAGACCGCAAGCTGTTTCCATGCAAGATTGTGGTCTTTCTGTTAGAATGAACTACTTCAATTTGTAATAATTTTAGGAGTGATAAAATGATTTCTTTAAATGGAAAAACTGCAATAGTTACTGGCGCAGGAAGAGGCATTGGACGTGCTACTGCTATCGCCTTAGCAAAAGAAGGCGTTCATTTAGGCCTAATCGGCTTAAATATGTCCAATCTAGAAAAGGTAACTGCTGAACTAGCACAATTTGATGTAAAGGTTTCTGCAGCAACAGCAGATGTGACCGACCTTGAATCCGTTACCCATGCTGTTGAACATATCAAATCAGACTTAGGCCCAATTGATATCCTAATCAACAATGCTGGTGTTGCTAAATTTGGTGGGTTCCTTGATCTAACACCAGAAGAATGGGAAAAAATCATCCAAGTCAATTTAATGGGTGTGTATAATGTAACAAGAGCTGTATTACCAGGAATGATCGAAAGAAAATCAGGAGATATTATCAATATCTCTTCATCTGCTGGTCAAAAAGGTGCTCCTGTTACAAGTGCTTACAGTGCTTCTAAATTCGCTGTTTTAGGGCTAACAGAATCACTTATGCTAGAAGTAAGAAAACATAATGTCCGTGTTACTGCTTTAACACCAAGTACGGTCGTTACAGATTTAGCCATTGATACAAATCTTGTTAAAGGCAATGAAGAAAACGTGATGCACCCAGAAGACCTTGCAGAATTAGTTGTGGCTAGTTTAAAATTTAATCCAAGAGTATTCGTTAAAACAGCTGGATTATGGTCAACAAATCCATCATAAAACGAAGCAGATCCAGTGGGGTCTGCTTTTTTAGTTCATACAAAATACTCTTATATGTATCAGTGATACAAGGACATTACTTTCTCTAAATCAACAATTAACTGGTTAACTTCATTCTGTGCTAAGCGTACAAGCATTTGATCGTATAAAGTAATAATTTGCCCATCCTCTTCATGCTGATGTTTTATTAAATAATGATAGATATTATTTAACTGGTTTTCATTAAGGACCGACTCTGTTTCGAAATTCTTAACTTTCTGTAAGGAAAATTCATTGATAGTCGAATCAAATTCACCTGCAATAATGTTCCCTTTCACGAACATCCTCTCACTCCTCAAAGTCAGTATAGGATAGTTTTCCCACATAATATATTAAATAAATCTTTACTCCTCAAATTTAAAGAACATGAGGGCTTTTCAAAAGTTCGATTTATACCTTAGCATCAAAGATTATTCAAATAATATCCAATGGCATTTTCCTAGTAGGTTTAGGAAATACTTGATCAATTCTACTGAGATCTTCTTCAGTAAACTCAATTGTTGCTGCTTCAGCATTTGCTAAAACATGTTCTTCTTGAACCGCTTTTGGAATAGCGATTACGTTATTCGAACGGATAGTCCAAGCAAGAGCGATTTGTAATGGTTGGACATTGTATTTGTCAGCAATATCATGAATAACTGAATCGTTTAAAAGCTGTCTTCTTAAAGAGCCACCTTGAGCAAGGGGACTGTAGGCCATTATTGGCATGTTATGTTCACGCTGCCATGGTAAGAGATCGAAGTCGATTCCTCTTGAACCTAAATGGTATAGCACTTGGTTCGTCACACAATTTTTTCCATTCGTAGTGTTACATAGCTCTTCCATATCAGCCGTGTCAAAGTTAGACACGCCCCATCTTAAAATTTTCCCTTCTTCACGTAGTTTTTCCATTCCTTCAATTGTTTCCTCTAAAGGAACACGTCCTCTCCAGTGGAGAAGATATAAGTCCAAGTGGTCTGTTCCGAGTCGTTTTAAGCTATTTTCACATGCTTTTGAAATCTTATCTAAACCTGCATGATGGGGATACACTTTTGAGACTAAAAAGACTTCATTTCTGCGTCCTTTAATGGCTTCGCCAACTAAGCGTTCAGAGTCGCCATTTCCGTACATTTCAGCAGTGTCAATAAGTTTCATACCCAATTCTAAGCCGAGCTGCAAAGCTTTTATTTCTTTGTCTCTCACTTGGGGATTTTCCCCCATGTACCATGTTCCTTGTCCTAAACTAGGTAAAGAAGTGCCGTCAGGTAGGGTTACCACGTGTTTGGCTAATGCATTTTTAATTTCCGCTCTTTTCTTTTCATCCATTAGGCTCGACCCTTTCTTTTATGTATTTGGGTATCATCGAAGTAGAATGTTAGCGTCTCTTCGTATAAAGTACGCATATATTTAGAATTTCCGCAACCAGCAAAATCCTTCTTTGTTGCATGATATGGCCATTTCTGCTTCCATCTGTGCAAAAAATCAAAGAAGTGAGGATGGCTTATAAGTGTCTGACACTTTGAGTCATCCTCATCACTTCTATTCTAAACCAATTTATCAATCGACTTTGATATCAAATGGATTAGATCAGATGAGCTCCTCCATCGATAAGAACTGATGTGCCAGTTGTAAACCCATTTTTCACTAGGTAAACATAGGTTTCAGCAATATCTTTAGGTTGAGCAACACGTCCGACAGGTAATTGCTTAGCAATCCCATGGTACATATCTTGTCTTTGATCTTCTGGCATTCCGCCGTAAAGAGGAGTGTCAACGATACCAGGTGATACCACGTTTACTCTGATAGGTGCCAGGTCTACTGAAAGTCCTCGTACTAATCCATCGATTGCTGAATTAATGGAAGCTAGCGTAGTTGCACCTTGAGGAGGACGCACACCATATACACCAGAAGTTAATGTAATAGAACTTTCATTATTCAAGTATGGAAGAGCAGCACGAACCGAAATATACTGGCCCCAGAACTTACTATCAAAAGCCTCTCTTACGGTTGCAACAGGCAGTTCGCTAAAGTGACCCATAGCGCCTTCACCTGCAGTAACCACCAGGTGATCAAATTTCCCAACCTTCTTGAAAAAGTCTGCAACCTTTTCCTCGCTGCGAAAGTCGATTTCATAGCCCTCTACGTTACCACCAAGCTTCACTTTTGCGTCAGATAATTTTGAAGCAGAACGGCTAGCAATAATGACTTGAGCGGATTCATCGAGAAACGCCTTAGCAGCCGCTAAACCAATACCAGACGTACCTCCTAAAACAACCACTCTTTTTCCTTTTAATGACAACGTCATAACCTCCTTTATTCATATATAATATACAAATTTTCTATTCTCTAGTATCAAACAGGATGCTAACTAATGTAAGCAAATATTACGATTTATTATTAGAAGGGTTGGCTTTCGGTAATATAAGCGACCTATCTATACCAGATGTTTCACAAACATAGGATGCCTCCATAATAGCTGATGGATCTGCTGCTAAAACGACACTTTGTAATTTGGAAAAAATAAACCTGTTCGTTATACAATAAATAACCTTCTTTCTTTCCCCTAAAAAACCGCCTTCTCCATATAAAAATGTGATGCTGATATTTAAATGATTGATAATACTATCTCCAACTTCATCCGGTTTTTCTGAAATGATCATGACAGATTTCCCACGATTTAATCCATCTAAAACATAATTAATCATTTTCGTCACTATATAAAAAACCGCCAGAGAAAGCATGGCCTGTTCCAATGAATAGACAAGCGCTGCAATCGTAAATATGAAAGCATTCACGACTAATAAAAATGAGGCAATCGGAAATCGATAGTGTTGGTTAAACCAAATCGCCAGCATTTCAGTGCCATCTATTGCACCGCCAAACTTTACAACGATTCCTATCCCAACTCCTAAGATTACCCCACCGTATAAAACAATTAATACTTCAGATTGAGTAATAGGAGGAATTGATTTAAATAGTACTAAACCAACGGTAGTAATGATATTTGCATATAGAGTTCTAATGACAAAGGTTTTACCCACTTCTTTAGCTGTAAAAATTAAGATAGGAATATTTAAGCCCAAAAATACAACATAAATTGGGATTCCCCATAAAGCATTGGCCATAATTGATAACGCTGTTACACCACCATCTACTAGCCCGTTTGGTGCTAACATCGTTTCTAATCCCATAGCAACGATTGACGCCCCCAAAGTTAAAAAAACATACTCAACAAATTTTTTCATCATCTCACCTTTAAATAGGTATTATTCTTGATTCCTTACTATAAAACAGTTCAGCTAAAATCCTTTACAACACAGGAATATTATTCACCTTTTTCCAGATTGTACTCCTTTATTTTCTTTATGCACTGGATCATTGCAAAAAAAAAGACCACAACTTGTGGTTTTTAATCCCCATTTTTTAGAACGATTGCAATGAGTTGCTGGACAAATAAAGCTGTATCAGATGGGCGATCATCTATTATATCGTTTACACAAGTTACAATCCATCCTAATAATTCAAAAGTTTTTATGGATTCCATAGTAGGATGTGATTCTCCAATGTTATTTCTCATATATAAAATACGCTTTAACTTTTCATGAAGTAAATCAGAAATTATCTCAAGTTTCCTACAGGTATCAATTAGCGTGAAAATGTTGACAAACTATTAGCTGGTTTTGTTGAAGAAAGTTATATTTTGTTAACTTTTGTACTATCTATTACATAGTCCACCTTTGGCATTTTATCGTAATTCGGTAGGTGGTTTTGTTTTTGGTACCATTGATATGCTTTTAATATTCCAACCTTTAGGTTAATTTTAGGTGAATACAACCCTGAATTTTTAAGTTTTTCCGTTGACATCAAAAACGTATTATCACGAAATGGGAAAAACTCCCTTGGCACAACTCCTATTTCATTCATTTTGGTCGTTGAAATTTGCACCTTAGGGACCTCTTGTTCTAATACCGATATAGCTGTTTTGATTAATTGTCCCCAAGATACCTCTTCAGAGTTTGCCAAATTATATACCTGTCCAATTGAATTCTCGTTAAAAATCGTACTTGAAAATACGTTAACAAGGTCATCAATGTGTATAAACTGTACTAAGGTGTTACCATCACCTGGATAAGGTATAGGTAGTTTATATTGAATACGTTCAAACAGAAATGCTTCACTATACAGGTTGTTCCCTTCCCCATAAATATATGGAGGACGAAAAATGATTATAAATCCTGCACGTCTGCTTAATACCAACACTTAATAAATCATTCCATAAAAAGGTACTTTCCTTTTTGCGTAAAATATATCAGAATGTTGAAATATTAATTTGCTGTTCTGCCTCGATAAACAATCAAAGTAATGACATTTAATACGATGGTGACAATGAGAAGAGCTGTTGAAACGAACGTAATGGTATACATCGTGTCCAAAAGTGCACCCCAATCCTCAACCGTTACTTTATGATAGGTATAAAAAATCTGAAAACACAGCGAAATACTACACGCACTGATGCTTATAGTGGATAGAGTTACCCAATTTTTATTTTCTTGTTTTTTATCTCGCGTTAGATTAACAATAGGAAGTATCCAAGCAATTAGTCCAAGCAAGAGGCTTCCAATATTAAGTAAACCAAACATTTTTCTAATCCTCCAATGTATTTCGTTGTTTATTTTAATTCAACAATCCTGCTACTTTTCTTGAGTAACGATAACTGCCTTATGCAGTAATCGCACCCGATATTGTATCTCTTTAAAGGAAAGTGCCTAAAATAAGTAACTGATGAAAAAAACATCAATTTTCACTATCCTATAAGTACCTCACAAGTTGATAATCTTTTTTTACGAACGAACCGTTTTTATTTAACTAAGGATGGATTGATTCAAAAAAAGAGTACTTCTCCTTCTTGAAGAAATGCAATCGTTTGTGGAAGAAAGGATTCATCACCGTATAAAAACACCCCTTATAGCAAATAATTTTGTTAGATTTCTTAATGTTGAGGGGCTATTTCATGAGAAATGTTATAAATGAGATTAAATCCGAGTTTTCCAAACATGACGACTTTTTCTTCGAAGAAGAGTTCTTAGATGAATCAGCTTTCTTTCTCCTGGGATTTAATACACTAATAGATACAACTAGGTCTAAACTATATGTTCAACAAATAGCCGTTTCGTCCCCTTCGGTAAAAGTACTTTTCAAAAACCTTAGTGACCAGATTAACGTTAATAAAGAAAAAATTATTGAAGCCGTATTAGATGGAAAATTGGTGCTCATTTCTGAAAATGGAGAACAAAATGCCATTGTTGACCCCATTTCTCAAAATCTGAAGAGGAGCATTGAAGAACCTAAGAATGAAAGTCCTATTCAAGCCTCAATGGACGCATTTGGAGATGATATAAATATTAATGTTGGAATGATTAGAAAAAGGTTGAATACTGAACGACTGTGCCATTATTCCTATCATGTTGGAGACCTTGAGAAGAGAAAGATGTCAATGCTCTTTATTAAAGGGAGTGCTCCTAATGTTCTTGTTGAAAAAGTCAATCAGCAGTTAAGACAAATTAAATCAGATATAGAATCCATCGATGACCTAAATCAACATTTTGGTAAACGTAGGTTCAGTCCTGTCAGTCATCTATTCACAACTGAACTTCCGATTTCAACCATCCATGCCTTAAAAAAGAACAGAATCGTTCTTTTTATTGATAATTGCCCCTTCGCCCTTGTTTTTCCTCATTTACTCTGGGACATGTTTAGTAGTATTAACGATAGAAATTTTACCTTTCCATTGTCAGTTATGCTTAGAGTCTTTAGAATTATTGGAGCAGTTGCAACGCTAATACTACCCGCTCTTTATGTAGCTTTGGTTTCAGTGAATCCTGAAGTTTTTAAAACTGACCTTGCGCTGTTTGTTATAAAAAGCAGGGAAGGTATTCCTTTATCTGCGTTTCTTGAAACAATTGTCATGGTCGTTCTCGTGGATTTGATTCTAGAGGCGATTGTAAGACTTCCTAAGAGCGTTGGTCCCTCTATTACCATGGTGGGAGGAATCATTTTGGGACAGGCGATGGTTGAAGCTAAGCTGGTCAGTAATTTACTAGTAATCGTTATTACCGCTGTTGTTATTGCTAGTTCGGCCGTAATCGGAATGCAAAACTCTTTATACATTCGTTTACTAAAGTATCCCATATTAATCTTAGCCTCAATTTTTGGGATTCTAGGTGTCTGTATAGGTTTAATTTTCACAATTATATATTTAGCAAGTTTAACATCGAACGACATTCCATATACAACGTTTCGTATTGATGAAAAGGAGACCTAAAGTGACTCGACGACTTCAAATAGGAATAACCTTCATTATCATACAAATGAGTTTTGGTTATTTAATTTATCCTGATCTCATATATGAGTTAACCAATACAGCCCATTGGGAGTTGGTTATGTCCCATGGGATTGTCCAATTATTTTTAATTTGGGTTTATATTAAGGGTTTAAGTTATTATCCTCAAAATGATATCGTTGATATTTTTTTAAAAATAGGTAGATGGGCGGCATTCCTTTTCTTCATCCCGTTTGTCATCAACTTGATTGTTCTTGTTGCGTTTAATACTCGCCTGCATGCCGAGGTCATTATTTCAATATTTTTGCCTCGTACCCCGTATTGGTCAATCATGATACTGTTATTTTTTATTTCGGTATATACGGCTACAAAAGGAATCGGAACCATTTTGCGCTGCTCGGTCTTTATTTGCTTCATAGTTATTCCCTTAGTGATATTTAACTTTTTTTCTTCTTTAGTAAATTTTGATTTACATAATGTTACACAAGCTTGGGATTTACCTATCCAGTCCTGGATAGATATAAAATTTTTCTATCTTCTGGGTTTGTCACCGTTTTTATTTTTGGGATTTATGACTTCTGAAACAATTCTTTCATTCCGCCAACTTTTTCTAACGTGGATATGTGTAATACTATTCATTCTTTCAGTAGTATATATACCGGTGTTTATCTTTGGACAAGAAACCGTTGTTAGGCTTACCAATCCTTTTGTGGAAGCGATGGATTCAGTTGACATTAGCTGGTTTTCGTTTAACCGACAAGCAGTGTTCTTTGGTGTATCGTTGGTCGGATTAGTGATATTTGCAAATGCAGTAATACTTTGGATGATCGGTCACGTCGCGCAAAAAATGTTTAAATGCCGTAAAGCGAAAACATCTCATTGGATCATTAGCATCGCTGTACTCTCTTTTATTTTAGCATTGGTTGTTCCGAGCAAGACGTTGAATGAAAAATACTTTTTATGGAGTATAGGGGCACAAGCCTTTTTTATGGTTATGACTCCGTTTATCATTTTTATCTATGGTTTTGTTTCGGAAAGAAGCGTGTTGGAATATGAAAAGTAAAGGATTCAAACTTTTGATCATATTCATGTCATTAAACTTACTATGTGGCTGTTGGGATATTAAAGATATTGATAAACGAGCATTTCCTTTAGTTATGGGGATTTCAAAAGAAAACGAAGAAGATTATAAAGTAACCTTGCAGATACCTATTCCTCAAGAAGATAACAAATTATCGAGAACCGTTACAGGAAGTGGTAAAACCGTTGCAAATATTCTTGGTAAATTAAGCACAAACTTCGAAGATGCCATTGATTATTCACAAATACGATTAATTGTCATTCAAAGCGATTTGGCAAAAAACCACCAAGAGTTAAAGAAACTTATAAAATTCCTGATGGCTTCAGAAGAAATTCCGTCAAGAGCGTTGGTATCCATTACAGATGATAAGGTCGAGACTGTTTTATCCAATATAAATAAAAAATTAGGTGTACACGCTTCCTCTATATACGACTTTTTTAATAAAGGAGCTGGCTGGGCACCAGAAATATTTAGTATCCCTATCTGGGAAGTATATAGAAGCCTGTTTTCGTATACTAGGGATGTAGTAGTCCCTGTTGTTCGATCGGGAAAAGATACTGTATTAACCTTTGAGGGTGCGGCTATTTTTAAGAAAGGAAAATTTATTGAAACAATCAGCCCGGATGAAAGTCAATTAGTAAATTTGTTTCGAAACAATAGTCTAAAAGGAAGAATAGAGAGTCTCGGTTTTGCCAGTATCATTGTAACAAGCAGTTCAATTCAAAATGAAACATCACTGAAGGATAATATACCATTGGTGTCAAGCAACCTGCGTTTAAAAATGTACATCCTAGAAAGAAAAGAAGGAATCACAAATACTAAGATAAAAAAAGAGATTGAAAAACTTACTGAAAAACGATTTTATCATCTTTTAAAGAGTACGCAAGAAAACCGTACTGATATTTTGGGGTTCGGCCAACAATTTCAGCAGCAGATCTCATACCAAGAATTAAAAGACTGGAGAAATGAATATTATCCTAAAATGAAAGTAGATTTTAAGGTCCAGGCTAATATGGAGTAATGGTCGTTTACTCTCCAATTCAATTCGTTCTAAATTTACCTTAAACATAACCGTAGCTTAGAAACTTTTTAATGAATAATTGAACATTGGGTTATTCCACAATCTGGCCCGTTTCTGGAATAAAACATAAAAAGTTTCATATTTAAATCTGAATCGGCACGAAATCGGCATGCGGCTAATTTAGACATAAAAAAGCCTCGGTATAATCCTTATATACCAAGGCTTTTGGTCATTTATCCAATTGAACCTTCCATCTCGAACTTGATCAGGCGGTTCATTTCTACTGCATATTCCATTGGAAGCTCTTTTGTAAATGGCTCGATGAAGCCCATTACGATCATTTCTGTTGCTTCCTGTTCAGAAACACCACGGCTCATGAGGTAGAATAACTGATCTTCTGAAACCTTAGATACAGTTGCTTCGTGCTCAAGCGTAATGTTGTTGTTTAGAATCTCGTTGTACGGAATTGTATCTGATGTGGATTGGTTATCCATGATAAGCGTGTCACACTTAATGTTGGATTTAGATCCGTCAGATTTACGTCCGAAGTGAGCAATACCACGGTAAGTTACTTTACCGCCATGCTTAGAGATCGACTTGGATACGATTGTAGACGAACAATCCGGTGCAAGGTGCAATACTTTTGCTCCTGCATCCTGATGCTGTCCTTTACCAGCGATTGCGATAGATAGAATTGTACCTTTCGCACCGCGGCCTTTCATGATAACAGCAGGATATTTCATCGTTAGACGAGACCCGATGTTTCCATCTACCCATTCCATCGTTGCGTTCTCTTCAGCTACAGCACGCTTTGTAACAAGGTTGTAAATGTTGTTCGCCCAGTTTTGAATCGTTGTGTAACGGCAATAAGCGTTCTTTTTAACGATGATTTCAACAACCGCACTATGAAGTGAGTTTGTTGAATAAACAGGCGCAGTACAACCTTCTACGTAGTGTACTGAGCTGTCTTCATCCGCAATGATAAGCGTACGCTCGAACTGCCCCATGTTCTCAGAGTTGATTCGGAAGTATGCTTGAAGCGGAGTATCACATTTTACGCCTTTTGGTACGTAAATGAATGATCCACCAGACCATACTGCTGAGTTTAGAGCTGAGAATTTATTATCTGAAGGTGGAATGATTGTTCCGAAATGCTCACGGAAGATCTCTTCATGCTCTTTTAATGCTGTATCTGTATCTGTGAAAAGAATCCCTAAATCAGAAAGGTCTTCTTTCATGTTGTGATAAACAACCTCAGATTCATATTGTGCAGATACACCTGCAAGGTATTTTTGTTCAGCTTCTGGAATTCCAAGCTTGTCAAAAGTAGCCTTGATTTCCGCAGGTACTTCATCCCAAGATTTCTCGGATTTTTCAGATGGCTTAACATAATACGTAATATCATCAAAGTTTAAGTCCTTCATGTCTCCGCCCCATTGCGGCATCGGCATTTTGTAGAACTGCTCTAATGACTTCAATCGGAATTCAAGCATCCACTCAGGTTCACTCTTCATGCGTGAAATTTCTTCAACGATCTCTTTTGTCAAACCACGCTTAGATCTGAAAATGGATACGTCTTTATCTCTAAAACCATATTTATATTCGCCGATATCCGGCATCTTCTTAGCCATTGCAGAATCCCTCCTTACTGGATTGGCACTCTAATTCTTAAACTCAAGAGGAACTTATTCTTCCTCTTGTTTGCCTACTCCCTGTTCCATAGCCTTCCACGCAAGAGTGGCACACTTAATGCGGGCAGGGAATTTTGATACTCCTTGCAGAGCTTCGATGTCACCTAAATCGTAGGATCCATCATCATAATCGTTCCCTAACATCATATCATAAAAAATCTTAGCAAGCTTAAGTGCATCTTCAACAGGAAGTCCTTTTACTGCTTGCGTCATCATTGATGCTGATGCCAGACTGATGGAACATCCTTCACCGTCAAATTTAGCAGACTCGATCTTTCCATCTTCTACTTTTAAAGTAAGCTGGATACGGTCGCCGCATGTCGGGTTATTCATATTAATATTTAAGGCACCATCTTCCAAAATCCCTTTATTGCGGGGATTTTTATAATGGTCCATAATAACTTGCCGGTAAAGCTGATCTAAATTAGAAGACATGACCGAAATACTCCTTTGCTGTTGTGAGTCCTTTTATGAAAGCATCGACGTCATCTTCAGTGTTATACAGATAAAAACTGGCTCTGGCCGTTGCCGTTACATCAAGCCATTTCATGAGCGGCTGTGCACAATGGTGGCCGGCACGAACTGCTATTCCTTCTGAATCAAGGACTGTAGCTACATCATGTGGATGTACATCATCCAGGTTAAAGGTCACAAGTCCGGCGCGATGCTTAGGTCCAAAAATCGTAACTCCATCAAGTTCAGATAATCGTTCCATCGCATAATCAGCAAGTTCATGCTCTAATTTTAAAATGTTATCTAGCCCGATGTCTTCGAGAAAATCGATTGCTGCACCTAACCCGATCGCTCCTGCGATAATAGGAGTACCGCCTTCAAACTTCCATGGAAGCTCTTTCCACGTTGATTCCTGCAAACCAACGAAATCGATCATTTCCCCGCCGAATTCTACAGGCTCCATTTTATTAAGAAGTGCTTTCTTCCCGTATAGAACACCAATGCCTGTCGGTCCACACATTTTATGAGCAGAGAAGGCAAAGAAATCACAGTCAAGATCTTCGACATCCACTTTCATATGCGGAGCACTTTGGGCACCGTCAACCACCATCACAGCACCGTTCTTATGAGCGATCGCTGCGATTTCTTTAATAGGATTAATTGTTCCCAAAACATTAGAAACCTGCATAACTGAGACAATTTTAGTATGCTCTGTTACCGTTTTTTCAACATCTTGAAGATCAATCGTCCCGTCAGGCTGTAAAGGGATGTATTTTAGCGTTGCTCCAGTCACTTTCGCAACTTGCTGCCATGGAATGATGTTGCTGTGATGCTCCATGGGAGTGATCACAATTTCATCACCTTCAGAAAGGTTTGCCATTCCATAGCTTCTTGCAACCGTATTTATTGCGGTAGTTGTTCCACGTGTGAAAATAATCTCTTGCGTTGATTTAGCACCGATAAAACGGCGAACTTTTTCACGTGCTCCTTCGTATCCATCAGTTGCACGAGTTCCAAGAGTATGCACACCGCGGTGAACATTCGAATTATATTCCTTATAGTACTTATCTAAAGCTTCTATAACTTGTATCGGTTTTTGTGAAGTGGCCGCACTGTCAAGGTAGACAAGAGGTTTGCCGTTAACTTCCTGATCGAGGATAGGAAACAGCTTTCTCCATTCCTTTGTACTCATGTTAGCGCACTTTCCTTTCAATAACCTCTACTAGACGATTTTTAACAGATTCTAAAGGCATTTGGCTAACAACTGGTGCCAAGAATCCATGAATGATAAGACGCTCTGCTTCCGCTTTCGAAATTCCGCGGCTCATTAGATAGAACATTTGCAGCGGATCGATTCGGCCTACAGATGCAGCATGCCCTGCTGTAACGTCATCTTCATCAATTAAAAGAATCGGGTTAGCGTCACCACGTGCTTTTTCACTTAACATAAGAACACGTTCTGTTTGCTCACCATGAGATTTTGTAGCGCCGTGCTCAATCTTTGTAATACCGTTAAAAATAGAGCTGGCACTATCTTTCATTACCCCGTGAGTCAGGATGTAACCTTCAGAATGTTTTCCGTGGTTAAAGATTTGTGCAACAAAGTTTTGCTTTTGATCACCGCGTCCGATCGTAACAGTCTTCGTGTCAGTAAATGATCCATCTCCAATAAGGTGGGTCGTGTTATCAGAAACTGTATTTCCGTCATTGAACTGGCCCAGAGCCCACTCGATTCGAGCATCTTTTTCAGCACGGCCTCTGCGGTTCACGTATGTTGTCATTCCTTTTGCAAGGTTATCAACAGCACCGTAAACTACTTTCGCACCGCTGCCTGCATATACTTCAGACACGATGTTTGCTACTGATTCTGTGTTTTCGTTTGTAGAAAGGTAGTTTTCTACATACGTCACTGAGCTGTTGTCTTCTGCTGCAAGGATTACATGGTTAAACAGCGCTGCTTCATCATCTTGATAATAAACAGCTTGAATCGGTGCAGACACTTCAACATTTTTAGGAACAAAAAGGAACGCACCATTCATAAATAGTGATGCATGCAATGCTGTTAAGCGGTTTTCATCCGTTGCAACAGCTTTCATGATGTACTTTTTAGCTAAGTCTTCATGTTCTTTTGCAGCTGTTAAGAGATCCGTGTAGATAACTCCCTGGTCTTTAACTTCTTGCTCCAATGCGAAATACACTGGTGTACCGTTATGGATAACAAGAACGTTTTTTGCATTTTCTTCTGAACCAATCAATGCTTTAACGTCTTCTGGAAGTTCATTGAAAGCTACTGCTTTACCCGTTGCTTCATGTTTGAAATCTGTAAAGTTCCATTTATCAATCTTTGTTTTATCCGGTTTAGGCATTGGAAGATTTTGAGCCAATTCCAATGCTTGCAAACGAAGCTCCAGCAGCCAAGCGGGTTCCTGTCTGCTGCTTGAAAAACCGTTTACGTAGTCCTTATCAAATCTTAGGCTCGTATCAACTGACATGTATAGTCCCCCTTATTGCTTACGCTTCTTGACCGACAGTTTCGTCTTTAATACCTAACTCTTCTTTAATCCAGTCATAACCTTCTGCTTCAAGGCGCTGAGCGAGTTCCGGTCCTCCAGATTTCACAATACGGCCTTGCATCATTACGTGTACTTTGTCTGGTGTGATGTAGTTCAATAAACGCTGGTAGTGAGTAATGATTAAGCATCCGAAATCAGGGCTGCGCATTTCATTAACACCTTTTGCTACTACTTTAAGAGCATCGATATCAAGTCCTGAGTCGATTTCATCAAGGATTGCTAATTTCGGCTCAAGCATCATCATTTGCAGAATTTCGTTACGCTTCTTTTCTCCGCCAGAGAATCCTTCGTTTAAGTAACGGTGAGCGAAAGCGTTATCCATTTCAAGGTGATCCATCTTCTTGTCTAACTCACGGATGAACTTCATTAGTGAAATTTCATCGCCTTCTTCACGCTTTGCATTAATTGCAGATCGAAGGAAGTCTGCGTTCGTAATACCGCTTACTTCTGATGGATATTGCATAGCTAGGAATAGACCAGCTTGTGCACGCTCATCAACTTCCATTTCTAAAAGGTCTTCACCATTGAATGTAACCTTCCCTGATGTTACTTCGTATTTCGGGTGCCCCATTAACGCTGCAGAAAGAGTAGACTTACCTGTTCCGTTCGGCCCCATGATTGCATGGATTTCTCCACCATTTATTTCGAGATCTAAACCTTTAATAATCTCTTTATCTTCAATCGATACACGAAGATCTTCAATCTTTAAATTAGGTGCTGACATAATACAACCTCCATTAAGAAATCATTCTTAAGATTTTTGAAATAAGGCATTAAATAGCCATTCTCAATTTATTCTCATTCTAATCTTATAACAAATGAAAAGTATGTTCAAGGGAACGAGCCATGAACTTTACCATTGTGTTCATATAATTCATTGTTTATTTGAGAAATTCGAAAAAAGGCTAACTCATCAGGCATTATATCACCTTTTGAGTCAGCCTTTTGTTTTTATTTCCTATCTTTACGGCGTGTGATTCCTAGTTGCATCAGCCGCTACTTCTAAACCTTTTTTATATTCCTTTTCACGGTCTTTCTCAACATCTAACCGCTTCTCCAAGTCCCTTTCATACTCTGCAAAACCGCAACCATGTGATTGGTGCATTGCTTTTTCCATTTCAGATGTATGCTTTACTTTTATGGGGTGGATAATGAATCAATCCTTTCGAGTTTAGATAGTTATAGCTTATCAGCAGCTCTTCAGATCTACAACTTGCATATGATACAATGCCAAGTTTTGTGAGAGGTTACTGCGTGCTTTCATCTATAGAAGATGAACATCCCTTTATAATCCTGCTAAATCCGCTACATTACTTCCATTACCTTTTCTAACATGAATAAAACATGTAAATGTATGGAAAAGTTAATGGCGTGGTTTATTTAACTCTTTAATACATTCTTGAACAAGGGTTACTCCCTGGCTCATAGCTGCTCCACCGCCGAATGCGGCAGACACGCCTACAGCTTCCAGGATTTCATTTTCAGAACATCCTTGATCCAGACATCCCTTTGTATGATAAATGATGCAATATTCATCTTGTGAATAGATACTGATCCCCAGCGCGATTAGCTGTTTATATTTTTCGGAAATTTCGCCTTCCTTGAAACAGTGGCGTGTAAATTCATTATATGCATGTGTTAATTCAGGCATATTTTCGTTATATTTTCCTAAACCTTCTTTATACCGGATAAGATGATATTGTGCAGAATTTGATCCTGGCATTTGTTGATCCTCTTGTTTCATGTTGTCGTTACACTCCTGTCACTTTTTAGTAAACAGGATTAGTATGGGTTATTTTTGTGGGCGATATGTAAGGAGAAAGGATTCTTTAAAGAAATACAACATCATATAAAAAGTCTGCATAATTACATAAAAAATGACTATCATCACAAAATGACTTACTATCACATAAAAATACGTTCTCATCACATATTTTTTCAATTCCATCCATTTATTGTCCACCTTAAATTAAACATAAAGGGTGCCTCATCAAGTGGAGACACCCTTCATTCATTTATTCAGTTACAGGCACTACTGCACCTTCGTATTTCTTTTCAATGAAATCTTGAATTTCTTTTGAACGCAATACTTCAACTAGAGCTTTAACAGATTTCTTATCTTTATCTCCTTCTCGTACAGTAATAATGTTTACGAATGGAGAATCTGAGCCTTCAATTGCAATAGCGTCTTTTTGAGGATTAAGACCTGCATCAATCGCATAGTTAGTGTTGATCAGTACTGCATCGCCTTCACCGTTTTTATATGCTTTTGGAAGCATTCCTGCATCAACATCTGCTTTGAACTTTAGTTTCTTTGGATTTTCTACAATATCTTTAACTTGCGCTTCAGTACCAGCGCCTTCTTTAACTTTGATTAGACCTTCTTTTTCTAAAAGACCAAGCATACGCCCGTGGTCAGCTACAGAGTTGGACATGATAATCGTAGCACCTTGTGGCAATTCATCTAGAGACTTGTATTTTTTAGAATAAACACCGATCGGCTCAATGTGAATGCCGCCTGCATTTTCAAATTTATAACCGTGGTCTTTCATTTGTGATTCTAAATAAGGAACATGCTGAAAGTAGTTTGCTCCGATTTCTTTTTCATCCAAAGATTTATTTGGAAGTACATAATCTTGGAACGTTTTGATCTCAAGCTCTACACCTTTTTCTTTTAGAAGTGGTTTTGCTTCTTCAAGAATTTCAGCATGAGGTACGTTTGATGCCCCGACGATCAGCTTTTCGTCGCTGATGCCCCCTTCTGTTTTATTGCCGCAAGCTGCAAGTGCTGCAGCAACTACAGCAAGTAAAATAATTGAAAATACTTTTTTCATGTGATTTCCTCCTTGTTGTTTGAGCTTATCTTTTATCTAAAGCTGTTGTGAATCGATCCCCTATCCATTGAATAACAAATACGATGACCAAGATCAGAACAGTTGAAACTAAAGTTACATCTGCATTATCCCGCTGGTAACCTTCCATATACGCGAGGTTACCAAGACCTCCTGCTCCAACTACACCGGCCATTGCTGTGTAGCTTACAAGAGCAATCGCAGTAACGGTAATACCAGAAACAAGTGCTGGAGTGCTTTCAGGAATAAGTACTTTGAAAATAATTTGAGTGTTTGTGGCACCCATTGATTTCGCTGCTTCGATTACTCCTTTATTAATTTCTCGCAAAGCAATCTCAACCATACGCGCATAAAATGGAGCTGCTCCAACAATCAATGCCGGCAATGCTGCTTCTGCCCCAAGCATTGTTCCTACAATAAAGCGCGTAAATGGAATCAGCAAAATAATTAATATAATAAACGGAATAGACCGGAACACGTTCACAATAATAGCAATGATACTGTTTAAGACTTTGTTTTCCCAAAGATTTCCTGGGGCAGTTAAATATAATGCAAGCCCCAAAGCTAGACCTAAAACGAATGTTACAAGAACCGATATGGCTGACATATATAACGTTTCTTTTGTTGCTTCTAAAACAACATCCCATTGAACGTTGGGGAACCAAGTACTAAGCATTATGAATCACCTCAACTTCTACCTGAACACTATTTAAAAATTCCATAGCGTTAGAAAGTGCCGCTTCAGAACCTTTTATTTGGATAAACAACGTACCGTATGGACCATTTTGCGTCTGAGTAATTTTACCTTGCAGGATATTAACATCCACTTCAAAATTCCGGATCAGCTCTGTAATTAAAGGCTGACCAGCACGGCCTCCTACAAAAGTAAGCTGAACAATTCTGCCTTCAGGAAACTCCTCTATAAATTGCTTAATGGTATCCACTGTTTCTTCTGGTTCTGTAACTTGTTTTACAAAATCCTTTGTAATGGATTCTTTAGGATTTTTAAAGACGTTCAGCACATCGCCTTCTTCTACAACTTTTCCTCTTTCCATTACCGCAACACGGTGACAGATTTTTCGTATAACATGCATTTCATGAGTGATCAACACAATCGTTAAACCTAACTTCTGGTTAATTTCTACTAGAAGATCTAAAATACTGTCGGTTGTTTTTGGATCAAGTGCTGAAGTGGCTTCATCACATAATAAAACTTTCGGTTCATTGGCAAGTGCTCTCGCAATACCGACCCGCTGTTTTTGGCCCCCGCTTAGCTGTGAAGGGTATGAACCGCCTCTGCCTTCTAGTCCGACAAGATCAATCAGCTCGTCCACACGCTGCTTGATTTTCTCTTTCGGAAACCCAGCGATTTCTAGCGGGAAAGCAATGTTCTCTCTAACGGTTCTTGACCATAAAAGGTTGAAGTGCTGGAAGATCATACTTATTTCCTGTCTAGCTTCTCTTAGTTTTTTTGAAGAGAGCTCAGACATATTTTTCCCGCCGATTGTAACCGTACCGCTTGTTGGTCTTTCCAACATGTTGAGAATCCGGATAAGAGTACTTTTCCCTGCTCCACTGTATCCAATAATGCCGTAAATTTCACCTTGTTTTATGTTTAAATCTACCGCATCTACAGCCTTTACTTCACCATCTTTGGTTTGAAAGACTTTACGGACTGAATGTAAATTAATCAATAGAACTAACCTCATTTCCATCTGTAATACTTTAAATTGCAATTAGAAGCTGTTGATTTCCGCTCCAGGATGCGGTGAGCCTCCTTTGCGCTTTGCGCCGTGAGGAGTCTCACCTGTCCCGCTAATACCGCTGGAGTCTCGCACCTTGCGCTCCAATCAACAAACCAATGATGCAACTTCATAATTCAAATAAAAAAATGCCCTCTGCTTCAATATGAGCAGAAAGGCATATAATATTCTATGCACGTTCTCCTCATCTCCCAAGACATTTGAATGCCTTGCAGGAATTGGCACCTTTCTAGTCAGTATGGATTACATACAGCTAGCGGTTGCCGGGTTTCATAGGGCCAGTCCCTCCACCTCTCGTGATAAGTTAAAGCGTTTCGTTATTAAGTTAAAGCGATGCATTTTTTGAATTACTGTGATGAATAATATCACCACTGTCGATTCGTGTCAAACATTTTTAACACTTTTAATCAAGACGCCTGCAGATATTTGTTCCCAATGGGAGCTTAAGTAGAATATGGCTTCCCATTTCAGCCGCTGTCTTAACGTCCCGTGAAACTCGATCATCTCTTGGCGAAGGAGTGTTGTAAGCTTCATTTTCCCATCTAGCATCATAGATAGATACTTTGGATTTCCTCTGAAAACAACGATACGATTACGTTCTCCTTCTCTGTAATCAATCCTCAATGTAGTTTCATCATTGAGACTAAATCTAGGTTTAACCGGAATGTTATACAATGGCAAGTATGGACTTTTTCCAATCTGTCTTTCAAAAAAGGTGACATCCAGCATATAAAATCCCCCCCGAATTGGTTGTTATTTCACCTTTTCGAGAGGAACGGAGTGTTTACCTTTATAAAGCGTTCGACAGTCAGTGAAAATCGTTTTTGTAATTACGACAGTATTAACATATTTAGTGCTAATGTTTGTTACGATATTTGTCGTGATCTTGTTTATTGCGATCCTGCTGATTTTTCTTATGATGATTATTAGCGTTTTTGTTTTGGTGTTCATTATTCTTTTGCTTATTGCTGTTAAACACACGATTTTGATGCTTATTATCGCTATTATTTAACTTTTTCTCTTTAGGCTTCACCAATTTTTCTTGTTTCTTGTTATGGTAATTATGGTGATTGTGATGATTTTCTCTGTGCTTTTTAACTTCTTTTGGTTGGCTATCTGCTTTTTTAGGCACTGCTATCTTTAAGTCATTCTTTTGTTCATTGTCGTCTGTTTTAATTTTCATCGGATGCGGTAAGCTTTTTATGTCACTAGAGGATAAAGTATTCACTTTTAGCTCTTGAAAATTAACCTCTTTTATCTTTTCTTCTTTTAAAGTCTTGTCGTTTATGTATGCAGTTTGAAATGCTTTGTATTTTCCTGAAGACACTCCAAGCTGTTTTGCTTTTTCACGAGTGTCATGATTAGACTCTGAAACAGTGATGCGGACAGGGTATTTTACAACAGTCTTTTTAACAATTGAATTTACTGCTTGATCTAGAGCTGATTCAGTCTTATCATTGCCTTCTTCACTGGAAATTGTTGTGATGAGCATAGAATGGTCTGATTCCATATACCCTTCTTCCTCATAAGCCTTAATAAGCTGATCAGCAAAGTCCTCAAACGAAAATTGATTTTCAACGTTCAGATTATATTTATTTATGATTTCTTTTGCTTCGTCATTAAATGCATCTATTTGTATAACCTGCATTTCCTCATCTACGCCTACTTCTAAGCTTGGATTGATATCAAAGCTTACATAAGCCGCTGCTGCTGACTGGCTTCCAGTTGGGATCAATTCTGATAAAAGAACAACGGCAAGTATTGCTGCTACAGATGGCAGCACAAAAAGACTTCTTTTCTTTTCCGAAAAATAAGAAGCCTGATACTCTCTGCCCACTGATGGATTTTTGCCTGCTGGTACTCTTACCGTTACAAATGTTCCATCTTTCATAAGCAAAGTAGCTTTTCTGTTGTTAACCTCTATTACAATGCCGCTGCCGCTTTTCAATTGTATCCCTCCCGCAAGTTGCAGGATCAGTAGTAATTACAGGCAAGAGGAAGTGATCCCCCTTACCATGTAATCAAATATACCTCACCTTAAGGCTGAATGTATGATTTCAGCGCTTGGAAATCGCCTAAATATATTAATGATACCGCTATTATATACTTTCGATTTCTCTCTATGGTTTTACGACTACAGGAGACCATATTTAATAAATCTTTTATCGGCAATTGCTTTTTTTCCTTTAAAAATGCGGCAAGTTCTTCATTTTCTGATAAAAGACGAGCAATTTCTTTGGCATTTTCACGTGCATCCACGTGTTTTGGACAATGTTTGCTTAAAACTTTAAAGTTTAGTCCAAATGTTTTTAAAAGCTTTTGATACTCTTCTATTTCATAAACACGGTTTTCTACTTGAATCTGATCTTCAAAATGATCCATAGCTGCTTTTTGTTCAGCATAGCTTTCTTCTAAACGGCCTTCTTCATCTTCTTCATCCGGCTGAAGAAAAATCAATCTGTTTTGACGAACTTCTTTACGGATATAGTCAATGACACGGCGTCTGATTACCATATCTGCGAACGATAAAAAACGGCTGCCTTGTCCTTCTTGATATTGATCGATCGCTTCATTAAAGGCAAAAAGACCTACACTAAACTCATCCATTGTTCGATCTATATATTGACTGCACACTTTTGATGTAACTTTTTTAATGAATGGCTGGTAATCACCAATTAGTTCATTTCTTAATTTTTCATCGTTTCTTTCCTGGATCGTTAACACTTTGTCTTCTATGCTTGTCATTTTGTTCTTTGCTATAGGAAATACTGCATTTAAATTTAATGATGCCATGATTATCAATCACCCCTGCTAAAAAAATTACTTCTGTTTTATTCGATCCTCGTTTGTTTTTGTTTTTCATAAAATCATTCTTATTTACCACTAATCGTCCGGGAGCAAACATGTAACAAGCTCTCCTATTCATTTATACCACGACTTTTGACATTTGTAGGATACAGTTCTATAACAATATTACAGACCTCGTAACAATTGTGACTTTCTTGTTAAATAACTGAATAGACGCAAATAACTGATAATTAACTCTCTAACTTAAAAACCCCTTATTCCGACAAGGATTGACTAATTTTTGCATTTTAAAAAACACACTATCTTATATTACAGATAAGTGTGCAGAAGACATTAATTTACCATATTTTTCTTAAGGAAAAACCCCCTAAAAAATAATTTTTCAAAAGAATTAGGAGGACCATAAGTAAATATGGGGCTTTTCCCACATTTTATTACAAATTATTTTTCCTTATTTAAGACATCTATCATTGTTTGATAAATATTTCCTGCAGATTGAAGGGCATAGATCTTTTTTACCGCCATCCCCCTCGATAAAACCATTAAACAAGGGACACTCGTAATTCCATATTGATCTGCAAGTTCCGGCATCTCATTAATATTGCATACTCCAGTCTGCAGATTGTTTTCCCTTTGAGTTCGAACCGTCTCTACTGCTACTTCCATCATTTTTTTCCCCATTTTACATGTACCGCATAATGGTGTTTCCAAGTAGAGAAAGAAAGGCTTATGTATGGATTGTTCGATAACATGTTTCCAATTCGTTCTTGTGATTTCTTTCATATATTACTCCGTTATTTTTCTAATGGAAGATGAAGCAGCCTGTCTTATTCATCAGAAGGCTGTTCTTTTCCATAAGTTATTTATGATTTTTATTTTGATCTCTTGTATAAGAATATCACGAATTCTTATATGATGGTTAACTGCTTTATTTTTATTGTCTTTTTCAAGAATGACTTCGCCTTTTTAGCAACGCTGATCCAGTAAAATGAGCTGTTTTCCAAGAATTTGTTGCTTCCTCGTCATTTAGTGAATCCTCTACTTTGACAAGTTGATAGGAGTGTAAGATGCGAGACTCCTGCGGGAGTAGCGGGTCAGGTGAGACACAGAAGGTGCAAAGCGACAAGGTGGCTCACCACACGCCCCGCGGAAAGCGAGTATCTGAAACGGAAATCAACCTCTTTCAAGAGCAATAATGATTGCGAAAACAGCCTAAAAAAACAAGAAAACCTCTTTTTCCTTCATCAGAAAGCACCGATGAAACGCAGCGGAATAAGAGGTTTTCTTACGACCTATTGAAACAAGCCCCCCATCTTCTCATTTATCCGAATTTCTTTTTGGGAGCAATTAACATGCAAAGGTATATTTAATTCATGTTAAGCTAGGCTAGCATCATTTTATCCTAAACAGTTTTTGTGAATATTAAAGTGAGCACCTACTAATACTTTTGCCAAGTACATAAGAGGTGTCGTCGCAACTTCTCTGTACATCTTATTAATATATAAATGCTCTGCATTCGGGAGCTCCCGCTGAAGCTGTTTTCGTAGTTTATGACCAGCTTCATCAGCATCCACCAGTATATAAACATCTCTATCTTCAATTGCTAATGCAAGCTCTTCTAATTTATCCAAACCTAATGTGCCATTCGTACAAATAATTTCAACCGGTTCATTTATGATTGCTGATAGTTTATCTTTATCGGATTTCCCTTCGACAATGATTACTTTATTCATGCTTCCATTCATTACTCATCTCTCCTATACATTGAAGAACTATTAAATGAATGCATCGCTTAAATATATATTTGCTTTATATTATTAAAATCCTGCAAGAGATGTTCTTTATTACTATTCCCCTTTTTACTATATTACTACCCCAAATTTAAAGCAGTATGCTAATTGGCCTAATTGCTTTAAATCGCGTTTTACTCTCTTCAATAAAGGTTATTCAAGGAATACATCCAGAAATTTAATATGTTAAAAAGGAGGAGATTATCAATGGCTATGACTGAAAAAATGACGAGGGAAGAAGCAGGACGACTTGGAGGAAAAAAGACTTCGAAATCACATGGCAAGGAATTTTACCAGCAGATCGGAAAAAAAGGGGGCACATCTACTGCAGAATCTCACCAGGCAGCATTTTATCAGGAGATTGGCAGAAAAGGCGGGAAATCAACTTCCCTTTCACATAACAAAGATTTTTATAAAAGAATAGGCCAAAAAGGCGGACAAGCCACTTCAAAAACCCATGACAAGAGCTTTTATCAAAACATCGGTGCCAAAGGCGGAAGTGTAGGCAAATAAATGGCTTTAAAACCTGTGTGATTTCTCAGTTGTTTAAGTTAATTTGAAAACTTTTAATGAAATATTGACGACTTTGTTTAATAATTTGACGGACTTTCCAATTAATTTCACCAATTTGTTCATTAATTTCACCAAGCCGAAATTACATTAAAAAAGATAGAGGATGATACAGTGTATCATCCTCTTTTGCTAGCACCAGCCTTTGTCACATTCATCTACATATTTTGTAGGGTTCGGAATCTCGACTGGCTTTTCACGTTTATAGATTTTGTCTGCATCAAATTCAAAACCCTCAGCCATTTCATACATATTTCCTTGATTCGTAAATCGAATCTGACCGATCTCATCTTGATCAAGGTAAAGTGACATTGAGCCGCCTTTCATTTTGCCAAATACCCTTGAAGTCACATCTCGTCTATCTTCGTTCATAAAAAAATCCCTCCAAAAAAGAAATGAGCAATATGCCTATTCTTTCCTGAAGAGATTCTTTTCATTAATCTTCTTTAATTAATTCCTCATATTGTTCAGCTGTCATTAATTTTTCAAGCTCCGAGGAATCTGAAAGTTCTACTACTACCATCCATGCTTTCTCATATGGAGATTCGTTAACTAGTTCTGGGCTGTCATCAAGGTCTGCGTTTACTTCTACAACTTTTCCAGATACAGGAGCATAAAGCTCAGAAACTGTTTTTACAGATTCTACACTGCCGAAAGGCTCGTCCGCTGTAAGCTCATCTCCAACTTCAGGAAGCTCAACAAACACGATATCTCCAAGCTCGTCTTGTGCAAATGCCGTAATACCGATACGAACTTTATTGCCGTCTTCTGTTTTAGTCCACTCGTGTTCTTCTGAATAGCGTAACTCTTTTGGAAATTCCATGTGTAATCCCTCCAGCTTTTCTTTGTTTTTATAGTAACTACAATAAATTTTTTTATCATAGTCAGCAACAATTTTACTTTTTCCAAGTGTTTTCGTACTGTTCTTCTTTAAAGCCCACTGTTACGTTTTGCCCATCTGTTGCGATTGGCCTTTTGATCAGCATGCCATCAGATGCTAATAGTTCAAGAAGTTCGTTATCTGAAGCCGTTTTCATTTTCTCTTTCATACCTAATTCACGATACTTCATGCCGCTTGTATTAAAGAATTTTTTAATCTCCAACCCGCTTTTTTGAACTAAATCTTTAAGTTCTTCCTTTGAAGGAGGGTTGTCCACGATATGTACAGGCTGAAAGGCTACTTCATTTTCTTTAAGCCATTTTTTTGCTTTTTGGCATGTTGAGCATTTTGGATATTCGTATACTGTCAGTAGCATTATATCACCCCTTTTCATAGTACCACAAACAAGTGTCACCAATAAAACAAGAAATTTTACACAGTTTTAAAATGACTCTTTTATAAGCCTTTCCCCTACCAAAAGCTAGTTGCCTTCTTAATGGTTTTTAATATATGAGGCGAGAGTATATGCAGGCACAGGATTTGTCGAGGATTGTAAACTCATGAATAAACAGCTTAAATTTTTGATTGAGGTCTAAATCTCATGGATAAACTGGACGAAATTCTCGATTTATGGTGATTTTTGGAATCGCCTCTCAGATTTACTTTAATACCCTAATAGGTATCATCTAAAAGTAGTTTCGGCAACCGAATCTGTACCGAATTTTAAGCTCTTAACGCTATGTTCAACCTGACTTGCTTAGTTTTTTGTAGAATCACCTCATTCCCATTAAAGCTTGAAGCGGAAATCAAGCACTTCTTTACCTAAAAAGCCTTAAATAAAAGGCTCTTTTCTAAAAGATTTTTGCTTTTAAGTAATTTTGTTCTTTTTCATCATTGAAAAATTGATTGAAGTGGAAGGTGCAAGACTCCTGCGGGACGAGCGGTCAGGTGAGACCCTTAAAAGCGCAAAGCGGCAAGGGGCTCACCGCACGCCCCGCGGAAAGCGAAGCAACCTGGAGCGGAAATCAACTACTTACAAGAGCAACAAAGTTTGCGAAAGCAGCCAAATAAAAAAGTCCCTCCTGCAAAGCAAGAGGGCAAAGTTTTTTTTGAAGGTTGGCGTAAATAAAAATTAATTAAACAACGTAGCGTTCTTCTTCAAGAAGCAATACAGCTATTTCCCGCTTCTTCTTGATAACATTCACAGGCGTATGGCGTGTCAGCTTCTTTAATGCAGAAAGCATCATGCGCAGCATATCCCCTTCTTCAACAGCAATAATGGATTCCTTCGCATGTGCTTCAATGCGGCTGAATGCTTCCTGGCAATACACTTCTGTGTAAAGAAGCTTTTGTTTTGCCTTTTCTGCTCCAGACTTACTGATGGCTTTTTCCGTACGTAATAGTACAGATTCCATGCTGTAGATCTCGCTGATGATATCCGCAAGATTAGCTAATACTTCTTGCTCCTGCTCAAGCTTTGGACCAAATTTTTGAACAGCAAGACCAGCAGTCATCAAGAAAATTTTCTTCGCCATAGAAACTAAGTACTTTTCTTGATCCAGTGGTTCAGTACCGACTTCTACAGGCATAAGCATCATCAGTTCTTGCTGGAGAGCTGTTGCTTTTTGAATCAATGGCAGTTCATTCTTCATCGCTTTTTTAACGAGTGTTCCTGGAACAAGCAAGCGATTGATCTCATTCGTTCCTTCAAAAATACGGTTAATACGTGAATCACGGTATGCTCCCTCGATCTCGTATTCTGACATGAAGCCGTATCCGCCATGGATTTGAACGCCTTCATCTACTACATAATCAAGTGTTTCAGAAGCAAATACTTTGTTTAAAGAACATTCAATCGCATATTCTGCAATCGCTTTTGCAAGTTCACGTCCGTCCTTTTGCTTTTCATCCGAAAGTGCCCCTAACCGGTTTTCGAATAACCCTACTGTTCTGTAAACAGAGCTTTCAGATGCGAATGTCGAAATCGCCATGTTCGCAAGCTTTTCTTGAATCAAGCTGAAAGAACTGATTTTGCGCTTAAATTGCTGGCGTTCGTTTGCATATTTTACAGAAACCTCAAATGCTCGTTTCGCAGCTCCCACACATCCTAAAGCTAGCTTGTATCGGCCGATATTCAGAATGTTAAATGCGATCAAGTGGCCTTTTCCAGCTTCCCATAAAAGATTTTCCTTTGGTACAGCTACATCTTCCAAAATCAATGTACGTGTAGATGAACTCTTGATACCCATCTTCTTTTCTTCAGGTCCAGTAGAGACACCTTGGAACCCTCTTTCAACGATAAAAGCTGAAAATTGTTCACCGTCGATTTTTGCATATACAACGAAAACATCAGCAAATGCAGAGTTGGTGATCCATTGCTTTTCACCATTTAAAATATAATGAGTACCTTCAGCATTAAGCTTCGCCGTTGTTCTCGCTCCAAGTGCATCTGATCCTGAACCTGGCTCTGTTAAGGCATAAGCAGCAATTTTTTCACCAGTTGCTAACTCTGGCAGATACTTTTTCTTCTGTTCTTCGTTTCCAAATAGGACAATTGGAAGAGACCCGATACCTACATGAGCTCCATAACTGATTGAAAAACCGCGTCCGCGCGCAAATTTTTCGGTGATCAATGATGACGAAATCTTATCTAGACCAAGTCCGCCATATTCTTCTGGAACATCTGCGCCTAAAAGACCAAGCTCACCTGCTTTTGTAAGCAATTTGCGTGATACCTCAAAATCATGGTTTTCCATCTTTTCAAGCTGCGGCACCACTTCTTTTGCAACAAAGTCTTCTGTAGTCTTTGCGATCATCAAGTGTTCTTCTGAAAAATCTTCTGGTGTGTAAATATCTGCTGCAGCGATGTCTTCAATTAAGAAACTACCGCCGATGATCTCTTTTTCCGCTGTGTTTGACATACTTATTCTCCTCCTTTTTTATCCAACAAGTTCAAATACACCTGCTGCACCCATTCCACCGCCGATACACATTGTCACAATACCGAACTGTTCGTTTCGGCGCTTCATTTCGTGAAGCAATGTAAGCGTAAGTTTCGTTCCGGAGCATCCAAGCGGATGTCCAAGCGCAATTGCTCCGCCATTCACGTTTACTTTGCTTTCATCCAGATTTAGTTCACGGATAACCTGAACTGCCTGCGAGGCAAAAGCTTCATTTAGTTCAAATAATCCGATATCTGAAAGTTCCAGACCTGCCATTTTCAATGCTTTTGGAATTGCAGCAACAGGACCGACTCCCATAATATCCGGCGCCACACCAGCCACCGCAAAGGAACGGTATTTCAACAGAGGTGTTAATCCTTCAGCGATCGCTTTTTCTCTGTTCATGACTAACACAGAGGCTGCTCCGTCGCTTGTCTGTGAAGAGTTCCCTGCTGTTACAGAACCTGTCGGAGTAAATGCCGGGCGCAGTCTGCCTAACACTTCTAAAGAAGTATCAGGGCGAACACCTTCGTCGACAGAAACCGCGATTTCTTTTTCGACAAGCTTCGATTGTTCATCAAACCAGCGCTTCATAACGGAAACCGGAACGATCTCATCATTAAACTTTCCTTCTTTAATAGCCGCTGCAGCTTTTTGGTGGCTTCTTACTGCAAATTCATCCTGATCCTGACGCGAAACGCCGAATCTTCTAGCCACTTCTTCAGCGGTGTGCCCCATTCCCATATAATATTGAGGAACCGTTTCTACCAAATATGGATTTGGTTTTACGACGTGCCCCACAACAGGTACCAGACTCATAGATTCTGCTCCGCCTGCAATGATAGCGTCAGCAGCGCCAAGCATAATCTTTTCTGCACCATAAGCAATACTTTGCAGACCAGAAGAACAGAACCGGTTGATCGTAATAGCCGGTACCGTTTCAGGCAGACCAGCACGTGCTCCAATCAAACGAGCCATGTTCATTCCTTGTTCTGCTTCAGGAACAGCGCATCCAATGATCAGGTCATCAATCGGACCATCGTAATTTCCAGCACGCTGCAGTGTTTCTTTTATCGTTACTGCCGCTAATTCATCCGGTCTCATATGTGCAAAAGATCCTTTTTTTGCTTTCCCGACAGCTGTTCGAGCACCTGCAACTATGACTGCATCTTTTAACATTCGTTTCTTCCCCCCTTAGTTTCTCAGCGGCTTGCCTTTTACAAGCATGTGCTGCATTCTTGCCTGGCTTTTTGGTTCTCCTGCAAGGCTTAGAAATGCTTCTCTTTCAAGATCTAGTAAATATTGTTCATCAACATATGTTCCTTCAGGTACTCTTCCTCCTGCTAAAACAAATGCTAGTTTCTTAGCAATTTTTAAATCATGTTCGGAAATGTATTGGCTGAAATGCATCGTTTGTGCACCTAGTGCGAGCGTTGCATATCCGGCTTCGCCAACCACTGGAATCTTCTTTTTAACAGGCGCTTTGTAACCAAGGTCTGAAAGTGCAAGAACCTGGCTTTTCGCATCATGTAAAAGATGGTCGCCATTTACTGAGATGTTGTCTTCGTTTCTTAAGAATCCTAGTTTTCGAGCTTCTTGGGCCGATGTTGAAACTTTCGCCATCGCGATCGTTTCAAATGCCTGATTCGCTACCTTTTGCAGATCGCCTTTCGCACCTTCAGGAAGCTGTTCTAATAGACGGATATAGAGCTCCTTGTTTCCGCCTCCCCCAGGAATGAGTCCTACTCCAGTTTCTACGAGACCCATGTAAGTTTCAGAAGACATCTGCAATCTTGCAGCCGGCAATGAAACTTCAACTCCGCCGCCGAGCGTCATTCCGAAGTTAGCAGCTACAACTGGCTTTGAACTGTATCTCACTCTTGCCATAGCTTGCTGGAACTGGCGGACCATCATATCGAGTTCAAAGTAGTTATCATCTTGTGCTTCCATTAAAATGAGCATGAGATTTGCTCCAACACAGAAGTTCTTACCCTGGTTTCCGATGACAAGCCCTTTGTAGTTTTTCTCTACTTCGTCGATCGCCTGATGAAGCATCATTATGATTTCAGGTCCGATCGCATTATTCGGTGATGTAAATTCAAGGCCCGCTACATCATCACCTAAATCAATCAGCGTAGCTCCGCCATTTTTCGTGATCACATTGCCTTTTTCTTTAAGACGGCTTAAGTGAATCACTTTCTTATTTTCTTCTACAGGCAAATAGGTTCCATTGTGGTAGTACGACACTTCACCTTCAGCTTTTGAATAGAATGATGTTTTCTCTGAAAGGAGCAATTCTTCCACCCATTGTGGAATCGTCTCTCCTTCAGATTTCATTCTTTCTACTGATTCGGGCAGCCCGATCGCATCCCAAATCTCAAAAGGTCCGTGTTCCCAGCCAAATCCCCACTTCATCGCTTGGTCGATCGCGACAAGATCGTCTGCGATTTCATAGCATTTCTCTGCAGAGTACAGAAGTACCGGTTTAATAATGTCCCACAGAAGCTTGCCTGCACGGTCTTCACTATATAAAAGCGCTTTCACTTTCTGGTTTGTTGTTTTCATTTGTTTAGCAGCTTCGAGTGTTGCTGTTTTCATCTTTGAACGCGGCTTGTATTCGAGTGTTTTAGGATCAAGCTCTAAAATTTCGCTGCCTGTTTTGCTTCTTTGCTTTAAATAGAAGCCCTGGCCATTTTTGCTTCCTGTCCACCCTTTATCAACCATTTCATTTAGAAAATCAGGAATTTCAAAGACTTCTTTTTCTTTCCCGTCTACTTGTTCGTACACGTTTCGGGCTACATGAAGGAATGTATCAAGGCCAACGACATCCAGCGTTCTGAACGTTGCAGATTTTGGACGGCCGATCAGAGGTCCAGTTACAGAATCCACTTCCCCGACAGTGTAGCCTTGTTTCATCATTTCCTGCATCGTTACCATAAGTCCATATGTGCCGATGCGGTTCGCGATAAAGTTCGGTGTATCTTTTGCTTCGACTACACCTTTTCCAAGAACATTCTCACCAAAATTTCTAATGAATTGTACGATCTCAGGTTTCGTGTCTTCAGTAGGAATGATCTCCAAAAGCTTTAAGTATCTTGGAGGATTAAAAAAATGCGTTCCTAGAAAGTGAGATTTAAAATCTTCTGATCTGCCTTCAGCCATCGCATGAATGGAGATCCCAGACGTATTAGAGGTAACAATGCTTCCTGGCTTACGGTATTGATCAACCTTTTCAAAAAGCTTTTGTTTTACATCGAGACGTTCTACAACAACCTCAATGATCCAGTCTACTTCTTTCAGCTTCTCTAGATCGTCCGTTAAGTTTCCAATTGTAATTAAATCAAGGTTTTCTTTCACCGCCAGCGGCGCTGGTTTTTGTTTAAGTAATTTTTGCGTTGCTGTTAAGGTAAATTTGTTTCGGAATGACGGGTGATCTTCCGTAATCCCCTTTGCTTTTTCTTCTTCACTTAAAGAAGGCGGGACAATATCCAATAACAAGGTTGGAATTCCGACGTTGGCTAGATGAGCAGCAATGCCCGATCCCATTACACCAGAACCCAGTACTGCGGCTTTTCGGATTTGACGAGACAAAATAGACTTCCCCCTTTATTGAATGAATGCTCATTCATTTTTTATCCATAAAAAATTAATAAGCCTATACTCAATATAAAATATATTCAGAATTTTAGCAATAGTTCAGAACTATTTCTTTAAATTGTTTCTAAATTGACTGGGGTCTGTCCCGGGACAGACCCCAGTCAATTGTAGTCAATTCAGTTTTTTAAATTTTCTTTTAACAAAAAAAAGAACTCCCATTGGAGAGTTCTTTTGCAATACTAAATTACTTTCCGAATACACCTTTTAGTACGAACATAACGTTCGCTGGTCTTTCAGCAAGTCTTCTCATGAAGTAGCCATACCAGTCGTTGCCGTATGGTACGTAAATACGCATCTTGTAGCCTTCTTGCATCAGCTGATCCTGGCGTTCTACACGAATGCCGTAGAGCATCTGGAATTCGAATTGATCATAAGGAATGTTGTGCTTATCAACAAGTTCCTTAGTATATTGAATGATCTCATCATCATGAGTAGCAATTGCCGTATAATTGCCATTTAACAGGTGAGTTTCAATCAATTTTTTGAAGTTGTTATCCACGTCACTTTTTTCAGGATAAGCCACTTTAGGAGATTCTTTATAGGCACCTTTAACAAGACGCAGGTTAGGCTGATATTCATTAAGATTCTGTACATCCTCTAATGAACGGTACAGATATGCCTGGATAACAGTCGAGATATTATCGTATTCTTTTTTCAGCTGTTTAAAGATCTGCAATGTTTTTTCACAGCGAGAATAATCTTCCATATCAATCGTGATAAACACATTATGCTTTACAGCTGCATCCATGATTTTTTTCATGTTGCTTAGAACTAGTTCATCGCTGATGTCTAATCCCATCGAAGTCATCTTTAATGAAAGCTGTGAATCAAGCTTTTCTTTTGCGATCGCTTTGATCGCTTGAATGCAGTGTTCTGTCATCTCAGCTGCTTCACGTTCACTATCTACAAACTCACCTAAATGATCGATCGTAACAGGCATACCTTTTTCATTTAGTTTTTTTATTGCTGAAATCGAGCTCTCAAGTGTTGCTCCTGCTACAAAACGTGCTGCGCCAAAACGCAAACCATACTTTTTAGCCAAGCTCGTCATAGACTTGTTTTTAGCTAAAAATAAGAAAAAATTACGCATTGCTTGTTCCAATCTAATTGCCCCCTATTACGCTTTCTTATATATATAAAATTTGGTTAATTCCATATTCGATGTAACCGCTTTAAATATATCATTCTTTTTGCAAAGTTTGTCGATTTTGCAAAATTCAATTTTTTTAAAAGAGAAAAGAAAAAGCAGACTAAATGACTGCTGTTTTCCTCTTATTTAATTTTTCGTTTCACGATGCTCTTCGTTCAACTTTTTAATTTCGCTGATCAGATCCTTCATCGCTTCCTTTGCATCCGGATAACTCTCGTTCCAATGCTTGGCAAGCGGCGGCATACTTTTAGCGATACTAGAATACAAAACATATGCCTTTACCATTTCAACATGTTCAGGTTCTGTCTTGCCGATCAAGAGTTCAGCATATTTTTCAAACAGCCCGTCAAGCTGAGATTGCAGTTTTTTATCCACGAATAACTCCTCACTTTCTCTTTATAGGAATAGTGATGACATCACTGCTAAATAGAGTGAGCATGCTGCCAAAATAGAACCGCCGAACACGGGCAGAAATCCTATATTTTTTTTAATACCAAAGAACACTCCTGTTAAAAGAATCATACATGCAAACAGCCATCCAAGGCTCATAAGCGATATTTCGATACTCAACATTGGATTGTCCCCTGGATTCAACCCCGTTATAAACGAAAATAATGGAGAAGGTTTCTCCATTTTCAGTGTTTCCTCTACATCATGAGGAGGAGTCTGCTGGCTCAACACAGCTGTCGCAGCAAATACAAAGAACAACAGAATTCCTTCAGCTCTGATCCATTTCTTTAAGGACAAAGAGTCGTCCCCTTCTTTAAGCTTCTTTTTTAACCATACACCATTAATTAAACTATAAAAGATTACAACAAAAAGCAAAATATGTTTTATCAATAACGCTTGTCCATAATTCAGCAAATACCCGTTTACATATTCGGGTACGATGTAAGACATCAGCCATATTCCAGCCCCGATCACGATGAAAAGACAAACAAGCGCGAAAGGTGTAAACCATTTATAAAAAGATAACCCTGGTGTCTTATCCTTGCTAAAAAAACCAACTGCAAGAAGGGTACCTGACCATGCAGTAACAGCTAAGAAATGAAGAGAATGCGCAAAAATACCTAATGAGTCTAAACTTGCTGCATGGCTTGCATAACCGATGGATAGTGCCATCCCTGTTAACAATACTATAGAAAGTCCTGCAAAGAACCGCTCTTCACCTACATCGTTAAACATGACCATGAAAAATAATAATATCGAAATGCCGGTTAAAAAAAGCAATCCTTTTCCTATTTCAAAACTAAAAACGATATTTTGAAAGGTAAGCCAATAGCCGATTCCCTCTCCTAAATGAAGAGTAAGCCTCATTAGCTCTCCGAGGCCAAAAACAGGTACTAAGGCTATAAGCATCAGCAGCCATGGTTTTTTTATACAAACTTCAGGCCGTTTTGTTTTTTGGACAGAATAAAGTATAAATGTACCAATCAGAATAGAAAAACACAAATACAGCATGGCCTTAGCAACTATGAACATACAAATAAACTCCTTCACAACAAATCTATATCTATTGTAGCAGGGATTGGAAAAAGACGAAAAAATAAGATTGACAATATCACGAATTCAGATAAAAAAAGCTGATTCACTCAAGCAAAACAGCTTTTTAGTGAATCAGCTCTTATTTATCTATTTCCTCTTTGAACGACTTTCGATAGAAACTTTACACCATCTTCATAACTAAATTTCTTTGCAGCACGTCTAAACTCTTTTAAGCCTTTGCGTGTTACATTAAAGTATGGATCGATCAATCCCTCTTCCTTTAGGTGGTTAGCGGTTTCTAACGTAATCGAATGCTGTATCTCTCTCATCTTATGGTTGAACTGCTCAAGACTTGCATTCAAAACAAATTCTTTTCCTAAAAGCTGTACTACATCTTTAGCGGTAGCCGTTTGAACAGAAGGTTCATCTTGAATATCTTCCATGTGCTGCTCATCATCTTCGTGTGCTTCTTCTTCAATCATTTCTTCTGGTTCAAGCAACGAAGTAATGCGTACAATCTCTTGTTTTGCCAGCATGATTTCTTTTTCTTTCTGTAAGAGATATTCAATATAATCTCGCTTATCATCTTCATGAAGATCTTCATCAATTAATCTGTTCGTGATTTCTTTTTGTACTTGTTTCATTCGTTTAACTTGTTCTTCTAACGTTAATAATTGGCGTTCCAGGTCTTCTCTGTCTGATTCATTTAGTGTAACTTCTGCTTCGATCATCTTTTCCGCTTCTTCTGTCACGTACTGCTTATTTTTATTAGAAACAGGCAGTAAGGATTTTCCGGCTGCTGAAAAAGCCTGGAGCGCTTCATTTATTTTCACATAAAACATACTGCAGATTCCGATTGCAAAAATGGCTAGAATAAAAGCCAGCATATCGGAAAAATGAAACGTAAATTTAGTTACAGCAATTTTAAACATTAAGACCATTGAAAAAAGACTGATTAAAATAATTTTAAACCAATGATTGCGAAGTTTAATTTTCTCATCTGTTGTTCTCAAAGTAATTGCCCCCTTTAAACTCTCGCTACTCTATAGCTCTATATAAGAATAACTTTATAACTATTCGCAAGAGATCTGATTTTTTGTCCGCGTTTTTTAAAACCTGTTTTCGTATACTTTGATGCTTTTGAAAGAGGTTAATTTCCACTTCAAGACTCGCTTTTCGCAGGGTGTGCGGTGAGCCCATTCGTAGCCTTGCGACGTTGAATGGTCTCACCTGTCCCACTCATCCTGCAGGACAAGGAAGGCTTCGACAGCGTTACATTGCACGAAGAAAATGTGAAGTTCATTTTCGAGGAGTCTCGCCCTTCCGTTCCAATTAACTTTTCAATGAAGAATTTCACAAATGCTCTTTGTAGTAACTTGCGAGAAGTATTTTCAGGTAGTTGGCATGCAGGAGTCTCGCACCTTACACTTCAATCAACTTTTCAAAGAAAAGAATAAAAAGCAACAATCTTTAAGAGACCCTTAAAAAATGAAAACCAGCAGCCACAAATAGCTGCTGACCAAATTCCATTATTCAATTACTCCCGATTCAACGATTTCAACTTCTGTTGATACGGTTATCTTCATATCAGGGTATTGTTCCTGAAATCTTTTGAAATCCCAATTTTTTTCCCGTCGTCTCACCTGGTCCCCAAATCCTAGCGGGTCAACATTTAACCTTTGAAACTTAGCGATTATTTTTTTGGCGTCTTTATTAATTTGTTTTTTAAATGTGTTTTCAACAAGGTCTATATTCGGCTTCTCTTCTAAGTTTAACCAAGGAGGATATTCGTGGATCTCCCCTAAAATTTTTAGCTTAACATCGAATTCAGGGACTCCATTTACTTTTTTTACCTTATAGGAGGTAGTTCCTTTTATATTCCGAACAACAGCATGGCCTTTTTGTTTTCCTTTTTTCAGTTCAACTTCATAGTTCCCGGTTTTTGATCCATCGACCAAAACTTTAAATACAAAAGACTCAATGTGGCTAATTTTGCCTGCATATTTATCATCCTTAAAAAGAGCGATGCCCTCTAGCCGCATTGCCTTTTTTTCTGTTTTAACGATTGGCAAAAACGGATCAATTCCTTCTCCATAATAACTGTAGAGAAAAACGTGCAAATTTGTTTTTGGGAGATTTTCACTTTCAATATTTTGCTCGATCAAATCCATAAGATAAATGGAAGGAAGAGGTGCAGCCGTATATTTTGTTGTTAATAATTCGTTGGCACTGCCTTCAACAACTGATAAATATAAACGATTCCCTACGTTAGGGTCACGGTATAGGGAGTTAACGATATCCAATATTCCTTTTTTTGCGAATTTGTGGTTAAAGAGTACGATTCTTAATTGTCCTGTAGACAGCGTTTTGGGTGATTTTGTGTTTAGCTTTGAACGAATAAACCGGCTAGTATGTGAAACAGCTGAAAGTGATTCAACTCGAACCGTACCATCAGGATCAAAGATCGGATAGGTTATCGTTCCCTTAATATTATGGTTAGGAAGCTCATCAAAGCCAATAGCATGAATCAGCTGAACTTCATCAATAATTTGTTTTGGTACGCAGCCAATCAATAAAAAAAGAATAGAAACTATGAAAAGGCTCTTCATTTTCATCATTCATCGATGTCCTTCTTTTTTCTCATTTCTTTTATCTTGTCTTTAGACGGAAGCTGAGTACCTAGGCTTATTGGCCGTTTTAACAGCCTATTGTAAGGAAGCCTGATTACAGTGTCTGTCATGTCTAAAAGCCGTGGCGGATAGAGCGGAGCCATGTATGGTCTTCCGAGTGATTCTAGTCTTAACAGGTGAACCAGTATAAAACTCATCGCAAGAACGATCCCAACCCCGCCCCATAAAGCTGCAAGAAAGATAAATGGGAAACGCAATATACGGATGGTGTTTGCCATCTTATAGATCGGTGTAGTGAATGAAGCAAGAGCTGATAACGATACAATGATTAACAAGATGTTGCTTGTCAATCCAGCCTCAACCGATGCCTGTCCGATTACAATACCTCCTACAATACCGAGTGTCTGACCAACCTTAGTCGGTAAACGTGCACCCGCCTCCCTCAGTAACTCAATGGTCAACTCGAGAAACAATACTTCTAAAATGGGAGGAAACGGAATATTAACACGGGATGAAATTAAAGGTGCAAGCAGATCTTTAGGAATCATCTGATAATGGAACGTTAACACAGCAACGTATATAGGCGTGGCGAAGGTAGAAAAAATAACAGAAATAAATCGAATGAAACGGAAAAGTGAGCCAAGCACCCAAGATAAATAATAGTCTTCAGGAGATACAAAATACTCTGTAATTCCTGTCGGACCAAGCAATGCTTGAGGTGAGCCTTCTGAAAGGATGGCTACTTGTCCATAATTCAGCATAGCAACAACCCGGTCTGGACGTTCTGTGGTAACAAGTTGCGGGAATACTGATTTTGTGTTGTCAGAGATCATTTGTTCCAAATATGAGCTGTCTGGAATCACTTCAGTCTCAATATCTTTTATCCTTTGAGTGACAGTATTGATATTTTCTTTATCTGCTATTCCTTCTAAATAAGCAATAATTACACGGGTTTTTGAAAACTTGCCAATTATTATTTCTTTAAAGCGAAGCTCGGGTACCGGCAGTCTTCTTCTAATTAAATATATGTTGCTATCCAGGTTTTCGATGAAAGCTTCTTTTGGTCCGATAACGGAAAACTCAATTTCAGAAACAGATACTGGACGGTTAGTAGAAAAATTCTCAGCTCGGATAACAGCACATTCTTCATCATATTCACCGAACTGTACGACAATAAATCCTCGCAGGAGCTTGTTTTGAATTTCTTTTATATCATTTGTGATTGTTACACTTTCAATAGGCAAAATATCTTTTAAGTCTTTAAGGGCTCTAAAATCCTTGCTGTGAATAAGGTAAGGAAGAAAATCACGATGCAGCAGTTCACCGTCAATCATAGCTTTATAATAAGAGATATACACATTGTGATGAACCGTTTTTTGAGAATAATGAATAAAGTCTGCCGAGTCTTTCGCATTATCAATAAGCTCCACGATGTTTGCATATGTATTGTTTGATAAATCGATCGTATGGCTTTGCTCTTTTGGCTTCTTTTTCAGCCATTTCATCATGATGTCTGCCACCTCTTTTCTCTTCCTTAATATGAGAAAAGGATTGAGTAAATATACAAAAAGGCATTCCAGCAGCTAGCGTTGGAATGCCTTTTTAAACACTTGTTTAAACAAGTGCTGTTTCTATGTTATTGCTGATAAATGTCCCGATATCTTCACCGCTGCATATTTTCAAGAATGAGCCCTCTTGGTTAAAATCAAAAAGGTGGATCGGCAAACCGTAGTCCCTTGCCAAAATAAGTGCGGATTGATCCATAACTTTTAAATTATTTCTTATCGCTTCATCATAGTGAAGCGTAGCATATTTCCTCGCTTCTTTAAATCGGTTTGGATCGCTGTCATACACCCCGTCAACACCTTGTTTTGCACAAAGAATGGCATCGCAGTTCATTTCCAGAGCTCTTTGAACTGCAGGATAATCGGTTGTGACGTATGGCTGGCCATTTCCTCCTGCAAATATGAGGACATATCCTTTATCTAAATGATGAACAGCTCTCAGCCTGATATAAGGTTCCGCAACTGCACTTATTGGAACAGAACTCATCACTCTTACTTCCCGGTCCATCTTGCTCTTCAAGACCCCTCTTAACATTAAACTGTTAATAACTGTTCCCAATGTCCCGATCTGATCTGCTTCTACTCTTTCAATTCCCCAATATTCCGCTAAATTCCCTCTGAATATATTGCCTCCTCCAACGACTATTGCCACTTCAATCCCTTTTTCAATGACGGATAAAACTTCTTTTGCAATGTGATTTAAAGAAAGATGATCAAACCCTGTTCCCTGATTTCCAGCAAGGGCTCCGCCGCTTAGTTTAATTAAAACCCGTCTATAACGCATCTTCTTCTCCTCCTCTATATAAAAAAAGAACAAATGACAATTAATAAGTCACCTGTTCTTTCCGGTTAAAAGACGGCGGATATTTTTGATTTTGCTGCACTATTTTTTGTACATTAACCATCATTATCCGCCTCCTCTTTTTTTCTTCTTCCATTATATACTCTCCAGCTTGTGTAAGTGAAATTTAAATATACTCCCCATAAAAATTTTCTATTAAACGTTTGACCATTTTTATGAAATATAGACAGGTTACCTATGCCTTTTCAATAGAGAGATACATATAATGCATGGACAAGAGTAGTCAAAATCATTATCAGGAGGAAACATTTTTGGATAAACATAAATCCGTACTCTCTCAAAGAGAGCTATGCAAATTATTGGGCCAAAAGATCAAAGTTAATACTGGCGGTCCAGAATCAAGAGTTGGAAGATTAGTCTGTGTAGGCCAAGACTTCCTAGCCATCGAATCATTCGATAAAGATGGTAAAGGGAAGGGCAAGGGCAAAGACGGAAAACACGATAAAGAGTTAATCTTCTATCAGCTTTTCCATGTAAAAGCAATCGTTTTAGAAGCGGATGAAATCTGCTGCAAATGGACTAACCCGAAAAAATGTACTAACGATACGTTCCACAATGTGTTAAGACATTTCATCAACCATAAGGTGAAAATTAATCGCGGAGGTCCAGATAGCGTCGAGGGAGTTCTTGTAGCTGTTAACCACAACACGATTGAAGTAATTAGATGCGACGAAGTTATTATCATTGCTATCTTCCATATTAAGAGCTTTAGCCAAATCGGCGGATGTCGTGAAGAAAGCAGCCACAAGAAAGAGTCTTCTAGCAAAAAAGAATCCTCTAACGACAAAAAGGAATCTTCTTCATCTTCATGGTGTGAATCATCTTCTCATAAGAAGGAGTCTTCTCATAAGAAAGAATCCTCTCATAAGAAAGAGTCTTCTCATAAAAAATGTGAATCTTCATCTTCATCTTCATCTTCATCTTCATCTTCATCTTCATCTTCATCCTGTCACCATTGGAAGAAAAGAAAGAAAAAAAAAGGTAAACAGCCAAGATTAGCAGGTCCAGATCAGCAGCAAGGCTGGTTCAGACTGTAATAATGAATTGTCCTGTTTTTTCATAAAAACAGGACATTTATTTGCATTATGAAAGGTTATTTATTTCCCTTTCTTTTTGAGAAATTTTATTGATAGGAGGATTGTTTTGACTATTTTCAACAAGTTCATTGGTGAGACGGTTGAGCTTTCAATCAGCGGTAACAAGCGTATTACAGGAATCGTTATCGATATTGGTTCAGATATCATAGTGGTTTATGACGGAGAGCAATTTATATATATACCTAAAATGCACATTCACCTTATCAGCAGCATGATAGATAATGAAACAGAGATCGAAAAGCCTAAAAGTTTTCCGATTAACTTTGAAGAGGAAACCATTTCTTTAAGAAAAATATTAACGAATGCAAAAGGGCTGTTTTCAGAGGTGTTTATCACAAGTAATCAATCCATTCATGGGTATATAACAAACATAATGAATGATTACTTCATTTTCTATTCACCCGTCTATAAAATGATGCTTATTCCTTTGCAGCATTTAAAGTGGCTCATACCTTATAAAGAAAGTGAACGGCCTTATACACTGTCAAACGAAGAGCTGCCATTGGTTCCTTTCAACATGACATTAGCCAGAACATTTACTGAACAATGTAAAAAATACGAAGGAAAGCTTGTTATTTTTGATTTAGGAAAAGATCCAAACAAAATTGGCAAATTAGTTAAAATGGATAATAGCCAGCTGCAGCTTACCATCGAGAGAAATAAGAACGTTTTTCTTAGTATCCAGCATATTAAGACGCTCCACCTTCCGTAATATAAAAAAAACTTCGCTTCGACGAAGTTTTTTTCATGAAAAATGGGTTAAAACTAATGAGCTTAACAGACCTAATGATGTGATCAAACCGACAGCAGCCCCTGCATCTTCATGTGCTTCAGGAAGCATCGTAGAAGCTACCATGGACATGATCGCTCCACCTGCAAATGCACCAATTAATGAAAGAGACGAAACAGATGCCCCGTCTAATAATATGAAACCCAACAAAGCGGCGATTGCAGATATAATAAACACTGATATCCACATACCTATTATTTTCTTTTTGGAAAAACCCTCTTTTAACAATCCAATCGAGCTGGACAACCCTTCAGGAAAATTACTTAGAAAAATGGCTATCACTAGCAGCCAGCTTACTTTGCTTTGTTCAATCAAACTAGCACCGATCAAAACAGATTCTGGTATGGCATCTAATAAAGTACCAAAGAATATGGCCATGCCAGCTCCTTTTGCCTTTTTGACACCGGACATTTTTCTTTCGTGACCACCCTTTTTTGAAAGAATACTATTGATAATTGTAAAAATACCAGACCCAAGAATAAAACCTATCGCTGTTACCTTTAAGTTACTTTGTTCAACAGCTTCAACCAGCAGTTCGAATGAAACAGCACCGATTAATATACCTGTTCCAAACGCCATGATCCAAGCTGTCCATTTTTTTGGAATATGAAAGGCAAGTCCCGCAAAGCTTCCCAGCAATACAGCAGAACCTGCCACTCCTCCCCAAAAGGCACTTTGCAGCATGCTTCATCCCCTCTCTTTTTTATCACCATTTCCTAATCGCATTTTTTCTATACACAAAAAAATAGTGGATGCGCAAAGTGCAGGTCCACTATTCTTAGTTTCAATTAAAAGTCGTTGCGTTTAGGATCGTTGTTTTTATTAATGCCAAATTCATCACTTGGCGTATTTAAATGGTTAAATTGACGATCACGTGCAATCGTATGAGGTTTTTCTAAATCAACGTTCCCAGACTTGTTTTCTGTCTTAGAGCTGTCCGTACGGAAATCCTTTAAACTTGTTTTATCTTTCCACTCGGCCGGGTCTGGGCTTTGAATAGTAGTCTGCTCCATTCTTCTGCTTAATTTATTCAGCGTGCGTCCTGCTGCTTCACGTCCGCCTAAGCCGAAAGCAAGTCCAAATGCAATAGTGAATCCTCCCAAGATCAGGATGAACGCAGCGTTTACGATTGTCTTCGCAACACCAAGCTGGTCAAGAGCCATGAAAAACGCAAGAGTAATGATTGTATATTTCGCAATGTTGCCAAGCAGCTTGCCCTCTGTCTGTTGTTTTACCATGCTCATAACTACACGTTTCACTAGGTCACCTGCATAGAATCCGATACCTAGAACAAGAACGGCAGTTAATACCATTGGGATATAAGCAAGAACAACTGATAAGATACTCACTAAGCTTTCAAGGTTAACAAGCTGAAGTGCTTCAATTGTAAATAACAATACAACAAGAACTTGTGCAGCGTAACCAATAATTTGTGAAATGGTAAGCGTTTGGTCGCTCTTATGAAGAGAGCCAAGACCCATCTTATGGAAGATGCCATTAAAACCAACGCGTTCCAATAATGAAGTTACAGCATTCTTCACCCATTTACCAATCCATAGCCCTGCTGCGACAAGAATGATCGCTACGATGATATTTGGAATCATATCCATGATCTGGCCAAGCATTCCGATAGCAGGTCCAGAAATTCCGTTAATATCAAGCGTCTCAAGTGCTGAGATTACGACTGGAATCAAAATAAACACATAAACAATCGTACCAATGATTTGTGATAATGATGTTTTATCTAAAGCACGTTCAGCACCTAATTTTGAAGCGAGGCGATCTGTACCGATGCTTTGTAAAAAGTTTACTAAGATCTCTTTTACAACCTTGGCTACAATCCAGCCAACAAACAGGATAATAGCAGCTCCTAGAAGTTTAGGTAAGAATGCAAAGAATCCGGAAAGCATTCCTTCTAGAGGTTCAGAAATGGCATCAATGCCTAGCGCAGCTAATACTGCAGGCAAGAATAACAGAAGCGTCAGATAGAACACTGCTTTTGATGCAGAAAGTACGGCTTTGTTAGACTGGCCCGGTTCACGAGTCAGTTTCCAGCGATTAAGAAGTCTTTCAAAAGCTGTATTCTGACCTAGTTTTTTTACTAAGATTGATAATCCAGAAGCAATCAGCCAAGCAACCGCTGCAATTAACGCTGCTTTTAATAGATTAGGAATTGCTGCTGCAATAACACCAAGTGCATTTGAAATCGGTTCAGCTACATATGGAAGACTAAGCATGTTCAAGAACATTACAATAGCCACAGCCATAAGAATCCAGAAAACCACTTTACTTATGATTTCCTCTGAGGAATATTTACTGGACCTCGTTTTTTCTGTATGTTCACCATCTGTGTCAGGTTTCATCCATCTTGCAACTTTATTATCAAAATCTGTTTTATGCAGCGCTTTTCTCACTGCTTTTGAGACTAATGAGGCGATCAGCCAGCCTATTAATAAAACAAGTATAGCTAGAAGCAAATCTGGCAATCTACCTAAATACGCCATCCACGAATCAGTTACTCCATTGTAATCGTACATTTTATTCCTCCTTTTATGCTTGATATAAATATCTCTTCATAAGCTGTACTTTCCCAATGCGATAATCAGTTAAACTACATACTTAAAAAACTGGATAGAGGATATATTTTACAATTTTTAAAGATTCAGATATAATAGGGTTATTGCCTAGTGCAAACGTTTACAAAAGGAGAGGGATTAAATGTGGACTTCATACATAGACTCAAAGTAATTTCATATCCCTTTATGACCTGACGCCTCATCGTGAGCAAAAATTTAATATGCACACATGCCCGCAGGAATTTGTCTGTGGTTTTTTTGTGCCCATTTTTAAGGAGTGACATATATGATCGTAGTTAATAATCTTGCAAAACATTATAAAATAGCAAAACGTGACCCCGGTCTCCGCGGTGCTGTTAAATCATTGTTTTATAGAAAATATGAAACGAAAGAAGCGGTTAAAGGAATTAATCTGCATATTGAAGCAGGTGAAATGGTCGGGTATATCGGTGCTAACGGAGCTGGAAAATCGACAACCATCAAGATGCTGACTGGTATCCTAACCCCTACCTCAGGTGAAGTAAAAGTAAACGGCATCATACCCTATGAAAATCGTAAACAGAATGCTTCTCACATCGGAGCTGTGTTTGGCCAGCGTACTCAATTGTTCTGGGATATTCCTGTTAGAGAAAGCTATGAGCTGTTAAAGCATATTTACGAGATTCCTCAAAAACAATATGAAGAAACACTTGCTGAATTTGTTGAAGTACTTCATCTTGAACCTTTGCTTGGAATTCCCGTCAGGCAGCTCTCATTAGGACAAAAGATGCGATGTGAGCTTGCAGCTGCCTTTTTGCACCTTCCAAAAGTTGTCTATCTCGATGAGCCGACAATCGGACTGGATGTTGCGGTAAAAGTAAGAATCCGCAGTTTTATTAAACAGATGAACGCCAGATATGGGACGACTGTACTTTTAACGACTCATGACATGCAGGACATAGAAGAGATCTGTCAGCGAATTATCATCATTGATGATGGAAGGGTTATTTATGACGGCTCTATTCAAAATATCAAATCGCAATTCGGCGATAAGCGCGTTATTCATTTTGAACTAGAAAACTCAGATGATTTTGCTTTGCCTCAAGAGCTTGCACATGTTGCTCAGGTCCTGCCTCGTGAAGAAGAAGATCTGCACAAAATTCCGATCACTTTCAGCAGCAGAGACCTATCTGGAGCAGAATTGATCAGTATTATGATGAATCATTATACAGTTGCCGACCTTACGATTGCAGATCCAAAAATCGAAACAATCGTTGAAGAAATATACGGCAAAGGGATGACAAAGGAGGTGCAGCATGAGGAAGTACATTGAGTTCGCTCGTGTTCAGATGCAAGTTCATGCGGCCTATTCTGCATGGTTTTGGGCAAATACATTTTCTGTTCTGTTAAGAATGCTTGTTATCTATTTCTTCTGGAAGGCTGTGTACAGCAACCGTTCAGAAATTGAAGGCATGTCTTTTGATGGAATGATCACCTACATCATTATCGCGATGTTTCTGCAAATGTTCGTTTCTGGTGTCGGCCGGGAACTTGCTCATACGATTAAAGATGGTAATGTAGCCATTGAACTTATGCGCCCTTACCACTTGATCACCCGCCTGATAGCTATGGATATAGGCGATAAAGTAATCTACCTTATCCGTGGTGCATTGCCTTTAGGAATACTCGCATTTGTATTTATGGATGTAACTTTGCCATCAACCTGGCAATCTGGAATCTTATTTTTACTTAGTGCACTAATGGGAATCTGGATCGGAACATTTTTTGATCTCTTAATCGCTATTCTTGCTTTTTGGACAATTAATCTATGGGGACTTGAAGTTATGAAAGAAGCAGTTGTTTCTTTTTTCTCTGGTGCACTTGTTCCTCTTATTTTGTTTCCAGACTGGTTTCAGACAATAAGTCTCTTCTTGCCGTTTCAGGCTATGGTGTATGTGCCCGTAGCGATCTACACCGGAATTTTGACTGGAAAAGAAGCTTGGCTTGCAGTGGGATCACAGTTAATATGGGCCGTTTTATTATTTGGGTTGCTTAGAGTTTTATGGTCGGTGGCGATGAAGAAAGTAACGATCTTTGGAGGATAGGAGGGGACATTCTTGATACGGTACATGAAATTGTATTACTTGTTTTGTAAACAGAATCTAAAAGTCATGATGGAATATCGAATGGATTTTCTGCTCGGCGTATTGTCCGTTATGCTTCAGCAATTTGCCGGTATATTCTTTGTAAAAATCGTTTTTGACCATATTCACGAACTGAACGGCTGGACGTTTTATGAAATTTTATTCATTTACGGTATTGCAGCTACCGGCAGATCGATACACCATATTTTCTTTGATAACCTGTGGACACTTGGCTGGCAATACATTCGCCCAGGAAAGTTTGACCGCCTTCTGATCCGGCCGATTAATCCGCTGTTTCATTTTATCGCAGATCGCCTTCAGCAAGACGGGTTCGGCCAGCTTTTTATCGGAATTATCGTTCTCGGAACGGCGATGCCGCACTTAGATATTTCATGGGGCTTCATGGAATATTTCATTCTTGTGATTATGATTATTGCATCTGGTTTTATTTTCGTAGCGGTGAATCTCTTTTTTGCGACGCTGTCTTTTTGGATGGTTGATAGCCTTCCAATCGTGTGGACGATTTTTAATTTAAGCGATTTTGCACGATATCCGCTTACGATCTACCATAAAGGAATCAGACACTTATTAACTTGGGTCATTCCTTATGGATTTACAGCTTTTTATCCTGCCGCATACTTTATAAAAGGTTCAGGATTTGAAAACCTCGCATTGCTTACACCTGTTGCTGCAATCGTATCGTGCGCTTTAGCATACTGGTTTTGGAATCGAGGGCTTAGAGCCTTTACGAGTACAGGAAGTTAAGAAAAAGTCGGCTTTTTTCGTTAGTAACAACGAGAAGCCTGCTTGTTTTTTATTTTTGGCTGTTATCGTAACCTTTGTTGCTCTTGGAAGTGTTGATTTCCGTTCCAGGATGCTCGCTTTCCGCGGGGCGTGCGGTGAGCCACCTTGGCGCTTTGCACCTACAGTGTCTCACCTGTCCCGCTTGTCCCGCAGGAGTCTCGCACCTTGCACTCCAATCAACTTGTCAAAGAAGCAATCAGTCAAAAGCAACAATCTTTTAGAAGAAAACCTTATTTTTTAATTACCCCGCACAAAACGCGGTCCCCTGAGTTTCCGGCGGGATCTGTTTTATAATCATCTGTGTCTGCGTGAATGACGAGCGCCGTCCCTCCGTTTGAAAACAGCGAGTTTGATTTTCCTTCAGCAAGTGAAACCATCGTTGAAAGAACTTCCCCGTGAACTACACCGCTTTCGTCAGCTGTAATATTATGAATATCCCCAACATGCGGTCCTTTTGGATTTAAAAAGCCATGCTTTTTATCCGTCGGGTTAAAATGGGCTCCCGCTGACTTGAAATCTGGCGGTGTGCATATTGCTTTTTCATGAAAGTGAATCCCGTGTTCACCTGGCTTTAAACCAGTGGCATTTACTTCTACATTGACCCCTTCTGCAGTCTGGGTCAACGTTGCTTCTCCCGTTTTTTTCCCTTTCGTGTCTACTAGATTCACAATGTACGATCCGCCTTTTACTTTACTGGATGCCGCTTGTGATTCTTCCATCTCATGATCTTTATGCTCGTCTTCTTTTTTGTTTCCGCACGATGCTAGTATGGCTACTAGTACCATTAGCATCATAATTTTTAGTATTTTTTTCAAAAGCATTTCCCTCCTGATGATTAGCGATATTCTATTCTCCGCCCAATCATCAGAACTTTAAACATCATTTTAAAGAAAATGGCTTTCGAGTACTGTTTCAACAACTTCCCCATTTTTTAGTTGTACATAATAGGCTTTAGCATTTTCTCGGGAACTTACAGCCTTGTTCAGTTTTCCGTTAATAAAATGCAGCGCCGCTCCATCATCTGCTGCGTATCCAGCTTTTAATCCTTCTTTTATCAGACGGTGATAAGCCGGCCTTCTTTGTTCTTCTCCATCATAATGTGGACAATGACTTCCTTGGAGAAACCCTAAACATGAAAGCCCGCGGAGCGGTCCAAAGGAATCTGTAACTCCTTCTTCAAACCAGCAAAGAGAACCTGCACTTAAACCCGCTAAGATCTTTCCTTCGTCGTATGCCTTTTTGAGCAGCTTATCCAGTCCCCATTCTCTCCATAGCGCGAGTAAATTCTTCGTATTCCCTCCGCCCACGTAAAAAATATCCTGCTTTTTAACAAACTCTTCTAAGTTTTGGGGAGGTGAAAATAAAGAAAGATGCCCTGGCACGCAATTCTCCGTTTCAAATGCTTTATAGAAACGTTCGATATAACCTTCTGAATCTCCGCTTGCTGTCGGAATGAAACAAATATGAGGTTTTTCAGCTTTTGATTGCTCAAGTATATAGTGATCGAGCTTTTTGTTCTGAGGTTCCATCGAAAATCCGCCGCCACCCATTGCGATTATCTGTTTCATGTTGTTTTCCAACTCCTTTTTATTCAAATTCGTCAACGATTCTGTAATTTCCTTTCTGTTTCATTTTCCTTTTGGGACATACATAGTTGGAATGGTTTAGTCACTAATCCATTAAATTCAGCTAAAAATTCCTGAAATTTAAGAAGTAATTCATGAAATATTGTGCTTAAATCCTTAAATATCTCAGTTAATTCTGCAAGTTCATTTTTCCTCATTAGATTTGTACACCTCAGATAAACAGCACATAAAAAACACCAGCCGCTTCAGACTGGTGCTCTCATTTAAACATCTCTTCTTAACGCTTTTAAAACATCTACAGTAGTTGCTTTTGCAGCTGGTCTCCATCCAGAAAGCAATGTAACACCCATACAAATCGTTACCGCTATTGCTGTCAGACTCCACGGAATATATGAAAGCATGAATCCTTCCGGCGGTGTTTCATTGATAAACCGCTCAATAATAATAGGAAGAGCAAAGTTCACGCCATAACTGGTAAGGTAAGCTAAAAGGGTACCCAATCCCACACCCCACAAACCGATATAAGCGCTCTCTAAAAGGAAGATTCGTTTAACTGTTTTCGGAGTAGCACCGATCGCTTTCATGATTCCGATGTCCTGCGATCTTTCCGTAACAGCCATTGTCATCGTGTTAAATATACCGATAGAAGCGATTAAAACGGCAATTGCACCGATAAAAATCAATCCTGCTTTAAATAAAGTGAAATAAACGTTCATCTGTTTTAACTCTTTGATAATGGAATACGTCATGTAATCCAGCTTTTCGATTCGATCTGTTACTTCTTTTACATCATCCGCTGATGCAGTGAATGCTTTAACTTCTCCATAATTTTTTAGTTCATCTGCTGATGCAATTTTTGGATCTTGTTTTCCTAAAGTTGAAATTACTTCATTATATAAATCCTCTGTGATAAATACGGAATTATCATGCGCCCATTCTCGGGTTGGCTTTTTTCCGATTCCGACGATTTTAACATCAACAGTTTGTTCAGGTCCCTCTATTTTTATTTCAGGATTATCTGTCTTCAAATGATAAGTTAATGTTTCGTTCAACAGGTTACCTTTATACGTAAATTCCTTCATCTTTTTTTGAGCTTCTTCTTCACTCAAACCTTCTGGCAAATCTTTTCGCAATTCCTCTGCAAAATGGTAGCCAACTACGATTTCATTTTTATTCTTGGGCATGCGGCCTTTATCAAGTTCGAATCCGGCTTTTTCTTCAGAAGGCATATGGGCACTCATTACATTGGCAAATGTATTATATTCACCAATTGATAACTGGTTTGCCGGCGTATATTTTTTTCGCGTTACCGCTTTAACTCCTTTAATCTGTTCAAGCTTCTTAACATCGTTTTCTGTCATCATGCCGCTTTCTTTATGAACTTGAATTTCGTTCACCATGCGAAAGCTCATCACATCGTCTACTGCTGTTTTATGAATCGCAAATCCGATGGATGCCAGCATGATCAAGAAAGCACATCCGATCGTTGAAGCTAAGATTGTCATCCAGACACGTGTTCTGTTTTTCTTCATATTGCTTCTTACAAACCTGTGCTTATCTTTGAACTTCATGAAGCATTCTCCCCTCTCTTAAGTACCCATCAATGATTTCAACTTTGCGATGAGCGATGGAAGCTACCTCATGGTCATGTGTAATCATTAAGAATGTGATTCCGTATTTTTCGTTAAGTTCTTTTATAAAAGATAATAGCTGTTTTTCATTTTCCGAATCTAAGCTTCCCGTTGGTTCATCCGCCAAAATAAGAGGCGGGTTCAAAATTAATGCTCTTGCAATACTTACACGCTGCTGCTGTCCGCCTGATAGCTCTCCTGGGTAATGATTTTGGAAAGATTCCAGACCTACACGTTTTAACATTTCTTCCGTTCTCTTTTTTCTTTCCGACTCGCCTACTCCTTTTAAAACAAGCGGAAGCTCCACATTTTCAAACGCGGACATGGACGGTATCAGCTGAAAACTTTGAAAGATAAAACCAAGGTGATTCAAGCGGAACTCCGCCCATTTTGATTCAGAAAACTTGCTTAGATTTGTTCCATTGATCGTGATGTTTCCTACTTCTGGCTGGATAAAACCAGAGATCAAGTTTAATAATGTTGATTTACCAGAGCCGCTTCTTCCTACAACAGCAACGATTTCACCTTCTGCAACATGAAGATTAACATCATGCAGTACAGGAACGATATTTTCTTTTCCTTTCTTTCCGATTTTAAATGCATAAGATAAATTGCTTACAGAAATCATTTTCCCACCCCTTATGTATTAAGTGTACTATTTAGTATGATACACATATACCATGTATATCGATTAATTGTCAATACATTCCAAAATATTTTATTAAAGGCTCCTTTCTAAAAATTTGTTGCATTTTGTGTTTAATTCTTCATTGGAAAGTTGATTGAGCTATAAGGTGCGAGACTTCAGGCATGCCACTTGAATATACTTTTGTATGTCATGCGACGTGGTAACGCGCTTCATATTGTATTTTCTTTCAGGCTCTACCAAACTCTTTATTTTTCTAAAAGGTTTGGGCTTCATTGTGAATGTTGATGATGATTGACTCCTTTGACAAGTTGATTGGAGTGTAAGGTGCGAGACTCCTGGGGGATCAGCGGGACAGGTGAGACTCCTAGTGCGCAAAGTGCAGAGGAGGCTCACCGCACGCCCCCCGGAAAGCGAGCATCCTGAAACGGAGATCAACAAATCTCACAAACATCCTGCACCTTAAATTTCACAGTCACCCTTTTTAAAAAAAGGATTTAAAGGGAAAGAGTAGTATAGTAAACAAAGGCATACATCAAGGAGGGACATACATGTTAAAGTGGCAGTCTAAAGAGGGTTATACGAAACTATTAAAAGATCTTGTATCTATACCGAGTATCACAAACCATGACGGAGAAATGTTTATGGCTGAGCATCTCTACCATACTCTTTCTTCTCTTGAATATTTTACGAAGAATCCAGATCATCTTCGTCATCACCCGACCCCTGATGGGCGGAAATTGATAACAGCTTTCGTTCAGAATGATCCTTCTGTAAAAGAAACTATCATTCTCTTAAGTCATTTTGACGTTGTTGCAGTTGAAGACTTTGGCGAATGGAAGCACCTAGCTTTTCGTCCTGATGAATTGACTGAAAAGATAATAGAGAACAAAGAGCTTCTTCATCCTTTTGTGCAGGATGATCTAAACTCTGGCGAGTGGCTGTTCGGCCGCGGAACAATGGACATGAAAGCAGGAGTTGCTCTTCATATATCGATGATCGAAAAAGCGGCAACTGGTCATTTCAAAGGAAATGTACTGATGATTTCTGTTCCAGATGAAGAAGTTCATTCAGCGGGAATGCTGGCAGGAGTCAGTGTTTTACGCCAGCTTCAAGAGGAATACGATGTTAAATACATCGCATGTTTAAACGGCGAACCGAGTTTCACAAAATTCCCTGGGGATACCTCTCCTTATATGTATACGGGGTCTACTGGAAAGATTCTGCCCGGCTTTCTTTGCTACGGAAAGGAAACGCATGTCGGAGAACCTCTTGCCGGCATGAACGGAAATGCGATGGCAGCTGAGATTACGAGAGAACTAGAATGGAACGTTGATTATGTTGAAACCTTCCGTGATGAAGCAACACCAGTACCTGCTAATCTCATTCAAAAAGATTTAAAAGATCACTATTCTGTGCAAATACCTCACGCAGCTGTGACGCTTTTTAATTTAATGCTGTTTAACAGACCGCTTTCTGAGATTACGAATATGCTTATTAATAGTGCACAAAAAGCAGCCTCATCGCTCGAGAACAGGCTGTATAAAAAAAGCCAGCAAGTCTCAAAGATTATTCCTTTCACGCCTAAAAAAGAGAGAATCAAAGTGATCACATTTAATGAACTTTATGAACATGCGGTTGAAAAATACGGTCAGGAAGAGCTCGATCGAAGAGAAAACATGCTTCAGACCAACAATCCTAACGCAGACGAAAGAGAATTAACCATTCAATATGTGTTCGAACTAGCCAGCCTCTGCAGGGACTTAGCGCCAATGACGGTACTATTCTATACACCGCCTTTTTATCCGGCTGTATGTTCAAGCGACCATCCATTGATTAAACACACTACCGAAAAGGTGGTACAGCACGCTCAAGAAAAGTTCAACAGCAATCTGGTGAACGTGCATTACTTCAGCGGCTTATCTGATTTGAGTTACATCGGTTTTAAAGGAGATGCTCGTGACCTGTCTTCGTTCACAAGCAATTTCCCTCTATTAGGATCCAGGTACAACATTCCGTTTGATGATATGAGAGAGATCGACATTCCGGTAATCAACATTGGCCCTCTCGGCAAGGATGCTCATCAATGGACCGAGCGGCTTGAGATTAATAGAGTGATGGATGAAACTCACCCATTGATCGTTTATGCCATGGAAACATTGTTTGAAAACAGCAGTAAAAATTAAAGAACCAGTTAAAGCACAGTAAAATTAAAAACCAGATCTGCCATAAACAGATCTGGTTTTATTATGCGGAAAAATAAATTTCCTTGATTTTATTTGCAATCTTTTCTATATTGTTTGCCACCTGCTGGACGCCATACCCCATGTATAGAGGTGAAGTAACAAAGCGCGGCATAATCTTGCAGTACGTTGTTTCGTTATTTTTATAGAAAAATAAATTGTAACTTGTACAGTTCCTATGAAAATGATTCAGCAAAAAATGCGTGCCCGCTTGTATGCAGTCAGCAAATAGCGAAAGCTCGGCATCTTTTTCCCAGATCACATTAAGCTCATAAAAACCTACACGCGGCTCATTTGAAACGGTAAATCTGACGCCTTCTTTTTCTAAGACAGGTATACCTTCAAACTGACTCTCTGAAAAGTCATGCTGACAATCAACCTCGTTCAACCCAATGATCTGCATATGAGGATGCCTAATTGTTCCCCCTGATAATGGACCATGGTTTTTAAAAAACATGACGGAACGGTATTTTCCGCTTTGAATCATCCGCTCCCAATGTTCGATTCCAAAATTCAAGACTTTATAGAGGTGTTCCTTTGTGTACTCAGATAATTCCCCTTCGCACTCGTCTGTTTCGATCAGGACGGTTTGAAAGGCTTGATCGAGCACTGTATATTTATTTTTTACTAAAATAATTGAACCGCTATGATCGAGGACTTCTTCCAGCTCATCGATCCGGCAAAAAGGACAAGGAGTTTCTCTGTTCTTAATGCTGTTAGGTTTTTGAGCTCCTATATCAGTAAAGAAAGTAATATGTGTATTTTTCATGCTTTTCACCGCTTTTGTTTGTTTCCTTAGTATCTTCTATTCTTAATGAATATTTCCTGTTCCCGTGTATGGTTGTTTATCAGAAATTTGTTCCCACTTCAGTATACCTTCTTTTTTGTCAATTGAACCAAGCCAGTCAAAACCGAATTCAATCTGAAGTCTTTCAGCAAGCATGTCATCATCAGTTTCTCCTGCTGTATACACTTTTACATTAACATAATTCCAAAGCTCTCCCAAGTATTCTTGTGCTTCGTATGGTTCATTCAATGTTAGATGGGACACTTCTTTCAAGTAGGATTTCGTCAAGTTGATCTGTTCTTCTCGCGTCAAATTGTCGGGAAAAATAATGTGTACCGATAGTGTATCACCTTTTTGGTAAGCATCTATACCTGTTACATCATGATGATTCCTCATATCGTGCCTTGCTTTTGTCAAGATCGCCTGATTCGCATAGGGAGTCTTAACCATCTGTTCAGCTTCCTTTTGTTCCACTTTTGATGGTGTGCTCTGGGCGAACTGAATAAATATAAAGATGAAAGCTACTCCAAGTGCCAAACCCAGACTTTGGTGAAACCAATGATATAGCCAGCTTTTAGGAGCAGGAGGTCTGTTTAGATCACGGGTCTTCTGCAAAACCTTCTGCCTATGTTCTTCTTTAAACGTAATATTTTTCATTCGGCCATTGTTTAATATTTCAGGCAGCTGCTTTAGAGGATCTTCCATGATTTCATCTCCCCTTCTCCAATTTTCGCCGCAGCATTTCTCGTCCGCGCTGAAGCAATGTTCGGATCGTCGGCTCTTTTTTATGTAAAATCTGGCTTATTTCACTGACGGATAGTTCTTTATAATAGAAGAGAAGTATGACTTCCCTATATTTGAGAGGAAGCTTTAATACCTCATCTGCCAAAGCTTCGTGTTCACTTTTTTGTACAATTGTAAGTTCTGGCGTTAAAGAAGAGCACTGTTTGGATTTTCCTAACCGGTCTATGAGATGAATGTACTTTTTCCAGCCGCTTCTAAGGTAGTCTTTACAGATGTTAACGGTAATTGCATAGACCCACGTTTTAACAGATGAATCACTCCGGAAATTATCTTTATGGACAAAGCATTTCACAAAAACTTCTTGAGCTAAATCTTCTGCTAGTTTTCTGTCTTTAACATAGGTATAAGCAAGTCTGATCACTTTGTCTTCATACAGTTCCATGATCTGGATCAGCCATTCTTCTTGACTTAGCCCTTGTGAAAAAAGCTCTTGTTCGCTACTAGTGCGTATCATTTTCAAGTCCTCTCCCCCTTTCCATCCTTACGTAATACTAGACGATTGTACTTATGGTTTTTATTCATTTTTTTAAAGACTCTTCTGTAAGCTTGATGCTCTTAAAGAAATAAGAGGAGCATTGATTTCCACTCCAGGATGCTCGCTTTCCGCGGGGCGTGCGGTGAGCCCGCAGGACAAGGAAGGCTTCGGCAGCGATATATCGCACGAAGAAAATGTGATTTTACATTTTCGAGGAGTCTCGCACCTTCCGCTCCAATCAACTCGTCAAAGAAGCGTAACCAACAAAAAATATTCAAAAGCATCATTTTTTTAGAAAACAGCCTTTCAAAAAGATGCAGTAATTGGAAAAGCGATGGGATGACCGGCAATCGGAAGCTTCCCTTTCACCATAAGCGTTCCATCCTTTTTTAACGTTTGCAGGTCCTTCATTTGTGTCATTTGATCAGGTGTAAAATGCATTTCTACCTTCTTAAACACCTCAGGAACCACACTGCAGATTTCACATAGATTCACAGAATTTTTTGCGACCACATCATAAAGCTTTAATACTTGATCCCTTATCTCGTAAACTAGCAGCAAATCCAAAGATTCGCTATAGAACATCTTCTCAGAAAAAAATGGATTGTATAAATTCAAGTACAATGAATGTTCATAGTTTAATGGTGAAAAAACATAGGAGTTGGAATGCTGGCGGGTAAAACAAGACTGTATGATCTCCGCATCTCTCTTCTTTAAAAAATCCAGTTTCTTAAGGGAGCTGTTTCTTATACTTCGATTTTGAAACGCTTCAGTAACAAATATATGTTCCTCTACTTTCTTAAATCCATACTTTTCATAAAGAGCTGGGATCTCTGTCTGCAAAAATATAAAAGAGTAATGGTTAGTTAGGTCCTCTAATACTAGATTCATCAATTTCTTCATATACCCTTTACCTCTTTCAGAAGGCAAAGTCATGACGGATTGTATCCCAGCTGCCGTAACGGGCTCACCGTCTATTATCCAACTCATTGGAATTACTGAAACATTAGCTATTGCACGGTTTTCTTTAAAAATGGTATAGGGACCATAACGAGGATCCCAAAAACCCCTGTCATAGTAGTCTTGCAGCATATGAGATGGAATGCCGAAGACCTGTTCAAAAAGAGGATAAAGAGATTCACGGTGAACCTTATTTAAAGTTTGACTTTTTTGTAATGTAACTTCCATAGTTATACCTACTTTTTATATTAATCTATCAATCTAAATATACCATTTTAATCCCATTAAAATACAAATCATTACATAGTTAAGTCGAATTATGTTTCAATGTGTAACATTTTGAAATATAAATGTAATATTATTTCGCGATAATTGACCCCCGAAGAATGTTATAATCACTTTTGTAAAGAAATTGGCAACATTTGCACTTACAAGGAGGAGTACCCATTTTGAAACGCAAGCTTGTGATGGCTACATTGTCTCTCAGTCTAGCTTTTAGTACATATACGGTATCGGCAGAAACCCTGTCTTCTATAAAGGAAAAGAAAGAACAAAACCGCTCTGAACAGAATCAAACAAAGGGCGATTTAAAAGAAAATCAAAACCAGCAAGATTATATGCTTAAACAAATAGAAGATTTAGAGTCTTCCATTGATAAAACTCTAAGTCAGATCGGTAACAAAAAAGAATCTATTAAAGATACAAAAGCTTCTATTGAAAAGCTGAAGGAAGAAATCCAAGTTCTCGAAAAAAGAATCAAGGAGCGTGACGAGCTTTTAAAAGAACGCGTAAGTTCTATGTATGAAAGCGGTGGAGCAGTAAATTACCTTGATGTTTTATTAGGTGCAAAGGATTTCGGTGATTTCCTGGATCGAGTATTTGCTCTTAACGTGATCGCCGAGCAAGATAAAGCGATTTTAGAAGAGCACAAACAAGATAAGATGGCTGTTGAAAATAAAAAAGGGGAAGTTGAAAGTGAACTTACATCCCTTAATAAAGATTTAAAAGAGCTTGAAGGACTTAATCAGAAACTGACTGCTCAGAAAAAACAAAAAAACGCCCTTCTTGCACAGTTGGAAAAAGAAGAAGAACATTTACATGACCACATCATGAAACTAGATGAAAAGAACGACTTGCTCTCTGCTCAAGAAGCTGCGATTAAGGCAGAAATTGCACGTGCGAAGAAAGAAGAAGAAGAGCGCAAAAAGAGAGAAGCAGCTGCAAGAGCGGCGGCAGAAGCAGCGGCAGCTAAAGCAAAAGCGGAAGCAGCTGCAAGAGCGAAGAGCTCTTCAAACTCTGGTTCTTCAAGACCAGTGTCACCACCGCCTGCACCAACACCAGCTCCTGCTCCTGTATACCGTGACTTCATTTTCCCATCACAAGGGATAATCACGTCTAACTTTGGTTACAGAAGCTCTGGCATGCACTATGGAATGGATATCGCTAAAGGCGGAAGCACTGTACCGATTGTAGCAGCAGCTTCAGGAACAGTATCAAAGGCTTATTATTCCAGCAGTTACGGAAATGTTGTTTATATTACTCACTATATTAACGGGCAATTATATACAACAATTTACGCCCATATGAGATCAACTCCTGCTGTAAGATCAGGACAATCTGTTTCTCAAGGTACGTTCTTAGGCTATCAAGGAAACACTGGAGCTTCACGCGGTCAGCATCTGCACTTTGAGCTTCATAAAGGGCCATGGAATGATGCAAAATCAAACGCGGTTGACCCAAGACCGTATATTCAATAATAAAACATAAAAAGACGCAGAGATCTTTGACTCTCTGCGTCTTTTTCATATGACTCCTCCGAGAAGGCGGCGGACCGGATGGCGCGTGTACTCGGACATTAAGCGGTAGTTCGGCCGGATAATTTCAGCTGTAAGGAATGCCGGTATTGTTGCACCAGGCATTCTTTTTTTGTTAAGTACATCAATAATCTCACCGATCGTCCCTGTTCCAATTCCATGTCCGAACACTTGGCCGTTCCCAAGGTCAATCACATTTTCACCTTGCCATTGCGGCGTATTTGGATGATGTTCAGGGTTCTTAATGTACCTTACATCACCTGGCATTGAATCTCCGGACGGCACGGCAATAATCTGCAGATCCGCATCATGTTCTGTACTGTATAGAAGCAATCCATTAAACAATTGATTAAACATTTTCGTTCCAATTGTCTCAAGCACTGCCTTATACAGCATAATCATGATAGCAGTTGTACATTCGAAGCCATACCTTTTTCCATTAATGAAAATATCCGTTATGGCATCAGACGGATTGACATCCGGCCGAAGTAAAAATCCGCCATATGCTGTACGTCTCCAATATCGAGGATTACAGCGTGCATTTACAAAAGTGGAAAAACTAGCACCGCTGTCACGCATGGCATAAGCGGCAGCAACAATATTCGAACGCATAATCACTTCAAACAGGAATTGGTGAGGACTTCTGTAATAAAACGATTCTCCAGAATTTTTAAGCTTTTGGCCGATCTGTTTCTGGGTAGCTGTAAGCTTGTTGAAACCAGAGATTTGAGCAGTTTCTACTGAATAGCCATTAACAAATATCAATTCTCTCCCCCCTGTCTGCACAGGATATTACATACTATGGCAAGGGAAGAAAGTTGGTGTTTATTAAGTGCCTCTATTTTGTCTGTTACACGTTTTCCGATAAAAGTGGAGTTTACGCCTATAGATTGTTTGTTCTGCCGGTAGTCGACAAACTTTCGCCGATAGAATCCTCATTCCCGCCTGTTCATGTTCGTACTTTCAATAAAATTTTTTATCAATATAATCACCTCTTTTAGAGAGGAATTCAAATTTCATATTTATTCGGGCTCGCTCGGCAAAATCATCTTGTTTAATCTTACTTCTCGTCATTCCCATAACATTTCTTGTATCAAGATGATGCTGAAACCCTTCTGCCATTAGTTGGAAGGCATAGATACATATCCCAAACATGAATATAGGTCCAAGTGCGATAGCTGGATTCGCATGCAGCAGATTATAATAATCACCAATCAAGCCAGACCATTCGTTTGTTGTTGATAATGGAGGGTCAGCCTCATAAGGGTTGTAATCAACATCAGTCCCTCCAAAGAACAGTTTGAAGTAACCAAGATGAATAAAAATAACGAGCACCTGAACACATTGCTGGCAGAATACAATTACCAGTTTGGGCAGTACATGCGGCATAATATGTTTCGAAAATACTCTCCATTTACTTGCTCCGAGCACTTTAGCCCCTTCGATAAAATCTTCCTTTAAAGAAGAAACAATCAAATTTGCAATTAAAGATCCGAGCAGCGGGACAACCAGCAATGTCAACACAAGGATCTCGATTCCGATCCTTGCTTTATAAGAATAAAGAAAATACTCTTCCCAGCCAGGCATCCTAAATTGTTCCCAAAGAACAGGAGTAAGTATGAAAACAGCTACGATTGTCAAAGGTACAAAATAAAATGAGCTCAGCAGCTGTTCTAAACTTTTTCTTAGCCGATCCGGTGTATACATTGCCAGCGGTATAGCGAATAAGAAGGCGGTACATACGCGCAGCAGCCCGATTGCAATTACACTGATTAGCGTAAACTTTGCTCCCTGCAGCACTTTCATCGCTGTATCATACCCTAGAGCATCCGTGCCCATCGGAAACATAAGTGAGGGATTGAATGGTGCCGCACCAATCATATTCATATCATCGTCATAAAGAATCTGCACTTGCCGGATTGTGCTGTCGAAGAAGAAAGCGAAAATAAGACTTGCCACTATTAAGCATGCGATCATAAAAAACCCAACCCAAAATTTATAACTTTTAATTATAGTACCTCACTCCTTTTCGAATATCTCATAATGGTCCACTCGAAAAATGCGAAGATAAGAAAAAAGGGAATGACTAAAAGAATCAAGCAGGCTGCAAGCATTTCTGGTCTAAAATCATGATACATATAGTGCGTGATGCCGTGAATATTGAAGATGATTTCTACGAGCAGAAGATTTGAAATCATAAACCAAAGCACTGATTTAGAAAAATGGAATATTCCCTCGCTCGTGTTTCTCGTTACGTGGAAAATAAGGACATACAGCCTCTTCATGCCTTTAGCTAAACTGGTTTCAACATATTGCTTTCCCATTTCCTCTTCTGTCATCAGAATCATCATTTTGTAAAAGTATACGAAAGGCAATAACATGAGACAGGTTATAGGAACGATATAAATTCTGTCTTCTGCACCTAATGAAGCTACATTTGATACCAATACACCTGTCTTCTTATAGATCAGAACAATGCCCATTTGTACAAGTGCAAATACTAGCAGATCGGGTAGAGACTCCAAAAAAGTAAGGATATTTTTTATTATTTTTCTTAAGAAGTTTGGCAGCATCAAAGTGCCCCATGTTAGAACCTGAGCGAAGCAAAATGCAATGAATAATGCACCAAAAAGAATAGTAAGTGAATAGAAGTAAGGTTCCCATATATCTTCTAGGAATGGACGTTTTATGCCTTGATTAAGATAGGTCATTTCATGCAAGCTAAGCATTTCTATGAATACAGCCTTAACTTTTTCAAAATAAGCTGATGCGTTTTTATTCATGATAAGTTCAGGTAAACCGCTTATCAAAATGATGGATAAAAAAGTTAACAAAAGCTGTAATAGCAATTTTTTTGCTATTTTCATTACACTCCTCCTCTCTGTTACTTTTATTGACGATTAGCCAGCTTAAAATCATTCATCTCTTTTCTAATAAAGATTATGGATTATGATTTTTTTCTGTAAAATACTTCGTTGACAGTTGATTGAAGCGCAAGGTGCGAGACTCCAGTGGGACGAGCGGGACAGGTGAGACTCCTAAAAGCGCAAAGCGCGGGGAGGCTCACCGCACGCCCCACGGAAAGCGAGCATCCTGGAGCGGAAATCAACCTCTTCATAGCAACCTTTCCAATAGAAGGATAAAAACGAAAAAATAACCCATATTAAGGAAGAGAAAAAACGGAATCGAGGATTCGATATGTGGAAGAAAACTGTTATAGGAGTTTTACTTACCAGCAGTCTATTTATGTACCCTGAACCCTACTTTGCTAAAGAACCGTTAACTTATTTTCCCATCGTAAAAAAGGGTGAGGTCCTGCAATGGAACAAAGTAAGCGAACTAATTCCAAAAGGTTCAACTTTTAAAGTAATTGATCTGGAAACTGGTTTTTATTTTCGAGTACAGCGAAGAGCCGGAAATCAGCATGCAGATGTTCAACCGTTAACACATGATGATACTGCAGTATTAAAGCATCTATATAACGGAAAATGGAGCTGGAACCGCAGGGCTGTATTGATACCTGTGAAGGGGAGAATGATTGCGGGAAGCATGCACGGTATGCCTCATGGAGCTGGTGCGCTAGAAAATGGCTTTCCAGGACACTTTTGCATCCATTTTTCAGGAAGTTCAACACATCGCTCAAGAAATATTGATCCCTCTCATCAACTGATGATTTTAAAAGCTGGTGACCAGCTGAATCAATATGCTTCAGGTGCAAGTGCAAAGCAAGCTGTATCAATGTTCCTTGTCGGCATGAAACAGCAGGATATTAAAATCGCCAAGCCAATATTGAGTTCAGCTTTGTTAAACAATGCCCAGATTAAGGACCTATTTAAAGGCATAACAAGTATGCAATACGAAATCAAGAAGAAGAGTACAAGATACCCGCCTATCGTTCGTACTGAGATCGCTGCAAAAGTTATACAGTATGATGAGGATGGCAAGCATAATAATGTCTATAAATTCTCTTTAGAGCGAAAGTCCATGACCGATGGATGGAAAATTATAAAAATTATGTACTAATGGGACACTGTCCAAAAGTAAGGTGAACTTGCTTTTGGCAGTTCCTTTTTTCATTAATACGAATAATTTATAAATTTTATCGTTAATTGTTCGGTTTTTAGTTGAAATACAATCGGATAATTGTTATATTTACCAAGGGATAAAACAATTTAAAGAATTCATCTATTTTTCCAAGGGGGATATTATGAATACCCATTATGATGTGATCGTTGTTGGAGCAGGTCCAGCAGGGATATTTACGAGTTATGAACTAACAAGACAACTGCCAGAAGCCAAAATTTTATTGATTGATAAAGGTCACGATATTTATGCAAGATCATGTCCTATCTTAGAAAAGAAAATTAAAAAATGTCCGCCTGCAGCTGGAAGAAAAGAATTCGCTGGCTGTCTGCCTGCTTGCTCTATTACGAATGGTTTCGGCGGTGCCGGTGCTTATTCAGATGGGAAGTTCAACATCACTTCCGAGTTCGGCGGCTGGATGACAGATTATCTTTCAGAAGATAAAGTAGTGGAACTGATTAAATATGTTGATGAAATTAATCTAGATCACGGTGCAACGGATTCCATTACAGACCCTCTTACGCCCGAAGTAAAAGATATTGAAAAACGCGGCTATGCTGCAGGCTTAAAGCTGCTGCGTGCACAAGTCCGTCATTTAGGAACTGAACAAAACTTAGAGATTTTAAAAAGTATATATGAGTATTTAAAAACAAGAATTGATATGAGATACAAAGCAGAAGTTGAAGATATCCTTACCGAGCGAACAGAGTCGGGATATACCTCAAAAGGAATTCTTTTAAAAGATGGGACTTCGCTGACTGCTGAAAAAACAGTAATTGTACCAGGACGTGATGGATCTTCATGGCTGACAAAGATTTTAAAGAAGCGCCGTATTAAAATGACTGCTAACCAAGTGGATATTGGTGTACGTGTAGAAACATCAAACCTTGTGATGGAAGAGATCAATGAGCATTTATACGAAGGAAAGTTTGTTTTCAATACTTCTGTGGGAACAAAAGTCCGAACATTTTGCTCCAACCCTTCTGGACATGTTGTTGTTGAAAACCATTCAGGGGTCATGCTTGCAAACGGCCATGCATATAAAGACCCTAAGCTTGGAAGCGAGAATACAAACTTTGCTTTGCTTGTATCGCATCAGTTTGCTGAACCTTTTGACCAGCCAACAGAATATGCGCATGAGGTATCAAAATTAGCCAATAAGCTTTCAATGGGCGGTCTCGTTGTGCAAAAGTATGGAGATATTCTAAAAGGGCGCCGATCTACTGAAAAACGAATCAAAGAAGGTTTTCTGCGTCCTACTTTAAATGAAGCAGTGCCTGGAGACCTCGGTCTTGTACTTCCTTACAACACAATGAAAAGCCTGATTGAGATGACGGAAGCTCTAGACAAAGTAACGCCCGGAATTGCATCGGAACATACGCTTTTTTATGGTGTAGAAGCTAAATTCTATTCAGCACGTCCAAAGCTTGATGATAAGTTTGAATCTGAAATCGGTGGATTATATGTTGGCGGAGACGGAGCAGGAATCACACGCGGTCTTGCCCAAGCAAGTGCATGCGGTGTATGGATTGCTCAAAATGTTGCTGCCAAGTTAAAAGAAAAAATGCCGGCTATGGTGTAAACAAAAAACACGATGCAAGAAGGATCACTCCCTCTGCATCGTGTTTGTTTATTTATGTTGAAAATATGACGATTCTTCCTCTGATCAAAGCAATGATAAAACCAACAACTGCTCCGATTATAGCTGGTATCAGCCATCCGATCCCATCGGCATACAAAGGAATATGGTAGTAAATCTGATCGATCGCCCCTAAGTTCATACCAAACGCTTTTAATCCATCTGCAATCGATACTAATGCCGTTGCGATGATTGAACCGAGATATACTTCCTGGCGCCCTGAGAATGCGTCATGGAAGAATGATAAGATGATAAGCACAATAGCTACAGGATAAATGGCTGTTAGGACTGGAACAGATATGGTGATCAACTGGCTAAGACCAACATTCGCTACTCCTGTACTAAAAATACTTAATACAAGAATGACAAGTTGATAAGGCAGCTTCGGAAACATTTTATGAGCAAATTCGCCCGTAGCTGTTACAAGTCCAACAGATGTTGTTAAACAAGCAAGTGCCACTGCTAACCCTAGTAAGAGGTTCCCCGGCTCTCCAAACAGCTGAAAAACTACATTCGTTAAGATCTGTCCACCATTCTCCGATTTACCAAGAGTCTGGCTTGTTGCGCCAAGATATGCAAGGATGCCATAAACGCCTGCTAAACATACAGCGGCAATGACACCAGCTTTTATAACCATCTTCGTTACAGTTTCTTTTTTCATGCCTGGTTTTTTTACGGCAGAGATTACTACGATTCCGAAAGCCAGAGCACCAAGCGTATCCATCGTTAAATATCCATCCATGAATCCTTTAACCAGCGGGCCGTTCTCGTATTCTGGTGTAGCCTGTCCAAGTTTTCCGACAGGTGTAATTAGCGCTTTTACAAGTACGGAACCAATAATGAATAGCAATAACGGCGTTAAAATATTCCCGATTCGATCCACTAACTTAGAGGGATTTAACGCAAGCCAATACGTAATCGCAAAAAATATAACTGTAAAAATAAACAATGCCAATTTTGTATTTATTCCTTCAGGAAGGAAAGGCAATGCAGCCATTTCAAATGCTACTGTCCCTGTTCTTGGAATACCAAAAAACGGTCCAATCGCTAAATATAATATAATTGCAAAAACTGCTCCGAATAAGGGATTAACGCGCTCAGTAAGAGTATGCAGCCCCCCGCCCGCTCGTGCTAGTGCGATAACACCTAAAAGCGGCAGACCCACTCCAGTTATGAAAAAACCAGCCATTGACTGCCAGACCATTTCCCCTGCTGCCTGCCCCAATGCTGGCGGAAAAATTAAATTCCCTGCTCCAAAAAACAATGCAAATAACATTAACCCCACCGAGAGTGTTCGTTTCTCCATGTTTGTGTTCCTCCTCTGTGGTCAATCAACTAATCTATATTTATCGAATTATGTCGAATTTTTTTAAATACCATATGTATTTGTAACATGATTAGCGATTGGAGTCAATATTCAGATATAATGAATTTTCTAACAAATTATTACAAGAGTGAAGGACTGAGATATTCTCAGCCCTCTTTTATTATTATTAACGGTTTGTAGGGAATATACGGCGGATCGTATCATTGAACTCTTTAACGAATCCTGAAACCGGATTACCTTTGTTTATGTCATCTGCCCAGCCATTCATACGGTCGATGAAATCAGGGTTTGTTGAGACAAATACATCATTGATGTCTGGGTCCGTGTTACGGACTGCATCCCCGATTTTTTCTTCTGTCTCTTTTGTAAGCTTCATGTTTTCGCCGCCTTCAAGCTTAGCAGCTACATATGCATTATCATCAGTTACGATAACAGTAGCATCCTCAACTTCTTTAAGATCGGTTACTTTATTTGCAGCTTCATCTGCCACATCCATACGAGCGTTTTCGTCGTATTGGTTGTCCGTACCCATGTTCATATCCATGTCCATGTCACGGTCTGCACGATTGTCGTAGTTTACTTCTGTCATGTTATTGCGTGCTTCTTCACCCACGTCTTTATCGTTATTATTCATACCGCAAGCTCCAAGGAAAGAAGACAGCATAACGGCCATAGAAGTAACCAAAATTGTCTTTTTCATTTTACGATGACACTCCTTTGATATTTTTTTGACTGTCATCTTATAAAATTTGTAGGGATGAGAGAAAATATACATGGCGAAAAGTTTTAACAGTACATAAAATCGAATAAAAAAAACGCTACCATTAAGGAAGCGTATTATTTAAACCATTCATTTGAGTATGTGCTTTTATTTTTCGGCTTGAAGATCAGCCAAGCAATTAAACATAGTGCAAGCAAAGAGAATGCGTAAATACTGATTTTATGAATGACATCCATCACAATGTACCAGCGTCCTGCAAGCTGATATCCGATTAAAATAAAGAATGAACACCAAAAAACAGCTCCGCAATATGCGTAGATAGCAAACTGTCTAAATTTTAAAGAATACATGCCTGCGAAATAAGCAGTGAGATGCCTGACGCCAGGAACGAAATAGCCAAAAAACAAAGCTGTTTTTCCGTATTTCGTAAAGAAACGCTGCGTTTTATTTATTTTTTCATCAGAGATTCCGATTTTAGGACCTAATTTATATAATAAGGGCTTTCCGCATACCGTTCCAAAATAATAGCTTCCCGTTATACCTGTTAGCGCTCCCAAAAATGCACTTAATACAGCGGGCACCATAGGCAGGTCACCAGCAAATATAAAATAACCGATCGTAGCTAACAGAATCTCATCGGGAATCGGCAATCCAATTATGCCTAAAGCTAATAATAGAAAAATACCGAAATAGCTATATTGATAAATAATATTTATTAAGTCAAATTCCATGACGTCACCAACTTCTTTTATTACACCTTCTACCATTGTACCGATAATATGGGGTATTTGGAAAGAGGAAAACAAAAATTGTTAAGAAAATGTGTCTATCATAACATATGCTAACTTGGACGAGATGGATACTAATCTAAAATTAACGACATATCTCGCCACGCATAACACTCCTCAGAAAGTTTCTGATTTCCAATTGTAATCAATTCTTCATCTATCTTTTTCCCGCCAAGTGAAATATATGCTTTTTTTGCAGGATTATCTCTTAAAACCCACACAACCATACTTTTTTTACCTTGATTTACAAGATGATGACTGAATTTTTTTATCAGTTTTGTTCCAAAACCTTTTCTCTGAACTTCCTTAAGAAGGTAGAAAGCATAAATTTCACTATCATAAGGATGATCAGAACGAATACGGCCTCCAGATATAAACCCGCATATCTCTTTTGGATCATACTCCAAGACTAAAACGGTATGAGACGGACCTTGTAAAAGCCATTCCTTCCATCTAAGAGTCCTTTCGTTAATTGACATTTCTGCAAGATAATTAGAATTTACTAATTCCTTATAGGATGCCTGCCAGCTTTTCACCTGAACTTCCGCTATTTGCGCTGCATCTTTTACTTCAGCATGACGAATATTCATTTCTAAACCCACCACTTATCTTGAGGAATCAAGGTAACTGACAACTTAAAATGTTCCTCAAACCATGTTTTCAGCTGTGTGGCATGAACTAAATATTCTGATGCAGCATGTGAAACACCTATTAAACTCATCGTCGTGGATTGGCAGTATTCTTTCATTTCATCAAATTTTTTCTTGCCGTATTCATTATCTATATGGCAATGCACTTCACCAGTTATGTACGCCAGGGCTCCGAGCTTTTCTGCTTCTTGCATCGCATAAACTTTGTCTCCGCAGCCTGCAACAATTGCAACTTTCGTGATTGCAGAATGAGATGGTCCCTCAACATCTGTGTATGGGATTTGGAAGATGCTTTTTGATTTTTCAATGAGATCCTCAGTTGTTGCAGATGGGATTTCACAAATTACTCCGCAAGCTCCTTTTTCATCTTTAAAAAACTCACCCACAACCTTGCAACCATATGCTTCTACCATCGCGTCACTTGTACTGATCGTTCTCGAATAATCCAGTGGAACGTGAAGTGTAAAAACAGATAATCGTTTTTCTTTCATTTTTGAGATTAAATCTGGATTGATAGGCAGAAATCCTCTCCCCCATTTCCCTTGAGGATCCCCACATTCCATCACAAGCGGATGGTGCATAAAGAGAAGATCTCCTGGATTGCTTTCTTCAATAAACCGTTTGAGTACTTCGTCAGTTGGAAATACAGCTAAGAATATGCGCCCCACTTCCTCTTCACCTTTTAACATAAATCCATTAAACAACTGATTAAATTCCGGTTCGAATTCTTCACGCCAGTTGAATTTAATAGGATCATAGACCATTGGAATAAAGCGGCTGAACGCTGGGTCTGTTCCTATTTCTCTGTACCGGAAAAGTTCATCTATTGCTTCATCTATTTTTTGTAATTGTGCCATTTAATTCGCTCTCCTCTTTTCGATAAAATAAACAATCTCTGGATCCCCTTCATCCAGATTGTCTATTAAACCGCTTTTGGTAAAGCCGTTAGCTTCAAAGACCTTATGCATTTCAGTCATATGTGACATCAGCGCACTCGCAGCCCCCCATCTACGCTGGTCGACCACTTCTCCTATTTCTTATTTTCTTCGGTCTGTTCCTATCATTTCTTTATCTAATACAACTATATTTTCCAAATCTGTGTTTTTCGCCTTTAGTATTTTCACTGTTTTTCCTCTTTCATTTTTTGTTCTTTCCCTCACATTTGCTACAATATGAAAAAAGAACAGGAGTTGAGAAAATGCCTATCGCAGATATAACAATCATTCCAATCGGCACTGAAACCCCAAGTGTAAGTGCCTATGTAGCAGAAATACAAAAGGTACTTCAGCAAAATGAAGGTAAAGTAAAATATCAACTCACACCGATGAGCACATTGATTGAAGGTGAGCTTTCCGACCTCTTCGACGTGATCCAGCAGCTTCACGAAGTTCCATTTACAAATGGCATTCAACGCGTTGCTACAAACATCCGCATCGATGACCGCCGAGATAAAAAATCGACGATGGAAGGTAAACTGCAAGCGGTTGAAGAGCAGCTGAGACGCTCGTAAATCTCGGGAACCGCTCGTAAATCTCGAGAACCGCTCGTAAATCTCGAGAACCGCTCGTTCAGCGATGATAAACTCCGCTGAACGAGCATAAAACCTACGCGAGCGCGCATAAAACCTTCACGACCGCGCATAAAACCTTCACGACCGCGCATAACAACGTCATATTCAGAAAAAAGCTTACTCTCGACTGGCATTTCAGCCCGCTAGAGTAAGCTTTTCTTCTATTATTCTCCTTTAGTAGAACTTACTTCTGCTTTTTCTTTTGTTCCTGCAGCGCTTGGTTCTTTTTTAGCAAATTCGATGCGAAGGTCGTCAATGCTTTGACGAACGTTCCCTTTACCTGAGAAGTTTTCTAGCATTTCTTTTACATCAATCCCAGAGGAGGCTTTCAAGGATTCTTGCAATGTGGACATCAAGTTTGTTGCATAGCCCGTAATGCGGTTGGCTCCGCCGTTTTCACCGCCGCCTGTATCTACGACAGTGATCTTATCAATATTAGATAGCGGTGCTGCAACCTGTTTCGCATATTCCGGAAGCATCTTGATCATCATATCCATCATGGCTGCCTGACCGTATAGCTCGAATGCTTCGGCGATCTTCTGTTTCGCCTCTGCTTCTGCAAGACCTTTTAGGCGGATAACTTCAGCTTCAGTTTCCCCTTTAGCACGTTCTGCTTCTGCTCTGGAAAGACCGTCGAGTCGAACCTTTTCTGCTTCCGCTTTTGCCATTGCTTCTACACGGTACTTATGTGCATCAGCTTCAGCGACCTGCTTGCGCTTTTCCGCTTCTGCTGATTGTTCAACTGCGTATCTGTCTGCGTCCGCTTTCTTTTTCACTTCTGAATCGTACTGTTTTTCACGGCGCAGAATTTCTTTTTCTTCAAGCTCGATCTGCTTTTGACGTTCGATGATCTTAATCTGCATCTGTTCTTCTGTAACTTGTTGTTTAGCGATGGCTTCTTCTAAATGATAAGCCTGGTCAGCACGCGCCTTCGCAACATCTTGTTCACGACGGAATTCGGCTACCTTCAGCTGGTTCATCTTTTCAGCTTCCGCTACTTCTGTTGCACGTCCTAACTCGGATTGTTTAGCTTCTTTATCTGCTTCTGCGCGTTTGATGCGAGTTTCTTTTTCGGCCTCTGCCATTGCCATATCAGCATCACGCTTGATTTGTGCAATACGCGGCTTACCGAGTGCATCGAGATAGCCGTTTTTGTCACGCAGGTCTTTAATGGTAAATGAAACGATGATTAATCCCATTTTTGCTAGATCCTGTGAAGCCACACGCTGAACTTCTTGAGAAAATTTTTCTCGGTTTTTATAGATTTCTTCAACAGTCATGGAACCTAGAATCGAACGTAAATGTCCTTCTAATACTTCACGTGCTTCGTTTTCACGATCTTCTTTTAACTTTCCTAAAAACTGTTCCGCAGCTGTTGCGATTTCACCGATCGAACTTCCGACTTTAATGATTGCTGTTCCATCAGCCATAACTGGAACACCTTGTTCTGTATACACTTCTGGCGTTTGAACATCCAGTTTGCTCGTTAATAGGCTAAGAGGTTTCGCTTGCTGGAATACCGGCAGAACGAACGTACCGCCTCCGCGAACAATTTTGATTCTGTTGCCCGACTCATCGATATTTACATTTTTGCTTCCTAAGAAGCTTCCTGTAACGATTAATGCTTCATCAGGACTTGCAGTTCGGTACTTTGTAATAAAAACACTAATAAGTGCTGCTAGCAGAAAAACCGCAATCCCAATCACAATAAATAATGGTGAAAAAGTCATGAAATCCCCTCCAGATTAATGAAAATATGTTTGTTCTACTTGCTCATACCGCATAACCGAAACGACACCTTTTTGGATATCAATAATTAAGATTTTTTCCCCTTGCTGAATCGGTTTGTTATCCATACTTATTGCGGTTTTTGAGATTCTACCGCTTATTCCCTCTATTAATATTTCTCCAAAACCATCAGCCGGAACTGACGTAATGACTGTTCCCACTCTTCCTTTTAAATCCTCATCCCGATAAGCCAATGATTCTTCTGCCGATCGAATAGGTGTTAAAACAAAAACATTTAAAAGGGTTACGAGTAAAATGGAAAGCAGACAGCTGAACACAAGGTTGAACCAGCTATTGATGCCGGTCATAACCTCCAGCAGATAACCAGAAGCGCTGCCGATTGTAAAGAAGGAAAGAATAAGTGCCGGGTGCAAGAATTCCATTGCTGCATCAAGCATGTCACCAAAAAGAATATAAACAAACGTGATACATCCAAAAACGATGAAACTTCCTAAGTATATGGTTGATAACGGATACCCGAACAGTTCCATGGTCATCTCTCCTTATCCTTTATTGAACTATTATTTTTAAATAACAAGCCCCCCATGTCGAATTTCTTTAACCATATCAAAAAGAATAAGAAAAAAATGTAAAATTTTGTCGACAGTAATACAAATTCCAATATTGGTTGTATATGTAAATTTACGGACAACAAAATAAAAAGTTTCAGTTTGTTAAGAATTTTTTGTATAATTTTGTTAATGAGAGGATGGGATGTATGTATACAGAAGATTTGTGGATACATTTGAAAAGACATGAGAACAAAGAAGATGCCATTCATATGAAAAAATACATGAGGGATCAGTTTGAATTCTTTGGTTTGCGTTCACCAGTTCTGAAAGAAAGCTTTAGAGCTTTTATTGAAGAAAAAGGACTTCCTCATGCCGAAGAACTGCCTTCATTTTTAAAAGAAACCTGGGCTAAACCTGAACGTGAAATGCAATATGCAGGGCTAACGATTGCTGACAAGCTAAAAAAGCATACGACTAAGAGCGACATTGAGTGGATTGAATATATCATTATAAATAAAAGCTGGTGGGATACCATCGATCACATAGCTAAAAACATTGCGGGCTATTATTTTATAAAGTTTCCTGAAGAAATAGTTCCTGTAACAGAGCGATGGGTCGCATCAGAAAATATCTGGCTGATGAGGTCAGCAATTCTGTTTCAATTGGGGTATAAGGAAAAGACCGATAAAGAACTGCTGGCACATATTATTAAAGAGACGAAATATCAACAAGACTTTTTTATTCGTAAAGGTATCGGGTGGGCATTGCGGGAATACGCAAAGGTCAATCCAGATTGGGTGTGGGAGTTCGTACATACAGAAGAATTAAGCCCTCTTTCTTATAAAGAAGCAATCAAAAATATTAAAAAAACTAAGCAGCCGTTATGATTAACGGCTGCTTTTTCATGTTTATTTATGAAGGCTTTCCTAATTTAGAGACAACGTATCGTATCGCATTACGGAATGACACAAAGGTTTTCTGATTTGTATCAATTCCAAGTGTCACCATGTTCTTAACCATGTCTTGTTTAAATCCGCAATATAGGACTTCAGCCCCCATTAGTTCAACCGTAGTTGTCAGTTTCTGAATTTCCTGGCCTAAGTCAGGATCTTCTACCGTAGTAATTCCTGAAAAGTCTATAATGACATATTCAGCATGATAATTTAAACATTCGTTTAACAATTTAGTTGTTAGGTTTTCCATTCTCTCTAATGTCAGCTCACCGATAAGCGGTACGAGAAGTGTATTTTCGGCGATTGTCGGCAATATGGGAGTAGATAATTCATTAATGATCGCTTTTGTTTTTTCCTTTTCTTTTTCACGCTCGGTAATGTCTCTCCATGTCAGGATAAAGCCCAGTTTTTCTTCTTTGACAATGAGTTCTTTTACGACCAGTCGGGCAATAAATTTATTAAATAATACAAGCTGCATGTCGATTGGAAAATCACCTTTTTGAAGCATTTCTTCTTGATAAGATGGATTTTGATGAAAACGGGCAATCGGAGTACCAATCAGATCTTCTGCTTTATCCAGCCTAAAATAGGTCTTTAGAGATTCAATAAATCCTTTTGCTGAATCATTCATCCAGGCAACCTTATAATCTAAATCTATAATAAAAATATTTTCTTCTAAACAATTAAGTGTATCTATAATGGTATCCTCTAAATGGTAAACCATAAAAGCTATCCCCTTCTCTCATTTCCTGTATATATCATATCCGAGTTCGACAAAATCTTCTATAGAATTCATCTATATTCTCAAGTTTTCCAGCACATTCCGCTCATAATGAAAGCGCTGTCTTAATCTTTACAAAGATATTTGTTGTAACCTCCCTAAACTCCATGTAAAATGTCCCTATCAAACATACAAATGTATTTCTCAGAAAAACATAAGGGGTGTAGCAAATGGTAAATCATGTTTCTGTAGGACTTTTAGGATTAGGTACAGTGGGCAGCGGTGTCGTTAGAATGATTGAAGGAAACCGTGAAGAACTTCAGCATCGTGTTGGCTGTCCGGTTTATATTGAAAAAATCTTAGTTCAAAACACCGAAAAAGAACGTTTGGTTGCAATCAAAAATGATTGGCTGACACAGCAGCCGCAGGAAGTACTTGAAAACCCCGATATTCATGTTGTTATTGAAGTAATGGGAGGCATCGAACTTGCCCGTGAATATATCACGCTTTCTCTGCAAAACAAAAAACATGTCATTACAGCAAATAAGGATCTCATGGCACTTCATGGGGCTGAACTTCTGCAAGTTGCTCAAGAAAATGGATGCGATCTTTTCTATGAAGCAAGTGTTGCAGGTGGTATTCCGATTATCCGTTCACTCGTCGACGGTCTTGCATCTGACCGCATCACAAAAATGATGGGGATCGTGAACGGAACAACGAATTACATCCTCACTAAAATGGATAAACAGCAGCGGAATTATGAAGAAGTTTTAAAAGAAGCACAATCACTCGGTTATGCAGAAGCCGATCCGACTTCCGATGTTGAAGGGATTGATGCGGCAAGGAAAATGGCGATTTTATCAACGCTCGGATTTTCAATGCATATCCATCTTGATGATGTAGATGTAACGGGTATATCAAGAGTGACACAAGAAGATCTCGAATACGCAAGGCAATTCGGTTATACCCTTAAGCTAATCGGAAATGCAAAAAAAGATAACGGAAAAGTGGAGATCAGTGTAGAACCTACTTTGCTGCCGGATTCGCATCCATTAGCAAGTGTGCAGAATGAATATAATGCTGTTTATGTATACGGAGAATCTGTCGGTGAGACGATGTTTTTCGGACCCGGTGCCGGTCAGCTTCCTACAGCTACATCCGTCGTGTCAGATCTAGTTGCTGTAGTCAAAAATATGCGTTTAGGTGTTAACGGTAAAAGCGCGGTTGCTCCGCAATTTGATAAACAATTAAAGCTGCCTGAAGAGATCGATGGAAAGTTCTTTTACAGACTGCACATAAAAGATGAGGCTGGCGCTTTCTCAGCGATCACTTCCCTCTTCGCCCTTCATGATATCTCATTGGAAAAATTGATTCAGAGTCCCGTTGATGAAAAGGGTTTAGCGGAAGTCGTAATCGTTACTCATGGCACAAACAAGCTGCAAGATAGCCACGTATACAACTTGCTGCGTGATTCAGATGTTGTTCAGGAAATCAAAAGTCATTACAGAGTGGAGGGTGCTTAATATGAACTGGAATGGATTGCTGCAGCAATATAAAGAATACTTGCCTGTAAATGACGCCACTCCCCTGCTTTCTTTAAACGAAGGTCATACTCCCCTCATTCCATTAGATCAACTATCAAAGGAATGGGGCATCAACCTATACGCGAAATATGAAGGTGCCAATCCAACGGGTTCTTTTAAAGATCGCGGTATGGTACTTGCTGTTGCCAAAGCGAAAGAAGCTGGCAGCAAAGCGATTATCTGCGCATCAACAGGCAACACTTCAGCAGCTGCCGCCGCATATGGAGCCCGCGCAGGTTTGCGCTGTATCGTCGTGATCCCAGATGGAAAAATCGCGCAAGGCAAGCTTGCACAAGCCAAAATGTACGGAGCTGAAATTTTTGCTATTCAAGGTAATTTTGATGAAGCGCTTGAAATGGTAAAACAAATGAGCGAAGAAGAAGGCTATACACTTGTTAATTCGGTAAATCCATTTCGGTTAGAAGGTCAAAAAACAGCCGCCTTTGAACTTGTAGATTCACTAGGAAAAGCGCCAGACATTCTCGCAATCCCTGTCGGAAACGCCGGCAACATAAGTGCTTACTGGAAAGGGTTTAAAGAATACGATTCGGTTAAAGCTTCAGGTCTGCCAAGGATACATGGCTTTCAAGCAGCCGGTGCTGCACCCATTGTAAATGGCAGCGCCGTTAAGAATCCAGATACGATCGCTACAGCTATCCGAATCGGCAACCCGGCAAGCTGGCACCTAGCTACTGCGGCTCTAGAGGAGTCAGGCGGTATCATCGACAGTGTAACAGATGAAGAAATTTTAGAAGCGTATCAGATGCTCGCTTCAAAAGAAGGTGTGTTTGCAGAACCCGCTTCCTGCAGTACAATCGCAGGATTATATAAACAGCATAAGCAAGGACTCTTGCCAAAAGGAGCTTCTATCGTTGCAGTATTAACAGGCAATGGATTGAAAGATCCTGACATCGCATTAAAAACTGTTGCACAAGAACCTGTTGTAATTCCGAATGATCTTGATCAATTACGTCAGCAGCTGAAAGGATGTGCAGTATAAATGAAGCTTGATGCTTTTTCCATTCATGTACCCGCCAGCACTGCAAATCTTGGTCCGGGTTTTGACTCTGTAGGGCTCGCACTCAATCGTTACTTATCTGTTCATGTCCAGCCTGCATCAGAATGGAAAACGGTTTTTTACGGCGAAGAACTGCAACCTTTAAATGGTGAAGAAAAGAATTTAATCGTTCAAGCAGCTCACTATACAGCGAAGTCTTATGATAAAGATCTACCTCCTTGCAGATTGGAAGTTGAGAGCGAGTTCCCGCTTTCAAAGGGAATGGGAAGTTCCGCATCAGCAATCGTTGCAGGTATAGAACTGGCTGATACCCTTTTAAATCTGCAGCTTTCAAATAAAGAAAAAGCACTTTTGGCATGCTCGTTAGAAAAGCATCCTGACAACGTGATACCCGCTATTTATGGCGGGCTGACAATCAGCTTTTATAATGGAAAAGATGTCGAAACGGTCCATGTTCCTGATGTTGCTGTTGAAATGATTGTCGCGATACCTGATGAGGTTCTGCATACGAAAGAGTCACGAAAGTCGTTGCCAAATCTTCTTCCTTTTAATAAAGCGGTTGAAGCAAGCGCAATCAGCAATGTACTTGTTGGAGCTTTAATTAAAAACGATTGGAAAAAGGCTGCAGATATGATGAACCGTGATCTGTTTCATGAACCATTCAGGATAAAGAACATCCCGTTTTATTGTGAACTAAAAGAAAAGGCTGTCTCGCTCGGAGCATATGGTGCAGCGATCAGCGGGTCTGGTCCTGCGATCGTATTCTTTACACCTCATCAAAAAGCAGCTTCTATAACAGAACAGCTTTCATATATGTATCCAGACTACCTTTTCGAAACGGTTTTCCCTGACAGAAAAGGTGCAGTGGTAAATAAGTCTTTATCTGCAGCTGCCTTATAGGACTTACGATACTTTTCCTTCAGATCGCGTTTCGTTTCACAACAGCGTGGTAAAGGACTATATCAAATCCTTTAGGAGGGATAAAAGTGACGGAAGAAAAGAATGAAGCGGTTAAAGAAAGTTTCAAAGAGCAGGAAAAAAAGAGGCAGGAAAAAGAACAGGCAAAGTATGATCAGACGAAACGGATTCCAAATGAACAGAACCGAATGATTGATACTCAGAAAAGATGAGGATTCTCAAATGGTCATGCAGGAGAAGAAATGTGGATTGATGGGTAAATCTCGTAGATTCCAGACCAATATATTTGGATTCGAGCCCGAAATTTTTGGATTCAAAGTCAAAACTTTTGGATTCCCGCCTAAATGACCTCATCATATAGAATAAGGCCGACTAAAAAACTTTAGTCGGCCCTTTTCGTTATTGGTTTTTTGCGATCTGGAATTCGTCTCGCAGTAGTGTCCAGTTTTCCGGGAATGGTTCCCCAAGTACCCAATACGCAAGACCTCTAAGCTTATATTGTTTTACGAGCTTATTTTTCGCCTCGGCACTTTGTTCATTTTCAAACCAGACAACGTGTTCTTTTCCATTGTCGTCTTTATAGTTGAAGAACGGAGCATGTGCTTCGTTATCATATTTTACTGTGGCTTTTTCTTTTAATGCTAGGTCGTGTGCCTCTGCAGGAGCAATACGCTTCGCAAATTTATTACCTTTTTTATAAGGGAGTGTCCAATCATAGCCATAAAGCGGTGCACCCATTATAATTTTTTCAGGCGGTATAACAGAAACCGCGTAATCAACAACTTTCTTTACTTGCGGAACAGGTGCTACAGCCATTGGAGGTCCGCCAGACCAGCCCCACTCGTAAGTCATAAGTACAACAAAATCAGCCAGTTCTCCATGACGCTTGTAATCATGTGCACCATGCCAAGGTCCTTTTTGTTCATCACTTGTTTTTGGAGCAAGTGCTGTTGAAACCTTGAAACCTTCTTTCTGCACCTGAGGGATGATCGTTTCTAAAAATCCGTTATATAGTTCGCGGTCTTTTTCTTTAATATGTTCAAAATCGATATTCAGCGCTTTGTAGCCTTTTTGTTTCATCGTGCTGATTACACTGCCAATAAGTGTTTTAGAAGCTTGTTTATCAGTAAAAATGTTATGTGCGATCTCTGGAGAAAAGTTGCCTTCTGCGAAGTTCGTTAAGACCATCATAGGCATCGCACGTGTCTTTTTAATCTCATTAAGTGCAGCCCAGTCCTTGATAGGTATTAATGTACCGTTCTTGTTGACTTGATAGCTGAAAAAAGCGATATAAGTAAGGTCGTTTTCTGCTTCTTTAACATCTTTAACCGATTGTTTCGCTTCAAGCGGCTCTAAAAAACCAAGTGTTTCAATCTTTGTTTTTCCGTGTTTGATCTCAGCTTTTGAAGTATCCTGCTGTGTCTTTTTAGGTGAATTAATCTGTTCAAGCCGAGGGCTTTCTCGTGTTTCATTGTTCATATTCTTCGGTGCAGCTTCACTCTCTTTCATTTCATTAGAGCCTCCGCCGCAGCCGGCAAGTACAATCGTGAACGCCGCAAAGAGCGCGACTAATTTTTTCATACATAAACCTCCTCTGTTTTCGTTATTTTTCCATGAGGAGGTCAGTAATATTCTTAATTATTTTAAAAGATACGATGGTTCAAAGCTGATAAATTTATTTCCAGATAAAATAGGCACAATAGAACTGACATTCAATTTCAGGCAATAATCTACATCCTTCCCAAAACCGCGTTCTACTAATTCTCTGCCGCTTCCGCAATTTCTTATCAAATTAGATAGTATATGCTTTGATCCTTGAAATGCTTGTTTGCAAACGAAAGCTTCTGGAGATAATGAGCCTTCGAGTGATGAGATAATGGCTCCTGCGCCTAAATAGTCTTCGATAGCGGGTCTTAGTTCATTTTCATCGGCAGAAGAATTTTCCCAGCGTTCGCCGCAAGCAATAATCGTGATTGGCTTTCCAGTCTTTTTTTTCACTTCTGAAGCCGCTTCTGCAACGGCTTGTGCGTTTCGTAGAGAACCCATTAAAAGCCCGGGAACTTTTTTAGCTGCATCTACACACGCAGCACCATTTAGAGAACAAAGTACATATGATTTCCCCCGATCATCTGCCGTGAAAGAGTTCGGTGAGAGTGAATGCTTCCCCGTTTTAATCGCCTCTGCTCTGCCGACAACAAGCTCAGCAACGAGCTGATCTGCATATTTTTTCGCCTTTTCGTTAATGGGCGGAGGAAATGGATAGATAACCGCTTGATTTTCCATAGCGGCTATTACAGTTGAAGAAAAACTCAAAACATCAACGATGATTAAGATTTCCTCTCTTTTTGCCGCTTCCTTTGCTCCTTTTATTCCCCACTCTACCTTAATCTCATAAGGCGATTGATCAAAAAATGTATTCATTATATGTCCTCCTTCATTTCTAGCTATAAAAAGCATATCGAGAAAATAAAAAAAGAAATAGACTGTTTTTCTAAAATTTGGTATCCTGTTGATTGAGGTCTGCCTAGCACATTCGTAAATTGTCCGTAAAAAAAGACTCCAGTCATTGGAGTCTTTTCGTATTTAGATGGCCCAGTTACCGTTTTTGAATAGCGGAATGCGTTTGCCATCTTCATATTCTGCTTCAATTTCAAGGTCAGCAGAACCAATCATGAAATCAGTATGGCCGCGGCTGTGGTTAATTTCTTTTTCTTCCATCTGTTCAGGTGTAAGGTTTCCTGCATCTTTTACAGACATCGTGATCGAAGTACCAATTGCCAAGTGACAAGATGCATTCTCATCGTACAGTGTATTATTAAAAATGATGCCTGAGTTTGAGATTGGTGAGTCATAAGGCACTAAAGCTACTTCTCCTAAATACCCCATACCATCATCTATGCTAAGCAGCTGTTTCAGTGTGTCGTAACCCTCTTCAGCTGTAAATTCTACTACTTTTCCATCTTTAAACGTTAAGCTGAAATTGTCGATAAGGTTCCCCATGGCTGACAGCGGTTTCGAACTTGATACTTTTCCATTTACACCATATTTTCTAGGTGTAGTGAACACTTCTTCTGTCGGCAGGTTCGGAATGTAGTAAGTACCGAATGTAGAATTATGTCCTCCCCCAATCCACGTATGGTCAGGATGCAAATCAATGCTTAAATCTGTTCCTTCTGATTTATAATGAAGTGTTTTAAATCTCTGCTCGTTTAAGTAATCCACTTTTTCTGAAAGTGTTTTAACATGCTCATCCCATGCTGCAACTGGATCCGACTGATCTACACGAACCGTTTTGAAAATCGCTTCCCATAAATCATCAACTGCTTCTTCTTCACTTTTTTCAGGGAATACGGATTTTGCCCAGCCTGCTGTCGGTGCACCAGCAATCGCCCAGTGCATATCCCCTCTAAGCTGCCCAGCAGAAAAGGCCTGCAGCTTTTCGCCTCTGTTCTTTTGAACAAACATCATACGCTCTGAAGGAACACCTTTGTAAGCGTTCGGGTCATTTCCTGTTACCATCAAGAAACAATCGTGATTTTCTATCAGACTGTTATATTTTTCGATCTCCCAAGATTGAAGGTCATCTTTCAGTACTTCTTCTTTCGCGCTCGTATAATGAATGCGGTTGGTTTGGGTATCAACCCAGTCCACCATCACTCTTTTACAACCATTCTCATAGGCGTGTTTTGTTACTTTACGGGTAAATTCTGCAGCTTCGATCGGAGAACTAATTAATAGCTTCTGTCCCTCTTGCATGCTTAATCCAACTTTTACAACGAGTTCAGCGTATTGATCTAATTTTTCCTCAAATGACTTCATTTCTTCCCCTCCAGTTGGTTCAAATAAAAACGACTGATAAGTTTATAATATACATTATAAAGTAAAATGAAAATTTAGACTAATTAAAACTAAAAAAAGGACCACTTTTTTATTCACGGCCCCAGCTTTACATCTCTATTATTTTTTGTTTAATACAAAACCTATATGAGAAAGCGCGCTCTCTAAGTTACTCGTAATAATAATATCGTGAAAATCTACATCTACCTTCATCGTTTTTATAGCCAGATCAGGTCTAAACCCAGTAAGAATCGGCGTTACACCAATTAGTTTTAAAAGCTTTACGATGTTAAGAAGATAGCTGCTAACCGAATTATTTATCTGGCTAATCCCAGATAAATCAATAATCATGTACTCTAAATCTAAATCCATACTGCTGTTTAATGTATTTTGTATGATGATATCAGCTCGGTATTCGCTTATATGTCCAATGATCGGCAAAATGGCAATACCCTTTGTAAGAGGAACAATAGGCACTGATAAATCTTTAATTTCTTTGTTGGCTTTGTCCAGTTCTAAAACATAAGTTAAGAGTGAAGACATCGTCTCGAAGAGCTCCACATGCTGTTCAGTAAACTCAAACCGATTTGTATCAAGCCCGCAAATTGTACCGTAATTTTCTCCGTCCTCGTAATAAATAGGGATCGCTATAAAACTCCCGCTTCCTAAACTAGCTGTAACATTCAAATGTTTCGTACGCTCATTCTCCATGATATCTTCAATAAGCAGAATTTCCTTGCCTTGATCTACACTAACTTTACAAAAGGTTTCATGAAAAGGCAGAGTGGACCCTTCTTCTAATAATGTTAGTTCTTTGTTGATTACTTTTTTAATTTCGTTCACTTTTTGATCGTTTTTTGCAATAAACAACGTGTTGATATTAATCAGCTTACTCATAAAATTAAGGATATTTCCCGTTGCTTCCTCAAAATTCTTCACTGATTTAGGGTGAAAAGAAATTGACAATGTCTTGACCGACCTTTCATGAATAAGCTCTAATTATATATTTCAAAACTCTAACTAACTATTTTCCCTAATTTGCAGAAATAAAACATTAATTTAAATTATTTTAGCCTCACAACCGTGATTCTAAAGACTTATCATAAAATAGCATTAAATAAGGTTTTTATATATTTTTCCCCAATTTTCGACTATAAAAAAATAGTCCATTTAATAGTAAAAATTCCCCATTACAGAAAGAAAACAAGGGATATATCTCCTATTCTAGTATTCGACATGACGTGGTAACATTTTGAATATGCGGAATTATTCGACAATAATTATTGTTGATTTCCAGCCGTGAAATTACTTCTAGGGGGGATTTTAGTGAAAAAGGGAAAATGGGTTTCAGCAGCCCTTGCAGCGATGTTAAGCTGCAGCACTTTTGCGAGCGTAAGCGCCGCACCTGTCAATGTTCTGTCAGATGTCAAGGCATCATCAGTCGAGGAAAAAAGCCATAAACACACAGGTGGTCCATTCGATTTAGCAGTGGCCAACGATGAAAGATTAATAGAAATGCTCAAGAAGAACGGACAAATTTCAAAGAATGCCAGTGAAGCACAGGCACAAGCAAAGCTTCAGCAGTTTTTGAAGAACAAACAAGAGCATGCTGAATCTCTTCCAAAAGGAGAGCTTGAAGACGAGCATGCTAAAAAGGATGAAAAAGGACACAAGAAGCATAAAAAAGATGGATTAAAGCATGGCAAGAAAGGTAAAGGCAAAGACATCAAGCCGGTTGAAGAAGAAAAATGGACGGGCGGACAGCGAGTTGATAACGTACTTGTACTTCTAATAGAGTATCCTGACTTTAAGGCAAAAGATATTGCACCTGAAGAAACAGATATGCATTATGATGAATACTTAAAAGAACACTATGAAGATATGATTTTCGGTGAAGATGGATATGAAGGTCCAAATGGCGAAGATCTGGTTTCAGTAAAAGAGTATTATGAACAGCAATCAGGCGGCAGCTATTCGATCACAGGTAAAGTTGGCGGTTGGTACCAGGCACAACATCCTGCAGCTTACTATGGCGGAAACGTTCCTGATCCAGACGGAAGTGACGCTAAGCCGCGTGATCTGGTTAAAGAGGCATTAACTGCTGCAGCTAATGACCCAGAGATTGATTTAAGTGAGTTCGACCAAGAAGACCGCTATGACTTAGACGAAGATGGAGATCTTCGTGAACCAGATGGATTAGTGGATCACCTAATGATCGTACATTCTAGTGTTGGTGAAGAAGCTGGCGGAGGTTCTCTAGGTGGAGATGCGGTATGGAGCCACCGATGGAATCTAGGTGGTATCTTCTCTATTCCAGAATCTCCATCTCCGGAAGTTGACTACTGGGGAGCAGATACAATGTATGCTTACGACTATACAATCGAACCTGCTGACGGAGCAGCTGGCGTATTCGCACATGAATATGGCCACGACTTAGGGCTTCCTGATGAATATGACACACAATACACTGGATCTGGCGAGCCTGTAGCATATTGGTCGATCATGTCTAGCGGAAGCTGGGCTGGGGATATTCCTGGAACTGAGCCTACTGGATTCAGTGCATGGTCGAAAGAATTTTTACAATCTAGTATGACTGAGTCAAACTGGTTAACAGGTGAAACGTATCATCTTGATGAATTAAATCCTAAAGGTACTGAAATCCTTTTAGATCAAGCCAATACAAAAGGAACGAATAATGACGCTGTTCGAGTAGACCTTCCTCAAAAGGAAACGGTCGTTAATACTCCTTTCAGCGGTGATTATGAGTACCATAGTGGAAAAGGCAACAACCTGAATAACTCAATGGTAACTTCTCTAGATTTAACAAATGCAACATCTGCAGAGCTTACTTTTAAAACTTGGTATCAAATTGAACAAGATTGGGATTATGCATCCGTTCAAGTACAAGAAGAAGGCACTGACACTTGGGTTTCAATCCCTGGTAATTTAACAACAGAAACTGATCCGCATGACCAGAATCCAGGACATGGTATTACGGGTAACTCTGATGGATGGGTTGACGGAACATTTGATCTTTCATCTTATAAAGGCAAAAAGATCAATGTAAAACTGAACTACTGGACAGATGTTGCTGCTGTTGAATCTGGTTTTTATGTAGATGACGTAGCAGTTAATGTTGATGGCACTCAAACACTGTTTGATAACGCTGAAGGTAAGCCTGTGTTTACTTTAGAAGGTTTTAAGAAAGACCAAGGTAAATTCTATTCTGATCACTACTATCTATTAGAGTGGAGAAACCATGAAGGCGTTGACGAAGGTTTAGCACATATCCGCCGTGGCGACAGCTTGATGCAGTACGATGGCGGATTGGTAGTTTGGTATGTTGATGATAGCTACAGCGATAACTGGACAGGCATCCACCCTGGTGATGGATTCTTAGGAGTCGTTGATGCAAACCAGGAAACACTAAAATGGAGTGATAACTCTGTAGCATCCGCTCGTTACCTCGTCCATGATGCAGCGTTCAGCAAGGAAAAGAGCGAAAAAATGTTCCTTGATTATCGTGAATTGCTTGGGTTAACGATGACAGATAAGAACGTTAGTCCAAACCCTAAGTTTAACGATAAACAAGATTACAGCAACCCTGGCAATCCACATGCTGGCCGTAATGTACCGACTTACGGACTTCAATTTGAAGTAGTTGGTTCCAGCAAGGACGATACAGTAGGAAAAATTAAGATCTCTCGCAGATAAATAGTACTTCAGCAAAACCCAATTGCTCCTACGCAATTGGGTTTTGTGTCATAATAAGTAATAAACAAGCGTATAGGGGTGGTCCTATGAAACAATGGCTGACGCTGCTAGTAGCTGTTTTATTAACAGTTGCAATTACAGCTTGTTCGAACACAAAAGACTCTAAAAGTGAACAACCCGTTGACAAAGAACCAACAAACGAGGCGGTTAATATGATAGCTAACGATGAAAAGATTATAGAGATGTTAAAGAAAAAAGGAGAAATACCTGAAGATGCTTCACAAGAGGAGATTACAAAAGCTCTCCAAAAATACTTAAAAAACAAAGCACCTGGACCTGGCACTTTAAAAGACGAAAAGGAAAAGCAGAATTATATTAATAAGCTGAAAGAAGAAATTCAAAAGAACAATAAGGAATAATTGGACAAATCCGAACTGGATTTGTCCTTTTCAATCTTTGTTGCAATTGGAAGTGGTTGATTTCCGCTCCAGAATGCTCGCTTTCCGGGGGGGCGTGCGGTGAGCCTCCTCTGCGCTTTGCGCCGATAGGAGGCTCACCTGTCCCGCTGATCCCCCAGGAGTCTCGCACCTTGCGCTCCAATCAACTTTCAACGATGCACTTTACAAAACAATCCGACAAAACCTTTTAAAAAAACCTTATTTATCTTTCCACCGATATAATGTAATTTCATCATACACCGGATCAAAGAGTTCATTTGATCTAAACGTTTTAACTTCCTCAAGATGATCTGATACATCTATCCCTTGTTCCTTAAATCCTTCAATTAGATGATTCGTAACATATATCTTCTTATTTTCATTGTACTTCTTGTCCAGTAAGAACAAATCATACGTGTAAAACCGCTTATGTTCAAATGGAACATCCAAGTACTGAAAGACACGGGTTTCTTCCCACGTGTATACAACGGTCTCTTCATCTTTTTGAGCGAGATAGTTTGCAGTCTGGTAGACAGCCGGAATTTTTTCCGTCTGTTCTTTTAGGATCGGGATACCGATGACTAGCTGCATAACAGCAAGACTCATACACGCCCACTTTAAAAGTGTGTGTTTCCTTGCAATTGACACGAGCCATAAGAAAAGAAGCATAAGTGTTATCGGGTAAGAATGTCTTGGTTTCTCTACATTTTGTGCAAACAGATTCCATAAAAAATAAATCAATAGAAGCGTCAGCATCACATAGTGTTTTCTTAGGAAGACGCCTGCATCTTTTGTTTTATTTTTCAGCAATGCAATAATAGAGATACCCGCAAAACCTATAAGAAGAATTGTTGACTTCGCAAACATTCCTACGTAAATGATATTATTAATGACAAGCTCGTACAGCCTCGTAAAAAAAGGCTCTTGAGTGTCAACTACTGTTCCTCCCCAAGATGTGAAATGACCCGAAACGAAAGCCATGGAGAGTTTAATAAACCCGGTCAAGCTCCCTTCCGTCATGATGAGAGCAACAAGCCAAATCATCTGAAATAAAACAGCTAAGAAAATAAAGCCCGTTAAACGTATTGAATCTCTGTTTCTTTTATAATCAAACCACCATAAGAAAAGCAGCCCAACTCCAAAGGGAAGATACGACAGCCTGATTCCCATCAGGATTGAAAATAGGACTAAGGGCAAAAGCTGATAACGAATTTCATTATTGTGAAGACCTATATTTACGCTCCAAAGGAACCACCATAAGACCCCAATAGCAGAACCTTCAGACATCGGCTGGCTGACAAGTATCATGAAATAAACACTGGACTGAAGAACAAGTGTAACTATAAGAGCTGAGACCCGATCAACATACTTTCTAGCTAATAAATACATCGGTACCGCAGCTGAAACCGTTATAATGCCATTAAAAACAGATAGCGATAATGAGGGGTTATCTAAGAATAAATGAAAGACCATCCCTCCAAAAATGAAAATCGGATAGCCAGGAAAATGCGGCTGCATGGCTAGTAAATCATAACGGTCCAGCGCTAATACAAAATCCACCTGATCCCAAGTGCTCGGAAACGAAACGCTATACATAAACCGAATGAAAAAGGTATAGAAGATTAATATTATGACAGTTGCTGATAAAAGTTTTTTTGTATTAAACATTCTCTTTCCCTTTCTCCGATTTTCTCCTTTTATTCCTATGTAAAGAAAAAGCACAAGGCATCCGCCTTGTACTTTTTATTCATTAGCTGAAGCGACTGTTTGCTTCCACGGTTGTTTTTGACTTTGTTTCGGCTTTTCCACTTTTTCTATTTTCCGAGCTGGTTTCTTTAAAAAGATCAGCATGTAGATTACAGCAAAATAACCAAGGTAAACGAGAACTTCTTCAATAGACGGCATTGATGAGTAGCCTAAGAATGCTTTCAGGAAGATTCCGATATCCCCTGAAAGAAGCGGTGCTACTCCATGATCACGCAGGTAATGTGCATAATCGATTGGATGCTCTGGCAGGAACCAAGTGATATCATAAAGATGCGGAACAACGCTTCCTAAGATCTTCAAGTCCTGCATCATCGATACACCTTGAACCATTAAACCAGCTGCGATAAGAACGATAAACGCTCCAGTTGTTCTAAAGAATGCTTTAAGTGAAATACGCATTGTTCCCTTAAAGAACAAGTAGCTTACAACAGAGGCTGCGAGCAATCCGGAAATTGCCCCCCATCCTGTTAATGCAGCTCCAATGTTTCCGCCAGTAATCGCTGCAAAGAAAAATACTGTTTCGATTCCCTCTCTCATAACGACAAGGAAAGAGTGGATAATCATTCCGATGATGCTTCCTGTTGAGATATATTTGCTGATTTTACCTTCAACGTTCGATTTAATGTTCTTGCTGTGTTCTGCCATCCAGAACACCATTTGCGTTAATAGAAGTGAAGAGATAAAGATGATTGAGATCTTCAAGTACATTTCAGTTCCCATAGCTGAGAAGCCTGTGAAAACAACCTGAAACAATAAAGCTACCAGGTAACTTGCTGCAACTGCCATTCCGGCACCAAGCCAGACAAACTTAACAAATTTTTTGTTATCCGTACGTTTTAAATATGTCGTAATGATTCCTACTATTAGCAATGCTTCCAACACTTCACGAAACGTAATAAGAAAAGCTTGTAACTGCACTTCGTTCCCTCCCCTATACCTTATCTATCTTCTTTTTCTAATAACGTAAATGACTACTCCGGCAATAATCGCGATAATAACGATAAGCGGCAGCCAGTTTTTTATGTTTGAAAGATCGGTCCATTCCGTTTTTTCAGAAGCTGTGCTCTCTTCCTCTTGATCAACGTTGAAATGGCCCAATTCAAAGTTTTGTGTTTGAAACTCTTTTTGCAGATCATCAATAATGATCTTTTTGCTTTGTTTAAAAGCTTCTTTGTCTGCTGCTTTTTTGCCGACACCAAAAAGTCCCGGATTTCCTAAAGCTTCTAATGCTTTATCAAACTCTGCTTTAATCTGCTTATCCATTTCTGGATCTTTTTCAGCTATGACCGGAGATAAGGCTTGGTATGTGGCATGACCCTTTGCAAGCAAACGCTTACTTGTTTCATAGTCTTCAAAATTCTTATCTACGCCAGATAAACGGCGGTCAATATTTAATGCTAATATCTTTTGCATATTTTCGATCAGTTCTTCTTTTTCTTCCTTCTCAAGATTTTCCTTGATCAGTTTAGAAGGTTCTGGACCCATATGCTGGTCAATTTCTTCTTTTACGGTGTCATAAATCTTTTCAGTCTCGGTAAAGTTAGGAGGGTTTTTATCAAGCTGAACCACCATCTTCTTATAAGCTTCAGCGATCTTTTCTTCATTCGGATCACCGTAAGAATAGGCGTTAGCTGTGTTATGTAACGAAAAGAATGTTAACAGTGTTAGTGTCATTATGGTTATGATCTTCTTCATCAGTATAAATTCCTCCTTACCCATTGATAATGATAATGATTATCAGTGTCGTTGTCAATACGAACTTCGCCTTCATGTTTAATCTTGACTTAAAAAACACAAAAAATTCATAAAACAAAAAGAACCTCGTCCCAAAGGATAAGGTTCATTCGTTAAACTTATTTTGCTTGTTCTACTACTTTATTAAGTGTTTCTTCTAGTTTCGGAAGAATTTTATCTGCTTCTTCTTTATTATTTGCTTTTGCTGCTTCTAAGTAGCTTTGAGCTGCAGCAGCAAGATCAGCTGCTTCTCTTTCACCTAAAATTTCTTTTAGATCACTTTCGATCATGTTGATGAAAAGCGCACCTTCAATTGCATAAATAGGACCTTTTTCTTTACCAAAGTTCTCCGTGCTTTCTTCATATTCATGAAGTGCAATCTTCGCAAAACCGCGAACGAATGCTTTGTTAACAACTTCAGGATCTACTGATTTCACATCTGTTTCAAGATCGAATTGCTTTAAAATATCGTCAGCGTCTTCTGGAGCATTCTTTTTCAAGTATGGGTATACAGATTGATAGAATGCCCATCCTTCAGCTTGTTCCACTTTTGCTTCTTCTGCATCTGTTTTAGCAGCTTCAGATAGCTTTGTCGCATAACCATGCGGTTTCGCTCCAGCAGCTAAATAGAATGTTTTCATTAACGTTTTATCAACAACTTGCTTGCCTAATCCAAATGCAAGTTTATCTTCTTTTTCAATCGCAGCTTTCATTTCACTGAAGCCGCCTGCAATCGCGTCTTCCATTTTTGTTCCGTATGCAGCGTCACGCTTTTGAACTGTTCCTTGTACAGCGGTATAAAAAGCTTGAGCTTCCTCATATTCTTCCATTACTTCTTCTTTGTCGCCCCAGTGCTCGTCAATTTCAGCGAACTCATGGCGCATCGTTTGGAAGAATTCCTTTTGCATCAATTTATCAAACAATTGTTTAACAATAACTGCGTCCATCTCTTTGTTCTTTCCAGCAGCTAATGCAGTTGTAATCGCAGGATCGATCTGCTCATCAAACTCAGCATCACGCTGTTTTACAAGTTCTTGAAGCTGTTCTTCATAAATTTTTGTTACTTTATCGAAATCTACTTCTTTGCCTTCTTTTGCTTTTTCAAGTTCAGCAACAGCATCTTTGTATGCTTGTACAGACGCCTCTGGAGAAGCTGCTTCTTTTTCAGCTGATTCGTTCTCTACTTTTTTTTCTGTTGATTCTTTCTTGCTAGTTTCCTCTTTATTTGTATCTGCAGAATTTGAACATCCTGCAAAAATTAGTGCTGTTGAAAGCGATAATGCTAAAGCAGTCCATTTAACTGACATTTCTTATATCCCCCTGTGATATGTAATGATAATCATTTTCATTTGCCAAAGTCATTATAATAGAGAACGATTCTCATTGTCAATGAATGATTTGAGAAATAAAAATAGAGACCTCCTAGTGTGGTGGTCTCTACTTGGTTTTCTATTGATGCTGGAGTGAGTATAGATAAAAAATATAATCAATTGAGGCTCCTTTATGTCCCAGCTGATTTAATATTGCTGAGATATGACCGCGATGATAGGTTCCGTGATTTACAACATGCTGGATGAGATCAGCATAATTAGATTCAAGTGTTCCAAAATGAGGATGACGAATCGTTGTTTGTGAGGTTATATCCTTTTGACTCGAAATAAAAGAGTCGTATTTTCTGCTCAATTCTTTAAATTCAAATTCTAGTTCATCCAAACTTGCAGCCTGTAAATCATCCGTTAGCTGTCCAAGCGTTGCAACAATATCATTAAAATCTTCTCCTTTTATTGCCTTTAGCCAAACATAATCGACTTGATACATATGTATAAGCACTGCTGAAACAGATGGAAATACACTATGAGTTTCCTTACGGTAGATTTCTAATGGAAGAGTTTTTAAATGCTCGAACACCTTATCATTTGCCCAGACATTAAACTTTTGCAGCTGTACCGTTTTATCCATTTCCTGACCTCCTATAATTCTAAAAAAGCAAAATAGTAACCACTCATAAATTCTATAACTATTAGTTAATCTCCTTTCATAAAATAGAGATTTTTCGAACAAATGTTCTTGTTCTTGATTAGAGCTTATAGTAAGATGAACATGTAATTTGACTTAAGATTAAAAGAGGAGTGTTTCTCGTGAAAAATCAAGCTGTTCCATATTTATCATTTAACGGCAATGCAAAAGACGCTTTGAATTTTTACAAAGACGTTTTTAATGGAGAAATCACAGAAATTCAAACATTTGGAGAAGCTGACTTTCCTACTCCTCCAGAGGCAGATAACCGTGTTATGCATGCAAAATTCAAAAAAGGAAATCTTTTCTTGATGGCCTCTGACAGCTTTCCGGGCCATGAAATTACAGAGGGCAATAACATTTCACTTGTTCTAGTGGCTGAGAGTGAAGAAGAAATTCAAAGTCTTTATGATAAATTAAGCCAAAACGGATCAGTATTAATGGAACTTCAAGATACATTTTGGGGTGCAAAGTATGCCAAAGTAAAAGATCGTTTTGGGATTTCATGGGATCTCAATTATCAGAAAGCTTAAATAAAAACACAAAAAAGCGTACGCCATAGACATTTACGGAGTACGCTTTTCTTTTAATTTTTCTTTAAAACACCTGATAATAATTCAAACGAACGAAGACGTGCTTGATGGTCATAAATCTGGCCATTAACTATGATTTCATCTGCCTGCGTTTCATCAAGGAACGATTGTAGCTTTTCTTTTACTCTTGCTGGATTTCCAACAAAAGTTGTACGCAGCTGCTTATCTATTGTGGCTTTTTCAAATGGACTCCAAAGACCTTCCATACTTTCAACCGGCGGTTTAAGAGGCGTCGGAGTACCTTGGATTAAATTCAAAAACTGCTGCTGCAGTGAAGTTGCAAGCCACTTAGCTTCTTCATCCGTATCCGCAGCTACTATATTCGCTCCTACCATCGCATATGGTTCGTCCAGTACTTCTGATGGAGTGAATGTATTTCTGTACACCTCTAGTGCAGGCAATGTATTTTCCGGTGAAAAATGACTTGCAAATGCAAATGGAAGACCAAGCCTCCCCGCAAGTCTTGCACTGAATCCACTTGAACCGAGAAGCCAGATTGGAATCTTAAGTCCTTCTCCTGGTATTGCTCTTACCTTCATGTTCCCATCTGCCATTTCCGGATTTAAATAAGTACGCAATTCATCCAGCTGCATCGGAAATTCATCGCCACTCATGCTAAGTTCACGGCGCAAAGCATGTGCTGTCAGCTGGTCTGTTCCCGGTGCACGACCAAGTCCAAGATCAATCCGGCCAGGATACATGGACTCTAATGTTCCAAACTGTTCAGCTATGACGAGCGGTGCATGATTAGGAAGCATAATTCCTCCCGATCCTACACGAATCTTTGAGGTTCCCCCAGCCACATAGCCGATTACGACCGAGGTAGCGGAACTAGCAATTCCTGGCATATTGTGATGTTCAGCGAGCCAATAACGATTGTACCCCCACTTCTCAGCATGCTGAGCAAGATCTAACGTATTTTTAAAAGAATCTGACGCCGTTCCACCTTCGACTAACGGAGCCAAGTCTAAAACAGAAAACGGAATATCACTGATACTCTTTTTGCCATTGGACATATGTGCGTCCTCCTTATATAAAAAGCAACGAAAAATTAGCTACTATATTTTAATAATCGCTAATAGTATAACAAGATATGTTTGTGATATAAAAAATAATGCTTACGTTCGATTATTTTTAGTCATCATTTCTTCTGCCAGCAGCTCATAAGAACGAATTCTATCCTCATATCGATGTGTTATAGTAACAACCATCATTTCATCGGTGTTATAAAGTTTTTGCAGTTTTAAAAGTTCTTGTTTTACTTGATGAGGGGTGCCAATTATCATCTTGTCTCTTGATTCATTAATAATCTGCGACCATTTTTCCATTGAATAATAACTTTTTGCAGCTTCAACGGATGGTACTCCCTTGTCCCCTTCACCATTAGCATTTTGGATTCTCCATAAAAGTACTGACAGAGCTAAATCTTTAGCATTTTCAGTTGTATCTGCACAAATAACTGAAACAGCAATGATCGATTTAGGAATTTTTTGATTCCTTCCAGGTTTGAAGTGTTCCCGATACGTTTTTAATATTTGTTGTCCTGACTTGTCACTCATAAAGTGACCAAAGGCGTACGCTACACCGTTTTCAGCAGCTGAAATAGCACTCTTTTCACTTGTACCAAGTATCCAAGGTTCAGGCGATATTTTCGGAACAGGAGATGCTGAAATCTTAGAAAACATGTGATCGGATGGATAGTCATTATGTAGAAAATGGAGAAGTTCTTTAATAGCTTCGGGCATTTTTCGCACTTGTTCCAAATAGTTATCTGACAAAGCCATCGATGCTTCAGCAGATCCTCCTGGAGCTCGTCCAATTCCAAGATCGATCCGCCCTGGAAAAAGAGTAGCCAGCATGTTATACGTTTCAGCAATTCTGTATGGTTTATAATGAGGCAGCAAAACTGCACCAGCACCGATTCGTATTGATTTTGTGTTGGCACCTATAAACCCTAGCATCACTTCAGGAGCTGAACAGGTTAGTCCAGAAAAGTTATGATGTTCAGCTATCCAATACCTTTCATATCCAAGTCTTTCTCCCGCTTTAGCCAATTCCATTGAGGCATTTAATGCTTGTTGAGGTGTATGACCGCAAGAAATTGGTGATTGATCTAATATCGATAACTTCATAAAAACTCCTCCTTTCCTTCATTAGTTAACAAGTATTTTACGCCAAAAACCATATTTTTACCGTTGACAACGCTTACACACTCTAGTTTAATGTTATCTAAGTTAATTATTAGATTATGCAGAAACCTGGAGACACGCATAAATCCCGTATGAGGGAATTTTGCGCTGTCTTTTTTATTAGGGTCATCTAAAAGATTGTTGCATTTGAACATTTTTTGTTGAGTATGCTTCTTTGTCTAGTTGATTGGAGCGCAAGGTGCGAGACTCCTCGAAAATGTAAAATCACATTTTCTTCGTGCGATATATCGCTGCCGAAGCCTTCCTTGTCCTGCGGGATCAGCGGGACAGGTGAGACCCCTGCAGGCTGTTTAGCCTAGGGGGCTCACCGCACGCCCCGCGGAAAGCGAGCATCCTGGAGAGGAAATCAACAACTTCAACAAGCAACATTGTCTACGCAAACAGCCTTTAATAAAAATAGAAATGAGGGATATGTAATGTCAAAGTGGTTAAGTATGATTTTTACCGTAATACTCGTTTCAGTTCTGACGATCAGTGGCAGCCAAACAACAGCTAAAGCAAATGACTCATCTGCCAGTGGATTCCTGACAGAAGAAGGACTTCCGCCTCCTGGTGCCAATGATGCTGCCTGTAAGCCAAGTGCCGAGCATCCCGAACCAGTTATCCTCGTACCGGGGACTTTTGAAACAATGGAAAGAAACTTTGTGAATCTAGCTCCTATGTTAAAAGAAAAAGGATATTGTGTTTATTCCTTAAATTACGGATATACCGGCGCTGTACCTGCATCTGGTCCTATTGAGGATTCAGCTGCCGAACTTAAGACTTTTATAGATAACGTTTTGAACTTAACAGGAGCTCAAAAAGTTTCTATTGTCGGACATAGTCAAGGCGGAATGATGCCGCGTTATTATTTGAAGAACCTAGATGGAGCTGACAAAGTAGAGGATTTGATTGGACTTGTTCCATCAAATCATGGAACGGAAGGTGTTGCTGGGCTAACAAAGCTCACATCAACAGGAGCAGATCTTGCCTCTTGCACAGCTTGCCAGCAGCAAGCAGCTGGATCGGATTTTCTACTGAAGCTGAATGAAGACGACGAAACACCTGGTGATGTCTCATACACAGTGGTCACAACACGAAATGATGAAATTGTTGTTCCTTTCACTTCAGCCTTTTTAAAAGGAGAGACAGAGAACGTAACGAATATAACGATCCAGGATTATTATCCGTACGATCAAATTGAGCATCAGAATATTGCTCAAGATCCACTTGCTTTTAATTTTGTTTTCGATGCACTCGATCATGAAGGACCTGCAGATCCCCAAAAAGCAGTCGGCATATTTAAGTAACCTAAAAGGGACCACCAGTCACGGGAGTCCCTTTTGAAATTTATTGAACTGTACTTTCCGTTTGAGCATGAACAAATTGATCTGCTGATAAAGAGCTTGCTTGATAATTCATCAGCAATTCAGCATCGGATGTCTGAAGTGCGCGGCATAGCATCTGTAATTCGTACCACTCTCCATGCTCAATACACTTTACTGCTGAAAGAGCCAAATTATACTTTTCATTGTTACCAACTAAAGCATCAGCCAGCTCGTTTGTTATCGGCAGATCTTCAATGATATCTTTCATATTTTTGTTAAGGATCGTGTCTATCAGCGAAAACATGCCAAACATGTAAAGCTGGTTTTTATTTAATCCAAAAATACGGGAAGTGCGCTCAAAGAAAGAAGCTCTCGTTAAGCTCATTTTTAATAGTTCTGTCTGATTGTCTGCTTTTTTCATGCTGGACATCATTAGGATCATTATCAATTTTTTTATCTCAAAAAGCCCCAGCAGCACAACAGCCTGCTTAATGGAGGTTACTTTACTTTTAAAGAAAAACGTTCCTGAATTCATTACTTTTAACAGCTTGTAAGACAGGGATAAATCTTGCTGAATGATGTTGCTGATTTCATCAATATCCGGGTCGGAAGAGCTCAATTTATCCAACAGCTGCAAATAATTTGTTGGGATTGGATCAATATTTTTCCCTTGGAGAATGATGGGCTTACTGAAGAAATATCCTTGAAAGTACTCAAATCCCATAGCTTTAGCTTCTTCATACTCTTCTCTGCTTTCAATCTTCTCGGCAAGGAAAGTTACTTTATGTTTATATGTCTCAACCATATCTTTAATATCTTCCCGGCTCATTGCTAAATAATCAATCTTAATGATATCAATGTACGGAAGAAGCGGTGAAAGATTCCTTTTAAAAGCTACATCATCTAATGCAATGATATATCCTTTGCTTTTCAGCTCTTTACACACATTTAATATTTCTTGAGTAAGATTTACAGTTTCTAAGATTTCCACCACAATATACTCTGGTGAAATATAAGTAGGTACCCGATTTAATAAAAGGTTCTCTGTAAAATTAATAAAACACTTTTTGCGATCCCCGACTTCCTTTATTCCGATTCCAGCAAAGCTGTTAACCATAACATCAACTGTGGCCCTGTCATGATCCAATCCCTCATACCGGTTCGCTGTACTGTTTCGATATAAAAGTTCGTAAGCAACAACATTCTCATCTCTATCTAAAATAGGCTGTCTGCCAATAAAAATATCCATTTCTCAATCACCAATTCACTATTTATTGTCTAAGAGTTAAGTTATTAATAATTACCTTAATATAGACATCAAACCATAAAATGTAAATAAAAACAATACGCATTAAAATGTTAAAAATAACCATTTCGTCATTATAATTTACATTTGATGTAAGAATTTATGGTAACTTCGACTCAAAAAAGTAATAAAACGTTTCATTTCATCCGTCTTTGGGAACAAAACCTACGTAGTAATCATCTCACAAAGGAGGAAGTCAATGGATAAGCATAATAAAGTAGTAGGCGTTTTCCGTTCAGAAGATGATGCAATTGATGCAATCAAGGAATTAAGAGCACAAGGTTACAATGAAGATGACATCTCAGTAATTGCAAAGGATAAAAAGGAAGTTAAACAAATTCATGAAGAAACAGGCACTAAGGCTCCACAAGGGGCTGCAACTGGAATGGCTACCGGCGGAGTTCTGGGTGGCTTAGGCGGATTGCTTCTTGGAGCAGGAGCACTTGCTATTCCTGGAATCGGACCGATTGTAGCTGCTGGACCAATCGCAGCTGCTCTAGGCGGTGCTGCTGTTGGTGCAGGTGCTGGAGGAATCGTAGGAGCTCTTGTCGGCTTAGGTATTCCTGAGAAAGAAGCGAAAGAATATGAAGAAGCCGTTGAGGGCGGTGATATTCTCGTACTTGTTGATGCCAGTGAAGTTGATCGTCACAGACAAGTAAACGATACATTCCGTACGTATCGTTCTACAAATGCTCATCGTTATGAAGATTCTTATTCCAATAAATATTAGAATGGAGGATGATTAAAGATGAAAAACGATACAATGGAAGGCAAGTGGAAACAACTCAAAGGCGAAGCTAAGAAACAGTGGGGAAATTTAACCGATGACGATTACGATCAAGCGCAGGGCGATCGTGAGAAAATGATCGGAAAGATTCAGGAAAGACACGGAAAAACAAGAGAAGATGCCGAACGTGAGTACGATGACTGGCACCGCAGATTCGGACAGTATTAAAAGATAGGACAAACCCCGTCAGATATTTATCTGGCGGGGTTTTTTGCTGTTAATAATCCAACAGTGAATTGAGTTTATTTTTATCTAGTACCTTAACAAGTTCTACTACGAGTTTTGCGCTGTTTTCCAAATCATTTTTACTGATCATCGAAGTATGGCTGTGTATGTAACGGGCAGCAACACCTACTACGATACTTGGAATACCTTTTTTAAACAGATGGAATTTACCAGCGTCTGTACCTCCGCCAAGCATAACATCTACTTGATACGGAATATTATTTTTCTCCGCAACCTCAATAATAAGATCACGAAAAGCGGTGTGCGGAATCATGGATGAATCCAGGAACGTAATCAGCGGACCTTTTCCTAGCTTTGCTTTATTAGCATTGCCCCCTGGCCCATCCTCAGCCACCCCTACATCAAGTGCAATGGCAACATCTGGTTCCATAATATAAGGTGCTGTAATTGCTCCTCTTAAGCCAACTTCTTCTTGTACCGTTGCACCGCTATATACGGTGTTTGGATGTTCTGCTTCTTGAAGCTGTTTAAGTACGGTCAGTGCGGTATAGCATCCTGCTCGATTATCTAGAGCTTTTGCAAGAATCGTGTCATTATTGGGCATCAGCTCAAATGGACAAATAGGAAGAATAGGATCACCCACTTTAATTCCCCACTCTTTTACTTGATCTTTATCATTCGCCCCAATATCAATAAACATTTCTTTCATCGGATAAACTTTATTTCGTTCCTCTGGCTGAAGAATATGAGGGGCCTTTGAACCAACGACCCCTGTGAATGTTTTTTCTTTCGTCTGTACATGCACGCGCTGTGCAAGCAGAACTTGAGACCACCAGCCCCCTAGTGGAACGAAGCGAAGGTAGCCATTCTCCGTAATCTCGCTTACCATGAACCCGACTTCATCCATGTGCCCAGCAAGAAGAATTTTTGGACCATCACTCGCAAATCCCTTTTTCTCTCCAAAAACGCTGCCTAAGTTATCAGTAACCAGATTGGCTCCCGTTTTTTCAATCTCACGTTTCATAATCGCTCTTATTGCTTTTTCAAAACCTGGTGCTCCATTCGTTTCTGTTAACTCTTTTAATAAGTCCACCTTAATCACCGTCCTATAGGTATAGGATGGGAAAAATTTTGTGAAATATTACTTATATAAAAAGATATGTAAAAGAATACCCTGTTTACGAAAAACAGGGCATACATCTATTAAAGTTTAAACCAGCCTCTAGATTCTAAATCTGCACAATTTCTTTTCTTGTGGTGTTTTTTCTTCCAATGATCATGGCTTGAAGAAGAGGATACTTCTTTGCACCAAAGAGAGGATGAACTAGAAGATGAACTTGAGGATGAAGATTCTTTTTTACACCAAAACTCGACTGAGCTAGAAGAGGATTCTTTCTTTTTACATTTAGAAGAAGAAGAAGAAGAAGAAGAAGAAGAAGAAGAAGAAGATTCTTTTTTGCAATCGTGTTTCTTTTTATCATCTTTCTTCTTCCCGCAAGGATCCTCTTTTTTACAGCATAAAATTCTGCAATTGCTGCTTTCGTGGTCGCCAAGTTCGCCAGCTTGAGCAATAAAGTTGATGGAGCCAATCGGGATTGTCACAATATTTAAGCTTTCTTCCTCAACTATTTGAATAGATGTGCGGTTAACAGCTGTAAGAACGCCTTCAATTTCTTCATCCCCACCATCGTTAACCTTTACTTTGCAATTGATTAACTTCCTTAAAATACCACGGAAAGTATCATTACATACTTTTTTACGATCGTTGTGACAGCAGCTTTTGTCAGATACAACTGAAATGTTTCTAACATTGTTTAACGGCAAATAGAATACTTCTCTGTCGTCTGTTTTGATCGCGATAAAATCTCTTCCAACACAGACAAGCTTACCCTCTATTTCAATGTCATCAAACCCTTCGTTGGCTATGACACGCTTACATAAAAACTGTGCTACCTCTCGAGCCGAGAGTGTATTTTTTTTGCAACTCAAAAAATTTCCTCCTGAAAATATTATTGACATCTCTTGTCCATGTATTATATGTAGCACCGCGTTAAAAGGCATAGTTACTTGTCTATATTTCTTGTTTCCAGAGAAAAAAATCAACATTTTTTATTAGAAACAGCTTAAAGTTCACCTAAATCCATTTTTATGTATTTAAAGATTGAAAAGAAGAAATGGGAAGGCTCCACAATCTGGACCTGTTTGTTGAACGGAATAAAACATAAAAATTCCAAAAAAAATAAAGCATAAAGTTTTCAAACGGAAATTTTATGCTTTTTGTCAAAACACAACAAAATGTACTTAAATTATATTTCTGCCGTAAATTAACACATAACTTTGCCAAAAATTTAATCATTGACTTTAGAAATCTATCAATTTTCGTGTTTTGTAAAACATATAGTCACCAGAAAATGATACTAAACCAAATACTTGCCAAAAGTTAGTAAATGATACAGTGATAAGCCCTTTAAGAACTTGGAAAAGCATTATTTTATTACCTTAATCTGTTTAAAAAAAATCCCCTAACTCCCTCAGGTTCGTGTTGCTCTTCTAATATAAAGTTAACTTCCGTTTTTTAATAAATGAGAACCGGTTTACAGAAAACTTTCTGTTATCTATTTTCATCTTTTCGCAACCAATTCGAAGTTATAATCCTACTTCGTCGAGTAACACTATATTATAGATTTTTTCTAAACCTATTCGAAGTATATAACAATACATTTTTATCTTTAACATCATTTGAAACAACAAATTTCTTACGCTGGATATATATACAAATGGCGTATTTTCTAAAAATCTGTATAATATAACTTTAAGAATTTAAAGCGTTTATGGTTAACATCGTTAAAGAAAGGCAGGAACAGCATGGGAAAAAGTCACCGAGATTTAAAGAAAGGTTTATTACCACGTCATGTTCAATTTATTGCCTTAGCGGGCATGATTGGAACAGGTATATTTAAAGGAAGTTCAGATACCTTAAGTATGGCAGGACCTAGTGTTGCATTAGCTTATTTATTAGGCGGTCTGATATTATTTATTGTCATGACAGCACTAGCTGAAATGGCCATTGCTTATCCAAACTTGAATGTTCAGAATCTCGTTTATAAAGCATTTGGATATCGGGTATCGTTTATTGTTGGCTGGCTTTATTGGATAAACTGGGCGATCGTGACTATTGTGGAAATATTAGCCGCAGGAAGCTTTCTTCAGTTTTGGTTCTCCTCCGTTTCGTTATGGCTGTTAAGCTTAATTTGCGCAATATTTATCATTGGAATTAATTTATTTCAAGTGAAGTATTACGGTGAGATTGAATTTTGGTTTGCAGGAATAAAAATCGTCGCATTAACGGCTTTTATTATTCTTGGGGGTTGTATCTTGTTCGGCTTGATTTCAAGCCCCATTGAAGATCCCTGGTACAATTATACAGCGCATGGCGGTTTCTTTCCTAATGGCATCGGAGGAATGTTTGGCGCATTCTTAATCGTCATGTTTTCATATGGAGGCGCAGAACTAATCGGCGTAGCAGTAACAGAAACAAAAGATGCCCAAAAAGTGTTGCCGAAAGTGATTAAAGGTACAGTCGCAAGAGTAATCATTTTCTACATTTTCCCTATTCTAATTATTTGTGGCTTAATGCCTTGGAATGAAGTAACTGGTGCAGAGAGTCCTTTTGTACAGGTTTTCAGTATTACAGGACTGCCGGGGGCAGGGCATATAATGAATTTTGTTCTTTTAACAGCTGTTTTATCAGCTGCGAACTCTGGGATCTATGCAACTTCTAGAACACTTTATTCGATGGCTCAAAACGGTGAAGCTCCGAAAAAGCTATTAAAGGTATCCAAAAATGGGATCCCGATCAATGGTATTATCATTACATCTATCTGCATTTTAATTGGTGTGTTCTTAGCTTATATGACACCTGAACAGATCATAAGCTATATGATGACCATCCCAGGTTTTACAATCCTATTAATCTGGACAGCAATCTGTCTTTCACAATTGAAGCTTCGACGTCATTATAGGGAGAAACCTTTCTTTCAAGTGAGAGGATTCCCATACACTACTATATTAGCAGTTGTATCATTGTCCATTATTTTTATCTTTTTCTTGTTTAATAAAAATAATATGATTGGTTCTAGTGTTTGTCTTGTAATTTTGGTGATTCTTACTGTACTTGCTTTCTTGAGTAAAGACCTAAGTGGAAAATCTGAAAAATAGAGGTTCAGGCAGAATAATTGATCCCTTTATCTATTGTGAAAAAAAGCATGTTATCAGGATGATACAGATATAAAAATGTTATTTCACAATCTGATAAACATATCAAGTAAGATAACTAGCCTTGATAAAAAGAAATAGCTACCCCAGAGGATAGCTATTTCTTATTTTTTCCCCTGAATATTGATAGCTAGAAAACAAATTATCTTCTAGCAAATTTGTTTTTATAATTATAGTTCTCTTAATATAACCAGCGAGTCAGGTAACTTAAGAACAGTGAAAATGTTAAGACGCAAACGCATCTCGCTTCTCGAGGCGTCTTGCTACTAACGAAAGAGTAAAGTTCACTGTAAAATACATAATTGCCACCATAAGCAATGTAGGAATGATGTAGTTTACATTTTTCCCGTAAACGATCTGTGCATTGTGCATCAGTTCCGGCAAAGCAACTACCACAGCGAGTGACGTATCTTTTAACAATGAAATAAATTGGCTCACAATCGGAGGAACCATTCTTTTCAATGCTTGCGGCAAAATAATATGTCGCATCGTTTGAGTGTAAGTTAAACCAGATGATCTTGCTGCTTCAATTTGTCCTTTTTCAATAGAATTCAATCCACTTCGTACGATTTCAGAAAGCATGGCGGATTCAAATACAGTAAGCGCAGCAATGACAGCAAATGTAATCGTAAGTTTAAACCCTATTTCAGGTAATGCAAAATAGGTAAAGAATATGATTAAAAGCAGCGGAAGATTCCGGATCGTTTCAACATATATCCCTAACACTTTAGACAATACTGGAATTTTCGCATATCGTAATATCCCAATGATACTGCCTATCACAAAACTTAATAAGATCGATATAAAAGCCACTTTAAGAGTTAGGAGGAAACCGTCTAATAAAAAGGCAAGATTATGAGTTGAAAAAGCATCCATATAGTCCATTCTTCTTACCCCCTTTTAGTAACTCTTTGCTAATCGCCATTCAAGGTACCTAACGAAATAGCTTAGTGGAATTGTTAAAATTAAATAAAACATAGCAACAAAAATATAAACATCAAATGTAACATAAGTTTTAGCAGCTATGGTATCCCCATAATACATTAAATCAAGCCCGGCAATGACCCCAAGGATAGATGAATTTTTCACTAGATTGATAAATTGGTTACCTAGCGGCGGGATTACTATTTTAATAGCTTGCGGGAGGATAATATACCTCATAGTTTGTATATAGGTTAGCCCTGACGAACGTGCGGCTTCCGTCTGACCTTTGTCTACCGATTGGATCCCTGCTCTGATCGCTTCTGCAATAAACGAAGCCGTGTAAATGGAGAGCGCAAATGTTCCAGCAAGAAACCCGTTGAACCTTAATCCATAAAAGAAGATAAATGCGATAAGCAACAATGGGATGTTTCTTACAAATTCAACAAAAACAGTCCCTACCCAATTCAGCAGTTTATAAGGAGAGATTCGCATGACCGCAACAATAACTCCTAACACAAAACTAAAAAAGAGAGCTAGTAAACTCGCCTTCAACGTGTTTCCAAAACCTAATAAATACTTATCCATATGGTCGGCTAGTATGGAGAAATCAATCACTCTTGTAGAGCCTCCTTTACTTATAAAGAAAACTTGGCTGACGTCAAGCCTTATCCGTCAGCCTTAGTTGAACATATACTATGAACATAAACTGGTACTACGTTGATTATCCTCATTTTTAACAAGTTATACTTTCTTATAGTGAAATGAAAGGATGAGCGAGGAAAGGGGGCTCATCCTTCAGTCAGCATGTCCGGTTGTGGACAAGTCAGTTACTCTTTAATCCATTTATCTTTGATCTTATCGTATTCTCCGCTATCCTTTAATTCTTTTAAGGCTTTGTTAATATACTCGGCGAATTCTTTATCCCCTTTATTTACAGCAATTCCATACGGCTCATCAGTAAATGGCTCTCCTACTACTTCAAAGCCTGGATCTTGTGCAGCCATGCCATAAAGTATCGCATTATCGGTAGTAAGGGCATCCCCTTGACCTGCCTTTAATGCTGTAAAAGCCTCTGCATAGTTTTCGAATTCAAGTACTTCTGCTTCAGGTGCTTTTTCTTTAATATTGTCAACGGATGTGGAACCTTTTACTGCCAATACTTTTGTACCTGATTTAACATCATCTATGCCTTTAATGTCGCTTCCTTTTTTCACAAGCAATGACTGTCCTGCTTCAAAATAAACATCCGTAAATTCCACTTCTTTCTTGCGTTCTTCTGTAATTGTCATTGTCGCAATGATCGCATCGATGTCTCCATTCTTAAGCATTTGGACACGGGTTTTTGATGTGACTTCCTTTAATTCAATCTTGTTTTCGTCACCCAATATTTTCTTTGCAAGCTGTTTCGCAATATCAATGTCAAAACCTTCTACATTACCGGTCTTTGGATCTTTATAACCGAATAGATTCGTATCGTATTTTACACCCACTACTAATTTATCGCGTTTTTTGATTTCCTCAATAGTACTTCCCTCTTTTTTTCCAGGCTTTTCAAAAGAACACCCAGTCATAATACCTAACATAAGAGATATAGCGAGACATAACATTAACCATTTTTTCTTCTTCATTTTTTTATCCCCCAATTTTTTGGTTATTTTTAATGGTTTAAAATACGGCTAAGAAATAATTTAGCTCTTTCTTCTCGTGGATTAGAAAAGAAAGCTTCAGGTTCTTGCTCTTCTACAATTTGACCCTCATCCATAAAAATAACACGGTTCGCTACTTCCCTGGCAAACCCCATCTCATGTGTTACTACTACCATTGTCATTCCATCATTCGCGAGCGATTTCATAACATCAAGGACTTCTCCGATCATTTCCGGATCCAAAGCAGAAGTTGGCTCATCGAACAACATGATATTCGGTTTCATTGCCAATCCTCTTGCAATTGCTACACGCTGCTGCTGGCCACCTGATAACTGTGATGGGTAAACGTCTGCCTTTTCAGGGATACCAACCTTTTTCAGGTAATACCTAGCCGTTTCTTCTGCTTCACTTTTTGAAATACCTGATACTTTCATTGGTGCAAGAGTAATGTTTTGAAGCACCGTTTTATGCGGATAGAGGTTGAAATGCTGAAACACCATACCGATATCTTTGCGCACCTTATTTATGTCTGCGCTTTTATCGTTTACTTTTATGTCATTAACAGTTAATTCTCCATCAGTGATGGTTTCGAGTCTGTTAATACATCGAAGCATCGTGCTTTTTCCCGATCCAGAAGGACCAACTACTACAACGACTTCTCCCTGTTTTACTTCGAGATTAATGTTTTTCAGTACATGAAAATTGCCAAAATGTTTGTTCACTTGACGAAACGAGATCAACAAGATACCCCCCTCTTATACTTATTTTCTCAGTTTTCCCGAAAATGGAGACTATACTTAAATAGTGTGAGTGGAAAAACTTTTATACTATTCCCTTTAAACTTATCATATTAAACCGAATTTTTGAATTTTTTAAAAAAATTATATGTTTTATTTTAATTCTTAATCTTTCAGCTACCGATTTGCAGTGATTAAAACGAGGTATTGCATAAGAACACAAAAAAACCGAATAAGAGACTTTTACCAGTCCGTTATTCGGGTGACAGTGAAGCTAATCAGATAGAAAAAACTTTCATCAATTAAGTTCCTGAATATAGGATCCTTCGCTCAAATTAGAATCTAATCTCACACAATAGCCTTAAAAATAGTTAAGATTATTCCTATTAAAAACCCGCAGATCGCTCCATTCACTCTAATCCATTGCAAATCCTTGCCTATGTTATTTTCCATTATATTGATAAGCGTTTCGTTATCCAGTTTCTCAAGGTTTTCTTTTACAAGCATACCTATTTTCGAATGGTTTTTTTCAATCAAATAGGAAATTTGCTTTTGTACCCAACTTTCAATGTTGTCTATTTTTTCAGGATCATTTTTAATTTTCTCAATGAGGTCTTTAAATAATGGAAGTACATACTGCTCTATAAATTCTTCTTCTTTGGTTAACAGGATCAATTTTTGTTGCAGCTGACCCAAAATGTTTGTAATTTGATCAGCTGGAGTCCAATTATTTATGAGGTCATCTCTCCATTTATTTATATCAGCAACGAGTTTTTCTCTATCTTGCACATTTTCTAATTCTTTTCGAATCCGGTTAAGGATCAAATGTCTATATGGATTATCAGACTCTTGTAAGAGAATGATTCTCTTAAGAAAAAATGGTTGAAGCATATTCCCTAGCTTTTCTGCGTTAATCAAATTGCTAAAAGATTGAACAGCCATCTTTAAAAAGCCATCTGCCTCAGTATTGTCCAGCAACTGTTTAGCCATAATACCGATATTTACTTTCGTCTCTTCCTTTGCCATCCATTTTTCAGTCTCAGCAAGAAAATAATCCAATGCTTTTTCTTCCAAATTTCTTTTAAGAGCTTGATTGATCAGGGATTGAAGAAAACCAGCAACATCTATAGAAAGAGTACGGGTCTTTAGCTCTTTTTCTATAAACGGAGCTATGTTTTCTGCATTTACATGACTGATAGCCTGATGAAGTATGGATCTAATCCCTTTATTAAAAGAAACTGAATACAATTCTTTCTCTGCAAGTTGTATTAATTTCTCTGTAATTTTAATTTGTTTCAGTTTCCCCTGAATACTTTCTTTCGTCAGCCAATCATTTTCAAGCATGGATATAATAGCCCTTAGCATTCTATCTCGGTTTTTTGGAAGTAATGCAGTGTGTGGAATCGGAATACCAAGAGGATGTCGAAAAAGAGCTGTAACAGCAAACCAGTCTGCCAGTCCACCTACAAGGCCTGCTTCAAATCCTCCTTGTAATAATCGCCCAATGAAAAAGTCTTGGAAAGGAATACTTAGTAAAAATCCAGCACCCATAACTCCTAATGAAATTTTCGCGTAATATTTTGATTTTTTTTCTATTTTCTCCATCATAACTTCCTTTGGCAAAATGTTTTCCTTCTTCTTATAGTATAAAAATTCAATACGATTTAGTTGTTATCCTTTTCAAAATGACTTTTAAAAATGCAGCACTATAGAAAACAACAAAAAAAATCTTTTAATAATCATCCCTAAAAAAGTTAATCTAAATCTGACCCCCACAGTAAAGAGGACTTTTTTTAATATCGGATAGATTGAAAATAATTCCTCAATACAACGTTAAAAAAAGGAAAAGGGTTTACTCGACTTTAGTTCTTTATATTCTAACGCCATTCGGGTTAACAATACCTTTTGATGGAATTCATTTTATCACAGCTTCTATATATTGTTTTGGTTAAGAAAAATGAAGAGTGTTAATGCCGAATCTTTTCGATTGTGGCTCTGTATTTCTTGTGGTCAAGACTGTTTGATGAATTAACTCGACTCTAAATTACTATTCATAAAACAAAAAAACCACCAATATATGTATTGGTGGAGACGGTGGGAGTCGAACCCACGTCCAAAGATATTGGCACTTAAGCTTCTACGAGTGTAGTCGGTTTATTCGCGATTCGCGAATCCATCTGCCAGCCGACAGGCGTCCAGATCGCTAGCCTGATTATTCTCTTCCATCGTCCTCAGGCGGAGGACAACCGGCGTAGCCCACTAAGAGTGAGTCCCTTACCCTACCACATGGGCGATGGAGGGAGGAACAGCTAAAGTGCTATTACGCAGCTAAAGCTAAGTTGTTGTTTGTTTTGCCAGTTATTGGCTTTGGCGTTTTAACGAGGCCGACCCCCTCGACTCGCAACTTAAGCTCAAACTACCCCTGTCGAATCCGTAACGTCCCCATTATAAAATGGTGTGCAGAAACTTAATTCTGCCGCTACCGGAGAGAGATAAAAGCTTATTTGCTCTTATTCACTTGTGTACTCAGTATAACATTATTAATGCATCATCTCAATTGTAAGTTCCTGTAAGGAGAGCCAATTTAGACTTTTTGACGATCGCGGAATGCGCGCTCGATTTCTCGCTTTGCATCCTTCTTCTTAAGATCATCTCGCTTGTCATAATGCTTCTTACCTTTAGCCAAACCAATTAAAAGCTTAGCAAAGCCATTTTTAAGATACATTTTCAAAGGAACAATGGAATACCCTTGTTCTTTTGTTGCACCTAAAAGCTTATTTATTTCCTTGCGATGCAAAAGCAGCTTTCGTGTACGAAGCGGATCGTGGTTGTAACGATTTCCTTGTTCGTACGTACTGATATGCATGTTGTGCAGAAACAACTCGCCGTTTTGCACGCGGGCAAATGAATCTTTAAGGTTTGCCCGTCCTGCGCGAATGGATTTTATCTCCGTGCCCTGAAGGACAATTCCAGCTTCAAATGTTTCTTCGACGTGGTAATCGTGCCGCGCTTTTTTATTTTGTGCGACTACTTTCCCTTCTCCTTTTGGCATGTAAACTCAATCCTCCCCACAGCAAGTGAACTTTAATTATAGCAATTTGGTCAAATAACGTCAAGGTTCACCATGATAGATGAACCTTGATCATCACCCTATTATTTCTTCTTTTTCTTGCCTTTCTTTTTAGCCACAGGCTTGTAAAACGGCTTTTTCTTGCCCTTTTTAGAATCCTGAGGGCCGCTGGAACGATCAGACTCACTATTACGGCTCTTGCTGCGTCTTCCTCGTCCTCGTTTCGGTGTGTCACCAATATCGATTACTTGCTGGCGGTCTTTATGACGCTTGCGCGGTGTTCCTTTCATACCGACGATCTCAAAATCAATCGCGCGTTCATCAACGTTTACGTTCACAACCCGAATTGAAATTTCGTCACCGATTCGGAACACGTTACCTGTACGCTCTCCGATCATGGCCATAAACTTCTCATCAAAACGATAATAATCGTCTGTTAAGTAGCTGACATGCACAAGACCTTCGATTGTATTCGGCAGTTCGATAAAAAGGCCGAAGTTAGTAACGGAACTGATTACACCATCAAACTCTTCCCCAACTTTATCAAGCATAAACTGGGCTTTTTTAAGTTCATCCGTTTCACGCTCTGCATCAACCGCACGGCGTTCCATGGCTGAAGAGTGTTTCGCGATTCCTGGCAGCTCTGCTTTCCAATGGCTTACCGTTTTTGGACCGGTATCTTTTTCAAACAGGTATGTTCGGATCAATCTGTGAACAATTAAATCCGGATAACGTCGGATCGGCGAAGTGAAATGGGTATAGAATTCAGTTGCTAAGCCATAGTGGCCAAGTGACATATGATCATATTTCGCCTGTTTCATGGATCGAAGCATGATCTTGCTGATCACCATCTCTTCTGGTTCGCCTCTAACGGTTTCCAGAAGCTGCTGAAGACTGCGTGGATGAATATCGCCTGCAGTACCTTTTAAGGCGTAACCGAACATCCCGATGAATTCCAAGAAACGTTCCAGCTTGCCTTCGTCTGGATCTTCATGGATACGATACATGAACGGAAGCTCCAGCTCGTGGAAATGCTGAGCAACGGTTTCGTTGGCACAAAGCATAAATTCCTCAATCAGCTTTTCAGCAACTGAACGTTCACGCAGTACGACATCTTGTGGATCGCTATTTTCATCTACGAGAACTTTTGCTTCTGAAAAATCAAAGTCAATCGCACCGCGGGCAAAACGTTTTTTACGCAAAACTTCTGCCAGCTCGCCCATTAGGTTAAAGAATGGAATTAAAGGTTCATAGCGCTTAGAAACTTCTTCATCTTCATCCTGCAAAATTTTCCGGACATCCGTATAAGTCATTCGTTCTGTTGTTTTAATGACACTCGGGAAGATATCGTGTTTGATAACTTCACCGTCATGATTGATTTCCATCTCACAAGAGATTGTCAAACGGTCAACTTTCGGGTTCAATGAACAGATTCCATTTGATAGACGATGCGGAATCATCGGGATAACCCGGTCAACTAAGTACACACTGGTACCGCGTTCACGTGCTTCTTTATCAATTGCTGACTCCTCCGTTACATAGTGAGTAACGTCAGCAATATGAACGCCAAGCTTATAATGACCGTTCGGCAGTTTTATAACATGAACGGCGTCATCCAAGTCCTTTGCGTCAGCTCCATCAATCGTTACGATCGTTTCATTTCGAAGATCGCGGCGTCCTTCAATGTCTTTCGGATCGATTTCGTCTGGCGTATTGTGCGCTTGTTCTAATGCTTCTTCAGGGAACTCCCTTGGCAGTCCGTGCTTAAAAATAACAGAGATGATGTCCACACCCGGATCGTTTTTATGTCCGATAATATGGATGATCTCACCTTCAGCACTGTTTCGCCCTTCTGGGTACTTCGTTATTTTCACCACGACTTTATGTCCTTCAACAGCACCATTCACGCCCTCTGCAGGGATGAAAATATCGTTAGGAATTCTTTTATCGTCAGCAACAACAAAACCGAACCTGCGGCTTTCCTGGAATGTACCGACTACTTCAGTTACGCCGCGCTCTAAAATGCGGATAATCGTTCCTTCTGGACGTGATCCCGAAGATGTGTTGTTTAACCGGACTAGAACGGTATCACCGCTCATCGCGCCATTCATATCTGATTGTGAGATATACACATCTTTCTGTTCGCTGTCTTCAGGGATCAAGAACGCAAAGCCTTTTGCATGGCCTTGTACTCGCCCTTTGATCAGGCTCATCTTTTCTGGAAGACCATAACGGTTTGTTCGTGTTCTTACTACGGAACCTTCATCTTCTAGTTGATTTAATGATAAAACCAGTTCTTTGAAAGCATCAGCATCCGGCAGTTGAAGAGCTTCTTCAATCTCGGTTACTGTCATCGGCTTTTCCGATTCTTTCATGAGCTGGAGTATTTGCAGTTTATCCAAAAACTGACCTCCTTTTTAAGGAAAAGGTTCTATTCAGACCATTCCAGGTCTTCTAAGAATGCATATACGTCTTCATGCAATTGTTCTTTTTCCTTGTCTAATGTAATGACGTGTGTTGAATTTTCGTACCATTTTAAATCTTTCTTTTCACTTTCAACTTCGTTATAAATAATATTTGCAGAATCTGTGTTAATCATTTCATCATGTCTAGCCTGCACCACAAACGTAGGTGCGTATACAAGGTCTACTGAATTTCTTACGCTTTGCAGGAGCTCTTGGAGCGCTTTTAGCGTATTCATCGGCGTTTTCTTAAACTCTTCCATTTCTTGTTCAATTTGTTCAGGAGATTTTTGTTCACGCTTTTTATATTCTTTGGCATACTCACAAACCCCTTTATACATCACTTCCTCACTTTTGATGTACATGGGTGCGCACATTGGGACAACGGCTTTTACAGGCTGTTCAGTTGCGAGTTTTAATGAAAATACGCCTCCAAGAGAAAGTCCGACAACCGCAATTTCGTCATATCCTTTTTCTTTTAAGTGGTTGTACCCGCCGATTACATCTTCCCACCAGTCATCTGGTTCTGTATGGACGAGTTCTTCAGGTGGAACCGCGTGTCCTTTATATTGTGGTGCGTGGCACGTGTAGCCTTTCTTTTGAAGGAATCTCCCCATCATTCTAACGTCCGCTGAACTGCCGGTAAATCCGTGCAGCATGAGGACTGCCCGCTTTCCTCCTTCAAAGAAAAACGGTTTTGGTGCTGTAATTTTCATGCTGTTTCTCTCCTATTCACTCATTAAAAATTGATAAACTTCATCGATCAGCTGATCTTTTTCAACATCATGGCAAATCATGTGCTTCGATTCTTTAAAGTAGCAAATTCGTTTATTGGATGCTGCAATCGTCCCATATAAAAACTCCGCACTTTTTCTTGGTACAAGTCCGTCACACTCTCCTTGTACAATCAACGTTGGTGCTGAGATCTGTGATAATTCTGGTTTAAGCAGCTTTACTAGCTTTCGAAATTCCCTTGTTGCACTTAAAGGGGTATCAAGCAGCTTTTTCCTGTATCTTTTATAGAGTTCATGGTCTTTTAACTGACCATTAAATCCTGAGATCATCATATTCGCTATATCTTTAATCATCTGTCCGGGGTTTAAATAATAAGCACTTGCATTCAACAAGATTAACTTATCGCAGCCATATTTGGATGCCAGATACCCTGCGATCATTCCACCCATTGAAAACCCGACGATGTAGATTTTATCGGCTTTTTTTTCAAGTTCAAGATATGCGTTTTCTGCTTCTTGCAGCCATTCTTTGTGTGTTCTTCCCTTTAATGAAAGCTCAGTCCCATGCCCTGGGTAAGTCGGAACAGAAAGTATCCAATCTGTATTTTTCTGAAGATACTCTGTGATGGGCTCGATTTCATAGGGTCCTCCGGTAAAGCCATGCAAACAAAGACAACCGATCATGCTACCACCTTTTTGACTTTAGATTACCCTTTTATGTACGTATCAAATCATATCACAACCAATATAAGAAATGATGAGCAACGGTTTTTGCGCAGTAAAAAAACAACAAGCGATGTTTCGCCTGCTGCTCCTAAAGTACTGATTAATTTGTAGGTAAGAAATACGCTACTGAAATTGTCAAAATGAAGAATAATACTGCAAGAATCACTGTGAGTTTACTAAGCAATGCATCAATACCGCGTGCTTTTTGCTTACCAAAAAGCTGCTCAGCTCCACCTGTAATCGCTCCTGATAATCCGGCCGAACGACCTGACTGAAGAACAACGACAACAATTAAAGATAATGATACTAAAATAAGAAGGATTTTTGCTGCTGTTAGCATGAATGTTACACCTCCACCGTTCCACGTTACATTACTATAAATGTATCATAGTGGAAGGGACGAGGCAAAGTTTTTTTCTGAACCTTCTTTAATTTGTTCCAAAGTAATTGATATCAAATTCCTTATGAAAGATATAAAGCCGGACAGCTTTTATTACGTTAAGCCTTTTATTTAGAAGTCCCACGATTTGGACTGTAACTCCAGGCTGAACTGCTTCATCTGGCGCAATATCAAGTGTCTTATCTCCGTCAAGGAGCTCTGTTTTGGAATCTAGCTGTACTCTCATCATCGTTTTTTTATGATGAATCGTAAACATACTTCCTTTTGCTTCTTTCACTTTTCCAACAAAGCTGATTGGATTCAATTTCTCTTGTTTGATTTCTGCACCATCCGAAGATTCTTGTTTAAGTGGCTGCATCATAAACATCCCCTCTTCGCATTATGGGGACATCCCCCATATTCATTTTACTGATCTTTTGATTGTTTTATGTCTGTTTCTGATGGTGTGTCCTTCTGTGAGGAATAGTAGTTGTCGTTGAATATGGATTTTTTTAAAACAACATCTTCATAGCTTTCTGATTTTAAACGGGCTTTTTCACCATTCGTAATCTGCAGGTCATACGTTCTGAAAATCAAAATAATAAATAAAAGAATGATAAATCCAAAATATAGCTGAAAACGAAATGCCCTGTCTCTTCGATGCTGTATAGTTTCCTCTACCCTCATTTTCACTTCACCACACCTATTTGGAAGAAACATCGATATTTAAGGAGTTTTTTCCTTTTACTTAATTTACTCTCTTTTCATCAACTCTAAAATGGCTTTTACATGATTCTTCTCTCATACGAAGATGATAAGTTTCTGAAAATTAAACAGATGTTTAAATAATTGAAAAGGACAAAAAAACCTGCATGACATTAAGTCTAGTGCAGGTTTCTAAGTGGTCGGAACTTATTTAATTTGCAGCATATACCCGTAACGCGGAACGGTAACAATGGAGTCACCATATGGTCCGAGCTTCTTTCGCAAACGATAGACTAGAGCATTAATCTCATCGTTTCCTACATCAGGCAGCGTATTTGATCCTGCTACCATTCTTTCAGGCCAGATTTGAATCTTAATTTCGTCGCTGCTCACAGCCTGGTTCTTTTTCCTGTAGAGAAAAATGAGCAGATCCGTATGTTTACCCGATAAAAATAAGGGTTCACCGTCGATCGAGATTTGGCGGCGTTCAGGAATGATGTGCAGCCCGTTCGTGATTTTCTTTTCAGGCGATTCGATTGGTGATGTGAACTCCATCGTTAAGTCTGTTTCTGCTGTTTCGGTATTCAAGTAGGTTAGCAGAACAACACCTTTTGCCAGACTGATTACATCACCTGATTGCAGCTGTTTTGGGACATTTGGATCCAGCTTTACTTTATTAAGCTCAGTCCCGTGTTTGGAATCCAAGTCACGAATAAAAGGCTGACCGTCTTGCATAAAGATTTCAGCGTGATTGCGTGAAACATATGGACTTAGTAATGAAATATCTGTTTCATTTGTATGTGATGATCTCCCAAAGGTTAACACTTCCCCTTCGGACTTAAGCGGAATCAAGCTCCCCGTTTCGTAAGGATCTCCCGCTTCTATTCGTATGTATAAGCTTTGTTTCATATTAATTCCCCCGTACAAAAACAATAACTTGTTACTAGCATTTTATATGATAATGGCTCAAATTAGAAGAAATAACGATACGGATGAATGAAAGTATCATTTATTCCGGCAAGGCAACAATAACAATGGTGTCGCAATGATACCGCAGAACCTAGGAACTCAAGATGTCGGAGGGATATTGCAATGAATATTCGTGAAGGTTTCATTCCTGCAACTTTAGGAACAGCAGTTACCGCTACTGGATATGCGCTAAAACAGTCGCGCGGAACGAACAAGATGGTTGCCAATACGATCTTTGGTTTTGGTCTTGCTCACGTCGTACTAGGTGTAATTGACCTTGTTGAACATCGCCGTTAGGTTCTAAATTCTTATAATGTAGGGTGCACCGAAAGTTTTTGCTTTTGGGGCACCTTCTTTATTTAGATGTAAGTCATTTCTTCGAATTTATACATTTAATAATTATTTTCAAAATTTTTAGATTGTACCGTATAGGACAACCCTGCTTTTACAAATCTTAAAGGTAACAAGATTGGAGGGATCAAAAATGACTGTTTTTGAAACGATGTCACTAATGATTAGTTTCTCAATGCTCATTGTTACCATCCTTCATTCTAACGGCCGCTCTCGATAAACAGCAGGGTTTATTGTTTGTTAAACAGACTTGTGCCAGTTTCGCAGTTTTAAATGAAGACAGCCCCCGGATGCGGCTCTGAGGCGCCTATCCGGGGGCTGTCTTTGTCAGAAAGACAAAATGGCGGTTTGTCTTTGTTTGGGGTCAGACCCCTACTTTTGTACTACTTACTTCTTGAGGTTGTAGAATGCGTTCATTCCTGGGTATACAGCAAGGTTGCCTAGCTCGTCTTCGATGCGAAGAAGCTGGTTGTATTTCGCAACACGGTCTGTACGTGAAGGAGCACCAGTCTTGATCTGACCCGCGTTTGTCGCAACTGCGATGTCAGCGATTGTGCTGTCTTCAGATTCACCTGAACGGTGAGAGATTACAGCAGTGTATCCTGCCCGCTTAGCCATTTCGATCGCGTCAAATGTTTCAGTCAGCGTACCGATTTGGTTAACTTTGATAAGGATTGAGTTACCGATTCCTTTTTCGATACCTTCAGAAAGCTTTGTTGTGTTTGTAACGAACAAGTCGTCACCCACTAGCTGAACGCGGTCACCGATGCGCTCTGTTAATAATTTAAAGCCTTCCCAGTCGTTTTCATCAAGTCCGTCTTCGATTGAAACGATCGGATACTTGTTAACAAGCTCTTCGTAGAATGCAACCATCTCTTCAGATGATTTAACAACACCTTCACCAGAAAGGTGGTATTTGCCGTCTTCTTTCTTGAACAATTCAGAAGCAGCAACGTCCATTGCAAGACGTACTTCTTCACCTGGCTTGTAGCCAGCTTTTTCGATCGCTTCCATGATTGTTTGAAGAGCTTCTTCATTTGAACCAAGGTTAGGAGCGAATCCGCCTTCGTCACCTACAGCTGTGTTTAAGCCTTTTTCTTTAAGAACGGCTTTTAAGCTGTGGAAGATTTCAGTTCCCATGCGAAGTGCTTCTGGGAAGCTTTCAGCACCAACAGGCATAACCATGAATTCTTGAATATCAACGTTATTGTCAGCGTGCTCTCCACCGTTAAGGATGTTCATCATTGGTACTGGAAGAGTCTTAGAGTTGAATCCTCCTAGGTACATGTAAAGAGGTACGTTTAAGAAATCAGCAGCAGCGTGGGCAACAGCCATGGAAACTCCAAGGATTGCGTTAGCACCCAGCTTGCCTTTGTTTTCAGTACCATCAAGCTCGATCAATGTTTGGTCGATTCCAACTTGGTCTAATACATCGAAGCCGATTAGCTCAGGAGCGATGTTTTCGTTTACGTTGTTTACTGCGTTCATAACACCTTTTCCAAGGTAACGCTCTTTATCGCCATCACGAAGCTCAACTGCTTCATATTCACCAGTAGAAGCACCAGATGGAACGATTGCGCGTCCGAAAGCACCTGATTCAGTGTAAACTTCTACTTCAACTGTTGGATTACCACGAGAGTCGAGGACTTCGCGAGCATAAATTTCAATAATCGTTGACATAAAATTCTCTCCTTTTAATAAAAAGTTTAATGTAAAGGTTCATTTCAAAAAGGTTCTTGCTTTGAAGCATGAGTACGCTTCTAAGAAAAGTTGATTGGAGCGCAAGGTGCGTGCCAACCACCTGAGTAACCTTCTCGTAAGGCATGCGACGAGGAAGCTCTCTTCGATAGAATTACTTGTAGACGCAGGAGCATTATGCTTCTTTGACTCCGTATCTTTAACTATCTTCGATCGGGTTCACCGCACGCTCCGTGGAAAGCGAGTACCTGGAGCGGAAATCAACTTCTTCCACAACTAGTGCAGACGTCACTTTGCAGCGTTATACACCATTAAGATGCCCTATTTAATTAACGTTTTACCTGTCATTTCTTTCGGCTGATTGCCGCCTAAAAGAGCTAGAACCGTTGGTGCAAGGTCGGCCAAGATTCCGTCCTGGCGAAGTTCTGCTCCCTCTTGGGTAACAATTACCGGTACAGGATTTGTTGTGTGAGCTGTCATCGGGTTCCCTTCCATCGTAATAACCTCATCGGCGTTACCATGGTCAGCTGTAATGATCGCTGCTCCACCTTTTGCAATAATCGCATCAACTACTTTTCCTAAACATTCATCAACTGTTTCAACCGCTTTAATCGTAGGTTCAAGCATTCCAGAGTGCCCTACCATATCAGGGTTGGCAAAGTTTAAGATGATTGCGTCATGTTTATCCGCTTCGATCTCTCCTAAAAGCGCATCCGTAACTTCATAAGCACTCATTTCAGGCTTTAAGTCGTATGTTGCTACTTTTGGGGAGTCGATCAAGATGCGGGTTTCACCAGGAAACTCAGCTTCACGTCCTCCGCTGAAGAAGAACGTTACATGCGGATATTTTTCAGTTTCGGCAATACGAAGCTGTTTGAAGTTTTGCTGTGATAAAACCTCTCCTAGCGTATTGTCCAAGTTGGTCGGCTTAAATGCCACATCGCCATCTACTGTTTCACTAAAATGTGTTAAGCATACAAAGTGAAGGTTTTTAGGGAACGCTTCACCGCGGTCGAAACCACGGAAGTCTTCATTCGTAAACACTTGCGAGATTTGAATGGCACGGTCAGGACGGAAGTTACAGAAGATGACTGCATCTCCATCTTGAATAGTCGCTACTGGCTCGCCATTTTCTTTTTTCAAAACAGACGGCAAGACGAACTCGTCATGAATTCCGTTCCTGTAAGAGTCTTCTACGACCTCGAACGGATCTGTGTAATCAGGGCCTTCACCATAAACCATCGCGCGGTACGATTTTTCTACACGATCCCAGCGCTTGTCACGGTCCATTGAATAATAGCGGCCTGATAATGTTGCAATCTCACCAATACCAAGTTCATTTATCTTATCGACTGTTGTTTGAATATAGCTCTTTGCAGATTGAGGCGGTACATCACGCCCGTCCAAGAATCCGTGCAGATATACCTTTTCTACGTTCTGCTTTTTAGCAAGATCAAGCAGTGACAAGATATGTTCGATGTGGCTGTGGATGCCTCCATCAGACAGCAAACCGAAGATATGAAGAGCTTTGCCAGTTTGCTTCACATGGTTCATGGCTTCGATAAAAGTTTGATTTTCGTAAAAATCGCCTTCTTTAATCGATAAATTCACGCGAGTCAAACTTTGATACACGATACGTCCTGCACCAATGTTTAAGTGACCCACTTCTGAATTTCCCATTTGACCATCAGGAAGACCAACAGCTTCCCCACTTGCAGTTAGTTGTGCATGAGGATACGTTTTCCAGTAGCGGTCAAAGTTGGGCTTTTTCGCTTGTGCAACAGCATTACCTTTGTCTTCATTACGGCAAGCAAAGCCGTCTAAGATGATTAAAGCTACCGGTTTTTTACTCATCGGCTAACGCCCTCCAAAAGCTGAAGGTAAGATTTTGGATCAAGGCTGGCACCGCCAACTAATGCACCATCGATGTCAGACATGCTCATTAATTCTTTGATGTTGTCAGGCTTTACACTGCCGCCGTATTGAATACGAACTGCATCTGCGACATCTTGTGAGAATTGTTCTGCAACAACACTGCGGATGTAAGCACAAACTTCATTTGCATCTTCAGAAGATGCTGTCTTCCCTGTTCCGATTGCCCAAACTGGCTCATAAGCGATAACCGTTTGTTTCATCTGCTCATCTGAAAGACCTTGAAGTCCTTTTTCCGTTTGTTCTTTAACAACATCTTTTGTTTTGTCAGCTTCACGCTGGTCTAATGTTTCGCCCACACAAACGATCGGAGTTAATCCGTGTTTGAATGCAGCTTGTGTTTTTTGGTTAACCAGTTCGTCTGTTTCGCCAAAAAGTTCACGGCGTTCAGAATGTCCAAGAATAACATATTGAACGTTTAGATCCTTTAGCATAACAGGGCTGATCTCACCTGTGAAAGCACCGCTCTCCTCGAAGTGCATGTTTTGAGCACCGATTGCAAGAGGTGTACCCTCTGCTTCGTCTGCTAAACAGTCAAGGAAAAGAGCAGGAGCACAGATTACAGAATCAACAGTTTCAGCTGAAGGCACAAGACCTTTCACTTCTTCTACGAAACTGCGTGCTTCAGTTAACGTTTTATTCATTTTCCAGTTACCTGCAATAATAGGTTTACGCATTCAAATTCACCTCTTTAAATTGTCACTTTTTTCTAAAAGGTTGTTGCAGTCGGTCAATCTTGTAAACTCATCATAGAAAAGTTGATTGGAGCGCAAGGTGCGAGACTCCTGCGGGACGAGTGGGACAGGTGAGACTCCTAACGGCGCAAAACGCCAGGAGGCTCACCGCCCGCCCCGCGGAAAGCGAAGCAACCTGGAGCGGAAATCAACCACCCACAAAAGCAACAAAGCTTAAGAAAAAAGCCTTTTTCTAAACATGCAAATGTCTTATCGGTCGTTAAGTGCTTCGACGCCTGGAAGTGCCTTACCTTCCATGAACTCAAGAGAAGCTCCACCGCCTGTTGAGATGTGACTCATCTTATCAGCAAGACCGAACTTTTCAACAGCTGCAGCTGAGTCTCCGCCGCCGATAACACTGTATGTGTCAGTTGCTTCTGCAAGAGCGTTTGCTACTGAACGAGTACCGTTTGCGAATGCGTCAATTTCAAACACACCCATTGGTCCGTTCCATATTACAAGCTTCGATTCTTTAATAACCTTTACGTACTTTTCAATGGTTTTCGTTCCGATATCAAGACCTTCCCAGTCTGATGGGATGGAATCGATGTCTACATTTTTAGTGTTAGCATCATTTGAAAAATCATCAGCAACTAAAACATCTTCAGCAATCAGGAGGTTTACGCCTTTTTCTTTCGCTTTTTCCATGAAGCCTCGAGCTGTTTCAATTTTGTCTTCTTCTAAAAGAGATTTCCCTACGTCATGACCAAGAGCCTTAATGAATGTGTAGCCAAGGCCGCCGCCAATGATCAAGTTGTCTACTTTGTCTAAAAGATTGTCAATTACGTCAATCTTGTCCTTAACTTTCGCACCGCCAATAATCGCTGTGAAAGGACGGTCAGGATTTGATAGAGCTTTTCCAAGCACTTCAAGTTCTTTTTCCATTAACAAACCTGATACAGCAGGAAGATGTTTTGCGATTCCTTCTGTTGAAGCATGCGCACGGTGTGCTGCTCCGAAAGCATCGTTAACATAAACATCAGCCAAAGCTGCGAATTTTTCTGCTAGTTCAGGATCGTTCTTTTCCTCACCAGGGTAAAAACGAACATTTTCTAAGAGAATTACGCCGCCTTCTTCTAGGCTTGCTAATGCTTTTTCTACTTCTTCCCCGTATCCTTCATCCGTTTTCACAACTTCTTTTCCAAGAAGATCGCTTAAACGCTGTGCAACTGGATCTAAACGAAGCTCTTCCACAACTTGTCCTTTTGGACGTCCTAAGTGGCTTGCTAAAAGAACTTTTGCACCTTGCTCTGTTAAGTATTTGATGGTTGGAAGAGCTGCATTAATACGCGTTTCATCTGTAATCTTTCCATCTTTCATCGGCACGTTGAAATCAACGCGGCAAAAAACTACTTTGCCTTTTAAATCGATGTCGCGAACACTTTTTTTGTTCATAAGTAAATGAAACCTCCTGACAGTCAAAAAGATTAAAAGAATGACAACCATTGTATTTCACATGGGAAAGAGGAGTAGAAGCCCTGAAAAATGACTTCTCCCCCTCCTTATTGTTCTTCTTTATCTATTAAAGTCCTTTTTTAGCGATATAGTCAATTAAATCTACAACACGATTTGAGTATCCAGTTTCGTTATCGTACCAAGATACAACTTTAACCATGTTTCCTTCCATAACCATTGTAGAAAGAGCATCGATTGTAGAAGAATGTGTGTCGCCATTGTAGTCAGTTGATACAAGCGGCTCTTCAGAGTAGCCAAGGATTCCTTTTAGGTTGCCTTCAGCTTCTGCTTTAAGTGCAGCATTAACCTCGTCAACAGTTACTTCTTTGTCTAATTCAACAACTAAGTCAACTAGAGATACGTTTGGAGTTGGAACACGCATTGCCATACCGTTAAGCTTTCCTTTTAGTTCAGGAAGCACTAGAGATACCGCTTTTGCAGCACCAGTTGAAGTAGGAATGATGTTCTCAGCAGCCGCACGAGCACGACGAAGATCTTTATGTGGAAGATCTAGAATTTGCTGATCGTTTGTGTATGAGTGAACTGTTGTCATCATACCGCGCTTCACGCCAAACTTCTCGTGGAGAACTTTTGCGAATGGTGCAAGACAGTTTGTAGTACAAGATGCGTTAGAGATAACATCGTGGCTAGCAGCATCGTACTTATCTTCGTTAACACCAAGAACCACTGTGATATCCTCATCTGAAGCAGGAGCAGAAATGATTACTTTTTTAGCGCCAGCTTCTAAGTGTTTAGCAGCGTCAGCACGCTTTGTGAAGCGTCCAGTTGATTCAACAACTACTTCTACACCAAGATCTCCCCAGCCAAGTTGTGCTGGATCGCGTTCAGCTAAAACTTTGATTTCTTTGCCATCTACAATTAGTGCATTTTCCTTAACTTCTACAGAACCAGCGAACTTGCCATGAACAGTGTCATGCTTTAAAAGGAAAGCAAGAGTGTCTGCATCTGTTAAGTCGTTTACAGCCACAACTTCTACCTCAGGGTTGTTGAATGCTGCGCGGAATACATTACGGCCGATACGACCGAAACCGTTAATACCAATTTTTGTTGCCATGTAAAATGACCTCCTTGATTTAAGAGAGAATTTATTTTTTATATAAAGGGAAAACCCCTTAATAACGTAATGAAAATAGACTTACGGGCGACCCAATAGATTTCGGGCAGCTCCCTCGTCTGTTATGAGTACCTTTTTTGGACCATGTTTCATAAAAGCTGCAATCGCATCTGCTTTAGATGAACCGCCTGCTACTGCCATGATGAAATCACTGTTGTGAAGCTCATCAAGCTGCAGTCCTATCGTACGGACGCGATGAACGACTTCCCCTTGCTGGTTAAAGTAGTAGCCAAACGCTTCAGCGACGGCTTTTTCTTCATCCAGTTTTTCCAAAAGAGATAGGTTGGAATTCCTGCGTTCTGCCATTGTTTTAGCATCACCAATCCCGTGCAGCACTATACCAGCGGAGTGTATGAGCTCCATCACTTCTTTCACAAAAGGTTCAGCCATTAAAGAAAGATAGGTTTCTTTGCTGAGCTGATCCGGCAAATGAAGCAGCCTGTATTCGCCGTTGGCTTTTTGAGCCATTGTTGAGCAAATCGTGTTGGCTTGGTTTTCAACTTTCTCCCCAAGTCCGCCGCGGGCTGGAACAAACAGTAATTGTTGGCCTTTTTGGATCGGTGACATCATTTCCGCAACAGAGGCGAGAGTTGTACCGCCCGTTACTGCAATAATGTTTTTCGTTGACAGCTGAAGCTTAAGCCTGTCAGCAGCAGCTTTACCCATGTCGTTCTTGACCCAAAGATCTTGATCACTGTCACCTGGTACAACGATGACTTCAGACAGATTTAACATTTCCTTAAGATCTGATTCTAAAACATGCAAACCTGACAATTCTTTCATCATCTCAGAGAGTTCTACTAAAATATCATGCCCCTCTGAAGTTAATGACATGCCAGACGTCTGAATCGTTAGAAGCCCTTGATCTTTCAGAAAGGAAACCTCAGAACGCAAAACCCGTTCTGTCATGTTCAGGGTCGAAGCTAAGCTTCTTCTGCCAATGGGCTCATGAATTCTCACCACATTTAAAACGCTGTAACGTTTCCGCATCGTATCCAGAAGGTCTGGCAGCAATTTCTTTTGCACATCTAATAGATTCTTCATTGCACATTCTCCTGATTCAATGGGATTACGGTACGTTTTGTTTATGTTGGGTAAAAAAATGTCTAATTGGACACTTTTGGTCCCAGTTAGTCATTTTTTGTCCCATTAGCGTAAGAAAATAACTTGGTGTTAACCAAGTATGTTATTGCCAATTGTATAATTCCCTGATCGCATGAATTTCAAACGTGCCAGAAAATACTTTTTGTCATTAAAAAGTTAAATTTCCTTCTGGCACGTTTATATTATCAAATACTTTCACTAGATTTCAACAACTTTTACTTATTAAAAATTAGTAAGCGCTTTCTTTACTTTATCAATGGAGATGATACCGTAATCGATTTCTGCGCCATCCACTTCTATAACAGGAATCATCAATCCGTATTTTCCAAGAAGTACGTCGTTTTTATAAATGTCTACAGTTTCAATTGTGAACGGTATTTCTTTTTGCAGGTCTTGTAATAGTTTATGCGCCTTATCGCAGAGTGGACAATGTATTTTTGTATAAAAAACAACTTTTTTTCCGGCCATTATTAATTCTCCTTTTTAAACGATTGTTTAACTTAAATGATAGCAGAACCTATTAAAAAAGAATAAAGATCTCATCCGTTAAGAAAGTCTGTTTTCGTATTCATTGTTGCTCTTGATTGTGGTTGATCTCCGCTCCAGATTGCTCGCTTTCCACGGGGCGTGCGGTGAGCTTCCTCGTCGCATGCCTATCGAGAAGCTTCTCATGTGGTAGGCACGCACCTAACGCTCCAATCAACTAGAAAATGTACTAAAGCAATAATCTTTAGAATGAATCAAAGAAAAAGATCTCTTCCTGCTGGAAAAGATCTGATTTCATTTATTAAGAGTAGCGTTTTCTTTTTGAAGAGGATGGAATGTTTAATTCTTCCCTATACTTCGCAACTGTTCTTCGCGAGATGCTAAGCCCGCTGTTTTGTTCTAATAAAGCTGCAAGAACTTGATCAGATAATGGCTTTAGTTTGTTCTCGCTTTCTATCAGCTTTTTTATCTGTGTTTTTGCTGATGTTGCTGAAGCACTCCCGCCATCCTGTGTATATATTTTTGCTGAGAAAAATGACTTAAGCTCAACTGCCCCTTTGGAAGTCTGCAAAACTTTATTCTTCACCGCACGGCTAACAGTAGATTCATGCACGCCTATTTGATCAGCTACATCCTTTAACGTTAATGGTATGAGGTCCTTTTTCTCGAACGTATGAAAATATTTCTCTTGGACTCTAACGATCTCAGATGTAATTTTGAGAAGTGTTTCTTTTCTTTGTTCTAAAGCTTTTTTAAGCCAGTTGAACTTTTGATACGATTCATCTATAAATTTTGACTTTTTATGTTTATCTTGCAAAAGGGATGCATAGCTGTCATTCAGCTTCAAGACTGGTGAATATTGCTCGTTGATCGAAATATGAAGCTTCCCGCTTTCCACTGCCACTGCCACTGACACATCCGGATATAAATAAGACTGCTCATCTGGTGGCGAAAAAGCTGCTCCCGGCCGCGGATCTAATGTCTGCAGAAAATCTGCCGCTTCTTCAATCTGCTGCGGGGGGACATTAAGCAGTTCAGATAAGGTTTTGATTTTCCGTTCTGCTAGCAGTTCTAAATGCTGATCGACGATTATGTAGCTTAATGTGTGTTCGAGTTTTTGTTCAGAAAGCTGGATTAAAAGGCACTCTCTTAAACTGCGGGCACCGATTCCAGTTGGTTCTAGCTTCTGCAGCATAGAGATAAGTTCTTCACAATTCGCTATTGTTGCTGTAAATTGTGCTGCCGTTTCTTCAGCCGTTACAGTCAGATAGCCATTTTCATTCAGGCTTAATAAAAGATAATTAAATATTTTCCGGTCCTGTTCCTGAAGAGGAAGCAAGATTGATTGTTTATATAGATAGTCATACAGCGTTTCTTGTTCGATGATCAGATGGTCGTAACTCTGTTTATCAGCTGATTGACTGCTGACCCCATTTTTACGTCCGCTTTTTTTCAGTGTTGTAAACATGCCTTTTGGCTCTGTGATTTCGATTAACGGATTTTCTAACGCCTGCTCTTGCAGATAGGAAGTAAGTTCATAACTAGGAACTTGTAAAATGGCTATGGCCTGGCGTAGTTCAGTTGTCATGACGAGATTCATGCTCTGCTGTTGGTACAAACCCATTTCCATTTTGTATCCCTCCTCCTATTCATGATACTACAGATGTAAGCGCTATACATCCTACAAAATTTGGCGGTGATGTAATTGAAATGAGAATTGACTGGGGTCTGTCCCGGGACAGACCCCAGTCAATTCTCACACAATTCTAAGGGTACAAAAAAATGCCAGCACCGCCCGGGGGCAGTCTGGCATTCTAAACTTTACTATTAAAGTTTTGTTACGTTAGCAGCTTGTGGTCCACGCTCGCCATCAACGATTTCGAAAGATACTTCTTGTCCTTCTTCAAGAGACTTGAAGCCTTCTGATTGAATCGCAGAAAAGTGAACGAATACGTCGTTTCCGCCTTCAACTTCGATGAAGCCGAAACCTTTCTCAGCGTTAAACCATTTTACTTTACCATTTTGCATGGGTGTTTCCTCCTTACAAACGCTATGTAAGCGTTTTAACTCTTTTAACCGTATTACTATGTAAATAAAAAGGCATAAAAAAATACGTACTCATCTGAATAATCAGAAGCGGATTTAAGTGTTCCACTTCTTATTCAAAAAGTACGACCGCTTTAAATCCAAAAATATTCACACCGTAAATGGTTAAATAAAATATAACATGCCTAAATTCAATTGTCAAAACTAGGGATGATTTTTTTCATTTAATTTTGATTAGGCACAAGAATAGGCTATGATAGATAAGGGTTTTATATACACATTATTATTTACTTTCCACTTAGTTTTAGGAGGATACCATGAGCGAAGCATTTTCAGTACCTTATTTTAAAGAAAACTTTCAGCATTATATAGAAAGAAATAAAGATGTTTTTACAAAAACACACGCGATGAACGCCTATTACCGTTCTATTGTTGGGACACTTATTAATGACAACTTGAATAAAAACAGTGAGATCGTTCGCCGCATACGTAATTTGGAAACGGCTTATATCGAAATTAAAAATCAAAATTAAGCTTACTTATTAAAGAAAAAGGGTAATGTTTTCACATCCAGAGGTTTAAAATCCTACTCCTCGCGGGCATTATGATGATAGCCCATACATAAGGTTTAAGAAGGATATTATGCATATGTTGGCGAATTGAAAAGTTAAACAGCATATCGTTTGACCTTGTTTGACCTTTTTTGTATGATGACAGTACAGTTTAAAGTGAAAAAGGAGAAGGAGGATTTCCATGAACTTAATTCCAACAGTAATTGAACAAACGAACCGTGGGGAGCGCGCTTACGATATCTACTCCCGATTATTAAAAGACCGAATTATTATGCTTGGCAGCGCGATCGATGACAACGTATCAAACTCTATCGTTGCACAGCTTTTATTCCTAGCCGCTGAAGATCCTGATAAAGACATCTCGTTATACATAAACAGCCCAGGTGGATCTATCACTTCTGGTATGGCGATCTATGACACAATGAACTTCATTAAGCCGCATGTATCAACAATCTGTATCGGTATGGCTGCATCCATGGGTGCATTCTTGCTTGCTGCAGGTGAAAAAGGAAAGCGTTACGTTCTTCCAAACTCAGAAGTAATGATTCACCAGCCGCTTGGCGGAACTCGCGGTCAAGCGAGCGACATCGAAATCCACGCTCGCCGCATTATCCAGATGCGTGAACAGCTAAACAAAATCTTGGCTGAAAAAACTGGTCAGCCGCTTGAAGTTATCGAGCGCGACACAGACCGTGACAACTTCTTAACAGCTGAAGCTGCTGTAGAATATGGTTTAGTTGATAAGCTGATTACTTCAGTAGACAGCACAGATATTAAAAAATAAGTTTTATTAAAAACAGGACCGCCGCTGAGGTGATCCTGTTTTTTTGTTTGCAATATTTAGATGACAGCTACAATTTTCCCTTTAACATGTCTTTCTGAAAGTTTGATAAGCGCAGCCGGCACTTCTTCTAATGTTATTTTTTCTGAAATCATTGTAGATAGTTTGCTTTCAACAACGAGATTGGCTAATTCTTCATTCATTGCTGCTAAATCTTTTTGTGCTTCAATATTATTTGAAAAATGAGCTGCGCCCAGTGCGATTTCATGGAAAGACAGTGCCTGACTAAAAGGTTTTACAGCAGAATAATCTGGATTACCGGCAATGAAAGCGATTCGGCCATTAAATGCAATGCTTTTGAGTGAGTCTGTAGCATTATCACAGCTTACTGTATCCAGTACTGCGTTCACACCTGCATTTTCTGTTATTTCCAAAATACGAGCGTGAACATTTTCTGTTTTATAAAAGATAACGTAATCTGCTCCGAGCTCTTTAACGTACTCTTCATTTTCAGGAGAACAAGTTGTAATAACTTTTGCACCGATGTTTTTGGCAAGCTGGATTGCAAATCCGCCTACACCGCCTGCGCCGCCATGAATAAGAATCGTTTCTCCGCTCTGAAGGTTCATTTTACGAACTAAAGCTTGATAAGCTGTCATACCAGCACAAGGAAGAGCAGCAGCATCTTCAAAAGATAACACATCAGGTATTCTTGCAACGGTGTGAGCAGTTGTTACAGCAAATTCAGCAAATCCGCCTTTTTTCGTCAGATTTCCATGATAAAATACACGGTCTCCTATTTGGAATTCTGATACACCTTCGCCTGTTTCTTCTATAACTCCTGCTGCATCCACTCCCAAAATGTGCGGATATGACCAATTCGGATTTCCGTTGGTTGCGGTTTTGTAATCTACCGGATTAAGACCCGCAGCTTTTACTTTAACAAGTACTTCACCTGGTCCAGGAGCAGGTTTCTCCGTCTCACTTACCTTCATTTCACGCCACATATTTTTATCTTCAAGCAGCAAAGCTTTCATCTATATAAGTCCCCTTTACGTTCTGAGTTAGTATAATCAAAAATTTGATACAAGGGACAGTATATCCATTTTCAAAGAACACGAGTAGAAAAATGCTCAGCTTATTTCACGATTGGTGTCCTTACTGAATGGACAAACTGGGGATTTGTATTTGTCTGGGGTCTGTCCCCCCTTCGATTGCTTTTAGCATGGCCTTGGCTTTGTTTACGGTTTCTTCATATTCCCGCTCTGGGACAGAATCTGCTACGACTCCTGCTCCAGCTTGGACATACGCTTTTCCGTCCTGGAAAACGATTGTCCGAATGGCGATACATGAGTCCATTTGGCCATTAAAGCCTAGGTAGCCGATTGCACCTCCATAGACGCCCCGGGCTTCTTTTTCAAGTTCGGAGATAATCTGCATAGCTCTTACCTTTGGAGCACCTGATACGGTACCTGCTGGCATACATGAACGAAGGGCATCAAAGAAATCTTTATCCTTTTGCATTTTTCCTTTTACATGCGAAACGATGTGCATCACATGGGAATATCGTTCGATCTCCATATAAGAATCAAGTTCCACTGTGCCAAATTCGCTCACCCGGCCAACATCGTTCCGTCCTAAGTCAACGAGCATCACATGTTCCGCGCGTTCTTTTTCATCTGCCAAAAGGTCTGCTTCAAACGCTATGTCTTCTTCCCGTGTTTTTCCTCTAGGTCTTGTTCCTGCGATTGGCCGGTTCTCAATGCAGCCGTTATCCACTTTTACAAGAAGTTCAGGGGACGCTCCAACGATATAGGTATCTTTCGATTTATAATAATACATGTACGGTGAAGGGTTCATCGAACGAAGCAGTCTGTACACATCAAAGGGATCTGCTTCTGTTTCCTGCTCGAACCGCTGTGACAGAACGACTTGAAAGATGTCACCTGTTTTGATATATTCCTTTGCTTTTTCCACCATTGAGCAGAACTCTTCTTTCGTATGGGAAGAACGGACATTTCCTGTTCGCTTATTCTTTTCAAAGGCAAAATCGTTTTTTATAGATGTCTTTTTTGAAGGCTCCTGCAATCCATGATAGGTTTTACGGATGTTTGCGCAAACTTGTTCATATTTCTTTTGAATGGTTTCTTCTTGATCGTCACGATCAATATGCATATTGCAAAGAATCGTAGTTTTTTGTTTAAGGTGATCAAAAACGATCATTTCATCTGTAAATAGAAATTCCATTTCATTCGACTGGTTAGATGGAGTGGGCGGTGAAGGGACATTTTCGAAAGTATGAATAAGATCATATCCGAAGAATCCGACAGCGCCTCCTGTAAATGGCGGGAGTTCAGTGAGTTTGGGAGATTTGTAGCGTGATATGTGTTTCTTCACTATATCTAAAGGAGAACCGTGTTCTTGCATGGTTTTGCTTTCATTATCGTTTAGGTAGGTTAGATTCACATCATACCCTTTTGAGGAGATTACCAAGAAGGGCTTCCTGCCAATATAAGAGTACCTTGCCCAGCGTTCTCCGCCTTCTACACTTTCAAGTAAAAACGAATAATTTTCATGACGGACCTTTTCAAATTGTGAGATACACGTTTCATGATCGGAAAGGTACGTAAAACCGACCGGAATGACATTATAATTTTGTTTTGTAAGAGATACGACGTCCTCTATTGATGGGCTAAACATTTTCAACCACCTCTTTCAAATAATAAAAGCCTCTCGCTTGTTACAGCGGAGGCTTGTTTTAAAGCAACATTAATAAACTAAGAAAGAGGTTTAATCAAGGATTAAATACTCTCAACTCAGCTCAAGCTATGCTCTCTTCTCTCCACTCATCTCAACTAACTGCTATTCTCCTGATTAGTGATTAATATAAAGGCTAGCCCTTTGTCTGTCAACTGTTTGCAGTACTTTGAACGGATCTCAGCGATAAAAGGAATGCCTGATGACCCAGATCCAGCACACACTGAAAAATAATAGGATGCTGAAGGTTGCGGTGATCCCGAAAGCAAGGCTTAAGAAGAGACCTGGGTTTGACGGATCTGCAAAAGAGTAGCCGAGCAATGCGAGAGGATAGATGATAATAAAAATAAGCATGAAAACCCAATAGATTCTTCTTAGCGTGCTTTTCTTTGGTTTAAGGATATAAAGGGTTAAGAGGATATTTACCATTGTTAAACCAGCGGCAAACGACCAGTCATACATAATACTCGTATGCTCCAAAGCAATCGCCTCCCTTTCCTCTTTATCACTATATTAAGAAACTGTGTGAGGCCAACCCTGTAAAATAAAAAAACCGCCATTTTGTCCTCCTCGTATGGACAAAATGGCGGTTTGTAATTGTCTGGGGTCAGACCCCTACTCGGTTTTTGAGACAAACTCTGCAAGGGCTTCGATCGCTTCATTTTCATCAGGACCATCCACAGCTAACACCAGCTCAGAGCCAGAGCCGACTGCTAAGCTCATGATCCCCATGATGCTTTTTGCATTTACTTTCTTGCCTTCTTTTTCAACGAACACATCTGAAGTGAAACGGTTTGCTTCTTGAACGAAAAGCGCTGCCGGACGTGCCTGAAGTCCGCTTTTTAACTGCACAGTTACCTTTTTCTCAACCATTCTATTCTACCTCCTCTAGCCTTCTTCTCTTTATATCGAAACATCAATTGATGGGTTGACCTGTTCTAAGTTTCTCTGCAATTTCATCAATTTTTCGCAATCGGTGATTTACACCTGATTTGCTTACGGGGCCGGATGATACCATCTCTCCCAGCTCCTTTAGCGTTATTTCCTGATGTGTTACACGCAGCCTCGCAATTTCACGCAGCTTCTCAGGAAGCACTTCGAGCCCTACCTGATCTTCGATGTATTTAATATTTTCCACCTGTCTCATAGCGGCTCCAACGGTTTTGTTCAAGTTTGCCGTTTCGCAGTTTACAAGGCGGTTAACCGAATTTCTCATATCTTTTAAAATACGAATATCTTCAAAGAATAGAACAGCATGGTGAGCGCCGATCAGTGTTAAGAACTCTGAAATTTTCTCACCATCTTTTAAATAAATGATGTAACCTTTTTTACGCTCAAGCACTTTAGCTTTCAGCGTAAACTTATTCATCAGTTCAGCTAATGCAACCGTATGCTCTTCGTACATGGAAAAAATCTCAAGATGATAGCTCGTCTCAGGATGGTTCACTGAACCACCGGCTAGAAAAGCACCTCTCATATATGCACGGCGGCAGCAGCTTTTTTTATTAAATTCCTCTGCAATATTGCGGGTAAACGTGAAAGACCCGTCAATAATCTTCAAATCTTCCAACAATGCTCTTGATTCTTCTGAAACTCGTACGATGTAAACGTTGTTCTTTTTCAAGCGCATCTTTTTTCGTACTAACAGCTCAACGTGATAAGGATAAACACCCTTGATCAGCGTATAAATCCTTCTAGCAATTGCAGCATTCTCAGTTGGAATATCTAGAATCAGCTTTCTGTTGCTGAAAGAGATGGAGCCATTCATTCGAATCAATGCAGCAAGCTCTGCTTTTTTACAGCAGTCCTTCAGTTCAAGCTGCGTTAATTCTTTCTTTGTATCTGCAGCGAATGACATCTGCTTCACCACCTCTCTTTTTGTTCCCTGAACTTAACTATATTTCAATAAGTCCTAATAGCAGATCAGATACACGTCTGGCATCATGTCTGACAAGCGTTCCGTACTGAATGATATTATCGCAAACTAACCCGATGCCGAACGACTTTAGACGCTCCTCATCAAATAAAACCTGTGATGCACCTTCTTCAAGATAAAGATCCAGAAACTCAGAAGGTATCGTTTCATTATTCACGATTACGACATCTATAAAATTATGCCCTACATGATCGATTAAAGCTTGTATATGATCTCCTGCTGTATAATCCGTCGTCTCACCCGGCTGAGTCATGACGTTGCATACATACACTCTAGGTGCCGTTGCCTCGCGAATGGCCTTAGAAATTCCGCCAACGAGAAGATTCGGCAGAATGCTCGTATAAAGACTACCTGGTCCGATTACAATAAGATCTGCTTCTTGAATGGCTTTAACACTTTCACGAAGCGGTTCGATATGTTCATCATTTAAGAAAACTCTTCTAATCTTTTTATTCGACAGCGGGATTTTAGATTCCCCCTGTACAATCGTCCCATCTTCTAATTCAGCACTTAAAATAATACTGTTCTTCGCTGCAGGCAGTACTTGACCTCTTACGTTTAAAACGCGGGAAAGTTCCCGGATTCCTGTTAAAAAGTCTCCCGTAATATCGTGCATTGCAGCTAAAAGAAGGTTCCCGAGCGAGTGACCGGTTATACCGTCACCCACCTTGAACCGGTGCTGAAACATTTTTTCTACAAGCGGCTCTACTTCAGAAAGCGCAGCGATCACGTTTCTGACGTCCCCAGGAGGGGGCATGTCATAATCCCTCCTCAGTCTTCCTGAGCTGCCGCCATCATCTGCAACCGTAACGATAGCAGTAATATCTACAGGATAGCGCTTCAAACCTCGAAGGAGAACGGAAAGACCCGTTCCTCCGCCAAGCACTACCACTTTCGGCTGCTTCTTCATCTATACTTTATCCTTTCCCATATCTCTGTGGCTGCTGAATGTAACGTATTCTTTGGATAGTACGTTTCCGATATATTCAGCAAGGGCTACAGAACGGTGTTTCCCGCCTGTACAGCCGATTCCGATTATAAGCTGGCTCTTTCCTTCACGCTTGTATTGCGGAACCATAAAGTGAAGAAGGTCAAGCAGCTTCTCTAAAAATTTATTTGTTTCCGGCCATTTTAAAACATACTCAGATATGTCCGGCTCGAGCCCTGTTCTCGGTCTCATATGCTCAATGTAATGAGGGTTCGGCAAGAAACGTACGTCAAATACCAAGTCAGCGTCAATCGGCATGCCATATTTAAAACCGAATGACATGACATTGATTGTAAACGGATGTGCAGCGTTCGCAGAATAGCGCTGAATGATGCGCTCACGCAATTGCAGCGGTTTAAGGTCTGATGTATCGAGCACTTGCTGAGCTCTTCCCTTTAGCTCTTCCAGCATTTCACGTTCCTGCGTGATGCCTTGAAGAGGATTTCCGCTTTTCGCCAGCGGATGCGAACGGCGCGTTTCCTTATACCGGCGGACAAGTGTAGCATCCTTGCAGTCTAAATATAAAATCTGCGGCTGGATGTCTGATGAGACCGCAAGCTGGTCAAGCGTTGAAAACAACTGATCAAAAAACTCACGGCCACGAAGGTCCATTACGAGTGCAACCTTATTCAGCTTGCCTGCAGATTCTTGCATCAATTCTACAAATTTCGGGAGTAGTGCAGGCGGCAGATTATCTACACAGAAGAAGCCTAAATCCTCGAAGCTCTGCATGGCCACCGTTTTTCCGGCTCCTGACATTCCTGTAATAATCACCATTTGTACGTCTTGTCTTTCCATGCCATATCCCCCCTGTAAACTATGTTCAATTCTTATGCTGCCGGCTCCATGTTAAGCCGGATCTAATCGATAGGAAAGCAACTCAAAATCAGGTGTATACGTGAATGTGCCAAAAATCATATTGCTTCCTTTTGTCACATAATCCAAAATGTGATGATCTCCTGGTGCCATCGGAAGTTCTCTTACTTCATCAACTGGCTTCCAGGCTAATTTACCTTCTTCACACTCCTCTAGCGCTTCACCTTCTGAATCTGTTGCTAAAAAGGTAAACATCATCCATTCCGATACGATTTTGTCACCTTGTTTAATAATAAAATTAAAAACACCCTTTAATTGAGGGTTCTTTAAATAAATACCTGTTTCTTCCCGGTATTCCCGGATAACAGTGTCACGGATCGACTCTTCTGACTCCATTTTACCTCCGGGTGCTACCCACCATCCCCGTCTAGGCTTTTGAAGCAAAAGCACTTGATTATCTTTGATTAACACACAGTTTGTTACTCTTTGCACTTATTTCACCTCAGGGCTTTGTCTATATCGTTTAGTATACTAAATTATGTAACCCCTCACAATACAGACGCCTCAAGGGTTGATCGTATTTAGTATTCTTAGTTTTAAAGTATCGTTTTCGTTTTATTATGTGAGTAAAACCGGTGAATAAAATGGCAATTACAAAAGTTTTTTGGAAATAGCCTTATTTTCACTTTGATTGAATCTCTAGCTGTCTATAATACGCGGACTTATGCAATTTATATGAAAATGAGCGAAAAAAACAGCAATTTAAATTGAATTCGCTTCGAAATCGATCACAGATAGGCAGCTTGGCATCCGCCAACCTTTTCATATGACTTTCAAAAGCTATAATCCCTAAATTTTTGGCTTTAATCCCGCGAGTTTCATTGTTAATTCCGCGAGTTTTGGCAATAATTCCGCGAATTTTCATCATATATCCGCGAGTTTTCATTTTTTGAGATTCCGCCCTTCTAACTGCACTGGACAACAAAAACCAATATCTAATCAACTTAAGCCCAAAACAAAAAAAGGACACGAAGCATAGCTCCGTGTCAAAGTCTTGCCTTTATAAAAAGGGGGTCAATTTCTTATTTTTATATTACCCCACAATTGTTTCACCACTGTTACAAGTTGATTAATTAGAAGTTACGTTTTTTAACTTTTCAGCCAAATTTTCTACATAGTGCTGTGCAGCCTGTGCAGCGATACTTCCATCACCTGTTGCCGTAACAATTTGACGAAGCGTTTTTTCACGAATATCACCAGCAGCAAAGATACCTGGGATCTTCGTTTCCATCTGTTCGTTCGTTTCTACATAACCGTTTTCGTTTGTGATACCAAGGTCTTTGAATGCTGCATTTAGCGGAAGCATCCCGATATAAATGAATACTCCGTCTGTTTTAACATCTGACTCTTCCCCAGTTTCAGTATTTACAAGGGTTACGTTACTTACTTTGTTATTCTCAGCGTGGATTTCTTTTAAAGAATGATTCCAAATGAAATCGATCTTATCATTGTCAAACGCACGCTGCTGAAGGATCTTTTGAGCACGAAGTTTATCGCGTCTATGAACGATGGTTACTTTTGTCGCAAAACGTGTTAAGTACACGCCTTCTTCAACTGCAGAGTCTCCACCGCCGACAACAACCAGTTCACGGCCTTTAAAGAACGCTCCGTCACAAACCGCACAATAAGATACACCGCGGCCTGATAATTCTTTTTCACCAGGTACACCAAGCTTTTTATATTCGGCACCTGTAGAAATAATAATCGAGCGGGCTTTGTATGTTTTGCTGCCTGCTTTGATCGTCTTATATTCTTCACCGTCGATGATTTCTTTTACATCACCATACGCGTATTCAGCACCGAACTTTTTTGCGTGCTCAAACATTTTGTTTGAAAGTTCTGGTCCTAAAATATGGTCAAATCCAGGGTAGTTCTCAACGTCCTCTGTATTTGCCATCTGTCCGCCTGGAATTCCGCGTTCGATCATAATCGTATCCAAATTCCCACGGGATGTGTAAACTGCAGCAGTCATACCCGCTGGTCCTGCACCTAATATTGCTACATCATAAATTTTTTCTTCACTCATTTAAGTACACTCCTTATATAAGGAAATTCTTATTTACTATACGTCAATCCTATCGGCTCATAGGAGCAAAGTCCAAGATTCTGCTCATACGTTGCGATTTACCCAGCTGATCAGCTTTTTAATCCTTAAGGAGAGGACAGAAACCGAAACATCGTACAATTCAGCGATTGCTTTTTGAGTCGATTTACCTCTTTGCTTACGTGCTAAGTGATCGATCGCCGCTGCGATTGCTTTTTCATTATCAAAGATTTTTTCGCCTTTAACCTCTGACAGCTTTATAGCTTCTGACCAGTAAAAAAGAACTTGCTCATCGATTGCAGGGCTGCTTTCTTTAACAATCTGAAGAACATCAAGTGCCTTTGTTAATAGAGCAGAAGGACTCCCTACTTCTACGAGAGCTTCTTCATGTGCTAGTTTAACCGGGAGCTCCGGATGGTGCTCAAGCATGATATTTGCAGCAATTTCTTTTACAAAAAGAGATTCTTCTTTGCGCATGCAAAAATCACGAAGAGTCTCGTAGGCCTCTTCATTTTTATTCCCTCTAAGTAGAAATAAATGCGTGATTTTGTTTTTTTCCAGCCCTTTACGTATCTGCTGGATATGTTCCATCGCTTTAATCTGACGGTCTTTTTTCGGCTTGTTCTGCTTGTTCGCGGGAATGCGGTACTGATAGTCTCCGCCTGACACCGTCAGTTCATCGTTTTGTGCTTTTTCCATATAAAATGGTGCAACATTGCCTTCTGGATCTAATTCGAGCACCTTTTTCCACGTTTTTAAAGAAAGCTCTTTATGTCCGAGCGCGTAATAAGAAACGGCAAGCATATGAGTCGTTACAGGATCATAAATGAACGACGATTTTCTTAACGTTTGCAGCCATTTATTTGCATAAACATGCTCCTCTAAAAGACCAAACGTGTTTCCGAGCTTATATCTGTGCTCCGGGTGCATCGGGTGCACCATTTTAAGCCGGTCCACAAGTTTCCCGCCAGGTTCGTCCATTCCTAAATGGAATAAAAAGATCGCTAAATTACATAAAGCATTAAGATTTCCAGGATTCTTATCCAGTACATCCTGAAGAACATCCATCGCTTCATCAAATTCACTTTTATAAAAATGCGTGAGAGCTAAATTATTGTATGCTGCCCAAAACTTCGGGTGATTTTCGATAATTTCACGAAGCTGCTCTTGTGCAAGAGGAAGATCTCCCCGCTCGATCGATTGTCTTGCTTCATCATGAGATTTGATCAGCTCCTCTTCTGTCGAAAGAGGCAGACCGTTCGTTGACTTGCTGCCTGTTTCAAGACTGATCAGATCAAGCAATTCCTGCGTGTCATCGACAAACTCACCGTCTGGATCGTATTGAATGTATAACAAAGCATGTTCTTCTGCATCAGAATACATGCCTAAATGAGCAAAATTGTTCGCAAGGAAAAAGTGGCATTCTGACATATCAGATCCACTCTCGATTACGTTCAATAAATGCCTGTTGGATTCTTCATATTCACCGATCTCAGCAAGCGTTGAAGCCAGCTGACATAAAAAAGAGGGCTCTTCCGGCTGGAAGGTCACGGCCCGCTCAAACATTTTTTTTGCTGTATATAAATCACGCCTATTATAGGCTTTAATTCCTTTTTCGAAAAAATAGTCCCCATCCTGGATAAAGGGAAGAACGCGGCCGCCTGCTTCACTGGCCCTTTTTCTTTTATACATATACTAGTTCCCCCATCTACTATGTAAACTCTTTACTTCTTTATCGTTCAGTTCACAAAGTTTTCAACCAAAAAATTATAACACATGCGAAAAATACTAACACCCCTTTGACTGTAAATAATGTGCAGGAAACTTTCGACAAAAAATGATTGAAGGAGGATATAGATCTGATGAACCGAGCTTACAGCAGGCCAGCGGAATCTAGAAGGGCGAGCATAAATCCCGGCGAGCGCACATATCCGCTATCAAAACAAAAAAAAACAACCGAGAATTCGCTCCTCAGTTGTCCTTTTTTGTATGTCTTTCCTTCAATGTAGCTAAAACATCGTCCAAAGGTACCTTTTGCTCCTGCAAAAGCACCAATACGTGATAAAGAAGATCGGAAACCTCCCACTTCAGCTCTTCAGGGTCACGATTTTTCGCTGCGATGATGACTTCTCCCGCTTCTTCCCCAACTTTTTTAAGAATCTTATCTACTCCATGTTCGAAAAGATAAGTGGTGTAAGCTCCCTCAGGCATTTCATGCTCTCGCTGCGCAATGATTTCCTGAAGCTCACTTAAAATTGCGTATCTATCAGGGCTTGGTCCATCATGATTTTCGTCTGCGCTATAAAGTGTCTCTGAAAAACAGCTGTACGTTCCTGTGTGGCAGGCTGGTCCTTGGGGCTCAACTAAAACCACTAATGCGTCCTGGTCACAGTCGTATCGGATGCTCTTTACTTTTTGTGTATTTCCGGACGTTTCACCTTTGTGCCACAATTTATTTCGTGATCTTGAAAAAAATACAGTTTCGCCGATTTCGACCGTTTTTTCGAGCGACTTTTCACTCATGTATGCGACGGTCAAAACTTCTTTTGACTGATAATCCTGCACTACAGCAGGAATCAGCCCGTTTTCGTCAAATTTCAACTTTTTCCATTTCAACGTACAGACACCCCCAACTTTTGCAATTCTGACTTTAGCTCTCCGATTGATGTTTCTTTATAATGAAAAATGCTAGCGGCAAGACCCGCATCTGCTTTACCTTCTGTGAACGCATCATAAAAATGATCAGCGTTTCCGGCGCCGCCAGATGCAATTACAGGAACAGTCACTGCTTCACTGACTGCTTTTGTAAGAGCAAGGTTAAATCCAGACTTTTCTCCATCCTTGTCCATGCTGGTTAAAAGAATTTCACCAGCACCTCGCTTAACTGCCTCTTGCGCCCACTCAGTGACTTCCCATTGAGTGGGTTTGCGTCCCCCATGGGTATATACACGCCATGATCCAAGTTCTTCATCATACTTAGCATCAATTGCAACTACGATACATTGGGCGCCAAAGTAATCAGATCCTTCGGTTATCAGTTCGGGTCTTAAAATTGCTGCTGTGTTCACTGAGACTTTATCAGCACCTGCTCTTAATACTCTTTTCATATCTTCTAGTTTGTTAATTCCGCCTCCGACTGTAAAAGGGATGGCAAGTTCAGCGGCAACACGTTCCACGACTTCAACTATCGTATCCCGTCCTTCATGGCTGGCTGAGATATCTAAGAATACGAGTTCATCTGCGCCTGCCTTATCATAAAACCTGGCAAGCTCGACAGGGTCTCCAGCATCTACTAAGTTTAAAAACTGAATACCTTTTACAACCCGGCCATCTTTTACATCTAAACAAGGAATAATTCGTTTTGTAAGCATTACTTCACACTTCCTAACGCATCTGAAAGAGTAAAGCGTCCAGTGTAGAGGGCTTTTCCGATAATCGCTCCTGCGATGTTTCGCTCATCTTTCTTTAAGCTCACTAAGTCATCAATGGAGCTGACACCGCCTGAAGCAATCACTTCTTTTCCTGTAATGCGTGCGAGTTCACCAATCGCTTCTACATTAGGTCCCTGCAGCATGCCGTCTTTAGAGATATCAGTAAAAATAAACGTTTCAGCGCCTTCTTCTACAAGTCTTTTTGCGAGATCAACCGCCATGATGTGTGAAGTTTCAATCCAGCCTTCAGTTGCAATAAAGCCACCCCTCGCATCAAGTCCAATCGCAACTCTTGATCCGCCATAACGGTTTAATGCTTCTCGTACAAACTCAGGATTGGAAACCGCAGCACTCCCTAAAATAACGCGGTCAACTCCTGCATCTAAATAATAAGAAACGTCATCCATCGATCGGATACCGCCGCCGATTTGCACTTTTGCAGGCAATTCTTTAACCACACGAATGACATGTTCATGATTTACTTTTTTTCCGTCCTTAGCACCATCGAGGTCTACCATATGAATCCATTCGGCACCTTGATCCGTAAACTGCTTTGCCATATCAAACGGTGAATCACCATAAACGGTCTCCTGGTTGTAATCACCCTGCAAAAGTCTTACACATTTTCCGCCACGCATATCAATCGCAGGATAGAGTGTAAATGAACTCAATTTTGTTTTCCCTCCTCAACGAAACGGCAAAAGTTTGTCAGCATCCCCATGCCTGTCTCTGAACTTTTTTCAGGGTGAAACTGCGTACCCATAATATGCTCGCGTCCAACAACAGCTGGCACTTCCACATCTTCATAATGTGCTGCAGCAGCTAAGACGTTTCTATCATCTGTTTGAACGACGAATGAATGCACAAAATATACGTAGCCTTCATCCAGCCCTTTTAACAGAGGCTGTTCTTTTTGTAAAAAGTGAAGGTTGTTCCATCCCATATGAGGTACTTTATAGGTTTTGCCTTCAGCTGTAACACCGCTAAAACGATCTACTTTCCCGGGCAGAAGTCCGAGCCCTTTCGTTAACCCGTTCTCTGTACTTTCTTCAAACAGAAGCTGCATGCCTAAACAGATTCCCATAAGCGGTTTTCCGTTCTCTGTTTCTTTTTTTATAAAATTGATAAGTCCTGTTTCCTCAAGCTCATTCATTGCATCTTTAAAAGATCCAACCCCTGGGAGCAGCAAGCCATCTGTTTCATGGAGTTCCTCTGGATTGCCAGAAAGAATGTAAGGCTGTTCGATTCTTTTTAATGCGGAACAGACAGAGTGAAGGTTGCCCATTCCATAATCAATAATTCCGATCATCTATAACATTCCTTTCGTTGAAGGCACTCCTTTAACACGCGGGTCGATCTGTGTGGCTTCGTCCAGTGCTTTTGTAAAAGCTTTAAATACCGCTTCGATCATATGATGCGTATTTGTTCCATAATGAATAATCACATGCAGGTTCATTCGTGCTTCTAACGCCAGTTTCCAGAAGAATTCATGTACGAGTTCTGTATCAAACGAACCGACCTTTTGACTTGGAAACTCTGCACGAAACTCTAAATGTGGACGGTTTGAAAGATCGATTACTACTTGAGCCAATGTTTCATCCATCGGTACAAAGGCGTTTCCGTAACGCTTTATTCCTCTTTTATCACCTAATGCACCTTGAATCGCTTGTCCAAGACAGATTCCAACATCTTCAGTCGTGTGATGGTCATCAATTTCCACATCACCAGCTGCGTTCACGGTTAAATCGAAATGTCCGTGACGTGCAATCGCATCAAGCATATGGTTTAAAAATGGTACAGGAGTCTGGATGTCAGCTTGCCCTTCTCCATCTATATCGAGTGATAAGCTAATTTGTGTTTCTTTCGTATTTCGTTCGATCGTATGCTGACGTCTATTTTCCATTTATTTGTCCTCCAGTCGGTAATCGATTGCTCTCGCGTGAGCTTCAAGTCCTTCTAAGCGTGCAAATGCAGAAATTTTATGGCCATTTTCTTTCATTGCTTGTTCACTATAGCGGATCACGCTAGATTTTTTCGTAAAATCATCCACATTCAGCGGACTTGAAAAACGTGCTGTTCCGCTTGTCGGAAGAACGTGATTGCTGCCCGCAAAATAATCTCCCACTGGTTCAGAGCTGTATTCACCAAGGAAAACCGCTCCAGCATGCTTGATTTTTCCGAGCAAACTCATTGGATCTTTTGTCATAATTTCTAAGTGTTCCGGTGCGATCCGGTTAATGACTTCGGCACCTTCCTCGAGTGAATCAACGATATAAATAGCTCCGTAATCTCGTACGGCTTGAGCAGCTATTTCTTTTCTAGGCAGGTCATAAAGCTGGCTTTCTACTTCTGCCGCAACCTTTTCTGCAAGATCATTGGAAGTCGTTACTAAAAATGCTGCAGAACGAGGATCGTGTTCAGCTTGGGAAAGCAAATCAGCTGCAATGTACTTAGCGTTCCCTGTTTCATCTGCAAGAACGGCAATTTCGCTTGGACCCGCGATCATATCAATATCACAAACACCGAACACTTCACGCTTTGCCAGTGCTACAAAAATGTTTCCTGGACCAACGATTTTATCCGTTTTTGGTACGGTTTCTGTTCCGTATGCGAGTGCACCGATCGCTTGAGCGCCGCCCAATTTAAACATCCGTTTAACGCCAGCGATTGAAGCTGCTGCTAAAACGGCTGCAGGAAGCTTTCCGTCTTTCCCAGGAGGAGATACAAGTATGATTTCTTCAACACCAGCTACAGCGGCCGGAATGACACCCATCAGTACAGATGAAGGATAGGCAGCTGTTCCGCCCGGCACATAAACTCCCACAGAATCTATAGGTGTTACTTTTTGTCCGAGCATCGTTCCGTCTTCTCTTGTAAAAAACCAAGACTGGCGCTTCTGCTTTTCGTGATATTCCCGAATGTTTGCAGCCGCTTCAGAAATAATATCGATCATCTTTTGATCAAGAGATGCAACAGCTTCATCAATTTCCTCTTTTGTTACTTCAAGTGAACTCAGCGAAACACCATCAAATTTTTCAGTGTAGTTTAAAAGTGCTTTGTCACCTTCAAGTTTAACATTCTGCAAAATTTCTAAAACTGCTTTTCGCTGCTGTTCAGTATTTTGTTCAACACTTCTCTCTAACGTTTTCAATTTAGATACAGGCTGGATTTTCACTGGACATCCCCCTTGTTCACTACGAGTTTACGCATGCGTTCAACCAGTTCGTTGATTCTCATCGCATGAAGTCTGTAGCTTGCCGGGTTCACAATAAGTCTCGATGTAATGTCTGCAATTTTTTCAAGCTCAACCAAACCATTTTCTTTCAGCGTTCGTCCCGTGGAAACAATATCTACTATGCGGTCTGCTAGCCCAATTAACGGTGCTAGCTCAATAGAGCCGTTCAATTTAATCACTTCCACTTGCTGACCTTGCTCTCGGAAATAATGAGAAGCAACATTCGGATACTTCGAAGCAATTTTTGGAGCCACTTTTTGATAGTTCCCGCCTGGCAAACCTGCAACAGCTAAATAACAGGCTGAAATCTTCAGATCAAGCACTTCGTAAACATCACGCTCTTCTTCAAGCATTACATCCTTGCCAGCGATTCCGATATCCGCTACACCATGCTCTACATATGTAGGAACATCCATCGGTTTTGCGAGAATGAATCGAAGCCCCGCTTCAGGTGCATCGATGATCAGTTTGCGTGATTCTTCAAATTCAGGAGGCAGCGGATAGCCTGCTTGTCTTAACAGGTCGACTGCTTCTTCAAATATTCTTCCTTTAGGCATCGCCATCGTTAAAACTGTACTCATTACAAGTCCTCTCCTTGCTGTCTTCCGATCAAATAATGAATTTCATCGAATCGTTTGCTGAACTCATCGACATTTCTAACACCAGATAGGTCTTGCATCACTATGTTTCCACCTTTTGATCTTTTGGATTTCGCCAATTGCAGTGCTTCTTTTCTGCGTTCAGGTGTAAACAAAATGCATTGTTTTTTAATAGGGTCATTCTTGCTTCCCAAAGCTTCTATAAAATAATCCATTCGAATCGCAAATCCGATTGCTGGCGCTTTACGGTCAAAACGACTCAGAAGGTCGTCGTATCTGCCGCCGCTTGCGATCGGCGCACCGATACCAGCTGCATATCCCTCAAAAACGATGCCTGTGTAATAGCTCATGTGGCTAAACAACGTAAAGTCGAAAACGATATTTTGTGCAGCATCATAATCCTGCAGCAGTTTGTGTAACGTTTTTAGTTCCTCTAAAGCTTGCTGTCCCTTCATGTTGGGAGCCAATGCAGAGGCTTCATCCAGCACTTCAATTCCGCCTCTTAAATCAAGAATCTTTAACAAGCGCAGTGTATCAATAGAAGATAACGGAAGCTCTTTTACATGAGAGGTATAACCTACATAGTTTTTCTCATTAAGGTAACGAAGAAGCTCTGCAACCCTGCTATCGTTTCCCAAAATATCTGCTAAAAGCTCTTGTACGAAACCGATATGACCTACAGCTACTGTAAAAGAACGGATTCCGCTCTTTTGGATCACTTCCGTCATTAAAGCAAGTGCCTCAGCTTCTGCACTGGATGTGCCCTCACCGATCAGTTCGATCCCTACTTGTTCAAATTCAGCCGGTCTTCCACCTTCACGCTGCTGAGCACGGAAAACAGGTGAACTATAGGCAAGGCGAAGTGGATAAGCTATATTTTTCATACTCGAAGAAACCACACGTGCGATTGGTGCTGTCATATCAGGACGTAAAACAAGTGTTTTCCCTTCCATGTCGAGAAGTTTAAACAACTGCTGATCCAGAATAGCTGACGCTTCCCCAACTGTTTCGTGATACTCCAGTGTAGGTGTCTGAATGAACTGATATCCCCATGACTCCATCTCTTTTTTTATTATATTTTTGATATCTTCATTTTTTTGATAAAAAGCAGGAAGTGTATCCCGCATGCCTGCAGGCTTTTCAAAAACAAATGGTTTAGACATTTTCCTTCATCCTTTTATATGTGAAGTTATTTTATATGAGTAGTTTTCGTAATCATTGGTGTTCTTGAAAGTGGTTGATTTCCGCTCCAGGTTGCTCGCTTTCCGCGGGGCGGGCGGTGAGCCTCCTCGCGCTTTGCGCCTTTAGGAGTCTCACCTACAAGGAAGTCTGTGTGCTCCTGCGTCTACAAGTAAATTCTGACGCTGCGTGTTCCTCGTCGCATGCCTTGCAAGAAGTTTATTCAGGTGGTTGGCACGCTGGAGTCTCGCACCTTGCGCTCCAATCAACAAATCAAGGAAGCAATTCAAGTAAAAACGTTCAAACGCTTTAGTTCGCTAATATACTACCATGATAAAGATTTAGTTGTTAGTGTACACGTACCCTTGAAACATGTCAACCGATATACCCGAAAATCTTGTAGTTAAGAAATTCGATTTCAGGGAATAGTATGTAAAAAATAATACATACATATGAAAGGATGGAATGCGTCTTGTTTAATCGCATCTTTTTACTTGCCATCATAATTGGTGTGCCGCTATCTGTTTTCGGCAGCATGCAGCATTGGCCGGCCGTTATTTTATTTGTGATCTATTGTGCTACCATCGTTGCACTGGCGGGTTATATGGGCCGCGCGACAGAAAGCTTGGCCATTGTTGCTGGACCCAGGATCGGCGGACTTTTAAACGCCACTTTCGGAAATGCCGTTGAACTTATCATTTCTATTTTTGCCTTAAAAGCTGGACTCATAAGTGTAGTATTAGCATCATTAACGGGTTCAGTACTAGGAAACCTTTTACTCGTAGGAGGACTGTCCTTTTTTGTCGGAGGATTAAAATTTAAACAGCAAAAGTTCAATGTTTATGATGCCCGTCATAACGCTGGATTGCTCATCTTTGGTGTTGTTGTCGCTTTTGTTTTCCCTGAGGTGTTTTCCTATAAACTGAACGATGCCGATTCACTCACATTAAGCGTTTGGGTTTCTGTTATCATGATTGTTTTGTACATTGCCGCATTGCTGTTCAAACTCGTTACACACCGTGGTGTTTATCAGTCAGAACACGATGAGGGGCATGAACACGAAACAGCAGAATGGAGCAAGATGAAAGCACTTATTATCCTGGCCCTTTCAACAGTTGCCGTTGCTTATGTTTCCGAAAAATTGGTTCATACGTTCGAAGAGGTTGGAGAAACACTCGGCTGGAGTGAAGTATTCATCGGGGTAATTATCGTTGCGATCGTCGGAAATGCCGCAGAGCACGCTTCTGCGATCATTATGGCCTATAAGAATAAAATGAACGTAGCTGTCGAAATCGCAATCGGCTCAACTCTGCAGATTGCCATGTTCGTTGCTCCAGTTCTCGTATTGATCTCGCTTTTCTTTGAGAAATCGATGGCGCTCGTGTTCACGCTTCCCGAGCTCGTCGCGATGGTCCTGGCCGTATTCTTGACCATCTCCTTAACCAACGACGGTGACACGAACTGGTTCGAAGGACTGACACTACTAGCAGCCTATCTCATCATGGGTGTCGGATTTTACCTTCTATAAAATGATTCTTTTAGCGGTGAAGGATTAATCCTTTGCCGTTTTTCTTTTGAGCAAATTAGGAATAAAAAGGGGACAACTTTGATAAAGTTTAGAATAAGGACAAGTTTAGGGACGGTGCGATGATGGAGAACTACATTTCAATTGGCTCTTTTCCGGTAAAAATAGTTTGGCTTGCGATTCTTGGCTCTGCTTTGATCGCATATGGAATATTGAATGTGAAATTAAGAAAAGAACCTGATAAAAAACGGCTTCTCGATGTTCTAATTAATTCCGTTGTAATCTGCTGGTTTGTATGGAAAATTACCTATGTAATCCTGCATCCGGTTCTCACTTTTAAACATCCGTTTAATCTTTTGTATTTTAACGGTGGTGAAACAGGTGTCGTTCTTGGCATTATTGCAGCCGTTCTCTATTTATTAAGAGTAGCAGGAAAAAGAGAGCTCGATAGAAACCGAATTTTTTATAGCGGTATTTTAGGCCTGACGATATTCTTTGCGGTCTATTACGGCGCACATTTTGCATCCGAAACAGTAGCAGCAGACGGTCTGATCTCTTTATTTTTTATAATTCTAGCTTTTTATCTTTACACATATGGATCATTTCAGCTCAAAAAAACCGTTCTTTCTATGCTTGTGACTGCTCTTTTCTTTTCAGTCATTAACAATACTCCGCTTGGCGGCAAAAAAGAGGACGCTGCAGCTGTTGAAACGGTTGCTACGGGCATAAAACCAGGGAACAAAGCACCCGATTTTGACCTTAAAACGATTGATGGAGATTCAATAAGGCTTTCGGATCTAAAAGGAAATGTTGTGTTTATTAACCTTTGGGCAACATGGTGTCCGCCATGCCGCGCAGAAATGCCTGAGATGGTGCGGTATTATAATGAGCACTCATCTGAAAAAATCGAAATTCTCGCAGTAAACCTGACTGATAGTGATTCAGAAAAAGAAGTGAAGCAGTTTGCCGATGATTATAAGATTAACTTCCCTATCCTGCTAGATACTGAAGGTAAAGCCGGAAATCTGTACAAAACCGTATCGATCCCTACCACTTTTATTGTAGATAAAAAAGGAATCATTCGCGAAAAACACATCGGTCCGATGAGCTACGAGATGATGGAGGAATTTGTGAAAGCAGCGCAATAAAAAGGGATCAAATGAGAGGTATTTGTTACACATAAGGTTACATTTTAAATGAAAAATGAGAAAAAAGCTGGTTTCCGCTACCCTTTTAAGGTGCGGGAATCAGCTTTTTGCAGTAAAGAATCCCACGTTAAAAACAATATAACCAAACCGCGACATATCGCGGTTCATCTCTCTATACCTTCTCATACAAATAAAGCTTCGCGTTTTCAGGGCGTCCAAGTTTTGGTCCTTTAAATCCGCGTCTGATCAGTTCTTTCCTCATAAACATCATAAGTGCACCGTGGCTTACGATTAGCGCATTTTCCTCACTCTCTTCTAAAATTCGATCAACGATTTTAGAAATACGCTGTTCCACATCTGTCCTGCGTTCCAGCTGTGATTTGTGATTAAAGAACCAAGCCGCTCGGATGCACAATGGGTAAAGAATCATCGGGATTTTAATGTCCCGCTTAAAGAAAGGATATACAGCAATTTCCCTAAGCTCATCAGTCCTAATCAGTTCACCGTTATAGATTTTTTCAGCTGTAATCTCTGCTCGTCGAACGGTACTGACATAGCATTTCCGCCACTCAATCCCTCCAAGATCAACTTCCGATTCTTCCACATCAGATTCTTCATACTCTTTCATCCATTGATCAAATTCTGAAGGAGTGATCCATTTCTCTGTTGGATATCCCCTTGTTACTTTAAAATGTCTGACCAACCCGATTTTCATTATTCCACCCACTGCTCTTTATCTATTTTTGAATCATTCTCCGCTATCTCTTTTAAAGCTTTAGCTCGCCTCACAAGAAAATCCGTCATATATTTTTCTAAGAAAAGTCGATCTGCTAATTTTCCAATCACGCCAAATGGCGACTTATAATCAAAATGGTCTGTCATCACAGTCCCCTTGTCTTTCATCACGAAAGTATGTGTATGTCTGAAGGAATGAAAAGCACCTTTCACCATCACATCAACAAATCGATAAGGTCTGTCCATTTCAATGATCCTTGCAGTCAGCCGTTGTTTAACCCCTAAATGTACGGCTTCCCATGTAACTGAGTCACCATTCTCCATCAGCCCAGACGTAACTCCTCCCACAGCTTTTTCCTTCGTATGGGATGTGGTCACTGTGTGTATGTCTACATTTCTGGCAAGGTCAAAGCAAACTTCAATAGGTGCTTTTATGTATTCCTGATGCTTTATGACTGGCATTGCCATCTCTCACTTTCAAACGATTCAAAAACAACACCCCACAAAGTGAGGTGCTGCTCATTTTATACTTTAGTTATTCCACGCATAAAAAGAAATTCCTTCACTCATATGATCTTTGAAAAAGGCGATGAGGTCTGGCAGTGTAAAATAGTTGCGATAATCCTCATTTACACCGAAAACGTCTTTTAAGTACACGATGCCTAGCTGATCTCTTTCTTCAAACAAAATGAGCCCGTATCCGTCTCTCATTGTAAAAATAACCGGACAGCCAAGTTTCAAACTATACGTGAACTGTTCCCGATTTTCGATTGGTATTAATGACTCCTGCGTATAAAGCGGCCCTAAAAACCACTGCTTCACTTTATCTTTTATACCCATGTCATTCACCCCGCTTATTTCATCATATGCGGGTGTTGTTGAATGTTACATCTGGTTTACTCAACCAAATTTTTTTCTAAAATAATTTTATGTAATCCTTTTTCGTTCGTGTAGGTACTTTTGATATCAAACCGGGATTTGATATTTAAGATCAGCATGCTTCTCCACTTATACATCGTTTTAGTCTGAACGATGTGATAGCCGTTCTCCTTCAAATACTCATGCTGCTGTTCATTAGTTTTGCTGCAATTCCTTGTCCTCGATGCTGGGAATCAACACCGCCAAGCCAGCTATAAAACTTTCTTTTATCTGACTCATACCCCATTTTATATCCAATGACATTGCCATCTTGCAAAGCAATGTTCACCAGAAGGCCGGCTTACTTTTCATCTTGTGGACCAAATTGCCTGACTTGCCGAAAATACGTTCATGCAAATCTATTAAGTTATCCAATATCGGCTCTTCAGGAATAGATTGAACACGCATGTATTGAATGTTCACAACACTTCGCCTCACTTTATAAATACAAAGAATCTCCCTGACTGCAGAGAGATTCTTTTTTTTATTATTAGCTTGCTAATCTTTTCGACTCTTCAAATTCCTCTTGAATTTCTGCACTAGGTTCCTTAGTCATCAGGCTGACTACCACGATTGCAAGTGTACATGCGATGAAACCTGGAATGATCTCATACACTTCGGCAAACGCCGGGATAAGCTCCCACACGATTACAGTGACAGCACCTACAATAATGCCAGCGAAAGCAGCCCATTTTGTCATGCGTTTCCAATATAGGCTTAATAACACGACTGGTCCGAACGCAGCTCCAAATCCTGCCCATGCATAACCAACAAGATTTAGAATCGTTTCACTGGGATTAATCGCCAATACAAATGCGATAACTGCGATGACTAAAACTGCTAATCTGCCAATGAATACGAGTTCCTTATCAGACGCTGAACGTTTAACAAACGCTTTATAAAAATCCTCCGTCAGCGCACTGGACGTTACTAGTAATTGTGAAGATATGGTACTCATTACAGCAGCTAGAATCGCAGCTAATAAGAATCCAGTAATGATTGGGTGGAACAATACATCAGACAGTAAGATAAATACCGTTTCAGCTGTTGACTCATTCAAAGGTGCACCTGACTGGTTGAAATAAGCGATCCCAACCAAACCAGTAAACATCGCACCTACGATTGAGAAAATCATCCATCCCATTCCGATTCGTCTCGCACTCTTCATTTCTTTTACAGAGCTGATTGCCATAAAACGAACAATGATATGAGGCTGTCCAAAATATCCAAGACCCCACGCCAATAATGAGATAATTCCAATCAAGCTTGTCCCCGTAAAAGCATCCAGCAAAGCAGGACTTACACGATCAATCTCGTTAAAAGTTGTATTCCAACCGCCTACTTCCAAAATAGCGACAAAGGGAACAAGAATGAGCGCAAGAAACATGATTGCACCTTGAACAAAGTCTGTGTAGCTTACTGCTAAAAAACCACCGAACAGTGTATAAATGATAACTACACCAGCTGTAATAATCATTCCCCACATATAGCCCGTGTCAAAAGCAGTTTCGAAAAGCTGGCCTCCAGCAACCATTCCTGATGATGTGTAAAAAGTAAAAAAGATAATAATTACAAAAGCTGAAGTGATCCTTAAGATACGAGATGTGTCTTTAAATCGATTCTCAAAATAATCCGGTATCGTAATTGAATTATTTGATACTTCTGTATACGTTCTTAATCGGGGTGCAACATATAACCAGTTTAAATAAGCACCTATACATAGACCTACTACGATCCATCCTGCACTTACTCCAGACATATACATAGCACCGGGCAGTCCCATCAACAGCCAGCCGCTCATATCTGAAGCTCCTGCACTTAATGCAGTGACAGCTGGACCTAGATCTCTTCCGCCAAGCATATAATCTGTAAGGTTGGATGTTCTTTTATACGCATACAGACCAATAAGTACCATAGCAATCATATAAACACTGATTGAAAAAATAACACCATAATCCATCATATCCAGTTTTCCTCCTGCTCTCTCATGTTGTTAAAACGCTTTCATTTTTTTAAAAATTAGAAAAAGGAACATTTTTATTATAAATACATTTTTCGACAAAAGGAATATAATTTTTTTGGAAATACTCTGTCTAAGGCGCTTTAAAAGAAAAATGTGTTCAAAAAAGTACCGATTCAGAGTAGATTGGCAACAAAATCGAACACAATTAGGTGACTTGGCGGACGCCAAGCTTCAGATGACCGGTCAAAGGGGGTGTAAGAGTATCCAAATAGAGGTCTAGTTAACCATAATCCTACAAAAAATCATTCAATCCACGAGATTCGACTGTGAATCCAAAAATTCAGGCGGCGAACCCAAAAATTTTAGTGCTGAATCCAAAAATTTTTGCTGTTTATCCCCGAGTCTACAATCCTCGACAAATTTCGTCGTGCCCACTCATGATAAAAGTTGCTTCCACCCTCTTACAAAACAACAAAAAAACCGACACCCAGTTCATAAGGCGTTTGGGCGCCAGTTTTCGCAGAATACTATTATAGCTTTTTACGTCTTAAACGCTTCACTTTTACGAATTGATTCGTGAACTGATCCAGCTCCTGATCGCGGTAGATGTAGAAGAAACGATGATGATGACCATCCTTCATCTCAGTGAGTTCACAGTTCATGTAGTGATCCATCTCTTGTCTGGTCAGCTCGACTGTGTACAGTTTGCCGTGACTCGGAATATCTAGTTGGATCTCGTTTAAAAAATGGAGTTCTTTAAATAAATAAATAGAAGTATCAAGGAGAAATTCACAGATTAAATCTTCTGAACCAAAGTAGTGTTGAAAATGTTCGCGTGTAAGCGAAGTATGGGGTACGTAACGCTTGTAGGTAGAAAAATCACCGTAAAAAACCAGCTTTGCACGTGTGCTTTGAAGTTCATAATGCTTAACGAGGCCGCTGCCTTTCATTTTTGAAACAGCCGTGCGGAAACGGTACGTATCACGGGCTGCTAATTGTTCGGCCTTGTTTTCTGGATGTGCTGCTTTCGGTGCATGCTGAGACTGGCAGTTGTCTTCTACTAGGTGTCCAATCTTAAATGAATTCTTCATATAAACGATCGAGAATGATTTCCTTCTCATGGTATGCGCCTCCAGCTTTCGCTTTTTTGCCTGATTTAAGTATACGACGAAATTTCAGAAAACCCAAGAGGGGAACATCCGACAAATTTAGATGTTTTCCGCTTCCCTCTTGGATCGCTCTTCTTTTGTATAAATTACTTGCATCGGATTGCCTCCGACAAATGAACCTTCGGGGACGCTTTTGTGAACAAGCGTACCGGCCGATACAATCGCTCCGTCACCTATCGTAACACCTGGAAGGATTGTTGAATTAGCTCCTATCATCACTTCGTCTCCGATGATCACATCGCCGAGGCGATATTCTTTTATTAAATACTCATGAGCAAGAATCGTTGTATTATAGCCGATCACGCAGTTCTTCCCGACCGTGATCCGCTCAGGGTACATGATGTCCGGCATCACCATTAAGGCGAAAGCTGTGCCCTCACCGACTTTCATTCTTAAAAAAGTGCGGTACAGCCAATTTTTCATCGGCAAAAAGGGGGTGTATCTAGCGGCTTGTATGGCTACGAAATTTTTCACGACTTTCCAAAATGGCACCGTATCATATACCTGATATAACGAGTTCCTGCCTTTTACAGGATAACGCTCTGTATCACGCACTTATCTCTCTCCTAAAACATCCAGCAAATCCGTCATTTCATTCAGCATGTAATCCGGATTAAACTGCTGCAAATAATCATTGCCTCGAATCGTCCACGAAACGCCAGCTGTCTGTGTTCCGGCATTCTGGCCAGCAAGAATATCGTACTTGCTGTCACCTACCATGATTGCTCGTTCTGGTGTGGATTGAAGCAATGCTAGCGCTTTTTGAATGGGCTCTGGATCGGGTTTCGCTTTTTCAACATCATCAAGTGTAACAACGGTTTCGAAGAATTTATCAAGCCCTGTAAGCTTAAGACCCATCTCAACCGTGTTTCTCATTTTAGTTGTTACAATGCCCAACTTGTAGCCTTTTTTATACAATTCTTCTACTGTTTCAAAAACTCCTTTAAACTCTGTTACAAGTTCATCATGATGTGCGATGTTATGCTCTCTGTAGGTTTGAACGAGATCTTGAACACGTTCCTTATCAAATAGTTCCATCGTTTCGACAAGCGGAGTTCCCATTAATGGCAGGATGTGCTCACGGTTGTACTGTTCAGGAAAATATTTATCAAGCGTATATAGAAAAGAAGCGATGATCAGCTCATTCGTGTTGATCAGCGTTCCGTCCAGATCAAATAGTATGGTGTCTCGTTTCATGTTGCAGTTCCTCTTTTCTTAAACTATTTTTCCGCTCTAGCTTGTTCCAAATAAATGCGACCAGAATAGTAAGAACAACAGCTGTTACAACCCTGATAATCAGAAGCGGTAACACCGGGATACCAAGCGGAACAAAAACCAATGTATCCTCAACAACAGCATGACAGCTTACTAGAAAAATAAATGCTAGATAGAGGTCCTTTTTTGAAACTCCGTCTTCTTTCGCTGCCTGCATCATAATCCCAGCTCCATAAGCAAGGCCGATAGTAAGCCCTGCCGCCATCGTCATGGACGTGTTTTCTTTCATACCTAAAAGTTTCATAGCGGGCGCCATCCAGTTCGAAAACCGGTTCAGCCAACCTTTGTCTTTTAAATACTGCATGACAATCATAAGCGGAATCACGATAACGGCTAATTGAAGAATGCCCAGTGACGCTTTTTCAAGAGCGGTTAAGGTGATTTCTCCCCATCCGTTCGGTGCAGCTTCAGGCATTGAAATAAAACCATACTGAGCCTTTTCCGTTCCGCCATCCCAAAAAAGATTGATCATAAATGCGGAAAACAGAGCCAATCCGACACGTACAAGCAAGATCACCCATAATTTAATGCCGACACTCGCTGCAACACCTGATTCAATAAATAGGTTATGAGAGAACGATAGCATGACAGCAAGGATAAAAACATCCTGAACCGTTAATGTATCAAGAGTCAAAATCCCACCTATACCAGCGTAGAGATTAAGAAAATTCCCGAGTACTAACGGAATAGCCGCTTCACCCGGCAGTCCGATCCACTTCATCGCTGGTGCGATTGCTGAAATGAGCCAATCCAGCACAGGTGTATGGCTTAATAATGTAATGATCAGTGTTACAGGGAATATGATTTTCCCAAGCGTCCAAGTGGTTTTCAAGCCTGCAAGTGTGCCTTTTTTTAACGTCTCCACTTTTCATTCGCCTCCCTTAGCTCTCCAAATATCTTTTTTCAGCCATGCCTGTTTTTCTTCTATAGATCCAGATGATGACTGCAGCAACAATCCAGATTAAGCTCATTACTTGGGCGATTCGAAGAGAAGTATCCCAAACAATCAAACTGTCTGTACGCAATCCTTCCACAAAGAAACGACCGATTGAGTACCAGATAATATATGTTAAGAACAGTTCCCCTCTATGAAGGTTTACTCTGCGTAAATAAAGAAGAAGAATGACACCCGCGAAGCTCCAAAGAGATTCATATAAAAAAGTCGGGTGATAATACGTTCCGTCAATGTACATCTGATTGATGATAAAATCTGGCAGCATCAGTGACTCCAGGAAATCTCTTGTAACAGGTCCGCCGTGAGCCTCCTGATTCATGAAATTGCCCCAGCGGCCGATCGCCTGACCGAGCAGAATACTAGGTGCCGCAATATCAACAAGCTTCCAGAACGAGATCCCTCTTTTTTTAGAAAAGATAAGAGCTGTTAAGAAAGAACCGATCAGTGCACCATGAATAGCGATGCCGCCTTCCCACACGGCCAAGATCTTGCCAGGATTATCTTTGTAGAAGTCCCATTCAAACGCAACATAATAAAGTCTTGCACAAAGAATCGCAACAGGAACAGCAATCATGACCACATCTACAAATGTGTCTTTCGCAAGCCCCCGGCGCTCTGATTCTCTCACTGCGAGCCATAGCCCGAGCATTGCACCTAAACCAATGATAAGTCCGTACCAATATATCGTGATTGGGCCTAACTCGAGCGCTACACGGTCCAACGGCTGAATCGTTTGTTCCACATTCTCCACTTCCTTTTAGTTCTTATAGATCGTCATCGTCTCCAGCTTCGATTACATCCGTCAGCCTCTCGGAAAATTGCTGCGCAGCGTTCATACCCATTCTCTTCAACCTGAAGTTCATGGCTGCTACTTCAATAATTACCGCTAAGTTCCGCCCAGGACGAACAGGAATCGTAAGTATCGGTATCTCTGTATCGATGATTTTCGTTGTCTCCTCTTCCAATCCTAGTCGGTCATACACCTTTTTAGAATCCCAAGCTTCAAGATTCATCACAATGGAGATCTTTTTATAGTTACGGATCGCTCCAGCACCAAACAGCGTCATCACATTGATGATTCCAAGACCTCTAATTTCTAAAAGATGCTGAATCAGTTCAGGTGCGCTTCCAATTAAAGTATCTTCATCTTCCTGGCGGATTTCAACAGAATCATCAGCAACGAGTCTGTGACCGCGCTTTACAAGTTCAAGCGCCGTTTCACTCTTACCAACTCCAGAGTTACCGGTAATAAGCACACCAATACCATATATATCGACAAGCACACCATGCTTCGCAGTCGTTGGTGCGAGACGGCTCTCAAGAAAGTTCGTGATGCGGCTTGAAAGACGTGTCGTCGTTACAGGTGAGCGCATGATTGGCACACCTGTTTTGTGTGAAGCCTTCAATAGCTCTTTTGGTACCTCGATATCTCGTGACACGATGATTCCAGGCGTTTCATCTGTACACAGCAGGCTCAATCTTTCCATACGCGTTTCAGGATCCAGCTCCGAAATGAATGACAGCTCCGTTTTTCCTAATAACTGAAGACGCTCTCCCGGATAAAAAGTAAAATACCCAGCCATCTCTAGACCAGGGCGTGAAATATCGCTCGTACGAATCGTGCGGTGGATGCCTTCCTCACCACTGACGAGCTCTAGTTGAAACTTATTGATTAATTCATGAATATGTACCTTCGCCATAGGATCCTCCTTGACATTTTCCAATGATTCTATTGTATCACTTCACAACCGTATTAACCAAAGGCAAGCGCCTGAAATTTATTGGTCAGAAGTCCAAGCATAAACATTTACAGGAATCGTGTTAAATGCAGTATCTTTCTCATGTTTCATGCCCAGCTTTAGAGCGACATTAACAGATCTTTCGTTTTGCTGCTGAATGAGGCAGATGAGTCTTTTTAATCCTAGTTGTTGAGATGCATACTGTTTAAAAAATGCAGCAGCTTCAGTCGCATATCCGTTTCCCCAATATTCCTTAGCAATCCAATAACCAATTTCGAATTCTTTCTTGCCGTCCACCGCCTGCTGAACAACTCCTGCATGACCTATTGGCTGCTCTGTTTCTTTATGGATAATAAGGTATAGGCCTCTTCCTTCCCGATAACCTGGCAGAAGCCATTCTTTAAAACTTTTTTGAGCTTCCTCTGCAGATCTTGTAACACCTTTTCCGATGAATTGAACAACATCCTGATCACCCCATAATGAGGCAAAAAACGGAAAATCATCATTTGTGTAGCACCTGAATTGAAGACGTTCTGTTTCCATTTTGATTTGCCCCTTTCAAAAATGAAGACCGTTTGAAAAGTACAAACGGCCTTGGATTTGTTGTTTATTTTTAGTTATTTTCTATAAGAATGTTGCTTTCAAACCTCGTTTTATTTTCTTCTATGACATTTGATTGGAGTAGAAGGTGCGAGACTCCTGCGGGACAGGCGGGCAGGTGAGACACTTATGAGTGAAACGTACGAATGTGGCTCACCGCCTGCCCCGCGGAAAGCGAGCACCTGGAACGGAAATCAACACTTCCAATAGCAACAAAGTTTATGAAAACAGCCTTATTTCTTTATAGTTATTGAAATTTTATCATGAACAGCTAGCTTTTGACTCGGTTTCGTTAAACATTTGTTTAAAAGAATAGTGCCGCTTTTGATCTTTTGAGCTATTTCTGTACGGCTCCATCCTTCTATATGTTCGGCAAGCGTACGGTCTAACCGGAAGTTCCCCTCAGCTCCTGTAATGTTAATTTCATAGGATTCGTTGCCTGATACAGAAAGAGATATCTTTTTACCCTCCTCTATCGGCTCAAACTCAGAAGGAACAAGTGTCGCAGGATCGACGTGATTGGTAAACGATTTATAAATATCGAGCTTTTTGTTCCACGAATGATTCTTCGGACACTTATAAATCGCAAACTGATAGATGTTTTTACCGTTCGCATTATGTCTTCGAATCGTCGTATCTGTAAAAATCGTGACCTTTCCACACATCTTGCATTGTTTTTTCACTGTGTCGGCTTCCTGTTTTTTATTGAGCTTAATGGAATATTGTTTAGTTTGCATAATGATTTCACCTCGTAATAGTAGCGAGGGAATACAACTTCTATTTGAAAGTCTTGCAGAACGAAAAAAAGCCCCCCCTATAACAAGGAGGGCTCGGAACGCATCGTTAAAAAACGCAACGGACTGCAGTTCGCTGTATTTCCTCTGTAATGGGATGTAGACATACTTCTCCCGTGGTCAAAAACGAGTTGTTTTTTAACGGATGAGAAGCGATCCAATTGTTTTCCATTACAGATTATATGTTGGCATACAGGTCACTGAAGTTCCTTTCTTTCAAACAGATTAGTTTTATTTTACCACATTTTAACTAAAGTGGATATAAAAATACCTCCCGCTTTTGGCGAGAGGTATTCGATATTATTTGTAGATAACTACAGCTCCAACGGATTTGTCTTTCGCTTGTCCGTTTACACGAACCTTTAAGCCGTAATTTTCAATTTTTCGTCCTGCATCTGGCATAAATATGTTTTTATATGACTGGCTATCATCAAATAGCGATACAGCTGGCTGGCTTGCAAGCGATAATGTTTGGGTAGGATAGATTAAATCTAATCCTGATGTAGGATTTAAACCAAATGCAGCATCAGCAATGTGGAAACGTGTGCTTGCTTGAACTGGTTCTTTATCAAAAACGTTCCATTGTAAATCTGTATTTACGTGAGCATCCACTACTCCAACGAAACCTTCGCCAGGGTGTTCTCCTGTCCAGTTATTAGTAAGTGTTGGATCTATATACCAAACTACTAATCCTCCATCATAGCTCATCAGAGATTGCCCACGACGAATATTCTTAAGACCCATATCAACACCAGCATGGTTTCTCCACTCTAATAAAAAGTAATGATCCGCATATTTATTTCCATCGAACTTTGTAAATCCATTTAATTCAAAAGAACTTGCATTTGTTTCGCCACCATCTTCTACCAATGTAGTACCGTCCGCAGTTACCTTGATGTTATCTGCAAAGAAACCAGTATTGCTTGTCCCCCAGTCTGTAGCATACCGAAGGCGCAGTTGGATTTTTTGTCCTTTATACTCAGAAAGATCAAAGGTTTGTTTCTTCCAACCATCTGACTTACCCGTAAAACCAGGCATAGAATCTAAAATTGTCGGATATCCTTCAAGTACAACGTCTGAGCGAGTGTTAGCATTACTAAGAGACTTCCAATTTGCACCATTGTCTGTTGAAACTTGTACAAACGCAAAATCCCATTGTTCTTCGATATCATACCAAGCATCAAATGTTAATGTAGCAGAATTTTTCCCGGTTAAATCAACATTCGTTACCATATTTGTATCGATTTCATCTTCTTGACCGCCCCAGTATTCATAAGAACCTGCTGCAGGTGTGTTAATAGGTACCTTCTTTTCTGGCAAATTCACTTTAATAGCTTGATTATTTTGACCATTTGGCGAGTTACTTTGGTCTAATAAGAATTGAGTTCCCTTAGATGAAACATCCTCCCAGTCTACATTAACCGTAGATGTCCAGTTTCCATCCATTAAACCTTGCAAATATGATTTTGCTAATGGTGAGAACCCTGTTGGTTCTGTTCCTGGGATTTTTCCAGCCCAGGATCCACTTGCCATGATTGACCAATAAGCAACTGCTTCACCTGTACCAGAATAGATTGTGTCATATTCATCCGGATAACCAAGATCATGTCCGTATTCATGTGCGAAAACTCCTACCGCACCATCTTCAGGCATCATTGTGTAATCATAGAAACCTGGAAGCCCTTTACCTAAACCGTCAGGATCAACAAATGAAGCTGAGCGATGGGACCAAATTGCATTATCTCCAAGTGAACCCCCGCCAGCTTCTTGTCCCATACCAGCGTGAATAATCATTAAGTGATCTACAAGACCATCTGGCTCACGTAAGTTTCCATCACCATCTAAATCATGGATATCTTCCTGATCATAGTCTTGTAAAGGAACACCCGCTGCTTTAGCAGCATTTAATGCATCTCTCACCAATTGTTTAGATCCACCAGGTGTTACATTATCATGGCCACCGCTAGCCTTATCAGCACCATAATAAGCTGCCGTACCAGGAACCTTTAACCATCCGTAAGCTTTACCTTCCACTGTATATGAACCACCGGATTGCTGTTCATAAAACTGTTTCATGGAAACAAAGTCTTCTCCATTCGGACCTTTAACACCGTTACTGCCAAAGATCATATCTTCATAATGTCCTAGATTATAATCCTTATAGTAGTTATCTGTTTCCCCCTCTTTAATTGTATTATGAGGAACATCAGAGTACTCTACATTAAGAACAAGAACTTTATCTTTTCTAACAGCGTCTGTGTATACAGATTCTTTTACCGGATCTGGATTACCTTTAAGATGACCGTTTTTATTACCTTTTCCGTTTAATAACCCATTGTTGAAATCTTTAAATTTTTGTTGCCTTTCTGCTTCAGAAGCTTTTGCTTTTGAAGCAAGTGGATCATTTCCTTTCACTTCAATTTCTTTCCCTTTAAGTTCAAGGTAATTATGTAAAGCTGCTTCCTTCTGTTTAGCAGAAGCGTTCTCTGAAATCACTCCTCTTTTGATAAGCGATTCTAGTAATTTCTCCTCGTTAACGATAGCTAGATCAAGACTAGAATGCGAGTGACTGTGCTTTCCTTTTAATACTTCATCTAATGCTGTTTGTGCTTTAACATCCACTGACCCCGCGAACAAAGATGACGAAGCTAGTCCAAGCGACAAACTTGTAGCAAGCAAGGCTTTCCCCCAAGACCTATTGTTCTTCCCCATGAATAACTACCCCTCCTGTTGAATAATGTAAATATTCAGATTTGTTTTGCTATTAAAATTTACCATATTATCCATCATTTTAAATTGGTCTTTTGTACTACAAAAAGAACGAATTGTGCTTTTTGTACTAGTTCTTTGTACTTATTTTTACATTAAAAACATTGCTTTTTTCCCGAAAAAAAAACACCTCTTTAATAAGAGGTGTCGAATAATTATTTTATTTTCTTTTTTCTTTTCTTCATAGGCTCCAAGATAAAATTTGTCAGGAACATGTTGAGCAAGGATATGATAATGGCTGCAAGAAGTGCCATTCCAAATCCATCGATATTAAAGGAGTCACCCATCAATTCAGCTGTAAGTGAAAGAAGAGCTGCATTAATTACGATAAGAAATAATCCTAAAGAAATAATAGTCACTGGCAGCGTCAAAAGTACTAAAATCGGTTTTAAGAAAACGTTAAACAGCGACAACAATATGCTGGCTAATAGTGCAGCACTGATATTTTCGATATGAAATCCATCGAAATACCCAGCGACAACCATTAAAGCAATCGTATTAATTAATAAGGACGCCAGCCAGCTTTTCATTTAAACGCCGCTTTCTTCAGGCATGACTGCCATTGCGATAATGTAGGATAGTCCTACAGGAAAGACCGCTGTAAAAATAGCAAGAGCTACTGTTCCGAGACGTACAACAGTCGGGTCAACATTCATATATTCAGCGAGTCCGCCGCAAACTCCAGCGATTTTCGCATCATTAGACCGTTTAAGCTTTTTCATAAAATAAAATCACCTCTATTTGGCTTTTAACACCGCAACTGAACCTGTCTTTGCCTCAGCTTCAAGCTTGAACGGCGGCCATGTTGTTCCTTTATTCGCAATAAAAGAGAGAAATTTTCGCGTGACTTCCTTTTTCTCTTCTCTAACTTCTACAGAATCAAAGTCACAAATAAATCCTCCGACAATCGTTTTCAGTACCGCATCAAGTTCCAGTGTTTCCGGGAATTCAGTTTCTATTTTTCCCGTCACCGTCTTAAAAGATGCATACCCTTCAACAGGTGAGGCAAAACGGCAGTAGATCGATCCGTTAATGGTTTCAGAACGTACTTGTGAAGCGTCAATTGTAAGCCGGACTGGACCATTCATCGTGTCTGCTTCAACGTCTTTATACTCACAGTCTTTTAGTGTTAATGAACCATTTGCGGCTGTTGCTTTGACTGCTTCTCCAGAGCAATTATTTACGGCAATTGCTCCAACTGTCGTCTTTACGGTTAGTGTTTTTGCCTGGCAATCACTGATTTTTACAGGACCATTAAAAGTCGTAATTTTAATTACATCATATGAATCTCTTGGAACCGAGATAACGGCATTCACTTTTTGATGTTTGTTCCTAGAATAAAAACGCATTTTTGTTGCGTCACAATCATAGAACGTCTCATTTCTGAACTTTGTTTTTGCAGAAGACCCTTCAGGCACCTTGTAAACGTGGGCATCACATTCAACTTGTACATCCTTTCGATCCCATGGCACAATCGTAACTGATCCATTATAGACTTCAATGTCCATCTCCTGAAACATCACATGGCTGTCTTGAAAAACATAATTTACCGGCTCTGATGGTCCAAAGTTCAAATCAAAATCAACAGTCTTAATCCGTTTAACGACACGATCAAAGAACTTTGCCACTTTATAGCCGGATGACGGAAGCTTCACAGCCGTTGCTCCGTTCACGGCTTTCTTTTTTAGACTGATAGGACTCAGTGAGCTGATTTGCGTTTTCTTCTTGTCATTTAAGGCATATAGCAATTTTTCAGCCTCTTCCGCTGAAATTTTCCCTTCGTTTAACATGTTTAAAATCATTTTCCGTTCTTCCATGCATTGACGCCTCCCTTTTGGATTCCGTCACCGGCGCCGGCTGATTCTAAGGTGTCTGAAACTTTTCCGGTATTACTTGTACGATTTATGAGAGAATAACCTTTATCCCTTTAACAATATTCCAGATGGTCACAATTAATGTCAAAGTACCAAAAATGAGTGCGCTGATTATGATTGCAGTTAAATGATATTGTGTTTCAAAAACGATAATAATTCCTAGCGGTACTGCGACAATTGGCAATAAGTGCGATAAAAATGATTTTTTTGCATGCTCCATTACTTCAGAATCATCTACAATTAAGTAAACGACGATCGGAAAAAGAAACGGTGCAAAAAACAAACTAAAATAACATATAGCAGAAACTGCTTTTTTCGTGCCCTCTTTCATAACATGACCTCCTGCTTTGAATGAAAAAGAAAACCGAACATGAATGCAAGCAAAAGGCATGTGCCTTTTTTTACTTCGACCTCATGAAACAAACTTCCTTTTTCCCTATACCCATTCGACATAACTTCTAAAATTCCGTATGATAATGACAAAAACCCCAAAGGGAGCGTCTTCCATTTGAAAAATATTAAAACCTTAAAGGTACTTTTTATAGTATTAACCATGCTAATGATCACTAGCATTGTATTCGGTGTTATGACCGAAAATGATAGGGATTTAGGTGTTTCTGATCGAATTCTTGCCGGTGTGATCGGCTCGTTTGTTGCTGCAGCAATTAATTATGTAGTATACAAACTTCTTTCTAGGATATGGAAATAAATCACTAATCTATTTTATACGAAAATTGTCGATTTGAGGAGAAATTGTTTGAATTTCGAGTAAAAAAGGGAATGATACGTATAAACAGGAACAGGAGTGATGTCTAATGTCTGAAGAGAAGAAAAAACAAAGAGGAAAAATGGACAATCCTGAACAATACGATACAGATAAAGAAAGCTTATTTGATAAATTTGAAAGCGAAAAAAATGTAGACCCGATTCCGATGGAAGATCTGAAACAAGAAAAACGTGAAGAAAAAGATAAGAAGGGGACGAAAGATTCTTCGTCAAGTGAGAAAAAATATAAATGAAAGCGAAACAGTGCTCCAAATTAATTGGGGCACTGTTTTTGATTGGGTTTTTGATTCATACTAAACTAACACGAATTTTCGATTAATAAAACATCAGGTTATAAATCTTGTTTATAAACAATTCCGTGTTCTATGTATATCTTTAAAAGCATCATTGCTTCTCCCCAACCAGCAGCACAGCCTATACAGGCATTTAAGTCCTTCTCAGAATTTGAATATCCCTTCTCTTCAAGAATGATTAATGTTCCTTCTTTATAAGGTTCCAGTTTAAAAGATACGGTTGTTTTCTTTTCTCCTGGTGACCATTCAAATATAAATGATTTATTTGAGATTGCTTCAAGAATTCTGCCGCCATCTTCAATGTTTTCCTTGTTACTGCCGAATTCAGTCCATCTTAATCGAATTTCACCAGTTCCTTCTGGTATTAATTTTATAGAAGTATTATCCGTGAACCAAGCATTCCAACCTTCAGAAGTTGTAAGTATTTGAAATATTTCTTCTTGATCAGCTTTAATATATGTTTTATGTGTAATTGAAGGCATATCTTTTCCTACCTTTCTATAAATTTTTCTTGATTATACAAACTCACCTCCTGTAAGAATTTAAAGGCTAAAAGATTTTTGCCACAGAGAGGTTTTGAAGTACTTCACTGAAAAGTTGATTGAAGAGGAAGGTGCGAGACTCCTGCGGGACTGGCGGTCAGGTGAGACACTTATGAGTGAAACGTTCGAATGTGGCTCACCGCCTGCCCCGCGGAAAGCGAGCAACCTGGAACGGAAATCAACAACTCCCAAAAACAACAAAGTTTACGCAAAAGCTTAATCAAAAAGAGATCAAACCATCTATATTTATGATTTGATCTCTTCAGTGTTATTTAGCTAACTTTTCTTTTTCTTTGATTTTACCTGTCATACGCTTCTTATCTCTTTTTAAGATTGGTGCAAGATAGCGGCCGGTGTGGGATTCTTCAACCTCAGCCAGTTCTTCAGGCGTTCCTGCTCCAACGATCACGCCTCCATTGTCCCCGCCTTCAGGTCCTAGGTCGATTAAGTGATCACACTGTTTGATGACATCAAGGTTATGCTCAATGACTAAAACAGAATCACCGTTATCAACGAGACGCTGCAGGACAACGAGCAAACGTGAAATATCATCTACATGCAGTCCAGTTGTAGGTTCATCGAGAATGTAGATCGTTTTCCCAGTGGATCGTTTATGCAGCTGAGAAGCTAGTTTTACACGCTGCGCTTCCCCGCCTGATAATGTTGTTGCTGACTGACCAAGTTTGATGTAGCCAAGTCCTACATCAAGTATGGTTTGAAGCTTGCGTTTAATCTTAGGGATATTCGCAAAGAACTCTACTGAATCCTCAACGGTCATATCAAGAATGTCTGCAATGTTTTTCCCTTTATACTTCACTTCAAGTGTTTCGCGGTTATATCGCTTTCCATGACACACTTCGCACGGTACATAAACATCCGGTAAAAAGTGCATCTCGATTTTAATGATTCCGTCTCCGCGGCAAGCTTCACAACGACCTCCTTTTACGTTGAAGGAGAAACGGCCTTTTTTGTATCCGCGCACTTTTGCTTCGTTTGTTGAAGCAAAGACATCACGAATATCGTCAAAAACGCCTGTGTAAGTTGCTGGATTTGAACGTGGTGTACGTCCGATCGGTGACTGATCAATATCAATAACTTTATCGATATGCTCCAGACCCTTGATCGACTTGTGTGCACCAGGTTTGTCTTTTGCACGGTGAAGTTTTTGTGCTAGCGCTTTATGCAGGATCTCATTTACTAGTGTACTTTTTCCAGAACCAGAAACACCTGTAACGCCAGTGAACAAGCCTAGTGGGATTTTAGCAGAGACATTTTTCAGGTTGTTTTCTGTCGCACCCTTCACCTCGATATAACGGCCATCCGGTTTACGTCTTTTCTTCGGAAGAGGGATAAACTTTTTGCCAGACAGATACTGACCCGTAAGTGATTCAGGGTCTTCCATAATCTCCTGCGGTGTTCCTTGTGAAGTGATCACACCGCCGTGAGCACCCGCACCAGGACCGATATCAATGATGTAATCCGCGGCAAGCATCGTATCTTCATCATGCTCAACTACGATAAGTGTGTTTCCAAGCGAACGCATTTCTTCAAGTGTGCGGATCAGCCTGTCGTTATCACGCTGATGAAGACCGATTGAAGGCTCATCAAGAATATAGAGAACGCCCATCAAACGAGAACCAACCTGTGTAGCAAGACGAATACGCTGTGCTTCCCCGCCTGACAAAGTACCAGCTGAACGGCTGAGCGTAAGGTAGTCGAGTCCAACGTTAATTAGGAAACCTGAGCGATCCACGATTTCTCGTAAAATCAACTTTGCAATGGCTTGCTCTTTTTCTGTCAGGTCAAGGTTATCGAAAAATTCTTTTGCCTCCGTAATCGAGAGAGAAGTTGTTTCTCCAATATGTCTTCCGTTAATTAATACGGAAAGTGCTTCTTTTTTCAGACGGTGACCTTTACATGTCGGACACGGTTTTTGTGCCATGTATCCTTCCATCTGCTCACGGATGTAATCAGAGCTTGTCTCTCTGTAACGGCGCTGAATATTCCCTAGTACTCCTTCAAACTGAATTTCATTTTTACGGACTTGTCCAAAGTCGTTTTTATATCGGAAAGTAAGATATTCCTTGCTTCCGTTTAATATTTTATCCATCTGATCTTTTGGCAGTTTTTCGACTGGCACATCCATATCAATACCGAAATGGTTACAGATACTCTCTAAAAGCTGAGGATAATATTGCGAACTGATCGGTTCCCATGGTGCAATTGCATTTTCACGTAATGAACGGTTCCAATCTGGAATCACCAGTTCAGGATCCACTTCAAGCTTAACTCCTAAACCGTCACAAGATGAACAAGCCCCGAACGGACTGTTAAACGAGAACAAGCGGGGTTCGAGTTCACCGATAGAAAATCCGCAATGAGGACATGCATGATTTTGAGAGAATAAAAGTTCTTCTTCTCCCATCACATCAACCACTACACTTCCGCCTCCAAGATTTAAGGCAGCTTCAAGAGAGTCTGCTAAACGAGTTGCGATTCCCTCTTTAACTACGATCCGGTCAATAACGATTTCAATAGAGTGCTTTTTATTTTTTTCGAGTTTGATTTCTTCTGAGACTTCCCGCATTTCTCCATCTACACGAACGCGGACATATCCTTGTTTTTTAATATCTTCTAAGGCTTTAACATGCTCGCCTTTTCGACCAGAAACAACTGGTGATAAAATTTGCAGCTTCGTTCGTTCGGGATATTCTAAAATACGGTCTACCATTTGTTCAATCGTTTGAGATGTAATCTCTACATGATGAACAGGACAAACAGGACGTCCGATACGTGCAAATAAAAGACGCAGGTAATCATAGATTTCAGTAACCGTTCCAACCGTTGAACGCGGATTGCGGCTTGTTGTCTTCTGATCGATCGAGATAGCCGGTGATAGACCTTCTATAGAATCAACATCCGGCTTGTCCATCTGTCCAAGGAACTGACGCGCATACGCAGATAGAGATTCAACGTATCGGCGCTGACCTTCTGCATAGATCGTATCGAAAGCCAGAGAAGATTTCCCCGAACCGGATAAGCCGGTTAAAACTACCAGCTTATCACGCGGGATCGTAATATCTATATTCTTTAAATTATGGGCTCTTGCACCCTTAACAATTATGTTTTGATTGGTTGCCAACTGCTATCATCCTTCCGCTTTCAACTCAAGTATGAGGTCACGAAGCTCTGCTGCACGTTCGAACTGAAGGTTCTTGGCGGCATCCTTCATCTCTTTTTCCATACGCTCGATAAAGGCTTCGCGATCTTTCTTGTTCATCTTTTGCTTAGGAGCTTGTGCACCTGTATAGGTTTCTGTATCTTCAGCTGCTTGTGTAGCACGAATGACGTCACGAACTTCTTTCTTAATCGTAGTCGGAGTTATGCCGTGCTTTTCATTATGTTCCATCTGTTTTTGTCGTCGGCGCTGTGTTTCATCGATCGCAATCTGCATGGATTTCGTAATTTTATCTCCATACATGATAACGTGTCCGTTTGAGTTACGGGCAGCACGTCCGATCGTCTGAATAAGCGAACGCTCTGAACGCAGAAATCCTTCTTTATCTGCATCTAAAATAGCAACAAGTGATACTTCAGGAATATCGAGTCCTTCTCTCAAAAGGTTGATCCCAACAAGAACATCAAATACTCCAAGCCGAAGGTCACGTATGATCTGAATCCGCTCCAGTGTTTTGATTTCTGAGTGAAGATAGCGGACTTTTATTCCGAGTTCTACGAAGTAGTCGGTCAGATCCTCAGACATTTTTTTCGTTAACGTTGTAACTAGCACTCTTTCATTTTGAGCAACTCTCTCGTTAATCTCGCCGAGCAAGTCGTCAATCTGCCCTTTGATCGGACGTACTTCTAATGTAGGATCAAGCAGTCCCGTCGGACGAATAATCTGCTCAACAGGGTCTGGTGCATGTTCAAGCTCGTAAGGACCTGGTGTTGCTGATACATAGATGTGCTGAAACTTCGTATATCTTTCAAATTCATCAAAGGTTAAAGGACGGTTGTCTTTTGCTGAAGGCAGACGGAAGCCATGATCAACCAGAACACTTTTTCTCGCCTGGTCTCCATTAAACATTCCACGAATCTGCGGAAGTGTAACATGCGACTCGTCGATAACAATTAAAGAATCGTCCGGAAAATAGTCCAGCAATGTATAAGGAGTAGATCCTAAAGGACGAAGAGTTAAGTGAACAGAATAATTCTCGATACCCGAACAGAATCCCATTTCAGCCATCATTTCAAGATCGTAGCGGGTACGCTGTTCCAGTCTCTGTGCTTCCAGCAGTTTCCCTGCTTCATTAAGCTCTTTAAGCCGGTCCTCAAGTTCAGCTTCGATTCGTTTGATCGCAAGCTTCATCTTTTCTTCGCGGGTTACGAAGTGGGATGCCGGGAAAATAGCAACATGGTTACGTTCGCCTAAAATTTCACCTGTAAGCGCATCTACTTCTGTAATTCTGTCGATCTCATCACCAAAAAACTCCACACGTAAGCAATGTTCGTCACGCGAAGCCGGGAAGATTTCCACAACATCACCGCGAACACGGAAGGTACCACGAGTGAAATTGATATCGTTTCGATTGTACTGAATATCGACTAAATCACGTAAAAGCTGATCACGGTCTTTTTCCATTCCTTCTCTGAGCGAGATTACCATGTCACGGTATTCGTCTGGAGAACCTAGACCGTAGATACAAGAAACACTGGCAACAATAATAACGTCTTTTCTTTCAAAAAGAGAAGAGGTTGCGGAGTGGCGAAGTTTATCGATCTCATCGTTGATGCTGGCATCTTTTTCGATGTATGTGTCTGAATGAGCGATGTATGCTTCAGGCTGATAGTAATCGTAGTATGATACAAAATATTCAACCGCATTATTAGGAAAAAACTCCTTCAGCTCACTGTAAAGCTGGCCGGCTAATGTTTTATTATGAGCGATAACAAGCGTCGGTTTGTTCACTTCCTGAATGACATTCGACACGGTAAACGTCTTCCCTGTTCCTGTCGCACCAAGCAATGTCATGCTCTTTTTTCCTGCATTAATATTGTTCACAAGGTGTTTGATCGCTGCGGGCTGATCCCCTTGTGGCTGATAATCAGATTTGATTTCAAACATTTGACTTTGACTCACAAAACCGAACCTCCGTTCCTAATTTCTGGTTACTCAAATTATAGCACAGCACCGATCCAAAAACCTAATAATTACGAACAAATATTCGCAGAAGTTTCTGGAAGGAATTCATAGTGGTATACTTAAAGGCAGCCGCTTGTTGGGAAATAAATTGTTTGGGGTCTGACCCCATTTCCCGCTAGCTGTATCAACGGTTTCGGGGAAATTGTAGCAGGTGTGTCCCCAAAAGGAGATGCTTTTAATTGGAATTTTTCTATATATTACTTGGATTGTGCATTGGTATTTTCTCAGGATTTTTCGGCATTGGCGGAGGCTTTATTCTGACGCCGGTTCTTATTTTGTTTGGGATTCCTCCACTCTCTGCGATTGGAACGAGTTTGATGTATTCGATCGGAACGAGCGTGTCAGGCGTTGCTGCCCACTTGCGATATAAGAATATTATCTGGAAAACTGCTGCTGTTATTGGTTTTGTTGGTGTACTAGCGACTCAGGTAGCCCATCCGCTTGTAGTATGGCTTGAGAAAATGGGTTATGACGATACTATCATCCCGGTTTTCTATATTTTGCTTCTTGCATACTTTGCACTTTCCCTGCTTTATAAACAATCAAAACACAACAAAAGTACTGAATCAGGTGAACGGCAAATTTCTTTTTCTTTGGTGAAGGCCGTTTTCATTGGATTTACCGGAGGCTTTATTTCTACGACTCTTGGTGTTGGCGGAGGCTTTGTAATGGTGCCCTTACTGATCTCAATGATGAACTTCTCATCCAGAAAAGCAGTCGGTACAAGCTTGGTCAGCGTTTTCTTAATCGTAACGGCTGGTTTCTTAACGTACGCGGCATCCATTCAGCTCGACTACAAACTCGGCATCCTGTTAATCGTGGGAGCATTAGTGGGCACTCAGCTGGGAGCAAAACTGACAACGATTTATTCAAACGAACAAATTCAAAAATATTTAGGAGCTCTATACATCACGATTTTAACTTCTGTTGTATTAAAGCTTTTCAATTTTGATAAAGCGGGTCTAGGAGTAATCACGATCTATGTCTTAACACTTCTAATTCTCTTCTTAAAAGAAACGATCTCGCATACAAAAAGAAAGACGTCTACCTCATAAAGTAAGCAGTTCAGTTTTTGTGGAGAAACATATGAGATAACATAGGAATTAGCAGACCAAATAGCATAGCGAATTTGGTCTGCTTTTCTTTTTATAACAGGCTTTATCTAGGTTTAATTATGATATCGCATAGTAAATCGCACTCTAGTTATCATATTGACAATAGTTATTGTCATTTGAAGTAATAATATGCTAAAAGGTTTGCTATTTAGTATGTTAATTCTTATGTTCAAATAGGATAATTGTGATTTTATGTTAAAATATGTATGTATATAAAGAAATAGAGGTTCTTAAATGATAGAGGTGGAAGAAATTTATGTGGAAAAGAATAGATTGTCTTGCAATTTATACTACGGACATTGAAAAGTCGGTAAATTTTTATCAATCGTTAGGTTTAACTAAGGCTTGGGAAACTTATCAAGACGAGGAAAAACAATGGACTCTTGTTGGAATGAGATTTCCTGATGGTAATTCAGAGCTAGTATTAAAGAATAATCCTAATTTGAATTTTGCTGAAACAGAAATTGTTGTTGAAGATGTTAGGATGGCTTACGAAACGTTAAAATCTAATACAGAAGTACAGTGGATACGCACTCCTTTTCCTAATTCTTTAGGTGGACACGTTGCAGTAATGAAAGCTCCCGATGACAATGTTTTTGTTTTAATCGGAAAGTAATTTGATAGAAGATTTTTGAAAGTAACAAGGACTTTAATAAAACATTAAGACTAAATGAAAAACGCTTGTGTCAATTTAAGACAATTCAAGCGTTTTTTTGTGCGATTTCAATTGTTATTTACTGTGCTAATTCTACTGTGCTTTAGTATGTTATTTTTACTGATATTTAACATTTTCTCCACAGTATCCAAACTACTTACTCATAAAGGTGACGTCTTTTTCTATTTTACTTTTCTCTTTTGTTTTTTATAGATTTTCAACCCAAGAAAAAAGCCTATAATTGTAGAAATTCCAGCAATGATTTGGAGCGGCAGCGGCTGATGTAAACCATCTAACCCGAAAATTAAAATTAAAATGGTAATCCCTAATGGCAGAAACTTTGAAAATAACACTCTGTTAAATAACAGCAGCAAGAACACTGGAAACAGAGCCGCGAAAACATACTCCAACATGAAACAATTGACCCCTCTCATCTGAACGTTCAAAAACCCAACTTTAGTAAACGTTCATCTATACCTCTCTAAATTTAACCAAACTCCCTATACAAAAACAAGGAAATTGTTATGGGAAATAAATTGTTTGGGGCCAGACCCCATTTCCCAACGAAACTTTCTGTTTAGATGGACGTACAGTAGGATAATGTATACAAAGTTCGAATATGATTAACAATGTATCTTTAAGGAGATGATTGATATGTTAAAGAAATTACTAAAATCGTTATTGGGTCACAAAAGCTATAAAAAATACAGCAGCTCTGGATACAAGCACAAGAAAAGCTATAAAAAGTACAGCAGCAGTGACTTTGGAAAGAAGCATTATGGCGGGTATGGCCATAAGCATTACAAGAAGAAAAAAAGAAGCAGCTTTTTCAGCAGCTGATCTTCTTTAGCTGAAAATTCCTGATGATCAATGAACTCTTAAAGGGTCTTCAAAGAACATTATTTGATAGACCTCTTAAACCTGGTCTCCTCATTCAGGAACGTTACCGCATTAACGAATTGCTAGGAATGGGGAGTTACGGAATTACTTATTTAGCACATGATAGCTTAACAAAAACTACCGTTGTTCTGAAGCAGCTTCGAAAAACTAAGGCAAAAACCGAAAGCGGACTCCGGTCTTTCCAGCGAGAGTCTGAAATCCTTAAAGTAATCAACCATTCTCAAATTCCAAAGCTTCTAGATGAATTCCAAAATGATTTAGGTTTATTTATCACTATGGAATGGATACAGGGAGACACTTTTGAGGATCTGATTTTTCGAGATCAGCACACGTACAATGAAAGAGAAACCATAGCCATTTTACTGGAGCTTTTAAACATTATTGAGTCCTTTCACGAAAAAGACATCATACATCGTGATCTTCGAATACCTAATATCATTCAGCGAAATGGAACGCTGCACATCATTGATTTTGGACTGGCTTGTTTTTTATCAGATAAAGAAACGTCAGATCCTGATGACCATCCCGAAAAACTGCGAATGCGGGCAGTCACCGTGAAAAGCGATCTTTTTGCGCTCGGCCATTTTGCCTTGTTTCTCCTCTATTCTTCTTATGAACCTCAAATAAAGAAGGAAAAGAGCTGGGAAGAGGAATTAACGATTTCACATTCATTCAAGGCCGCACTTCGCAAAATGCTGCAGTTAGACGAGCCTTTTCATTCTGTTGCGGAAGCTCGATTCGCATTAAACCAAATATAAAAGCCCGGAAAAACTTCCGGGCTTTTTTCATGTGGACTTGAATTTATTTTGTTTTTCTATTTCCAAGAATTCTTCAAACTCTTTTTCATGTTTTGTCGTAACAGCTAAGTTTTTCAGGGCATGGTGGAATTGCTGATAGTCTAATGTAAACAAGAAGAGATCTTCAAATCCTTTTGCTGTGAACACACCAAATTCCCATACCGCATTATAATCACGCTTATTAAGCGATTTCGCCATCAGATCCAGCACTTTCAGTATTTCGGTGCACACAATGACATTATCTTTTGCATAATGCCTGATATAGCCAAACGCATTATATAAATAATGACTAAAGTCTCTTTCTTGTAAAACTACTCGCAAATTATTGTTTTTATCCACTAAATACTTTGAGAATATCGAATTCCGGGATATCGAAGCAAGCACTTCTCCAAGCTGGTAGATGGCGGTTGTTGCAGTTTTTGGATCATAATTCCCAAGAGATCTTATCGCGACTTCAACCAGTTTATTGATGCTGAATTCTATATCTTGAACTTCTGTCTGCCTTCTTCCAATACTGATAAGAGACATATACTTTTGTTCATCAACTTCATTTTCACCATTTTTCCAATACGTGATAATTGGTGTTGAAGCAAACACATAACTGCCAATCGTGTATTCCAACTGGATCACAATATCATCTTTTTCAGCTTCTTTAATAATAGAAATAAAGTCTACCAGCTGAATGAAGCCAGATTTTCCAGCCGATATCGAATTACCCTTATTCTCACAGATATCACTGTTAACCGTGCTTAGATCGTTTACTTTATAAGGATCAACTTCATCCTCTAACGTATTTTTCACAATGGATAACGCTTCTTTTTTCATATCGTAAGTCATCTGGTTTACTTGCAGCCAGGCGACTGCATGATTAATAAAAAAGATAAACGTTCCCATTGAAAATGCAGCAATGATTGCCGCAAGCAAAGGAACAGCAAAATAATATTCCGCCATTCTTTTATTCAAAAATAGAAAACTCAATAACATATAGATAAAACTTGATGTAAATATGCCCAGCACGCGCTGTGTTGACTTACTTGCAATAAAATTTTTGAGCATTCGAGGTGAAAACTGGCCAGAAAATGTTGTAAAAACAACTAGAATCAAGTTAAAGGTAAAGGTAGTCAGCGTTAAAATCGCAGCTGTAAGTGTTCCCACTAGATTTCGTGTTAGATCATAATCTACCGCAAAAAAAGGGCGCATCTGATCTCCTAAATCGTACTTTAGATCAGTGGTTAGTGTAACACTCACTAATAGAGAAGAAAAGATAACATAAAGCACGGGAGTAAACCACATATTAGATTGAACAGTATGAGATAGTTCCCTCTCAGACATTTTTGTATATTTCTTTAGATAATTATCAAGCAGATTCATCCTAAACATGTGTACATCCTCTCATGACTCAAAAAGAATAATAACCATTCAGCAGCCAAACTGATTCCTATCATATTTTGCCCTAATTATAAAAAGTAAAACTTCCTCGATCGTTTTACTGCAAAAATAAAGAGCGATTCTTTTAAAGAATCACTCCAAAAATGTATATCGTTTACTGCAGAACGCTTGGATTACTTTCCCCTCTTCCGTCCTCTCTGCAAACTGCCCTTCTGTATAATCTTTGATCACTTTTCTCCAAAAAGCCTGAGCAGGTTTGTTACTCTCAATCTGGAAAACTTCCCAATTCCCTTTATGTATTTGAAATACTTGATGTGCCGCATATTTTCCTAACCCGATAAGACGGAATTTTTTCATAATAAAAAATTCCGCTATTGACCAGTAACGCTTATCTTCCTCTTGAACTTCCCTTACTAATATAAAACCAGCGATTTTTCCCTCTTTTTCGATCAGATAAGGAAATCTCTCTTTTTCTTCCCAATAGTTGTTCAAATAAGTATACTCATCATACAATCCGTTGTTTCCAACGTACGCTTCAACAAACTCCGAGAAGTCATAAAAGTTTTTTTAAGACTCTTTTCTAAAGGATTGTTGCTTCTAGGGCATTTTTGTGATTGACCTCATTTGCAAATTGATTGGAGTATAAGGTGCGGGACTCCTGCGGGATCAGCGTGCCAGCTACCTGAGTATTTTTCTCGTAAGGCATGCGACGAGGAAGCTCGCATCATCAGGATTTTCTTGTAGACGCAGGAGCAGCACTTCATATCTTCACAGGGGCTCACCACACGCCCCGCGGAAAGCGAGCATCCTGAAACGGAGATCAATCGCTTTCAAAAAACAACACTGATTAGAAAACAGCCTTTTTTATAGATACTCATCACCATCTGGATGGTATCTGTATTTTTCCATATCGATTGTTCTTTTTCCTTTAAATTGCAGTCCCTCGTCTTCCAATAATGATTTTTGAGTAAAAAACAGTTCCTCATCCTGAATTCCGATTTCACCTTTTGAATTTATTACTCTATGCCATGGCAAGTTGTATTTTCCACTCATCGAATGCAGAATACGGACAACCTGCCTTGCTCCTCGAGGGCTTCCGGCTGCCTTTGCGATCTGGCCATACGACATTACTTTTCCAGGCGGTATGCTTTTTATGATGTTGATCACCGCTTCGGTAAAACGCTCCACACTTCATCCTCCTAGAACATAAAAAAGGAGTGCCAAATCTTCTTCAGACTTAACACTCCTTTCCCATACTATTATTGATACATTGTTTGACGCTGCTTTTTCAAGTCTTCGTTCGCCAAGTACTCATCATAAGGCATTTCTTTATCGATGATTCCTTTTGGTGTGATTTCAATGATGCGGTTCGCGATCGTTTGAACGAACTGATGGTCATGGGATGTAAACATCAATGAACCTTTGTAGCTGATTAAACCGTTGTTTAACGCTGTGATGGATTCAAGATCCAAGTGGTTCGTTGGGTCATCAAGAATCAATACGTTCGATCCGCTTAGCATCATCTTAGAAAGCATACAGCGAACTTTCTCTCCACCTGACAATACAGATGGCTTCTTCATTACTTCCTCGCCAGAGAACAGCATTCTGCCAAGGAATCCGCGAAGGAAGCTTTCCGTTTGGTCTTCTGGAGAATATTGACGCAGCCACTCAACTAGTGTTGGCTCGTTGCCATCAAAATATTTGGAGTTATCGCGCGGGAAGAATGCCTGTGAAGTCGTTACACCCCACTTGTATGTGCCGCTGTCCGCTTCCATCTCACCCATTAAAATTTTGAACAATGTTGAAATCGCAATTTCTTCTTTACCAACAAAAGCAATCTTGTCTTCTTTGTTCATTACAAAGCTTACGTTATCAAGCACTTTTACGCCGTCAATCGTCTTCGAAATCCCTTCTACTCGAAGAAGGTCGTTTCCGATCTCACGGTTGATGCCAAAATGTACGTAAGGATATTTACGGGAAGAAGGCCTGATATCATCAAGAGAGATTTTATCAAGAAGCTTTTTACGAGATGTTGCTTGCTTCGATTTAGATGCATTTGCACTAAAACGGGCAACGAACGCCTGCAATTCTTTAATCTTCTCTTCCTTCTTCTTGTTTTGGTCTTGTGCCATTTTAAGAGCAAGCTGAGAAGACTCGTACCAGAAATCGTAGTTTCCGACATAGATTGTAATTTTTCCGAAATCAAGGTCAGCCATGTGCGTACAAACTTTGTTTAGGAAATGACGGTCATGGGATACAACGATTACTGTGTTATCGAAGTTGATAAGGAACTCTTCAAGCCATTGAATCGCCTGAAGGTCCAAGTTGTTTGTCGGCTCATCCAGCAGTAGAACGTCAGGTTTTCCGAAAAGAGCTTGCGCTAATAAAACTTTAACTTTCTCAGAACCTGTAAGTTCCGCTAGTTTCTTCGTGTGAAGATCTTCTTTAATACCTAGTCCTTTTAAAAGGATAGCGGCTTCCGATTCAGCTTCCCAACCGTTAAGCTCAGCAAATTCACCTTCAAGCTCAGCTGCACGAATTCCGTCTTCGTCAGAGAAATCAGCTTTCATGTAGATTGCATCCTTCTCCTGCATCACTTCATAAAGGCGTGCATGCCCCATAATAACAGTCTGCATAACCTCTTGATCTTCATACTCAAAGTGGTTCTGTTTCAAAACCGCTAACCGCTCGCCTGGTGTCATGTGAACGTCACCTGTTTGCGCCTCGATCTCACCCGATAAAATTTTCAAGAAAGTTGATTTCCCCGCACCGTTCGCACCGATCAAACCATAGCAGTTTCCTGGCGTGAACTTTATATTAACGTCTTCAAACAGCTTGCGGTCGCCGTAGCGAAGACCAACGTTAGTTACTGTAATCATTTAGGTTCTCTCCTTTGTAAAAAACACATTCCCAATGATTGTATCATAAATGAACGGCATTCAACTTTACAATCTTGTACCCGCTGTGAATTTTTTAAACTTCATTGCATGAAAAAAGCCCAAATGCCGAAGCCTTTGAGCTTAAATCATTATACCGCTGGTGAAGATGGTGCTTGTGTGTTGTCTTTTTTCAACAACCAGTATTGGCTCCCCAGCATAAGAGCAAATGCCGCTAGTCCGATCGCACTGTATATACCCTCTGGATAAATCAGCAAGAAACCAATAATTACAGCTGCTGCTCTTTCCAGCAAATGAAGAGGACGCATCCAATAACCGATCATACCCGCACCGATTGCGATCATTCCTACAAAAGCAGTTGAAATAACCCAAACAGCTTCCGTCCACGTCGTATCGATCAGCATAAGCTGAGGTGAGATAACGAAGATGTACGGAATAATAAACGCAGCAATGGCAAGCTTAGACGAAATGATTCCTGTTCGTATCGGTTCCCCTCCTGATACACCAGCTGCAGCAAAAGCTGCCAGTGCTACTGGAGGTGTAATATCAGCGATTATCCCAAAATAGAACACGAACATGTGCGCCGAAAGATCCGGAACACCAAATAATAGAATGGCTGGTGCTGCAATTGTAGATGTGATTACATAGTTTGCTGTTGTTGGTGATCCCATACCTAGTACGAGGGACGCGATCATTGTTAAAATCAACGTTGGAATTAAATAACCGCCTGAAAGTTCAAGCAAGCCATTCGCCATTTTAAGGCCGACACCTGTAACCGTTACAACACCGACGATCATACCAGCAGCTGCTGTAGCTGCAGCAACGCCAAGAGCCGTTCTGGCACCATCGGCTAATGCTTCAACAAAGAGCTTCGGTCCCATGCGAGTTTGCTTATTGAACATACCAACGGCAATCGCACTTACGATAGACCATAGAGCCGCTTTCGTTACACTCATCCCGCTCATTAACAGAAAAATAACGACAAAGATCGGTATCAATAAGTAAATTTGTTTGATGACTCTTTTTGTCTCAGGCATCTCTTCTCGTGAAAGTCCTCTAAGACCAATTCGTTTTGCTTCAAAGTGGGTCATGATCCAGATTCCCGCGAAATAAAGAATAGCAGGGATAGCAGCAGCTTTGGCGATATCCCAATACGTAATGCCGCCACCAATGAATTCAACCATGAGGAACGCTGCCGCACCCATAACCGGAGGCATGATCTGGCCACCTGTAGAAGAAGCAGCTTCAACAGCACCTGCAAAGTTTTTATCATAACCTAGACGTTTCATCATTGGGATCGTAAAAGCACCTGATGTTACAACGTTAGCAACTGAGCTTCCACTTATTGTACCTTGAAGGGCACTGGAGAAAATGGCAACCTTAGCAGGTCCGCCTACACGTCTTCCTGCAATCACGATTGATAAATCATTAAAATACTCCCCAACTCCTGTTTTAACGAGAAACGCTCCAAACAAGAGGAACAAGAAGATATATGTTGACGAAACAGCCAGAGGAGTACCTAGAATACCCTCTGTTGTAAAAAACATAGTTCTTATAATACGCTCAATGCTTAATCCTTTATGCTCTAAGAACCCCGGCATATAAGGCCCGAGATACGCGTAAAGCAAGAACAGGCTAGCAATGATTGTAATCGGAAGTCCTACAACACGTCTTGTTGCTTCCAAAACAAGAAGGATAGCGATTAGACCAATAATAAAATCTTGCGTGGTTAGTCTTCCAATCCTCATAACGAGATCGTCCATAAATATGTACCAATATGATCCTACTGCTATGGATAAAACAGCGAGAATCATGTCATACCAAGCCACCTGAAATAGCGGCTTTTTCTCTTTTTTCTTTTTAGATGCTGGAAATAATAAAAAGATCAGAGTAAGAGCAAAACCTAAATGAATTGTCCGTTGCAGCTGTGCGGGCAATACGCCGAAAATTGCTGTATATAGCTGGAATAAAGAAAAAGCAACAAGACCAATCAGTGTAATCCAATAAAGTGCACCTTTTAATTTCCTGAAACCTGCTTCAGGATCATACTTTTCCATCAGTTCCTGTACTGCTTGATCTGATATTTGCTCACGTTGTATTTGATTTTTGTTATCCAAGTTTTTTCCCTCCAATCAACCATTGCCATACATTTACCTTCTCTGTCTTTATTCGAACCCAAGATCCTTTTTCACTAAAGCTAGAGAAGGGATACTCATGTCCATCATACAGGAGTGTGTGATTGGCGATGATTTGTCCGGTTCGAATATCTAGTAAAGGAAAAGTCCGGTTCATGTTGGACAAGATATAAGTCCCATCTTTTTGTGTGAAGACCTCAGTTCCTGTCGCCCCAGAAGGCATCCCTACTCCAAATTCCTCAAAACGCATTTCAGTCTGAATAATCATTCCTTCTTCATTCGTATGATAAGTTTCCAGTACTGGCGTTCGATGAATCGAGTGTATGTATTTGATACTAAATTCTTCTTCAGGCTTTACATCCATAAAAGCTAACCGTTCCCCTGTCTCACCATCTTCTATAATCAAACCTAAAAAGGCAGGATACAGACTTGCGGCAGCGAAGACACTTACGATCAAAAAAACTCCTATTATGCGCTTCATAAGAATACATGGACTAAAGATAATTCCTTAGTCCATGATTACACCTCTTATTTTAAGATTCCTTTTTCTTTAAAATACTTTTCAGCTCCTGGATGGAAATCAATCCCCATACCCTCTACAGCTTTTTCAGCAGAAATCAGTTCTCCTTTAGCGTGACTAATCTTATCTGTGTTTTCAAAGATAGCTTTTGTGATCTGATACACTGCGTCTTCTTCCATGTCTTTACGAACAGTCAGCATAGATAGAACAGCTACTGTTTTCACATCTGCCTCTAATTTATATGTGCCGCTTTTCACAGTATCCTCAATATAGTAAGGATATGTATCAATAAGCTCTTTAATCTTATCGTCAGCGATCGGTACGATAGTTACTGGCTTCGTAGCCGATAATGCATCAACAGCCCCTGTTGGTGTACCTGCAGTAATAAAAGCAGCTTGAATGTTTCCATCCTGAATCCCTTCAGCAGACTCATCAAATGAAAGATGCTGAGCTGTAATATCTTCCATCGTCATGCCATGAATTTTCAAAATTTGTTCTGCGTTAGCGAATGTTCCGCTTCCTGGCGCCCCTACTGAAACCTTTTTCCCTTTTAAATCTTCAACACTTTTAATGCCGCTGTCTTTAAGCGTAACAATTTGAATTGTCTCAGGATACAAAGTACCAATACCTGCGATTTGATCTACTTTCTCCTTAAACATCTCCTTACCTTCAGCTGCGTAACTAGCGATATCTGTCTGTGTAAATGCTATATCAGCATCTCCATCTTGTATTAGCTGCATGTTTTCAACTGAAGCACCCGATGCTTGTGAGTTCGCTTCTACGTCTAACTCATCACCGATAATTTTTGCCATCTCTCCACCGAGTGGATAGTATGTACCGCCCGTTCCACCTGTCACAATACTGAGTCGATCAAGATTTAAAGCAGGACTTTCACCTGATTCCTCTTTTTCAGATGGAGTTTCAATCTTTTGTCCGCAAGCGGCCAATGAGAAAGCAAGAATCAGTACGAAAAATAACGCGATCCCCTTTTTCATGTTTTTCCTCCTTAATGGAATTTAATTACTTTTTTATAGTTTAGCATACCGTTGGATAAAATTGCAGAATAATTAAAATTTTTTGATAGTATTAAACAAAAAAAGAGGGCGACCGAAGTCACCCTGTTGGTGTTAACTTATGAATGCACGGAGCATCCAGTTGTGTTTCGCCAGGCTTTCACGAACGGAAAGCAGCATGTCATGGGTAACTTCATCGCCTTCGCGCTCAGTTACTTCCATTCCCTCTTTAATCTCAGAAATCAATAGCTCAAAATCATTTATTACGTTATGAACCATCTCTTCCGCTGATTCTCCGCCTTTTGCTTCTTTAACTGTAGCCATCTCTAAATATTCTTTCATGGATGCTACAGGTGTACCTTTTAGAACAAGCAATCGTTCAGCAAGTTCATCAATGTTCGTTGCTGCTTCATTGTACAGTTCCTCAAATTTTTCATGAAGGGTAAAGAAATGAGGACCCTTTACATACCAATGATAGTTATGCAGTTTTACAAAAAGCACGTTCCAGTTTGCAACCTGTTTGTTCAATACATCTTGAATGGAATTCATAAAAGACCCTCCTATTTTGCTTCTTCGTTTAAAACACGGTTCAAGCGTTTGCGAAGCATGTCCATTCCGCTTCCGCCTGCTTGGAAATGACGCAGTTTACCTTCTTTATCGAAAACATAATAAGCCGGAACATATTTGTTTTCAAAAGCATCAGTCAGCTTGTGTTCACTGTCCACATAGATCGGCTGTGAAATATCATGACCCATTGCCATCTGTTCGATTACACCCATATCCAGATCGTTTTCAGAACGAGGCATATGAACGGCTACCACGTTTAAATCATCTTCATACTCGTCACGAAACTCGTTCACATCAGGCATTGCCTCTTTACAAAGCCCGCAGCTTACTGACCAAAAATGGATCAGTGTTGCTTTTTCTCCCACAAGATCTTCTTTTTTCACTTCATCGTTCAACCATGCTGTAGCACCATCTAATTCAGGCATTTGTTCACGTAATTTCATCTCTTATAACCTCCATTTGTTAAACAGTTGTTTAATGTTTTCTTTGTTTTTTTCTAAGATTATAGTGTCTTTTGACCTGGCTTCCAGTTAGCCGGGCATAGACCACCGGTTTGCAATGCTTGTAAGACACGCAATGTTTCGTCGGCATCTCGTCCGATGTTGTTATGGAAAACAACCTGGTACATCATTTCGCCTTCAGGGTTAATAATGAACAACCCACGCAATGCGACTCCCTCTTCTTCAATTAAGACACCGTAGTCACGGGAAACTTGGTGGTTTGTATCTGCAGCAAGCGGATAGTTCAGCTCACCAAGTCCGTTATCTTCACGTTTAGTGTTGATCCATGCCAGATGCGTATGAACCGTATCCGTTGAAACTCCGATCACTTCAGCATCCAAGTCCTCGAATTCATCGTATCTATCAGACAATGCAATGATTTCTGTCGGACATACAAAGGTAAAGTCCATCGGATAGAAGAAAAGAACTGTCCATTTTCCGTTTTTCATGTTCTCTTCTAAACTTACTTTTTTCGTTTCTTTGTTTTGCATGATCGCTTCCATTTCAAAACGAGGTGCCTGTTTGCCTACCATTCTTTCTGCCATAATTTATTCCACTCCTTTTATCTTTAAATGATAATGAATTTCATTATCATGTTTTCATCAACAATTTTAATTATACTTATTGTTTTTTTGAAGTCAATACTAATTTATAATAATTATTAATAAGGAACAAGTATTGTGCTCAAACTCTCCTTTTTATGATTGAGATACCACATTCATTGTAAATCCCACGAAAAAAAACGATAAACAAACGAGTGCACTCTTAAAAAATCACTACAAAAAAACCTTGCTTCATTTAAGCAAGGTTTACGCGTTATCTTCTTTTTGAGTATGAATCTGCCCTGATATCAGGCTTTTATTTTTCATTAGGAATGGAATACAGGCTGCCAAAATAACCAGACAAACGGCGATCGCGATAACTGTTCCATTTCCTTTTATAAAACTATCCCCCAGCAGGTTATATGCCAGTGTTCCTGGCAGCACCCCGAGCATGGTTGCAAAAACATAGGACCCAAGCTTTAATCGGGAAATTCCTGCTACATAACTTACAAGATCAAAGTTTAAAATTGGAATGATCCTGAGGAGGAAAATATAAAAAAAACCTTTTTCTTTTAATTGTTTCTGCCATTTTTCAATCCTGGATGGAGCATCCGTTGTTTTTTTCAGCCAGCGGGCACCCAAATGTTTGGCAAGATAAAAAGATATGACTGCACCAAGTGTTGCACTAAAAACAGTATAAACTGTTCCCCAAATCGCCCCAAAAGCAAGTCCGCCAGCTAGGGATAGAACCGATATTGGAAAAAGTGTAAAAGGACGAAGTACATTAATCAAAACATACATAATAGGTGCGACCATGCCAAAGGACAACACCCAGTCACGTAAAGACATAGGGGTAAGTTTGAAAACAAAATGGTTGAGTGCGAACAAAAGAACAACAGCAGCAAAAAAGACTGTTAACTTCACCCAAGTGTTTTTCTTCATAAAGACCCCTTCTTTACTGACAAATTTTAAAAAAGATCAGTTTATGAACTATTCCCTTATATTTACTTTATATAACAAACTTTCCTAACTATTTTTAATAACAATGCCATTTCCAGCTGGATCTTTCACAAAAATGCCGTTAGATTCAGCTATGAACGATATATTGTGCTGCTGCAGCGACTGTTTTAAAGTCTCGAGTACCTCAGCATTCGGCACAACGATTTCATAATGCAGAAGACCCGCAGCATCTATAGGTGAAGGAATAGCATTCGGGCCGTTCCAAATGTTTAATGCAATATGGTGGTGATATCCTCCCGCAGAGATGAATAAAGCATGATTGGCCATTCTTGTTTGTTCTTCAAAACCGAGCACATTCACATAGAACTCTTCTGCTTCAGGAATGTTTGTCACGTTTAAATGCACATGCCCCATCACTGTCTTTTCAGCTAGACCATTCCATATTTTGTTATCAGCCTCATCTAATAAACCATGTACATCTAAAGGTTCGCTCACTGCAGGCAAATTTCCTTTTTCATCGCGAACCCAATTGTTCCGATCCACATCTCGATAAACTTCTATCCCGTTGTTTTCAGGATCCTGCAGGTAAATGGCTTCACTGAATTTATGGTCGGATGCTCCAGCAAGACGGGTATCTGTTTTTATAAAATGCTGAAGAACATTCGCAAGATCTGCTCTTGTGGGTACAAGCATTGCTAAATGGTATAAGCCCGCACTGCGAACCGGACGCTGTTCAAGCTTTGGATTGCCTTCTAAGGTCAGTAGCGGCTTAATTCCGTCAGCTGTTAACTGTGCAGCAGAATCGGATCTAGTGAGTACTTTTAATCCAATGGTCTCTGTATAAAACCTAATAAGTTTCTCCAGGTCTTTTACCTTGAGTGTTACATTGCCGATATGTGTATCTTTATGAATAGGATTCATTATATAAACCTTCTTTCAATAAAATATATTAATTACTTTATGTAAGTTATTATAAAATAGTTATTAACAAACTTCAAGCGCAAAATAAAAAGGAGCTGATTTTCATCAGCCCCCGATATATGACATCTCTATTTTTTTTCGTTCTTCAGCATTCTGTTCTCTTCTTTCATCTGAATAACGATCTTTTCTGTTACTCCATGTGTTTAAAATTCGCTCATAAATCTCCTGATCGGAAGCCCCATGACGGATAAAGTGTTTAAAATCAGTACCGCTAGAAGCAAATAAACAAGTATACACTTTTCCATCTGCGGAAAGACGGGCCCTTGTGCATGTAGAACAAAATGTATCACTAATAGAAGAAATGATACCGATCTCACCTGTGCCGTCTTTGTATTGATATCTTTTTGCTACTTCACCATAATAATGGCCAGAAACTGGTTCAAGAGGAAGTTCATCGCCGATTAACTTCAAGATTTGATCCTTAGAAACAACATCATCCCAGTTCCATCCGTTTGATGTTCCAACATCCATATATTCTATGAAACGAAGCACATAAGGAGTATTCTTAAAGTAACGAGCCATCGGCAGTATCTCCTTATCATTTACTCCTTTTTTTACCATCATGTTAATTTTCACTTGAAGACCAGCTTGATGGGCAGCTTCTATTCCTTTTAAAATAGGCTGGACCCCGACTCCCCGTCCATTAATACTTCCGAAAAGCTGATCATCGAGCGTATCAAGGCTTACGGTGACTCGGTCCATTCCTGCTGCTTTAATTTCAGCTGCAAGCAAAGGCAGCAGCACGCCATTTGTTGTTAATGCAATATCTTTTATTCCTTCAATAGAACGAAGCCTTTTTAAAAGTTCGGGTAATCCTTTACGCAATAAAGGTTCACCGCCTGTAATACGGATTTTCTCAACGCCTGAACGCGCAAATTGAGTGGCTATCCGTACGATCTCATCAAAAGATAATAACTCCTCATTCGTTAAGAATGGATAATCCGTTCCGAAAATTTCTTTAGGCATACAGTACGTACAGCGAAAATTACATTGATCGGTTACCGATATCCGCAAATCGCGAAGAGGACGCTGCCATTGGTCAACAACTTTCTTTCTATCCATAACATCACGCCATTATTTTAGTATTTTTCTAAATGTACCACGAATAAAAGGAAGTTAAAACCAAAAAGGCATTTTCCAAACACATCTACATCTTAATATAAGCCTTTAGTTCTTAATTACTATTTACCTATTGTTTGACAATTTATATGCATCATTTTTACCAAATTTTTATAAAATTTAATAGCTATTTCCTTGATCCGCCGGTGTTTTTAGAGCATGATGTGTAAAGTGGAAATAATCAGTTGCCACTTCCTCTTGTGTATTGAAGATGAAAGTGTTACGATTAGGAAGAATTATTTTTGTTCGATTGTAACAGGTAAACGATTATCTTGATATTTTTGAGCAAGGATAGTATTATTGTGCGGATTGGCACGACAGGAGGCAACAAACATGGAACAAGGTAAAGTTAAATGGTTTAACGCAGAAAAAGGTTTCGGATTCATCGAGCGCGAAGGTGGAGACGACGTATTCGTACATTTCTCAGCTATCCAATCAGAAGGTTTCAAGTCATTAGACGAAGGTCAAGACGTAACTTTTGAAGTTGAACAAGGTCAACGCGGACCTCAAGCTACTAACGTACGCAAGGCGTAATTGCCTAAATAGATAAACAGGACTCTTTCTTAGAGGCCTGTTTTTTTTTGCCTCTTTTTTTATATATCGACAACTTTTCTAATTATTTCATACTTATAAAAAATTTTCTGCAATTTAAACATATATTGATTGTTTTTGCTACAATAAAATTAACGTCTAAAAATATTAGGAGTAGTAAATGGATCTTCATATGATGCAAAAGCTTGATCAAATCGAAATCGGTAAGAAGATTAACGAAAATGCAGAACTAATCGCCCAGAAGATCATCACAAACATCATAAAAAATGAAACGTATGTTTCACTTCAGCATAGAGATCAAGGACAGGAAAGACTCGAAGCATCCATCACATTTATCCAGTTAATAGGAGACGCGATTTCCGGCAAATTGGCTGATCCGCAAGAGACCATCTCTCAATGGGGTGAAAAGGTTGGAATGGCTGCTGTTCAATCAGGTCAGCCTCTTGATAAATCATTGGAGAGCACTTCCTATTATCGCAATTCAATTTGGGATTTTATTAAAGAAGAAGGCTCCCTGCAATCCATGTCAGCTGAATCTGTCTTACACATTTCAACCACGATTAATCCGATGATTGATTATGCCGTACAAGCGTTCAGCAAATCTTATGTGAACAACTATCGGGATATGGCAGAAAAGTTTCACTTATCGCTTCAAGAACTCTCAGTTCCAGTTGTCCCGCTCTTCCCTGGGGTCGCCGTACTTCCTGTTGTTGGAGAAATTGATACAAATCGAGCAAAAATTTTATTAGACTCAACTTTGCAGCAATGTGTTGAAAGCGAGATTACTTTACTTGTTATTGACTTATCTGGAGTAAGCTACATTGATACGATGGTTGCTCATCGCATTTTCCAGCTCGTATCAACGCTAAAACTTCTCGGTGTGAAAACGACACTTACCGGATTAAGTCCAGAGATTGCACAAACTTCCGTAAGCTTGAACCTGGACTTTAGCGAGATCACCTTAAAAGGGAATCTGCTTCAAGCCCTAGCGGATTTTGGATATGGCAAACTTAATAAATAAAAAAAGAACAGATCCTGCAGGGGTCTGTTCTTTGAATTTTAAGATTTTTCGCGTTTTAGATCCTCTAATTCCTTTAAGAGACTGATCACCATTTCATCACTTTTTTTCAGCTCATAATTAAGCATTGTGATGGTCTCTTCCTCCCAAGCAAACGGATCTCCATGTTCAGGGGTAGTCGGGACATTTTCATATATATCCCCTTCTTCTCTATCATCTGGTTCAAAGTATATAGCTACTTCGCAAACCGGCTCTCCAAGTGCAATTCGTTTACGCTGCGATACTTTTCCATAACCGAATTTTCGTGCTGCAATGCCACCAAAAACGCTAGAGGTCAACTTGCATAAATGAGGAGCATCCATCACAAACTCCCCGAAAGGACACTCTTTTGCACGAACTACTACATGGTCAGGATTCACACTGACAATTTCAAAATGCCCGCCGATTGAATTCTTCAAATCCACTATTACATGAACATATTGGTCAACCGTCCAGTGCAGTGGATCTTCATAAAATCTTTCGATCCATTCACCTGTTCTCAGTCCAAGCTGTTCAATGTAATTTTCGGCAGCAGGACCAATCGTTTTTCTATGAATTAAGGCATATTGAGTAATAAGTTTTGCTAAAAAAGTGTGTCCATTTAATTCACCTTTTGAAAGGCGCATAACACATCTACCCTTTCCTTTATGAATTACATGCTGTTCTTAGATTGGTTGGTAAGATATGGACAACACTCTTTGGATACCCGTTATAAAGATTTTGAAACCTTAAAATACCAGATGAATAATTACTTATTTCACCCAAAAGTACATTCCATCTTTGTGCTCGATTAACTGAAATCCTGATTTTTCTAAGACTCTTACCGAAGGAATGTTCGAATCCAAGCACTCAGCTGTTACCTTATTTACGTCTGAACGTTCAAGAAGCCATTCTGTTAATTTTGAAACCATTTCTGTAGCATATCCTTTATTTCTTGCTTTACTGACTAAGCCATAACCAATCTCTACAACTCCTTTGTCGTTAGGGCCACCTTTACAGCCAATCTCACCGATTAGTGTATTACTCTCTTTTTCTATTACGATCATGCTCCAAATTGATGTTTCAGGGTGTTGTTTCAGCTTTTCTTTTTTTTGCGGTATTCGTTTTGCATATGTCGGGCTCGGCCATTCGTCAGAAACTTTGCAGCCTAAAGCCAATTCTAGTTCACTTTTTCCTTTTCTTTTTCCTTTTAATGTAGCTTCTACTAACTCATAAGTATATGGAATAATAAGAAGACGCTGTGTTTCAATCATAATGATTTTCCCCATTCATGTTTATAACATTTATTTTAACTTATTTTTCCACAAAAAAGAGACTTCCATAAAAAGTCTCTTTTCATAAGTTGCTTATTCCATTTCTTTTTCAAGCTTTGAGTGTCTCTTTGAATATAAGAAATATACAGCTGCACCGATACCAAGCCAGATGATGAAACGAACCCATGTGTCTCCATCCAGCTGTGCCATTAAGAAACCACAGAATATGATCGCAAGTATAGGAATCCATGGTACACCAGGACATCTGAAAGCACGTGGCAGATCAGGCTGTGTTCTTCTCAGCACAAGTACTGCTACGGAAACCAGTACAAACGCAGACAATGTTCCGATATTAACGAGTTTTGCAAGCTCGTCAAGCGGTATTAAAGCTCCCATAAGTGCAGCTACAATACCAAAGAACCATGTTGAACCATATGGTGTACGGTACTTTTCATGAACGGTTCTAAAGAATTTCGGCAAAAGACCGTCACGTGACATCGCATAGGATACACGAGTTTGTCCATAAAGCATTACGAGCATTACTGTTGTCATCCCGAGGATCGCCCCAACGTCAACAATTCCTGCTACCCAATTCTGACCCGCCAACTGTAGAACAAGAGAAATAGGATGATCTTCGTTTCCTTTAAAATCAGGGTATGGAACAACTCCAGTCATGATGCCGGTAACAATCACATAAAGGAATGTACAGATAAGCAATGAATAGATGATTCCTTTTGGAAGATCTTTGTTTGGATTTTTCGTTTCCTCAGCTGCTGATGCGATTGCATCAAATCCGATAAAGGCAAAGAACACTAAGGCTGCTGCCGCAAAGATTCCTTCCATTCCAAATGGTGTGAAAGGCGTCCAGTTTGTCGGTTTAACATAACCAATGGCTACTACAATAAAGAGTAAAACAACGGCTACTTTGATTACAACCATGATGTTGTTTACTCGTTTTGACTGCTTAACACCTACTGAGAGCAGGAATGTAATCAGCATAACGATTAAAAATGCAGGAAGATTAAAATAAGATGTTAGACCTGGGACCGCTCCTGGTGCTGCACTTAGCGAAGCTGGAATATGGATGCCAAATCCTTTTAATAGTGATTGGAAGTAACCAGACCATCCAACAGAAACCGCACTAACGGCCAACAAATATTCAAGGATTAAGTCCCATCCGATAATCCATGCAAGGAATTCACCCATCGTTGCATACGTATACGTATATACGGATCCTGAAACTGGCACGGTTGAGGCAAATTCAGCATAAGACAAAGCTGCAAATAAACACGCCAAACCTGCAATGACGAATGAGATGATAAGAGCTGGTCCGGCAGTTAGAGCTCCTGCACCGGTAAGAACGAAAATACCCGTTCCAATAATAGCTCCAATTCCAAGCATCGTTAAATCCCAAGTACCTAACTCTTTATTGAGTGTTGTACCTGTTTTAGATGCTGCTACTAAATCAGAAATACTCTTTTTCCTAAAAATACCATTCTTCATAAAAACCTCCATGAATAGTTGTTTTTAATTTGTTTGTAAATTCAATCTAATCTTAATATACAATATTTTTCGTTAACTTTCGACACTTTTTGGAGCAATAGCAGAAATTACTAACTTGCTAGCTTTATTTCACAAATATACCCATGTTCATTTTACGTTAAACGAAACCTAAGATTTTTACATAACAACAAAAAAAGATGATACCGGTATGCAGGATATCACCTTTTTCGCTAGAGATTATTTCATTTACAAGAGAAATTTTCTTTCATTGGTAACGTTTCTTTTTCAGGAACCGACAGGAAAACGACTGCAATCACAATAAATGCCCCGCCTAAGAGCTGGTACGCTCCAAAAGATTCATTCAGCCAAGTGATCGATAAAACCGCAGCGACGAGCGGTTCAATACTTGATAGCAGGCTTGTTTCAACTGCTGATAAGTATTTTAAGCTGCCGATATAAAGAACGAAAGAAACCGTTCCGCTTATTATGATCAAGAGAAGCATGGAGAATGTGCTGACCGTTAATGTACTGGATATATCCGAAAAGCTAAATCCGGGATTCGCCAAAAATAGAACGATTCCTCCTGTCAGCATCCCCCAGCCCACAATAATGGACGTTCCCCATCGCTTAATGAGTGAGGCAGGGTGCAGCGTGTAAAACATAAACCCGAACGCTGTTAATCCCCCAAAAACTATTGCTTTCTTTGATAATACAATATCCTGCACAGATCCGTTTGTGATCAAATAGAAAACGCCAGCTATTGCTGCAAACAATGCGATGAACTGCATGGATGAAGGCAGCTTTTTGTTAAGAACCACAACCCATATCATAATAAAAACTGGACCAAGAAACTGAAACAAAGTAGCTGTTACAGCATTACTTATGTAAACCGTTTCGATAAAAGCATATTGCGCTCCAAGCATGCCAAGAACCGAAAAGATCACAAGCTGAATCCATTGACCCGGATGTTTCCATATCGTGAAGATATCTTGTTTTGCAAAAAATAAAAAACTTAATAGAATGATACCTGCTGCTATTAAACGGACAACTAAATAGTCAGCGGATGTCAGTTCTGTTTTTTGAAAAAGCCACTGAATCATGGGACCAGAAATTCCCCATAGCGTGGCACCACTAATAATCATCATTAAACCGATTTGACGAGAGCGTTTCATGAAGCAAACCTCCTAAGCTGCAACTTGCTTTTACCTTTATAAAATGAAAAGCATAGAGATATTATAATGAAATTCTGACTCTATAAAAAGTGTCAGATTTTTAAATTGTCAGGGGGTCAGCATTTTTGTTCCTGCGTCTACAAGTAAACTCAGCGAAGCGCGATTCCTCGTCGCATGCCCTGCGAGAAGTAATCTCAGGTTGTAGGCACGCACCTTGCGCTTCAATCAACTTGCAAATGAATAAAAGAGCCAAATAAATAAACTCGCAGGGAGGGTTTCCCGCGAGAAGCTTTATTCCTGATTTATTATATATTCTGGTTTTAATCGGATTAAAAAGTATTCAGTGGCACCTATTTGTTCTGAACAACCGTTTAAAATAAAAGCAGGCTCAGCAGGTTCTTCCATTAGTATTTCAGAACAGATATCTTTGTAAATGCCTTTGTCTTGTCCTGCATAACCATCATGGGAATTATCATATGTGTAATGATATTTTTCTCCGTCAAAAACAAGATCCTTAAAGATGGGGTCTCCTTCCATTGTATAACTCGTGATTCGAATTTCATCTTTCTTTTTAGCATTCGTATTTGCTAAAAAATCCTGAAACCGCTCAATATTGTAATCTTCATATCCCCATATAACATCTCCTCTCTTTTTTGCCGCATTCAAGTTGTAAGCTTCTGAAGGGGGTTCGTTAATAGGGAGAAGAGCTGTTTCCCTTCCATCTCCATGTTCATATAAACCGTTTAACCAAATACCTGCCGTAATCATAGCGACTAAACTTAAAATCTTCATTTTGCCTCCTCAAATTAATCCATTTATTAGATTAGACGATATACAAAATGATTTGGTCGCAATTTCCATTTTCCACAAAAATATGTTTTAAGCTAAAATGAATATAATATCTTTTTCATTAAAGTCTGCTTAACTAAAAGGAGAAATTTTATGAATTTAGAACAAATCAAATACATTGTAGAAGTCGCAAAAGAAAGTTCTATCACAAGAGCTGCTGACAAGCTTCATCTCTCCCCTTCTGCGATCAGTCAATCCATCACTCAGCTGGAAAAAGAGTTTGGTATCTCGATATTTACGCGTTCCCGGCATGGTACACTCCCGACCGCCGAAGGAAAATCTATCGTGTCTAAGGCGTATGAAATTCTACATAAGATGGATGAACTTCAAGAAGAGCTTTCTGTTAAACAAAAAGCAAAAAGACTAGCATTAAAAGTAGGCTGTGCACCAGCACTCACCTATATGGTATATGATGCTTTTATCCTGTTTCATGAGCAGTTTCCTGAGGTCAACGTCATGATCAAAGAAATCGACCAGGATAATATTTTAGAAGAAATTAAGAATGGAAGTATCGATATCGGGTTAAGTTCCTTTACAGAGTATGATCTATCTTCTATGAAGCATGAAAAAGGAATTGGGTACGAACCCCTCTATACTGGTCATGTCTGTGTTTGTGCAGGAAAGAAATCTCCTCTGTACTATAAGGAATATCTAACTCCTGATGAACTGGCGGATCAAAAGATCGTCATTTACAATTCAAAAGGCGGAACAACGTTTAATGATACGTATTTTAATAATAATCAGATCTTGTTTTCATCAAACAATGTTGAAGTGCTGCGATCAGCTATTCTAGACGGACATGCGTTTTCTTTCGTTTTGAACTTTACCTTTAAAAAGAACGCAGATGTACTGAATGGAAATTTAGCCCTCATTCCATTTAAAAATCCAGATCTGATTCTTCAAGATTTTTGGACGCTTTATCCTCTTACAAAAGGTTTCACGGCAGAAGCAAAAGAATTCGATAAAATCGTAAGGTATTTACTAGATCAATAACAAACAGTTAGTTAGCATTCTGTTCTTTCTCTAGCATACTCTTTTGATAATAAAAGATTAACTTATCCAGCAACTGACTTTGTTTTACAAGTTCATGATTAGAAAAATCATTTGAGCTCGGTCTAAGGTCATACATTTTTTGACGGCATCTTTTGATTTCCTGCAATAGTAAATGCATCTCGTAATCCATTAAAGCAATCCCTTTCTAGCACACTAGTTTATTCCATTTTCTGTTTATAATATAAGAATAGAACTTACCCCAAATTATGTAAATTTAATGTTTTTTAATAGTCTTTCAGTATTGCTGAACTTAATGAAAAAAAGATGTTACTTGGACATCTTCTACATTTCACACCCTTTATTTGAGTTTTTTCTTAAAAAATTCCACGTAAATAATCATTTATTTGTCCAATAAATTTAGACAAGCCTGCGTAAGATATAGCAGAAGGAGGATGTATTCGTATATTCTCTTTCCAAGTTTCAAAATAGGGGGGTGTCTATTTTGAGTCTAATTAAAATTCTAGATAATTTCTTAAATAATAAGAAAAGAGCTAAGAGCAAGAAAAACAAAAAAAGAATTGGCTAACCCCAATAATAAAGAGCTGACCTAATGGTTAGCTCTTTTCATTTGATGTGCTATTGGGAGTGGTTGATTTCCGCTCCAGGTGCTCGCTTTCCGCGGGGTGTGCGGTGAGCCTCCTCGACGCTTTGCGTCCATAGGAGTCTCACCTGTCCCACTAATCCCGCTGGAGTCTCGCACCTTGCGCTCCTATCAACTGTCAAAGAAGTGCTTCAAAATAACAATCAAAAAGCCTTTTCATTATAAAAGGATTGCGAGCAGAACAGGCAGCGTGATTAAAGAGAGAAGAGTACTGATTAATGTAGCACTAGATACGAAGTCTGGTTCTGTTCCAAATTGAAGTGCGTACATGGTCGTATTCGCCGCAGAAGGCATAGCAGCCATTAAAATCATAATCGCTTTAAGCATTGGGTCTATCGGCAAAAAGAGAGTGATGCCATACGCGATCGCTGGTGAAACGGATAATTTTAGTAATAGCGAGTATATCAGCTTTTCGAACTGAACATTTCTCAATGAAATTTTCGCTAGCTGCATTCCCAGAATAATCATGATGGTCGGAATGGCAGAGTCTGCGACTAAATCGAGAGCTTCTGCAATGGAACCTCCTATTTTTATACCCAGCTGTTGAAAAATAACACCAGCTATCGCACCGTATAGGATCGGCATTCTCACTACCGCTCTTAGCGCAGAGGAGACGCCACCGTTTTCTGGACTTCCTTTTGCGGCGTAGTAAATCCCCACCGTACACATTACCAGCTGCTGAATGACCATTAACACAACAGCATAATCAAGTCCTGCAGCACCAAAAGCAAAAAGAGCGACAGGTGTCCCATAGTTTCCGTTATTCATAAAGGCTGACGCGAGAATTATTCCGCACGTTTCCCACACAGTGTATTTTTTAATAAAGCTGATCACATATACGAACGCAATAAGCGTAAAACAAAGCACAAGCGTGTAAATCAGCATATACCCATATGTCTTCGTCAATGTAGTTTCATAGAAAGTTCGGAAAACAAGAAAGGGAGACATAAGGTAGAGAGCCATTGTGGAAAGGGATTGTGTCTCAAAACCGATCACCTTTTGACCGATAAATCCGATAGCAAAGATAGCGAAAACAGGCAAGACGATACTTAGCAGTTCTAACATGTATAAACCTTCTTCCTTATTCACTTCCTCTATCGTATCATACCGTTAAACGAGACTTGATATGATTAGCTCTGTCAAATGGAAAAAGCATCCGTTAGATTGAACGGCTGCTTTTTTAATTACTATTAAATATTTTAACTAGTGTTTTAGGCTAATCCTAATAGTTTCATAATACTTAAAATCAATACCCCAATTATGCCGAAATCTGAATCGCCAAATGTCGTTCCTTCAAAACCAACATCCCCTAGTAACACCAAAAGAATGGCAGGCAAGAAACTAATGATGAGACCATTAGCAAATGATCCCAACATCGCACCTCTTCTTCCGCCTGTTGCGTTACCGAAAACACCAGCAGCTGCACCCGTAAAGAAATGTGGTACTAACCCTGGGACAATTACTTTCAATCCAACAAGTGGAAGAACAAACATTGAGATCATCCCGGCGATAAAACTAAAGAGAAAACCGATGATTACTGCGTTTGGCGCGAAAGGAAACACTGTTGGGCAATCAAGAGCTGGTTTTGTATCCGGAGCTACTTTATCAGCAATACCCTTAAAGGCTGGAACTATTTCCGCAATCAACATGCGTACACCGGTTAAAATAATGTATACCCCAGCCGCAAAAGTAATGGCTTGCATGAAGGAAAATACAATAAAATTAGAACCACCAGATAATTTCGTTTCAATAAAGCTCTGCCCCGCAAATAAGGCTACAACAACGAAGAATATTGTCATTGTAAGCGAAACTGCTACAGATGTGTCACGTAAAAAGCCAAGTGATTTAGGAACTTTTATCTCTTCAGTCGGTTTCTCTTTATTCCCAAACCATCCTCCAACTTTTGCAGAAATAAAATATCCAACTGTTCCGAAATGACCGATTGCAAAATCATCGCTTCCCGTTATTTTTCTTACATATGGCTGAAGTAAGGCTGGAAAAGCAACCATACAAAATCCTAATATGATTGAGCCAATAATAACGAGCGGAATACCATTCATTCCTCCTACAGAGAGAGAAACGGCTATCAAGCATGCCATGAACAATGTATGATGCCCTGTTAAAAAGATGTATTTCAATGGAGTAAAACGAGCGAGTATGATATTAACGATCATACCAAAAACCATGATTAAAGCAGTTGAAGTACCAAATTTACTTTGGGCTGCAGCTACTATAGCCTCATTATTTGGAATCACCCCTTGTACATGGAAGGCATGATCAAACATCTGGCTAAATACATCGAGCGCTCCGATTAACACTGTAGCTCCTGCACCGATGATGATAAAGCCCATCACCGTTTTCAATGTACCCGATACCACATCTGCAGCAGATTTACGCTGCAGCAGTAATCCAAGGAGAGCAAAGAGCCCAACTAGAATTGAAGGTGTACCTAGAATATCTTTCATGATTAAATCCAGCATCTTTTCCTGCTCCCTTCACTAAGTCATCTTTAAATATGTTTTTCTAACTTTGTCTTGATTTCTGAAATGTTCATCATATTTTCTAATGTAACGATTGTTCGATTTCCATTGTCAAGCTGTCCAACAATGTCAGCTGCTCCTATATAAATATCTGCTGGCACCGTTTTTGCAGAAGCGAGATCCGTATGATCTACCTCTGCTGTTTTCCCCATTTCCGTTAACGCTTTCTTCACGTTTAACTCCATGATGAAACTGCTCCCTAATCCATTACCGCATACAACCATGATCTTCATTTTGTTTCCTCCTTCGAATACTTTTGAATGTAATTTAATAGAACGGATTTATCTGTACTTTGTAAAATATCTTCAATGTTCGCAGGCTCACCCAGAAGTGTCGTTAACTGAACAAGTGCACGCAGGTGAGACTCACTATCGGCGGCAGCTAAAACAATAATGAGCCGGACTGGCTTATCCGATGCAAAATCTACCGCTTCATCTAGTTTTAATAAACTCATGGATAAGGAACGAACACCTTCCTCTGGTCGCGCATGTGGAATAGCAACTCCTGGTGTAATAACGACATATGGCCCGTTTACTTCGATTGATTCAATCATTGCCTCGACATAACCTTCTTCAATCGTTCCTAATTCTAATAATGGTTTTGAGGCAGTACGGATTCCTTCTTTCCAATCGGTAACCTTCGCTGTTAATTGGATCGTTTGTGTTGTTAGTAACTCCTCTAGCACCGGTTTCTCTTCCTCCCCAAACTGAAGTTTCTTATTTTTCTGTGCAAAAGTATACATATGTGTTTGTAGAGCTTTTTCTAAATCACTTTGATGATGGATCGTTGCATATTGAGCAATTATGTTTATCAAGGAATCCACATCCAAGTTCTGCAGGGTATATCCATACAGCTTCTGCATCACTTGTTGACGCAGTTTATGCTTGTCCTGCACCTCTAGAATCGGAGGTACAACAAAAAGAAGTGCTTCCGTCCTCAGGTGTACCGTCGAAAATACTAGATCATAGGACAATGGATAATCTGCTGCATCCCTGACAGACAAGACATCTAAAAACAATAGATCTGGGAACAATTCTCTCAAGGTATATACCAAGATATTACTTATCCCGATCCCATTTGGACATACAACGATAGCCCGCTTTCTTTCATCAAGTGTTGTCCCTTGTTTGCGAAGCCATCCACCGAAATGAATCGTAAAATAGGCAATTTCATCTTCAGGAATCGGATAGCCTATCACGTTTTCGATCGGTGCTAACGACTTTTTTGTAACATGATACAGTTCTGGATAAACTCTTTGAATCCGCTTTGTCATCGTATTTACAAGCGTTACACGATACTGCATCCGATAATAAGCAGGTTTAAAATGTACCAATAATTGATCGTATAATTGTTCTTTGTCATGCAAGTGCACAAATGCTAACCTTTCAAATTCTTGAACTACTTTCTTGAGTATATCTTGAAGGTCTTCATTATTTTCTTGCAAAGGAGATGCATCTTTTGTTCGATTCATACTCATTAAATGTACAGTAGCGTACAACTTCTCACATTGACTCCATACCGATCTAAACGTATTGGATTGAGTCATTTCTTCCACAAATCGGTATTCTTTCGTAGAAGCTAGCTGTTCCCAATGATCTATGGAATGAATGGCTTCTCCTTTATCGATAAGCTGGTCCGTGGATAAAAACAAATAGACAAGTTCCTGTAATCGCTCATCGCTGAATGTTATTCCTAATTTACTCTCTAACGCTATCAGCTGCTTGTGAATTTGCTGTATCCTTTCCTCATGCTCTCCCCATACACACTGTGTGATAAGAGGAACATTTCCACTATTCAATACATCGCGAATAAGCTGTTCAACGACATACCTTTTTTCATTGCTGTCTCCTTCTATCAAATAACCATTTTGCTTAGAGTATTTGATTTTTAACCGACTCTTTTGAGCCACTTCCTTAAGGCGCTGCAGATCTTTTAAGACAGTGTTACGAGAAACACCTGAAATGGATTGAAAGTGATAGACGGATAAGAGCTCCTGACTGAGTAGAAGGATAAGATAAAAAACGGTCTGCCTGTCTTCTTCTGAAAAAACATAAGTCCGTTTCGTGAGCTTTATGTCAAAGGACTCAACTCGAACTTTATCTGGCAAGTAATAACCGGCATTTTGATCATAGCCGATTGGGAGGTATCCTTGAGATTCAAGCCAATCGTTTGTTTTTCCTATCCCATATTGCAGCTGTCTTCGTGTCAGACCAGTCTGTGCTATTAGTTCGTTCATTTTAAGATGGGATGATCTTTGTAGTAATTTTAAAAGAATTGTACTTCGTTCATCTAACAGCATCGAATTATCCTCCCCTGTCATAACTGTATCGATTTTTTCATGAGATTTGTATCCTTTTACAGACCCTTTATTGTCTATACACCTGCACAATAATAAACTCTATTGATCTATAACGTATCCTAGGCACAGTTTGACCGTTTTTTTGTATAAAAACAAACAAAAAGGCGCTGATTTACCAGCACCTTACTTTACGCTTAAAAATCCCAGTCATAAGTGGCAAATTTTCAATAAAAATGAAAAACCGACTCTTTATGCAGAGTCGGTTCATTTTCCTTCGTATATATCTGATTTTCTTACTTTTTAGATGGAAGATTGATCGTAAAGCATGTCCCTTTTTTTAACTCGCTCTTGATCAAAATTTGTCCGCCCATTTGCTTCACGATTTGATGGCATACGGTTAACCCCAGGCCAGTCCCTTTTTCCTTTGTTGAGTAATACGGGCTGCCCAGTTTTTTTATTTGATTTCCGGTCATTCCTACACCGTTGTCTTTAATTTGAATGGATACGAAACCATTGGCATTTTTCTCAGCCGATATCCAGATCTCCCCTTCACTTTTAATCGCTTCAATCGCATTTTTGATGATATTTATCAACACTTGCTGAATTTCTAGTTTAAGCCCCTCGATTTCGAGGGATGATTCCACTTGCTGTGTGATTTGAATGCTATTCAGTATGGCGTAAGAATGCATCACGTCAATCGATTGTTGAATAACGGAAGTTAAATCAATGGTTTCATATTGATCGGTTTGCGGCTTTGCGAGCGCTAGATACTGATTAATGATTTCCTGAGCCCGGTCTAATTCCTCAATCGAAATGCTTATGTACAATTGCTGTTCCTTCGTTAACTCTTCTTTTTGCATTAACTGCATAAACCCCCGGACAGATGTCATCGGATTGCGGATTTCGTGTGCAACCGAAGCTGCCAGCTGGCTGACAACATTCATTTTTTCTGTTCGGATCAGCTCTTGTTTCATTTCAATTTGCTCTTTCATATTTTCAATTAAATATATGATTGCAATCAGGGTTGCCAAAATAATAAGAGAAGAACTTAATTCAAATAAGGTTTGCCGATGGTCTCCTTTTATCTGTAGAAAAATCCCTCTTGTGATCGGGATCATCATATAAAACAAACTGATCACGATGACTTTACCTTTTATTCGATAACGGTGGAACAACCTGGTTACAGGGAGTAACAATAGACAAAACACTGTATAATTGCCTAATAGGATTAACAGCTTCTGGTCTGTAAAGGAACCGATTACAAGCAAAGCAAAAAAAGCTGCAAATCCTGCCCTTTTGCCTCCGTATAAAAAGATATGATGATTACGACCGCTTTAAAGTCATACTTATAGATTTCGAAATAATAGACAGGCTGGCTCATTGTAAAGATTAATATAATCAGCATGAACAGAAAAAATTTTGAACGGATTCTTTTCCGTTTCTCTTCTCTTTCATTAAAAAAGACTTGATAGATAAGGATTGTAAAAAGAATGAAGACCACGTGCAAGCACATGCTTTGAATAGACTCCCACATACTGTTCCCTACTTCCTAGGTTTACCTGTCTTTTTGATTTTCGACAAAATTTAGGAATATCCTTGTATATAAAACTAATTTCCAGGTATTTATATCTAAGGATTGAGGAAGTTTGTCGTTCATAATTTTTGCTGGCGTATCAGGTTTATAAACAAGTACAGGCACGCCATGTGACGCACCTTTTAGTTAAAGAAAAAATTAACGATATATTCAACTATAAAAGCTAATATTGAAGTTAAAATGATATCAATGATTATCCATTTCTTTTTCCGTTTCCTATACTCCGGCTCCATAAAATATCTGATAGCATAAACGATCGTGAAGATGATGAGTATTTCAAAAATATTCAGAGGTTTTAACATCTTACATATTTGCGTTTGAAACCAATTTTCCCTCTATCTACTTCCTTTTGAATACTTTCAGATGCAATCAGAAAACTGCTTTTTTTCTCGTCCCGTTTAACTTCTACAGTACCAACTGCTTTAGCGGTCTCGACCGCCTTGTCATGGAGCGGCAAATATGAAACTCCTACTGTGTAAATAAAATTGTTCATAGCAGATTTTGTGCGCTCAGGAGAATCGTGAATCGTACTTTTTACCTGATCAAGCATACTAGCAATCTTGCTTTCGTTAAATTCCATATCCGGACGATTACCCAATAGCCAGCAGTAACAGCTCCAGCCTGCTGACATTCTCAGCTCGTCTCCGCTTGCGATCCATTTGTCGGCTACGGTCTGTGCAATATCTGTTTCTGCTAAAGTGACTGCAACCACATAATCGGATAACATATAAAAATACGCTGCGTCTATCCAACGATCAAAGTCTGACTCAGTCATTACTTTTGGATCCGCAATAATCCCTGCAAAATACATGGCGTCGTAATTGCCTGTAGCATAAAGCTCCTCAGCCAAAGATTGATCCTTTTTAATTTTCTTGGCGATTGGCTTCATGTGCCCTGTAGCCACACCAAAAAGCGGCTCGTGTGCGCCATTTGATATATAAATTTTCTTAGTGCGTTCCTTGCTGAGTGCTTCAAGCTCTTGCATAACCATTTGTAAATTCACCGTGCACCACTTCCTTCTTCTGTTCGTTATTCCCTATAAGATTCATTAAAAATGCATTTCTCCTTCTTGAAGAAATGCACATGAATGCTAGATTGAATTTAATAGATTTAGAGGCTTTCGCTGTACTTTTTAAAATTGTCCAAAAAGGCCTGCCAGCCTGCTTCTTGCATTTCAACAGGATTGGTAGCTTCCGCTTCGAAAGTCTCAATGATTTTCGTTTCGTTATCTTGGCTATTAAATGTTATCGTCACTTTTCTGCCATCATCCAGCGTGTAAGCAATGAACTCGTTTGGTTTTACTTCATCATATGCGCCACCAAAGTCAAACCCAAAGCTGCCATCCTTAGCTTCCATTCTCGTAAGGAATCTTCCGCCAGCCCTTAAATCATTCTCGGCATTTGGCGCATGCCAATCATCAGAAGCAAAACTCCAATTCGTAATATGCTGTGATTCTGTCCAATATTTCCAAACTTCTGCAACTGGTTTTTGAACTGTGGTTTCTACCTTAATGGTTACTTTATTACTTGTTTCCATGTGAATGTCCACCTCTCAATAATATGATTATTTTTACTAGATTGCTATAGAAAAACGGTCTAATGCTCCTTGGTGTCTATTAAGTTAATTATTCAGTTTGCTTTATGATTTATCCTCCTCTCTTCCTAACTTACCTACCGTTTACTTCAAGAAAAAAGTGCATTTCTCCTTCTTGAAGAAATGCACGCTTTTTGTGTACAGTATTTTTTCTAGACTAATCATTTAATCCTTTTCCATCGAGAATTTGCTTCAAGTATTTTTCAACCCTCGACATTCTGGTCCTGGATTGTTTCGGTTTAGAAAAATAAAGAATGTATGCTGTTTGCCGTCCTGGAGTCAATGCTTCAAAAGCAGTTTTCAAGGCAGGGCTATCATCGAATTTATTTTGAAGTTCATCAGGGATTATATATTCTGTATGCTTTTTCAATTCCACATTTAAACCCGCTTTTTCAACTTCAATGGCTTCAAAAATATAGTCTTTTATGATGGATTCCATTTCAACAATTTCTTGAACGTCGGTGAACCGAATCTGCCGTGCCGCCTGTACGTTCTCCGTTTGCTGTATTAGAATCCCATGGGGATCCTTTAACAAGGCCCCTTTGTGAAATAGAAGCGCACAATAATCTTTAAATCCATGCATCAATACGATGTTCTTTTCCTCATACATGTAACAAGGATGCATCCACTTAATATCTTCGGTCAGTCCACAGTCAAGAATGATAGGTCTTAACTGCTCAAATTCTTCCTTCCACTGTTTTGTTTTTCGTAAAAATCCATCAACTTTACGATTCATTCTACTATTTGTCATAAAGGAATACTCCCTCTAATTTTTCGATAGATACTCTTCCTGAAAAAAAGGTAGCTCCGCCGCCCATGTCTGCAATGCGATCAGGCGTAAGCGCGTTTACGAGATGTTTTGTACCATCTACTGCACCCCAGAGGCCTTGAGTAACAGCCACACCCGGAAGAACGCTGTCACCAACACTCGCTTTTAAAATACATTCTCCTCGCTCGTTCCAAACTCGGACCTGCTCTCCATCATCTACATTCAACTTTTCAGCATCTTCACGATTCAAAACCACTACAGGTTCTTTTTCAAGCTCAACATGTTTTGTCTGGTTCGCAAAAGTTGAATTCAAAAAATTATGGTTAGGCGCCGCAATAAATTGAAAGGGATGATCAGAATCCTTAATTAAAGGCACATATGTTGGTAATGGAGGATAACCGTCCTGTTTCATCTTTTCGGAATATAGTTCTATTTTTCCGCTTGGCGTGGGAAGGCTTTCAGGAAATTTTGCCTTTGCCTTCAGATAATGATGTTTCGTTAAGGATTCAAAATTTATCTCTTTCGTATAGGTATTCATGGGATTTGCTAGTGATTGCTCAATTAATTCTGCGTCCGTATCATCAAATGCCGCTTCAGTAAAGCCCATTCCTTTAGCCAGAAGCCTGAACACGTCCGTGTTTGATTTTGATTCCTCGTATGGTTCGATTACAGGTTGTTGCAGCTGAATATAGTGATGCCAATACGATGTATAAAAATCTGTATTCTCAAATGAAGATGTGGCCGGTAACACAATATCTGCGTATCTTGCCGTTTCTGTTAAAAATAGATCATGGACGACAGTAAATAGATCTTCCCGTTCCAATCCGCTCCGAATTTTATTGGCAGCTGGCGCAACAACGGCAGGATTAGTGCCATATACATAGAGCGATTTAACTGGGGGATCTAAAGAAAGCAATGCCTCTCCCAGCAAATTCATATTAATCACACGCGTTTTTTTATTCTCTAACAAATCAGGCCGCTGCAATTTAGACGTATTGTGGGCCAGATAAGCGGAATTTCCTTTAATCGCTCCTCCTCCTTGAACTAACCACTGTCCGGTTAAAGCAGGAAGGCAGGAGATCGTTCTCACAAACATGCCGCCATTGTCATGATGCTGCGGGCCATTCCCAATCCGGATAAAAGCAGGCGAAGTTTTACCATACATCCTTGCAAGTTTTATAATATCTTCTACCGGTATGCCGGTAATGCCTGACACGGTGACAGGATCATACTGCAAAACATGTTCGCGCAATTCTTCATGACCGACTGTGAACTGCGCCAAGAATGAGGAATCCACCATATTTTCAGCAAACAATATATGAATCAGTCCTAAAGCGAGAGCCGTATCTGTCCCCGGTAAAATGGGAATAAACCAGTCTGCTAATCTAGCCGTTTTGTTTTTATGGACATCAATCACAACGATCTTAGCGCCATTTTGTTTCCGCGCTTGTTGAGCAAGAGTGGCTTGATGCATGTTCGTACTAACAGCATTAACCCCCCAAAAAATAAACAGCTTCGTGTGGATGGTCTCTTCAGGATCAGTTCCATAACTTCCGCCCATCGTATATTTGTAACCTGCTGCACCAGCAGAGTTACAGATACTCCTATCGAGCTGTGAGGCTCCCAATCGATTGAAAAAACGGCGGTCCATACCTTCAGCACTGAGGTTTCCCATATTTCCGTAAAAGCTGTAGGGAAGAATACTTTCGGCACTTTCGCTTTGCAGCAGTTTCTTCCAGCGGGTGGTAATCGTATTTAAAGCTTCATCCCAGCTGATTCGGACAAATTTTCCTTCTCCTTTTGCACCAATTCGCTTCATAGGATATTTCAGCCGCTTTTTATCATAGATTCGTTCTGTCATATTTCGAACTTTGTTGCAAATAAACCCCTTCGTAACTGGATGATCGGGGTCACCCTCAACTTTAATAATTTTTCCGTTCTTTTTATGAAGAAGCAGCCCGCATTGATCCGGGCAGTCTAGTGAACATACTGAAGGAAAAATTCCATTCGGACTATCTAAAAAAGAGGACATAGACGGTCTCCTTTCTATTGGTGTCTGGCAAACATCAGTCGAAAAAACAAACTTATTCAAACTAACCAATCTTCAACTAGTTGTTGTACTATTTTCCGTTTTTCAATCTGAAGCATGTGTCCTGCTTTATCTAAAATAACAAAGGTTGAATGAGGAAACTTTTTTAGGAAAAAATCAAAATCTTTATACCCACAAATATTATCTTGCTTACCAAGAATAATGAGCGCTGGCTGCTGCAGCTCAGAAACATCATGAAAAGGTTCTTCAGAGAAAAAGTACCCCTTTTCTCTCCAGTTGGATGTTAAGAACTCTCTGTTCGCTAATAACCGTCCAGGTTGCACTTCTCTTAAAAAACAGTCCAGATTTTCATTATTTTGATAAACAAACAATGTTTCAAAAGCACTTCTTTGATCCGAATCCAATGCATCTATTATACATTCATCTTTTTCTAAGACTACTTTCTCAGGCAAAGTCCTCTCTTTTAGATGAAGAGCAGATGCAAGCAAACAAATACTTTTTATTTGGTTTCGTCTATAATGCAATATTCCTTGAGCTAAATATCCGCCAAAAGAAAAACCTATTAAAGAAAAGGATTTCTTAGGAAGTACGGTATCTATAAAATCTAATATATTTACAAGCATATCATCCGTTGATCTAAGGTGTTCATCAATAGCACTATTTCCGTGTGCAGGCAGATCTATGTAAATTCTTTGGTACTCGCTATTATTTTTAAAAATGGGTTCTAACCAAGCCTTCATAGAACGGTGATCTGTTCCCATAGAATGAAGGATTAATAAAGGTGTACCCTCGCCAACAACTTCATAAAAAATACTGCCCATCTTAACTTTACAATACATCATAAAATTCCCCGATCTAATAAGCTAATCTCAAATAAAACATTTAAATTTTATCTACCTTATTCAAAAGTCCTGTTCTTACATTCAATAAAAAAATGCACTCTCCTTCTTGAAGAAATGCACCCTTTCTTATTATAAGGTTACCAAAGTTTCAACCCTTGCCTCAAGAAAATTAGAAATCTATGTTTTAAGAGTATTAAAAATCCCTTCTGCGGCCTTGGAGTATTAATAACATTACTAATCCCAAAGTAACTCCAAGGATGATACCAGCTTCTGTAGTCAACACCCGTACTATAGGGTACTCAGGCCAAATTCAAACGAATAATGCCATTAATATTAAATCTTGATAGCCGCCTTCCAACTTTACACCTTTTGCTTTTCTACCCTCTTCAAAAAAGCCTAGATTCTTATATAACTTGATTGCACCTAAATTATCTTCCATTACCTCAAGACAAACTTTTTCAATCTTACTGTTATTTTTAGCCCAATTGATTAACGTTTCTAGAAGAGCTCTTCCAATACCATAATTTCGATATTCAGGTAGTATGATCATTGCAAATGCCCCTTGATGACTAATTTTTTCATTGTTTCCGTTCTTAAAATCTATTTTACCGACTAACTTACCATCAACTTCAGCAATAAACTGTACATAATTTGGATTTTCACGATAACCTTTTAACGTTTTTTGAATAGCAACAACACTCATCTTTTTTATATCCTCAACCGTACTTAGCATGTATGGAGTGTTTATTAATGCTTTTGAAGCAGAATTTAGCATTCTCTCTGCATCCTGTTCTCTAGCTTCTCTAATAGTTATTATTTTTCCATTCTTAGATTTAAAATGAAATACATTAGTTGCTAAAATATTACACACACCCTTTCAGAAAATATTTAATCTGATTTTTACTCATTCTATAATTCTTAAGTAAAGAAAAGAATATCACCTTTTACTGCAATTCTATTGAATAAATCAATGTCCTCACACCCATGTAACAGCCCATTTTAAGATTTGAGTTCTAATGAAAAACTCCTTCTCTTGTTCAACTATCTAGCCAGTTTGTTAAAAAAAGAACTCACTTGTGATGAGCTCTTTTAAAAATATTATGCAATTAAGAGAAATTATGAAACCTTACATTTAATTACCTACTGCAACATTTCGTTCCACTACATCATGAACTAGGAGTACACCTAACTGGTGATGTTCATTTTGATAAAGCGATCCTTGTACGAATCGGATCTCTCCGTTCAGATCAAGTACTTCCAATTTACAGTACGCTGCGTTAATTTGAAGTGCTTTGTATAGACTTGTTTCATGTGTCAGTGTCACACCGTTTACTTTTACGATTATTTCCCCAACCTTTAATCCCATTTTAACTGCGGGCGTTCCAGGCACGACAGCAAGTATGATAACTCCTTTATCCCTCTGTACAAAAAGAGAGGGTCTTGTGTCATCACGCTGACTTGTAACGAGTGTAATGAGTTCACGGCCCGCAAGGCCTGCGGCGATCGCAATGGCAATTAATAGCGGCAAATTATAAAAATGACCGGCAGCTGCAATGGCTAATACGAGAACCCCTAACAAAGTAACTTGCTTGCCAAGATGCTTGATCGCTTCGACAGGCAGTGTATGTGTGACAAGCTGTCGATACCCAATTGCAAACGGTACTAAGAAAAACGAGAACCCGACAGCTCCCATCGGAAACAATGGCCACCAGTCTAATACTGGGATTGAGCCAACCGGAAGAACGAGAAACTGAGGAACGATCCAGAATCGCGTTGCTTCGTGCGCTCCTACATAATGTCCTCTTTTTCCTTTAAAAAGACGCGGTGATGTACGGTCTGCACCTTTCCATAAAATCAGGATACCTTCCTGAATCAAAAGCACACCTAAAATAACAGCTAATGAATCAAGCGGGGTATTTTGAATATCCTCAATCCATTTATCCAAAAATGCCATTCCAGTATTTAGTTTAGGAAGTAAAAGACCTGCGATCGCGGCTAAGCTTACTGCATACGCTGGTGCCATAAAGCGTGTTTTCATAGTCAGTGCTAAGACAAGGTACATCAATCCGATTAAAGCAATCATACCAATTGGCAAAGTAACGCCGGCCGCAATAAAGATAACCGATCCTATGAGTCCAATTAGAATACCAGGCAGCAATGAAAATATTAGATTATCAATTACGGGGTGAACCTTTACTTTAAATTCTTTCCGTTCCCGTTTTACACGTTTAAGTCCGATCAAGAATGCTACGAATATAAAACCATAAAAAAGCGGGTGTAAAAAAAGCAGCCCGATGCCTTCTATCAGTTCGTTCACAAAGGTGTCTGTCATGGGCGTTCTCTCCTCTTCTCTTCTTGCAGTTTATCCACTTTTTCTTCTATTCTTTTTAGTCTTCTATCACTCGACACAGCTCGTTTTATCAGCATTCCGACTCCGCTTATGATAGCGAGCAGAATTAAAAATGCCATAAGCTGAAAAAGTATGTCTCCAACATTTAATGATCCCATTTTGTTATACCCCTTTATCGATTACAAAGGATTTTCTCTTATTAATTACTAGCTCGTAGTTATGTCTATCCAACAATAATTTGATTGGCATTTAAAGCATAAGGGGGATAACGCCAAGCTACCATTGTAATGCAAGCAACCTCTAACAGAAATCATTCGCTTCTTTTTCGTAAGTACTTCCCCGACAAGTTGATTGGAACGCAAAGCGCTAGGAGGCTCACCGCACGCCCCCCGGAAAGCGAGCAGCCTGGAGCGGAAAATCAACCTCTTTCAAATGTTTCATGCTTTCATAACAAGCTTACAAAAAAATCCGCAGAGAATATTTCCTCTACGGATAGTATTCGTGTTTCGGTTGTTTTTTCCTGCCATAATCCCTTATTTTGCAAGTAATTCGATGGCTGTTTTACGCTGAACATCGTTTTTCTCATTACGGATCGAATCGATTACTTTCGCTTCCATCTTACCGGCTGTTTTTTGATCAATTTTCCCTGTTGCTGATAAGCTGTTCGCGCGTTGGAAAGCTGTAACAGCAGACTGGGTTTTTTCATCAAAATAACCGTCTTCCCGTCCTGTTTGGAAACCTAACCCGTTCAGCATCACTTGAGCATTTTTAACTTGCTCATTATTCATGTCATACACAAGCGGCTTTTCGATCGAGATCGGGTTTGTGTAGAAGTATTCAGGCTGTTTCACTTCATACGTTGGCTTTACGCCTTTTTTATGAATCCAGTTTCCGTCTGGCGTCAGCCATTTAAACAATGTCAGCTTAATGTTCGAGCCGTCACCTAAGTCGATGGACTGCTGAACTGTTCCTTTACCGAATGACTTTTCACCGACTAGCTCATAACTGCCAGCCTCTTTTAATGCCGCAGCTAAAATCTCAGATGCTGAAGCACTGCCTTTATCAATCAATCCTACGATTGGATAATCTTTCTTTTCTTTAAGCGTGGAAACATAACGCTCTTTGTTTCCTTTTCGGTCTTCAATCTGAACAAATGGCTTATTTTCCGGAATGATCTGGCGCAGAATGCTGTCTACGGCCTCAAGATATCCTCCTGGATTACCGCGGACATCAATAACAAGTCCGTCGATTTCTTTCTTTTCAAGCTCAGTCAGCTGCTTCTTGAAGTCTGAACCTGTTTTTTCGGAGAAGGATGTAATCTCGATCACACCGATGTTTTTGCCGTTTACTTTTTCGATATCCGAATAAACGGTTTCGATCGGAATCTCGTCACGTGTTACTTTGATCGGCATTACGTTGTTCACACCGCTGCGCTTAACACCAAGTGTGACAACAGAGCCTTTTTCACCGCGGATCTTCAGTACTGCTTTATAAAGGTCTAATCCTTCAACACTTTTGCCGTCAATCGTAACGATCTGATCGTTCGGCTTTAAGCCCGCTTTCTCGGCAGGTGAATCTTTAAACGGGGCAACAATCGTTACTTTGCCGTCCACCATGCTTACTTCGGCACCGATTCCTTCAAAAGAAGAATCCAATGACTGCGTGAACTGGCTAGCTGTATCCTCATCCATATAGACGGAATAAGGATCTTTCAGCGTTTTTACCATTCCTTGAATGGCACCTTCCAGCAATTTTTCGCGGTCCACATCTTCTACATAACGAGAAGAAATAATCTCGTACGTTTTTTGAAGCTTCGCGAACTCTTCATCACTGTTAATCTTTGTTTTCGTTTTCGGAAGGTCGCTTACTCCATCGTTTTGAACAAACTTCGAGTCATTTCCAAATAGCGCCATAGAGCCATACATCCCACCAGCACCGACAAGCAAGGAAACTACAATCAGCAGGGCCAACATCTTTTTATTTACGTTCATTCTGCTCACCTCATTTTTGCAGGAAAAGGCATCACACCCTGCAAAGTGCGATGCCTTCCATTGTAAGAGATTCGACGAAAGAAGCCTGTCTCCTACTTCACTATATGAATAGCTTGTTTACTTTATGAGTTTATTTTACCAATATGCCGCAGGATTTACAGCATTTGTTTTTCCTGCATTCCAAGGACCTTTGTGAAGCTCAAAGTGAAGATGCTGACCATGAGAACGTCCTGTGTTACCCATGTTTCCTAGCTTCGTGCCTTTAGAAACCGATTGGCCGTTTGATACTAATGGCGTGCCGGACATATGAGCATAAACTGTTGTCCATTGCTGACCTGCAATCGAGTGAGAAATATAAACGACATTTCCGTATGATGAAGAATATTCAGCTTTCATGACCGTTCCATCAGCTGCTGCATAGATTGGAACAGTTCCGCCTTGCGCGATGTCAATTCCTTCATGCATTCCGCTGCTTCGGTTACCAAATGGAGACGTGATTACACCAGCCGCAGGCTTGATGATCATACCGTTACCGATAACAGGCGCTGAAGAGGAAGATCCTCCGCCGCTAGCACGTCTTGCTGCTTCTTGCTGTCTAGCACGTTCTTGCTCTCTCTTAAAGGCTTCTTCTTGAGACTTTAAGATTTCAGCTTCATTTTCAATCTTATGCATTTCAGCTTCCAGGTGTCCTTGCTCTTTTTCAAGTGAAGCCATCAGACGGTCCTTTTCAGCCATTTGAGCTTTAAGTTGTTCTTTTAACACTTGTAAGTCTTTCATAGCGTTTTGAAGATTGCTAAGTTTTTTCTCAACAGATACCATTTTATCTTCTAGAAGCTCTTTATCTTTCTTCTGCTCTTCTAAAAGTTCACGGTCTTGTTCTGCGATCATGTTCAACGCTAGAACACGGTCAAGAAAATCACCGAAATCTTTAGAACCTAGTACGACTTCAAGATAAGAAACAGCTCCGCCAGATTCGTACATCGAGTTAACACGCTCTTTTAAAAGTTTGTCACGCTTGTCAATTCGTACTTGAACAACAGTGATTTCTCCTTTTAATTTTGCGATTTCAGTTTTTGTTTGTTGAATATCAACTTGCTTTTTTTCGATTTTCGCATCTGTATCAGACGATAATTTATCGATTCTCGTAATTTCTGTTTCTAATGAAGACTGACTTTTTTTGTTTTCATCAAGCTTAGACTGTGAATCTTTTGCTTTCTTGGAATTCTCTTGTTGTTTTTTCTTGATGCTTGATAAAGATTCCGCGTGAACGACGGATTCAGAGTGATACACAGTAAAAGCGCTCAGTGCCAAACTCAAAGACAGCACTGTACCAAACACTTTGCTTTTCATTCGTTTTCCTCCCTAACCCCTATTAATTTGTTTCGTTTTCTTGAATCTTTACTTTTGCGATCTATTAAATCTTTAAGAACTTACGGACAGACGTCAAGCTTCCCCATACTCCGATAACTCCGCCGATCAGCAGCATCAATAGTGACAGCTGAGGAATAAGCGGTGTTACTGGAAGCAGCTCGATAAATACCGTCCCTAACTTTTGATTAACGATGTCAAATATCGCTTGGTATCCCACTGCAATTACGATAATAGGAAGGAAAGCTCCAAACACTCCTAATGCAAATCCTTCGATAAAGAACGGCCAGCGGATAAACCCATTTGTTGCACCAACGAGTTTCATAATTTCAATCTCGCGGCGGCGTGTAACAATGGTTAGTTTTATGGTATTTGAGATCAGGAACATCGCTGTGAATACTAGACCTAGAACGAGCACGATCCCAACGTTTCGGGCAGCATCTGTAACTTTAAAGAGTTTTTCAACTGTCCCTTGCCCATACTCAACTTTGTTTACGAATTTTAGTTGGTCTACTTCTTTAGCTACCGCAGCAGTATCCTGCGGCTTGTCAGTATAAATAATAAAAGCATCACGAAGCGGGTTCTCGTCTTTTAATGAAGAAAATGCTTCTCCTTCATCTCCAAGACTTTCAATTAATTCATCTAGCCCTTCTTCTTTCGACTGATACTTCACTGTTTTTACCTTATCAAGATTCTCAAGTTGTTTTTGATAGGCATCATAGTTCTCGGATTTCTCTGTTCTTTCAATATAAGCTCTGATTTGTACATCATCTTCTATTTGACTGGCAATATGGTTAATGTTCAAAAGAATCGCCAAGAATACACTTACTAAGAGTAATGTTACGGTTACAGCAGAGATCGAAGCGAAAGACATCCAGCCGTTTCGTCCCATACTCTTAAATGCTTCTACAAAATGACGTTTTAGTGTTCTAATCTTCATAGCCGTAATCCCCCTTCGCCTCATCACGTACAATTCGGCCGCCTTCGATGGCAATTACGCGCTTTGTAATTGTATTAACGATTTCTTTATTGTGAGTCGCCATGACAACTGTCGTGCCACGGTCGTTAATCTCTTTAAAAATGTCCATGATTTCCCACGCGGTTTCTGGATCCAGGTTCCCCGTAGGCTCGTCCGCAATGACAACTGGCGGCCGGTTTACGATAGACCGTGCAATCGATACACGCTGCTGTTCCCCTCCCGATAGCTCATCCGGGAACATGCGGGCTTTGTTTTTCAGCTTAACAAGGTCAAGAACTTCCATAACACGTTCTCTGATCACTTTTGGTGTTTCTTCAATAACTTCCAGCGCAAACGCTACGTTTTCGTAAACCGTTAAACGCGGTAAAAGTTTAAAGTCCTGGAAGATAACGCCCATTTTTCTGCGGACTTTTGGAATCTGTCTTTCTTTTACCTTCGCAAGATTCGTACCGTTTATAATAATAGATCCTTGTGTTGGCTTTTCTTCACGATACATACATTTTATAAATGTAGATTTTCCGGCACCACTGGGTCCGACTACATAAACAAATTCACCTTTCTCTATGTAGACGTCAATCCCGTTTAATGCCATAACACCATTCGGGTATGTTTTCCAAACATCAATCATTTCTATCAAACTAAATCACTTCCTTACTACCCCAAAAAATATTTCCCTAATCAATCAACAATCTATTTATAAAGTCTTTTCGACAATCACGCGATAAATGTCAGTTTTTTTCCGCAATAACTATTATAACATCTCGAACTGACAATTTTATTACAATTGTATTTCATCTTGCCTACAACAAGGGACCTTTGTCGTGTTTTCTTGATGCTGTGATGGTTAAAATACGACACGATTCGCTGAAATCCTTCATCTTCTCATAAAACCTGCAAGTAAACTTTTCGACATTCGGTGGCTAAAGTCGACCATCGAATTAAAAATTAGGCACTTTTGTACTGCATATACGGTACATTACATCGGTTTATATTACAGAATCTGTAGTAAGAACGGCGTATTTATGTCATAAGTCCTACAAAAGGCGCAAAAAACCAGCCGGTTGCGCCACCGGCTGGCAAGATTCGACTTATGGAGTTATGGGTGATTATCCGCGTTTAAATCCTTCCCCAAGCACTTCATTCGCATTTACAACGATTACGAACGCTGACGGATCGACGCTTTTTACATATTGTTTTAATTTCGTAACTTCATATTGTGCAACAACAACCATCAGCATCGGCCGCTCATCCTGGGTGTAACCGCCGAATGCATTGATCTTCGTAACCCCGCGGTAGATATGAGTAAGTATGCCTTGACGGAGCTCTTCTTCTTGATCAGAAATGATAAGCGCCATTTTTGACGTGCCAAGTCCGATCTGCACAACATCGATCGTTTTTGCCGTGATGAACATCGCGATCTGTGCATAAAGAGCTTGTTCGATTCCGAAGATAAAGGCTGATGCAAGTACGATTGTCCCGTCAATCATGAGGATAATCGTTCCGAGTGAAATCCCGATGTATTTATGGATGATCTGTGCGAGGAGATCCACCCCTCCTGTTGATGCTTTTCCTCGGAATACGATCCCAAGTCCTGCACCGATTCCAAGGCCACCGAAGATCGCGCCGAGCAGCGGTTCCTCTGTTGCTGCTCCCCACTCTTCAAAGATAAAGACGAAGAATGGCAGCACAAGTGTACCAACAAGCGTTTTCGCGCCGAATCTTTTTCCGAGGAAGAAAAGTCCCGCGATGAACAGCGGAATGTTGAGACTCCACTGCACATAAGAAGGCTTCCATTGGAAGAGTCCGTAAAGGATCGTCGAAATTCCGCTTACTCCGCCAGATGCGATCTCGTTCGGTAAAAGGAACACCGAGAATGCCAGAGCTACAAGCCCTGATCCGATTACAACATAAATATATTCAAAAATAAGTTCAACCGTCGGGTGCAGGATTCCACCACGTCTTTTTCTTATTGCCATCATCATAGCTGTCTGTAAACCTCAAACTTTCATAAGGAATTTCTTTCAAACGAAAAAAGTATACCAAGCCTAGTATGCCCTTGTAAATGAGACCTTAGTGCCGCGGTGATGAGGTGAAGTGGTTTCATTGTAGAAGGTAATTCAGATAAACCCTGTAATATTTCATTTTAACTCTTCATTTCGACTATTTTAGAAATTGCTCCCTTAATATTTTTTCAAAAAAAAACGAGAGCCATTAATTGACTCTCGTTTCTACGGACTTATTCTTTCACCTTTTCCTGTTCCTTCTTCTTCACTTCACTTCTTAATCCTTTTACCAAGGACCAGCACATAAATACCATGATGATAGCAAATGGAAGTGCTGTTGCGATAGAAACGGTTTGTAATACTGTTAAACCGCCTGCGGTTAAAAGAACAATCGCTACCAGCGATTGAATAACTCCCCATGTGATTTTAATTCTATTGGAAGGATTTAAATTTCCGGATTCACTCAGCATTCCTAAGACGAATGTAGAAGTATCTGCAACCGTCACATAATAGGTGATAACGACCAATAATCCAATCATACTTAACAATGTACTGAATGGAAGAGCATCAAAAAGATAAAAGATGGAAAGAGAAACGTTGTCAGCTATCTTTTTTGCCAGTGCATGATCGCCTAGATTATGTACAAGTTGCAGCCCAGTGCCTCCAAAGATAGCAATCCAAAAACATGTTCCTAGTGTCGGAGCTACCAATACCCCTAAAATAAACTTTTTAATGGTTCGGCCTTTTGAAATTCTTGCGATAAACATCCCGACAAATGGTGCCCAAGCAATCCACCATGCCCAATAAAAGAGTGTCCAGTTTCCGATCCATTCCCCTTTACTAAACGGAGCGGATCGCAAGCTCATTTGTAAGAAGTCATTTAAATAATTCCCAAGCGAGTTAAAGAATAGGTTGAAAATAAAGAAAGTTGGTCCGAGTATGAGAACCAAAAGCATGATCAAGAACGATAAGATCATAGCAGTATTAGATAAATATTGAATTCCTTTTTCTAGCCCTGTAGAAATGGAAATCAAGAAAAGTACGGTCGCTACAGCGATGATAAGGACTTGAACTGTAAGTGTGTTTGGTGTGTCAAATAAGGTATGGAGTCCGCCGGAGATTTGCAAAGCTCCGAAGCCTAAAGAAGTCGCTATGCCGAATACAGTAGCAAAAACAGCCAAAATATCGATCGTTTTACCGATTGGTCCATATATTCTGTCGCCGAGCAGCGGATAGAACGCAGAACTAATCGAAGCAGGCAATTTTTTATTGTATTGAAAGTATGCTAATGAAAGACCAATTACTGCATAAATTGCCCAAGGATGAAATCCCCAATGAAAAAAAGCATATTGCATGGCCAGCTTTGCTGAAGCATCCGTAAATCCTTCACCATAAGGAGGTGTAACATAATGCGTTACCGGTTCTGCAACACTCCAGTAGACTATTCCGATTCCCATTCCAGCTCCAAATAACATAGCAAGCCAAGAAGAAGTTCTAAATTCCGGCCGGTCTGTTTCTTTCCCTATTCTGATACGGCCGTATTTTGAGAATAAAAGATAGACTGAAAAAAGAACAAAAAATAATGCTGAAGCAAGATAGATCCAGCCTAAGTAGTCAATCGTATAGCCATATATGCTATTTGTTACGCTGGTGAGGCTTTTCTTAAAAAAGATTCCCCATACAATGAAAACAATTGTGAGTAAGAGTGATACATATAGTACACTTTTTCCTTTGCGATGTTGAGTACTCAAATTTTTTATTCCCCTTTACACTCGAAAAATGGATACACTTTCTTATATTCACCTGTTTTCCTATATTTATGACAAGTTTTAAGCGAGATTTAAATTTCTTATTTGTACCCATTGTTCTTTAACTTTTATTTAAACAAGCGAATAGTCCTAGAAATATATACCCCCTCACCTTCAAAATCACTCACTTTAAAACAACAAGTTCTCAGTATAGCATACATGACATGTGAGTATGATTTTCTATCCCTTTCTGAAAAAAGCATCAGAATTTATACTCAAAAAAACCTTCTAGGAAGACCCATCTCCCTAAAAGGCTGCTAGAGCAGTATTATGAACATCTTGAGAAAGAAATGTATCCATTTTTAAAACGATTAGGCTATGTTTTCCTGCCGAACATTATGAAATAAAGCTTTTTGATTTTCATATGAATAACGGAAATGCAGAAAGAGCCAATGAATATGCAGCGTTAATAGCCTAAAAAACAGACGCAACAATCATTTTGTATAAAAAAGGAAGCCTATTGCAGGCTTCCTTTCATGTCTTTATGAAGGTCTTTTCATCTGTACGACTTTTTCTTCTTGTTCCTCTAAACGTTCAGCGTTGAGCTTCTTTCGGTACACCCACCTCGAAAGCATGATGCTGATCTCATACAGGACGAGCAGCGGAATCACCACGAGAAAATCCGACACAAGATCTGGCGGTGTGATTAAAACTGCCACGACGACGAGTGCAAAGTAGGAGATCTTTCGTGCTTTTGCCAGCATAACTGGATTGATGATTCCGAGTGAAGTCAGAAACATCACCACGAGCGGGATCTCAAACAGAAATCCGAACGGCAGTGTCAGGTTCAGCATGAACTTGAAATATTTTTCCGATGTGAAAAAGGTTTGGAAGTTCCCTTCTGATAATCCGAGCAAAAAGTTCAGCACCATCGGATAGACAACAAAATAGCCAAATGACAATCCTAGCAGGAACAATAGAAACAAAGCTGGAATGTACGACAGCGTCACCTTTTGTTCTCTTTTATCCAACGCCGGCTTAATGAACATCCACGTTTGATGAGCGGCAACGGGTATGGTGAACGCGATTGCAATCACACCGGATATCATAAAATATACCCAAAGAATTTCGCTCGGTCCGAGGACGGCAAGCTGCTGGTCCAAATCTCGGATCAGCCAGCTGTAGATCGGCTCCACATAGAAAAATGACACAGCGAGAACCGTCATAAACATAGCAAGCGTTATAATGATCCGTTTTCGAAGTTCACCCAGATGCTCCACAAAGTACATCTCTTCTGCTTTCACAACTTCAGCCTCCTTCCTCTTTTTAATGAAGAAAAGATGCAAGCTTGCTATTGCGCCCGCATCTTCCCTCACTAAATCTCATTATTTTGACTGCGGTTTTTCTTCTTTTTCATCAGAAGACATTAAATCTTTTGCAGAACTCTTAAATTCACGAAGCGTGCTTCCGAATGCGCGTCCGATCTCCGGCAGTTTTGAAGGTCCAAAGATGATAAGCGCGATGATTAAGATCAAAATCAATCCTGGTACTCCAATGTTAGTAAAACCCATGTGGATCGCCTCCTTAGAATTTGTAACTCATTAAAACTTAAAACCAGTTATCGCCACTACTGATGGACGCGGCTGGTTGCCTCCGCGCACTTGCGGCCATGTGCTTGTTGGATTTGCTTTATCTTCCGTTTCCTCTCCTGGATGCTGCACCGAAAGGAATAGCGTTCTTTCGTTTGGTGTAAAAGATGGTCCTGTCAATTCTGCTTCTTTTGGTGCTGATGCGAACTGGAAAGCTACTCCCTTGTCGGGACCGACTGTTGGGATCATGAACATACCGTTGTTTTTGAAGCTCGTCCACGCAGCAGAGTTCAATTTGCTGGATGAAATATCTGTCACGGTCCAAAGATTTGCGTTCGAGTCGAACGTCAAGTTATCTGGAGCACTGAACCCGCTTTGGCGTCCGCCAGCTGCGAAGATCTCAAAGTCAAACTCCTCTGCGCCATGGTCTCCGTCTTTTTCAAAAAAGCGTGTGATATGTCCGTGAATGTTTCCGTGCTTATCATTGTTTGTGTGTGCGATAAACACTGTTTGATCTAAAGGTGAAATCTCAACGTCTTCCGGACGGTCTGTTGGTGTTGCGCCTAGTAAGATTGCAGCGTCATGTGCGTTCACAACGACATCAGCTTGTGTTTTGAACTTTTCTAATAGTTCAGTGTCACCCGCTGCTTTTTCACGAACTGCTTCGACAGTTAATGCTACCCACGTGCTCTTTTGCAGGTCAGCTGCGTAAAGCGTTCCTTCTTCTAAAAGCTTACTGTTTTCTTTGCCTTTAGCTTCCACGTACTTGCCTTTACTCACAAACTTGTACACGCATGCATCTTTTTTATCGTCTCCCATATAAACGACTACCCGTCCGTCTTTGGAGATGCCCATACTTGCATTTTCGTGGTTGAAGCGGCCAAGAGCTGTGTGCTTTCTTACTTTGAAATTCGGATCGAACGGGTCTACTTCAATCACCCAGCCGTAGTGTGTTTGGTCTAAACCAGCCGCTTCAGAAGTATCTTCATAGTTTTCTTCGCAAGACATTACAGTGTTCCAAATCGTGCGTCCGCCTGAACAGTTAGCAAATGTTCCCTGTACAGAAGTTGCACCAGATACTGCGGTGTTTCCTTTAGCTGGCCCCGTTAACGCGAAAGGTGTTAGGCCTGTTACACGGCGTGCAAGTTCAGAATCCTTGTTAAGCGTCCATTTGCCGTTTTTTACTTGAACCTCAATTATGGAACCGCCTTGGTTGTACAGCATTTTTTCAATTTGAGCTGCTGTATATTTGTCGCCATTTTTTTCGCCTTCTACATATAAAGGGTTCGTGTACTCATGGTTCACCCAAAGCAAACCATGTTCGCTTGAGTCCTCGATCGGAAAATACATTGTAAAATCGTTGTTGAATCCAAATGTGTCGCCTTTTTTATTGATCACATCACCATATGACGCGATCACTTCATATTTATAACCTCTTGGTAAAACAAGTTCATCTTTGTCTGTTGGTGCAATCGGGTGAAACTTAAATCCTTTTTTGCGAGGCTTCATGCGCATTAAGCTGTCTGATTGAGCGTTCGCTTTTTCTGTTAAAACGCCTAAGCCAGAAGTTGCTGCAGCAAGTGCTGTTGCGCCTGTTCCTAAATACGTTAAAAAGGTTCTTCTATCCAATGGTTTCTTTTCCACTCCATTTTCCCCCTAGGACCAATAATTTATCTTGCACCCTTAAGGATAAAGCGAAATTGTTAAGCCACTGTGTAGGGCATTTAAACAAACGTTTAAGGTTTTCTAGCTTTTTCTAAAAGTTTTAAAGAGGCGGTCGTAAAAATCTGATGTGTGGCGACACTTAACGTTGGCTGTTGAACAATTGTTTAAATAAACCTTTCCACACATGAAGTTTCCCTTTTTAAAACTTCTAAGTTGGGAAAATAGCTGTGCGTAGTGGATGCTAAGTAATAGCATACTCCTATGATTTTCCCAATTTACTTACTAAGAATTGTAGGTATAATTAACCATAAGGTACTTTTATTGAGGTGAAGCGATGGATATAGAAGTGGGAAGTCGTGTCGTTTATAAAGGCGTAGAGTACCAAGTAGTGTGGATTTACGAGAATGGGAATGTGGAGATAGCAAAAAAAGCACAACAAAGTAAGATTGAACTTGTTCCTAAGAACGCTCTCACAAAAATAAGCTAAAAAAACTTCCGGAGTATTTTTTTCCGGAAGTTTTTCTTGTTTTGCCCCATTCATAAATTAATCTGTCTTTAATTCGTAAAGATAGGCTGTATAACATGACGGGTTCTCTTTTGAAGTATAAAAAGGAAAAAACAATGTGAATCGTATGTCAATTCACATCTGAATTTGTGTATCTCTGAATTTGTGTATCTCTGAATTTGTGTATCCTTGAAAAGATAATTTTCAATAAAAAGATAACTCTTTATTAGTACATATTACTTAATAAACTTTCTTTTTTTGAAAATTTTGTATGTTTAACACGAATTTAATAGTAAAATAGCATTATGTCAAGAAATTTAAGAATGAGCAGAAAGTAGGTAATCAGGTGAGGCTTGTTTCTATAAATAATTGTGAAGTTGGAATGGTTTTAGCAAAACCTATCTTTGATGAAGATGCCCGTCTCCTTTTGAATGTTGGAACTAAATTAACAGAATCACATATTAATCGAATAAAAAAACGTATTCCTTTTATATATATAAAATCAGAAATAACAGATCATATTACTCAAATGAATGATGATATTCCATATGAACTTCGGACAAAAACAATTTCAACTATTTCCAACGTTTTCACTACAATAACCAATGAACATACCAATAAAATTGTCATCTCATCTAGGTTAAAAAACTTTTGGAATTTAAAGGATACTTTCGCTAAAATTGTTCAAGAACTTAACTCCTCTCATAACCTGTTGAACTTGATTTCTCATTTGCAAATTAATTATGACGACATGTTTGATCATTCTCTAAACACAAGCTTATATTCACTTTCGATTGGAAGATCTCTAGGCATACCTGAAAAGTCACTTCATATTTTAGGACTTGGAGCCCTATTTCATGATATTGGAAAACTAAAATTACCAAATTCACTTCTGAACAAACAAAACCTTACAAATGAAGAAAAGCAGTTAATGAGATCACACACCGAAATAGGGTTTGAAATGCTGCGAAAAGAATCTGAGCTTCATTTATTAATTGCTCACTGTGCTTATCAACATCATGAGCGTGTTAATGGAAGTGGTTATCCAAGAGGATTACATACGAATGATATCCACCAGTTTGCAAAGATTATTGCAGTAGCTGAAAAATTTGACCAACTAATTAGACAAAAAGCTATGCTTCCTCATGAAGCGATCGAAGTTTTATATGGTTATTGCTATATAAGATATGACATTGAAATTATAGAAGCATTTAAAAGCGCAGTTGCTATTTTTCCAATCGGTGTAACAGTTACGTTAAGTACAGGCGAACGCGGTGTTGTTGTTGGTTATAATCAAAAATACCCCCAACGACCAAAGGTAAGAATATACATGGATAAAGAGGGCAGAAAGCTTTCTATTTCTAATTTTTATGAAATTGATTTATTAAAACAATTATCAACCATGATAGTAGAATGTGATGCAATCATTGAAACAAAAGCTACGGTTTAATATATTTAATTAGCAATAACACAACTCGTGGTAAAGGGTTTTATTCATATACTATATACTTGTTCAAAAGAAAATGAAAAATCCCATAAAATTTCTAATGACAAAATTCCATATAATGTATATAATTTGTATTCGTGAATTGAATATTATGGGGGCTTATCGTTGAACAGTATCTTTTTTATACATCCTTTTCCGATCATAAGAAGTGAATTAACCTTTGTGATAAAGGAACAATTCAAGGGAGCTGTAGTTCATGAATACGAAACATTTTCTAAATGCAACTCTGGATTACTTAACAAAGATGACGTCCTTATAATAAATATTAAGATTTCAACAATAGATATACTTAACTCTCTAACCTTGCTTCAGAACAAGGGTGTCAAAATAATAATTTGGATGGAATCCAGTGATGAAATACGAACAAGAAATTTATTTCAATGTGGATTTATGGGATACTTTTCAAGCAAGATCGAACAAGTTGAATTACTAGAGGGATTAGAAATGGTTTTTAATAACACCCCTTATATACAAAAGAAATTAACTCCCCTCTTATTTAAAGAATACCTTTCTGAAATTAAACCTGAAATTCATGAAAATGATGCTATTTTCACAAAGGAAATTACTTTAAAAAACGCAATACTGACAAACCGAGAATGGGATGTTCTTCAGTATTTATCAAAGGGATACAGTAATGAAAAAATAGCAAAAGAGCTGTTTGTAACTGAAAGTACGATAAAAAACCATGTAAGCTCCATTCTTCGTAAGCTGGAAGTTCCTGATCGTACATCAGCTGTAGTTAAAGCTATTAAAAACAAGTGGATTAATCATATATCTATTGGATAACCGCCACCCCAGATGCGTGGCTTTTTCTTTGCTTAAAGGCAGTAAAAGTAATCTTAATTTAAAGCTAATTTGTTTATCAAACATCACCTCTAAGTCCAATGAATTTGAAGATAAAAATCTCTTTTAATTTAAATGTCACTTAGTTCCGCAACCTAAAAACTATTTCTTCTGAAATGCTGGTATGTGCCTTGATAACATAAACACAAAAAAACCCTTTAACTTAATGAATTTAGTTAAAAGGGTTCATATTCAAATTATTATACAACTTCCAAAGCCTGCGGTTTTCCTAAATAAAAGCCTTGACCAACAGCAATACCAATTTGCTGGGCTACTAGTAAATCGTCATGCTTTTCAATCCCCTCGAGGACAAGTAGTGTGTCACTCCCATAATAGGTATAGAACAACTCAAGAAATCTTTGTTTCTTCTCATCCTTAGCCAAGTTTTGCGCAAAATAACGGTCAAGCTTAATACATTCAGGTTTGAATTCTATCACTCTTTTGATGGATGTAGAACCCTGCCCAAAATCATCAATAGCAAATTGAACCCCAAACTCCCTTAAAGTTTTTATGGATTTATTTAATAATGGGATATTCCACAAGTCATCAGCACAAGTTTCATTTATTTCAAGAAATAACCGTTTTGGAAGTTCAGGATAAAGGACACATAAGCTATCGAAAAAAAGCAAAAAGTTCGGATGTAAAATGGTTGTTATATAAATATTTAGAAATAAGTAACCATTAGACTGCTTCAAGAAATACGAAGCAATGGCCTTTTGTAACGAAATTGTATCTAATTTATAGAGAATGTTAGCCTGTATTGCTGATTTAAATACACTGTCTGGATTAATCTTTGCTTCATTTCTTAGAAGCGCCTCATATGCATAGATCTTATTACAGTCTTTTAGACAGTATAATGGTTGGTATTCATGATAGATTGTATTACCATTGAAAATTTCATAAACATTCATTGTTTTTACCTACATTTTTGAGAGATCAAAAGGGAACTGTATTCAGTTCCCTCTATTTGTAAATCTTATAGCCCGTTAAATGATACTGTAATAGTTGCATTTAGGTTTAAATCAGATGCTAAGTTACTGATTGTATCAGTGTAGCCAGTTTCAGCAAGATCTAATGTAATGTTAAAAGGTTTTGTTGCAGCCTGAGAAGTCGTTCCATCACCAGTTCCAGAAATAATATTTTGAGCTGTGCTTGAGAGTTTAGCCGTTTGATCTGATTGGACAGAAATACGAGTAGTATCTAAATTAATAGTATTATTACTTGCATCTGTACCAGTAAATGTAGAACTTTTAACTCCAACATTATAATTATCTTTATACCTAACATTAATTTGGGGTGTAGTTACAGCTGCATTGCCCAACTTGTAAACGGATGTTGCTGGAGCGCCCAGTGTACCATTAAAATCTACGTTGTCAAAGTTCAAGCTAATCCCGGCTTTTGGAAATACTTTTCCTTTTACCGTGATATTACTAGCAGCTTCGGTGTATAATGGTAGAGAAGCAGCTAATACAGTAGCGCCAACTACTGACAAACCTTTTTTCCATGCCTTCTTCATAAATAGTTTCCTCCTAAAAATTATTATATATATTTTAACCTCCGCCTAGCTGGATGGAGAGGGTTAACTAAGATGAAGCTTTTGTGGATAGAAGACCATTAGCTGCTTCAGCTAACCATTTCTTCTTTAATCTCTTTATGTATATACGTATAAATAAAATTACTAGCAAGACTGTAGTAAGTAAAATACAAACAAGCAACCATGGAATAATAAACAAAGTAGTATTAATTTTTTCGAATTTTTTTCCGTCCATGGAAAATGTAACTTCAGTTTTATAGATTCCTATATAATCATCAATATTCCATCTTACTAGAATATCTTTCTTATTATTTGGAAGAAGGTTTACTCTCGGAATTTTTTTTTGAATTACCTTTTTCGTAAATATGTTGGTAATCTTCATATTACCTTGAGATTCAAGATGGACATTTCCTTTATTTTCAACGGAGAAAATAAAGTGTCCCCCGTTTATTACATCCTTTTTAGTACCTAGTAAATCCCATTTCTGATCTAAATTAATGTTTCCATTCTTATCAGTAACTAGCACATAAATAACCGGTGCAATTTCTGTCTTTATTTTCATTTGAGAGTCTTGAGCCGCTACTGGGATAAATGATCCTTCTAGTAACGCCATGTGTTCTCCCATCTCTGCTTCCTCTGGAATTTTCACAGTTACCTTAACATCTACATAGCCCTTTGGTTGAAGCTTTACAGTATCGACGTTTAAATTTGTCCACTTATTAACAGAAAAACTATTCGGTCTGTCTTCCACGTAAATAAGACTATTTTTCTCATAAATAAAGTCTCTAACTCCAAAACCTGCTTGTGCTTCATCAGGCGTATCGTTAAAAAAGCGAAGTGTTTTTGTTATTACATCTCCAGGCTTGCCTTTAAAATTCATAATCATTTGAGATGAATAATATCCTTCGTAATTTGCTGCTTTTACAGGTACCTGTGTAAAAAATCCCAGTATCAGAAAAAAGACCATTGCCAGGCTATAATTTCTTTTCATGCGGATTCTCCTTGTATTCATGTTGAGCAATAAAAAAGACCACAAAAAAAACGAAATGTTTATCCGTTTTTTCAATGTGGCCGGTTGCGCTACATGCTCATCTAAATTAAAGCGCCCAATCGTAATTTAGAATCATTGCATTCCTCATTGAGTTATCAATAAATGTCAAATATTGTCGTCTTAGGGAAATATATCATACTTTGTAGAAAAATAGTACTATTTTTTAGAAATTTTTAAATTTATTAAATTATTTACAAAAATAATGTGTATTGCTTCTTAATTAAATGTCTTTAAATCATAAAGGAAAGAAAAAAATTTAATTTTTCAATCTTTTTTCTAATACCAGTACCAAAATTCAGGTATTTTACATTTGTAAAATAAAGAGACTGCTAATTACATTCTAGCAGTCTCTCTTTGTTATAAGCTTGTATATGATATGGTAATAGTTGTTGAAAAATCTGTAACATCTTTTATGCGAGCAATCTGCTCAATATCATTGTAGTTCGTACTTGTATCACTCATATCCAGAATAAGCTGAAAGTTCTTTGTAAATGTGCCTGGAACATCATTATCAATCAGTGTTGCAGTATTGGTAACTGATTGAAGTGAACGATTTGAGACTTTCACCTTTACCCTAGAAATATCCAAGTTTATATTATATTTTTCACTTGATAAATTCGTTCCTTGAATAAAAATATTGTAATTTTTATTCGAATCTATTTTTATTGCAGGTTGTAAAACCAGGTTACCATTGGTGTCAAAATAAGTTGGGTTAATAATAGTATCTCCTATCATACCTTCAAAAAAAATCACCGAAAAATTAGTGTTTACTCCCCATCTGCCTGGTGATACTTCAGGATCTCCCATAAATACAATGGTCCAATCTATGTATTCTTTGCTCTCTACTATTATTCCTTCCGTGGAATAAGTAGTGCCAAACCCTTCTCTATAGCCTTCTTTCAGATTGCCTTCATAGGATTTATTTCCATTACTATTAAAGTAAATACCATATCCATTAAGAAGACCGTTCTTAAATTCACCATCATACCATTTATTACCATCACCGTAATAAGCAATTCCATATCCGTCATATTTACCGTTAGACCAATTTCCGCTATATACAATGACTCCATTATCATATAACGTCCCTTGCCCATGGAATTTCCCATCTAAAAGATAGCCTTCGTAAAGAATTTGACCTTTGTCTAATATTTGTTTCCATCCTGTAAAGTTTTTTTGATTGGGTATCTTTACATTGCTCGGTGGTACCTCATAGATTGGTATAGCTGCATATCCTTGATTTTCAAATGTGGCTGTAAGTAAGATAAACGACATTAGAAAGGTAAATAGCTGTTTATTTTTAATAAATCTCATATAGCAACCCCGCATCATCCAATATATGTATAATATACCATAAATATAAACTACCTCGTTGCTAAGAGCTGCTCCATTAAAAATGCAAATCAAAGTCTATACTTACATTATAGTTTTTTCTGTGCATTGATGGAGATGGAAGTGGGAATTCATGTCGTTTATAAAGGCTTAAAGTACCAAGTAGTGTGGATTTACGAGAATGGAAATGTGGAGATTGCAAAAAATGACCGAAAAGTAAGACGACCTTGTTCTGAAAAACGCTTTCACAAAAATAGACTGAAAAAAACTTCCGAAGCTCATTTCTCGGAAGTTTTTTGTAAGTAATTGATTTCCGCTCCAGGATGCTTGCTTTCCGCGGGGCGTGCAATGAGCCCACTCGTCGCTTTGCGACATGGAATGGTCTCACCTGTCCCGCTGATCCCGCTCGAGTCTCGCACCTTGCGCTCCAATCAATTTTTTAATGAAGAAAATACACAACATTTTACAGCAATCTATTAAAAAAAGACTTTTATAGCTTTGATCTTAGATAAGAATCAATAAACGGCGTGATTTCGCCATCCATTACGGATTGCACGTTACCTACCTCAGTGTTCGTACGGTGGTCTTTAACTAGGCTGTACGGGTGGAAAACGTATGAGCGAATCTGACTTCCCCAGCCGATTTCCTTTTGTTCACCGCGGATCTCAGCCAATTGTGCCTGCTGTTCTTCCAAACGGCGCTGTACAAGTTTCGCCATTAACATCTTCATTGCACGTTCACGGTTCTTGATCTGAGAACGCTCTGTCTGACAGGAAACAATCGTGTTAGTTGGCGTATGTGTAATACGAACAGCTGAGTCAGTCGTGTTAACGTGCTGACCGCCTGCACCAGACGCACGGTACGTATCGACCTTCAAATCCTCTGTACGGATTTCGATTTCAGTATCATCTGTGATTTCAGGCATCACTTCACATGAAACGAATGACGTATGACGGCGGCCTGACGAATCAAACGGCGAGATACGCACTAAGCGGTGAACCCCTTTTTCTGCTTTCAAATAGCCGTATGCGTTATGACCTTTAATGCTCAACGTTACAGATTTCACACCAGCTTCATCACCAGGAAGATAGTCCAGCGTTTCAACTTTATAACCTTGGCGTTCTGCATAACGAGTGTACATACGAAGCAGCATGGACGCCCAGTCTTGAGATTCCGTACCGCCCGCACCTGGGTGAAGTTCTAAGATCGCATTGTTTTTATCGTATGGTTCGTTTAATAAAAGCTGAAGCTCGAAGTCGTTCAGTTTTGCGATCAGTTCTTTCGTATCTTTGACAAGCTCTTTTTGCATGTCAGCATCTGCTTCTTCTTTCACAAGCTCGTGTGCGATTTCCAAGTCCTCATAAGAAGCAGCAAGTTCTTCAAATTCATTGACCTGCTCTTTTAATCCGTTCGCTTCATTAATTACAACTTGTGCTGCATTCTGGTCATCCCAAAACGTCGGTGCACTCATCTGTTCATCTAGTTCAGCGATTCGTGCTTTTTTTGAATCGAGGTCAAAGAGACCCCCTAAAGTCGTTGATACGTTTTTCAATAACGTTGAGTTCCTGTTTTACTTCTACTAAATCCATAGTCTCTGCACCTCATTTTATGATTGTAGCTACTTTTTAACGTATGCTATTGATTTATAAAAAATTAACCCGTTTATATGGGCTGAAAACATGCGCAAAGAGAGCCCCGAAGAGACTCTCTTCACTCACAATACTGAATTATTCCTGCTCAGCACCGTGACATTGCTTGTATTTTTTACCGCTTCCGCAAGGACATGGATCGTTGCGCTTGATGTCCTGCTTTTTGCGTACTGGTTTCTTTTTAGATGCTTCTGCTTTATCGCTTGGAACAACAGCTTTACCTTCAGCCACTTGTTCACGCTGCATGTTTTGTTCGATCTGCGATTTTAAGATGTAAGTCGTAACTTCCTCTTCGATTGCAGCAACCATCGCTTCGAACATCTCGAAGCCTTCAAACTGATACTCACGCAACGGATCCGTCTGGCCGTAAGCACGAAGGTGAATCCCTTGACGAAGCTGTTCCATTTGGTCGATGTGATCCATCCACTTGCTGTCGACCGAACGAAGGATTACAGCTTTTTGGAATTCTGCGATTTGCTCTGCAGGCAGCTGCTTTTCTTTTTCTGCAAATGCCGCATGAACTTTCGCCTGGATCTTCTCAATGATCTCTTCACGATCTAGACCGTAGAAATCTTTTTCCGTAAACACAGGCTCTGTAAACATTACAGCATTCACATAGTCCGTGATTTCTTTTGTATTCCACTCTTCTTGAACTTCCGATTCAGGCGTGTGAACCGTAACGATACGGTCAATCGTAGAATCGATCATACGCAGTACGATATCGCTCAAGTTCTCAGCATCCAGTACGTCCTGACGCTGAGTGTAAATGATCTCACGCTGCTGACGCATAACATCGTCATATTGTAAAAGCTGCTTACGAGCATCGAAGTTCGATCCCTCAACTCGTTTTTGCGCAGATTCTACTGCTTTTGTAACCATTTTGGACTCGATCGGAGTATCTTCATCCATGCCAAGACGCTCCATCATCGTCATCAAGTTATCAGAACCGAAACGTTTCATCAACTCATCTTCCATAGAGATGTAGAAACGAGAAGAACCTGGATCTCCTTGACGACCCGCACGTCCGCGAAGCTGGTTGTCGATACGGCGAGATTCGTGGCGCTCAGTACCTAAAATGTGAAGTCCGCCAGCTTCAATAACACCTTCGCCAAGCTTGATATCTGTACCACGGCCGGCCATGTTTGTCGCGATTGTAACCATACCAAGCTGACCCGCGTTCTCGATGATCTCCGCTTCACGCTCATGGTTTTTCGCGTTCAAGACGTTGTGCTGAATTTTGCGTTTTGTTAAAAGTTGAGATAGCAATTCAGATGTTTCAACGGCAACCGTACCAACAAGGATCGGCTGACCAGTTTTATGGCGCTCTTCGATTTCAGCCGCGATCGCCTTGAACTTGCCTTGCATTGTTTTATAGATTAAATCTGATCTGTCATCACGTGCGATCGGACGGTTCGTTGGAATCACGATAACATCCATGTTGTATATGTTGCGGAATTCCTCTTCTTCCGTTTTCGCCGTACCCGTCATACCCGCAAGCTTGTTGTACATACGGAAGTAGTTCTGGAACGTGATCGTCGCAAGCGTCATGCTCTCGCGCTGAATCTCGAGACCTTCCTTCGCTTCGATCGCCTGGTGAAGTCCGTCGCTGTAACGGCGTCCTGCCATGAGACGTCCAGTGAACGGGTCAACGATCACGATTTCGCCGTCTTGAACGACATAATCCACATCGCGTTGCATGATGATATTCGCTTTTAATGCTTGGTTAATGTGATGGTTAAGCGTCACATGCTGATAATCATAAAGGTTATCGATGCTGAACATCTGCTCAGCTCGGTTGATCCCTTCTTCCGTCAGCTGTACGTTCTTCGTCTTTTCATCAACCGTATAATCCGTATCTTTTTTCAGCTGGCGCACAAACATGTTTGCCATCTGATAAAGCTGGGTAGATTTCTGTGCAGAGCCAGAAATGATCAGCGGAGTACGCGCTTCATCGATTAGGATGGAGTCAACTTCATCGACGATTGCATAATTGCGGCGCTGAACCATTTGCTCTTTGTAAACCACCATGTTATCTCGCAGATAATCGAAGCCGAACTCGTTGTTTGTTCCGTATGTGATATCTGCAGCATACGCTTCACGCTTTTCCTCTTTTGAAAGGTCAGAAACGTTCAGTCCAACCGTCAGCCCTAGGAAATTATAAAGCGGACCCATGATTTCAGAGTCACGGCGAGCCAAGTATTCGTTGACTGTTACAACGTGAGCGCCTTTTCCGTCAAGCGCATTCAAATAGACCGGCATGGTCGCTACAAGCGTTTTACCTTCACCGGTTTTCATCTCTGCAATATTACCTTCATGAAGTGCAACAGCACCCATAATCTGTACTGGATAATGACGCATGTTCAATACACGAGCGGATGCTTCGCGCACAGTCGCAAACGCTTCTGGCAGCAAGTCGTCTAATGACTCGCCTTTTTCAATGCGGCTTTTAAATTCAGCCGTCTTATTCGCTAGAGCTTCATCGTTTAACGCTTTAAACTCTTCTGCTAAAGCTTCTACTTTTTCAGCAACTCTTTCATATCTATTTAGCGTCCGATCATTGGAACTTGGAAAAATCTTTTTCAAAATGCTAATCATCCGATAAACGCTCCCTGTTCTCGAGAATTATATACCACTTCTATTCTACCAGTTTGTGAAACGAGCCACAAGAAATCCCAAATCTTTTCATCTGAATTGTATCATCCGCTATCATGGAAATTCCTATTTATGTGAAATTTTCTATAGTTTAAGAAGACGCGAAACCTAAATTTTGGTAAAATAATAAAAAGATTGATGGGAGGTTCTTAATGGAAAAAGCGGAGTTAGAAATGGATAGCACTAGTGAACAAAAGGTGCGCAGCGAAAAGAGTAAAACAATTATTCTGACGCTTGTTTTGAGCTTTTTTATTATTGGGGGTCTCGGAACGTGGGGGTATTACGAGCTTTTTGGTACGAAATCAGCATCAGACTTTGATCTTCCTTCAAATGACGAAGTGATGGATGCTGAAAAAACGAGCGGTACTTCGATCTACAAGCCCACTTTAGAAGTTCCCGTTACGGAAATCCAGCGGCGGATTAATGTCATGCATGAATACTGGAATCGCGAGCTAGGGTTTAATGCGTGGAATAACTATAGTATTTCGAGGAATAAGGAAGAACTAATAATGTGAAGGAAGATATACAGAATAAAATCCAGCCTTTTGTGTCGGGTCCATTGAGGGCAGACATGGAAACTGCGATTGCTAAAATAGATTCAAGCATGAAATCAGACAGTGTTGAACCGCTTAAAGGAGTCCATCGTATTTTTCATGATTTGGATATTACGTTGAATGGTTATGAACAAGATGGGGTGTATTGGGAAGTAACCAAAACGTGGGAATGGTATCAGAAAGCACATTAACGATTTGCAACTTCATACGATTCCTGTTATGATGAATCTAGAATTATTTTTGTTCGGTGTAATCAATAGTTTGAAATATAATTTTTCTTCTTGAGAATAGATTTGGGCAAGGATAGTAATATATTGTGTGGCAACGCACTAGGAGGCAACAAAAATGGAACAAGGTACAGTAAAATGGTTTAACGCAGAAAAAGGTTTTGGATTTATCGAACGCGAAAACGGAGACGACGTATTCGTACATTTCTCTGCAATCCAAACTGATGGCTTCAAGTCTTTAGACGAAGGCCAAAAAGTAACTTTTGATGTTGAGCAAGGTGCTCGTGGAGCTCAAGCTGCTAACGTTCAAAAAGCATAATCTTAATTTGATTATATGAACAGGCTCTCTTTAGAGCCTGTTTTTTTATTGTTTAAAAAAATAATCAATAAAAAACCCCGCTCAAAAACTTGAGCAGGGACATGGTACAGGCAAAGTAAAAAATTTAATGCATTAAAGGTTATACATAGTATAACATACTAAATACCTCAATAGTGCTTTTATAAAAGCATTGCCCTCAAACTGAATGAGAGCAATGCTTTTTTCGTTTCTTAAGTAGCCGGTGTCATATAATGATCTTTCAGCTGGTCACGCAATGTTCTCTTCAAGAACTTCCCGACTGATGTCTTCGGAATCTCATCCATGAACACGACATCGTCTGGAATCCACCACTTCGCAAACTGCGGTTTTAAATATTCCAGAATATCCTCTTTTACTGCTTTCCCTTTTGCTTCAGGTTTCAAAACGACACACGCGAGTGGCCTCTCCTGCCATTCCGGGTGCGGAACCGCGATAACGGAAGCTTCAAACACATCCGGGTAAGCCATGATCGCATTCTCTAAATCTACCGACGAGATCCACTCCCCGCCGCTCTTTATCAGATCCTTCGTCCTGTCTACAATCTTCACGAAGCCCTCTTCATCAACGGTTACAACATCTCCGGTATAAAGCCAGCCATCGACAAAGGTCCCTTCCGTCCGGTCATCGTTATAATACTCATCAGCAATCCAATTGGAGCGGAGCAGAAGCTCACCCATCTCGTTACCGTCCCACTTCACTTCGCCGTTCGCGCCGATTACTTTCATCTCAACACCTTGGACTACATAGCCCTGTTTTGCTTTGTAATCTAATTTTGTTTCTTCGTCCAAATCCATTTGATAGGTTTTCAGACGCGTTGCAATCACGAGCGGACTCGTTTCGGTCATACCATAGGCGTGCATGAACGGAATGTTATGTTTTTCCTGGAACGTTTTAATCATACCTTTAGGTGCAGCTGATCCCCCACAAATAACAGCTCTAAGACTAGAAGTATCATAGGTTTTCTGCTCGAGTTCTTGAAGAAGACCCATCCAGATAGTTGGTACACCTGCGGCAAAGGTTACTTTTTCCATCTCGATTAGTTCCGCTAAAAGCTGTGGAGTGAATCTCGGTCCAGGCATCACTTGTTTCGTACCAAACCAGGTTGCCGCATACGGAAGTCCCCAAGCATTTACGTGGAACATCGGCACAACCGGCATACAAACATCACTTTCCGAAACAGAACCGCCATCAACAAGTCCCAGTGACATGGAGTGAAGCACAGTCGAACGGTGCGTGTACGTTACACCTTTTGGATTTCCAGTTGTTGCAGATGTGTAGCACATTCCAACTGGATCGTTTTCATCTATATTCTGCGGAAATTCATATGCTGGGTCACCTGTCTCAAGAAGTTTTTCATAATGATAAAGCGGCTGAAGCGGTGACTTTGGCAGCTCATCTTCATCAGTCATTAAAATAAATGCTTTTACGTTCGGAATATGGTCTTTTATGGCTTCAACAAGAGGAAGAATGTCCTGATCGATCATTAAAATCTGGTCATCGGCGTGATTGATAATGTATGCGATATGCTGAGGGGAAAGTCGGATATTTATCGTGTGAAGTACAGCCTCCACACCCGGGATGGCAAAATACGCTTCAAGGTGGCGATGGTGGTTCCATGCAAGCGTACCAACGCGCTCACCCTTTTGAACACCAAGCCGCTTAAGCGAACTCGACAACCTGCGGGTCCGTTCCCCGATCTCCCTGTAACTGAACTTGCGAATCCCTGACATCGTGCGGCTCGTTACTTCTTTTTTAGCAAAATAACGTTCCGCATGCTCCAGCATACTTGTCACTCGAAATGGCACATTCATCATCATAACTGCTTCTCCTCCTTTAATATAAACAAAATCAATGTTGTAAGCGCTATCACTACTCAACTAGTTCACCTTACCTAGGAGGAAATCCTGCATCGGAAACACATTTATTGAAGGGTTTTACTGGAAAGAATTCATCATATGAAAAATAATGTAATGTTCTGCAGCCCATTTACGTTAAACTATAAAAAACGGCATAAAAAGGAGTGTCAATTATGCCAGATTGGTCGTATCATACATTTTTCAAACCCGTGCTGTTCCGTATGAAACCAGAATCAAGCAGGGATTTTACTTTGCAGTTGATGAACACGCTTGCGAGGCTTCCTCTTGGAGATAAAGTTATCAACTTCTTCGGACACATGCAGCCGCCTGCCGAATTAGGACAGAACATTGCTGGCATTCGTATTCCCTCCCCAGTAGGCATTAGCGGTGCATTAGATCCTAACTTAAAAGGGACTTCGGCTTATTCTAATCTTGGGTTCGGTTTTATAGAAGTTGGGCCGATTTCAATAAAACCTAATTCATTGCAAGAACCTATTAAACGCAATACAAATGAAGAAACATTATGGTATCAGAATTTGCGGTCGAATGTGGGGTTAGATGAAGCATTAGGAAAACTTCATAAGACTAAGCGAACCGTTCCGATGGGGATAGGGATTAATGGTGAAACAGCAGAAGAGCTATTACTTCTCTCTGAAAAACTTGATAAATTTGCAGATTTTTTCATTGTTAATCTTAATGCGGCTGATTATATTGAGAAGTTGAGGAGTATAACAGTTAAGCCGGTTTTCTTGGAAGTAACTAACCACCAGTTAGATGTGAACAAATTTAGCGATCAAAAGATGGATGGATTTCTAATTCGAGAAGGCGTTCAAAAAGACGGTGGAATCGAACTTGGAAAATCTGAAATGGCGACATTAAAAAGTAGCATTCAGCAGCTTTTACCTTTTAACAAACCGATAATCGCCTCTGGCGGGGTCCACGAACCAAACGATGCAATGGAACTCTTCCGCTCTGGCGCATCACTGATCCAGCTTCATAGCGGGTTCGTTTTTTCTGGACCAGGTCTTCCTAAGCGAATTAATGAGCGATATGTGTATGAAAAAACCTTCGAAACAAAGCAAAATACAAATGGCTGGCTATCTTTTTTCTTGATGGGTTTAGGTGTTTTTCTCGCGGGTATCATCGCATTGTTTATTGGACTTACTGAAGTTCTTCTTCCCTACGACGAGGCGTTTTTAAGGATGAAAAGTGAGGAGATCATTGCTTTCAATCATCATCTTTTTCACTTTATGTCGCATGACAGGATCTGTCTCGCTGGAGTGATGATATCTGCAGGTTTTATGTTTATGCAGCTCTCTTACCACGGCATACGAAAAGGTGAACATTGGGCAAGAAAAGCATTTGTGATCGCGGCAGCCGTTGGTTTTCTAAATCTTTTTTATTTTATAGGTTTCGGGTATTTCGATAAGCTTCACTTTGTCTATTATCTGATTATTTTTCCTTTTTTCATTTATGGACTTTTTAGGACCCGAAACATGACAGCCGGAAGCAGTGGGTCGAACTTACTCAACAGCTCTTCATGGCGAAAAAGTCAGCTTGGCCAGAGCATGTTTGTGATTTCTGGTATGTGCTTGCTTTCTGCTGGAATTGTCATTTCGATCATCGGTATGAATGGTGTTTTTGTACCAGAAGATTTAATGTTCTTTTCGCTGACACCTGAACAGATAACTGCATTCAACGATAAACTCATCCCTTTAATCGCGCACGACCGGGCAGGTTTTGGCGGAGCATTGATTTCAGAAGGATTTCTTCTGCTAACCATTGCTTTGTGGGGATATAAAGAAGGAGCCAAATGGATTTGGTGGACCCTAGCAATCGGCGGACTGCCTGGGTTTCTGACTGGTGTTGGCACTCACTTCATGATCGGTTACGATAACCACTTCCACCTGTCACCTGCTTATCTATTGTTTGTTTTTTATGTTGTGGGGTTGATTTATTCTTTTCCATACTTGTGCGGACGTAAAGAGCAATCGATGTCATTAAATCAGTTTAAAGCAAAAAAAGTGTAGACGCGTTTGCATCTGCACTTTTTCTATTTACTTCACTTGAGTTTGTTTTTGAAGATTGATCGCTTTACGGATCGAGATGATCGTTCCCATATGCAGCCCTTCATGATAAAAAGTCCGAGGCAGCACTTCCGCAAACGAACTCATGCCAAGCTCTGTTGGTTCATCTAGCTCTTGATCGAGCCGATGACCGAATTCTTGCTCAATAAACTGAACCTGCTCCATCAAGCGGTTGCGAAGTTCTTCAAGTGTTGGAGGAGTCTGCTGCCAGTTTTCAGGCTTCGTCCCGTAACCGAATAGCTCGCGATAGTGACGCGGTGCAGGATTATCCTCACGCGTTTTATGATAAAGCCAATCATATTGATCCAAATAAATGTGCCCTAAGTTCCAGCGAATGTTGTTGTTGAAGCCCTCAGGCACAAAATCCGCTTCCTCTTCTGTTATTCCTTCAACTGCGCTGAGTGTATTATGTCGAAAAGCAGCGAGCTGTTTTAATAAGATTTTATTTCTCAACTTAATAACCTCCTTCATTTCTGTTCTATTTATTTTTTCGCCTAAACTGCTAGAAATCCCTTCTCCGCGCAAAAAAGCACGCCCTATGCAGAGCGTGCTTTCATAATTTTTTTAAGTTACATATCTCCAGCAATCAGTCCATATTTGCCGTCTTTACGTCTGTACACGACGTTCATCTCACCAGTTTCGGCATTGTTATAGACGAAGAAGTTATGGCCCAGTAAGCCCATTTGAAGAATCGCTTCCTCGGTGTCCATCGGTTTAAAGTCAAAACGCTTTTCACGGACAATCTCGAAGTCATCTTCTTCCTCTAACAGAGCAGTGGATACTCCATCTGTTCCGTTAGCAAACATGTGCTTTGTGCCTTCAGCATTTCTAAATTTGCGGTTTACTTTTGTTTTGTGTTTACGAATTTGACGCTCTAATTTTTCTACCACCAAATCAATCGCAGCGTATAAATCCAAATGACGTTCCTCTGCACGAAGCAAGAGTCCCTTCATCGGTATTGTAACCTCAATGGATTGTTCATTGTTATACACTTTCAAATTGACGTGTACTTCAGAGTTCGGAGTTTCGTTAAAGTATTTTGTGAGTTTAGTTACCTTTTTCTCCACGTAAGCCCTAATGGCTTCGGTCACCTCGATGTTTTCTCCGCGAATGTTAAAATGCATAACTTAACTCCTCCTTTCGGTGATGTATATATATTTCTATGTACCCTAAAAGAATTCCTCCGTAACATTTAAAATATTTTGACAATTTATTTACAATCTCGACATTTTCTTAATATAGCGACTCAATACAACTTTAGATATAAAGGAATTTGAATCAAATTTCATAATAAATAAATAAAATTTAAGTAGTGTATTACTTTGTACACAATAGAACACTATTTTAAAATAAATTATCTTTTTATAAGAAATAAAAACCCGCCTGCAAAATACAGGCGGGATCTAAGTTATGGTCATTAATGCTTTGAATTATAGTTTAGTTACGTTAGCCGCTTGAGGCCCACGTGCGCCATCTACAATATCAAACTCAACTTGCTGACCTTCGTCAAGGCTTTTGAATCCATCAGTGTTGATTGCGGAGAAGTGTACGAACACATCGTCCCCGTCTTCGCGCTCAATAAATCCAAAACCTTTTTCTGCGTTAAACCATTTTACTTTTCCTAACATGCCTTTCACAATCCCTTCATCATGCGAATCTTTGTATAGTAAATCTATACACTTCATAGTATGACACATACCCAAAAAAGTTGTCAAAGGCTTAAGATTAGCGAATAATAAGAAGTTTTGTCGAAAAATATCAATAATCTCACATGAATAAATATACATTAAATACATAAAATAATCGATTGTTACAACCGGTTATTAAAAAGCTTTTAGAACATCTGCGAAAACATTTGTGCCAGCTTCGCACACCAGAACAGCCGCGTACGTTCCGACGATATTACTCAATAATCCCAGAATCGATAGCCATACGATCCTCATTAGAATATATTGAGGGGCTTCGACAACATAGATCAAGTTCACCTTTTCACCAAGCGTCGCAAGAGTCATTCTTTTAATTACTAAAGTTGTGAATAGTAGCAACATTTTTCATACTTCTAATTCAGGCTTGGCCACATATAATGCAATATACAAACTCAGGAAAGTTAAACACGTGTTTAAAAAGGAGGCAATGGACGTTGCTGCACATGATCGAAAAAGTCGTCCTAAGCATGGCCGTAATCCGTATCCTATCCGGAACCCTCGAAATCACTGCAGCTCTTTTTATGCTGCATTACAATACCGTCGAACGGGCACTCGTCATTAATTCCTTGCTTTCTATCGTCGGTCCGGTAATTTTTTTCTCCACAATGACCATTGGAATCTATGGATTATCTACTAAACTATCATTTACCAGCTTGTTGTGGATCATGGCAGGGGTTATTTGTATTGTTTATGGTATAAAACGATAAAAAACCTTAGCCCAAGTGAGCTAAGGTTTCCTTAATTCTTTTTATCAAAATACATTCCGTCCGCTGACAGCGTCTGGTACGGGTTTGCGTACTGGACATTTTTCTCTTTCTTTTTCTTCATTATCGATAAGTTGTGCTTGATCTCCTCAAACTGGCGAACTAGTAGCGGCTCAATCGTCTCGTTCATCTTCACGATCATCTGCCCCAATCGCTGCTCTTCGTCTGAATAAGTAGCAGGCAGTTTACCCATGATCGCCTGGCGCTGATCAAGCATCTCATTCAACCGCTCGATGTAAGGTTCACGCTCTTCTTTTGGAAGCCCACTACTCAAATGGTCAAACAGGTTCTTCGTAATCTCCAGCAAAATCTTGACTGCTGACATTACACGCGTCCAGCCTCGCCGTGCTGCATGCGGCGGTTAATCTGGATCACTTCTTTCCACGTATTGCGGAAATCCAGCACATAATCTTCCACTTCATCCAGAATCTTAACGTCACTTCGGATGTTCGCCTCAATTAGACGACGGTTGATGTAATCGTACATCTGCATCAATGACTTCGAAACTTCGAGATCCATGTTCAGCGTAACCATCAATTCCTGAATGATTTTCTGTGCTTTTAAGAGATTCTTATTCTTTTCTTCTGTATTCTTCATCTCGATCGCCGTTCGAGCGAGACCGATAAATTTCAAACATCCGTTATAGAGCATGAGCGTCAATTCACCTGGAGACGCCGTTTGGACTGAATTATTCTGATACGCTTTGTTCGCGTTAAGTATGGACATGTAAAGGTAACACTCCTTTTTGATTTAAAGATTACTGTCCGCCGCCAAACTGTTGCATTAAATATGCTCCTTGTTGATTCGATCGCTGAATCGCTTGCTCCATCGCTTGGAACTGACGCCAGTAGCGATCTTCCACCTGACTTAATCGATCTTCAAAAGCAGATATTCGTTTTTCAACGTCCGTCAACTCACGACCTAGCGTAAATTGAGCGTTATTACGAAGAGCATTTCCAGCTTTTAATTCAATTTTTTTCACAGTTGTGTCAATGGTTTCAATAAGTTTTCTCGCGATCCCTTTTTCAGTACCTTCACCTGTGAACAGTTTCATGACTGAATCAGGATTAGTTGCTAGAACTTCACGCAGCTTAGTTTCATTAATTTCTAGTTTTCCTTTATCATCTAAATAATTTCTTGAAGTTGTAATGCCTATTTGGGCTAATTGATTATAATTTGGGTCACTTGTGTTTACAGTAGAATATAAATTCTGACGCATTGTATTTAAGCCGCTTAAAAGAATTGAATCTCTACGCAGCATCCCGCTTTTTGCTTTTTCATCCCAAAGCTCTGCTTCCTTTTCAGAAAGGTCTTTACGCTGTCCATCCGTTAAAGGAGGGAAATCACGGTATTTTGTTTCTGTTGTCTTTTTATTGATGGCTTCGATCGTTTCGTTGTATTTGTCTACAAAACTTTTAATCATATCAAAAGTAGCATTTGTGTCATTTGCAACTGTAATGTTGGCTGATCCATTTTGATGCAGGGTGTAGGTTACACCGCTGATGTCGAATGTATTAGTAGTGCGAGTTGTTTGATAGCCGTTTATTGTAAATAGTGCATCACTGCCATTTTTTTTACCTGAAAGTTCTTGACCAGTAGTTAAAGGGTCATCCGTAAAACCTAACTTCACCATGAATTGATTAGTAGCTTCATCAGCAACGATTGAAGCATCATCACCAGTATCTTTTTTAGATATAACGAATTTTCCGTTTTGTGTATCATGAAATGCTGTAACATTGAGGCCTGAAGAGTTAAACTTAGAAATAATTGTATTAATATCGTCTTCAGCTATTAGATTTATGGTTTGAACACTTGTAGTGGTTCCTGATCCATTAGTCACCGTAAAGGAAAGCTGAGTATCAGACGGGACTACAAATTTATCGGACACCGAATTTGATCCAGCCCAAGTCGCTGATGTCGCTGTATTTGTAACATTAATATTCATCATTGAGTTGACTGCATTACCATTTGCTGTTGCAGAAACAACATTTGAGTTTGAACTTGTAACAGATTTTGTTGAAAATTTCGCTTGACGTCCAATTCCATCAAAAATCAACTTATCCAGGTCGCCTAATAACTTGTTCATGGAACGATACTCATCACGTTGCCACTCTAATAGCATTTTTTTCTGAGAAAGCTTATTTAGTGGAATCCTTTCTGCTTTCATTAAATCTCCAACAATCGTATCAATATCCATACCACTGGCTAATCCGCCAATTCTCATGTTCACGGTTCATCACCGTCCCTAAATTTTTTTATCCACAAAAATACCCATAAAATCGATCATTTCAGCATACATATCAAGGAACTTTTTATTAGGTATTTCTTTTACAACTTCCTGAGTTACTTCATCCACGATCTGCACATAATAGTCGTTCAGTTTTTCATGAAGAACAAACTTAGATGATGTATGTGCCGGCTTCAGCATATCGTTCATGGCATTAATAACTTTTTCTAATTTCTCTTTTGCCGGTTTTACATTTACTGAAGCTTCTGCTTTCGGAGAATTCTCTTGTTGGTTTTGACTTTTACGCACAGGCTCAGATTTGTGAATTATGGGAGAACCAATTACTTTTAGTTCCACCTTCATCGCCCCTTTTATTTTCTCTAAAAGTTATATCGGATTGTACAAAAAATTGTTGAGGAAGAAGCTAAAAAGAAAAAACACAAGAAAATTTATTACATTTCTATGACTCTACTGAATCTCCTAATTAAATATTGTAAAATAGTTCATGATAAAGAATATAAATGAAATAAATTTAACAATATATACCTTCTGTTGATTCTGAATTTTAAAAATAAAAATTCTAACATAATACAATTGAGAGGAAAATGGCAGTAATGAAAGACCAACATAAAAAACATCAAAAGAAACGCAACCGGTCAATAAAGACAGGTGTGAAGCAGACGGCAGCCATTCAACAACCTCTTTTAAAAAACAGATACATATCCGGCCTGGACGGATTAAGGGCCATAGCTGTTCTAGCTGTTATTGCTTATCATTTAAATTTCGAATGGGCTGCAGGAGGGTTATTAGGAGTGACAGTCTTTTTTGCACTGTCCGGATACTTAATTACGGATCTCCTCATCACAGAGTATGTCACGACCAACTCCATAAATTTAAAAAACTTTTGGATCCGGCGGGCACGAAGACTCCTTCCAGCTATGTTTACAATGCTTCTCGTAGTTATTACATGGGTCACCATTTTTGAACCTGACATGATAGAAAAACTGGAGAAAGATACAGCCGCAGCTGTACTATATGTCAGCAATTGGTGGTACATCTTCCAGGATCTATCATACTTTGAGAGCTTCGGACCGCCTTCACTGCTTACACACTTTTGGTCTCTGGCTGTTGAGGAACAATTTTATATTCTTTGGCCGTTAATTATTATTGGAGTCTTAAAGCTTAAAATGAGAGAGGGGTTTCTGTTCTCTATTATTCTATTGGGAGTTCTAATTTCAGCTGCTGCTATGACTTTACTATATGAACCAGGAGCCGACCCAAGCCGTATTTATTACGGTACGGATACTCGTGTCTTTTCCCTATTGCTCGGGGCAAGTCTTGCTGTCATTTGGCCGAGCAGAAAATTATCAAACCGCTTGCCTTCTGAAATACGTTGGAAATTAGATTTTGTCGGAGCAGCCGCTCTTGCATTTGTTTTTTATATGTTTTGGAGTACAGATCAGTATCAGGATTTTCTCTATCAGGGAGGCATGCTGGCAATGTCTGTTGCCTCTATGCTGGTAGTCGCAGTGATCGTTCATCCATCCAGTGAACTCAACACTTTGCTGAGTTTCAAACCATTGCGCTGGATTGGTGTCCGATCATACGGAATATATCTATGGCATTTTCCTGTTATTGTACTGTCTAGCCCGCAGTGGGGAGCAGATGAGCCTAGTCTTATTCGTACTTCCGTACAGCTTTGTTTGATTCTGATTCTCGCCAGTCTTTCGTGGACGTTTATCGAAAACCCTATTCGAAAAGGTGCATTGGCCAGATTCTGCAGAGTGGTTAAAAGCGGTGATTGGAAAAAGGAGAAATGGTTTATCGGGCGGTTTGTTACAGCAACTGCGGTCCTCGCAATCTTTCTGGCCATTTCAACTATCGGATTCACAACAACGTCAGTTGCACTCAGTAAAGACAAAGTTATAAATGTCATACAAGAAAAAGTAGGAAAAGAAGAACCACCAACAGTAAATCCGATAAAAAAACCGAAACCTGACTCTCCGCCGGAAAAGGAAGAACCTGCGGAAGAAGTTGTGACGCCTCCTGTTCAAGAAAATCGTCCAATAACAGTCATTGGCGACTCTGTCATGATTGATGTTACACCACATCTTGAAGAGGCATTTACAGAGGTTGAGGTCGATGCAAAGATCGGCCGTCAGTTTAGAGAGGCAGAAGATATCGTTCAGCAAAAGAAAAACACAGGCAGCTTAGGGGAAATCGTTGTTATTGAACTGGGAGCAAACGGACCGCTTGAGGATAAAAAGCTCGCTTCGCTTATTGAACAAATAGGAACCGACCGCGACATTTATTTTATTACAACACGTGTGCCAAAGCCTTGGCAGCAGGAAGTTAACGATACGATTAAAGACGTTGCCGTAAATTATAAAAACGTAACCGTAGTCGACTGGTTCTCTGTAAGTGAGTCGCATCCCGAGTACATCGGAAACGATGGTGTTCATCTTACTCTAACCGGTGCAAAAGAGTATGCTAAGTATCTTCTTGACCATATACAATAAAACTAAATCCCATCACCTTGAGTGGGTGGTTGGCTTCTTTGGAATAATACTATGTTTCCGTTCGGTACAATTTTTTATTATTTCATAATATTCGTTCTAAGTACCAATAACCTTATAATAAAAAGAAGAGACCTTAGACAATCTAAGGTCTCTCTTCTTATGGATAAAAATTAACGTAGAAGTTGAAGAACTCCTTGCGGCTGTTGGTTAGCTTGCGCTAGCATGCTTTGAGCAGCCTGAGAAAGAATGTTGTTCTTAGTGAACTCCATCATTTCCTTAGCCATATCAACATCACGGATACGAGATTCCGCAGCTGTTAGGTTTTCAGCATTAGTATCTAAATTTTTGATATTAGTTTCTAATCTGTTTTGATTTGCTCCAAGATATGAACGTTTAGCACTGATTGCATTAATTTGATTTTCAATATCAGCTAAAGCTAATGTTGCCCCAGCTTGAGTGGATAAATCATAAGCTGCTACTGCAGTATCCACAAGAGATATATCCATTGTTGCTGCATCTAATGTTAATGTCTGGGTAGATGCTTCACCTACCTGTAAAACTACATCTGCTGTATTATCAATCAAGTTAATACCATTAAAATTAGTATTATCCATAACATCTGTAATTTGAAGAGAGATTTGATCTACCTCTTCTTGAATTCTAGCTAAATCTTCTGTTGGAACATTAGTTCCATTAGCAGCTTGAGTTGCCAATTCTTTAACACGGATTAACATATCACTTACAGAAGATAAAGCACCTTCAGCTGTTTGAATCAAAGAAATTCCATCTTGAGAATTTCTTGATGCTTGTTCTAATCCACGAATTTGACCACGCATTTTTTCTGAAATTGAAAGACCTGCTGCATCATCTCCAGCACGGTTTATACGAAGACCTGAAGATAGTTTTTCAAGATTTTTTGCAGTTGATCCATTATTAACTGTAAGTTGACGATAAGTGTTTAGTGCAGCGATATTGTGATTAATTCTCATTTTTATTTCCTCCTTGAAAGTGTTCCGTCCACGTCCTTGTGGTTGGATGTTTTTTGAAACGCGAGTGCTTTCACCGGCCGCTAAAAACACTTCTTGTTTCTACATTATTTATATCGGATAAGGAGAATTAATCTTTAATAGGTTTTAAACTTTTTTTTAATAATTGTTGGAATGTATCCAAGGAAGTGTTAGCTGCTTTGTTGTTTTCTTCCTGAATAGAAAGGAAGATTTCTTTACGGTGAATTTCAATATTTTTTGGCGCTGATATTCCTAGCTTCACTTGATCACCTTCAACAGCTAAAACTGTAATTTCAATATCAGTTCCTATTTTTATTGCTTCCTGTAATTTTCGAGTCAGTACTAACATGTTATCCCTCCTGTCCAGTAAAGCTAGATTCAGTTAGGAGATGGCGTGTTTGATAGTTAGAATCTAATAAAACTACTTGTTTCCCTATTTTTTTCCCCATATTTAAAATGAGAGGGGCTTGTAAATTCGCTGTTGATTTTTCAAATTGATCTGCGACTGTTACAATTACCTGAACGAACACATCAGCAGGTTTTTTTATTTGCAATTGCTCTTGAATAGAAGCTTGCAGTTCAAAATCATACTGTTTAAAAAATACAAATGGATCAGCAGTAACAAACGCAAGTTCTGTCGTTAATATTGATTGCAGAATAGAAAACGGTGTTCCTTCTAATGGAATCAATACAAACTGTCTTTCCACTTCAAATCCAGGAATACCCTGTTCAAAATGCAGAATATCTGAATCGTAAACCTCAATCGTTTCTTTAAATTTTGTCTGGAGTTTCATATAATCATTCCCTTACTTTTTCTCATCTAATTCTAAACCGATTACTTCAATCTTTAATGATGGCCATTGTCTCATTTCACTACGGACAACACCAGGTGTGTAGTCATGACGCGGTTTGTTTATTTTCACATCGATTTCTGGCTTGTGCGTTTTCCAATCAATCCTGAGGTCAATTGGATGATAGTTTATTTTTACACTAAAAGACGACGGAACAAATCCAATATTAAAATCATACATCTGACTTTCACAATTCATCATCGCATGTTCGGCAATCGGATTACCACCATTTTCTATCTTCATAAGGTCATCACCTTCTTGAGATCTTCTTGCCATACCAGATAACCAGTCTTGGTAACCGTTCTGAGCAAATTCTTCTATTCTTCTTAAAATAGGTTTTAAGTCCATATCTTCCCATGCTTGTGTTTGATCGATCGTTAATTTACCTGGTGTTCGTTCAATATTCATTTCTGCCTTCGGTTGTGTAATAGTTAGTTCCGCTGGTAGTTGTTCAATCTCTTGAATTGGCTTTTGTGAGGTTAAACCTATCTGGCCAAAAGTGGATTCCATTCTAAGCTGAGGAAAGTTCATTGTATTCCCTCCTAAAAAAAGAGTTGTTATTGCAAGAAAAGAGCTATCACGAGGATAGCTCTAAAGTTTAGCGTAAAAAGTCCATTAATGTTGGCTGCATGATACGTGACCCGACACCAAGTGCAGCACGATGTACGGTTTCCTGCATTTTCAAATCTGTAATAACGCGCTCAATATCAGCATCTTCATTATCAGCAATAATACGATTTGCGATGACCTCTTGTTCGCTTACACGGGCATCAATTAGCTCTACTCTATTATAGCGTGCACCTAGTTCTGCACGTTCGGAGACAAGATTATTAATATGCTTGTCCAGCTTGCCTAGAAAATCGGCTATATTAGATGAACCAGGAGTATTTAATGCGGTTTCTAAATCCGCAATATCGCCAAACAATCCATCTGGTGATAGTGTAAAAATATTTTCAGGATTAATATTAACTGTAATTTTAATTCCTTTTGACAATTCTAATTCTACTGGATTACCGTTAGTAGAAACTTGTAGCTTACCTAAATCTACTGGTAAATTAGTAGTATCATTTCCGTTAAAGATAAATTTCCCAGCTACTTGAGTATTTGCAACTGATACTAAATGTTCTTTCAGCTGACCGACTTCTTTTGCAATAATCTCACGCTGAGAATCTTCTAATGTTCCGTTACTAGCTTGAACAGTCAATTCCCGAATACGTTGCATAACACTTGCCGCTTTATCAAGACCGGCATCTGAATTCTCCATCCAGTTATAAGCTTCAGATAAATTACGTTTATATTGTTCCACTTCTGTTAGATTCGTACGATATGTCATACCCTTCATTGCTACGACCGGATCATCAGATGGTCGGCTGATTTTTTTACCAGTAGAAAGCTGTTCTTGGGTTTTAGACATGCGCTCATAGCTTTGGCTGATATGACGCAGCATGTTACCAGATAACATTGATTGAGTTACTCTCATTTAATCACCTACCTTCCGACAACACCCATGCCGTTAATGATCTTGTCTAACATTTCATCGATTACTGTAATATTTCGGGCTGATGCATTATAAGCATGCTGAAACTGAATCATATTCGTCATTTCTTCATCCAATGAAACACCGCTTACAGAAGTACGGCGCTGTTCGACCGCATCTGTCAGAACAAAAGAGTTTTGGGTTAAGCGTACAGCCTGCTGTGCCTCAACTGCCATTTCTCCTATTGCACCTTCATAATAACTTTGAAGGGTTGCACTGCCTGAGAATATTTTGTCGTTTTTAACATTTGCTAAATTTAATGCATTACTGCCGTCACCGCTATACCCCACTTCTCCAGGCTTGGCAAAAGCTGCAGCAATGTGGTCCAATCCTGGCTTTCCTTCCAAATCACTATGAAGTTTAATTGCTTTTGCAGCACCAAGCGGCTCTTTTCCGGCTGTTACTCCACTAACATCAAAGAAGTTATATTCGACATGTGCAGGCGGTTCACTGTTAATACTATCTAAACTCCATCCTGCTTTATGTACATCATTGAACGCATTTGCAAAATTATAAGCCATTTCGTCAAGATGAGCTAACATTTTTGGATAGGTTCCTTCTGCATTTGCCCCGTTCATGAAACCATATGATTCTAGCACACCTTTTAATTGGCCTTTTGAAAATTCCTTAATACTTAAAGCTGGTGCAGTTCCTATTTTCACTTCACTTGCTTCTCCATTTGGTCCACCATATTCAATGGATATATTATTAATAGTAGAAGTTGATGAATCTAGTAATGTAGCAGCTCTGGTTCCATCAGCTTTTAATAAATGAATTTTGTATTGCCCTTCTGTAAGCGGCTTATCAGGGAGTCTGTCTTTCTCAACTTCAATGTTAACTAGTGTAGAAAGTTTATCTACCAGGACATCTCTTTTGTCATAGAGGTCATTAGGCAAGTAATCATGTGGTTCAACTTCTCTAATTTGTATATTAATTTCATCAATTTCCTTAAGAATATTATTTATTTCCCCAGCTGTATGATTAGCCTGAGTTTTTAGATCACCCTGAATCGCAGATAACGAGTTTGATAGATAGTTAAATGTTTCTACTACTGCTATTCCCCGTTGACGGACAACCGAGCGTGCGCCTGAGTCTTCCGGATTAACAGAGAGATCCTGCAGTGACTGCCAAAAACGGTCTAACGTCTTAGCTAATCCATTATCAGAAGGCTCATTCATAATATCTTCCATCTTCGCTAATGCTTCACTGCGCGAACTCCAGTAACCCAGCTTGTTGTTCTCGCCACGAAATTGCGAATCCAAAAAGCTTTCTCGCACACGCTGAATAGATTCAGCCTTTACTCCTGTTCCCATCTGCCCAGGAATTTGAGGACGGTTTATGGCAGCTGCCGGATATGGTTCAGTTTGTCCAAAGTTCACGCGCTGACGCGAATAACCTGGAGTATTTGCATTAGAAATATTGTTTCCTGTCACTTGCAGAGCTGTTTGTTGTGTAAACATCCCCCGACGGGCTGTTTCTAATCCATGAAAAGTTGAGCGCATTTTTAGTTCCTCCGTAGGGTTTAAGCTTTTGAATCAAACAAAGACGTAGTGTTCGAGTTATAAGGGTTTGATTTTGGATTCTTATATGTAGCAGGTTCATTTTCAGGCTGAACCATGCTTAGAGACATATTCACATACTGAAGAGACTGTTCTAACAGTTCCTGATTTAATTTATTTCTGCTTTTAAGAGATTCGTAGGCAATAATCAACCTTTCTTGTAGATTAATTAGATTTTCTTTTTCATCCAACTCTGCTTGTTCGAGCACATCACCTAACGTGACATTTGCGAACTTAAGCAATCTTTCTTTTTCAATCACCTGCAGTTTTTTCACTTGAAGATCTTCTTCTTTTAATAGAACGTCCAGTGCTTTCATATCTCCCAGCTTCAATACATCCGTTTTTCGTTCTCCTAGTGTAAGAAGCTCTTCATGGGATTTCAATAAACGCTCCAGCAATGATGTCATTTGTGCAGTTTCCATGGAGTCCTCCTAGGATTTACGCCAAAAGTCTAGAATAGATTTAGCAACTTTCGAAGTGTTGACTTGGTAGCTTCCACTCTCAACTTGCCTCTTGATTTCGTTCACTTTATCAGCGCGCTCTTGTTCAAACTTTGAAGAAGAAAGAAGCTTTTTTGCCTCGTCTGAAATTTGAATCTCATCTTTTTTATATTTAGACTGAACTGTCTCTTGTTTCACATCTTGTGTCTGTTTTTTGTATGGGTTGTTTTGTATAGAATTAAAATGGTTAATACGCATTTTTAGTCACCTCATTTTTAAAAGAAAAACCGAACTCTCTTACTATAGAGTATCGGCTAAATGTGTAAAATCTTTAAGGAATGAAACAAAATTAGGTTAATGGTCATCAGTATGGTAAGAAGGTAATGCTTCCTCTGCTTTTTTCTTAATAAAATCCTCGATAGACAGATCGCTTTTAATTCTGTTTTTACATTCCTCACATAGACGACCATCGTTGATTGGTTTCTGACATCCATCACATGGATAGCTGAAATTCGGGAAACCCTTTACTCTTATGCGCCCTTGATGTATGAATTGAATGATCTTGCTCTCCGGTACTTTGGTGCCTTCACTTACATCAAGTAGTGTAGCATTTCGATTTTCACTTCTCCGGATGAATTTGTATACATCATCATACTGTTTTTCTTCTTCACGATAACACACATCACAATTATCTCGCAGATTTTTTATAAAAAGTTTTCCGCATTGCGGACAGTTCATCAAGTTGCCCATAAAAAAACGCTCCTTAGCATTCTATCTCTTCTTTTTATCGGAGATTGCTAAAGAGAGTTTAACAGTGACATTCGATTTATTTTATCTTCCTAATGTAATGGAAGAAACACTTTTAGCTCCGGCTTCTATTAGGACTTTAGCTGCATATCTCAATGTACTTCCGGTTGTGTAAACATCGTCAATTAACAAAACGGAGTGACCTATTATTTGATCTTTATTTATTAATATAAAAGGATTGTCCTTTTTCTTCATTCTTTCAACACGATTCTTTTTACTCTGTTTCTCTTCATGAGTATTTCTCTTTAATAGATTACAAACATCTCTATTAATACCTCTTGCGATTATGTCTGCCTGGTTAAACCCTCTTTCATAATGCCGCTCAATACTTAGAGGGATAGGTATTAGAATGCTATCACGGGAAATGCCTTTAAACCTAGAGCATATAGTTGGATAGAAGGCCTTTGTCAATGCTGTATCACCACGATACTTTATCTTTGCAATCACTTCTTTAAGGAAGTCATTATAGACATAAAGTGACCGATTTTGCTGCAGGACTCCTGCCCATTCTTCATCTTCCTCCCAGCGAATGCAGTCGTAGCAACAATCACCTTGTCGATATTGCTCGGGAAATAATGAAAATGATCGACTACAAATTCTACAAGTATCACCTTTGATAAACATTAATTTTGATTCACAAGGCTGGCATAATATCGGTCTTTTATCCAAACCAAATAGAGCTGCCCATGACCATGTCTCTAAATATGGGGCGTGACAATAAAGGCAATAACTCATAATTTAGTTCTTTTCCTTAATATGCATAATGGCACTCAACATACTTAAAGATTTCCCATAATGAAAAAAGAGTACCTTTCCATTTGGGTCATCTTTACTTCTTCCGGCTCGACCAGCCATCTGTACAAGTGCACTCTCTGTGAATACTTCATGGTCTGCACCAAATACAGCCACATCTAGATATGGGACAGTAACACCGCGTTCTAAAATGGTAGTTGTGACTAAAAATTGTATTTCCTCTTTCCTAAATTGTTCTACCTTTTCTTTTCTAAGCGGATCGTCTGCATGAACGTAATCTACTGACACATTTACATGCTGTCGAATTAATGAAGTAACCTTTTCAATGATTGAAACAGAAGGAACAAATATCATTGCTCGTCTTCCGCTGTCTGCTTGTATCGCTATCCAATACATAAAAGCTGGAGGAAGTTTTTTTCTTTCTAAACGTTTCATCCACTCTCCGCTCCAAATCATTTTGGGTTGAGGAAGAGAAAATCCGTGAAATCGTATCGGGATTTTCACACATGGAAGCTGACCAAGTTTTACTGCTCTTTTCATTTTTCGGGATGGAGTTGCTGAAAGGTAGAGAAGAAAAGGATCTGGTTGAGCGGCATACGAAACCGCATTCTGAAGGGTTTTATCGTAGGAATATGGGAAAGCATCTACTTCATCGACTATCATTATGTTAAACGCTTGTTTAAATCTGTAAAGCTGATGGGTGGTTGAAATAACTAATTGGGCAGGTATATCCCTTTCTTCTGATCCGCCATAATAACCAGCAATCGAGGTGTTTGGAAAGACCTGCTTTAAACGAGGAGCCAACTCTAACACTACATCCGTTCTAGGAGTAGCAATACAAACTCTTAGTCCATCTCTTAAAGCTTTCTCAATACCTTTAAAAAGAACTTCCGTTTTACCTGCTCCACATACTGCCCAAATCAGCAGTTCACCACTTCTTCCAATCGATTCTGCAAAACGATCTGCTGCAACTTTTTGACCTGCCGATAATTCACCATGCCATATTAAATCATTAGCACTGCTCCATTTTACTTTTGGTCCCGCCCACGACAATAAAGGTGTACACATACTCACCCTCCCCATCATGATACAGTTCCTGCAATAAACACACTTTTCACTTTTACACCGGAAACAAGAAAACGAAGCAAACAAACGGTCTTTGTCATTTGCGCACCGATTGCATAGATAACCATACTTAGTATTTTTAATACCGGCATTGTAGTTTAAGAAACCATTTTCATAGTGCTTTTGAATTTGTTCCAACGAAAAAGGGAGTTCATCAAGAAGAAGCTTCTTGCCATAAAGGATTTGCTGGAGTTTCTCATCATACTCAAACGAGGAGTTCAGAGGAAGTGGCCTAATTTCAGGAAGTTCCCCAAACGGAATTGGCTTAAAATCGAGGTTTCCTACAAGTGTTTCAGGGGCAACTATTAAACGGCCGTTTAAAAAATAGGAGACAAACCTCATTGAGTTGTCTCCTGTTGTGTTAGAGAATGCATTATCATCTCTCCAATTTTATTCTTTTATCCAAGTAATTCCGAGCGAACCTTCACCCAGATGAGTACCGATTACAGGACCAAAATAACTGATCGAAACATCTGCGTTCACAAATTTTCCGCGAAGTTCTTCTGCAATTTCTACGGCATCGTCTTCACGTTTCGCATGGATGACACTAATCGTTGCTTGATCATCAGTCTTCAAATCTTCATCCATCAGATCGAAAATACGTTTCAATGCTTTCTTTTTCGTACGTACTTTTTCGAAAGGTACAATCATTTTATTTTCAAAATGAAGAATCGGCTTGATCTGCAGCAAGTTTCCTACAAAAAGCTGCGCTGTGTTTAATCGGCCGCCACGGTGCAAATGATTCAGATCATCTACTAAAAAGTACGCTGGAATCACATTACTCTTCATCTGCAGCAGTTCGTTCATGATATCGTATCCATTAGAACCCTTATTTGCTAGCTCTGCCGCTTTCAATACATAAAATGCTTGAGATGAACAGCTAATTTCAGAATCGAACACATGCAGGGTAATGTCTTCAACCATTTCACCAGCAGCGACTGCACTTTGGTATGTTCCGCTAATTCCGCTGGATAGTGTGATCATAACTGCTTCATCGTAGTTTTTAGATAGTTCTTCTAAAAGCTCGACTAATTCGCCGATCGCAGGCTGCGAGGTCTTCGGAAGTTTTTCTTCACGGCTGACCATTTCATAAAAATCATCTACTTTTATTTCTGCTTCTTCTTTGTATGTTTCGTTGTCAAAAATTACGTTGAGCGGAATCATTACAATGTTCTTTTCACTGCGTATATGCTCGGGTATGTATGAAGTACTGTCTGTAATGACGGCTACCTTGCTCATATTTTTTAATCCTCTCTTATGCAAAAATCTCGTTTTCTTTACCTTTAACAGTGTACACCATCAGAAAAAGTAATTCACCTTCACTTTTCTCTTTCGTTTTGTATTCGACTTTTCTATATTGTATCCTTTAACTATTTTAAAGGTCTTTTAAGAGTTTACTGCATAACGCATAAGCACCGTACAAAACGGAGCGATTTTGCATAGTCGAAATTCTCAATTCCGGCTTAACAGGTACATATTTTTCGAGATTTTCATCTATTTTACTTAAGTATGGAGCAAGCTCGCTGCCAACTCCACCGCCTAATAAAATCACTTCTGGGTTCAGAATTGCTGATGCATTTATAATTGCTACTGTAAGATGTCTAACCGCATCATCAATAATATTCCGTGCAGCTTGATCACCTTCTTCCGCTAACTTAAACAATTGTTTAGTTGTTACGGACCTACCTGTTTCTCTTTCATATTTATGAGCGATCCCAAACCCGCCTGCCTGCGTACTTAAATACCCATATCCAGGACGGGCCGGAGTAAAGCCACTATTGAAGACATCATTATCTGTCACCATATATCCGACTTCACCTGCAGAGAACTGACTTCCTGCATAAACTTCTCCGTTAATGAGCAATCCCGCCCCTATACTTGTTCCGATCATTAAATAAAGGGCGTGCTTCACATTTTGCAAACTTCCTTTTTCCACTTCTCCTAACAGTCCTGTATTCACATCGTTTCTAACAAAAACGGGAATCCCAAGAATACCACGCAGTTTTTCACCTAACGGATAACGATTCCACTTAAGGCTAGGTGCTTTTAGAACCGTGCCAGTTCGAGTATCAACCAATCCTGGAACACCTAGTCCTATACAGCACACTTCTCCCATCGTTATTCCTTGCTCATTTATACGTTGTTTCATTTCTTCTGCTAGACACTCAGCAACATCTGACAAAATGACTTCACTCGTAATTAAGGTTTTTGCATTTAATAGCTCACCGTTATCATTAAACAATCCACATTCAATCGAAGTTCCACCAACATCTGCTGCTAATATATATTTCTTTTTCAAGCTTCACACCACCGTTCAATATATAACACGCTGTTTAATTCACTATAAAAAAGTTTAAACTTCTTAAAAAATTTTTTTCGAATGAAGAAGGATATTGTCGTATTTGGAAGAAATTACAATGTGACATAGGAATTAAAGGAGGGCAGGACCATTGGATCATAATCTATACATCGTCATATTATCTCTATTCGTTTGTTTTCTCTTCGCACTAGTTTCCATAGAATGGGCTCAACGACGTTTAGAAGAGCAAAGTACGCCGTACCGATTTCTGATTTTAGGTTCCGTTACAATGGGTATTGCCGTGTGGGCTACACACTATATGGGCATGCTGTCCATTCAAAGTCCTGTAACTATGTATTATGATCTCCCAACCATGATTGTTGCTTTTGGCGTTGGCATTATTTTTTCGTACGCTTCATTTTTCCTTCTTAATTATAACGCTCAGAAACAAAAGAAAAAACTTTGGTCACCTGTTTTTACATATGGATGTGGTTTAATTCTCGTTCATACAATCGGCGTGCTTCCCATGCACCTTCATATGCCGCTTCAAACAGATCCACTATTTTTAATTGCTTCTATAATTTCCGCATTCCTTTTTACGTGGTTCGGTTTTCAAGCTTTGTTAGCCAGGAAATTTAAATTTAGGATGATCCTAGCCAGCTTGTCTTTTACAACTGGCGTAAGCCTTATGCATTATATTGGTGAAATGGCTTTAATAGGAGGAATGCCTACTTTTAATTGGCATAACGAGTTTTCACTGGCAAATATTAACATCTTGGCTACGTTGCTCGTTTTTGGAGCCACTATTATTGTTTTTATTTCTTATCTTTTAGAACAGCTTAATCAAAAAAAGATGGTTCAGCAGCGGATCGATCTCCTTGAAAGCGAACATCGGTATAATTCCCTATTTGATCTCAATCCAGAAGGTGTTTTTGTAATTGGTCCAAATCGTAACTTTATTAAGGCGAACCAGTCTATCGAAATGATAACAGGCTACACTTTTGAAGAACTTCAAAAAATGCCCTATACCGACTTGCTAAAAGAAACAGAAGTAGAAAATTCACTCGCTTTTTTAAAAAGAGTGATGCAAGGTGAGACGATTAAACATCCCCTCACCATTTATCATAAAAATGGAAATGAAGTGGAACTTGAAATTACAAGTATTCCTTATTCTATAAAAAATAACATTACAGCGGTTATAGGAATTGCGAAAGATATGACTGCAGTAAAGGAGTCTTTAGAATATAAACAAAGAGCTCAGACACTTGCTTACGTGGGTGAACTTGCTGCTGGTCTTGCTCATGAAATTCGTAATCCACTTACTTCTATTAAAGGCTTTGCTCAGCTTTTCAAGTCACAAGGTGCAACAAATGAATCGGACCACTTTTTAGGTATCATGCTTCGTGAAACCGAACGAATTAATTTCATCATCAGCCAACTCATGATTTTAGCTCGTCCTCATATGATTATCAAAAAAGATCATGATTTAAACACTCTTATAAATCGATCCCTAAAATTTTTGGACGATGAAGGAGATTTCCATTCAACTACATTTCAATTGAATCTGCCTGATCATCCTGTCTATTTCAATTGTGAAGAAAATTTGATGACCCAGTTGTTTTTAAATGTTCTTAAGAATTCTTTAGAGGCCATTCCAAGTTGGGGAACGATAACCGTAACACTCACTTATTCAGATGAATCCATTCAAATCTCTATAAATGACGATGGGCCGGGTATTCCTGACGACATATTACCGATGCTGGGTCAGCCGTTTTACACAACAAAAGAAAGCAATCCAGGCCTCGGGCTCATGATCTGCTATCAAATCGTTGAGAATCATGGCGGGAAGATCCATATTGAGTCGAAAGAAGGCTGTGGGACGACGGTATCAATGGAGTTCCCAAGAAATGTGGTTAAGGACGAAGTGAAGATATTAGAGATGAGTGGCGCAAGTTAAATCTATGAACCTAACTAGAGATTCTACGGGTCAAACGAAGAGATCTATGAGTCGAAATGTCATTTCTAAGAATCAAACTTTAATCTCTATGAGCCTTTGTAGATTCTTCAGCAAACACTTGCCGTTCTATGGGTCAATTCCACACTTCAATGAGTCAAACTACGTTTCCATACATAAAACAAAAAAGACCTTCTCACTCGAAGGTCTTCTCTTTCCTCAAAATTAACGTACTTTTACCCAGCCGTTTTTGATTGCTTCTACTACAGCTTGTGTACGGTCGTTTACATTCATCTTTTGAAGAATGTTACTTACGTGGTTTTTAACTGTCTTTTCACTGATATACAGCTCTTCCCCGATCGTACGATTGCTGCGTCCGTCAGCCAATAGCTGAAGAACTTCACACTCACGGCGCGTTAAGATGTGCAATGGCTTGCGATATTCCACTTCTACGAAACCAGCTTTGTTTTGCTGTGTTTTATTCGTTGTCGATAAACGGCGGAATTCGTTCAGCAGGTTATACGTAATTTTCGGGTGCAAGTAAGCCCCGCCATCTGCTACAACTCTAACAGCTTCAATCAAAGAATCTGCGTCCATCTCTTTTAAAAGATAGCCTGATGCTCCTGTCTGAACCGCATGGGATACATATGTTTCATCATCATGGATGGAAAGGATAATTACCTTCGTATCAGGAGATTTCTCCACAAGACGTCGAGTTGCTTCTACACCGTTGATGTTCGGCATGTTGATGTCCATCAGCACTACATCTGGATTGTGATCGCGGACGATACTTTCCGCTTCTGAACCATCATCACCTTCAGCAACAACAGAGAACTGATCTTCCATATCTAAAATGCGTTTTACTCCTTCACGGAATAAACGGTGGTCGTCAATAATAGCTATTCTCGTTTTCTCAGGCGCTGAGGCGTTATTTTCGTACACATTAACATTATTCATGTGTGACCCTCCTAGTCTTGAATGGGAATTTGAATGTAAACACTTGTACCGTAGTTCAAGCGGGATTTAACTTTTAATGTACCTTCAAGGAGTTCAACCCGCTCCCGCATCCCCATCATACCAAAGGAATTGGATTTGGCAGGTTTAGACATGTCGAATCCTTTGCCATCATCTCGAATATATAAAGAAATGAATTTTTGAGTAAACTCCAGTTTAACCTCGATTAAGTTTGCATCTGAATGTTTAACTGCATTGCTAACAGATTCCTGAATCAAACGGAATATGGCAATCTCCATTTTTGTAGGAAAACGTCTGGATTGTCCCAGTGCATGCAGTTCAACTGTCTTCCCGGATCGTTCCTTCACGTTGCGTAAATACTTATCCAGTGTAGGAACAAGACCAAGATCGTCTAATGCCATAGGGCGCAGATCATATATAATCCGGCGGACTTCTTTTAAGGAGTCGCGAACCATCACCCTTAAGTCTTTTATTTCGGCACGGGCGGCATCAGTTCCTTTTTCGGTATAGATTTTCTCTAAAAGTTCCGAGCGAATTAGGACGTTTGCCATCAACTGAGCAGGACCATCGTGAATTTCACGAGATACCCGCTTTCGCTCTTCTTCCTGTGCCTCAATGATCTGGAGACCAAATTCCTGCTTTTGTTTGGCATCCTGAACAAGTTCATTAATCTTTCTTAAATCACCGTTCAGGTAATTCAGTACCACAGAAATCTGACCTGCCAGAGATTCAGCTTTTTGAACGGTTTCATTTAATGCCAGAATCCGCCGCTCCAGTTCATCTCTTTTTTCACGAAGCTGTTTTTCGGTTTGCCTTATAATCGATAGCTCAATCTGATACTTATTAGCATTCTCATAAGCATCACGAATATCTGATTCGCTGTATTTTTGAAAATGCTTGCTTACTTCTGCCAGGCGGGTTCGTGCTAATTTCGCCGACTCCTCTGTTCTATCAGCTTTGTAGATCACTTCGATCACTTGCTGCTTAACCAATTCAAGTTCACGATGCAGCTGCTGAAATTCCTGGCGAGAGTGCTCACTGATTTCAAAGATCTGCGATTGGCTTTCGGTTACCGTATCGATGGTTTTATTTAAAATTCCGTCCAGCAAATGTGGATCTATCGTTAATTTAGCTGCAGACATGTAAATTTCCCCCAATTAAAACGATAAAGAAGTACAAACGGAAGTTCTAGAACCATCTAGCCTAATTTTCATATAGGACTTCTTATCCATAAGCCATAAATCCTTCTTATATACTACATTCGCCAAGAAGTGGAATTTTATGACTTTTCTTGCAAAAAAATATTTAAAGAATTTGAAGGATTTTTAAAATACCTTATAATGAAGAATATCATGTTACTTTACAGGATTGAAGATTTTTCGACAATTTTGACTTTAAATTTTTAATTACAACAACTCAAGGGAGCTTTTCTATATATGTTATCCGACTATCTTACTGTCAAAAAAACTGGTCAGCATGAAATCGTAATTGATAAATCCCGCTTTATTGCGCATATCTCACGGGCAACGACGGAAGAAGAAGCAATCAGTTTTATCCAATCCATAAAAAAAGAGCACAACAGTGCAACACACAACTGTTCAGCTTATTTAATCGGTGAAACAGACAATATTCAAAAAGCAAATGACGACGGTGAACCAAGCGGTACCGCGGGTGTTCCGATGTTAGAAGTTCTCAAAAAAAGGGAATTGAAGGACACAGTTGCTGTCGTTACCCGCTACTTCGGCGGAATAAAGCTAGGTGCCGGCGGGTTAATCCGTGCTTATGGAAAATCCGTTTCAGAAGGCCTGAACCACATTGGTATTGTTCAGCGCCAGCTACATCAGATCATCCACATAACAGTCGACTACACACTTCTAGGAAAAATGGAAAACGAACTTCGCAACTCGGTCTATCCCATAAAAGAAATGAACTACTTAGAGAAAGTAGAAATTCAAATGTATGTACCGATAAAAGAAGCCGACTCATTTAAAGACTGGATTACAGATCTTACGAATGCTCAGAGTGATATTCAATTTGGTGAACAGGAATTTCTCGAGAAAAATATATAGTCCTATTTACCTATATTCAACAAAATGTAACAATAATTTTGTTGCTATTTTCCTTATCGTCTCTTAACATTAAACTATTGCCAAAAAATTACGGTTAAGTTGACACCAACATTATATATATTTGGTACGAAAGATTTATACTATGGGTATAGGCCCTTATTTCTTTGAATGATAAAGGAGTTTTCCATTATGAATAGAAAAGTTATGCGCCAAAGGAGAAAAAAACGACGTCGTATACTTTTTATCTTTGTTCCATTGCTGGTTATTGTACTGGCATCTGTAGGTTACGGCTCTTATTTAACATATAAATTAGCAAATGCAACTTCTAATGCGAACGAAGAATTAGGTCGCGGCGGGAAATCAGAGAAACGTGAACAGGCAGTTGACCCTTCAGAAGATCATTTCTCTGTGCTTTTAGCCGGGGTCGATGACAGTTCTACTCGTGGTTTTAGTGCGAATGGTGATTATAAAGGGGTTAGATCGGATGCATTAATCCTTGCTACGTTTAACAGAGAAGATAAATCCGTTAAGATGGTTAGTTTGCCTCGTGACTCAAAAGTTGAGATTCCGGGACGCCGCAACACAGATCGAATCGCTCATGCTCATTCGTATGGCGGTATGGATCTTACGGTTGAAACGGTTGAGAATCTTTTCGATGTTCCTGTTGACTATTATGTAAAATTAAATTTCGACGCTTTCCTTGAGATTATTGATGCTCTTGGCGGAGTTGAGATTAACGTTGAAAAAGAAATAACCGAACAGAATAGTAAAGATGAAGCAAAAGCAATTCACCTTGAACCTGGTCTTCAAACGCTAGGACCAGAAGAAGCACTTGCTTATGCTCGTACACGTAAGCTTGACTCTGATATTTATCGTGGCGATCGTCAGAAGCAGTTAGTTGAAGCTATTATTAAAAAGTCAGCTTCAATGGAATCTATTCCGAAATACGGAACGGTTATTGATACGGTTGGCGACAACATGGCAACAAACTTTACGTTTGGCAATATTTTGGCTCTATTCAAATATTCAAAATCAATTGATACCATTGAGAACTTGAAGCTTGAAGGTTTCGACGATACAAGCACCGGCGCTTATTACTATGCGCTTGATGAAGCTTCAGTTGAAGACGTATCTGAAAAACTTAAGTCACACTTAGAACTGCCTGGTTACGAGTACAACCCAAGTACAGAGAGTTCAACAGATGAGTCAAAGGAAAACGGCTCTGAAGATACAGAAACACCTTAATAATATCTTTACAAAATCTTAGTTTAGCTTCCCTATCTTTAGGGAAGCTTTTTTTGTATGCTTTTAGAGAGGTTACCGAATTGTAAAATAACTGGAAATAAGTGATGGTTTAAGTATCCCAACAAAACATGTTACACTTACGAACGTTGTTATTATGAAATTTTTATTTTCGGAAATGAATTACCTATGTAATTAAAACGAGGTGAAAGACATGAAAAACAATACATTACAGCGACCTCAACAAATTCGTGAAATTTACTTGGTTCGTGCATTGGCCATTATCGGAGTAATTATGGTCCACTCCACTTCTGGTGTTGTAGCAGCTTTCAACCCAGATTCATCACTATATGGAGTGTATAACTTTTTAAACATCTTCTTTAAATTCGGTACTCCGACATTTATTTTCTTATCTAGTTTTGTGCTTTTCTTTAATTACTATCACAAACCGTTAACAAAAGAACGCATAACAAGCTTCTATAAAAAAAGAATGCTTTACATCATCATTCCTTACTTTATCTTTTCTTTCTTATACTTTGCGATGACTGCAACTGTGCAAGGATACGCAAGTACTGGTGAGATGTTCAAAGCGTTTATTATGGACTTTTTAACAGGTAAAGCATACACGCACTTATACTTTGTGTTTATTTCAATCCAGCTATATATCTTGTTCCCGTTTATCTTGATGTTCTTGAAGAAGTTCCCTAAGGTGACGAAGCACACGATCTGGATCGGATTTGTCCTTCAATGGGCTTTCGTATTGCTGAACCACTATTATTGGCAGTATTCATTAAAGGGAAGTATTTCGTTCTCTTATATGTCTTACTACTTCCTTGGGGCATTTATGGGGATTCACTATCAGCAGATTCATGATTATCTCATCGTGACAAAAGAGAAGCTTTTCTCTAAGAAAGCTCTTGTTTGGATTCCGCTTTGGGCGATTTGGATTGGTACTTCTGCCGGTCACGTTGGTGTATGGTATGTGACTCGTGTAAATGGAGCGATGATTGACTCTAAGATTTATGAATTATTATGGAACATTCATACCTTTACGTCTGCTTTAGTCCTGATGCAGATTGCGTACTGGTTATACCGTAACCTTCATGAAAAAGTATTGAACGTGATGATTCACTTAGGTGTTGTATCATTCGGTGTTTACTTGATCCACCCGATCTTGCTGTTAATCGCACGTAAAGTGCTTGTAACATCAGATCCGATTCTGTACCACGTTTCGGTAGCAGTAATGTTCTTATTTGCACTGATCGGTTCATGGATTATTGTAGGAAACATCATGAAGTTCAAGGAATCTTGGGTACTATTCGGACCAAAACCAAAGAATCCTTATGTACCATCTACTAAAAAAGAAGCTTACCAAGCGTCTTAATCATAATTTGGAGTTGACTCGTGGCCGAGTCAACTTCTTTTTTATGTTGAAGGTTGCTTTGGAGAGCTCAACTCAGTTAATCTCACGAAAATCAAAGTTAATCTCACGAAAGCGAACGATAATCTCCCGAATTTTGTTAGTAATTTCACGAATAATTCAAAATACTCACGAGTCGACAAAGTCATATCTCAATAACACATAAAGAAGCTGATACATGAGTATCAGCTCCAGCTTTATTTATTTAATTGTTTTAGCACATGACCTGCAAGGTAATAACCCTCACTGCCCTTTAACTCGCTATCTGGTTTAATACGTTGTTGCAATGTCTCGTCAATGTATCCTTTTTCAACGGCTGTTTTCCAAGCTTCTTCTTCAGATACTGAAACACCATTTAACACTAACAGCATTTGAGCAGCTTGCTGACCAGTTAAGATATCTTTTCCTTCATCAATGAGGTTTTTCATTTCTTGCATCTTGTATTGGCTCGCCTGATCTGGCACCATACGATTGATTCCGTTCGTCAACAAGTTGCTGAATGAAACTTCACTGATTGGTTTATTTACCGGAAACTCATTCGTATAACCACCAACCACTAAGCCATAATCGATGAGAGGCTTCGTGTTCTCGTAGAACCATTCTCCTTCATAAGGAAACTTGATATCAAAAGCGTACAGGTTCGCGCCTTGTTCTTTCAAAGTTTCCTGAAGCTTTTTAATTAACTCTTTATTCTCAGACATCTCACGGAAAGTCGTTTCATTTTTAATCGAAATCGCTGATGCTGCACCAGCTGCCTCACCAAGTGTCATCCCAGTTGGAACTACACGTGCACTTCCTGCCGCGATCGAACTATAACCTGCAGCCTTGCTCGCGATCAACAAGTTATCCACTTGTAATGGAATCAGTGAACGGAAAGGAATCGCATACTGCTCTGGTTTTGAAATAACATAGCCATAATCTCCAGGCGATGTAGCCTGAACATCGACCGGATATGCTCCAAACCCAATGGAATCCCAGTGATCTTTGTTCTCCCAAATATCTGTCATTGGGAGCTGATATTCAGTCTTCACATGACGTGTCTCGCGCACATATAACTCTGGCGGAAAGCTTTCGATCTCAGCTTTTTCAAAGCCAGGGAATTCTTTTTGCAAGTAAGCTAATATATGTTTCGTTTCTTCTTTGGCAATTTGAATAGCTTTTTGTTTGTCGGATTCATCCAGACCATTAATACCGAAAACCTGAAGCGCATTAATGTAAATCGAACCATCATCTTGGCGAACGACATTCAATCCGCGGAGTCTTGTTTGCGGGTTCACTGGATTGTAGTCATAATGCAAATCAGAAAAGCCCCAAGCTACATTACTCGTAACTTCCCCGCCGCCAAACACACCGTCTTTAGCTGCTTTTTGAACTTTATCCCAGTCCACATTGCTAAAGTGCAACATAAGCGTCACAGCCATTTTACGATCTTCTAAGCCAATATCTGCTCCACCTTTAAAGAATGGTGCGTCAGCGGCCGTTGCTAAGTCTGCGTCTTGTGTCGCGTCGATAAAGCGTTTAGCAGAAATGGTATGTTGTTCTCCACTCTCATCAGTCAGCACAATACCTGTTAAAGCATTGCCGTCCTTCACAACATCATTCATTTTTGTGTTTAAAGATAGCGTCAGATTTTCCTCTTCTTGTACAAGCTGCATGAACGCAGTTTCAGCATCTTCTAAGTCAAATCCGATCCGGCTTCCAGTAAGCTTGAACCATTCAAGGAAAACACCTTGATTTGCCCATTTACCATTTTTATCATAACTCACATCTAGAAAGTTTAATGCTCCATATGTAAATAAACCGCCTAATCCATCACGTTGTTCAATAAGCAGAGTTTTTGAACCGTTCTTTGCAGCTGAAACCGCTGCTGCAACTCCCTCAGGTTCTCCTCCAACCACGATTACATCATATTGGTCTTTTAAATCAGGCGCCTCATACGGCTGAACATCCATCTTTGCAACCGTAGTAGGATATGGATAAATCTTTTTTATAAAAATAAATGCCATTACCAGAACGACAAGCAATCCTCCTGATACTGCCCATCTCAACCAACCTTTATTTCTCATCCCCACAACATCCTTCGTAACGAAAATTTAACATAAAATTAGTATATCAGACAATTTTTACCTAGTATACTTCTAGTTTTGTCGATTTTTGGCGAATTAGACTTTACAAGAAATATACAGTTTCTTTACAAAAGAAAAGCGGACTGGGTATAATTTATTAAACAAGCTTTTAATTCGGGGGTGTCGACTTGCGACGATTTTTTGGAACTCTTTTCTTTACATTTGTATTTTCAATGGCATTAAAAGCCTTATTTACACGATATATATTATTTCAGGATATTAATTTGTTAGATACCATTTCGCTTGAACTAAGCTATATCCTTCTTTTTGCTTGTCTTATCGAATACATAGCAAAAAACAGGCTGAAATTTCCGCTTTATTTGATGTTAAATTTGCTGCTATCCACTCTATTTTTTGGAATTGCTGTTTACCACTCTTACTTCGGCAACATTCCAACCTATTATGCTCTAATGCAAGCTGGACAAGTTGGTGCTGTGAAAGATAGTGTTACGCAGCTGATTCAGCCGGAATATTTCCTTTTATATGCCGACTTTCTTGTAATGATAGGAGTTCTCTTAACTAGAAAACTTCCCTTATACTCTAAATTCAAACTTTCTAAAACAAAGCTAGTGGCTCCCATTTTAGCGCTTTCTTTTGCGGTTTGTTTAGCCAATTTATTTCTTCATAAAGATGAGATCATCACGAACTCTGCACTAGCTGCAGAAACGAAAGGAATCTTTAATTTTGAAGCGCTGCAGGCTTATTACGGACCAAACGGCGGACTCCCTCAAGCTGCGGCTCTAACAGACAAAGAGCTAAAGAGTGAAGAAACGATTCAAGATAAAATCAATGAAATTAAAGGGATAAAAGAAATTCCTGATTCACAACGAAAATACTTTGGGGCTGCAAAAGGCCGCAATCTGATTTTAATTCAGTTCGAATCGATGCAAGATTTCCCTATCGGCTTGAAGATCGATGGCAGAGAAGTAACTCCAAACATGAACATGCTGATTCAAAACAGCTTTTATTTTAACAACCTTTATCAGCAGACTGGTGCCGGGAATACGTCTGATGCCGAATTTATCGCAAACACTTCACTCTACCCTGCTGGAATGGTTGCGACATCAACGTTTTTTGAGACAAAGGCTTTTCCGAGTATGCCGAAGCTTCTTAATGAAGAAGGCTATGAAACCTTTACGCTTCATGCCGATAAGGTTGATTTTTGGAATCGTGTAGAGCTTTATCCTTCTTTGGGTTTTGATAAGTACTATGCTTTAGAGTTTTTCGGTAAGGAGGACCTCATTGGACTTGGCCCCTCTGATGAAGTGATGTTTAATAAAGGAATGCCGCTATTAAAGGACTTACATGCTAAAAACAAACCATTTTATGCCCATTTTATCTCAATGACAAGCCATCATCCTTATGAGATTCCTGCTGATAAAGAAGTGTTTGAGCTTCCAGCAAAGTATAAGAGTTCAATTGTTGGAAAGTATATTCGAGCGATCAGCTACAACGATATGGTGTTAGGAAAATTTATCGATCAGTTAAAAGCTGATGGAATGTGGGAAAACACGGTCCTAGCGTTTTACGGGGACCACATGGGGATGCACCACACAATGTTTAAGGAAAAAGACCCTGAGATTTTGAAAGAATTCTTAGGACATGAGTATACAAAGATCGACCGCTTCAATGTACCGTTTGTAATTACAGCACCCGGTGTAACTGATGGCGGAATGACTTCCGATCAGCTCGCTGGTCAGCTTGATATGATGCCCACACTGGCTAACTTGTTAGGAGTGTCATTGAATGATTATGTTCATTTTGGTCAGGATTTGTTGAATCATAAAGAAAACTTAATTGGTATGCGCTATTATATGCCTGCTGGTTCGTTCTTTAATGATCATATTGTGTTTCAGCCGGAAAAGTCGTTTGATGATGGTGAGGCATTGACACTCGAGACCGCAACTAAGGTACCTCATGCTCCATACAAGCAAGATTATGACCGGATTTTGAAGCTATTGGGCTTATCTGATCAGTATTTAAAGTCGTTGCCAGAAAAATAGAGAGAACCGATGTGTAGATGTACACATTAAAGGTATAAAAAGCTCTGCAAAGAATTCTTTGCAGAGCTTTTTTAATGTAATCTCACGAGAATTAGGTTTAATCTCTCGAAAACGCAATTTAATTTCACGAGTTTTTGATTAATCTCACGAAAATAACATTATACTCGCGAGTCGACATTCTATGACAAATAAACAACCCTGCCAGAACGCCTTAAAGCATCCTAACAGGGTTTAAACTACCTCGAAAACAGCTCAATCGCTTGTTTCGCTGTATCTTTCGCTTTCGCAGTCAATGGACCCACTGCTGCAGCCAACTTCTCTTTTTCTTGCGGCAGCACCTCTAAATGGCGACTCAACGCCGAAGCTAACTCATCGCTCGTCCACTCACCATCAACATGGGCAAACACTGGCTGATTTGCTTGCTCTGAGAATGCATCAATTTTCGGGTCATAAGACAATGCAAGGAACGGAGTGTTCATGATTCCTGCAAAGATCAAAGCATGAAGTCTCATCGATAATAGCATGTCAGACAAGCCAATGATTGATACCTTCTCCTCAATTGAAGCATCAAAAGGTGCTACAAACGCTTTTTCACTCATCATTGCTGAAATCTCACGGGAAGTATCATCATCATGCTTATCATGCATCGGGATAAACACAACCACGTTCCCTCTGCGAATAAAATCATCCAGTGCTTCAGCGATCTTCTTTTTAAAATCGTTCGTTGTCGGCCACTCACGAACAGAAACCGTCAACACCGGCTTTGTAAATCCTTGCTGCATATACCAATCTGATTTTGCTTCACTCAAGTGGAAACCGAGCACTGGATCCGGTACGAGCTCCATCTCATTACGAAGACCGATATCCTTCAAAAGTTGAATCGACCCTGTATCGCGAAGAGTAATCTTCCCTGCTTTCTTAAGCATCATTCTCGTTAAGAACTGGCTAACTGATTTATCGATCGGCCCCATTCCTTGCGAATAGATAAAGAATGGTTTACCTGCCATACGAGCCAGCATCATGATGCCTGTATAATACGGGATGCTCTTCATGCCTGTCTTATCTTGAAGCAAACTTCCTCCGCCAGAAATCAATCCATCAGACGTTTTCAGCACAGCAAAAACATCTTTCATCTGCCAGCGGTTTATGGCATCAACGCCATACGTTCTTTTTGTAAATTCCGGATCGTTGGAAAGAACCACGATCTCGATATCCGGCTTTTGTTCTTTTAAAGCTGAGATGATGGACAGTAAAATCGCCTCATCCCCGATATTATTAAATCCATAATAACCTGATAAAATTACTTTCATTGTATCCACCTTTCACGTACGTACGGGTACAACTTATCTTTTATTGCTTTATAAATTGCGATCATTACAAGTCCGATTACGAGTCCGATGACAAGTGCGTACACGGAGCGCAGAACGGACAATAGTAAAGGAATGTGCAGATGTGTAAATGTATTCAACATGGATGCAAACCCGATCGCACCAACAACCAAAAACGCACTCGCAATCCCTGCATATCTGCGGAACAAGTAAAGTCCAAACACAAAGAATGGGAATCCGATTAAGAACTCTTTCGTACGAGGACGAACGAACATAAGCTCTTCAAGCTTGCTTCTTAATGTTAATTCAAGTGCACTCGCTGTTCCTGCGTTTCCTGAACGGCTTAAGTAGTAGCCACCGATAACTGCTACTACTCCCAGTACTAAGACATGCCAATAACGAACAGGACTATTAATATAACTGATAAACCTCTTTAAAGATGAAGCATGGTTAATCTGAAGACCAAGAACGATAGCTGTTACTAAAATTGGTAAAGCAAGTAACACTTTAATCCCTCGGAATTCCTCTAATTTATATAAATATGGATCTCCATAAAGAAGACTCACTACAAACCAAGCGCCGGCGAAAACAATTAAAGCAGCCATAACATAATTAAGAACAATTTTATTAATGTTATCAGCATGTCGAACTCTAAGTACTGCCCAGATTGGACCGGCAACAGCTACTAATAAAGCAAACCCTTTTAACAGCATACCAATTCCAAGCAATAAATAACCTGCTGATAGAACCAATCCACCGATCAAAGCAAGCATAGTTAGTTTTTTATGAACAGTTGCAGCAGCTAAAGCAAGATAAACTGACCCACCCAAGAAAGCAAATAGCTGTAAAAGCTTATAGTCCTTCATGTCTTTAAACGGTTGAGCTTCACCTGTTTTAAAGTATCCAGGTACTTCTGCATGAAAGTCCTGAATTTCGTTAATCATTTGTTTAAATTCTGCTTTTGCTGTTTTGTCGTCTAACTTCTCAACTTTCACTAAAAGTGTTCGAATGTTACGTTCTTTTACTGCTCGTGATAATCGTTCAGAAGCAGCATTTTCACTGGTTCTGTTTTCAGAGTAAAGTCTTTCAACATCATATTTCATTTCTTTTGCAAAAGTTTGCATCCCCTTTTGCTCTGTTCCCTCAATAACAACTACATCATAGTCATTAGCTTTTAATTGATTTGCATATTTAACTAATTTTTCTTTACCCTTACCATCATAACCAACAACTTCTTTTCCAATGAACAGGACTTTATCTACTTCGTTTTTTGGGAACTTTAATAATTGTTTAACCATAGTGTCGTTGCTGGAATGACCATCTTTTTCATCAGATGATGAAAAGTCATTTTTTATACGAGGAACCACCTGAAAACCGTTGGACACAATCTCTTCGTAAGTATCTGTATTAAAATAGCCTAATGATTTATCCTCAATTTTTGGATCGTCATCTGTTTTTCCTTCAATAAAATAAAATTTCTGCCCATTAGCAGTTATGGCTGTTATTTTATCTTTAAATGCACGCTGCAAGTATTCTTCTGATTTATGCCCTTCTTTAAGATAACTGACAAAAATCCCTTCATTTGCAGGAAGCTTGCTTGTATTTAGATTGTTCGTCAAAGCAAAGTAATTCTGAATATCACTTTTACTTAGAACCGCAACTACACCCTGAGTTTCAAGTGAACTAATATTTTCAGGCTCAAGAGTGATAGAATGCACTTTGGCGTCTTTTAAACCTTTATAAATCTCTTCCGTAGAAACATCCTCACTTTTCAAAATTTCCAGGTCCGTATACGGAACCATCACTTCATATGTATTGTTTGCCGACTCGGTTTTTATGCGTTCGTAGATCATGGGGCTGGTGAGCAGCAAGGATACAATCAATAGGCCGAATAATACTTTTTTCAACAAAGAACATTCCTTTCTCGGTTCAGGTCTTGGTGCTTTTATTTTACCTTAATATCGGCATTCTTATAAAGAGCGGCAAGAGATACCCATAAAATAAAGGACACCAGCTAACTGATGTCCTTCTTCATTTTTATTTTCCGACTCTCGGATTCGTTTTAAGTCCGTAAAAAATCTTTCTTAAAAATTTATTTACAGGAGCGTGGTCTTTTCCAACTAATCCGATTCGTTCAGCGATAAACTGAGTGATCAGAAGCAACACGGAAAGGATTAAGAGTGATCCCCAAAGTGTTGTTAAGTTGAAAAGAATCGCTGCGAGTCCGAACAGTGCACTCATCGCGTAAATCACAAGTACCGTCTGGCGGTGAGACATACCGCTGTTTAATAAGCAATGATGCAAATGCGATTTATCTGGTGCAGATAATGGTTTCTTGTTCAAGAATCTGCGGATGATCGCAAACAATGTATCAGAGATCGGTACACCAAGAATGATAATCGGTACAACGAGTGAGAATAATGTGATGTTCTTAAACCCTAGAAGAGAAAGAACAGCGATCATGTATCCTAAGAATAGCGCTCCAGTGTCTCCCATGAAAATCTTCGCTGGATGCCAGTTGTAAACCAAGAATCCTAAAGTACTTCCTAGCAAGATGATACCAAGTGCAGCAACTAAAACGTTGCCGTTGTAAATCGCCATACCTGAGATGGTGATCAATACCGTTGAAGATACACCTGCCGCAAGTCCGTCAAGACCGTCAATCAAGTTGATGGCATTCGTAATTCCGATAATCCATAAAAGCGTTAAAGGAACACCAAGGAATCCAAGACTTAAACGGTAATCGAACGGCAAGTTGATGAAATGAACTTCAACTCCACCATAGATAACGATACCAGCTGCGATTACTTGCCCCAGCATTTTCACTTTAGGTGAAAGTTCGTAAATATCATCAAAAACACCAGTGATGATAATAACGATGGCACCAAGTACGATTGGAACCGTATATTGGCTCGCCGGCTGTACGATAAGTACGCCGAGCACGAAGCTGATAAAGATCGCTAATCCGCCTAAGCGCGGCATAATTCTTTGATGAACTTTTCTCTGGTTGGGCTTATCCGTTGCACCAACGAAAAAGGCGAACCTTTTCACGACCGGTGTCAAAAGAACCGACGCAATAAAACATATTAACAATGCCCAGTAAGTCATAGTTACACTCCCCAATTGGCGTGATGATTATTGTTTGTAAAACGCAATTTATTTTTGTGTTTGATTTCGACAAAAATCAACTTTGAATTTATACACAGAGAAAATTATAGCATAGATAATTTCGATTTTGTGTGAAAAAATCGTTAACAAATTATTAAAAAAATGAAAGCGTTTTTCTGCTATAGTTAGTTTCAGCTAATTACTTAAGCATTATTTTTAGAAACCCTGCCAAATCGACCCAATTTCTTTCCGATAACCGGTAAAGATTGTAATTCTTCTACTGTCATTCCCTTTGTCAGCAAAATGAAAACCGCAAATAGCGCACCGCCGATTATTATCGCAACACCTGCATACAATAAATTTGCAAGGCGTCCGGATAGGTCAAGCAATAATGTTGGATACCCTATCACAGCTCCCATAATCAAACTTCCGATTGTATAGGTTAAGATGGAACGATTTACGAACGGCAGTTTAAACGTTTGTTTAATAACGAGCGCGTTTGCTACCGTAATGACGATGTAAATGATTAAAGTAGCAAGGGCTGCACCTATCAGTCCGTATTGAGAGATCAGCATAAAGTTTAATAGTACCTTTCCAATTGCAGCTGCCACGATAATGATTGCCGCTGCTGTCGGACGGTTGATTCCTTGCAAAATTCCTGTACCTAAGACAGCTAGTGATGTGAACACTGAACTAAAGCTCACGATTGCAACGACCAAACTTCCTTCATCGTTTGTAAAAAGGGCGATGTTCAAAGGAAGTGTTAAAGCAGCAATACCTACCGCTGCAGGCCATGAGAATAAATGCGTTAAGTTAAACGATCGTTTAATTACTCTATTCGCTTGATCCATCTCGTTTTTGGCTATTTTCCCCGTAATTAATGGGATTAACGGTAAAACAATTGATGTGGAAAAGACCGTTGCAATCTGGACAAGCGATGTTCCGCGTGCATAAATACCGTTTAAGTAAAAGGTTTCTTTCGCTGTGTTCCCTGCCATTTTAAGCGCTGAAGGAATAGTCAATGAATCAACAACATTCAACAACGCCATCGTTAAAGCACCTACACAAATCGGCAGAGATAGCTTTAATATGTGTTTACTCGACTTTTTAAACGCCTCTATTGTATATGGACGATTCGAGCCCGGTTTAAGTTTCGATTTTTGAAAAAGAATTCTTAAAAAAATTAAAGAAATGAGTGCCGCGATAGCTGAACCTGCCATCGTACCGGCTGCGATTGTCTCGTTGTCTGCGGAAATCGATACAAAATAATAAGCTGCAACGATAACGAGTGCCACACGAATAAACTGCTCAATCACTTGTGAATAAGCAGTCGGCTTCATGTCCTCGTAACCTTGAAAAAATCCACGGTAAACTGCCATGTAAGGCGCGATTAAAAGTGTGATGGACACAACAATAAGTGAACTTCTTGTTTCCTGTCCGCCTAAAATTTCAGCGATTTGATACGAAAAACCATACAAAAAGCTAAAAGAGAGAATACCGAAAATGACGGCTAAGATCCCTGCCGTGTTAAAAATGTTTCGGATTTCTGTATCCTCACCTTTTGCACGAGCTTCTGAAATCAATTTTGAAATCGCAATCGGGATTCCGGCAACCGACAGAATGAGTGCGGTCATGTAAACCGGGTAAACGAGACTGAAGATCCCGAGTACATCATCTCCTGCGATATTTTGTAATGGAATTCGGAAAACAGAGCCTAAGAATTTAGATAAAAAGGTCGCGATCGTTAAAATTAACGCTCCTCTGATGAACGTATTTTTACTCATGCTTGCCCGTCACCTTTTGCTGGATTACTTTTAAAGCGAAGTGCGGCAAGCTAAGCTGGCGCTTCCAACGAGATGGCTGCTTCATCAGACGGTAAGCCCATTCCAGATTCATTTTTTGCCAGAATTCAGGTGCACGTTGAACCGCTCCAGCAAGAACATCAAACGATCCACCGATTCCCATGAACACGCCTTTATCGAACTTATCCATGTTCTGACCGATCCAAAGCTCCTGTCTCGGCACACCTAATGCAGTAAAAATAAGATCAGGTTTCGTACGCTGAATCTCATTTGGAATGTGATCATCGTTCCAGTCAAAGAAACCGTGATGAGCACCTGCAATTTTTACATTCGGAAATTGCTTCATAATTTCAGCAACGGTTTTTTGAAGAACTTCATCCTGCGCCCCGAGCAGATATACGCTGTATCCTTTTTCGTTAGCAATCTGAAGAAGTCCCATAAACGTTTCAAAACCGGTTACACGTTCAGGAAGAGGCTTCCCAAGAAGTCCGGCCGCTTTAACTACACCAATACCATCTGCCGTTACATAGTTTGCTTTTTCAACAACTGATCTGTAATTCGCATCTTCACGAACCTTCATTACGATCTCTGGATTTGCTGTTACAACGAACGTCTTTTCTTCTCTTTCCAAATGTCCGCCTAATGTATTTAGGAATTCAAATAATGTTGAGTTTACGAAATCTACTCCAAGAATTCGAACTGTTTTTTTCAATGAAAGTCACCACTTTTTCCTTAATTAACTTTGCGTTATTTAGCAAAGTTTACCTATTTTAAGTAAAACACTAATAAATATATCATAAAAATGTATGAAACTATATGTTTCACCTTATAATAGGTCGTCTTTCACTTTAGTTTTTGAGGGAGGTGGTGGGATTATCCAAGTTTTCTGTAAATGATATGCAGTTTGTGAAGTGAAAATGGTGCTAGGAGAATGAATGAGGGACATCAAAAATGATAATCTCACGAGAATTGGTGTTAATTTCACGAGTTTGAATCTTATTCTCACGAGAAATTACCCTAATCTCACGAAAATCATCCACATACTCGCGAGTCGACAATCCACACTATTATTTGGCGGGCTGCACAGGCCAATTTAAAAAGCCTAACCTCCAGGAACATACCTCATTCCCTTAAGTCAGGCTTTTTTCTTGCTTTTACTCTTGAGCCAAATTCAAAAGCTTCATGTTCGTTCCGTAGGACGCTCCATGACTATACACATAAGCTTTTTCATAATCAGCACCATTTAAATTCTTGGGTGCAATCTCATACCATGTTCCCTCTTTTTCAGTGACAACCGTATCCAGAACTAAAACAGGTAAACCTGTTACTGTAAGTTCATACAACAGATTATCATCAACAATCGGTGTACTTCTTACTTTAGTTGTAGCACCTTTAGTTAAGGTAACCGCAATATCATACCTATTGCGTTCCTTGCCGCCTAACGCTACATCCATTCTGTGCATGTGACCAGCAATCTTTTGACCCCAGTATGGATCTGCCGCATAGAAAACATTCATTCCAAGATCTTTGTTCCCAAGGAATGCGCCTTGGTACTTAAAGGATTTTGTGAAATATCCTTTATCTGGGTTAGTCAGGCGATCAACTAGCGCATTAAAACCTTCATCATAGTTAGCAAATGCACCTGCTTCTCCAGAACCGTCGTAAGCGTCTAACCCGAATAAATTAAAATTATTTTTTGCAAATTCACTTGTACCCCATTGGCTTTCGTGTATCGCATGGGCAAGCATATACATCGCATTGATGTTGTGCTCTGCTTCAACTTCCTTAAACTTTGCACCCATGTTCTCAAGAACTGAAGTACCTAGTGTAGAAGGTTTATTTTCTCTAATATATTTGTTAAGATCCTCAGCTGTATAGGATGTTTTCGTATAAAGAGGAAGCTTATTGAAATACTGATGAGCTTCATAAGTTGTTCCAGTTGATTCTTTCTTATAGAGACTGCCATTATCGCTCACATACCTGCCATCAGGCATATCTGCATCACTTCTGCCATACAAATATGATTGGTGTTTTTGCGTATGTGCATTGTACACATAATGTCTTAACAAACCGTCTTTTACTTCATAAAAGCTCTCACCTTTCACTTGAACAGAAGGGATGAGCTTAGCTTCTTTTAATTTTACGTAACCCGTCTTTTCGCCAAATTTTACTTTGATCCAATTTTCACCAGACTCTAAGAATTCCACAGGCGTTCCTGATGCCACACCGATAATAATATAGTTGAAAGTTTTGTCATTCCAAAGGTTAACTGTCGGCGCAATAATGCTGTTTGTCACTTGACCTTCTTCAATAGAAACAATCTTTTTGTATTTTAAAACGACTTCGTTTGTTCCAGTTGCTGCTGCTTTTGCTTCAGCGTAACTTCCATACTGTGCACCCTGTTTTGTTTCATTAGCAGTTACCGTTCCTACATAATAAACAGGCTTTGCGTAATCCAGCATACGAACTAAAAATGCTGAAGTCATTCCTCGTGTAGCATTCTCTTTAGGAGCTAATTTATTGTTTGATCCAGCTAAGATACCAGCTCCAACAATTCTTTCCATAGAAAGTTTTGCATACGAACTCACATGACCTGCGTCATCATATGTAGACAAATCTTTCGCAGGAAGTGTAATCCCTTGTTTCTCAAGAACACTATTCATAATTGATGCGATTTGCTCACGTGTAATATTAGCAGCAGGAGAAAACTTTCCGTTCCCTGTACCGTTAATTATTCCTAATTGGGCAGCTTGCTGAATAGCAGTATATCCCCAATAAGTTTTCGGAACATCTGTGAAGTCAGTTGGGTTGGTGACTGGCATGTTTTCTTTTCCTAGTACACGGACCATTAATGTTGCGAATTCTGCTCTAGAAATTGTTTTGTCATGTTCGTAATCAATTACGCCGTCATTGTTTGCACCTTTCAATAAGCCTAGTTCAATGAGCTCTCTCATCGACATTTTAAAATACTTATTTTCCAAACCATCACTTGCTGACACACCCTGTGTTCCCAATCCGAACAGAAGCAAAAATGGCAATACTAAACAACATAAAAATCTCTTCAAAACTTCCCCTCCAAAATAATATTTTTCCACTTTCCCACTACTATTCTATCAGACTAGAGTAAATCTTTACCATAAAATTTATAGTATTTTCCTAGACAAAAAAAGAAAAGCTATTGAACCGAGGTTCAATAGCCTGCTATTAAAATATTATTGTGCTAAAGGTAAATCTCTCATAAGAGTTCCATAAGGTCCACCATGGCTGTAAACAAATGTTTTTTCATGATTAGCACCGTTTAGGTTCTTTGGTGTGATTTGCAGCCATGTTCCTTCATTTGTTTTAGATGTAACTTTGTTTAAAACAAGTACCGGTGTACCTTCTAATGGAATCGAATACAGCTTGCTAGCTTCAGCTGTTGCATCGCTTCTTACATTAACACCATCGGTTAATGTTACAGAAATTCCATATTGGTTACGTTCCTTCTCACCTAAGTAGCGGTCAATTCTGTACATATAACCTGCAATTTTTTGACCCCAGTAAGGATCAGATGCGTATCGAACATTCATACCTAGTTCTTTATCACCGACAACCTCACCGTTTGCTTTCCATCCTTGAATAAAATAGCTGGAAGTCGGATCAAGCAAGTATTCTTTAACAAGTACTTCAATACACGCTTCATAGGATTTAAATGTATCGCCGCTCTCATAAGCGGAGCCATCGACTGCACGAATACCGAATAGATTCTTTTTGTCGATTGCAAGCCTGCTTGTGCCCCAACCACTTTCATGTATGGCATGAGACAATAAATACATCGCATTCACGTTATATTTAGCTTCTACATTTTTGAATGCTTGTCCTAAATTTTCGAGAATCGTATTGTCAGCTGCTGATTCAGGTTTATTGTTTTTAATAAAATCATTCAGCTGTTCTGCTGTGTAGCTCGTCTTCGTATAAAGAGGCATAACATTAAAGTACTGATACATGTTATACGTGTTGCCGTTTCCAGTAAACGCATGTCCGTCTTTACTTGTATAGTTTCCATTTGGAAGGCTTCCGCTGCTTCCAAACCAAAATGCCCCATACGTATCCGTGTTTACGTTATACGTATAATGAGTCAGTTTTCCGTTTTCTGCCTTATAGTAAGATGCACCTTTTACCTTAACAGTCGGATGAAGTGTTGCTTCGTTCATTTTAAAGAAACCGATTGTGTTATTGAACTTTACCTTTACCCACGTTTCACCAGCATCTAAAAATTCAGTTTCTGTTCCTGCAACCAAGCTGAAGTGGTGATCTACAAAACCGTTCGTTTTATATAGTACAGATGCAAGTGGCTGAACTTGAGCTGGAGAAACCACTCCACTCTTCATATAAACCACTTTGTTGTCTTTTAAAACAACATGATTACTTTGAGTAGCTGCTGCCTTTGCTTCAGCATAGGTTTCATACTCTTTAACATTTGTAGTAGAATCCTTTGTTACAGTTGCAAGATAAAAGTTTGGAACAGGCGGTTTAGGCGGGTTTTTCAGAGTTTCCATCATACGTACTAAAAATGCACTCGTAGTTCCGCGTGTTGCATATTCAGATGGACGGAATGTGTTGTCTCCATATCCTGCAATAATTTTTGCATAAACCATTCTTTTCACAGAAAGTGCTGCCCAGCTTTGTACTTCTGAAGCATCTACGAACTTTAATTCAGCTTCCGGAAGTTTAATTCCTTTATATTCAAAAGCTCCATTCATCATGGAAGCCATAGCTTCTCTTGAAATCGGTGCATTAGGCATGAACTTGCCGTCTGGTGTACCATTAACAATGTTCATTTCAGCAGCTTGCTGAACAACTTTGTAATACCATGCTCCTTCTTTTACATCAGAAAAACTTTTCGGGTTGATGACTTCTAAATTTTGCGCTTCTAAAACACGTACTAAAAATGCCGCAAACTCGGCACGGGTTACATCACGATCTGGCTTATAATAAGTCTGGCCATCAATGACTTCCCCTTTTAAATAACCCAAATCGATGAGTTTTCTCATATCCCCTTCAAAATAATGCCCTGTAATGTCATCAGCTGCACTTGCTGAATATGTGCTGAACAACATGACAAAAGGCAATAATAACAAAGCCAACCATTTTTTCACTATACTACCCCCATTTGTAAAAAATACTAAGATTCACCACACCCTCTCTTAATCTACCAATATTCTACATAATTTGCTAGGAACTTTAAGACTATCTTTTATTTAACAATTATTGTAGAAAAAGAAAAACCCACCTAAATTTAGGTGGGTTACTTTAATTTTATTCTTCGTATCCGAACCATTCTTCGTAATTACGCTCAACTTCATCAGATGTATACATCTTCCAGCGATTGTTCTCTAAACGGAGATAGATTGTACCTGAAGCATCTTTTTCATAATTTCTTGTACCGTCTTCATCTGTTCTTACCATGTCATAAACAGCATTTTCTAACTCAATTTTTACTAGACGTGTATTGATTTGAGCATTGTCATAATCAATTCCGATTTCACCTTTTAGTGTGCCATGATAAGTGACCTCTTCTGGCTCCAAGATATACTCAATAAAGGCATTACTTGCTGAATGACCAAACCCCATTTGCCTTACATCTAACAAATCTTTTAGAGCATCATAATCTTGATTATTCATATACTCGGTACCTTTAGTTTCATTATCAAGAATTACTGTTTCAAGCATTGCTTTAGTTGGCAAATTAGCCGTTTCTTCTTTCATTGAACGAAGAATCATAACGATAGATTCGGCGCGAGTTGCCTGGTTGTTTGGTGCGAGTTTATCAGCAGAAACACCTTTCATGATACCTAATCCGTTTACCATGCGAAGATGATTGTATGCCCAGTGGTTCTTAGGAAGATCCTTGTAATCTTTCGGAGTACCATTCTCGAACTCTACTGTTTTATTAAAAGCACGAACAAGCATCGAAGCCATTTCGGCACGTGTTATCTTCTTGTTTGGCTCAAATGTTGTAGCAGATGTTCCGCTTACTACTCCATTTTGGTAAGCGATTTGAATATGTGTTTTACCCCAATGCTTGCTGATGTCTGTAAAAGGAACAGTTTTACCATTCGCTTTTAATTCCAAAGCACGTACGATAAAGGAAACAAACTCACCACGAGTAATTTTGTCGTCTGGATTAAGGAATAATAGATCAAATTCAATTCCGTCTTCCTCAACAGTTTCAATTGTACCTCTTACGATATCTGCATACAGCATATCCCATAGGTCGTTTTCAGCCCAGTGCCCTTCAATATCTACCGGCTCATAGTATGTAAACGGATCTTTGTATCCAGCCGCACTTGCAGATTGACCAGCGAACGGTGTTGCCAACAGAGACAAAGCCAAAAACGAGCTTGCTAGTTTTTTCTTCAAAATCATTTCCTCCTCCTAAATTTTACATTCTTAGAAAAATAATAATATTTCTCAGGAACTTTTTCACATGCTTATTTTACTATCTTTAGGAGGAAATGTTAAGTATTTAAATTTTTAAAATAATATTCCAGTATATTCTACGGAACGATATTCTTCACAAACGGAATCTTTTGAAGAATAACTACTGCTAGATAACTAGATAAAGTTACAACAACAAACGTAACTGGCACCCCGAATAATACGTGGATGGTTCTGCTATGCAATGCGAATCCAAAGAGATCTTGGAATATGCCAGACTTATAAAAGGTTAAAAAGAACGGGTGAATCAAATAGATCCCAAAGCTTGCTGCTGCAAATGAACCCAAGAATGGCACGTTCATATTAAACGAATGTTTAAATAAAACGAAAACTGCGGCTGAAACAAGCACAGTATTTGGCGACAAATAATCTAGCCAAAAAATGTCCAAGGCACCTTTTGAAGACGTTGCCCAATAGGTTCCAAAGATTGTAACCAGCATCCCAACAACTCCGCCGGCATAGATCAGCATTGTCGTCTTTTTACTTAACGTATATTTAGCGAGCAAGTAGCCCAATAGGAAATATCCTGCGAATCCCCAGAACATTCCCATCTTGAAACCGATGTGCATGGAGGTGAAGTAGAACACTACATTCTCGAAGCACATGAAAAACCAGATCGCTACAAAATAGATTAATATATTTGTTTTATGCGCAATGGCTCGAAAAAGCGGAGTTGCGAAATAAATCCCAACAATCATATAAAGAAACCACAAGTGGTAATAGGCTTTCCCTGTATAGATGTTCTTGATTGCGGTTTCAACAGAGAACAAATCCAGCTGTGTTCTGACTTTAAACAGCTCATAAAATAGCGTCCAGAACAGAAACGGTATGATGATCTTGGAGGCTCTCTTTTTAAAGAACACAGAAAGAGGTTCTTCTTTCCCAAGAAGCAGTGCCCCGCTGACCATAACAAAGACAGGAACACTCCAGCGTGCAAAACTATCGATAAGGTTTCCTAGCCACCACGTTTTTGAAATATCCACTACCATTAATGAAGCAATAACATGAATCATAACAACGGCCATGATAGCCAGTGATCGAAGTGCGTTCGCGTATTGAATCAATGCATTCCCTGCTTTCCTCTTTAACTATGAAATTTTTGTGAATTCGTCTTAATCATACAAATTGGTTTGGTATATGACAATATTTTCTTTAGCAATCGCAGATTATTTAACCATTTTTGACAAAATCATTCTATTTTTGGATATTTTTATAAATCCTTGTGATATACTAGTTTCAGTATTTAATAAGGAGAGAGTAAGATGTTGACCTACTTGAAAAACATCATAGATGAGCAGCAGAGAACGTTGAAGAAATACACCAAAATGGTAGACCAAATCAACGAGCTGGAAACTATTTTTGAAAAATATACAGATGAAGAATTGCGAGCAAAAACAGTTGAGTTTAAAGAACAGCTAGCAGAAGGAAAAACAATCGATGACATAAAGTTCGAAGCGTTTGCGGTTGTACGTGAAGCTTCTAAGCGTGTGCTTGGCATGCGCCACTTTGACGTGCAGCTGATTGGCGGACTTGTTCTATTAGAAGGAAACATTGCTGAGATGGCAACGGGTGAAGGTAAAACGCTTGTCGCTTCCCTTCCCTCTTATGTGCGGGCGTTAGAAGGCAAAGGCGTTCACGTTATTACGGTTAACGAGTACTTGGCACGCCGTGACAGCGAATTTATCGGACAGATTCATTCATTTCTTGGTTTAACAGTTGGACTGAATGTTCCACAGATCTCACCTGAAGATAAAGCAGCTGCTTATCAAGCTGATATTACATATGGTGTTGGTAATGAGTTTGGCTTTGATTTTCTTCGCGACAACATGGTGCAGCAGCCTTCTCAAAAGGTTCAGCGCCCCTATCATTTTGCAATTTTAGATGAAGCGGACAGCGTACTGATTGATGAGGCTCGGACTCCGCTAATCGTTGCGGGTAAAACACAAGTAAGCCAGGAGCTGCACTATGTTTGTGCACAGCTTGTTAAGCGTTTTAAAGAAGAAGAGCACTACTTATTTGATCCAGAAACGAAATCTGTAAGCTTAACAGATGCAGGCATAGACCGTATTGAAGCGTGTTTCGGTGTTGGCAACCTGTATGAACTTGAGCACCAGATGCTTTACCACTATGTTCTTCAAGGATTGCGTGCAGCGATCATGCTAAAGCGAGACGTTGATTATATCGTACGCGACGGAAAAGTGGAGCTCGTTGACCAGTTTACAGGGCGTATTTTAGAAGGCCGCAGTTACAGTGACGGTCTTCATCAGGCGATTGAAGCAAAAGAAGGACTTACAGTAACAGAAGAAAACAAAACACAAGCCTCTGTTACGATTCAAAACTATTACAGAATGTACCCGATGGTTTCTGGAATGACGGGAACAGCAAAAACGGAAGAAAAAGAATTCCGTGATGTGTACGGTATGCACGTTGTTCCGATTCCGCCAAATAAACCGCGTCAGCGTGAAGATATGACAGACCGTGTTTATGCGACACATGCGCAAAAGTACGAAGCGATTGCTGTGGAAGTAGCACGCATTCATGAAACGAAGCAACCTGTGTTAATTGGGACAACTACAATTGCACAGTCTGAAGAAGTGGCATCTTACCTTGATAAAAAAGGCTTAATGTATCAACTGCTGAACGCTAAAAGTGAAGAGCAAGAAGCACAGTTGATCAGTCTTGCTGGTCAAAAAGGACAGATTACGATCGCGACAAACATGGCTGGCCGCGGAACTGACATTTTACTTGGTGAGGGCGTAAAAGAATTAGGTGGACTTTATGTTTTGGGAACAGAACGTCATGAAAGCCGCCGTATCGATAACCAGCTAAAAGGTCGTTCTGGACGTCAAGGCGATCCTGGACGCTCTCAATTCTTTGTAAGTATTGAAGATGAAATCGTTAAGCGTTTTGCTCGTGACGAAATGGAAAAGCTGCAAAAAGGAATGAAAACGGATGATACAGGTTTGATTCTAAATCAGAATCCGGTTGCATTTATGGACCGTGTACAACGGATCTGTGAAGGTTTCAACTACTCTAGCCGGGAGTACACGCTGAAACTGGATGATGTCGTGAACCAGCAGCGTACGATCATTTACAAGCTTCGCGATCAGCTTTTAGTTAAAGAAGAGGTCTTCCCTTATGTAAAAGAGATGGCTGAGGAAGCGATTGAAAAAGTGTACAACGACCATATTACAGAAGATTTACTGCCGGAAGAATGGCATTTAGATGAGCTGCAACACGACTTAACGATGATTTACGGAAACTACATTCAATTAAAAGATCGCTACCAGGAAGATTATGAACTTCAGGATGATTTGAAGACACAGCTGACTGGTTATCTAGAGGAACTTGAAGCGTTTATGCAAGCTGATGAGAAGATGACACAATGGCTGAAGAGCTATACAGTGATGGCGTTAGACCGTGAATGGGTCAGCCACCTAGAAGCGATGAGCCACTTAAAAGAGGGAATCGGACTGCGCCGTTATGGACAGGACGATCCAATGAGATTATATGAAAAAGAAGGTCTGCAAATCTTTATCGGCACACGCCACAAGATTCATAAAGCAGCGATTCGCCAACTGACACAGTTCATGCAAGCTGTAGAAGATCAAAAGCAAAAACAATAAGGAGGTCCAATCATGCTTTCTCTTTTTAAAAAGAAAAATCTAAACAAAACAGGAGAAGACACGACGGTGTCCTCTGAAGAATTATTAAATGAAGCGGTGGAGCAAAGTACGGAGGAAGAAGTAGAAACGAAGTTGTTCTACTCCCCTGCCTATGAACCCGCGCAAGAATTAAAATATGTTTATCAATTTTTAAACCTGGAGCTTTCTCCTTTAAAGCCAAATCAAATCTCATTGTCTGGTGTAGATTTGAAGCAAGATGGCAGCGTAACAGTAACTGCCTTTATCCGCAACAGCTTAAGTAAAGCGATTAAATTGCAGGAAATGCCGCTGTTGTTACTAGACGCAGATGGTAAAAAATTAGCACGCAAAGAGTTTGATCTTTCTGTTGTTGGAGAGATTCCGGCGAAGAGCAGTGTACCTTGGCTGTTTAGTTTTGGAGCAGCTGACTTGTCAGTTGAAGGTGAACTTCCGAAGACTGGCTGGAAGCTTGCATTTGAATTAAAAACACAGAAAAAGCACGCTTTAGATTTAGAAGAAAGCTGGGCGAACAGCCTTCCTGAAGAAGATAAAGTACGCTTACATCAGCTAGTAGATGGGATGGCTGCACCTAAGCCTGGCGAAGTGAACTTTATGGGGCTGCAGGCGAAAAAGTCTGAGGATGGCAACTTGCACGTTACGATGCTGATTCGAAATGGTTCCGATAAAAACATCCAGCTGCAACAGCTTCCGCTTGAAGTGACAGATGCATCTGGTGACGTAATTGCTAAAGGCGGTTTTGCGCTGAATGATTTTGAAGTAAAAGCAAACACGAGCAAGCCGTGGACGTTTATCTTCCCTAGTAATCTAGTACTGAAGGAAGAAATCGACCTGTCTGTTTGGAAAGCTTATCCTCCACAACAAAATCAATAATATAATTGAACCAATCCTTAAGACGTATAAAAACGTTCAAGGGATTGGTTTTTTTAAGCATAAAAACCGTGGAAGCAGGCTTGATTAAGCATTATACTGAAAACAATGACTAATTCTCGGAGTACAAAGGTGAAATCTAAAAAACAATGTTATTTACTACTTAGAAAAAAACTAAAGGTCCCCATTTACATAGCTTTAATTATTTACCTGACACTATTAGTCTATGTTACTTTGCTAACAAAAAATGATTATGTTTATGGCGAGGCTATAAACTTAGATTTATTTCGCACGATTATTTTAATGTGGAATAGCGGAAATCAAATGCTGCTCCTTAAAAACGTGTTAGGAAACTTAATTCTCTTTTTCCCGTTAGGGTGTATACTTCCGCTTTTATTTAGATGGGCTAATCATTTTATTTCTTCCGTTTTATATGGATTTTTGGCAAGTCTATTAATCGAAACCATGCAATATACGATTGGAAACCGCGTATTTGATGTGGATGATCTTGTTTTGAATACAGCTGGGACAGTATTAGGCTGGATGTGCTTTAGGGTTTGTTTTGGTGTGTTTTACCTCGTTTTGAGGAGAAGATAGAGAATGTATCAGAAGATGTCGTAGAGTGACGGCTTGCGAGTATATTTTAATTTTCGTTAGATTAGAGGGCTTTTTCGAGAGATTACTTCAACTTTTCGTGAGAATGTCCCTTATTTTCGCGAGATTATTTCAACTTAAAGTTACTAACTGAAATCATCCCCCTCAAAATACCTCTTACTTATGCAAAAACCATGCCCAAATCACTGGGCATGGTTTTTTTCTATTAATTTTCTTCAGCCACAGGTGTTTCTTCCAAATTCGGAACAGATTGAGACTCAATCTGACCATTTTCTGATTCCTGTGTTGTATTTTGTTCTTCCGTTGCAGGTTCCTCAGCATCTTCAGCCGATTCTTCTACAACTGGAGCTTCCTCTGAAGTTGTTGCTTCTTCAGCAGGTGCCGTTTCTTCAGCTGGTTCTGTTTCTTCTGGCTCATCTACTACCGGCTGTTCCTCAACCGTTTGAGTTTCTGCCGGTGCATCTGCCTCATCAGCAGGCTCATCAACAACAGGGGCTTCCTCAGCCGGTTGCTCAACAGTTGCAGCATCTGCAGTTGTTACATGAACCGTCCACTCATCTTGTGACCAAGCTACATCAAATCCGAATGCGTTCGAAATAATTCTGACCGGAAGCATCGTTGTATTCTGATCAACGATTACCGGCTCACTCATGTAAATGTACTTTCCGTTCACCGAGATCGTTCGTTCTTTAAGATTGATCACCATTCTCGTTCCATCTTTTTCTGCCGTCACAATGTTATCTGCAAACGTAACCGTTGCACCCATTGCGGTTAACAGATCACGAAGCGGCAAGTACACCGTGCTGTAGCCATAGATGTGTGCTGGCGGATCAAAGTTCTGCTGCTCCCCATTAATCGTTACTGCTACAGGATCCGGGTTCTTCACTTTTGAATCCATTACATAACGGTCAATGATTGAAGCTGTGAACGTGTCGTTGTTCCATTTCGTTTCTGCACCCAGTGCGTTTCCGATAAAGCGAAGCGGAACCATCGTTCTGTTATCAACGATTTGCGGTGCTGCATCAAACGTAACCGTTGATGTTCCACTCGCTGAAACAACTGTTGCTGTAGTTGATCCAAGTTTAAATGTTACCGTTCGATCCCAACGGGTAGCTTTGATAACGCCTGTTGAAGCATTATAGTTTACCGTTGCTTCTAACTCTTCAAAGATTCCGCGCAGCGGTACAAACGTACGGCCATCCTTCGCAAATGCATTTTCATCATAATCGAAGAGCTTGCCATTTACGTGAACTGTAATTTTTTGTTCTGGCTTGTAGCGAGGGCTCTTCACATATAGCTTGTAGCCTTCTTGTGCCACATAGAGTCCAACATATTTATTTTGTGACCAGATCGCTGGATATTCTGAAACTGGAACATGCGTATTCCCTGCATAATTTCCAAGCTCAGGCGTAAACCCTGGACGCTTGTATTTAATGATAAACCAATCCGTATATCCTCCGCCTGAAGGATTCGTGCCCGGATAAACCAGGCTATACCCAGTCAAGTTACCAATCACTTTTGCATACGCATGATCACGATCATACCAGCTTCCCGTCTGGTGGAAATTCCAATATAAAATCTCTCCGCTCGTGTGATACGCGAGAGACATTTCCGGATTTACTTGAGCGGTAAAGTTAACCATCACTCTAGATTCAGCCTGATTGACAGGTGCTGTACCTTTGTAATTGCTCCAGGATGGTCCTGACTTATTATTTTTGATGTTTGCCCAATCTGCATCATACTGACGATTTAAATCGACTCCGCGCGCATTCGCTTTCCATCGTTTAAAGTCTGTGCTGCCTTCGTTCATGTTGATCAGTTTCCAATGATCTGCAGAAGGAAACTTTGTAAGACCGTATTGCTGCAGTGTTACACCATCCGGATTAACCATCGGCACGAACCACATCGTTGTTTTATTTAAAATATCGCGCACGTTATACTTCCCAAGATAATCCCCGTTCGTATAAGCACTCGCATATTCATCAATCATATCCATGGATAGATTGGTCGAAATCCATTCGCGGGCATGATGCGAACCGTTAACTAAGACTGTTGCATTTCCTTTACCTAATTTAATCGCGTAAATCGGACGGTTATATTCACTGCGTCCAATTTCTTTATAGCTGATCAAACCAGGATAATGTGCAGCTAGTTCTTTCATGTCTGTAACCATCTCATCATATGTATAAAATTGATTTGGATTAACTAGATCGTGTGCGGCTTCTGCTTTTTGGCCTCCCGTAAAACCAAAGACAGAAAACATGGAGACGATCAGACAAAGAACTATGAAACTATGAAGTTGTCGTTTCCCCAAAATTATTCTCCCCTTCCAAAAATAAACTACCTTAGTAGCGTATAAGTATTACGATTTGTAGTCAATGTAAAAAAGCCTTATCTTTTGTTAAGCTATTGTTACAAAACATCTAAAATTTGCCTAATATAAATTTTATGCATAAACGAACAAAAACCTGCTCAAATATGAACAGGTTTTTGTTAGGATGTGTTACTTAGTATCCTTAATATCGGCTATATTTCTATAACGTTTAGAAAAATTTATAGTATTTTTTAATTAATTTATATAACGATCCAGCATGGACGAAAATTCAGCTCTTGTAATCGGGCTATTAGGTCGGAATGTTCCGTCCGTATACCCGCCAGTAATTCCGTTAGCCAAAATCGTCTGGATGGAATTGTACGCCCAGTAACCTGGTTTCACATCAGAAAATGATTTGGTAGTTGTTCCTTCTAAATCATAAGCACGTTCGATGATCGATGCCATCTCACCGCGAGATAAAGTTGCATCAGGTCTGAAAGTTCCGTCTGTAAAGCCGCCCATAGCACCAATTGAAGCAACCGCTGCAATTGTTCCATATCCGTAAGTACTTGGTGTCACATCAGCGAAACCAGGATCTTTCACATTGCTCGTCGTTAATTTCATTTGTTTTGAAATCATCGTTGCCGCTTGAAGACGGGTGATATTGTCATTCGGTCCAAACTGTCCGTTCGGATAACCGCTGATGATAGACTGGCTTGTTAACTGTAAAATCGAGCTCTTCGCCCAAGGTGCTTTTTCTAAATCTGTAAAAGCCGGTTCCACATAAGCTGCATCATAAACAGCCTGCAGTTTTTCGAAATAGATCGTTCCTTTATTATGTTTAGCTGCATCTGTTTCTGCAAAATAAAGCTGCTTGAACTTTATCGGGAATGCTAGATTTGAATCCAGCTTCGCCTCGCTGTATCCCCAGCTTTTCCAAGTCATTCCGCCTGGTTGTGTAAAATCAATCTTTTGCGTTTGACCGTTTGCATCAATTACTTCTCCGCGAAGCCAATGACCAGACCCGTCATTATAGGTCCAAACTCCAATTGCCACAGGCTTCCCATTTACAGGAATAGATTGGTTGGCTTCTAAATAAGCTGCTGCAGTACCGCCGCCGCTATTCGTAAAATCATAATCTACTTTCGCGGATGATCCTTCGCGAGCAAAATACGAACTGGATGAAAGAGCAACCGTCGAGCGAGCTGTTTGAGTTCCCCAGTTAGATAACGAATTAAAATGGTCCAGTGCTAAATACTTTGTTCCAGCTGGAACAGAGTTTGCGACCGTCACAGGGATTCGTGCAACGGCACCTCCCATACTAGCGACAATCGTTCCTGTTCCTTCTGCTTTTGCCACGAACGTATTGCCTTCCATAACCCCTACTCCGCCTTCAACTGTCCAAGTTAGTTGAGAAGCTGATAGATTCATAGGGTTATAGTTTTCATCAAGTGCATATTTCAAAGGAATAGCTGCCTTCATACCTACTTCAAGAGTTGGAGCTGAGCCTAAAACAAGCATAGCCGCCGCCCCAGTTGGAGCTGTGTTTACCACTTCTAAAATCGACGAAACCGCGCGTTCCACTCCGTCAGATGGCGTATTCATTAAAACAGGCTCATATGCACCATACGGACGTGCAACCATCGCAGATGATCCCCCGCCGTCCAGGTTCATAGCGTAGTCTGCACCTAATGAAATCAAGTAGTTTGCCATCGCTGTTAACGATGAACCAGAACTCGCTTTAGATCGCCCATCATTCACGATAAAAAATAGTTTCTTATAATCTGCATCGTAAGCTACCACAGTTCGCGGTGCGCGGTCTTTTACAAGATAATCATTTGCAGACATTGAAATTTCCACTTTTCCATTGCGAACGAGCATCGGTCCGCTTCCTACAATAAACTTCGCATCTTTCCATTTCGCCTCAATGTCCGCTGATACCGAAACGGTGTCACCTTTTTTCAAACTAGCTAACTGATCAGCAAAATCTTTTCCTGCAAAAGATACAATCATTCCTCCAGCAGGGATTGAACGGTCACCAGGCTGAGCCATTCTAGTAATCTCTGAAACGGTTCCTGTAATCGTATCACCAAACCCAATTTGCGCAGGATCTTTTGATGTGTTTGTGATGACAATCTCCGTACCCCACTCATTAGTTCCAGAAGTACTTAATTTATTATTTTTTGTATAAAGAATTCCTGTATTTCCTTCACGAACAGAGTTCATGCTATAAAGCGGGAGAGTTTTTCCGTTAAATCCAAATGATAGACTTGGACGTGTATAATCGATGATCGGTTCACCATTCGCACCGATTCCAAAACCAACAGCTATATTCATAGGCGAAGTAGAATCCGCTGTTACCACTCCATAGTTTACAATTTTATTGTCTTGTGAAAGCACACCTGTTGGAGCATAGCCGTATTTATCATTCGATCTAAAGAAAGACGCGTTTACTGCACCGACTACATAATGTCCAGCTCGGTTATCCAGCTTTGCTCGCTTAGACACCGTCATTAAAGAACTGATCGGGTTCGGAACACCTACTTTAATTTGCGTGTTCGGATCACCAACCTTCGTTTCTACCATAAAAATATCCTGATTCACTGTGGAAGTACTATATGTAATCTCCTTAAACGTTGCTGCTTTTGAGAGCTTAAACTCTTTAACCGTTTTCCCATTAATAAATTCAGACGCATATGTATGACCTGCACCTAAAAATGTCTGTCCTGCCAACACTAAAGCTAAAAAAGCCCCCGCCTTTTTAGTAACCTTCTTACCCCTCATTTTAACTTATCCCCCATACTCTAGATGAAAATTTTTCCATTACTATACTATTTTATAATAAAATCCATAGATTGCAAGATTATGTCAAATTATAGTGAAAAAGGACTAAAATTGTTTTATCAGTAAAATTAATGTAGAATTTTGATGTGAGATTATACGGAGGAATTTATTATGCAAAAACATTTGGTGACAACTTTACTTTTGATACTGATTCTATTGCAAGCTTGCTCTAATGACACTCCTGAAATAATGAAAATAAATGACAAAGAATACTCTTATAATGAGAGGTTAATAGAAAGTCTTGATCTAACAAAAGGAACAAATGATTATACCCAATTGCAGGAAGAGTCTGCCTCCTGAAAGAACACCTGATTATAAAATTGAGCTTAATACTGACGATAAAAGTGAAGTAATTATGGTGTGGGAAGAGAACAAACAGGATTTATCCTATCTCGTGGACATAAAAAAGGAAAAGGATCAATTGTTTACGCAGATTAAAGGAAATGAAGCGGAAGAAATAAAAAAATTACTTGAAGAGTACGAGGATTAAACATGAGAAAAATCGTTTTGTTTGGCATATCAGTAATATGTGTATTGGTTTCATTAATTATTTTAATTTATAGTTTCGGCAGAACATCTTTAGTTGGAATCGCCGTTTTCCCAATGTGGATTGCAATGGCTTCATTTGATCCTGTAACCGGTGAATCTTCTTTGCCTATAGCTGCGTTGGTTTTATTTGGCTTTGAACTTTTATTTGTTTATATGAACTTTTATTTTATAAAAACAGTTCTGAAATGGAGCATTTTGTTCATCAATCGATTAAAAAACAACATTGCTGTCGTGTTAAATGCACTGTCTTTTGTTAGTATTGTTATTTCTGTAATACTAGTTATAACTGCTTTAACAAGTAATACTCCGAATGGCTTTGTAATCTATGGAGCTTTACAACCGGCATACAAATATGAAGAAACGAATTTATTTCTATCAAACCTATGGGTGATTTTTACCTTTTTATCCGCCGCATTCTTAATCTATTTAAACATCCGTTTCATCAAGTGGCTGAGACATAAGATGAAAGAAAAAAATGTTCAAACTGTTGAGCAGCAATAAGGATATTAAAAAGCTCTGCAATCGTTGACTGCAGAGCTTTTGTTTATTTATCAATCTTATTTAATATTCCAGACACTAGCGCATATCCTTCTTTTTTCAGAAGTGGTCTGTTTTCATCAACACGTTTGAAAACTTCATCATCTAGATAGCCTTGCTTAGCCGCAGCTGCCCAAAGATTGTTGCGCATTTTATCCTTTTTAATAAACCACTCAAACATCCAGCGAGCTGCTTTATCACGCGTCAAAGGTTTATCCCCAGAAACCTCTGGCCACTCAATGGACTTAAAGAGTTTCGAATCCGTTCTCTCCACTCCATTCTTCACCATCCACACAAACTGATCCTCTGTAAAAGGTTCGTTTGGCTTTAAGTCATTTTCATAGCCCGCAAACAGAATGCCTCGTGTATAAAGATCCTTCACAGCTGGATAAAACCATTTGCCTTCATATAAATAGTCTAAATCAAAATGGTAGAGGTGAGCACCTTTGGCAATCAGCTCATCCTGCAGCTTTTTCACCAGCTTTTTATTCTTCGACATCTCACGGAAATCCACTTTATTTTTATAAGATAAAACAGATGCCACACCTGCCGCTTCTGCTGTCGACATACCAGTTGGTACAATCCGAGCACTTCCGGCAGCTAACGAAGAATAGCCAGATGCCTTACTCGCTACAAGGAGATTATCGATTTTTTTAGGAACTAATGAACGAAACGGAATCGCATACTGCTTCGGATTCAAAATGATATAGTCTTCCCCGTCTGGTTCAGTGGCCTGAACGTCAACAGGATATGACCCAAACGCAATTGAATCCCAGTGGTCTTTGTATTCCCACACATCTGAGATCGGCAGCTGGTACTCTGCTTTGATGTGTCTCGTTTCACGAACATAAAGCTCCTTAGGATAGTCAGCGATCTCAGCATTTTCGAATCCAGGGAAGTTTGCCCGCAGAAACGCCAATACATGCCTTGTTTCTTCTTTTCCAATCTCAATTGCTTCTTTCTTCGACTTTTTATCAAGACCGTCTGTACCAAAAATCTGAAGGGCATTAATGTAAATGTCCCCGTTTGTTACCCGTGCGATGTTGAGTCCGCGTAATCGGGTCCGGTCACTCTTTGGCTTATACGCCTCAACAACTCCCCAAAACCCATAAGCCGTTCGAGGCTGTACGACAGCTTCACCGAACGTTTCATCCTTCGCCACTTTATAGACCTTGCTCCAATCCACGTTCTTGAAATGCATCATGAGCGTAACAGACATGCTTGTGTCTTTTTTTCCGATATCCTCTTGTCCGATAAAATAAGGAACTGTTGCTAGTGCCGCAAAGTCAGCATGAGCGGTTGTATCAATATAGCGTTTTGCTTGATAGCGCATCACACCATCTGAATTTTTCGCTTGAATTTGATGAATGGCAGTCTGCTCATCATTCAACTCTACCTTTTCCACTTCCGTTTCAAGCTTTAGCGTAATATTTTCTTCATTTTTTACAAGCTCGTCAAAAGCTTCCTCAGCTTTATCAATGTCAAACGAGATTTCCTTATCCACCATCTCGTGCCACTCTTTAAAAATCCCGGCGTTCGCTGGCTTTTTGTCTTTATCAAGACCGAGGTCGAGAAAATTCAGCTCTCCGTATGTAAACAAGCCGCCTAGTCCATCGCGCTTTACAAGTAAAAGCGTCTTGGCGCCGGCTCTTGCTGAAGCAACCGCTGCTGCCACTCCTTCAGGCTCACCGCCTACAACGATTACATCATATGTATTGAGCGGAATATTTTCGTCAATCCGCACGACATTATCATTTTTATAGAGGTAATAGCCAGTCCCCGCTCCCGCTATTATCACAATCCCCAAAATTATCGCTATCCACTTTTTCAATAATATCCCTACTTTTTTCTGGACGATTCTTAAACAACCGTCTCATTCATATGTATAAAAGTACATCTCTTATTCTAGCAAAAGTCTTTTTACAAGTTTAGACAAATTTCTTACAAATCATATCAATCTGGAAAGGAAAGTTCAAATGAAGAGTAGATCCCTCGCAATTATTACGTTGTTCTTTGCTCTGTTTTTGTTCGTTCTCGTCAAACCCGCAAAAGCTGATCACGGAAGTTCCCTTATTTTCGCGGCGCATAATGATAAGATCCTTTTTGATTTGAGCCCCGCTCCTCGGGCATTAAACGGTGTTTCTTATGTACCTGTCCGATCCTTCAGCAAATACTTTGGATTTCAGGTGGACTGGATCGCAGCTAGCGGTGAGATCAAACTGACCAAAGGTAGTCAGGTAATCACCTTAAACACGAAAACAAAACAATTCATCCAAGGAAATTCTTCTGTTCCTTTTTCCTATATAAACATCAATAATAGTTTACTTGTTCCCTATCGTCAGATAAGTGAAGCGTTTGGTTACAACGTTTCTTTTTCCTATAAAGGACCGATCGCACGAGTTTCCGATGCAAACGCAAAGCTAACGTTAGATCAGCTTTACGAAACAAACAAAACACAAATTGAAGCATACCGAAAATCACATACACCTCCTCCGCCAAAACCGCCTGCACCATCACCGGCAAAAAGAGCATTCTTAACCTTTGACGATGGACCAAACAAGCATACAGCGGGAATTCTGGATTATTTAAAAGCGAATAACTTGAAAGTTACGTTCTTTGTACTGAAACCAAATGCCGATAACAACCCCGCATTAATTAAACGGATGTTTAACGAGGGTCACACGATTGCCTGCCATGGGGTGACACATGATAAAAGTAAGTTCTATAGTTCGCCCTCTGCGGCAGTTGGTGAGATGAAGTCATGTTTTGATTCAGTTAAGAAAATAACTGGTGGAGCGGCTTCAAATGTCATCCGAACTCCATACGGCAGTAAGCCTTACATGACAGATTCTTATCGAACTGCGATGAATTCAGCGGGTTATAAAATGTGGGACTGGAACGTGGACAGTATGGACTGGAGTTATAATAGTGCAACAAAAACGAGCGCGTATGCTAATGAACAGATCAATAGTGTGATTAAATCAGGTGCGGCTCCCCTTGTCCTTTTGCATGACCGTGTGGATACTGTTGCTATCTTAAAATCAATTGTCCCTAATTTGAAAAGTAAAGGATATACATCAGTCCCGATCACATCATCCATTCAGCCTTATAACTTTTGGAATAAGTATGTGTTAAAATAACAATAAAAGCTGAACTCCTCATTAAGGGGTTCAGCTTAACATCTTACTTTCGGTAAGATCCGTAAAAGAGATAATAAAGCGCAAAACGATATTGTTCCAGAGTTGAATTATATTGAACAGATGTAAGAATTACTGGTTTTTCCTCATTAAATTTCGGATACCATTCTGCATGCATTTCTTCAAAATAACCGTCTTCTTCTACTTCCCAATTATTATCCATTTCGTTAGCCTCACCATGAATAGCTTCTAGCTTCTGAATTAGCTCCTGATACTTTTGGGTCGCCTCTTCTTTTGTCATAGTTTCTGAAGCGTAATGATATTCAATACTTTTAAGAGAACGTTCTTTTGGAAAGAACTCGTAGCCTGTTTGACCATCTGGACCTAAGACATTTTCACCTTTATAAACTAAATACGGATATGACTCCTCACCAAGTTCTCCTTTTTCAAGTGAACGTACCGTTGTGTCGTCCATGCCAAGTGAGATGCCTACAATGGTTTCAATAGGCTTTGATGGCAACTTCTCAAAAAAACCGCTCGTTTCAATATCTGCATGCTTCATGGAGAAGTAAGAACTCCAGTCTAGTGCCCCAGCAGCTCTTTCAAAAAATTCTACAGAGTCATCTCCATCACGTTCCACAGACAAACCAATTAATTGTCCATCATAGTTAAATAGAGGCGTACCGAAGAACAGGTTGGTGAATCTAGTATTAGTATAGAATTTACTTGCAATAAGCTCCGAGAAATCTTCAATTTCGATTTCCACTGCCTCTTTTTTAGAAAGAGATATAGCTTTCTCGCCTGCTTTGAATTCATTTGAAATATCAACTGGGTCAACTTCTACGGGAGAAGAAAGCTTAAGAAGGGCTAAGTTTTTATCCTTATCCAACTCAACTACGCCTTCTACGGTAACCTCTTTTCCGTTGCTCATTTCAATAACTGCACCTTGTGCTTGGTGTACGGCGGTTTCAGTAGTCAGCACAAGGCTTGGGCTTACAAACACCCCAGCTCCGCGATACACATAACGCTCGCCGTGTTTGATTTTGTGGATGGTAACCACTTTTTCTTTGTTTTCCTGTACTAATTTTGCAAATTCAGCACTTGATATATGTACACGCTGAGTTTTTGAATCGTATGCTACTTTTGCACCCAATGCTTCTCCGACAAAACGAAGCGGAACCAACGTGCGGTTGTTCATCGCAAGCGCCGCAACATCAAGCGTCTTTTTCTCTCCGTTTATGTAGGCCGTTTTGGATCCAATTTTCAGTGTAACGGTTGTATCCTCATCTTTTATAGATACAGTTTGGTCTGTGGAACGGTATTGAACAGTTGCCCCTAAATTTTCAGAAATTCCCCGAATGGGTACTAAAGTGCGGTAATCTTTAATGACTGGCGGCTGATCATACGTTTGTTTAACTCCATTCACATATACCGGAATAGTTGTTGCAGCACTTGCCTCAATCCCTGTTAAGGATGTTAAACTTAGAGACAGACCTAAACCAAGACTCAAGGCTTTCTTTCTAACATTCATCCGTTTCTCCCCTTTTCTATTTTAGAAAATTATACCATTATAAATAATAAATAGGTTGAGTTTTCCAGTAAATTTACAGAAAAAAGGTGAGTTATATGTCTACTGAATTTTCTAATCTTGCTATATCGCCTATATTTATAATCGTGGTATTGATTTGCATACTGCATTTAATTATCTTGAGAAAAGAAAAAGGATGTTTTACTAGATTTGGACGGATTCTTTCTTTGGTTTACATATCTCTTTATGCTTTGGCATTATATTTATATCTCGTAAAATAAATCAACTTAAAAAAACACCTTTCAAGTTCAAGGTGTCCTCATAATTTTTTGTATGATAATTTTTTTGTTTCTATGCGTAATCGTTCTGAAATTACAGATAGTCTTTCTACATCTTCTCTCAAACTATCTAAAACATTTGATAACCGATTAAAATCGTCTAATAGTTTCTCCAAGCTTTCCTCTACCTCCAGATTCATGAGAAAACCCGTACCCATCGTTCTGGTACGGGCTTTTTAAAATTAAGCTCTTTTCTAAAAAATTATTGCTTTTCGCTTTTCCTATTCTCACATTTGCAAGTTGATTGAAGCGCAAGGTGCGAGACTCCTAATGACGCTACGCGTCGAGGAGGCTCACCGCACGACCCGTGGAAAGCGAGCAGCCTGGAGCGGAAATCAACTACTTTCAATAGCAACAATGTAAAACAACCTAAATTATAATTCAAAACTTAAAAAATCATTATAGAAATCAGAAGAATAAATTTTCCATTCTCCATTACGTTTAATTAAGAAATACTTGCCAGATTTATCTTCTGTATAAGGTTCTTCATCCAGTTCACCAGTTTCGTAATCCGTGAAGTAATAATCAATTAAAAGGTCCTGAACATTCAATTCTACGAATCTTGTAGATCTATGAACCACTTCCAAAGTAGGTTCCGATACGAGTTCAGCTACAACTTCTTCATCAGCTGCAAAAATTTCTTCAAACATTTCTGCATCCATTTGACCCATATCATGTCCTAAACCATATCGCGCAGAGTCATTAATCGCGTAAATCGAATCAGCATTTCTTTCCATAATGGCATCAACAGTATCTGCTTCGCTATTATAAACAAGATCCATTGTTGTTTCTTGATCTGGCAGATTGACATCTTCAAGCCATAATGCCCGCTTTAACATAGCAGTCGCTTCAGCACGGTTAGCATTCTTATCAGGGGAAACCGTTGTTTCGGATGTTCCTTTGATAATTCCTACTTGGTTCACCATGCGAACATGGTTATACGCCCAATGACCAGGTTTCAAATCTTCAAAGGTTTTTGGCGTTCCATTTTCAAACGTTACCGTTGCCTCGAAAGCACGGGCAACAATAGCCGCGATTTCAGCACGAGTAATCTTCATATCTGGCTTGAATTCTGTATCAGATTTTCCTGAAACAATACCAAGTACGTTTGCTGTATTGATGTCATTTTTTGCCCAGTGTTTTTGAGTATCAGTAAAAGCTTTCCCTTGCTGATCTGTTTTCAGCTCCAGTGCACGTACAACTAATACCGTAAACTCTGCACGTGTGATACTTTTATCTGGTTGTAGATATAGAAAATCTTCAGCATCCCTCACACCTTTGATGATGTTTGCATGAAGCATATTCTTCATATCATTTTCTGCCCAATGGCCGTCAATGTCTTCTGCATAATAGTTGTAATACGGGTCTGTATAATCCTGTTCTAATTCATTAGCAAAAGTTGTTTGTGTAAATGGTGAAACTAACAATGCTGCTGCTAACACGCCGCCGATCAATTTTTTCATCCACGTTATCCCCTTGTTTTCATATTTTGTTATTACAGGAAAATTTTATATATTTATTACTTCTTTGTCTTGCATCTAATTTACTATTTCAACAGTCGAATGGTACTATCTTTTCATTTTCATGAAATAGCTTTTCTCTCCGTTAAAAAAGCTTTGAGTTAACTCAAAGCTCTTCCTCTTCTTCGTCAAAATAATAAAAAATATTTTCTATAAAATCATTCGTGTAAACTTTCCACGAACCGTCACGCCTCACTAAGTTATAAACACCAGATCGATCTTGAACATCTGTTTCAGTAATGATCTTTCCAGTCGGTTCATCATTTTCATCGTATTCAGGATATTCGTAAGTGTTTTCAACGATAAAGTTTTCAACCTTTACAGTGGCAAAACGCGTAGATTTAGAAAGTACAGTCAGGCTTGGATCACCTTTAATTGTATAAACATCTTCGAATTCCTGCATTTCTTCATCTTCAAACATCCAGCGGTACATTTCGTTGTCCATCCCAATATAAGAATGGGCAAATCCAAAATGGTTTTCATCATTTAATAGGTCTAGTGTATCCGCGTCACGGTTATTGTACCCTTCAAACCAGCCATGCTCATCTTCCAAGATTAACGCTGTTAAATCTGCTGCATTCGGAAGGCTTACTTCTTCTTTAGAAAGGGCACGGCGAATCATGGCAGCTGCTTCTGCACGTGTTGCATTCTTACCTGGAGATACCGTTGTTCCAGTCGTTCCATTAATAATTTTCACACCATTTACTTGACGGATGTGATTATACGCCCACTGCGTGCTTGGAAGATCCGTAAAGTTCTTTGGTGTTCCTTTTTCAAAATAAACGGTAGGATCATAAGCTCTATAAAGAATAGAAGCGATTTCAGCGCGTGTGATCTTTCCGTTTGGATCAAATGTCGTTGAAGTCTTACCAGAAACCACACCTAGCGCGCTAGCTGTATTGATGTCATTTTGAGCCCAGTGGCCTGTTGTATCCGTAAATTTAATACCTTGTTTCGTTGTTTCAAGTTCTAGAGCACGTACAATCATAGCAACGAATTCTGCACGCGTAATTGTTTTATCCGGGTTTAAGTAAAGATATGTTATACCCCATTTGCGATCTGTTACTTTTTGACCGCGTAAAATATCTGACTGAAGCATGTCGAGCATATCCCCTTCAGCCCAATGCTCCCAAGTGTCATCCGGAAAATAATCATCCATTGGATTTTTAAAATCCGCCTTAACAGGTGAAGCTAGTGTTCCAGCAATGATTGCTGCACTTAAAAGTCCCCCAACAAACTTTTTCAAAAAAGTTCCCCTCATTTCAAAATATTATACATTACGGAAAAATTTTATATTTTTTACAGAGATTTGTCCTATGCCGTTTGTACTATTTTTATAAAATAATATTCTTAAAAAACATTGATTTGATTAGGTTTTTAAAGTTTTGCTGCATTTCGACTTATTCTGCTATTATTCGCCCCATTACTATGGTTAAAGATTAATAATTAATAAAATTAATTATTTCTTGAAAGTAAACTTATAGAAAAGACCCATCAAAGTTGATGGGTCTTTTCTATCCTCTTATTCTTTTTTCATAAACTTCTCTAAAACATTACTAAAGATTACTTTGTCCGAGATGTTGAGCTCTTTCTTCGCTTGATCATATGCTGGTTTACAGAGGTTGATGTCTGTAATTTTGCCTGTTTTTCCGTCAAAGCATGTTCCTTTATCGAAGAATCCGTCTACTGATGATTTGTATGTGTAGTCGCCATTTGTGAATGAAAGATCGCGCTGAACAACGAGCTGGTTCTTCTCTTCAAACAAGTTGCCGCCCATCATATAACGGTCGTCGAACGGAACGCCTAGTGCATGAAGAATCGTTGGTGAAAGGTCTAGCTGTCCGCCGGTTCTTTCATACACGCCTTTACCTTCATTATTCGGCAAGTGCATCACAAGTGGCACCTCATGGAACGTTTTTTCAATATTGTACGGAGTAAAATCTTCCCCCGCGATTTTCATCATCGCTTCGTTATTATCAACACCATAGTCATGGTCTCCATATAGAAGCAGTACCGTTTCATCCCACAAGTTTTCCTTTTTTAAGCGTTCAACAAGCATACCAACCGCTTCATCTACATAATGAACAGAATGTAGATAGTCGCCTACGATCGAGCCTTCGTATTCACCTACATCCAACGTACGGAACTTAGACTGTATGTTGTACGGATGGTGACTCGTGAGTGCGACCATAAATCCGTAGAATGGTTTTTTCATCTTTACTAGTTCGTCCACAGATTGCTGCATGAACGGCTTGTCTCCAAGCGTCCAGCCTGCAATCTCTCCATCTTTAAAATCACCTTCACCGAAAAAGTGGTCAAAACCATAGTTGTCATAGACCACATAACGGTTCCAGAAACTTTTTTTATAAGCATGAAAAGCCGCTGTTTCATAGCCGTTTTGCTTCAGGATGCCTGGCAGCGAATCGAACGTGTTGCTAGGATAGCGAACATACACCGATCCGGAATATAAAGGATGAAGAGATGCGTTCGCCAAGAATTCTGCATCAGATGTACGTCCTTGCCCCGTTTGAAGCGAGAAGTTCGGGAAGTACATGCTGTCGTTAATGAGTTTATTAATATTCGGCGTGATCTCCTCGCCGTTGATCTTTTGGTTGATCACGAAGTTTTGGAAAGCTTCCAACTGAATCATAATGACGTTTTTATCTTTCGCCACGCCATAGAACGGCGTTTCCTTGCTCATCTCTTTTTGATGATCGTTGAACCAGTTTTCGATCTCTTTAGATTCTTCTGCAGAAATTTTTTGCTGTTGGAAAAACGCTTCGTTCACATAGCGATAGACATCAAAGCCGTGGAATCCTAAAAGACCGGTTTGACTGTAGAGGGCCATGTTGTACCAATTGCTCGCAAATAGTGCAGAGCCGTACTTTTTCGTATATTCGTTGATTGGACTCATAACGAAGAGGTATCCGATAACAAATGCTGCAAGTCCCAGTGCCCCACGTGTTACCATACGAGCTTTCAGTTTCCCGTTGCCACGTTTGATTAAGATGGTGACAAGTGGAATTAGGACGATGAGGTCTAAAATGAAAATAATGTCCTTCGCTTGAAACAAATCTAGTATACTACCAGAAATCGCACCAACCTGATTGGCTTGAGAGAGCACGGTCATCGATAATAGATCGTTGAAATATCGGTAGTAGATGAGGTCACCAACGATTAAAAACGTTAGAACCGCATTAAGAATAAGCAAGCTGATCCAGCGTTTGCTTTGCTTTAAGAAAAGCGTCCAGAAAGAAACTAGTAACAGTGCCCCGACGCTGATTAACGTTAAACCTGCATAGAAACCAATGATGGTTCCTTCATTTAATAGTTGGCTCAGGCTCTCTTTTATGTAGCCAACAAGACCCGTTCGAGCGAAAACTGTATCAGAAAAAGCGCCAAATAAGTAGAGTTTAAGAAAAACAGCGAGCAGAAAGGCGCCATAAAAAAAATAGTCCCATCCCCAACGCTTGAAACCTTGTAGAATCATTCAATTGTATCCCCTTTCAGTACCTTTCTCATTTTACATTTTTATATAAAAAAGGGCAAACGTCCCTGATGGGAGTTTACCCATTTTCAAGTGAGATCTAGCCTGCTTTTTGTTGATGTTGGATTTGTCGAGGTGTGTCGGCTCGCGAGTAAGTAAAGATTTTCGTGAGATTACTGAAAAATTCGTGAAATTAATGTTCATTTCCGTGAGATTACTAACGAAATTCGTGAGATTAACAAAATCCGAGGGCTTAATCGGCCATTTCACCTTTTGCTACCATACGTAATATGCGCCAAAATAGCCTAAACAGATATACAATATGAAAGGAGAATGGATATGAGTAAAATCGAGCTAAAACCACCCATAATTATTAAAAAACTAGACGTTTTATTAAAGCGAAGTTCCCCTACACACTATAAAAGACCTCAAATCATAGAAAGCCACCGAAGATTTAAAGCTGGATATTCTGGTGAACAATCACTGAAGTATTTTTATCGATATTTGCCAAACGATAATGTCCTTTATCTTCCTGCCTTACGAATCATGGATGATGAATACTATTTTCAGATGGATCAACTTATTGTTACATCTAATTTTCTACTCATTTTGGAGATAAAAAATCTTGCTGGATATCTATATTTCGATGATAAGGTTAAACAGTTGATTCGGACACTTGATGGAAAAAAGGAATGTTTTGAAGACCCCATTGAACAGGTCCGACGCCAAAGTTATCATCTAGAAAAAATTTTAAAGCAGCTTAAGTTTCCTATCATTCCGATAGAAAGGCTAGTTATCATTACAAATCCAGCTACCATTGTAGAGTTCTCACCTACATATAAAGAGGCTTTTGCAAAAGTCATCAAGAGTGCTCAACTTCATCATAAGTTCACGGAGTTCCAACAAAAATATCAAACTCCTATGTTGACGAGTAAGGAGATGAAAAAGCTAAGTAAACAATTGTTTAAATTACATGACGCTCACGATCCGGATGTTTGCGACCTGTTTGAAATGGACAAACGCGAATTATTGAAGGGCGTTCTATGTCCCAAATGTGACCAGCCTTTCATCATGTACTATAAAGGAGCAAATTGGTGGTGTCCCAATTGTCCGCATAAATCAAAAACAGCCCATATTGAAGCACTTAAAGATTATGCCCTTATTATTTCCACCACCATTACGAACAGAGAGTTCAAATACTTTTTACACCTTCCATCCACAAGTATCACGACCCATTTGCTAAAAGCACTCAATCTTCCTTATACAGGTTCTACAAAATCTCGTTCCTACAACTTATTGCCTTTATTAAACTTAAAATAAAAAACAGCCCCTAAAGAAGGAGCTGTCCTCTTACAATTAATTTATCTTCATCTTCAACGAATATGGTGTTAAGGATGCATTGCCGAATACATCGGTTACTTTAATCAAGTAGTTCCCTGCTTTAACATTGTAGTTCAACACTTCAGCATCACCCAATGCATACGTATCAGATGTTGCGACAAGTTTGCCTTTGCTGTCATACAGGCTGATCACGCCATCGATTTGATCGTTAGCGAATGTGATCTGACCTGAATGAGGAGCCATGAAGCTGAATGAATACCAGTCAGCGTCTCCGCCTGCTACTCCTGCGTTCAGGTGTCCAGTGCTTTCCCACTCTTTCATTGCCGTACGCTTCAGCTTGATCGGCTTGGATGGAATGTTGTTTTTCACAACAGAACCAGCATCTTCATCCTTCGTGTTAACCGGTTTAACAGTTAGTTCGTACTCGTTAAGGTTCGGACTAGGGAAATCCCACAGCCATTGGTCAGCGATTACGAAATATCCTTTGCCAGCTTTTGCTTGGAATGAACCTTGCTCCGGTCCGCTATCCCAGCTCTTGTCATACATACGTGCAGAGCTGTATTCTTCCGGATCTAAAATGCGGTTTCCGTTTTTGTCTTCCAAAATGGCGATTACTCCATCAATCGGTTTTAACAAGTCTGGATATTTTTGCTGCATTTCTTTTGTAGGTGCAACTGTTTTGTAATGTACACCATATAATCCGTTCGTTTTTGCTTTTACATAATAAGCATCATAGTCGCCGTTCATCGCATAGTTACCGCGAACTGTTTCAGCTGGCATGTCTTTTACTGGTGTTTTCTCGATATCATTGTTTGGCTCGTACTTGTCTTCCGGATTTTCAACCACAACTTTTGAAGTAAAGCTGTACTTGTCAAAGCTCGGCTGATAGTTCGGGTGCATCACACGGATAAAGTATTCTTCTCCAGACTGCAGACCTGCTGAAAACTTATCTTTAGTTCCGATATCGAAGAAGCCCCACGTGATGTTCGTTGCAACAGGTACAAGTGTTGTAAATCCATCTTCGAACTCCATGATCTTCATGATTTCCATTGCTGGAACCGCTTCAGAATTACTTAAGTCAATCTCAAAGATTGCGCTCTCTTCTACTTCAAACTTGTAGAAATCTTCATCACCCGCATATTGGAAGTATCCCTCTGCACCTGCTTCAGGATCATATTCAAGTGCTGCTTCACGAATGCGCTCGAGCATTGCTTTTTCTTCTTCCATCCAGTCATCTTCGCCACCCATGGAATCATGGTGCTGTTTCTTGTACTCATTTCGCTTAGAGATGTACTCTTCAACATCCATGTCGCCTTCCATGTACTCTTCTTCTAGATGTTCACCATTTGGGAAGCCATCTTCATCTTCAGATACCGGTTTTGCATCAATAGTAAGTGAATACGGAACATGTGAAGAAGGATATTCACGGTTCATTCCATCTTCAAACAAACTCATTGGGAAGAAGAACCCTGGTGTATGGTTATCAACTTCGACCACATACTCCATGCCAGGCATTGCTTCAAAGGTTAGAACTTCACCTTCACCAGTTGGCTTCAGGTTTACGATATCCATTTCCTGCTCCATTGGAGGCATGTCCTCTGGCATATCTTCAGGCATGTCTTCGGGCCATGGCTCGATCATTTTCAAGCTAAGCGTCGAGTCGATTCCAGGAACACCGCCAATAGCAACCTTCACGATCTGTGACTCTTCTGTTTTAAACGAATAAAAATCAGAATCTCCATCGTGTCCAGTGAACGTCCAATCACCTTCCCCTTCGGATACAAACGGGAATGATTCAACCGCTACCGGATTTTCACGTGTATTTGTATCTTCTAGTAAACTATCAAACTTCTCAACAGATAGCTTATATGCTGATTTGCCATCTGCATTGTAGTTTCCGTTCACGTCACTAACGCCGATCACAAGCGTTCCGTCTTCAGGCACTTCATACAAGTGACCTTCTGTTTTGCCTTCAAGCGTCTTATTCACGTCTTTTTGAAGAGGCTTAATCGCTTTTCCAGCTAGATAATACGTAAACTTGTAGTCATATTCAGCGGAACCTTCAAGAACTGTTTGAACAAGTTCACCCTTTTTTACTGGGAATTGGATAAATTGTTCTTCGTATGCCTTTTTGATGGTGCCTTCTTTTACGAATTTTTCGGAAAGATCTACTTTTTCAGCCGTTTTTAACAGACTTGATTTGCTCTTCGGTACATATACAGAGCTAGGAATCTTAGAAACGTCAAAGCTTAATGCCTTAACAGGATCCACAAGACCGTTCGCATACTTAACATCGTAGCCTTTTGCACCAAGATCTTTACCGGTTTGCTCTAAGATATATTCAATCTGTTTAGGCTTTAGATTCGGATTTTTTGATAATAAAAGAGAAGCCACGCCCGCTACTACTGGAGATGCCATGGACGTTCCGCTCAGTTTATAGAAAGTAGATTTCTTTTCATAATCATAAAGCGGCGCATATACATCTTCACCAGGTGCTACTACGTCCACTGAAGGTCCGTATGTAGAATAAGTAGAAAGCATATTATCTTTGTTTGTGGAACCTACAGAAATTACCCCTTCAAAAGCTGCAGGATAACTGTTCAGGTTCATCCCTTCATTCCCTGCTGCAGCGACAACCGTTACATCAGCTGCAATTGCTTTAGCAACCGCATCTTGAATTAGAGGTGACGGGAAAATGCTTCCTAAGCTCATATTGATAACTTTTGCTTTTTTCTCAATCGCATACATGATAGCGTCCGCGATTACGTAGTCAGACGCTCCGCCCATACGGTCAAATACATCGATCGGAAGAATCTCAACGTTCGGGTTAATCCCATAACCGCCGACACCATTACCTTTTTCAGAAGCGATAATCCCCGCAACATGCGTCCCATGGTAATCAGGTGCACCTTGGTTCATTGGGTTTACCGCATTATAAGACGGCAGCAGTTTGTTTTTTAATTCTGGATGCTTTGAATCGATCCCCGTATCGATTACCGCAACACGTACTTTACTTTTACCAGCCATGGATTGAGCCTTGTCCACATTCAATAGTGACATATGGTATTGCTGATCAATCTTTGGATCAGTCGTCCCAAGTTTAACGAAATTCGCACTTGGTGAAACAATATCTACCTTGCTTAGTTTGCCGTAAGCTTTTATTACTTCTTCCATCTTCTTGCCCTTGTTAATCTTTACAACATCGTACCCAAGAGAAGAAATTCTGCGTTGCAATGTTGCTCCCGCTTTTTTGTGATCACTGGTTGACAACGATTTGTTGTACTTTACGACTAACACAGAGTCACTAATCTGGTCTTTTTGCTTAGCCAGATTGTACGGGTTTTCCTTTACTCGATTTCCTGGTTTAAATAATTCGGAGACTGGAATAGAACTCTTTTCTGCAGAGTATTGATCCGTCTCGGCAAAAACAGGCGCAAAGCTTGAGCCTATTAAGCTGACAGACAGTCCAAGCGACGCCAGCGTTTTATGCCATTTGTTCATACCTTCAACCCCTCTAAAATAGAAATTTTTGGTACCCCTCATAAACTAGTATAGCAAATTATCAAACTATTTTACAATTTTTTACAAAAGTATATTACTATCATTTTAATAGAAAAACTTTAAACAAATGTTTACAAGATTACCTAACAATAAGGACTTTTTTACCGATAAAAAAGATATAGTTTTTACCCGTTTAACTAGTTATCGGTATGCCGCGGTTAAGACTTAAATGGTACAACTGGAGAAATTCAGTGTCACAAAGCTATAGGGGCTAACGTCATGTACTACGCCAGCCAGCTGCCATTACCATTACACTTTAGGAGGAATTGGTATGAAAAAATCATTGGCAAAATGGGTTACCGCAACGACTCTAGCATTCACAGCTGTTGCTGCAACAGGAACAACAGGCTTTGCTGCTAAAAAAGAACAGCAACAGGATACAAATATTGTTACTGTTGTTTATCAAGGACAAGAGTTGTCTTTAGAGGGAGCAAGATTGGTTAGAGAAAATCTGATCCTGCCTGTAGAAGCAATTGCAGCAGCAAATGGCGGAACAGTAGAGTACGATGAAAAGAGCATTACAGCAACACGTGGTGATATTTCTTACACATTAAGACTTCACCCTCGTTTCTTCCAGTTCGATAATGACGGCGAGCTTTTTGCTATCATTCCTGCAAAAATCTATTCTGGAAAAGCAATCAACTCGTTAAAGCTGATCGAACGCACACTTGGCGTTACACTAGAATTTAAAGAAGAGGAAAACACGCTGTACATCAACTAGTCATCGGGGTAAAACTATGTACAAAAAAAGCCTTCGCTACTTTAGCGAGGGCTTTTCAAATAGAATAATCAAGAGTTGGCTGAAACTCTCTAAATTTATAGTGTACGAGTTTCGAAGTGTTCCATCTCTTCTCCATAAGATTCAACTTCTTTTTCACATAATCAAATTGTGCTTTTCCCTGATACTCATCACCGAGATAAATCTCGCATTCGTTATTCCCTAAATACACGACCTTTAAGATGTGGCCGTTCAAATGGCAGATGTACAAACCGTTGCCTAAGCGGATCACCGTTCACACCTCTTCTTTCAAGGAATGTTTCCAAGCTTCATAGGCAAGAAAAGCACGTACTTCTTCCTTGTTGATTCCCATTTCTTTCGCTTGTGTAACAAGCTCAACCCATTCAGGATCAAGCAGCTCTACCTGAATATTTAACAGTTGTTCCACAGGTACCTCCAACGCTTTTGCCAATTTTTGAATCATATGCGCAGACGGGTTGGTTTTATGACTTTCAATGCTGCTTAAATAGCCTTTCGATATTTTAGCTTTTTGAGCAAGCCTAGTTATGCTGATTCCTTTTTTTAACCGGAATTTTTTAATTTGTTTCCCAAGACTCTTAGTCACATTTAACAACTTCCTTTGCTATAAAACCTCCTCTTTATCCAGAACAGCTTTTATAATATAACGGTGAGTCGGATTTTTCATGGGATGGCACGTAATTAAAGTTATGATGCTTTTCGATTTGTCTTTTTTTAACACAGATAGATCATCAGGCTTCACGATCATTTCATCAACGATTCGATATTTAAGCTTTTTGTCTTTTGTTACGACTTGTATCGTGTCCCCAATTTCTACTTCTGGCAGTCGGTTGAACTGTTTTCCGTAAGTGTAACTGCGATGTGCAGCTATTGCAGAATTTCCAGCCTCCCCAACAGGAGAGGTGCCTTTTAGATGTCCAGCGGCTACTTTTAAATTCGCTTGGGAGGCACCTTCCATAATTGGGATGGTTAAATCAATCTTGTTTATTTCTAGCTTACCGATGATTCCGTTCTTCATGTTTTTAGGCGCAGGTGTATTCTTCGGCTGGCTTTTATCTAAAAAAACATCATCCAGCTGTTGGTAGCTCTGTTGGATCACAGAATCATCTTCACTAGATTCCCAGTCTTTCAACAGCTGTGTTTCCTTGTACGAGTAGTACACACTTTTAGCTTTCGGATAAACCATTGTACATAAGCCTGCAGCAATCAAAAGATACGCCAGCCACTTCATCCTCTATCCCCGTTTAAAAAGATTAGGAAGAATAGACTTTTTGATTAACAATAGACCAATTCCAGCTAGTGAAATGAAGAGTCCCGACAAGACGATAAAGAGTGGATTCTCTTCACCCGTTTGCGGCAGTGAACCAGTATCTTTGCTTGGTGGATCAGCCGGTTTCGTTGGTGGTGGGTTGTTGCTTGGCGGTTCAATATCTTCAGTAGGCGGTTCGTTGTCATCTGGAGGATCCGGTGGGTCTCCATCGTCTGGAGGATCTGGCGGGTCTCCGTCATCCGGCGGATCCGGTGGGTCTCCATCATCCGGTGGATCTGGCGGGTCTCCGTCATCCGGCGGATCCGGTGGGTCTCCATCATCCGGTGGATCTGGCGGGTCTCCGTCATCCGGTAGTTCTTCTCCATCTACAAAGAAAGAAAATAAAATGGTCGCAAAAAGTCCTTGATATTCATTTCCCAAATCAGGAACCTTTACGATAATTTGTAAATTATCTGATGAAGAATGATTGATTCCACGAGGTTCAAAGAATTTAAAATCTTTAACAAGTCCATCAAATAAAATAATGTTATTTGAATCCGTAATTGTTAATAATAATTTATTATAATACTCAATTGACCCCTCTTTTAACCTAGACTTACCATTGTAAATAAAATCAACATTTCCATCATTTTTTATCTCAAGTGAACTAATTACTGAGTCACCAGGTTTCATGTTGTTCATCTCAATAAATGTGTCCTTTGGAAACGTGGATATATCAATAACTTTTGGTGCTTCATCTGCTCCGGTTTTAAGAAGAGGAGTGAAGCTTATTAATAAGGCAGTTATTAAACTTAAAATTGTTAAAAGTTTAAAATTCATAAACTTACCTCTTTTTATTAAAAATAGGTGGGGTATTTTAAAACCCCACCCTCAAACATGTTAGTTATTTCTGTCTACAGTGTCTGCATTGTTTACATTATCAGTCCTTTGGAAGTTTCCACCTCCGCCAGTTGAATTATTATCAATATTTCCGTTTTGTTGACTGAAAGTCTCACCCTCATACTGTAAACCAGTGAACTTGAAGTTAATAGATGTTTCATCACCCATAAGCGTATTTTGATTTATACCTGTGTCTGTAAAGTCTAATACATAAGTAACTGCTTTAATCGGTTTATCTGTAGTGGAATTAGCATCAGGAGCATCTAAGTTCCCAATAAATTTCCCGATTCCAGTATGTGTAGTTCCATTAAGAGTGGTATTACCAGTTGATTGAGTTGCTAATTCAGCTAGACTTAGTTTACCATCTGGCCCAGGTTGATATTTTGGTAGTAGATCTATTCCACCATATTTAAGCTCTGTCACATATATAGCATCGCTACTTCCTTTAACACTACTTACATCTACGTCCATAAATACATTCATAGGTAGCGTTCCTTGGTTGTTTAAAACCATTGCAGGTTCTTGATTATCGTTATTAGCCTCGAGCTTATCACCTGGTTTCCAATTTGTGAGAGTGAAATGCTCAAGATAAGGTGCTTCTGGTTGAAGGTTAATTGTTCCATTTGTAAACTTACTTGTTGCAGTTACTTCATCACTAAAGTATGCAAATGTTCCCCCGATTGTTGCCATAGCTCCTACTGCAATTGTAGTTGCACTTGTTACAAGCTTTTTCTTTAAATTCATTCTTGTTTCCTCCCTATTTTTTACCTATATGTAGGTATTTATATATTGAACTTCTCTAATCGAGAAGACTTCAATCCACATTATGCTACTGATTCTTGCTTTACTTTTTCATACTTAACAAGTGTTCTCCATACCGAGAAAATCTCAAGTGCCATTATTAGCAAACCAGGAATAATTAATGCTAACCCTATTCCTTTTTTTGACTGTAAAAATGAGGCGATATAGCCTAGATACGGAATTGTTATTTCAGTATATTTCCCTAGAATATTTGATTCCGGTATTGGCAATGTATCTATTACTTCGTTATTGTCACCCTTGGTAATAAATTGCAAATTACCAGTTGACCCTTTTACCTCTTCAATTCTATGAGTGATTATTTTTTCATTTTGAATTGGTGATCTAAAAGTAATTACATCACCCTTTTTAAGTTCTTCAGGATTCTTTACATCTTCTACAAATATTGCTGAACCAGTTTTTATGGACGGTTCCATTGAGCCTGATAAGACAAGCATCATGGTTTTACCAAAAAATTTGGGAGTACCTTTAGATAGCTGTGAAGAAATCGCTAAGGTTGCAGAAAGTATTAATGCAAGTATTATTAATACCGAAGCAACTCGACTAATTATCTTGAGAACTTTCATTTGTTATCTCCTCATTTCCATTGTTTATCTCTTCAACTTTTTCAGGTAAGCTTTCTCCAGTCTGGCTATCGTTAACAGTTGGACTATTATCTTCTTCTGAATCCTTATCTAAACCTGGTTCTTCAAGTTCAGGTTCAGAACTTGTATCATTTTGAGACTGTTGTGGTGTTTCTGGTTGCGGTGATTCTATTTCGTTTAAATTGTTCGTTGTGCATTTTCCATTGTAGTTAACTGATTCAGCTGTAGGAGTGCTTTTCCCTGGGTGTCCTTCTTCCTGAAAGACTTTCATTACGTACTTTCCTGACCCAAACTCAGAAATATCGTAACTAATGGTATACGATTCACCTGTTCCTAGTTTCTTATTTACTTCTCCAATGAACAAAGCTGTATCATTTCTTCCATTGATATCTTTATAAATGCCGTATCTTAAATTTGTTAACATTGGTTCTGAATCTATTCCGTTCATGAAAGCAGCAGATAATAAAGAGCATTCCAGAGTTGTAGAATTATTAACATATTCCAGTGAACTTTTACTCCAATTATCCTTATCTTTCTCTGGAGGGCCCAAAAGAGTAACTTTTGCTTTATATTCATCTGAGAAATAGGCAGTAGTCGGTATACCAATCTGGAAGAAGTTAATTGAGAAAAAAATGATATAATAAGCAGCAAAAACTTGTAGAAGTATAAATTTCACATGGTACCATTTTCTATCCCTCACATTTGATCTTTTCTTTCTAATCTTCTCCCTCCCCTTTCTAGTTCATGTTGTTCTTTTTAAAGAACATTTATGTTGTTATTATAGAACGTTATACCTAGTTTAAAAACCCTCATTTAAGCTCAATTTTGTTCTTTTTAATGTACAAATGTACTATTTACCTTCTTTTTTCTTCAATTTTCATACAATTTTGTAATTTTTAAAGAACTTTTCGTTCACTTTAACGAACATCTTTTTATTAAAATATTCCGCATTAATTTTCAGCAATTATTCTCCTCTAACAAAATCCATCCCATTTTCCAGTCCTCATACAGTGCGTTATAACACAGTCGCTTTCCTAACATAACATTTTACAAAATATTACATAAAATTCACTGTTAAACCGATATAAAAAGAAGGGTACAACTGGAGAAATCCAGTGTCACAAAGCTATAGGGGCTAATGATCGAGTTGATTCGATCGATGTCAGCCAGCTGCCATTACCCTAACAAACATCTCAAGGAGGAAAGGGAATGAAAAAGAAAGAAACTTGGTACAAGAAGCTCACGTTCAGCTTTTTAGCTGCCACTATTGTCTTGGCATCGCCTGCATATGCGGCTGCTGAAGGCATGAAGGATTTTGTTGCCCAGAAGGATAACGGGAAGGGCAAAGGACACAACGAAGATGATAACAGCGATGACGATACAGACGATCCCGAAGAAGATGAAGACGACGATGAGGAAGATGACGACAAAGGGAACAGAAAAGGTGGGAAAGGCAAGGACAAAGAAAATAAAGGTGCTGAAAAACAGCTTGAGCAGATCAACGAACGTTTGGATGACATTGAAGAGCGCATTAGTGAAGCAACTGGTAAGCTTGACAGCATTTTAGGTGGACAAACACCTTCTGAGGAAGAGCCACCAACTGAAGAGCAACCACCTGTTGAAGGCGAAGAACCTCCTGTTGAAGAAGATCCTACTACAGAAGAACCTGTAGAAGAAGAAATTCCTGCAACAGAAGAAGTTGCTGCACAAAACACAGACACTGAAACCGAAACTAATCAAGATACAGCTGAGGAACCAGGTGAAGACGTAACTGATGACGAAAGCAATGAAGATGAAGAATCCGACGAAAATTCTGATGAAGAAGAGCAGTCTGAAGAAGAAGCGGAAGAGGAAGAACTGGATAAAGAAGAAAAATACGAAAGCGCAAATGGCGTTCGTGGAAAACTCATTTCTTCTATTAATCAATTAAATGCTGTTGAGAAACAGCTTTCTGGATTAGAGAGCAAAACGGATAATGCTTATGAAATTGCAGCATTGAACGATAGAGCTGCTTCCCTAAAAACTATGGCTCAAGAACAATTAGATCGCATTGAAACAGCTAAACCTGAAAAAACAGATAAAGAAGAAAGTAAAAAAGAAAAGAAAACAAAAGTTTATGTAGATGATGTTGAAGTAGAGTTCGACCAAGAGCCAGTAGTCATCGCAAACAGAACCGTTGTTCCGCTTCGTGCCATTTTTGAAGCATTAGGTGCAGAAATCACTTGGGACAATAAAACGCAAACTGTTACTGCAACAAAAGATGGGGTTACTATCACTCTTAAAATTGGTGAAAAATCTGCTACAAAAAACGGTGAAACAGTGGCACTTGATCAAGAAGCGATTGCTTTAAACGGACGTACGATGGTTCCTGTTCGTTTTATTGGAGAATCTTTTGATACGGAAGTAGTTTGGGATCAAGAAACTGGCGGGATTTACGTCGTAGAATAGGATGGGCACCCGTCACCTTTTATATGGTAACGGCTAATTTTAGGAGGATAAGATGAAAAAGTTTTGGATTAGTGTATTAAGTTTTGTATTTGTTCTATCTCTGTTTCAAGCACCTGCAACGAAAGCAGCTACGGTAAGTTATGTAGATGCAGAAGTATATGCAGATATTTACGGAAATTCCGAGTATGGGTTAAAAGGATTCATCATTAACCGTGGAAATCGTCTTTTAATCGTTAAGTCGGCAGATATTAAAATTTCCGATGCCAACAATAACATCATGCTTAATAAATCGTATGCATTTGGTGAAATTGAATTATCCCCGGGTGAATATCATTATTTTGACTTGAAAGCTCCAGAGCTTCAAGATCGCCAATTCGAAATGGCAAAACTTGAATATCGCGTTAATCACATTCAAGGAATAACACCTATTAATAAATCTGGCACGTTTGTTTACGTGAACGGTAAGAAGATTTCTCCTGATGTAGCACCAGCTATTATCAACAGCCGTGTTCTCGTTCCAATGCGCAGTATTTTTGAAGCACTTGGTGCAACGGTCAGCTGGGACAGCACGACGAACATGATTACATCTTATAAAGAAGACATTGATGTAACGATTAAGCATAAGATTGGACAAAACTATATGCTAGTTAATGGCCAAAAAGTAACGCTAGATGTTAGTTCACAATCAATTAAGGGACGCACAATGGTACCGGTACGTGCAATCGCCAATGCATTCTTTGTAAATGTAGAGTATGTTCAGCAAGACAAGGTTAATTACATTACCGTTATGGACTTATACTCCTTGGCACGAAAGTAAAAAATCCGCCCGCAGCTTTAGACTGTGGGCGGATTTTTTTATTCTTCTAATATATGATCTAGTGAGATATAAAGTCTGACTGTCGATTCCATTTCAGCATAATCGTTTTCATATACATAAAAATAGATTGCTGGGATATCAGTGCTGTCTCCATACCATAATGCGGCGATTTCAGGATTCAAACCATCATCTAACCAGTCAAGATCATATTCGTCTGCGTAACCATATTCGTTCTCTAATTCATAGGTTAAGCCGTAAAATAAATCTTCTGCTTCATTCCGGTCAAATAAATATGCTTCATCAAAATAAACTTCAAGTCCTATTAGTTTCCCATTTTCAAAAATATATTCTGCGGTTACATAATAATTCATCAGATCAATATCTGTGAATATAAGACTATTTGCACTTTCCTCTACAAGGGTACCTACTTCAATTTCCTTAACATCTTCTTTCGTCATTCCTAATGAAACACCGCTAATCAGCTTCGGTCCAAGCGGATTCCAGTCCATTACTGGAAGTTTAGAATGGTCCATTGTAAAGTATGACTTCCACTTGTTCGCTTCATCAATTGCGACAGAGAAATTAATATCCGCGTTACTGCCATCTATCCCGCTGCTCGTAATTCCTACAAGTTCGCCTCTCATGTTAAAAAGTCCGCCGCCAGAGCTTCCATGATCAGTAGATGCCGTGTTCTGAATGACTCTTACCCCATCCATTTCATAAAGGTTGCTTACGATGCCATCTGACACCGTATTTTGAAACCCTAGCGGACTGCCGATCGCTACAACTTTTTCACCTTTTACAAGGTCATAAGAAGATCCAATCTTTACTGGGTCAATGTTAATCGGATGCTGAAGCTTCAACAACGCTAAATCCACTTCTTCATCATAAGCAACAATGCCATCCACCCATTCAAGTGTGCTTTCGCTAAAATAAACAGCAGCATCTGTCATCTGATCTACTACGTGGGCATTTGTTAAAATAAGCCCTTCCCCAACAAATACCCCACTGCCTTGCCCTGTATTTGTTTCAATCTTAACAACTTTATGATCGTTTAATTCCACCAGTTCCGATATCGTTAAATCTTCTGACTGTCCGGGTTCATCTGTTTCATTATAGGTGATATTAACACGCATTTTAGCGCCATCCCACTTCACTTCTGCGTTAAACGCCTCTGAAACAAAACGCAGTGGAACGAGCGTACGGTTATTGATTACTTTTGCCGGTACATCTATAAGAGTTTTAACTCCATTAATATAAGTAGTTTTTGAACCAATCGTTAATGTAACAACTGTATCCTCTTTTGTGGCTGTAATTTTATTTGTCTTGCTATCCCATTTAACGTCCGCTCCCAACGACTCAAAAATCCCTCGCAAAGGAACCAACGTTCGACCGTTCTCAGCAACAGGAGGCTGATCATAGATCTGTTTCTGACCATTAATATATACAGAGATAGCTGCTGCTGACGCATGATGACTGACTGGAAGTATAAGTGAAAAAGCTACTACTAAACTTACAAGATATTTTGATAGTCTTTTCATTGAGTACCTTCCTTAAATAGGTGTTTACCACCTGTCTGATTAATTGACTCTTACTGTAGTTGTTGTGTTTGGGAAAACTTTTTCAATCTTCACTTCCACTTTTCCATTTGATCTTTCGTTTATATTCACTGCATAACGAGTATTAAGAGGAGACATATACTGTTCCCATACATTACTGTAGTCATGGAATGGCAGCGTATTTGCTTTATATGCTCCGTATTCTTTTTTGATTTGTTCACTATAAAATTTACCTACTGCTTCTACTTCTCCAGTAACTTCAAAAGTTACCATGATTGTCATTAGTCCATTCTCAGCAATATAGAATTGGGCGTCTGCAGGATATCCGTATATCGTAACCGGAGCATTTATTACACCTGTCCCGTCACTTAAATCGATATACTTCGAATTTGAAACATGCTTCTCAATCTCTTCTTTCGTCATCCCTTTAGAAAACGGCTTTAATAGATTCGTAAGTTCACCTGAAAAGATATAGACGGTTTGATTATTAACAGACCAGTTTACGACAGCACCCATCGCTTCCCCTACAAAGCGAAGTGGCACAAACGTACGGCCTTCTTTTGCTTTTGCCGGTACATCGATCGCTTTCTCTTCACCGTTGATCTGAACCATTTTAGCGTTTAACTTCAGTTTCACTGTTCCACCTTTATGTGTTACAGTAACTGATTGAGTACTGTTATCCCAGCTGACTTCTCCGCCTAGCTTCTCAAATACTCCACGTAATGGAACTAGCACTCGCCCATTGTCCGCATATGGCTCAACATCAAAAGTTAATAGACTTCCGTTAACTTGCACCTTAATTTCCCCTGCAGCATCTGCATTCGTAGGCAAAAGTACTGCCAATAAAAAAACTGCTAGAATACTAGAAATAATCTTCTTCAAAATATACCCCCCTTTTTATCCATAATCTACTAATTTATCGGCAATATTTAAGCAATGTAAATAGTCAGAAATTGTCCTGTTTACCAAACAAAAAAAGCCGCTTCCCAATCCAGACGATTAGAAAGCGACCTTTATTTTTTTTTTCTTAATTCGCTATAAAAATGTTCCCTGTTCCAGCATCCCACTTTACTTTTGCTCCAATAGATTCAGAAATAAATCGAAGTGGAATCATCGTTCTATTGTTAATTACCTTGGCTGATGCATCAATATTAAAGAGTACTCCGTTCTTATAGGCTTTATTGGAGTTTAGTTCGAGTTGAATAACATCTGAACCTTTTTTGATGATGACTGAATTTGTTTTTGAATCCCAACTGACAGTCGCGCCTAAATCATCAAATACTCCACGCACATGTACCAGTGTTCTACCTTTGATGTAAACCGGATCTTGATCGAATGTTTGGTACAGCCCGTTAACATAAATCGCTTCTCTCGACTGATTTGTTATAGCTGGTAATACAATTTTCCAGAACTCCTCTGCAATCTTTTCATATCCTTTTACACTTGGGTGAATGTCTGATGGGTTTGGAAGATTTACTTTAACATTAACTGCTATTGCATCTTTCGTTGGTACATAAACGCCACCTTTACTAATGGCGGCTTCTTTAATCGTTTCGTTCAATTCATTTAATATAGGAAGAAACTGTTCTTGCTGATCGGCTGGCAAGTATGGATAGGCATTATAATAACCCATTACATATACGTGAGCATTAGGATTAAGAATTTTCACTTCTTCTAAAATGGCTTTTATATTTGACTCAACCTGTTTTAAAACCACCGAAAGATCTGCCGGATTAATGTAAAGCCCATCATCTGTTCGTTTCATCTTTTGAAGGAGATCATTTGCTCCAGCATCTAATGTAATCATATCTGCTTTTGCAATATTTGCTCTAATACCGATCGTATCGTCTTTTCCTTTCCGAACGTCATTTACTATATCATCGAGTACACGCTGGGAGGTATAAAGTGAAAAGGCGTATTGTTTACTAAAAGAAGTTAAAAATCCAATTTCATCTAGGTCATCAGCAAGTAGATCGGTATACCCTTTTCCTATTTTAAAGTACGGAGTTTGACCCGCTGCTAAAGAATCCCCGAGTGCTAAATAAGTAACTGGTTCCGTTTCAGTTTCGGCATGAACGGTCGTCTCATTGGATAAAAACAACGAAAACAACAATGTAAAACTTAAAAACCAAGAAACAAAAAATGAATTCTTCTTAATAGTGACCATTCATTCATCCCCTTCTCTTCTCATAAAAGAACCGCTTCCAAACATGAAGAATGAAAACGGCCTTCCAATCTTTACTCAAACACTTTATTAATAGTGACTGACACTTTTCCGTCTTCAGTCTTCTGTGTATTCAGATTATAGCGAGTGGCTAAAGCTTTGTTGTATTGATTCCACTCTGACGTAAAATCATAATATGTTTCTTTATTTAATGTGTATGCTCCTAATTCGGCTTTCATCATTTCACTATAATGCTTACCAAGTTCCTCTGAATCTCCAGAATCCTCGAAAGCTATTTGAAGATTCTTCAATCCGTGATTTTTAATATAAAAAAGAAATAAAGCGTCCTTTCCACAAACTTTCGTTTTAGCTGTTAATGAACCTTCTCCATACGAAAGGTCCCAATAGTCTATCTTTTCTACAAGTTTGTCAATTTCGCTTAGAGGCATGCCTTTATAAAACGGTTTTAGTAGAGTTGTAAGTTCTCCTTTGAAAATATACGCAGTTTGGTCTTTCGGCGACCATTTCACCTCTGCTCCGAATTGCTCACCAATAAATCGAAGCGGGAGGAAAGCACGGCCATTCTTAGCAGCAGGTGCAACATCAATGATGGTATCTTCTCCGTTATTAAGAACCAACTTAGAATTCAGTTTAAAGTGGATATATTTCATGCCATTCTTGATCGTTATACCGTTTGTTGCCGGATACCAATTCACTTCTGCACCCATTTCCTCAGCAACTCCACGCAAAGGTACCAACACCCTGCCGTCCTCAGCAAAGGGTTGAGCATCAAAATCTACTAAGCTGCCATTGATCTGGACTTTAATGTTGTCTGCAGCTTGAGTTATTGAAGATAATCCAAATACAATAAAAAAGGTAAATAAAAAAATAAGTATTCTTTTCATCCCTGACCTCCTAGTTATCGATTCATTTCAATATCTGTTAAGGTACATGTAATGTCTAAACTATCATACTACCAATAATATACAATATGTACTATAAATGGTTTTTCCTAAATAAAAAAGAACGAGCAATTGCTCGTTCACTTCTCTTTCTCACTGTTAACCAAACCCTGCATGTACTTTTTCATGACACCGTTATATGAATGTCTTGTATTACAAACATTTGGTTCTACACTATTATTTTCTCTATTTTGGGTATTGTATAATATCTGTCTTTTATTCCAATCAAAAACAAAAGGGGACATTACATGAATAAAGCAGATCTAATTAAATCACTATGTCAGTTTGTTGAATCCGGAAATAAAGCATCTGGTAATGAATTAATTAAACACCAATACCCCTTTAAAAAGATAGAATATGTAAAGCGATCTTATTCAAAAGCTTTGATGTTGCGGGTTTTTATGAAAGATGGATTTATCGATCGGTATAGCGGTCAAAAGTTAATTTTTCCACCGGTGCTCAGGATTCTTTCAATGAGCTATCCAGAAGAATTTCCGTTTCATCCAAATTGGAAGATGAGTGAATGTCATCCTGCCTACTGGGATTTACTACCTACAATCGATCATATTATTCCGATTGCCAAAGGTGGAGATAATACAGAAGAGAATCTAGTAAGTACTTCTATGATGAGAAACAGTGCAAAGTCGAACTTTACATTAGAGGAATTAGGATGGCAGCTACACTCGCCTGGGAAAATAGAAAATTGGGACGGACAAGTATCATGGTTTATTGAGATCGTAGAAAAACATCCTGAATACTTAAATATTCGTTACATAAAGGAGTGGTTTGTTGTCTTAAAAAAACACATAAAAATTACTGAACTATAGTTGAGTACTTTTCCAATCTATATATTTTCGTTTAAGACATGTACCGCACGGACGGTATCACGCTGCTAGTGCATTTTTTTCATCTGCAAAAAATACACGGTGATTTATGTAACCCCCTTTTGAAATTGCGTGCAGTGCCGACGGACAATCTAAATTACCATAGATTTTACTTTTTCGATTACCACCAAATTTACCAGGAATAATACTTTTATAAAATTCCCCATTGCCGTCCATAAGATTGAATAATTTCTGATTAGTATTCTTTATTAATGAGTTCTCCTTAATATTCAAAATGATTATCTCCTAATCTTTAATAAACCTCTTAAAAATGAAGCGTTTTAAAGAGGTAAAAATCTATATTTTGTCTGTATTTTTTGTTCTATTAAGAGTGGGGTGATTCCTTTAAGATAGGTGGAATTTGTGAAATGATCGATTAGTGAAATATATTATAATATCTAACTCATAACTGGAATACATAGAAAAAGCCACAATGATTTCTCAGCGTGGCTTCTCTTATCTTTATCATCCAAAAAATGTAATTTTTTTCAAAAATAAGTGACAAAAATCCTATTTTATTATAAGTTAGTAAGGTTGATATTTTATAAGAATTCGGAGGAATATCATTGAGTAAGATATTTTTAGTCCATCCTTTTCCGATTATACGGGACGAGGTTCGTCTATTAATCGAAGAACAATACCCTGCATCCCAAGTTAATTGCTATGAGACACTTTCTTTGTTGCCAAGTCAGTTATTAAATAAGAAAGACATTTTAATCATTCATATAGATCAATCGAACATAGATGCTTTAAAATCATTAAATACATTAAAAAACAATGAATTAAAGATCTTAATTTGGATAGAGTCAGAAGATGAATCTTTAATAAAATTTATTTTGCAGCAAAAGTTTTATGGGTATCTATTAAATCAAATTTGTAATTCCGAATTTTTGGATGCATTGGAAAAAATACAAAATGGTTTACCTTATCTTCATCCTAATCTTTCTTCAATTTTACTAAGTCAGTACATCAGTGAATCTCAAGAACCCAGCAGTGTACCTTGTGATTCAATTTTGACAAAGAGAGAATGGGATGTTCTTCAACTAATAGCAACCGGTTGCAGTAATGAAAATATAGCGAAACAATTATTTTTAACAGAAAGCACCGTTAAGAATCATGTAAGTTCAATTTTACATAAATTAGAGGTTCCAGATCGTACTTCAGCTGTACTTAAAGCCTTAAAAAACAAATGGGTCTCGCTTGAATTCTAACTTTAACTTTCAACTCAAAAAGGATATCTTCCTGATTCGCAGGTATCCTTTTAAGCTCCAATTATTTTTCTTTAGGTTTGTTTTGATTATTTTTCTCTACTAAATACTCTCTAAATGAGATCACTGCCATATTGCTTTGAGGTTGGGTTTGTCTATGTTATGGAAGGTTCGTTATTGGTTTTTCTTCAATTCTTTTAGGGCAACTACTTTTAACGCGTGTAATTCTTCCTCTGTAAGTTTAGTTTGGAGGTCTTTGTATATTTCTTCTTTTTCTTCGCTCGTCAATCCTTCTCTTACTTTATCACGCATTTCTACCATTTCATTTACAGAATATTTCTTTGACACTACCTTTACTGCTTCTTCCTTAGTTGTGAAGGGTAAATTTGCAGGAGCTTCTTCTCCGTCTTCTAGATATTTTTTTATCTCCGGGTCTTCAAGCAGTTTATTAACCTCTTCTTCATTTGCAACTAAAGTGGTAGAAACTTGTTCCATTACTTTTTCTGCAGCATAGTCCATAAAAAAATAATAAGCACCAACGCCAAAAACAATTAATCCAATCACTATTCCGACTAACCACTTCCACATTAAATCACCATCTTTTAATCTTACCTTAACTTTTATCATACATTATGGTAATTTGTAAGGTTAAATATTCAATCTAAATCTTTTCCAAGCCTAACTTTTTCATAATCATTGTGATTTGGTCCTTCTTCAAAACTAAATGCCCTTTAATTCAATAAAAAAAAGCTGCCAAACAAACAGCTCAACAAATCTTCAACTAATACACTTGTTAAAATTAATTTTTACTCTACTTAATTCAGATAGTATTCATTAACTATAATATTCACTGTTGATATTAACGCTGCTGCACAAAAGAAAAACCTTTATGAGTATCTCAAAGGTTTTCTAACTGCTATGCAAAAATCCCTTTACAAGTTATATCACATCTTATCGTACTACTTCACCTTTATTTAAAAAGATTTTCATAGCCCGAATAACATCTTTTTTAATGGCATCTTTTGCAACGACTGTTAAGTCATGATAGAAAAGATTGGAGTTGTTTTCTATAAAATCTTTTATTGCGTACGCACCAGCCTTTGCCGCATAGCTACCTGCTTTAAAATTCTATCATTTAAAACTATCGATTTGCGGATAAGTATTACAAGGACTCCTAAACAATGAGATTCTTTGACTAAACTCTTTTTTAATGACATTAATTTAAACCACAACTCTTTTTTAGTAATGGTTATAATGCGCGAGCCTCAAAATACTCAATCATTCTATAAAAAGGTGTTAGCGAGGACACAGTCCTCAGTTTTTGATTGACTTCATTGTTTTCAATGAAGTCCGCCACGGCTGAAAGAATCTTCAGGTGCCGTTCTCCACAGCCAGCAATTGAAAAAAGCAGATATGCTCTTTCACTGTCATAATAAACACCTTCCGGAAACTGGGCGATTACCATTCCTTCCTTTAGGATCGAGGCGCTTCGGTTATTAAGTCCGTGTGGAATAGCAATTCCATTGGCAATATAAGTGGAACAAATTTTTTCTCTCTCAAGCATTTCATTTACATATTCTGCAGTAACAAAGCCTAACTCTATCATTCTCTGTCCGACAAGCCGTATTGCATCTTCTTTAGAACATGCAGAGCATGAAAGCATAATCTGCTTTTCAGTGATCATTTAGATGATTTCCCCTTAATAAATACATAAGTTGATCATACCCTTTCGTATCTGTATAAGAATCGAGAAGAAAATGGCGCTTATCCGGATAAAGTTTCTGCAGTGTTGTTTTAAACCGCTTATGAGTGACAATAAGTTCAGTTTCGGCTGGAATTTCCTCTACAGCAGAGAAATAGACGTTTACTTTCAATCCGCTGAGGTTTAACCTTTTCCGAAGCATTGCAGCCCCAACTACGCTCGTCCCCATGCCAGCTGGACAAACAAAAGCAATTGTATTTATTTTTAGCTGGAAATCTGATGAATTTTTCATTGATGATAAGGTTTTACACCCCTTATTTTATTTCTTAACTAAAGTTTAACAGGATAGAATTTCAAGAAACACCAAAAGAAAGACAAGTTATGTCTTTTCTTGAAAATGCCATTCTTATAAACCCCTTAATTTATCAATTAGCTCCTCATATTCTTTAATATCTGTAAATGATTGCAATGGATAACACGCTTTTCCAGGTGCCACTTTTCGTACTTCGGTGTACAGCTTTTTATTGCAAATGATAAGGTCTGCGCTGTCTGGAACTTCTCTTAGGGATGAGTTATCCACTTCAATCACAAGATTCTCTTTTTCCAGCTTCTTTTTCAGCATAGCCGCCCCCATAGCACTGGAACCCAGTCCTGCTTCACAAACAAATACTATATTTTTTATTTTATTCAAAACCGAACGATTAGCTTGAACATTTAATTCTTCTTCGCTCTCCACTGCTGTATATTTATCATCTGACTTGGGATTATCATTCTTTTGGAAAAAATAAAAGTAGTTTATGTTATTTCTATTTTCAGCCGCTGTTGGTGATAAAGAATGTTTTTTTAAGATAAGCATACTTCCGAGAAAAGAGACGAGAGCCGAAATGAATAGTCCTAATACGATAAATAACATATCTTGTTTTGGCCCAAGACCAACAAATAAAAAAATACTTCCTGGCGAGGCCATTGAAACAAGACCGACATTGAATTGCTGAAATGTGACAACCCCTGCCATCCCTCCGAGGATTAATGGAATTATCAGTAACGGCTTTAACAATACATAAGGAAAATACACCTCATGTATTCCCCCGAAAAAATGGATGAAGATTGCTAGTTTGGCCCCTTTTTTCTGTTCAGCCTTCGTCTTTAGCCAGTATGCAAGCAACACACCCAACCCCGGTCCCGGATTAGCTTCTAAAAGGAAGAAGATTGATTTCCCCAGTTCTTTGGCCTGCTGAATTCCAATTGGCCCCAGCACGCCATAATTAATAAAGTTATTAAAAAACAATACCTTTGCAGGCTCAATTAAAATAGATGTTAAGGGAAGCCAGCCAGCATGAATGACTATCTCCAAGTAACTGAGTGCCCACTTTACCCCAGCGGAAAATGTTTGTCCAACGTAAAGAAAACTAATAATTGTAAGGATTACGGCAATGAAAGCGGCAAAAACATTACCTACTAATAACTCATACCCTGCAACAGGCATCTTCCTTTTTACAGTTTGATCTACCTTGCCCACTAACCAGCCTGTAAATGGCCCAACAATCATTGCACCAAGAATGGCTGGTGTCGAACTGGCTAGTGTCAACCCGTAAGTTGAAATAGAGGCAACAACACCACCCCGTTGTCCCCCTAATATTTTTCCCCCTGTATACCCTATTAAAACAGGCAGCAAGGTTGAGTAGATGGGATTGACCAATAATAAAATACGGTCGTTATACAACCAGCCATAAACCCCAAAAACCTCACGAATAATCCCTGCTGCAATAATAACTGCTATGTTTTGGTAAACCATTGCACTTAAAAGCTGAGCAAATTTTCTCATTTAATCGGCAGCTCCTTCTAAGAGCCTAATAGCATTTGTTTCAAATGCTTTCGATAAAACAGCCTCCAGTTCATGTTTAACTTTCCTCTCAGTTCCACTTTCCAATAGTTTGATAAACGACTCTTCGATAAGCATTGCACTGACTTCGCTGATCATTTTAATATGCTCTTTTGGTGCATCTTTAGGAGCAGCCAGCAATAAAATCGTTGTAACATATTGCTCTTCTCCATTATCGTTAAACCATAGCATTGGTTCTGCAATTCGGAAAATGGCTACAAGCAAATCTTTAACTCCCTCAGAGCGGGTATGGATCATGGCAAGGCTCCCAATCACAAATCCTCCCTTCTGTTCTCTGTTTTCCAGATCATCGCATAACCTTTCAAGCTTGCTGATTGCAGTGTGACTTTTACTTTCGTATAGAATGTCAGGGATTCCGTTTACCTTAGACTTAACTATCTGATAAATAGTCAGGTTTTGAAGGATCTTCATCATTCCCTCCCCATACTTGGCAAGAGTAATGGCAGGAGATTGTTTCGCTGTATGTTTGCTGGACTCCCCATCTTCAGGTTGTTTTTGGACTTTTTCCAGTCCATACTGAATTTTTGATATATCCTCTTTTTGCAGAAAAGGACTTACAATCACTATATTTTTATTTTTTATAAATGGCAGATTTACAGTAGAGATTAAGATGTCAACTTCCTTATTTTCTTTAAGCCACTGGCTTAAATGGTTTGTTGAGACAATCCCTTCTACCGACAGATTTTCCATCTCGGAGCGGATTCTCGTTGCCAGATATGTTGATGTCCCAAGACCACTTGCACAAATAACAACTGCGCGATACTGCTTTTTTAGGCGTTCTTTTTTTCGAATTAGGGAAGCTCCGATGTGCATTGTCAAATAGCCAATTTCATCCTCTGGAATGGTGTACCCAACTTTACTCTCCAGAAAACTGCAAGCTTTTTCACAAGCCTTAAAAATTTCAGGATATCTCTCTTTTATCTTTTCAAGCATAGGATTATGAATTTGAAGCCCGTATTTTAATCGGTTAAATGCAGGTGCAAAGTGTGCTACCAGCCCTTCTTGGAGAAGGTTATCTCCTTGGAATGACTCTTTCAAATTGTATTCCATTGCACCTATAAAACTATTAGCTAATTCAATCCATGTGAATTCTTCCTGGTCTTCTGAAATGTCCTCCTGCAACTTTGATACACGGGCTCCTGCGAGGTGCAGGGAAATGTATTCTATTTCTATATCAGGAATGCTAATCAAAAGCTCTTTTTCCAGCTCTGAAACTATATTCTGCGCTATTTCATACACATCAGAATCAAATTGATAGATACCAGAAACCTCTGACAAAATTCCGTCCTCTTTAATCCTTTCTACTGCAAGCATTAAATGGACGATCAAGTTGACGTAATTTCTGTCGGTCAATACAATATCTGGTTTACTATTTAAGACCCTTCGAACAATCTTTTCAATCTCTTGTATATTTTGTGAATGAACAAACTTTAGAAGGCGGTTTCTGATTAATGCGTTAAGTTTTCCTTGTGTTTGAATGGTTTCCCCTTCATTCTTTTCATGAAAAAGATCAAGCCACTCCTCAAAAGATACATCCTTATGGAGCAAACGGGACAGCATCATTCTACGCTGGTGCTCCGAGGCTTTTAAGTAGACACCTACTCCAGGGGTTCTAATGAGAGAAATTCCTCCAGAATCCAACCAGGGTGAAATTTTATCCAAATCATGGCTAACTGTCGTTTCTGTCACGCCGTAATTCCTGCTGAAGACAAACTGCTTGATTGGTTCTTTAGAGATTAGAAGCTCGTAACATATGCCTTCCTGGCGTTCTTCCGGAGAATAAGCCGATTTTGTTTTAGTCTGGTTCAAGTGATTCTTAAGTGCTTTGATCTTCTCTTGGGACCCTTTTAATTCCAATCCTGCACCAATCTTTTTACCTATTTTAAGGCCGCGGGATGCCAGAAAGGGCTTGAGTGAACTGATTTCTCTCTGAATGGTTCTCATACTCAATTTAAATATTTCTGAAAGCTGCTTGTATGATAACGGCCTTTCAGCCAGCAGCAATGTTTGAAGGAGTTCTTTTTGCCTCGAGTTCAATGCTGGATTTTGTATCATGTCTTTTCATTCCTTAAGAATATTCTAATTATTGAGATTATATCATCTTTTCTCTATTAGAAGTTTTGGAATACAATGGGACCAATCGGTTGTATAACTCGCTGTATATTTCATGTGTGTCTTTATAAATCTTGCTGTTTCTAGCATTGTATTCTGACCGTATCCCTTGATCAAAGCAACTCGGAAATTCATCTGGGCTTTTCCAGACACCTGTTCCTAAACCGGCTAATAAAGCTGCACCAAAAGCTGGACCCTCTCTTTCTTCAAAAGCACGCAATGGCTTTTGTAAAACATCAGCCAAGATACTGCGCCATATCCCGCTCTTGCTTGCACCTCCCGTCACATACCAATCATCAATTCGAATATTCATCTTTTCAATTAATTCCAAACAATCTTTAAGGCTGAAAGAGACTCCTTCAAGCAACGCCCGTGTAAAATGAGCTCTTGTATGCTGATATCCCATCCCGAAAAATACCCCCTGGGCGGTTGAATTATTATGAGGTGTCCGTTCTCCATTTAAATAAGGAAGAAATACAAGTCCCTCGGAACCAGAAGGCACCATTTCAACACCCGATAATAGTTCATCATAAGAGTTAATCGAAAAGGTCTCTTTAAACCATTTGAGTGACATACCCGCAGAGAGAGTAACCCCCATCGCATGCCATGTACCAGGTAGGCAATGGCAAAATAAATGTAAGGTTTTCATTTTGCCCTCTCCAGTTCTTTCTGGGACTTGTTTGAGCGGGGCAAATACAGTTCCGGAAGTCCCTATGCTAATAATTCCTTTTCCCTCTTTATAAATACCATTTCCTAGGGCTGCAGCCGCATTATCACCTGCCCCTGCTGTAATTGGAATTCCAAAGGGTAAGCCAGTCTCAGCTGCCGCCTGTATAGACACTTGGCCAACGATTGTCTGGCTTTCATGTACCTGCGGGAGCCAATCATGGGGAATTTTTAGAGCTTCTATAATTTCATTTGACCAGCAACGGTTCTTTACATCAAATAAGGATGTGCCACTTGCATCCGAAACATCAGTCGATAGCTCACCGCTAAGTTTGAAGACAATATAATCTTTGGGCTGCATCATGTGCTTAATCCGGCTGTATCTCTCGGGTTCATGCTTTTTGATCCATAATAATTTTGGAGCTGTAAACCCTGGAAGAACGGCATTCTGTGTTATATTAAGCAGCTTCGTCTCACCTATTTGGTCTGTGATCTCCTTGCATTCGATATGAGTCCTTACATCATTCCATAATATTGAAGAACCCAATTCTTTCTTGTTTTCATCTAACAGAACAAGGCTGTGCATTTGGCCCGAGATTCCAATTCCTTTAATATTTTCTAACTCGATCCCCCTCTGGGATATTTGCTTCAAAGCATTTTTCACCCCATCCCACCATTGATGAGGGTGCTGTTCTGCCCATCCGGTCTTTGGCACAGAGAAATCATAAGGATGACTTCCAGAAGCTCGTATTTCACCGTTCTGGTTGATGACAATCGCCTTTGCCCCTTGAGTTCCTATGTCTATTCCAAGCAAAAATTCCTCACTCATTAAACATTCTCCATTCTGTTTTTTTGCTGCTTCATAACATAAAAAGCCACTGATGTGGCTTTTTGTAGATTTTATAATTTTATTTGTACCTTCAACAGATCGGGATCTCTTGGCCCTTTTAAGTAATCAATCGCTTCTTCCAAAGAAAGCTCTTTTGAAATAAGATGGTCAAGCTTTACACGTCCCTCTTTAACCCAGTGAAATGCAGGAATGAAGGTGTGGTTTATCGCCATGGAACCGATAAGAGTCCAATCTTTATTGTATAATTTGAACGGATTTACAGTCACCGTTGCATCTTCTGGTGTTACGCCGAACTGGAGATACTTTGCAGTTGGTCCCATATATTCGAATGCTTGCTCGATAACCTTTGGAATGCCAGTCGCATCAATGACTACATCGAACCCATGCGGATATTCCTTACTGCCCAGTTCTTTTTCAACGTTTTGGCTTAAGACAGTTTTTGTTGCACCCCATTTTAATGCCATATTCAATTTATCTTGGGATATATCGACGACCACCACTTCAGAAGCACCTGCCATTTTTACAGACTGAATCAACTGCTGGCCCATCGCACCCGCTCCAAACAATAGGACACGGTCTCCTACCTGAAGCTGTAGCCGATTCATTCCATGGACTACACAAGCCATCGGCTCAATAAATGCAGCTTCTGAAAAAGACATATTTTCAGGGATCTTAATTACATTTTTTGCAGGCACCTTTACATATTCCGCCATGCTTCCATCCACTGTATTGCCAAGTGCCCCCCAATTTTCACATTGGTTGCCTCTGTTTGTTAAACAAAATTCACATTGACCGCAAAATAAGGATGGATCTGCAGTAACACGGTCCCCCTCTTTAAACTTTGTTACATTTTCTCCGACTTCATGAATTGTCCCCGAAAATTCATGACCCGGAATTAATGGGTATGGCGAGAGGAACTCTCCCTTAAAAATATGTACATCCGTCCCGCAGATTCCAACATTTTCGACTTTTATCGTAACTTCATTCGCATCGGGCTTAGGATAAGGAACTTCTTTAATTGTGGCTGTATAAGGCTTCTCAATTACCAAAGCTTTCATTGTAATATCTCCCTTCTATTCAAGATTTGTATGGAACTTTTCCATCTCTTTTTCACTAATCTTTATTTGTTTCTTCAATCGGACGATAATGAGCTCAAACAGGAAAAGTTGTGCCTGTTCAAAAACAGCTCCCAATGGCTGCAGGGATGTTCGCTCTTCAATATCCTCTTTCATCGTCTGAGCTTTTATGAGGATGGTCAGTTCTGCATATTGAGATAACTCCGATTCTGTATTGGCCGTAATATAAACTACCCTTGCCCCAGCCTTTTTTACTATTTTAAGGAGCGCCTCAACTGTCGCTAAATACCCTGTTCCAGAACTCGTAATGAACAAATCCTTTTCTTCAATCCTCGGAGAAGTAACATCTCCGACAACATGAACATCAAAACCCAGGTGAACCAATCGCATGGCAAATGCCTGAAGCATAAGTCTTTCCCGGCCCAACCCGTAAATAAATATCTTTCTTGCTCCCAGGATCTCCTTAATGAAAACATCTACATCAGTTTCATTAATGGTTCCAAGAGCAACCGCAGCTTCATTGATCAGTTTTGATTGCAGCTGTTTAAATTCCATAAAGGAAACCTCCTATATATGAATCCCTCTTTGACTGCAAGCTTCCCGCCAAAAAGTTGTGCTCTGTCTGATTTCTTCCAGCACTTTTTTATCATCTTCCTCAAAGGGGTGGCCGATCTCTAGAAACAAATCAACGTGTTCATTGCCAGTCCTTTGTATAGCGTCCAGAATACTTTCCGGTTTGATTTTTCCTATTTTATTTTTTTCCTCCGTAAATGGCCAATGTCTATCCAGGTAGCCATCTGTTTGCTGCAGATGAATAATGGAGATCTGTTCCTTTAAGTGCTCAATCCAGTTAATAGGATTCTGGTCAAAAGGGTTTAATGCCGGGTTGGTAGTATGGCCGACATCAAAACATAAGGTGAACTTAGCAGCATCTTTCCCTGCAAGCATATTGACATGTTCAATAAAGCTTTTTGTTTCTTCTATTGTAATGGTTCCTTCTCTTCTAACAGGCGTTTGCTCCCAGTAGAAGAATTTAATGCCATGTTCTTGTTTCGCCTTCTGCAATAGTAAAACCAGGGATTCGATGGCGGCTTTTTCAGCAGAATCGCGTTTTTGTATATCTTCAAAGGATTTGATATCCATTCCGCCAAAAGGACCTCCAGTCGCAGTTACTCCTAATTCTTTTGTCATTTTAAAGGCTTTTTCAAACCAATCCATTCCATCCAGTCTTCCCTCAAGTAACGGGTGATACAGGAGGTTATGGGAATAAATAGACAGCCCGGTAAAAGTCGAATGGATTTTCATACTATGTTTTTCACATTCATTACGAACAAGGAAACAGTATCTTTTTACGCTTTCTGATCGCCCCCGCGGATCGAACTGATCAAAAGAAAACTGAATCATGTTCAATTCCAATTCATTTTTCACGATGCTTACCCATTCTTTCGGATCCGGCCACCGCTTGATTGCAAACCCTGTAGAAATACCAAAGTTTATTTTCAAGCATTTTCCTCCTAATCTATTAGGTTTTATGGTTTCTCCTATTACTTTTAGAGCAAGCCATTCGGATATACAACAACCTTTAAGCTTTCATTCTTGTTCGTCCGGGCCTGTTCCATTGCATCTTTAGTTTGGTCCAGCGAATACCGGTCCGTTATGAGAAACTTGACATCAAAGTTGCCGGAAGCAAGAAACTTAATTCCTTGCGGGTATGTGTTGGCGTAACGGAATATTCCATATATGTCAATTTCATTATCAGCAATGAGAGGTACATTCACTCCGATTTCATCCTGTGGAGGGAGACCTACAATGGCAAGCTTTCCTCCCCTTCGGACAGAACGAAGAGCGGATTGAAGCGCTATAGGATTTCCTGCCGTTTCAAAAGCAACATCGACTCCACGCCTCTTTGTTATTCTTTTGATCTCTTCATCAACATCTTGTTCAAGAATGTTAATTAAATGAGTTGCTCCAAGTTTCTTTGCAGCCTCCAAACGCTTTGGCTCGAGGTCTGAAACAATAACTGTTTCAGCACCAAATGCTTTTACCGCTGCTACAGCAGTAAGTCCCACGGGTCCCATTCCCATAATGGCTACAGCGGATCCCGGTTGCAGATTGGTTCTTCTTGCTGCATGAATTCCGACAGAAAACGGCTCCACAAGGGCAGCTTCCTCAAAGGATAAATCATCCGGGATTTGAAAAAGGAAGTCTTCCCGATGTTTGATATACTGGGCAAACGCACCATCAACAGGAGGTGTAGCCAAGAACTGAACTTCCTGGCAGAGGTTATACCTTCCGCTCTTACATTGTTCACAGCGACCGCACGTTACTCCAGGTTCAATCGCCACCCGGTCACCTACTTTAAAACGAGTAACATCTTCACCAATTTTAGCAACGATACCCGAGCACTCATGTCCCAGTATGATAGGCTTTTCAACCACGTAACGGCCGATTTTTCCATGTTCATAATAATGGATGTCTGAACCGCATACTCCTACTGCCATTACTTTTATAAGTACCTCATCTTTTCCAACTACAGGAACAGGCAACTCTTGTATTTCAATGTCAAAAGGTCGGTTCATGACTGCTGCCTTCATTGTTTTTGGAAGTTCTCCAACAAGGTGTTCCACTTGCTTCAATTCGATAGACATTGTACAACCTCCTTATTCATCATTTTTATACGGTTAATCCTACTCCTATTTCACAGCTCCCATCGACAATCCCTGAACCAAATATTTTCTCACTGCCAAACCTGCAATAACCATCGGAGTTATAATGACTGTACCAGTAGCCATTGCCTGTCCCCATGCAATTCCCTGCTGAGTAATCAGCATTGAAGCAGCTACCGGTATGGTCTGGCTGCTATGGCCAGAGAACACGGATGCGAACAGGAAGTCATTCCATGAAAACATCAAACATAAAATACCAGTTGCTACAAGTCCTGGCGTAGCCGTAGGAACAGCAATCTTCACAAAAGCCTGGAAACGGCTGCACCCATCAATCATCGCGGCTTCCTCTAGGGCAGCAGGCACTTCTTTAAAGAACACCATCATCATCCAAAGCGCGAATGGCAGATTAAAAGTTGTATAAGCAAAGATCAATCCTGCCATCGAACCGACAAGGTTTAATTCTGAAAACATGAGATAAAGCGGAAGCATGACAGCTGGAATAGGTGCCATCCTTGTACTAATGATCCAAAAAGATATATCCTTCTTTCGTTTGAAATTCGCTCTTGCAAGCGCGTATCCGCCTAACGATCCCAGGATTAAAGAAATTCCAGTTGATGAGACAGCTGCTATTACACTATTAGTCAAGAACTTAAGAAAGTTTCCTTCAGCAGAAAACATATATTTAAAAGTGTCAAAATTCGGTTCAAAAAAGAATTTAGGCGGCATAGTAAACATTCCTGCCTGAGTTTTGAAAGAGGATAGGACCATCCAAACGATTGGGAGAAGAGCCCAGATCAAACTAAGGATCACCAGGGTGTATAACACCGTATTTACCAAAGTCTTTTTGGCTCTCATAGTTGTTGCACCCATTCTAATCTTCTCCTTTCAGCATAATTCTCACAAATAATTGTCCAAGCAGGATTGTTACAAATAACATTGTCAAACCCAGCGCAGCACCAGTACCGAAGTCCTGGAATTTAAAAGCGACCTCCATCAAATAATAGCCAATTATTTTAGTAGAATCAGCAGGACCGCCTTCCGTTGTAATTTTGATAATATCCACGAAGCGTAATATGTCCATGGAACGAATCAATAAAGCAACCAGAATTGTTCGGGATATTAGCGGCAGAATGACATAAATTAGCTTTTGGAAGTAGTTGGCACCATCCACTTCTGCTGCTTCAAGAGACTCGGTTGATAAAGAAGTTAGTCCTGCAAGTACTATTAATGTAATAAGAGGAGTCCATTCCCATACATCCATTAAAATTACAGCCGGCATTGATGTTGAAACATTACCTAGTATCTGGATGTCTATTCCAATAAATCCCAGTAGCCAGTCGTATAAGCCGTATGTTGAATTCAACAAAAATCTTCCCAGAAGCCCTGCAACAACCGGAGCTACAAAAACAGGAATCATCCAGAGAGTAATGACAAAATTTCGTCCTTTTGGAAGACTGTAAATCAAGAGGGCCATTCCTACACCAAGAACTAATTCTAATAGCAGACCTACCACTGTATAAATACCGGTTCTTCCCCATGAAGCCCAAAATGTTTCACTAGTAAAGATACGAATCCAGTTATCCAATCCGCTAAATACGGGATTATCAAAAGAGAGCGTGAAATCCATAAAACTAGCATAAATCATATATAAAAATGGAAAAATGCTTATAATGGCCAGCAAACCCATTGAAGGCAGAAGCATCCAAAATTCGGTTGACAATTTACGCCTCTTCTTTTTCGCAATAGGAATAACTTTGACAGATCGGTTCGACATAGACTTTGTTTCCGACTCTATCATGTATACCACCCTTTCTATAAAAGAAAGGAAGGCCTTTTAAGCGCTTCCTCTCTTTTTTATGTTTAACGGTCTGTGATTTCATTTGTTTGTTTTGTTATTTTTTCTACGGTTTCTTTAGGCTCTTGCTGCCCCGCAAGCATTTTGGAAAGCTCTGTGAAAATATATGTGTTCACTTGCGGCCACTGAGGAATCTTCGGGCGCATATACACATTTTCTTCTTTCCATGCCTCTAGTGTTGGTTTCATTGCTAACAAGTTAGGCATTTCTTTTGATTCAGGTGATCCTGGTTCCATCCCGGCCTTTACATCTGCCAGCTCGTATACAGAATTACGAGTTGGAGTAGATCCGCCTTGTTTCGACTTGAGAATCATGTATTGTGCCTGAGGTGAAGTAGACCAAACTGTAAACAGCCATGCTGCTTTAATTTCCTCATCGCTTGCATATTTGTTAATTCCGATACCTGTTCCGCCAAACATGTGCGCTCTGCGTTCTTTTCCTTTAGGCAGTACGGTCCAGGCAACTTTGCCTGCTACATTTGAAGAATCCTCATTCTCAAACATGGCGCTGAATTCATGCCACTCAGGAATCATCGCAATATTGCCTGCCGCAAATCCTTCAGCTACACCTGACCAATCCCAGGATGTACTTCCAGGTGCTGCTACTTTTAACAACTTATTATAGAATTCTGCTGATTCCAAAGCGACTTTTGAATCCATTGCAGATTCACCTGGCTTAGTGGAACCAAGGTTCCCCAGGTTGTCCTTCTTGAAGTAATCGCCACCATTGGCAGCAAGAATATTACTAAAGTCATTCATTAGAGAATCGTGCTGCTTTGCCTGGTGGCCAGTACCATACTGAACTTCAGTAATGACTCCCTCCTTGGCTTTTTCAGTAATCCATTTGGCAACTTCATAATACTGCTCCCAAGTCATTTCTGGTCCAGGAGTCCAATCATACCCTTTTTCTTCCATAAACAAATCCTTATACTTCTCAAAAACATCCTTTCGATAAGCTAATACCATCGTAGGATTATCATATGGCAAGGCAAAAATTTCGTCTTTGTCCCCCATATAACCTGTTGCTTCAAGCTGTGCCTGTGAGAAATCCTCAAGTCCGCCAGGTACATCCGGGAGTGTTGGTTCGTCGATCAACTGATTTAAATCAAGAAAATGCTCTGACTGTTTCGCGAGAATTTGATAAGGATCAGCATAGATCAGATGATATTTCGCAGATTTAGAATTAAAATCAAGACTTACTTTTTCTACAACTGTTGACAAATCTGTTTGTTCAATATTAACTTTTATTCCTGTTACATCCTCAAACTGATCAATATTAGCTGCAATTGCCGATGAAGGTGGTGTATTTTCCGAAATTAAGTTTAGTTCAACGCCTTCGAATTCTTTCCAATCAAAACCTTCAGGGGCTGTAATCTGCGGGAGCCCCTCCACCCAGCCTTCAAATGGCGCTTCTACAAGTTTGTCTGGGTTGATTTTGTCTGCATTTTTACTTTTGGTATCGACTGACTGTTCTCCATCTGAAGAACAAGCTGAGATGACCAATGACATAGCGAGGATAAATACTAGAATTGCAAATGGCTTTTTCCTTTTCAAAACAAATCCCCCTTCTAGAATGTTGAAATTTTTACTACTCTTGAATACGCTTTCATTATATAGTGCAGTTAAATAAGCAGTAAAGACAATCATCCACCAGTTTTGTCACTATTCTGACATGACAGAATTTTATTAATATTCATTCTACTTTTATTATCAGTGAATTAAGTCCTTGTACATTGAACAATTCAAATCGAACTTGATAAATAAATTATTTCTAGTGTTTTATAGAGTCATATAAAAACTTACAAAATTTTCATCCAAGAATAAGTTCTCTTCTAGAGAGTTTCTAAATTTGGTTAAGCTGATTCAAATCTACTTCTTTATTTACCGATATAAGCTCTAGACTTTTTAAAGGAGTAGATATCATTGACTTTATCAAAAACTCAGGAATCACAAATACTAGAATTATATTATAAAGGTTTATCTCAAAGGAGAATTGCAAAGGAAATTGAAGTATGCCTCGATTCTGTAAATAAAAGATTAAAGTTATTTCGTGTAACAGGAAGCATTCATAAAGGAAACATTCAAAGGTCACGATATAATCCAATTGAAAATGTAACTCGACAACGAATTCGATACTATCTTTCTTTAGAAAAAAGAAAAAGTCGTTTTACAGTTAACCAACTATACGACTTTCTGGTCCAAGAGGGATATGAAATTACCAAATCAAAAGTAAGACAATGGATAAAACTTGAGAGGAATCGATTAAAAGATAGTTTTTTAGATATCTTTTATGAACCTGGTCAAATGGTCCAGTTTGATTGGGGATCAAAAAAAATAAAAATTTCCGGAATAAATAAGATTGTCTATTTTGCAGTATTTGCTCTTCCATTCAGTAATTACCGTTATGTCCATGTTACAGAAAAAATGAATGCTCATTGCTTTGTAGATGCCTTTATTTCTTTTACAAAACATATTGGTTGTATTTTCCCAATTTTGCTAATCGATAATATGAAGATTGCCGTAAAGCACAGATCATTTAAGGATAACCAAGTAAAGTTAACGCAATTGTTTGAACAGCTATCACAATATTACAACATGGAAGTTCGAACCTGTACTCCGTATAGACCTAATCAAAAAGGAACAGTTGAAAATGCTGTTTCGACATTAAAAAGGGAACTACATGGTTTAAATAACAATTTCAAGTCATTAGAAGAGTTACAGAATTCTATAAACACCACTTTTGATCGATTAAATAAAAGAAAGCATCCTGATAAAAACAATTCTTGTATAAATTTAATGAAGAATGAAAGAGCTTTTGCTGGAAAAGTTCCTTCTAAGCACTTCATATATTTTAATGAAGTCATTCGAATAGTTAAGAATAATACTCTAGTTTCCTTTGATGGAAATCATTATTCTGCTCCAGAAGAGTACAAAGGAGAGCGGATCACAGTTAGATACAATGAGAAGACAATCAAACTTGTTTCCAATGATGGTAGGATACTAGCCAAATATAAGCGTTGCTTTGGAAAAGGATATAAAAAGTATAGAGTATGGAATATGATACACTCACTCCTGAAAAAATCAAAGGGATTCGACCAATCCAATCAAAAGCGTCAGATGCCGAGATGGTTAAAGAAGTTATACGATAGGGAATTTCTAAAAGAATCTCAGCAATTTCTAGTATTCTTAGAGCTTATCCAGACTAGCTCAAAGAAAAAAGTTAAGCAATTATTGAAGTATTATAAAGTTTATAAAAAACAAATTACCTTGGATTCAACTTTCGAGTTCTTAGATAAATGGTAAACATTCATTTCTATTTTTGATCTTTGATAATCAAACCCTTTAACAAAATTCTTCATCACTTACTTTACTCCCCCTTTTTTACACTCTTTTAAATACTGAGTATTCAAACTATAAGTTATGCTAACCTTTTTATAAAGTAAGAAATTAAAATCAAATTTGTTCTATTTTTGAAGTCACTTTTGTTCTGCTTTTCATAAAAAAGTTCCAGACATAATTGCAAAGTAGACGTGTCCAGAATATTCCTCATTTACCCGATTTTCTACGATAAACTCATTATTATTAAAGGAGGATTTAATCCTTCGTGAAGAAGCAAGAAAGGAACCACAGCAATCATAGGGATGGGAATCGCTTCCACATACACATTTTAAAAAGGGATCTTTCGAAAGGTCAGACAGCCTTCCTAAAATTCCATGACACTTTTTATATTTTTTACCACTTCCACAAGGGCAAATATCATTTCTACCAAGCCCTGACATAATCATTACTCCTAAAGTGTTTTTTATATAATAACCTATTTTTGGAACTAAGCATAGAATTCCATCAAGCTTCAGAAGTCTTAACCGTTCAGAGTGACAAAAGGCGTCGCTCCTAAATATTTTTAAACTACCCAAAGTTTAAATATTTAGAAGACCATATAGCACTATCTTGAAGTAAGAAACCATTATGACTAGAATGTTATAACCATTTTCATCCTTTTTTGTGATATGCTAGAATTTAGAAAATTATAAATATGGGGGATTTGAATGTTATTAAGTGATAGAGACATAATGAGAGAAATTATGAATGGTGAAAACTTAATGATTCATCCATTAAAGGTTGATAACATTAAAGGGAGCTCCATTAATTTAACTGCCAGTAAATATTCTTGGAGAATTTCAGATGGGAGTTCAGCAACTGTTGGCAATAAAATTGTAATACCCGCTCATGAAACTGTGTGTATCTATACAGAAGAATCCATCTGGGTCTCTAGGAGGATTGGTGGTACATATCATTCCAAAGTATCTCAAGTATCAAAAGGACTAGGGCATATTGCCACTACACTTGACCCTCAGTGGTTAGGTTTATCTTTAATTGCTGTTCACAATCATACCTCTGATGATATTGAATTAGGTGTTGGTACTACTTTTGTGTCAATTATGCTCAACTACTTAGAAACACCTGCAACAAAAGGTAAAAATGAAAACGCTGCGAGTCGTCCTGACCTTTCTAGTCGGTTCCAGTTATCTGATGAGGAGGAAGAATTTTTAAGAAAAGAATGGCATCGTTCCTATGAAGGATTAAAGAATGCTATGGTTAATTCACAAAACTATAAAGAGCTTTTTAAAGAAAGAAACCAGTTAATCCAAGAAAAAAAAGAGTTTAGAAAAACTTTTTGGTACCCATTAATAATTGCAATAATAGGTGGCATAGTTGCAATTATAGGTAATATTTTTGTAGAGTTTTTTAAAGGAAATTGAAAAGATAATTATTTAGATAAAGAATTGTTGAAGAAGCTTCCATTAGAAGTATAGTTTGCTTTACTAAACTAAATCTTAAAATCCATAAATAATATACATAGTTTCCTTTTGGACCCTACTGCTAGGTTAAGTTAAAAAGAGCTACAGAAATTTGTAGCTCTTTTCATATTCATTTAACTCTCTTCAAAGAGTTCATTCATTAACTTCTTTATTCTTTCTCTTCTTTCATTTGTAGCCTGATCATCAATAACAATAGTATTGTCTTCAAGAAATTGAATAACATCCCCAGTATTGATTTCTTTAGGAAGTTTAGACAATGGAATATTAATTATCTTATTCTCCAATTCTACAACAGCCACGTCTTCTTCAATTCGGTCAATAATTCCTTTTTTCAAGGTTAGCGCTCCGTTTTAACGGATAATTGTGTTCCGTCTGTTGTGAAAGTTATGTTGCCGCTAAGATCCGTTCTGTAAATAGCAGATCCTATTGCTTTCAAACGGCTAAGTGTTCCTGCTGTTGGATGCCCATAGCTATTATTTGCACCAACGCTGATAACAGAATATTTTGGTTGAACTAACTTCAAAAACTCTTCACTAGATCCATTATCTGCTCCATGATGGCTTACTTTCAGTACATCTGCCTTTAAAAGCTGTTTTGATGCAATCATATCCTTCTCTGATGCCAGTTCCGCATCACCAGTAAACAAGAAAGATTTTTGATTATATGTTACATGTAACACAGCGCTCCAGTCATTTATGTTTGTTCCGTAATCTCGGTACGGAGCAATGAACTTAGCGGAAACACCTTTGACATTTAATAATACACCCGTTTTAGCAGCCTTAATCGTTAATCCTTCGTTCTTAACAGCAAGTAAGAAGTCTTCATAGGCTTGTGTTGTATGTGAAACTTGTGGAGCATAAACACTCTCAACCTTGTAAGCTGCTAAAACCTCATCTAATCCTCCAATGTGGTCAGCATCTGGATGAGTGGAGATCATAATTTCAATATCATCTACTTTTTGTGATTGAAGGTAACTTACCACTTCATCACCTTTTCCCTTACCGCCAGCATCAATAATGATATCTTCACCTTCAGGACCTTTAATATAGATGCTATCTCCCTGTCCAACATCGATATAATGAACTTTCATCTGTTTCGAGGGCATTGTTCCATTGTATATAATATCAATTCTGTTTGTTGCAGAATTCCATGATACCTGTGCGCCAAAAACTTCACTTACAAATCTTAATGGTACAAGGGTACGCCCATTTATTGCCTGGGCTGGAACATCAATCGTTTTAGAAACACCATTCACTTTTACATTTTTAGAACCAAGTTTTAACCATACGTCTATGTCGCCCTTGACTGCTGTAATCGTTTGGGTACTTTGATGCCATTGAACAGTTGCGCCCAATTTTTCAAAGATACCTCTGAGCGGAACTAAGGTTCTCCCATTATGAATAACTGGTGGCTGATCATATACTTGTTTTACCCCATTAATGGAAACAGTCGGTGCACTAGCTGCAGATGTATGGTTTAAATTAAAACTTAAAACCAACAAAAAACACATCGTTAATAAGGATAGAAGTTTAAATTTCTTTATTAATAACAGTCTCCCTTTTCAATTTTCTACTTCCTAATACTACTACATAAAGTAAATATATGGTTGTTTATTTTTGGTGAAATGTGCTAATTGTTATGGAAATTAATTGAAGGTTAATTCATTCTCTTATTGATTATTTAAAGGTAAAGGGGGATGTGAAAATGAAGTATTTTGTTTTATACGGGTAATGAAGAATGTATCTTAAAGGGAAGTCCTTGAACATATGGAAGATCGAATTCAAACTTACTCTGACGGAATATTATCTACAAATAAATGGACTATAATAACAAGTAATATTGATTGCGGGGTACTTAAGAGAAGTTAACCTATCGGAGTATCCTCAACTTACTAGGAGAGATTTTGCTACTATTAATGAGAATAATAGTTTTTCTCACGATGAGATTAATAATACAATCTAATAAAACAATAAAAAAGAAACCTTGTTGAAATTTTCTCAACAAGGACTTATTTTTGCATGTGGTTTAAAAGATTAAATACTAAACAAAACAAATGAGAGGTTCTTGAATTAACAAGAACCTCTTAAAATGGGAGGAATGCAAAAGGCATCCCATAATATAATTAAATTTACTTAAAAAGCTCTGTGGCGATTATCTTAAATAATTATACCTATATTTGATTTTTCTACAATCCTAGAATCCACTGTATTAGAGTAATGACCAAGGTGTAATAAATCATTTAATAAATTTTTTAACTCATAAAAAGTCAACTTCTTTGAGCGTTCTAATTTTAGAAAAACATTTACTACTGAGGATACCTCACAAATATTTAATCCTTCAAAGAGTGTATTATATAATCTTATCCATTCTTTCCCATCATTAGTTGTTTGAATTTTTGTTAAAAGATTATCATAATAAGATATTAATCTTTCTAGTTCTTTTTGAAGTTCAAGAAGGTTCCTAAAGGGTAAATTTATGAGAATTTTTTTACTTATTAACATTCTCAAATCCCGACCCAAATTAATAAATTCTTTATTTCCTAACTCGATCAACAACTCACAAATATCATCTGCAGAGGTAGAACAATTAAACTTTTCTAAAACGTTTAACTTCTCATTTAAATTTGGGACAATAAAATCAACTGGTTGTTTCATTAATTCATTTAACTTTATCTCAAGAAAATTTCGAAGTGCACATGGATAAGCAGAATAAACTAGAGTTTTAGCTTTAATTAATTGTTTTTTAGTTTCAGGATCTACAGGGGAATTAATACTAAAAATAATGTCTCTGGCCTTAATTAGTTGTTCAAGGCACATAATTCTAAATTCTAAATCTTTCCCGTCCTCTGATATACTAACAAACATTTTTTTTATATTAACAAGATCCTCTTTCGTAAAATCCAATGACAATTCCAGATCGTCTATTTTTCCTCCTACATAAGAATAGCTATATACCCTGCTAAAGGTAATATTGGTTATTACAGGAGTTGTAACTAGTTGCCAATCTCTGATGTCTTCACCAATTGAAACCATATGTAATATCCTCCATTGCCGTTCGTGATTTTCTTGAAACAGTTATAAAATAAGGCGCTCTTAATGAGCAGAGCGCCTTATTATAGAAATTAATAACCTAATGTTGTGATTGCTTTACTTACGTCTGTTTTAATACCAGTAATAGAAGTATAAGGGATTTTTGCTCCAGTTGTTGCATTTTTAGGGAATGCAGTTAAGAATTGTTCAGCAACATCTAACTTGCGAGCAGCTGTTAAGTTTTCAAATGCAGCATAGTCTAAAGCATCAAGTGCAGCAGACATAGTAGCAATGTCAGTAGCAACATTAACGTCATCAACTAGACCTTCCATTACTACGATTTGAGCTGCAATTGCTGTTGTTACAGCTGCAACATCATCATAAGTTCCATTCGCAGCTATATCCGCTAATACTAAACCAGCTAAATCATTTTTAGCGCTAGAAGATAAGTTGATAAAATCTGCATCATTTGTTGCAACTGCAAAGTCAGTTAGAGCTCCTCTAGCTGTAGCAGCAGAAGTTGCACCATTTAAAATAACTTTATTGTTGATAGCTGATACTAATGCTTTTACATCATTTACAGCAGTTGCAAGTTGAGCATCAGTTGCAGGTGATCCAGCATAAGTAGCTTCAGTAACTAATGCAGCTACATCTACTAGATATTCAGCTTTATTCGCATCAACTACATTTGATAAATTCAAAGTTTTAGCCTTTAAAGCAGCTAGTACTTCATCAGCAGTATTACTTGATGTTAAGAGTTTAATTGCATCTAAAGCATCTTTAGGCTTATTTACTCCAATAACTGTAGTAGTTACTGCAGCTGCGTCAGCTAATGATGCAGGCGTTAATGCTACTAAATAGTCTTGTAATAATGCGTCATTCACATTAGAAATTGAAAATGCTGGTGTAGAACCTACAAATTTAGAACGATCAGAAAGCTTAGTTAATAAGTCTTTTAATTGTGCAGTTGTTACACTATACACAGTTTGACCGTTTACTGTTGAAGAAGTTATTGCTTCAATTTCGCCAACCACTGCAGTTTCAGCAGCACCGTTTCCAGTTGTTATAATTGATTGAATATCAGCTGCAGAATCTTTAAATGCGAGAGCAGCTGCACCAATTGCAGTACGATAACGAGAAAGTTCATTAGGGTTTACTGTAGCTGAATCGATTACTGCTTTATCATTAACTTCACTAACTAATTTATTCAAAGCACTTTGAAGTTTAGCGTTAGTGTTTGCAACAGTAACGTTAATTACAGCTTCGTGAACATTTAGAGATTTAAGTAATCCTGCTTTTGTAGTATCAGGAGCAACATCTTCAGCTATATACAGGTTAACTAAGTTTTTAGCTGTAGAAACTTTTGTTGCATCTAACTCATCAGATGCATCAAGAATTGCTGCATCAATTTTTGTTTCATTGATATCATTAAGATCGCTCTGTATGTCTTCTACAGTTGAATATTCGTTAGTAACACCAACTGCAAAATCAACGTTATTATCATAATCAGCAATCCAATCACTGTTTACACGTTTGAAAAGTGGGTTCTGAAGAGCTTTTAATAAACTCACTTGGTTTGTAGCTTTATTTACAGCATCAACCGCAGCTGCTTTATCAGCGTCACTTACATTAGTTGCATTAGTAGTGTCAATAACTTTTTGCACATCCGCAACAGTGTTTAGTTCACCTTTACCTTCAGCAGTAGTTAGTGCAGTCTCATAAGCTACGATGTTATCATCTTTTACATTAGTAAAGTAGCTTGACTTTAATGCATTTAACAGTGCAACTTGGTTAGAAGCATTTTTTACAGCTTGAACAGCATAAACAGCAGCTTGGTCAAACTCTTTTCCACCAACTACCCAAATTCCTGATGCTGGGTCAACTGTTAAAGCTGTAGTGAAATCAAATGTAACTTCAGCATCGCCAATTTCTAAGTTAATAGCTTTAACTGGGACTACGTTTCCACTAGGATCTTTTACTTCAATTGTAAAACCTTCTTTAGCTTCAGTTGCTGTTGGTAATACTACAGTTACTCCTGTTTTAGTAATCGCACTTACATCCGTAAGAACGCAAAATAAAAAATCGCCACAAACCCTTTGGTACCAAGGATTTGTGGCGGTTTTTCGTTTCTATATTAGTATGGGTAATTAAAATATTGCGGGACCTGTTCGAATTGAGGTCTGATGTCCGTTAAACCAATCATCCACAAAGTTTCGTTACTTGTAATGATTTTTATTTAGTGATTATCATAAGTAGCTTAACCCCTTGCTATTCGTGCTGTGATATTAATCTTTAAGTCATAACTAAAGCGCCTGGTCAAACTTGTTCAAGAAAGAAGCGTGTACTCCCTATCTAACGAAGAGCTGATATTTAGTGGAGTGTTAAACCATGCTTTAGACGCTCATTAAGCTTGGCACTATAAGTTAGGTCTTTGCTAACTCCATTTTGTCCATTTCATGTAAATGTATGCTCTTTATAAGCCCCAAAAATTATTTGATTTTTATATAAAAACGGGAATAGGTCTCCCTATCCCCGCTGTAATCTCCTATTAGAAGGCTATAAAAAAACTGCTGAAATTTTTGATTGATTATAGCACTAACATCTATCTTCCGATTACCCTTACCTATTAATCAAACAAGATACAACCTAGGAAGATGTTTTAAATAAACTCCTTTCATCAACTGCTGACTGTAATGATCATCCTGTATACTAGGAATATAAATACAATAGAAGCTACCAATCCAGATAGATAGTTTGGAATCCTTAACTTCTTTGTAAGCATTCCGGCTATAACCGCTATGATTGCAGGAAAAATAAAAACTCTTATCACATTACTCAATAATTCGTCCATAAATGGTTGAAGTGAACTAAAATCAATCATTATCTGCACCCCTCTATCTATATCGACTTGGAAGAACAGATTTACAAACCATTTACCTAAGATTCAATAATCCGCTTTCTCTTTATTTAGTATCTATGATGGTTAATTTTAAGGTCTCACCGTCAAGCTCAAGTTTCATTTGGTTGTCCCAATTTAAACATTCCCGAGCAGAAATCAATAATTTCCCTTTAACCCAACCATTGAATGTAATATCATCCAGCGGTATATGACTTTCTAAGCGCCTTTTTTTATGTATACTCGGCCCTATCACTTCAATAAAATAATCATCCGCTATTAAATAGTCATCTTTTGGGGTTAGGATTAAATTTTTATATAGCGGACTGGATTCATAGGCTTTCATATCCCCATTCTTCCGATCTAGCTGATAGAGATAATCAGACGTTAAAACAAGAACTGTATCATGCTTTTTAGAAACTGAAACCCCACGGGGGGAACCTCGGAATTGACCAAACCATTCCCCAAAGTCATCGTTTTCAAATAGTACCCATGTCCAATTCTGTGTGTTCCATGAACTTTGTATATCGTAGATCCTTTCTTTATACTGTCCAGATAAAGGAGTGCTCTTTATCTCAGCTTTATTTATCATATTCGCTCTCCTTTGCACTGTTTATCTTTACTTTGTCATTTGATTAAATAAGCATTTCTCCTTCACATCAGGTAAATCCTTCAGAATTAATTCGGAATTAATACAAGTGAAAAAGTGAATGAATAAAGACAATGTTGTCACGAAAGCAGCTTTGTCTTTTATTAAACTAGATTTAAAGTATAGGAGTCTTTAACAAATGAAGAAAAGAGTGTTGGAAAAGGAATATTCCTCTATCAACACTCTTACGACCTATATAAACTTAAAGGATCATCTGATATACCTCTGATAATATAAGGCATACCCTTCCTTCAATCCGAAGAATTCACATGAACCAATCATATCCCTCTTTACGAGCATGATTATATAGTCGTGCATAATACTGAGTTAGATGTGGTTGTTCGTGACCCAAAATCACTTGAATGCATTCAAGTGGCATTCCCTTTGAAGCCAGATGTGCAGCAAATGTATGTCTTAACGTATGTGGCGTGACTCTATAACCTAAACATTTTGAGTATGCTCTAAACATCCTCTTTACTGTGCTTTGAGAAATGGGTCTACCTTTAGACCTTAGCGTTAAAAAGACATAAGGGGAATTATCGATACGAGAATCTAAGTAAGCTTTAAGGTAAACTGCGCAGTTTCGGCTAAACGGAACAATTCGGCCCTTCTTTCGTTTCCCTATTGGAATATGAACAATCTGTTCTGACCAATTAATGTCCTCTTTTTTCATTGAACACATTTCACTTATTCTCATACCGGTGGCATACAACACTTCTAAAATCGCGCGTTCCTGTAACCTATCTCCTATAAGCTTTCGGATATTGTCTAGCTGTTCGAAAGACAAGTAATAAGGTAGTTTTTCCTCAATACGCGGAAAGGGAACCTCAGACGCGGGATTCTTAATGATATGACCTTCTTCTAGACAATACTTGAAAAAGGTTTTCAGTCCTGTCAAATTTGTCCAAATTGTGTGTGGTTTATATCCTTCTCCCTTCAAGTGTACAAGCCAATGACGAATATCCGACTTTTTAATGGCATCCAGAGATTTCCCTGTGTGTTTAAAAAATTGATCCACTGAAAGCTTATATCTTTGCAGTGATTTTGGCTCAAGACGGAATTGATTGTCCATTATGAATTGATCTACGATAACTTCCTGGCTCATTTTTCATCCTCCATTATCCCATATACTTACGATATAAAGAGATTATTTTTTGTTTTGGTAAATTTGAGTAAATCTTTGTTGTATTAAGATTTGAATGACCCAATAAATCACCAATAAAAGAAATATCTGCCCCCTTTTCCAACAGATTTGTTGCGAAGGTATGTCTGAATCTGTGAGGATGAAGTTTACCTTGCAACTCTGTCTTTAATCCTATTCTAGCTACAACAGTCCTCATCGATTTTATTGAGAGACGTTTAGGATAAAATTGATGAGTGACAAAGAGTGCAGGATTATTATCCTTTCGGGTTTCTAAATAGCGTTCAAGCAACAGAGAGCTCTTTACTGAAAAATAGATTTGACGAATTTTTTTCCCTTTACCAGTAACCATCGCTGTTCGATTTTCTAAGTCTACATCACAACGGTCAAGCATGTAGACCTCTCTTACTCTACAACCTGAAGTAAGCATAAATTCTACCAATGCACGGTTTCGTAGTGGTTCACTTTCACATTGTTTTCGTATACTGACTACTTCTCCCTTATTCAGAAACTTGGGAATGGGCTTTGGAAGACGAGGAAACCATCTTCTTTTTACAGGTGATTTTTCAATATACTTCTCTTCTACACAAAACGTGTAGAAAGAATTTAGCACATTTAAACGAAATTTAAGAGTTCCTTCTTTAACTTTTGTTGAAAGTTGAGTCACCCACTCATGAATTTCTTCAGAACTAATGGATGAATACACTTTTTTTTCCTTCTTGAAGAAGTTTTGTAAGATTGTTCGATAAGAAAGAATAGTCAACTTGCTATAATTCATACTATAAAGGCTTAACAAAAACTCATTAATCCTTTCTTTATTTTCCTTGTTCAATACCGGGGTTGTCACCTTCCAGTATTCACCTGCTTTTTTACGCGAATAGATTATTGGATTTACATCTATATAGCCTTTCTCTGTACAGTAGTTATAAAACGAACGAAGATTCGACAAATAACCCTCTACTGTGTTTTCTTTCAAGTATTTTTGCATTTCCTTAATCCATTGTTTAGTATTTTTAGAAGTATGTGAGGTAAATGGCTCTTCTATCTTTTTAAATACCATTTGTAAATGATCCCTTATTCTTATAATTGTACTCCTACTAAAATTTAAGTCTTTAAGATTGACTAAAAACTCATTGATGACATGCTCGTTTTCTTCGTTCGGTAACTGTATTTTAAGTTCCCAATATTTGACCCCTTCTTCTCGAATAGGTGATTTTTCCAGATAGCCTTTATCTTTACAAAAGGAATAAAAGGAACGTAAAACTTCTAACAGCTTGTTAACGGTCTCGTCTGTTCGACCTTTTTGATAATCCAAAAGCCATTGTTCAAAAGCTTTAAATGTAAGAGAGGAAAACAAATCTCTTTTTTCTTTAAAAAAGGATTGCAACGTTAAACGAAAGTAATTAATAGTAGATTTGTGTTCATCCCTATTTTTTAAACTTAACAAAAATTCATTGATCACTTTCTTGTTCTCTTCATTTGGTAATTCTTTACTAACCTCCCAGTACTTGAACATCTAACCTACCTCCCTTCTCTTATTTTTGAAATTGATCGTATTTTTGTTTTCGTGCATGACTCATGAGACGTGTATAAATGCGAGTGCTATTGATATTGGCATGTCCTAATAAGTCCTGAATGTAGCTAAAATCCATCCCTTTTTCTGCTAGGTGCGCAGCAAAGGTATGTCTCATGGTATGAGGAACGACTTTAAAGCCTAAATGTTTTGAAAACTCTTGGAAACGTTTTTCTACTAAGATGCGGCTTAAATGCCCTCCTCGATTACTCGCAAATAAATACTCACTTACCTCTTTGCGTAATTCGAGATATGTTTTTAAACGCTCAGCGCATTCATAGGAAAACAAGACAAACCTCTCTTTATTTCCCTTTCCTTTTCTTATCCAGATTTGTCGGGTTTCCCATTTAATATCCTCTAATTTGATTTGCAAAAGTTCGCTAACACGGACTCCTGTGGCATACAGGGCTTCAACTATTGCTCGATCTCTTACATTATTCCGAGTTAATTCTTGCAAAAGGGCTACTTGCAGTTGGGTTAAATAATATGGAAGAGAGTCTTCTTTTTTTGGCGTTTTAACCTTTAAAGTTGGATTTTTCTTCACAAGATGTTCTTCCATTGCATAACGATAAAAGGATTTTACAGCTGAAATTTTCAAATGAACAGTTCTTGGTTTCAATCCAATCTGATTCAAAGAAGCAATCCATTCCCTTATATCGCTTAATTTGACCTCATCATACTTTTTGTCGCAAAAAGTAAAGAACTTAACGAGGGCAACCTTGTAACTTCGAACTGTTTCTGCACTAAAACGAGCTTGGTGATCCAGAAAAAAAGCCTGCATAATTTTTTCATTCATCGGTTCTCACCCCATTATATTTTGATAAGCGAGTATCATATCTTCGGTTGGAATTCGAGCATATATTCTGGTTGTATTCAAGTTTGAATGACCCAATTCATCCGCGATAAATTCTATCTTTGCTCCCCTTGCCAGCATATTTGTAGCAAATGTATGCCGTAAGGCATGTGGATGTAACACCTTTTTAAGACTAGCCATTTTCCCTAGTTTTTTCGTAATTTCATAGATTCCTTTTGGTAGAAGACGCTCACCTTTTCTATTCAAGAACAACGCATCCGATTCATCTGAAGTTCTTGTTCCTAAATAATCTTTTAAAATTAATGCACATTCCTCAGAGAAATGAACATGCCTAATCTTTTTTCCTTTCCCTACTACTTCCGCAGTTCGTCGTTTCATATCAACATCTTGTAAGTCAAGGTTGGATACTTCTGATCTCCTGCAGCCTGAAGAAAACATAAAATGAATAAGTGCTCTGTCTCGTAAAGATAATTTTTCTGCAGCAACTTTTACACTAGCGTACTCTTCTTCATTTAAATAGCGAGGTAAGGATTGTGGGATCTTTGGACGCCAACGTTTTTTAATAAGCATCTTCTCAAGATACTCTTCCTCCAAGCAAAAATTAAAGAAAGAAGAAAGACAAGCTAGAACAAGGTCTATGGTCTTTGCACTTTTACCTTCTGAAAACTCGTTTAACCAATTTAAGACGTTTTCAGAGGTAATATCTTTTAAAGGGATGCAACACCCGTTAAAAAAGCGCTCTAAAATCCATTGATACTTTGTAATGGTTGCTTCGGATTTATATTCATTTTTCAAATTTACCAAGTATTGATTTAAAGCCTTACTCGCTTGAGGGCAAATCTTTTCATTCATACTATTCATCTATTAATCTATCCTTTCATTATTAAAAGTAAGTAAAAGATTGGGCCCACAACCTTCAACTTCTATCAATCTATTAATAACAGCATTATCAAAAATTCTAGATTTATACCCCAAAAATAAAAAAAAGCCCATGTTTAAGAAACATGAGCTTTTTGTGTATAAAAAGGTCAAAACCATGGACAAACTATTTAATTTTATGGTTATAAATGAAAGGCATTTTTTGTTTTTATTCTTCATATAAGGTTACTTATACGAACACTTTAATTTCATATAATTTTACTTATATGAAGTTATTGTTTCCAAGTTTACTATCTTATATTCATGATAAAATACAAAAAAAAAACAAAACGGGTGTATCATTCCATTAATGAAATGATGCACCCGTTTTGATTTATGAAGATTCCTCATATAAATTAATTTTCATTTTTTTCCTTACTTGAAAAATAAATTGGTTTTGCTGGTCCCAGTATTGATGAAAAATTTTCTATTTTACCGATCGGATTTTTCACTTTAGAGAAAATTACTCCTCTTTCTTTAAGTGCTTTAATTATATCTCTCGAAGTGATTCGTTCTTTCATTTTTTTCACTCCCTAAATAAGATAAGTTTGATCAAAAAATAGTATTGTAGCTCCCTATCTCTAATACCCAACGGAAAATCTTTTCTATTCTTTTACTTTATTCCTAATTTTTAAATTTCTACTGAGTTCAACATAGAAATCAGATTTTTTCTAACCTCAATAATAGGTATTTTAAACGAGTTCTCAAGCTTTACCATGGAGGTTACCATAAAGTTGATCATAGTTTCCCAATCTCCATCATTAAAGATGTTTACATCATCTTTCTGATATTTAATTCTGGAAGCTTTTTTATTATCAAGTCTCTCCCAAAAAAGTAGGTCTCCAAAATTATCTTCAATAGAATCCTTGTACTTCACTAATTCATCAAAAATAAATTTGTTCTCTTCCCTAACAGATCTTTGTAAATACACCTCGACCCTCGCATAATTTCTAGACATTACAAAATTGTAGGAAACAGATGAAATTCCAGTTCCAGCTCCAATCCAGTTATCTTTGGATGGACTTACATTTTTAAATAAATCTGTTTTTTCATTTATTAATGGTAATAGTGATTTCCAAAATTGTATTCTAATGTTATACCTGTTCTTTGATTCTTCTTGAATGCTTATTTCTGCTTGATTTTTTTCTGCCATATTAATGACATATTCTTCTGCTTCTTTCATAGGAATTATTTGCTCAAAGTTTAGTAGTAATTGGTCCTCAAGTTGATATGGTGTAACCTTAAAACACTGTATTCTTAATTTGTAATTCATCAGCCATAGCACAGTAGAGGTTACTTCTTTTCTGAAGTTCGCTGCAATGATAATTAATCTTTGTGTTAAGCCTTTATTTAAAACGATCTCTTCATAGTCTTCAACTTCAAAAAATTCTTTTAAGTTTTCTTCTGCTTCTTGGTCACTGGAAATTTTATTTAGATAATCTTGATAAATACTTTTAATTTGGCCTTTGGTTAAGCTAGAACAATAGGAGGCATACTTTAATACTTGCCACGTAACGTCTCTTCCCGAATCATCAAGTTTATTTTCAATGACCACTATGTTTCCTTGCTTATCTAAAGCTAATAAATCTAGTCTTTCATTCGTATCATTAAAACCATTAAATTCTTTTTGTATAATCAGCAAGTCCTCTCCTATTGACTCAGGATTATTAGCCACCCATTCCTGAAGATGGTCCCTCTCTCTAAAACCTAATTCAGAAAATGTCTTCTGATTTAACTTAGTTATTCTATTATTCTCTTTATTTATTATAAACACCTAGTTCACCTCTAAATAAAAATTTTTTGTGTTAACATTAGTGATTTACAAATTGATTCAATAAGAATTGTATTTTTCCTGTTTTTTAAGACAAAGAACCAATTAACCCCGAGGTTGAAAATATAGCTGATCTACTTTTAAAAAGCAGGTTTGCTTGTTTTTTAAATGTTCGTAATTTCTATTTCACCTATATTTGGAAAAGTAGTTATAGTAGCTATAATTGGATCTGCTTACTATCTAAATTATAAAGCAGATTAAAAGGCTAAAGAATCAATTGGAAATTCACAAAAAATCTATTGGTGGTGCATTAATAGGAGGCTTGTTAGTTGGAGATGTCGGTGCAATAACTGACGGACTTTTTTTATGATTGTTTTGTGGTGTTAATAGAATCGGACAGTTGAATTATTGAGTAAACGATAATCCACAAACAATAAGGAAATAAGGATACCCGTTAATCCGATGGTGTTACTCTTTGATCAAAATTATATTTCGTTGGTTCAATGTATTTGCTAAGTTTCTTATACAAAAGGTAATATAGAAATAAATCTTTTCCGAATCCTGGTGTTATGCCTAATGGAAACATTTTCAATGCTGAAACTGTTCTAAATAACTGACAATTATTAATTTCCTCAAGAATTACTATTAGATCCTCGTCTATATTAACTATTACCGGTATTTTGAAAATATTATTAATCGTTCCTTGAATCCTTTTACTATGGTCTAACAATGACATTATTTCAGTAAACTCTCCGGTATTCATTCTTACCGTTCGACCCGTTGGTTTTTCAATGTATTGATAGCTGAAATTCATTTTGTTATTACAGTCTATTGTTTCTAAATCCTCAACCTGCTCTTGAAATCTTTTATTATTTTCAGAAATACCGTATTTGTGAAAATAATAATAGATAGTTATTCCCATAGATCCTAAGATACTATCAATTCTTTTTTCAATTATTGTCATTGTTTGTTTGCGTTTTTTTTGCTCTGGTAAATAGACAACAATATAGTAAAAAATACAACTGACTATATAGCCAATGCAAAGATCAAAAACTGTTTCTCCTAACTCAAAACCGAAAGGAAACCAGGAAATAAAACTTATCTGTGAAGTATGAATGTCCTTTAAAGGTGAAAATTTAACCATAATAATGAAAATAATACTAATAAGAAATAAAAACCAAAATATAATACGAAAGTTTAAATTCTTAAGCAAATAGATCTTCTCCTAACTAACCCAATATATACGAATTTCTATTTTTCTTTGTAATTTATTTAAATGCCAAATATAATCAGATATCCCACCGCATTATAAATGACAATGTCAGTAAAAAGAGAAACTGGTGACAATTTTTTCTTAATTCTTTTTTAGAGTTTTTTCTTAATACATTATACATCTCAATGATGTTTCTCATTAATTTGTTTTATTTCAACCCCATTAATAAAGGATTTACCTTTTGAGAATAATATGAGCATTTCTCCTTCTTGAAGAAATGCATCAGTTAGTTGAATAATATCCGATTTTATTACATTATAATATGTGGTATTTTTTATACTATTTGTAGAGTACTGTTATTAACATCTGTAATTGGAATAAAGTAGCTATAATTCTCACTAACTTTAAAATCAACTTTTATACTTATTTTACAGTTTTCACCAGACGTAATTTCATTTACTTCAACGTCATTTATTCGAATAGATTGTATAGTGCCGTACCTTATTGTTTCTGCTACATTATTTGTTTGGGCATATAAAGTATCCCCTTTTTTTAAATGAACATTTGTTACCTCAAAACAAACAATATTCCTTCCATATACTTCTATAGGTGTATTGAGACAATACTGATAAATATTGTTTCTAGCACGGTAATCCAACGAGTGCATAAAAAGGACCTCGCATAAACAACAACAATAAAGTTCAAAGAAATCTATATATCCCATTAAAATATCTATGTCTAGTATGTTATCAACTGAACCATGTGCCACCTGATTACGTCTATCTGCTAAATCATTCATTATATCAAAAGCAATTGTTTTACTTATTTCATTTTCAATAATATAATCGTTAAATTTTGGGTATCGGAGTATTAAAGACGAAATATTATCAATGCCTACTTTAGAGAAAAATTCATTAATACTCCCTTCTCTAAAGTTAGATGTGTGATATGTATATGCGTCAAGATTAATTTCGTAAGCTGGATCATCATTTTGGCAAAGACTCATGTTGGTCACAATTTTCTCTGTCGACACTAGGCCTTGGTACTTTGGTATATTTTTATTTTGTATAAGTTGAGCAGATAAGTCTGCATGGTTTTCTTTTATTTTTTGAGGCATATCTTCAAAAGATTTTATATAACTTCTTAGTGAAAGTATATAAGCTTTAAGAATTTCTTCAATATAGTTTTCAAAATAACCATAAAGGGAAATGATTATAGTATTGTATTCAAAAATTTTCTTGTTACTAAATGAATCATAATGAAACATGAATTTGCTTACTTCATCCTCTAATTCTCGTGGTCTTAACAGAAGGTTACTTTTTTCATTTTTCCTGACGATAATGAATAATTGTCTTTGTAATTTACTATTCTCAATAAACTTTCTTATTTCTTCAAGACCTCTTCTTAAATCTGTTAAAACCGATTTCATTTCTTAGCCTCTAATACACCATTAATAAAATCTCTCATCTTTTGTATCCTTATGACTACATGTGATTTACCGGTGTTTCTTCCTTCAAAATCATCATATTTTTCTTTATAAAAATCGGTTAGTCCTTCCTGAATTTCTATCTTTTTATCTATGAGTAGTTCTGGACTGTGGATATACTCTGAAAATACTTGCATGATAGGATCAAAAACTACTTTTGTAGGTCTTCTATACCACTTCCACTCACCGTTTCTGATTCTATACAGATTGAACGCCTCGTTTCCTAAAACATCATGTACTAAATTGATTGTCCGCTCAAATAGTATTTGATAGTTATCTATAACTTCTTGATTAAACAAATTCCCTTGTTTCAGGAAGGAATCAAGAAAATCTTCTAAAGTCATTCTTTCCCAGTTATCAATGTGTCTAAAAGCAAAAAATCTAAGTACTAATTCAACATCTGTCATTTTCTTAAATAACGGATTTTCTGTCAGTTCTCGAGGTAAATTATCACATGTTAATTCTTCAGGTGTAGGCTCGGGTATCTCCCATATTCTACAAAAATATTTATTTCTTGCAAGCTTTATGCATAGTTGATTTAAAGCTCCATTATATAATGCGTTTCTTGTTTCTTGAGGTTCTAATTTTTCCCCACCACTATTAATTCTTTCAAAGACCAGTTGTTTTAATCTTTGGGCTTCTTCAGGGGTTTTTGCGGTTTCTTTCAGGAGAATAATGGAAGATAGATATCTTCGGTCAATACCTTTTCTGACTTGCGAGGGTAGTTCAGAATATGTTAGACCGTTTAACTCTTTCCATTCTTCTAGTGCGGTTAAAGCAAACTTATTTTTATAAAATTCATAAATTGCAGTTAATCTTTGTAATCCGTCCATTACTTCATAAAGAGAAAAATCAACTTCATATAAAAATATTGGAGGAACAGGTACATTCATAATAAAAGACTCTACTAATCTAGACTTTCTTTCAACATCCCATCTATGTCTTCTTTGAAACTCTGGATTAAGAATATAATCGGAACCCTCTACAATAGATTCTATTGTAGTAAGCTGAAATCGTCCTTGCTCAGTAACGATTCTTACATCACCTTTAGCATATTTCTCGTTAATTTGTTCTTCTGAAAATGCAGGAAAATCGTCTCTATTGGTATTAAACCTCTCAATTACTTCTCCATCAAATAAAACCATTTCTATACCACCTTTGTGAAAACATTTTATTTCCAATAATTTGATAATATACTTTATAATAACATATTACTTTCTGATTTCATCTCCACATTCTAAAGCCGTTTTAGTTGTGGAGCAAGGTTGTTACCTTTCTCAAATATTCTTCTTTTCCTTTCTCACAAAGACCACCTGTATTTAAAGAATTTAAAACCTCATCTTTATCTAACTCTCTTAGATCTTCAGCAGCATAATATAGTTCTGCAAATGATTCACTGTTAGCAAGCATTTCTTCTAATGAGCGCTTAATCCAGGGTTTTGATAGATCATCTTTTCCAGCTTTGTGATGCCAGTCGGTAATAAACTCTTTTCCAATTGCACATATACATTTTGAATTTTTAAAGATGGGATGATTTTCAAGATAAGTTTCATCTTTATGACTGATATATTGTTTAACCCCTCCAACAACAAAGAGCCAGTGATGATGACTAGTGTCATTTTGTAATATCGCTTTCGTACATCCCTTTATAAAATTATTTTCACCTTTGGATAATCTCTTCTTCATTTGTACCTCCTCTTATTAAATTACATATACTGGAATTATTCGACTTTAACTGACATTATTCCTTTATAAAATCAAATTAATTTCAATAAGATACCAGTTTAATAAGAACGTATGTTCGTTTATAATAACTGATAAGGAGGGATACATATGTCGATACGTGATCGAGGAAATATAAAATGGACAAGTTTGATGCTACCGGAACATGTAAAAGAATTAAGACGGTACATTCATGAAGAATATTACGATGTCCCTGAGCCGAGTATCGATGAGCAGCAGATGGAAGAAATGAATGAATTGATATTGGAGGCCATGGAATATAATTTCCCATTAACATTTGTCATCTATAAGAATAGAAGGTTGGAATCAATAGAGGGAAATATCCATTTTATCGATTCAATAAAAATGGAGCTTCGGATAATAGACTTTCAAGATATTCTTCATAAAGTTTCCTTTTCAAAAGTAAAAGCTATACATAAATATGAAAAAGCAATGGAAACTTGAAGATCCATTGCTTTTATTATTTGATGGGTCGTATTGATTTAAGGTGTTTGTTTATATGTTGTTTATTCAACAATCGCATCCGATTGTTGAATAATAAAGAGGAAATTGCTTCACCTTAATCACACCATATTAAATTGATTGAATATTTAGTTTTTCCATTCATCTTCATAAACATCTAACATTAATGGAATAAAGATTTTATCTTCATTCTTATCATAATAAAACCTATTAAATTCTATGTTAAATCCATTGGTCATATAGAAAATAGCTGTCCTAACTAATTTCAAAGTTTTAAAAGTAAAAGATAGTAACTCAGAATATGAAATTTTATATTCATATTTATTTGGATCATTTAATTCTTCGAGTATTAGCTTATTATAATTATCAAGTACTCTTATAAATCGATGTTCAATAGCATTTCTTAACAATCTAATCTCCCTAAGTTCGCCTGCTTTTAAATCTAAGTCCTTACTTAGCCAATATAATGAATTAAATGGACTATTTAATGCTATATCAAATTCTATTTCCTTATACCATTTGTGAAAATCAATTCTGTGAGTAGGTAATAATTGATTATGAAACTTACAGCAAAATAAACCTATCTTATCAAGAACACTAAATCCTGTTTTTAAAGCAATTTTAAGTAGCTCTGTTTTATAGCCTATTGCTGGATAATCCAGTGTATTAATAAGTAAATTTCTTCTTTGAGATTCATGAATGTCTAAATTCTCGTCATTTTCAATTTGGTACAGAAAATATCTAGCCATATTGTACTCTTGTTTTAAAGTATTAAACCATGCATAATAAGTCATTTCTCCATTTTCACCAAAATAACTTATTCCTAAATTTATCATTTGAATATCATCTATACTTCCTACTTTATATATAATATTTGCATAATTTAATGAGAGATTTTTTTCAGACGACCATTCTTTATATTTGCTATTTTCCTCTTTACTAGGTTCCCAAGGTTTTACATCAGACAATCTATCTTTAAGTATTTGTTCCATGTGTTTTTTCCATTCAAAAATAGCCTCGACAGTATCCTCTGGAATTTCATGGATTGACAATTCAATACTTGATTCCTGAATTTCTCTTATTCCCTGTTCTATTAAGAAACGCATCATACCTCTATCAGTAATTCTTTGCGCCAAAGAAAGGTGCTTAATGCCTAAATTTGCTCTTGCCATTGGAAAAGGATCAACAAGTCCTTCAACTGTTTTTAATTCATCTATTGCTTCAACTATTCTCCCCATTTCTATATAAACATTAGCTAAATTTACATAGATTTGTGATAAATAGTACGGATTTATCTTTTTTTCCTGATTAGATAATTTAATTGCTTTACGGTATGAATCAATTCGTTGAACATAATTGTTGTATAAAAAGTCTTCGTAATTATCAAACTTTTCTACAAACTTAGAGCTAGATTTTAATTTCTCAAAATTATTATCAGCAATTCTTCTTAAGATCGCTGCATAATTGGCATTTGTATATAAAAACACTACTTTTAAAGTATCATCTAACTTTATAAACTCAATTTTGTCAAAACCATCTTCTACCTCAGATATTATCTTTAAATATATATCTTGAAATCTTTCTCTATGTTGCATCGATAATTTATCTAGTTCATCTATTAGTTCACCTATATAAAGTAACTTTTTTAACATTTATTCTCCCCTGTATATTTTACTTGATATTTCTTGAAAAATTGGATTTTGACAGCAATCCCCAAATAGCATTAGTCAATATTCTATCTAACTCACAACAAATATTTAAGTAAATCCAGTTTTCTCTACTATATTCAAAGTAATCAAATTGGTAATTTTTCATAAAACAGGTAGCATATTTTTCTAATTTTTTTCTTACACCAACAAAATCCCCATGTGCAATTTTATTACGTATTTGTCGTGTCAATTTTGCAAATAACTTCTTTTTTTCTTCGTTACTCCCATAACTATCAGAATCTATAAAGAAGGCAAATTTCTCATCATATTTTACTGGATCATTAAAATCCTCTTTCCCAATAATCATCTCTATTAGGGAATAATTTTTAAAAAGATGATATGCATTATAATTACTATCATCTGTTATAGCTGTCAGAATATAATCCAACATATAAAAGTTTTCTTCGTTCACAAGAAATGAATCTATCATTTCTCCAAAATCTAAAAGATTGTCTATCCGCATTTGATTTACAATAATTGGACTCACCTTTATATTTAAACTCATTTCAGCATATATGCTTCTTAACACATGAGTTTTTTCAAATAAACTTTTTTCTGACGAATAAATGCTTATCATTGGAATCCAGTTTTTATTATTGTAATGACTTCTGGTTAGAAATTCATATAATTTAATCCATTTTTCTCCAAACTCAATTTCGCAAGTTGGGCTATCTAAAAAAGAGTTCTTCTTTTGAAGCATTGAATTTTCAAAGTCGTCAATACTTACACAAATTAATTTGCTTGCTATTTCTTTCAAATAATCTTCATTTCCTGGATTAAATATTCCCGAGAAATTTTTATGTTCAACGATTTTTTTTACACTATATGGTTCCATATTTTCTAAATCATTGTATTTCATAATATCATATTCCCTGTAATAAATTTCTTCCTTCATTGTTTCTATTAATCCTTCTTGCCAATCCTGAGGAAGATTAGATAACGTAATTCCTAGTTTTTTTGAAATCACAATTGGTTCTTTTTTTCCGAAAATATTAACAACAATCATTGTTTATCTCCTCTATTGATTCGACTCTATTCTAATCTCATATAAATTTTGATTTATGATATTTTTTAACTTTCAAACTAAATAATGATAGATTCTAGTATTCCTACTGCCACTTTTGATAACAAGTTCTTTGAACACAAGTGGTATTCCGTACATTATTTTTTTGAAAATGTTATATTATTCTAATTATAACAAATATTTCATCTTTGATTAAATTAATAATGTTTTGACGAATTTATTAGTAACCAGCTAAAACAAATGAGAGATACTTGAATCATCAAGTATCAAAATGCGAGGAATGAGATTTTATACAAACACATCTAATTAACAAACTCATTAAAATAAACACTTTAGGCTAAATTCCGATATAAAATAAGTTGGCATGTTAGTTATGTTTAATAAATAGGGGGGAGTATTATGGGTTGTGTTTTAGTTGGATTTGCTTTATTTTTATTAATTTTTATATTTTCTATTTCACCTTTACTTGGAATAATAGTATTAGGAGCTATCATTGGAGTTTCCTATTATTTTAAAAATAAAGAAGAAGATAGAAAGGCTACAGAATCAATTGAAAAATCTCAAAAAATCTATGAAGCTACTCGTAGTTTAAATGATTTCAAGGTAACTCAACGGTTCACATCTTATGATAGTGAGATGACACTACTTTTAGATGAAGACTCAAAAAAACTTTGTTTAATATATACTTCAAACCAAAGTAAAGAAATTTATAATTATAGTGACATATTAAGTTCAGAAATCTTAGAAGATGGGGTAACAGTAATAAACACTTCACGTTCAAGTCAAATTGGAGGCGCATTAATAGGTGGAGTGTTAGCCGGAGGTGTCGGTGCTATAATTGGTGGACTTTCTGCTCAAAAAACTTCAACAAATAAAGTGAATAAAGTTGATTTAAAAATTATTGTTAACAATACCAAAAGTCCCTATAAGTTAATAAATATATTGACTACCAATGATATTGATATTAACGGGAATCCCTCTCCAATTGAAAGAGATAGCCAAAAATATAAAGATGCAATGAATAACGCTAATCATTGGCACAATTTAATAAGCGTTCTCATCAAACAAGCAGATTTGGAAGACAATAAGGCTACTAAAAGTAATCAAACATCTGGCTCTCTGGCAGATGAAATAAAAAAATTATCTGATCTTCATAAAGCAGGCATATTGACTGAAGAAGAATTTAACAATCAAAAACTGAAACTACTTTCATAGTATAAAGAACAAAAAAGCAATGGTAAGCTAAAAATCCATTGCTTTTCTTACTTTACTTTAAGTATTCAATTTTATGATTAATTAATATTCATTCCTGCTATAATCCAGCTCTTCAATTGTATTAACCACTTTGTCTAACTGCTTTTCTAGTTTTAGAACTTCTTCTAATACTTTTTTAAGTTCATCAGCAACCGGATCTTCATGTTTTTCCTCTGATAGGTTCACGGATACCAGATTCGCTTCACTTTCAAGGGTATACTCTAGTGATTGCATAACTGAAAACAGTTTAGTATGTATTCCACGCTTTATTTCTTGTACTAGTAATCTATTCGACAACTCTACTTCCTCATCTTGATAATGAGCGTTCAATGCCTTAAAAGCCTCATTACTGTTTTCATAATGAAACGGACTATCTTCTTCAAGCTCCTCATAATTCTTTCTATACCAATACACATAGAGATGTTTATTATAAGCAGCAAAAACCTCATGAAACAGATTGGTTGCTACTAGGTCAGAAATCTCTTCCTCACCAGTCCATCCATAAGTTTGAATCTGTTCTTTACACTTGCTATCTAAAATACTTTTTAAGATCTTTCGCAAATCTTTTGGTGACGATTCAGCGTTTAAAGAAGTTATACTCTCCTTAATGTGTTCTTCTAACCGATCAACTAAATCATCAAAGGTTTCTATGTCAGCTAAGTATAGCCCATAACTCATTATTACTTTCACTCATTTCGTTTTACATATATTTTACCCTGAAAATACACACTATTAGCTTGCATAAAAAGAAGCCTTACTGAGATTACTCTCAACAAGACTATATAATTTGTTACATATTAAGGAATGAATTTAATTCTTAAGAAAAGCTCTGCAGAGATACTCTCTCTACAGAGCCTTTCACATTAAGGGCAGTTAAAACCTAACCCAATATTTTATTATGGTGCAGGTACTTCAAGTACAGTTAATGTAAAAGTCTTAGTAGCTGTAGAAGCACCTTTTACAATTGTAGCTGTTAGTGTTACTGTAGCATCCCCAGATCCATTTGCTGGACGAGTTACAACACCAGCATTTGTGATTGCTGCATTATCAGATGCCCAAGAAATTGATGCACCATTTAATGTAGTTGCTAAAGTTACATTTTGAGTTACACTTGACGCAGTATCAGGGCTAGTATAACCAACAGTTAATGCAGTTTGTGCAGCAGCTACAGCAGCAGCATCAGCGCTTGCTTGACCACTAACACTTGTTGCAGTAATAGCAATTTGAGAAGCTTTAGAGTTACGAGCAAGATCTTCAACAGATGAAACTAGTGCAACTTTTGGAGCTGCTGACAAGTCATTTGTCGTTTTCTCTTCAACCACTAATGTAACAACATTGCTGTTAACTGATACTGATTCGATTGTGTATCCTTCAATTGTGAAGTCAGTATCATTTACAGATGGAACATATAGAGCTTCACTAAATGTAATTTCAAATGCGTTAACAAAGTTGTCTCCATCAGTTTCTTTTGCTACAGCAGATACCATTTCAGGAGCAAACTTGTCTCCAACTGTTACACCATTTACACCAAGATCAACAGCAGAACCATAGCTATTCTTAGCATCAACATTTGCTGCTGCAGACTTTACTTTTACGTTAGCAACAGTAGTTGGGATGTTGTTACCAGTTGTTAAAGTAATAACAGATTTCCCGTCAATTACTTCATTAGAAATTCCACCTGCAACTACCCAGTTAGAACCGTTGTCAATAGAAACTAAGAAGTCATCAGCTTGTGCACCTGTGATAGTTTCTTTGAAGTAAAGTTTAACCGTGTTTTGACCAGTAGCTTCTGCTTTATCAAAAATAGGAGCAGAAACTGAAGCCGGAACTAATACCGTTGTAGAAACTGCTGAAATTGGGTTACCTGCAGCATCAACTACACGCAATACTGATAAAGATGCACTTGCAGGGTTTGCCTGAGCACCAGTTACATCAGTGAAATCAAGAATTACAGCTTTATTTCCATCAACTGCAGTTATTGTTACTTTGCTGTCTAAAGCAGCTCCACCATTTAGGTAGTTAAGTTTGTTTTCAATAGATGCTTTATCCATTACTTCACTGAATACAATCTTAACTTTTTTATTTGAAAGAAGTTGAGCTTGTGTTCCATTTGCAACTGCATCAAGATCTGATACTGTAGGAGGAACAATGTCCTTAACAGCTACAGTTGTGCTATAATCAGCAAGTTTGTTTTGGTTGATAGATACATCTTTGATGTTTTTAATAGTAAGTGTATAAGAACCACCATTTAAAGCAGAGAAAGGAATTGAGTATTTGTTTCCACTAACGTTTGTAATTGAACCGTTAATGTTTACAACTTTACCAGCTGCGTCTTTAACTTCATAGTTAGCAGCATTAGTTGCTCCAGTAACAGCTTCACTATAAGTTACTTCAAACGCAGTGTTATTTACCGCTTCTACTTTAGTTACTGTAGGAGCCACTGTATCAGATACTACTGTTCCAGTAATTGTTTGTTCTGCAACTTTGTTACCCCAAAGGTCAGCGATTTGTGTTCCGTTTTCGCTTACATAGTCAAGGTATAATTTGAAAGCTCCCTCTGGAAGTGGGTTTGCAAATGATAAAGTAAGTTCTTTACCGCTTAAAGATTTTGTAGCTTTATACGCATTAACACCGTTATAAGTATGGAAGAACTCTACATTATTATCTAATACCCCAGATACATCTTCATTGAAAAGTAGTACTATTTGAGTAGGAGAAGCAGATTTTACAGAAACTGTAGGAGCTGCTGTGTCTACTGCAAAATTAAACTCTTTTACTACTTCTTCAATTTTAAATCCAGCGTAGTCTAATCCACCCTTAACTTTTAGGTTGTAAGTACCTGATGCAGGCGCAGTCCCAAGAGTTAAAGTAGCTTCAGTGTCTCCAGCAGAGAATGAAGTACTAACGATTGAAATAGTTCCATCATTTAATGAGAAAGTTGGAACTGAAGATAATGGCTCAGAGAATTTAACTTTTACTGTTTTAGGACCTGCAGCAGTTACAGAAGAAACTGTAGGAGCAGCCATATCCACAAACTTAACAGATTTAGTCGTTTTAGCGACTACATCGCCTTTAGAAGTTTTTACGTTTTCAACTGTTAGATCTGCTGTTTGTTGTTGCGCAGCACCTGATACAGTTAATGTCACTGTTTTACCTTCAACAGATGCATTTGTTACAGTAACTCCACTACCGCTAGCAAAAGCGTAGTTCCCAGTTGTACCAGCTGTAGTAGCATCTACATCTTGGTTGAAAGTAACAACAACTTGTTTAAGGTTAATCGCACTTACAGATGTAACTTCTGGAGTTACTGGAGCTTCGTATTTGAACTCAGTTCCTTCTACAACTTCACCGTTAACTGCTAGGCTTAATTCTTCTCCTGCAGGAAGCTCTGGAGAGATTTCGCTAAGAACTAGAGTAGTAGTATCAGCGCTTGCAGAAGCTTCTGCAGCTTTAACTGTTACTTTACCTACTTCATGAACATCGTCGCCAGCTACTACTGAAAGCTCGTAAGCACCAGATTCAACTAAGTAGTCTACATCTTCTTGAGTGTAAGATCCCTCAACTGTTACTTCAACAGAAGTAGCGTCTACTGCTTTTACAGACTCAACTTCAGGAAGCGGAGTTGGTGCAGGAGCTTCTACTTTTTGAATGAAAGCAGCCATCTCAGCACGAGTGATTACTTTGTTTGGCTCAAATTTCCCACCAGTAGTACCAGAAGCAATTCCAAGCTCAGCAAGGATTGCGATTTCGTTTTCGAACATGTTTCCTTCAACATCTGTGAAAGAGTGTTCTGCACCTTCAGCTTCAAGGTCATATGCACGAACAACTAGAGCTGCAACTTGACCACGAGTCAATTTACCTTCTGGGTTGAATGCAGATCCAGTACCAGCCATGATTCCGTGTTCTTGTACAGCTGCTACTGCACCGTAGTACCAAGCTCCTTCTTTAACATCAGAGAAGTCAGCTTCTAGGCTGTCATCATAGATTCCTAGAATGTTTGCAAAAAGAGCTGCAGCTTGAGCACGAGTCATTTCTTTACCAGGCTCAAAACCTTTGTCAGTTCCCTTCATGTAACCAGCTTCAGTTACGTAATTTACTGCACCTTCATACCAAGATCCAGGTTTTACATCATCAAATGCTGCACCAGCTACTGGAGCTACTACTGAAGCAACTACTGCTGCAGATAGTCCAGTTGCCATAAATTTACGATAAGACTTAGACGCCATTGCGTTTTTTCCTCCCTTAATATGTAACTAGTAATATATGATTTAACTAATCTATGAGTCCCAGGGCCCACAGATCAGTAAATACCAAATTATACAAACATTAACAATAAATAGTATATTTGTGGTAAATTGGTCTGTCAACAAAAATATCCAACACTACTAATATATTATTGTTTTCCCAACTTTACTCACAAGTGGCAAGTTTTACCTTGTTACAACCATTTTACAATATATTTCATTTTTTGCAATCATTTTTATACAAAAAATTCTAATTAATAGTATTTATTGTAATTTATGGTCGAACGTTGGAAGCTATTACCCTAGCCATAAGTAATATCGACAGCTTTTTAGTAATGTTTAGCAAAAAAGTAAAAATAAATATATTACAATATTTTCTTGTTATTTTACAAAAACTAATAATCTATTTGTCATATCTGTTACATAACTGTAACCTACCAAAGTCCCAAATTGTGATAGACTAACTTTTGTAGAAAAAAATAGAAAATTCGCTAAATACTAGTTTAAATAGTCACAATTTGGGGAAAGGTAGTGTTTTTAGTGGTTAAAAAGTTGGGGGCTTGGATCTTATCTCTTTTAACAGTACTCACACTTCTTCCAGGACAAGTTAATGCGGGAGAACGTGAGAACATAGTTACAACAGCAAAAAAGTACATAGGTATTAAGTACACTTATGGCGGTACTTCGCCATCCACAGGTTTTGATTGTTCAGGATTTACTTCATATGTATATAAACAGCACGGTTTATCTCTTCCAAGAACAACAAGTGATCAATATAATGGAGGAACAAGCGTAAAGAAAGCTGATTTAGAAACTGGTGACTTGGTTTTCTTTACTACATATAAAGCAGGTGCATCACACGCTGGTATATATGTAGGAAGCGGAAAGTTCATTCACGCTTCTTCATCTAAAGGGATTACAATTTCTTCTATAGATGATCCTTACTACTGGGGCTCCCGTTACCTAGGAGCTCGCCGTTATCTAGCTGAAGAAGAAAAAGTTGCTACACTCGCAGTTTTACCTAAAGGACAATATCATGATGTTCCAGTTGGACATTGGGCATATTCACCGATTACAAACCTTAGCAAACAAGGTGTTATGAATGGTTACGAATACAGTCAGTTCAAACCGACACAATCTGTCACACGAGCAGAAGCAGCTGCAATGGTTGCTAACGCATTAGATATCGACGCTCCATCTACCTATAGTAACTTTAAAGATGTTTCTACTTCTTACTGGGCAGTTGGATCGATCAACGCAGTAAAAGAAGCTGGCATCATCGCTGGTTACCCGGATGGCACATTTAAGCCAAACAAAGAAATGACACGTGAAGAAATCGCAGCATTGATTGAAAAGACGTTTGTTTTAACGAATAAAGGTACTGAAAAATCCTTTGCTGATGTTAAAGAAGGCTACTGGGCGTACGATTCTATACAACGATTAAGTGAAAACAACATTGCATCTGGTTTCACAGACAATACATATCGACCATTGAACGAAACATCACGTGCAGAGTTCTCCGCTTTCCTTTATAGAGCTATTACAACGTTAGCTGTAAAATAAGACGATGTTAGATTGGAAAAAGTTTCAATTAAATTGTAAATAATTTGTAAATACGAAAAAGCTGCTCTCCCAATTTAAGGAGAACAGCTTTTTTTAGTTTGATTCTTCGATTGTTCTGGAGAGGAATACCGCCATTTCTGCGCGGGTTACCGGGTTGTTTGGTTTGAAGGTTCCATCTGAGTATCCATTTGCTATGGATACTGATGCGAATCTTTGAACTGCGTCGTATGCGTAAAACGTGTTTATTACATCTGTGAAAGTTTTAGTTGTTGATTGTTGGTTTTTTAATGTGAACGCACGGTCGAGTAATGCTATAACTTCCCCGCGTGAAATGGTTTGGGTTGGTTTGAAGGTTCCATCTGGGAATCCTGTTGCTAGCTTTCGGTCTGTCATGGTTGCTACATACCCTGAAGCAAAATAGCTTTTTGTTACATCTGGGAACGAAGTGTTTCTTGGTGTTCCATCCAGTTTTAATGCACGGCCGATCATGGAAATAGCTTCTCCTCGAGTGATATTCTTTGCTGGATAAAACTTGCCATCAGGAAGACCGCCAACTGCGTTTCGTGCATTCAAATCATAAATATATTTGCTATACCATATTGATGCTGGCACATCAGGAAAGAGTTGATACACTTTTGTTTCTATTAAACTCTTGTTTGATTCATTCCCCGCTTCATCTACAGCTGATACTTCATATCTATAAAATCCAGGCTTTAATGTTTCAGTTAACTGAAAACCGTATAATAAATTTTTCACTTTTTCACCGTTTCGATAGACGTTATAGCCTGTAATAGGTGAACGATCCTGAGAGGCTGTCCATGTTAGGTTAATCTTACCGCCCGTCGCTATTTTATAGGATAGGTTTTCAGGTGATGTAGGTGAAGTTGTATCTGGCATTTCTGGTGCTTGAATCAGACCAAAGCCAAAATTCACATCACGCCCTACAGCTCCTAGATCTTTTGCTCGATTTTGTATCATTGTTCTTAGTTCAGCTGTTGTTTTGTTTGGATATGCTTCTTTATAAAGGGCATAAATGGCAGTCACATAAGGTGTCGCCATGGATGTGCCTGTGTGTGTTTCATACGTATTGTTCATAAAACTGCTGTAGATGTCTACGCCAGGTGCCACAATTTCAAGTTCAGGTCCTGATCCAGAGAACTTTGGATGCTTATTATAATTGTCTACCGCTCCAACCGCTATAACGCTTTCGTATTTTGCGGGATAATAGACAGATTGATCCTCACTGAATGTATTGTTTGTATGGTTTCCAGATGCTGCAATAATGTAAAGTCCCTTTTTGTAAGCTTCATCAACCGCAAGTTTAAGTGCATATGAGCTTTCTTTTCCTGCAAGACTAAGGTTAACCATATCTAGCCCTTGCTGAGTCGCCCATTCGATACCATCTATAATCTGTGAATATTGGCCAAGACCATCATCGTCGAGCACTTTGATGCTATATAGCTGGACGTTTGGAGCCATCCCTTTGAAGCCCACTTGGTTATCTTGAGCTGCAATAATTCCTGCTACATGTGTCCCATGTCCGTTGTCATCATTATAGGAAATTGTATCCGGAACAAATGAAATTCCTCCTGATACTTTGAGATCTTCATGCCCGGTATCAATCCCTGTATCTAAGATTCCCACTTTTATACCGTTACCTGTATAGTAGCTTTCTTGTCCGAGTTCCTCAGGTTTTGGATAGTTTAATTTATAGATGTTCGAATCTACTATTTGCTCTTCCATTGCAACCTGCTTGTCTTGTTCAATGAACTTAATAGATGGATACAGTGCAAGTTCATGTGCAGAAGCGTCTGTCATAGAAACAGATAAAGCATGTATACTCTGAAGTCTAGCGTTTATAGTTCCGCCAAACTGCTGAATAAGATTTTCGTCAGGCTGTGAATGAAAACCTACTATATAAGATTGTAAATCAGGTTGAGTTGCCTGGTTATCTGACGAATCAGCGTATGTATGTTGATGAGGTAATGAAGTTGTTAATAAAGAAGCAGAAAGTAAAAAGACCCCTAACTTTGATGAGAAATTGAGCATATGTATCCCCCTAGAGAAGTAAATGAACGAAATATGATAATTGTTTGGGGACTGACCCCTATTTCTGACCCCTATTTCTTACTATCGGGCTTGGATGAGAACAAATCAATAGCTTTATTTGTGAAGTTTTGTCGAAGTTGAATATAAAGAGAAAGTCCATCTGAACAGGACGTACATCATCCTGTCCAGATGGACTTTTACCTACTATTTATTCTGCAAATACTGGAAGTAATCTTTAATACCCAGATGAATCTGGTACGCTGCTTTTTTGCGCCATGTATCAGATGCTAGTTTTGCAGAATCATCCTTATGATCAATAAACCCTAGTTCTACTAATGTACTTGCCATATTTCTCTGATTCTTGATGACATAGAAGTTCGCTTCTTTTACACCGCGATCTTTCATGTCTAACTCAGGAATCAGCATACGGTTCTGAATGTATGTGGCTAACTTTTTATTGTAAGCAGCCATGTTGTTATCTTCATTATAGTACGTTTCGGTTCCATGAGCTGTACCGTTGAACGAGTTTGTGTGAATGGAAACAAAGGCTTGTCCACCTGCAAGGTTTGCAATGGATACTCGTTTTTCTAGCTCGTGGAAGATATCCGTTTCACGCGTCATGACTACCTTTGCACCCGCTTTTTCTAAATAATCGCGAAGATGCTTAGCTGTGATTAGCGTAATATCTTTTTCCTTCAAACCAAATCCGCTTGCTCCTGGATCATGATCGCCGTGTCCAGCATCTACAACAACAATTTTACCTTTTAACGGGTTCGATGGATCAGAAGGAACTGTTATTGATGGGTATTTTAAATATGCTCCATGTACATACCCTTTTAAGTTATTCGCACTGACATATGCCCAGCCGTTTGATAGTTTGCTATAAACATCAACGTTCGTCCCATATGCATATGCACCAATACGGGTTGCACTTGCATCAGGCGCTGTTCTTACATTTAAGAAATCTGCAACAACCTGTGCTTGTGCGATCGGCTTTGGTTCTGCCGGTTTCCCGCGAAAATCTGGATTTAAAGCACGAGCAAGCATTAACGCGAAGTCTGCACGCATGATATAATCTTTAGGTCCAAACTTACCGCCAGGATAACCGCCTACAACGCCTGCGGTTGCCAGTTTATTAATCGGAACAAAAGATGGTGACGTTACAGGAACGTCTGTAAATGTAATTCCGCTTGTTTCCGGAAAAGACCAGGCTCTCGTAAGAATCGAAGCCATTTGTTCGCGTGTAAGCTTATCGTTTACACCATAATACCCATTACCATAACCCGCCAGGATTTTTTCGGTGCTCATATCCTGTATGTAACCTGAAGCAAAGTGCCCTTTTGGAACATCTAAATATTCCGTATCCCGGTAGCCCCCTTGCAATTGAAGAGCACGTCCGATCATAGAAGCCGCTTCTGACCTTGTCACACGATTATCAGGCTTGAACGTTCCATCGGTATATCCGCCTAAGATTTTCTCGTTGGCCAAATACATGATCTCATCGTAAGCTCGATGAGTAGTTGGCACATCAGGAAATGATGATGCGGAAACCGAACCTGGCGATGAGAAGCAAAGAGCTGTCACAAGCAATAAAAGACAAGTGACGACAACCTTCCTGCTAATCATCCAAATTCCCCCTAATTTGTAATATATTTATAGTTTACCAATGTCTGCCAAAGGGGTATATAAATAGTTTGTACTAATTTTGAATTATTTTACAGAAATATAGTGGTTTATGATGTTTTATGTAGGTTTTTGGCGGACTTAACTATATTCAAAAAGTATATCGGTCAGATTTTGTCTATTTTTAGTGAGATATGAAAAATAAAACAGATTTTTATTTAATAAGCTCCGCTTGCATGACGGGAACTATGATACTTTCCCCATTTTTATTCATGTAAGTAGCACCATTATGTATCGTTCCGTATACTTGAACAACATCCCCTTTATACTGGCTGACAGGCCCAGGAAACTCTACCACAAGAATATTTTCTGCATTCACATCAGTGGAGCCGCTCATCACGTTCAACTCTAAATACGTATAAGATTCGGTTGGCGAAATCGTTTGAATCACACCAGAAAATGTTGCATTTACTCCTAAATAGTTTTCAAGGTTTTCTTGAACCGTAGTATAGTTCAAAGCTTGAGCATTGCTTTGCATTGGTTCAGGTGTCGCAAATGAGTATTCCATTTCCACGTCATTTTCTTCAATCATTTTTTGTCTTTCATCTTCAGCAGCTTGATAGTTTTCTTCGATGTTATTGGCGATCTCCTGGTTTTCTCTCTCCTCATCAACAGTCTGCTGTTGGCGATCCCAATAATTGTCTTCAGTAAATGTGGATAATGCCAGTCCAACTACAAATAAAGTTACTGCTATTACGCCCTTTTTCTTTATTCCTGCTAGTGGTCTACCTTTTGAGAATTGATAGGCAAAAATAAAAATACTTATTGGAGCTAATAGAAAGCCAGCCATCATGATGATAATCCCTAGTATGTGTAAAACGTTCGTCATAACCAAACTCCTTCTCTTTTCTTCTAAAGGATATATCGGACGAGCAGAGAAATTGTCCACAAAAAAAGCCCTGGACTTATCGTCCAAAGCTTTTAACGTTACTTTTTACTTTTATGCCACTGCTCTACTAGATTGCCAAAAATCACATCATCAGAAATACTAAGTTCTTCTACACTTGTATCATACAGAGGTTTACACGTATCAACCGAAACAGTCTGACGAGTATTAATATCGTAGCAAGTTCCGTTCTGCAGTTTTAAATCATAGGAACTCTTATAATAGAAGCTATCCGTTTTAACGGATCCGTAACGGAAAACAACGGAACCTTCTTTGCCATCGAGTAAGTTGATCCCAATATGATGGTAGTTCTCTTTTTCCATTCCGAACAAGTGAAGAAGTGTCGGCATGATATCAATCTGTCCACCGGCTTTGTCGATCTCTTTCCCTTCAACACCTGGGACATGCATAAACAGCGGTATTCCGTCTTTCACTTCTAATTCACCAAGCGGATCTCCCTCTTCATTCGCGAAAATGGTTGAAGGTGTTTTGGACTGCATATAACCAGTGTCATGGTCACCATAGAAAACAACAACGGAATTTTCCCACAACCCATCTTTCTTCAGCTTTTCTATGAATGTTCCAACGGCTTGATCCACATAGTGAACGGACTGCAGATAATTTCGCAGGTTTACATCCCCCACATCATCGATATCCAATGTTTGATATTTTTCAGGCATCGTATAAGGATAGTGAGACGTTAGCGCGATCAAGAAAGAATAGAACGGATCCTTCATGTCCTTCATTTTGTCTGCAGATTGAGTAAGGAATGCTTCATCCCCAAGTGCCCATCCTACCTGTTCGCCTTCATCAAAATCTTCAATACTATGAAACTCGTTAAAACCAAGGTTCGGGTACACAATATAACGATTCCAGAATCCTGGTTTGTACGCATGGAAAGCAGCTGTGTCATAGCCGTTTTCTTTCAAAATGTACGGAAGTGAATCATATTCGTTACGCGGGAATCGGACATATGCAGATCCTGTTGCTAACGGAAAAAGTGATGTTTTTGCCGCGAATTCTGCATCAGACGTTCTTCCGCTCGCTGTTTGATGGTGAATGTCATTAAAGTACAGAGATTCTTTTTTCAGCTTGTTTAAGTTTGGCGTGATTTCCTGGCCGTTCACCTTTTTATCGATAACGAAGCTCTGATACGCTTCAAGCTGAACCATAATCAGATTCTTGCCAGCCGCTTTTCCTTGATATGGAGTTTGGACTGCTTGCGCTTTGTTTTTATCGTCGAACCATTGCTTCGCATTTTTTCGCTCTTTCGCACTGACTTCCTTCTTATTTAATACATACTCATCTAAATATTTGTATGTATCGAAGCCGTGAAATCCAAATAGTCCGGTTACTTCATATACACGCATGCTTGATAGTGTTTTATCAAACAGGTATGCCCCGCCCTTTTGAACAAAGTCATGAAGCGGATAGAAGAACAGCCATGCCCCGGCAGCTCCCGTCAGTAATCCTGTGGCTAGGCGTAATGCTGGATTTGCGTTCTTTTTTATTGGTACCTTTTTGAGGAATACGATTAATAAAACAGTAAATAGAAGGACATCTGCAAAAAGCAAGAAGTCTTTCCAGCTAAACAAATCTCCAACTGAGCTACCAAGAGAACTCATTTGTTTGATTTGTAATAAAACTGCACTTGAAATCAAGTCTTCGAAATACCTGAAATAAATGGCATCTGCTAAGATTATAAAAGAAAGAACGAAATCTAAAACGAGTAAGGCGATTAATTGCTGCCTAAACTTTAGGAAGATTGTCCAAAATGAAACTAGTATGATTGCTCCGAAGGAAACGAGGAGAATGCCTTCACGTAATGGTGAAAATGAAGCATCATTTATAAAAAAATTAAACAATCGTTTAAACATTTCAATGATTCCATATTGAGAAAACAGGGTTTCTGACTGATTAGAAAACCAGGTAAGTTTCCATCCAATCAGGATTATAAATGCACTATATATAAGAAGAGATACACTTAATGGCTTGAGTTGTTGTTTCATCTTAGCCTCCTTTTCACGTATTACTTTTATTACATAACTATTAACTTTATGTAAATGCTACTATTTTTGTACACATATTTCAACGATATCCTACCTATTCCCTAATTTTCCAAATCTCTATCCATAAAATGTTCTTCCGTTTGTACCGTTTTATGGGGATACTGCTGTAATATTCAGGTGTTTATAGTACGCTTTATCAAGATATATAGACAAGGAGAAAAACCAACAGATGAAAAGAATCCTTCTAGTATTAGTTGTCGTTTTTTTGATGGGTATGGGTTACGCAGCATATGAGCAAAGAAATGTTGGAAAGCAGGATGCAGAGAATCAAAATGATGTAGCTGCAACAATGAAAGTAGTAAAAGCGAAAAATGAAGTGAAGATAACAGGTGTTCCGCTGATCATGCAGAAGCCTGAGCTTGACCGGGGCTGTGAAGTAACATCCCTTGCGATGCTCTTACAATATGCGGGTGTTGAGGTTGATAAGATGGAGCTAGCGGAGAAAGTGAAGAAAGATACAACTCGATATCAAAATGAAAATGGTGCATATTATTATGGCAATCCGAATGATGGATTTGTTGGTGATATCTATACCTTTGATAAGATGGGTTATGGTGTTTATCACGAGCCAGTTGCTGAATTGGCAGAGGAATATTTACCTGGTAAAGTCCTTGATTTAAGCGGTGGTTCTTTTGAAGAAGCGGTCTTAAAACCACTGTCTGGTGGGAAGCCGGTATGGATTATCATAAATGCAAAATATCAAAAGCTGCCTATTTCAGAATTCCGTACTTGGAATACGCCGAGTGGACAAGTTCAGATTACATGGAATGAGCACTCTGTAGTTGTAACGGGATACGATGAGGATTATGTGTATTTCAATGATCCGCTTGGAGTAGCGACGAAAGCTAAACGTGGAGGATTCGAGGAAGCGTGGACACAGATGGGTTCGCAGGCAATAACATATAAGTAAATGGGGACAGACCCCATACAAATACAAATCGCTGATTTGTATTTGTGGAGTGGACACCCCTTCCCTCCTTTATTAAGCTGTCTACTTCTAGGCAGCTTTTTTTAACTACATGACCTTTTTACCAATTATATTTTTCTTCCAAAATATTGAAACTGTTTAAATCTCTTCTTCGTCATACATTTGACAACAAAAAAGGGGGAGAAAAATGTTTAAGAAATGTTTTGCGTTATTATTTGCGATTGCTTTAATCGCCAGTTTGATTCCAGTATCTAATGCCAACGCTGCAGCTGCTAAACCTATTGAAGTATATATGGAAGGCGGACGAATTAACTTTGAAACCGCACCGATCATTAAAAACAACCGTACTTTTGTTGAAATGAGACCAATCTTTGCTGAAGCTGATATTAAACTGCATTGGGATCAGAGTACTCAAACAGTAACAGGTAAAAAGGATAGCACTACGATTAAATTAACACTAGGCAGTAAAACAGCATATATCAATGGAAAAGCTGTTCAGTTAGATGCCGCACCTTTTGCGAAAAATAACTACACGTTTATTCCGCTTCGATTTGTTGGAGAAGCGACTGGTTACAAAGTCGACTGGCATAGCACATTCAACCTTATCCACATTCATGAAGGCAAAGAGTTTATTGAAGACCGTGCATTTACAAAAGAACATTTAACGCCTGAGTTGCTTGAGACATTAAGAGAAGGAAAATTTCCAGACTTCCCGGTGTCATGGGAAGACGGTGTGGGAGTTCTTTTAGACACTGCAGGTACTCCAAAGATTTTCAGGCCGGGAATCCCTGAAACAGAAGCATTCGAACAATGGATGTATGGGGATTATTGGTTCAAACTAAAATCTAATCCTAGAAGTATTAGATCCATTATCGTCGAACCAACTCGTGCAATATTTACAGTTGATGAAGTATTAAATGCACTCGGTCCTGCAGAAAACATGTATATGGATGACTATCGTGGTTACACAATCCATGCCTATTATGAAGGTTCTTATATGTATGAGTTTAGGTCAAATGATGAAGGTGAAATTATTTCTATTAGCTTACAACCATGGAATATTTATTAAAGAATTTTTAAAAACCAGCTGCCGGGTGCCTTATACATTCCGAAAGCTGGTTTTCTTTTTAACTGGCCGGTTGCGATAAATGAAACTCGCAAGTGCGATTGCCGTTATGCCGCCTGCAATATCAATCATGACATCTTCAACATGCGGAGTACGGTTCTCGGTAAAGTTTTGATGCGTTTCATCGAATGCGGCGTATCCTGCTACCAACAAAAATGCCAAAACAGCTGATTTAATGGTCGTGCTTCCGTATATACGCAAGGCACGGAATGCGAAGAATCCGAGGGCAAAGAACACTGTAAAGTGAGCACCTTTTCGAATAAAGAATTCAATAAAATTCGCTGCACCCTTTTTCTCAACGCTAACTTCAGATCCGGCATAATTTATTTTTACATCTTGATATTTTTTTTCTACTTTTTCAAGATCCACATATTTGCTGATTTCTGGTCGTATGTCTTGCTTTTGATAGGGCTGTGAGGATGAATAAAACACCCCTATTATAATTAAAAGTACTGGAATCCAGTGATAAACTTTATATAACCTCATAAAATACTCCTTTTCCCTTCATTCGTTCTTCATTATACACGTCTAAGCCATTTTTTCTATATTTTTAACAGCTTAGCCAAAAGTAAGTTCTCCAATAACCATAAAAAAGGTATCCGCCTGAATGGCAGATACCTTTATCTCGTAATTTTTAATTCACATTATGCAGATCAACGAGCTCATATGTAATCTGAGTTTTGTTCTCTTTCCATGTAATTTCGGTTACTTTTGCCTTACCAGCTGGCTGTGATTTTTCAGTTTTTTGTACGGTTTGAAGGTTGTTCAGAACATAGAGGTGATAGCCTACAATCTCCAGTTTGAAGGTGTTCCCTTCTATTCTTTTTTCAGAACCATTCGTCAAAATACATGTATGCATCGTAAAAGGCATGTTCATTATTAAACACTCCCTGCTTCATTTTCTTACTTCTATTTTAAAAGATGCTGAATGGTTCGTCTAATTTTTACAGAAAATAAAAAAAGCCTGCAGCGGGGGAGGTTTCCTTCCTCTGCAAGCTTTACTGTTATTATCGTGCTGTTTTTCTAAATTTAAAGACAAATCCAACGATAAAAGATAAAATCGTCATGATGAATAATGATGTTGTGATGGTTGTTATCCCTGCATTCATATTTAATACGTGATACACTTGTGCACTGATACCAAACGGAATTGCAAAGAACAAGAACAGCATTCCAAAGATCGCGTTTTTGGTATTATACAGTTTTGTCTTATGTGCGATGTCTAAAACTTTTAAGCTTAAGATCCAAAACGCGCTCGTAATCGACCAGAATAGGAGTATGGAAGAAATAAATGAAGTTGAAGTCAGTCCTAGAATTCGGTCGATGACCAAACTAATATTCCCCCATACCATCACTGTTTGATACAGTCCTAATGCAAATAGTGCCGCTAAGAAGATAAACGCAAATCCAAACCCTGATGTAATATGTCTCATCCCCAAATATACTCTCCTTCCCTAATTCCGATAAAACGAAACCTAATATTCAAATTATTTTACAATATTTTTTAGAAAATTGGAACCCTTTTTAGCTCTTAAAATGTAATTTCATTGTATTTCCGAATAAACAATATATGGTAACATAATTATAATAACTAAATTGGAGGTGCAATATTGAATACTAGAATTCCAGCCATGGAGATTGTGGATGGAACCATTATTGGTGTTTTGCCTCAAGAGGCTTATGAAGATTATCTCCCCCAGTGGATTGATTCCGAGGTAAATGAAAAAGTGGAACAAAGAATGAAACAACTTTGTCCAAACTATTTTGAGCTAATAAAAATTACTGAGTTACATAAAATTGACCTAATAGATTTTGCAATTAAGATCGGGGATTATACAAAAGTTAAAACACTAGTACCTATTGATATGAGCACGAACGGAGAAGTTTATGTTAGCAATGATCACTTGAGCTACAACTTTGAGGATAGAAGTAAAAATACAAAGGGGGCAATGGGATTGGGGAATATATATGATTCGAAACCAGTGGATGGTACGATCATTGGAAAAGCGACTGAGAAAGAAAGAGAAGTATTAAAGGAAATTGATATAAAAATGGGTACATTAGAACGGCTATCTAACCACATTCAAGCACAAGTTTCATTTGCAGATTTTAAAGAAATGTATAAAATGGTTGAAGAAATTGAAAGAAAACGTGTTGAGTTCTGGCTCCCAATCTACAAACGATTAAATGCACACTGGGAGTGGAGTCTGTTTATTGACTACGCTAATGGAAACATATATGTTCAAAATTTTGAATTACCTTATTCAAAAGATGAAAATGAAGTTGATGATGATTAATAATTAAAAGGGGAACTGCTCAATGCAGCTCCCCTTTTAATTAAGAATTACCCTACTTTTCTTAATAATTCCTCCAATGTTGTGCTTTAGCAGTTCCGATTTTCTTGAGATCCCCTTTTCAAACTGTTCAATCGTTGTCTGGTCCCCGTTACTCTTTGTTCGCTGAACATTAATGAGATCTTCCAGGTGACTTTTCACTGGCTCTTCTTCATGATCAGGCAGCTTACCGTTTTCTAACTTCATTATAAAAACAAAAGCATCCATGTCCCTATAGTTAAGTTCAATTTCGATTCCAATTCGATCGTTTACGTACAAGAAGGTTGTCTTCCAGCTCCCATCAGTTGAGACCGGTTCTAAAAATCCATAATCGTTTACAAGATAGGAGAAACTCTCTTCTGTTATTGATGAGAATAGATTCATCGGTAACACCTCCATTTATTATAGTTATTCATTGCTTAATTATTATCGTAATTAATTCCTTACAGTTTACATGGTTTCTTTAGATAAAGATATTACTTATATTTCGTTCTGTCTGCGTCGACTCCTCTTTTAAGAGAAAAAAGTGAATAAAAAAACCACCAGGAGAAGAATACGGCATTAGCCATGTCCTTTCCTGGTGGACAAAATTAGTGGTTTTGTATTTGTATGGGGTCTGTCCCCAAGTACTATTCTGTTACTTTTGTGATGCGGTTTTCAATTTGCGGGTCAACTGTTTTTAAGTTTTCAATATGCTTGATTAAAGCATCCAGGTCTGTAATTCCTACTTTACTGTTCTGACCTTCAAGTAATACAGTATAGCCATCTCCACCACCAGCCATGAAGCTGTTTACAGTTACGCTGTATGTTTCTTCCGGATCGATTTCACTGCCATCTGGTAATTTTACTGAAAGTACTTCCCCCTCAAATACTCCGTTTCCAACATCTTCGGAAGTGTAAGAAACAGTCAAGCCTGCGATTTGAAGAATCTTCTCACGACCAGTAGACCATTGTTGGTTTAATAACTCAACAACTTGCTCTCCTGTTAGGTCCATCGTAACCAAGTCATTACCAAAAGGTTGCACCGTAAATGCATCTTCCCATGTAATTTCTCCAGCATCGATAGGTGCACGAACTCCGCCTGAGTTCATAAACGCGAATTCAGTTCCTGTTTCAGCAATCATAGAGTCAGCAATTAAATTACCCATTGGAATCTCTCCATGATCGTTTTTCGTATAACTAATACCGTTTGGAGCATCTCCAATCACTTTGCTCAACTGGTCTTTTACTTTATCGTAAGCAGCATCTACCATTGCTTTAATTTCTGCATCTGGTTCAATACCCTCATGGAACGTAGTAATAATCTCCGCTGATTTTTTCACAATATCTCCTGTTTTCTTGTTTATTAACAAGTCGATATCAGAAAATGCAGTACCAGCAGAGAAAGACTGCACGATTAATTTATTATCTACTACTGTATTTGTGTATTTATGGTTGTGTCCTGCGTAGATCACGTCAACTTCATCATCAACGGTATTTGCCATTTCGATAACTTCGCCTTTTGCGTTTGTTCCATCAACATTAGACTCGGCAGGGTTGTGAGAAAGAACAACAATGGATTCTACACCTTGCTCTTTTAGTTCAGCAGCATATTTGTTGATCGCTTCCACTTCATCAGTGAAGCTTACTCCTTCAACACCGCTTGGAATAACGATGCTTGGTGTTTCAGTTGTAACAACACCGATAAATCCAACTTCTACTCCACCTACTTCGTAAACTACGTAAGGATCAAGAAGCAGTTCACCTGTTTCGTCTTCAATAACGTTAGCTGCCACATATGGGAAGTCTGCTCCAGCAAAGTCACCAGTTGCTTCATGCTCACCACCGAAGATTAAACGAAGCATTTCGTCTACACCTTCATCAAACTCGTGGTTTCCTAAAGTACTAACGTTAAAGTCTAATGTATTCATAATGTCAATAGTTGGTTCGTCCTGCAGAAGAGCTGATGCTGGTGCACTCGCCCCTACAGAATCGCCTGCAGAAACTTTTAATGTATTCTCTGGGTTTTCTGCTTCATGCTGTCTTAAATAAGCTGCTAAGTATTCAGCTCCACCAGCCATTTTATCCCCAACTTTTGTGTACTTATTGATCTGCCCGTGGAAATCATTGATTCCTAATAACTGAACAGATACTAATGAACTTTTAAGCAAGTTATGAATAACAGCTGCACCCTCTGCACGAACTGTAATATCTTTAGGAGCTAGAGTCGTTTCTGTTTTTCCGTTGATCAAGCCATGTTCAACAGCAACACTTACAACTTCTTTCGCCCAAGAACTTACTTGATTCATATCTTTATAGTCAGGTGTTTCTGTAGATTCTACTTTTGCGCCTAAGTGATGCTCATATGCTCGAACAAGCATTGTGATCATTTCTTCGCGCGTTAATGTTTTATTCGGATCAAGTTTTGTTTCTGTTGTTCCTTTAACAAGACCTGCAGCATAAGCGTTTGCTATATCATTCGCAGCCCAAGCCGGTACGTCTGTAAATGGTGTCTTTTCTTCAGTCGCCGGCAGATCCAATGCACGTGTAATGATTACGATAAATTGAGCACGCGTCAATTCAAGCTCTGGACCAAACTTGTTTCCGCCAATACCTGCAACTAATCCTTCATTTGCTAATTCATGGATGACTTTGTTTGCCCAATGGGATTGTTTCACATCTGTAAATTTAATTGGTTCTTCGGCATTCACTACATCCTTCCAAGTGATTGGTGCAGCTAATACAGAAAGAGCCATCGTAGTGGCTAACATCGTTCGGCTAACTTTTGAAAATGGTTTTTTCGACATCTTCATCCCCCAAATTACAAATATTTTGAATTACCAAATATAATTATATATTCATAGATTCATAATGGAAGTGTTTTCTTGTAAATTTATTATTAATTTAGTAGATTTATGTAATTTTATGAAACTTCACTTCATTAAAAGTTCTTGTAAAACCCCTTTAAAAATTTACTGCTTATGGTAAAATCATAAACGGCAGTAAAAATATGTCGAAAATTATCTTTATATACCAACTTTTATAAAAAAGAGGGAAATTTAATGGTTTTTAGTAATTTAGTTTTTTTATTCATGTTTCTACCTATTGTTTTAGCAGCCTACTTTTTGCTGCCTAACAGGTTTAGAAACTTTATTTTATTGCTCGCTAGTTTAATATTTTATGCCTGGGGTGAACCAGAATACGTCCTCCTCATGCTCTTTTCCATCGTACTGAACTATGTATTTGGAATGATGATAAATAAGTATCGTAATCAGATTACCTATAAAAAGTTGACGGTAGCTTTAGCGGTTATTGTTAACATAGGAATCTTAGGCTATTTCAAGTACAGCAACTTCTTAATTGATAATATAAACAATCTGTTTAACTTATCGATTGAAAACGAACCTTTGCCGTTGCCGATAGGTATCTCATTTTTCACTTTCCATGCGCTTAGTTATTTGATTGACGTTTATCGAAAAGATACCGCAGTACAAACGAACATTTATGATCTAGCTCTTTATATCGCTCTTTTTCCACAACTCGTCGCCGGTCCTATCATCCGTTACAACACAGTCGCTGATGAAATCAAAAGTCGCGTACATAGCATGGATCTTTTTTCAAGAGGAGTTCGCAGATTTATTATTGGTCTAGCTAAAAAAATATTGATTGCTAACCCGATGGGAGAGCTTGCTGATATTCTTTTTGCTATGAATCCAGGGGATATGAGCTCAGCGACTGCATGGCTTGGAATAATCGCATATACGCTGCAGATTTACTTCGATTTTTCCGGTTACAGTGATATGGCTATTGGACTTGGTCACATGTTCGGTTTTAATTTCTTAGAAAACTTTAACTTCCCCTACATTTCTCGAAGCATTTCTGAATTTTGGAGAAGATGGCATATTTCTCTTGGAAGCTGGTTCCGTGATTATGTATATATTCCACTTGGGGGGAATCGAAATGGTCCTTGGAAAACGTATCGAAACTTACTCATTGTATGGACTATCACAGGTTTCTGGCACGGTGCAAGCTGGACATTTTTAGCGTGGGGGTTTTACTACGCAATTATTATCAGCTTAGAGCGTCTTGGACTTGAGAAGCTCCTACAAAAAATGTGGAGACCGTTCCAGCACATGTATGTGTTACTCCTTGTAATGATCGGGTGGGTCTTCTTCCGGGCTGATAGCTTTGGCTACTCGTACAAATACATTCAAACGTTATTTGGCTTTAACGGAATTCAGGCCATCGATAATTCTACGCTTTTATACTTGAATGATTACGGTTATGTGTTTGTACTAGGTATCCTGTTTAGCATGCCTGTGTTCGATTGGTTGAAAAGTACATTCTATCGCGAGGATAACTTCATGGGCAGATGGGCTGTTCCAATCGTTAGCCCAGTATTTTATATGGGCTTATTACTGCTCGTTACCATGTTCCTTGTGAATTCAACCTATAATCCATTTATCTATTTCAGATTCTAGTGAAGTGAGGAGGGGAAAAATGAAATCTATAAGTAATATCTTTCTTTCTGTGTGTTTCTTAGCCTTCATTTTTGGTATGAGCATTTATATGGCTTACGCACCAGATAAAAAAGAATCGTATTATGAGAATCGAGTTTTAGCAGAAGAACCTGAAGTGAAGATCGGAAAACTAGCTGATGGTACTTTTGCAAAAGAATATGAAAGTTATTTTACCGATCAATTCATTAACCGTGATGAATGGATCAAGATGTATCTAAATTGGCAAAAGATGACCGACCAGACTTATATCTATAAATATTTCATTACGGATGACCGCTGGGTATTCCCGCAGCCCGTTACTGAATTCTCGAAAGAAAGCTTTGATAAGTCAATCACATCAATGAAAGAATTCAATGAGTATACAGCAAAAAAAGGCGTTGAGTTGTTCTACTTCTCTTTGCCTGACCGAAAAAACGTATTTGACGTTCCGTATCCATCATATGCGGCGATGAACTTGACTGAAACGAACAAAGATTATGTTTTGTCACGTTTTCCGCAAGAACCGATGCATGTCGTGGACCTGTCTAAGCCTTTCCGTGAAAAGTTCGATCAAGAGCAATTGAAAGATCTTTATTTTGTATCAGATCACCATTGGAACATGTCCGGAGCTTATGAAGGATACAAGCTTATCCGCGAATCGCTGGCTAAACAATCGGAACATTACACAGATGGTATGATTGATGAAAAGCTGTACAAGAAAACCTGTTATGATCACAAAAAGTTCATGGGCGGCTACAACAAGCAGCTGTATGGCATGATTGATCTGGATCGTGAAAAGATCTGCCATATTGAGTCTAATGAATATGACCTTTCAACGTTTGAACTTTATCTTGGTCCAGTTGCAAAGGAAACAAAAACAACGTGGGATAAGATCTACGGAAAAGGACTTTCTGCAGAAGGTGAACTCGTGGATTATGGTACGGTTTTTACTGGAGATATGCGTGAATTTAACGTTATCAATCCAGCTAAAAAGGACGAAGGCAAGAAGCTGCTGATCTTGAAGGATTCTTATGCGAACCCGTTAACTCAGCTTATGAGCCAGCATTATTATCAAACCACTTTCTACGATATTCGTTATAACCAGGATCGGTCTGTTGTTGATTTTATGGAGAAGAACAATTTTGACACAGTTGCTATCCTCTATAATAACGGAACCCTATACTCTACGATGTATGACTTTGACCTTTCTGATAAAAAAGAACGTGAAGAGCAAGAGAAGAAAGATAAAAATAAAGATGATGAAGTCGTGTATTGATATGGAGAAGGCCCTGCCTATTTGGCGGGGCTTTTATTTGGTTTGCAGCTCTTTTTGTGCAGAGAGAAATTTCTGGATGATAGGAATTTCTACAGGATTAATGTTAGAAGGAAGTTCGTTAAGCGGGAAGAATTGAAGAGCTCGAACCTCGTGTTCATCCACTTTCAGATTCCCTTCATATTCCCTGCAAATATAAGATGTAATGACATTGTACACTTCATCTCCATGAGGATATTTGTAATAAAACTCTTCTCCGGAAAAGATGTTGAAAAATGTGAGCTGTTTTGCAATTAGACCCGTTTCTTCATGAAGCTCTCTTTTGGCAGCTTCCTCTAAGCGTTCACCTGGCTCTATAGCTCCTCCAGCTAATCCCCACGTTTGATTGTCTGTTCTTAGTTGCATAAGAACTTCATTATTCTTGTTAAGCAAAATTACATTTGCTCCGACCATTATGATCGGCCGTGTACCTACTAGTTTTCGTAAATCATGGATGTATCCCATAAAAGACTCCTTTTAGAATTTATTTTCTAAGTGGTTTTATATAAAATGGTTATATATATAAAATTATACAGGAGGGTACGGTCTTGAAAAAGATTATTTATTTTTTGTGCTGGTTAAGTATTTTCGTAATTTCTTCTTTTTCAATTTATCTCTTGAACCCTTCCATTCAGAAGTTTCTATCCTCACATTATCCTTTTTCATATCATGTTTCAGAATTAGCTTTACTTTTTCTGTTGACGGTTGCACCTGTAATTGCTTCAATTTATTCGGTTATTACACTTAAGATCCAAGTTCTATACATAACATTAATTTTCACTCTGTCTTACATCCCAGTTACAATACTCTCTGAGAATCAACTGCAGCATTACTATATTTACTCTATTTTGTTAGTTTTCGTTATCGTTTTCACACACCTCAAAAAATGGGTTATATTCAAAAGATTATAAGGACTTTTCGTACTGGCGAGCATTAAAAGATTTCGTTACGATTAAGGAAAAAGATAAAAGAGGGTGAAATAATGAAAAAAAGATTGTTGATGGGTGGAGCAGCCTTAGTATTATTGCTGAGTATTTTTGCTAAACCAGCTTCTGCTGGGGAATTTCCACGGCAAAAACTCATATCCAGTAAGTTTTTTAACGAATCTCAGATGATGATTGTGGAAGCAAACGGCTGGGACACAAAATACGCAAAACTTTCTACATATGAAAAAGTGAACGGAGTCTGGATGAATGTGTTTGGCGATATGCCAGCGATGTTAGGGTATAACGGATTTGCACAAGTTATGAAAGAAGGCGGCGGCGCATCACCGACTGGAATCTACAATATGGGGCTTGGATTTGGCTGGGCAGCGAAACCCGCTGACAGCAAGTACCCCTACCGTCAAACCACCTCTTATGATTATTGGGTAGATGACGTAACTTCTCCTGAATACAACAAGTGGATTTATTTTAGCGGGAATCCTTACTCTCGCTGGAAGTCGTTTGAGAGAATGAACCATCCATTGTACAAGTATGGCGCTGTTATTAAATACAATGAAAACCCGATTGTGGCTGGGAAAGGAAGCGCGATCTTTCTTCACATGTGGAAAGGTTCCACCTCAGCTACAGCTGGCTGTGTAGCCGTTTCTGAAACGAACATGAAAACACTGCTTAGCTGGATGGATTCCAAGAAAAAACCTTTGATCGTAATGGGACCAACATCTGAGATTGATAGTTATTTATATGCTAGAAATGAAAAGCTGCATGAGATCGATGTGATGGTGAACGGAGTTATGCAGAATTATGATCAGCCAGCAGTTGCCATCGACGGTAGAACACTGGCTCCATTAAGAGGAATAGGTGAAACATTAGGCGCAAAAGTAGAATGGGATGCTGCGACTGAAACGGTTAAAGCAGAGCTGGATGGAACAACAGTAGAGTTTAAATATTTATCAAATATCGCCAAAATAAATGGAGTGAACAAGGCGCTCGATTCAGCACCAATCAGCATCAATAACCGCATCGTCGTCCCGCTTCGATTCCTGTCAGAAGCCTTCGGTGCCGATGTGAAGTGGGATGCAAGTAAGAATGCAGTGGTGATAAATAAATAGAAGTTTAAAAGCGTTGTAAGATTAAAATAGACCTTATAGAATAAAGAGCAATGAAAAAACCTCCACGTCAGCGGATGTGTCCGCCTGACGTGGAGGTTTTGTTGTTTTGTATTTGTATGGGGTCTGTCCCCTACTTTTGTACTACAGAACTTGGAACGTATCCGGACGCTCTGTTGATTTACCGAAGTAATGCAGAATCGCTTCTACAATTCTACGGCTCGCTTCCCCGTCACCATATGGATTAGATGCTTTAGACATCGCTTCATATGCTGCGTCGTCCGTAAGCAGTTCCTTCGCCAGTCCATAGATTGTCTCTTCGTCTGTACCAGCAAGCTTCAATGTACCTGCATCGATTCCTTCTGGACGCTCCGTTGTGTCACGAAGCACTAGAACCGGAACACCAAGTGAAGGTGCTTCTTCTTGTACGCCGCCGCTGTCCGTTAGAATAATATGAGCTCGTGATGCGAAGTTATGGAAATCAACAACTCCAAGAGGCTCGATCAAATGAATGCGGCTATCCCCTTTTAGGATTTCATCTGCCACTTCACGTACAGCTGGGTTTAAATGCACAGGATAAACCACTTGTATATCGTCATGTTCGTTAACTAGACGCTTGATTGCACGGAACATGTTGCGCATTGGATCACCCAGGTTTTCACGACGGTGAGCGGTTAACAGGATTAATCGATCATCACCTAACTTCTCAAGAACTTCATGAGAGTAATCATCTTTTACAGTTGTCTTCAGCGCATCAATTGCGGTATTCCCTGTTACATAAATGCTGTCGCCTGGCTTATTTTCATTAAGTAAGTTTTTTGCAGCTGTTTCAGTCGGCGCAAAGTTCAAGTCTGAAATAACTCCTGTTAACTGACGGTTCATTTCCTCCGGATACGGAGAATATTTATTCCAAGTACGAAGTCCTGCTTCAACGTGTCCAACTGCAATTTTGTTATAAAGTGCTGCAAGACTCGCAACAAAAGTCGTCGTCGTGTCACCATGCACAAGAACAACGTCAGGCTTCTCGTCCTGCATGATTTTATCTAACCCTTGAAGTGCACGAGTCGTCACTTCGCTTAAAGATTGACGCTCTTTCATGATATTTAAATCATGATCTGGTGTTACACCAAAAATCTCAAGAACTTGATCCAGCATTTCACGGTGCTGAGCCGTTACCGTTACAACGGATTCAATCTGTTCATTATATTTTTCTAACTCCAATACAAGCGGTGCCATCTTAATTGCTTCCGGTCTTGTACCAAAGATCGTCATTACTTTTACTTTATCAGCCATTCGTAAATTCTCTCCTTTAATCAGGACATATGTATACCATTATGGGCGAAATACCCACATTTCATGCTATCGTTTCATGCTTAATACGTCAATTGTTTGTAAAATTGAATTGTTTATATAGGAATTTGATGGTAAAATTAAGATGATTTTCTAAAATAATAAAATCGGAGGATTTTAATGAAAAAAACCTTACTATATTCAATTCTGGCCTTGGGTCTTATCGCTGCAAGTGTCGGCGGATATGTTTACTACATAATAAATGTGAAAACATACGACACCGCAGATAAAAAAGTTACCGAGATTACGGAGGAAGAATACAAGATTGATCTTCCTAGCGACAGTGCTACAACAGATGAACCAGTTCCACCTTCTGAAAACACTTCGACAGACAGCGATGATTCAAGCACTGATACTGATTCTGATTCTAATTCAAATCAAAAACCATCTGCCTCTTCTACAGAAAACGAACCAGAAAGCGCAACGGCATCGACACAGCCAACTTCTTCTACTCACCCTAATAATCATTCGCAGCCAAAACCTCAAAAGGTAACCGTACAACAAATAAAAAATAATTATCGTCCTGTATTTCAATCCTTGCAATCACAAGCAAACGGTAGACTTTCTGCTCTTGTTGGACATGCACAATCAGAATACAGTACAAAAAAAGCGAACGGTGAAAAAATTAGAATCGGCTACTTTGTATCGAAATATAAATCTGCAGGTGAAAACCTTGAGGCTAAAACCGATCAAACATTTAACACCATCTATTCCGCTCTTAAGAACGACCTAAAGAGAAACGGCTTTGATACAAAACATGCTGCAGAGTTCAAAACACAGTATGAGAACGAAAAAGAAGCAAGAAGAAATACCTTATATTCACAAGTAAAAGACAGATTATAAGAATGGAGGTATTACAACAAAAGGTTGTAATACCTCTTTTAATTTTCCCTGTCCACCCCAGATGGAATTTTAGCTGTTTTGTATTTGTATGGGGTCTGTCCCCATCTCGTTATTGCGATAGAAAGTTTTCTTCAAACACCTTCTTCACTTTTGGCACGAGATAGTGACTGCCGCCTCTTCCTTTTACATCCTCAATCATCATGGTAACAAGAAGTGACGGATCCTCTGTGTTATAAGCGACAAACCAGCCGAGCTCCATGCCGTTTTTGTCTTCTTTACTTTTCTTGAGTTCAGCTGTTCCGGTCTTTCCGGCAAGAGGCAGCTTTGGCATATATGCCTCATGTGCCGTTCCGTTTGAGCTCGTAACAACTTTAATAAGGTCTTCACGAATGATTTTTGCGGTTTCAGGCGAGATCACATTTTCTTTCCAGTTGGCTGGATCAGTTTTGGATTGATCCAGTTTTGGCGCTAACAAGTTTCCGTTATTTAAAAACGGCGTATAGGAAAGTCCTACGTGAAGTGCACTCATTTGAATTTTCCCCTGGCCGTACCCGCTGTCAGCTAGCTGGACCTCAGTCATTCCTTCCTCTCCAATTGTAGATTTTTCAAATGGGAACGAGACTGGAACCTCTTCTCCAAATCCAAATTTCTTTAATCCACTTACAAATTGTTCCTGTCCTAAATCTAGAGCCTCTTGCGCAAAGTAAATGTTATCAGAGTATATTAACGCTTTTTCAAGGTTAACACTAGGCACTGCACTTACTCGGGTTACGTGGTAGTTCCCCCACGACTCACCCTTCTTCCACGTTTTCCCGTTCACTTTCATAACATCATTCGGATCCAGAGTTCCGTTCTCCAGACCGATTGCCGCCGTTACCGGTTTAAGTGTGGAACCTGGTGCGTATGTGTATTTAAAGCGGTTCATTTTAGGCTTCTTCGGATCATTCGCCCACTTTTTCCTTGTTTCTCCTGAAATCCCAAGCGTATACTCGTTCGGATTGTAAGACGGACTGTTCACGAGTGCGAGCACTTCACCGGTTTTTGGATGGATAGCGGATGCTGTACCCACATCTCCTTTGAGCTGTGAATAGATGGACTGCTGAACTTGGGCTTTGATTGTGGTTTTAACGTCCTCCCCATTTACGACTTCTTTTTCCGCCAAGACTACTTTTTCTTCCTTATCACTTGTTAAAATTTTGATAATGCCGCCTGATTTTCCACGCAGCTGTTCCTCGTACACCTGTTCAAGACCTGCTTTTCCGACCCAGTCTTGCGAGGTGTATCCCTTTCCTTTTAACCTTTTCAGATCATCCGCGCTAACTGGACCGATATAGCCGGTAAGATGCGCAGCCGCTTCCTTCAGCGGATAAATACGTGTTTCACTTTTCGGAGATTTCACACCCTCTAATTTGACCGCATCATGTATCTTCGGATTATCCGTCTCCATTTTCTTTATTGGCACGCCGTAGTCTGGCTTCACCCAAGGCTGATCTATTTTTTCCTGTATTTCTTCCGGTGTCATTCCTAAAATTTTTGCTAAAGGTTCAATCGTTTTGCTCTCGTTTTTTGGCAATTCTTGCGGAACAATCGTAACTTCATACGCTGTTCCGTTAAATGCTAAAGGATTTCCTTCTCGATCTAAAATCGCACCTCTTTTAGGAGAAATGCTTGACGCTGAAATCCGGTCGCCTTCCTCCATTTCAGGAAAGATGTGCGACGTGTTCCATTGCATTTTCCAAGCTTCAGAATCCTTCGTTTCCTCTAGATTCATCTTCATTTGATGCGTATATTCAATCGGTCCAGCGAGTGTATCCATCTTAACCGAATAAGAAAGACTCGCTTTCTCGCTTTCTCCCTCTTTTTTGTCTTTGGAGGGCTTCAATTCCACCTCTAGATTTTCAGCTTCTATGCCGCCATATATATCACTGTAGCGTTTTACGAAGTCTTCTTTTGAGATTTTTTTCTTAGACTCTGAATCTAGCATTTCATACATATTCTCAAAATCGTTTTTTTGCCATAAAGCCGTGTATTTCTTTAATGTATCCTCAGGTTTTGGAGGCTCTGAGCACCCCGTTAAAAGGATGAAATAAAAGCTTGCTAACAACATGATTTTGTAAAGATTTTTCAAAACAGATCTCCTTTCTTTAAACATTTGTTCAAGTATAACAAAAGGCATGGTAATAAATGTATGATACTTCCATGATAAAAAAAACACCTTATGAGCAAAAACTGACTCATAAGGTGATTATAAGGATAACATAGATTAATAATTTATACGCTTCGAACCGAGATAACGATCCTGCCAATACGCATAATTCAAATTGCTTATCGTTACACCTGTGCTGGATCCTGCATGCACAAACTGGTCGTTTCCGATATAGACACCTGCATGCGATGGACCTGTCGTGTATGTTTCAAAGAATACGAGATCGCCAACTGCAGGTTCCTTAACTGGTGTTGTAGCATTCCACATTTGAGCAACCGTTCGTGGAAGCGACACACCTTCTTTCCCAAAAATATATTGAAGGAAACCGCTGCAGTCAAAGCCTTGCGGAGTGGTGCCTGCCCAAACATAAGGGGTACCCATGAGTTCAGCAGCATTCGCAATAACATTAATCGTAATCTGATCAGAAGTTTTAGGCGTTTCACCTTTTTGTTTCTCTACTTCTGTCATTTTATCTAAAACCGTTTTCGTTACGATCCCCGTTACAGGTAACCCATAAGCTTTCTGGAACTTCTCAACACTTTCCTCTGTTACCGCTCCAAAATAGTCCGTGATCATCGGGTATGTAAAGAATCCTAGATTTTTCAGGCGTGTTTGCAGCTGCTTTACTTCCGGAGCTGTCATGCCAAACTTCAATTCCTTCACCGTGTTTTGTGGAAGCTGTGGAGCAGGTGCTGGTTTAGACGATGCTGGTGGTGTTGCCGGTTTAGGTGGTGCAGGTGTTGGTTGAGCTGGCGGCTGCACTGGATTTTTCTTTGCCGCAACTGCTTTTTGAATCCGGTCTAATGTCGTTGCATCTGCAACCCCTGTCGCTTTTAGCTTCTGGCTGTTCTGGAATTTCCGAACCGCTTCCGTCGTAATCGTTCCATAATAATCAGTCGTTTTATAATATGTAAAAAAGCCGAGAAACTTAAGATCTTGCTGCAGCTTCATGACAGCTTGTCCTGTCGAATGCAGCTTTAATTCTTTTGAAGAAGATGGTGCAACAGTTTGAACCGGCTGCTTTTTTGGAGGTGCCTCTTGAAAAGATTTCTCTAAAAGCTTTTTGTAAGTTTGTTTTCCGACAATACCATCAACCACAAGACCATTCGCTTTCTGAAAATCCATGACTGCCTTTTTGGTTACCGGTCCAAAATAGGTAGTCGTTTGCTGCTCTTTAAAAAAGCCTTTTTCTTTCAAAAGGGATTGCAATTGTTTTACGTCATTATGATTGATTCCCTGCTTCAAGGTCATATCGCCTAAAGCAGCTTCACCAACGAGAGGAACAGCAAAAAAAGCACCAGCAAACGCAGAAGTCATCACTAACCGTTTCACCACTGTGTTATCCATGTTTTCCTCCTTCAAAGTCCCGTTTATTACATATATCGGCAATTATGGATATTTATTTAAACTTAATTTCGACATAAAAATAAAAAAAGCCTGCTGGCTCTTTTATTTTTTGCCTATTATTTTTTGCACAGATTCCTTTAGCTTCTTTTCTGCTATTTTAAGTCTATTCTTTTCGTCCAAAAGTCTGTTTTCAAACGCTTTAATTAACTTGTGGCGCTCATCAGCCATTCTTTTTACTTCAGCAGGATCAGGGCCGCCTTGAATGTTGCGTCGCTTTACAAATTCAATCGGACAGATGATTCTATACCACTCCTTTTGATTCAAAGAAACACTGTAAGTTTTACCGATTGCATCGTTTACGATTTTAATAGGAAGTGCATTTAACTCCAGCTTTTCACTTGAACATTTTTTTGCAATCGAACTAGCAATCTGATGAGCTAAACGAAACGGAACTTGTTTTTCCCTAGCAAGTACATCAGCAAGTTCAGTTATTGTAATACATGAAGTCTTCGCCCGATTGAGTGCTTTTTCTTTATCAATATCCATTGTCCGGACAACAGCATGCATAAGATGAATGACGCGGTTTGCTTTTTCATAGCTTCTGTAAAGGTGGGGCTGAAGATCATCTTCTGTATCCACTATGTCCCCGAATGGTGTATTGTGAATCATTTGAATCGCTGCGAGCGCTTCACCTGCTGAAGAGCTGGCCAGAGAACGGGAATGCTCGATGGAGACCGGGTTTCTTTTTTGAGGCATGATGCTGCTGATTTGAACGTAAGGATCCGCTACTTTGATGATGTTGTGTTCACGGGTTACAAGCTGGAGGAAGTCTTGAATCCATCTGCCGCAATTGACCATCATAGATAGGACTGCAGTTGCGGACTCTATGAGATAATCCGCACCAGCTATTGCATCATAGGAGTTTTCGACTAGTTTGTTGAAACCTAAGAGTTCGCAGACTCTGTTCCTGTTTATAGGGAAACCAGTTGTCGATAAAGCAGCCGCACCCATTGGCGAACGATTAACGGTTTCATAAGCTGACCAAAGTCTTTTAATGTCTCGGAGGAAAACATCTAAGATTGCGATTAAGTAGTGTGCGAGTGTTGTCGGCTGTGCGGGCTGAGTGTGGGTATAAGCGGTCATAACGGTTTCGGCGTGTTCCTCTATCTGTTCCAGAAGAGCATCCGCCAGAAGCTGTGAACTTTCCAAAAGCACCAAGATATGTTCCCGTAAAACAAGCCGGTACATGGCAATACCCATGTCGTTCCGGCTTCTGGCGATGTGCATTTTCCCTGCAAGGTCCGGGCCAATTTGTTCACTGATTTTATGTTCCATCATAAAGAAAAGATCTTCGAATTGCGGGTCATACTCGAGTTTTTGGCAGTCGGTTTGAGCGACCTCCTCAACTCCTTTTAGAATTACACCCGCTTCTTTTTTATCTAAAATACCTTGTTCTGCAAGCATCACAACATGTGCATGGTGTATTTGAAACATTTGTTTAAATAAGTAGTCCCGCTGATCGTTAAAAACAGGACGGAGCAGATGATCGACGTATGTTTTTCCTGGAAAAGATCTGCCTTCAGCTTTTATAAAATCATCTTTAGATGGCATGTTTTCACTCCTTATAAAAAGGAATATTTATTGTAATTAGTGTATGGACTGGGTGAATGATTGGGAACTCGTATAACTTGGAATCGAAAGGTGCTGTGTTAAGGGATTTACGGTATGTGTTCTTGTGTTTATTACACGTTCGCTCAAAATAGTTGACCTACGCTCAAAAACTCGTTTTTACGCTCAAAATATAGTTTAGCAGCAAAATTTATTCATTCCTGTTAGGTAAAACAGGTATATAAAAAAACCCAAAAGATGAATATCTTCACCTCTTGGGCATATTTTTACTTATTTCGCTTCTAAAACTTCGATAAACTCTCTCATATAATCCGGCAAATCGGGCGGACGGCGGCTTGAAACGAGGTGACCGTCAACTACTACCGGCTCATCGATCCACTCGGAACCTGCATTCTCCATATCATCCTTGATTCCAGGTGTGCTCGTTACTTTTTTACCGTTCAACACTTTTGCAGAGATCAGCACCCAGCCGGCATGGCAGATCTGCCCGATAGGTTTCTTTTCTTGTTCCATGTGCTGAACCATTTCAAGAACTTCAGGAAAACGGCGCAGCTTGTCTGGTGCCCAGCCGCCTGGAACGAGGATTGCATCATAATCGGCAGCATTCACATCACCAAATGCAAAATCCGCTTCAGCAGGCACACCATATTTTCCGATGTACGTTTCCCCTGCCTTTTCACCAGCAAGTTCTACAACAGCACCTTCTTCACGCAACCGAAGAATCGGATACCACAACTCTAGATCCTCGAAATCGTGATGAACGAGGCTGATTACTTTTTTACCTTTTAAACGCATGTTTAAATAACACCTCCACTACCTATATTTCCTTTTCAGCGTAACATTAATCTTTATTTGGATGATAGTGTGATGGTAGCATATGTATAACGATTATATAAAAAGTGCGGGTTAAGAAGTGAACGGGAGAAAAATAGCAGGTATCATTTCATTCTTCCTGGCTTTCATAGCATCATTTTTAATTGTACAGTGGATATTGTCTTAATGATAAAACCCGGGAGATTTCTTCCGGTTTTATTGTTTCCTATGTGATTGTAAGACCCGATTTAAGGGGACATTTATGAAGTTTAAAGGATTTCACGTGGGGTTAGTTTTGTTGTTTCAACTCGAAGATTTCGCGATCGTGTTCTGCAATCTTAAAATCATAATACTTTAAATCGCTTTTTCGAACCATGTTTTCTTCAACGTTTGTTACTCTTTCTTCGATGTTTATTACTCTTTCTTCAATGTTTGTTACTCTTTCTTCGATGTTGTTTACTCTTACTTTTAAATCTGCAACATCAGCTCTTATAACGTTTACATCATCTCTTAGTTCTAGAACACTTTGTTGAAGCTGCATCATTATGTCCATCATTTTATCTATTTTCTTTTCCAAATTACTCACCTCCTTATATCTATTATACCAAACTGCTTATTCTTATTCTGCTGTTAAAGTTAAACAAATGTTTAAAAAATCACACCCTCCCTGATGTGGTTCCACTTTAATTTCACCCGTAAACTTTGAAGTATTTCGGTCATGAGCTCCATTTCTTCATCATCTAAAATGACATTTCGTGTGGTATAAGATCTCGCAGCAGAACTCAATTTCTTCTTTGATTGTAAAGGCTGTAGCGACGTTTTTAGCTCCGGAAACCGTGGTTAATACTGCCTTTCTTCCTTCTATTCAAATGAAAGAATAAGTCTGCTTTCTTCCATTTGGAGCGCTAGTTTGATACTATTTCTAATATATTTCTTTTTTCAAAAATTAATAAAGTTTACTAATATTAAAGTTTCCTAGAGTACAGCATAAGGAAGTGTACACATTATGGCAGTTTGGAAGCGAAATTTATGGGTGCTATGGGTCGGCGTCTTCTTTACTTCAGCCAGCTACTCCATGGTCGTTCCTTTTTTACCTCTTTTTCTTCTTCAGATTGGTGTTCATGACCACACCGAGATCTGGTCGGGACTTATTTTCAGCTCAGCCTTTTTTGCAGGTGCCATAGCTTCTCCTTACTGGGGGATGATGGCCGATCGATACGGAAGAAAGCCGATGATAATCCGCGCCGGTGCTTTTTTGTTCATTATCTACACGTTAACGGCTTTCGTAACAAATGCTTACCAGCTGCTCGGATTGCGTATTGCTCAAGGTCTCTTGACTGGCTACATTCCAGGTGCGATCGCACTGATCGGAACAAACACACCGAAAAAGAATGTCGGCTACGCGCTTGCGATGATTTCCTCTGCGGGTGCATCAGGCGGAATTATGGGTCCGCTGCTTGGTGGCGGACTAGCTGAATTGTTCGGAAACCGCTGGGCTTTTGCGAGCGGAGGTTTCTTATCTCTCATCTCGACTCTTTTAGTAATCTTCTGGGTAACCGAAGAAAAATTCACCCCTAGCAAGGAAAAAGGTTCTGTTTTAAAAGATATCCGGGTCGCAGCAGCAAACAAACCTTTTATGAATGTATTATTTCTATCCATCATCACCGCTCTTTCCATCTTAACCATCGAACCCGTTCTTCCCCTTCATATTTTAAAAATAAGCGGTTCATCTGATAATACGGCACTGTTAGCGGGCATAGTCTTTTCATTACCGGGTATTGCAAGCATTATTTTTGCGGCTTATTGGGGACGCATGTCTGATAAGATCGGTTTTCAAACCGTATTAATGATCGGCTTATTGGGTGGCGGAATCGGAACCATTGCACAGGCTTGGTTTGATGGTGTTTGGGGCTTTTCTTCTGTACGTTTTCTATACGGAATTTTCTTTTGCGGCGTTTTCCCAGCCTTAAATGGATTGGTTGTTCAAACGACACCTGACGAGTTCAGAGGACGAGCTTTCGGACTTCAGCAAACCGCCACTCAAATTGGAGCCATGCTCGGACCGCTAGTTGGGGGAGTGATCGGCGGATTCTTCCCCGTGGAGATCGTATTCGTTGTAACAGGTGTGATGCTATTAATCGCGATGTGGTACGCGTATTCATTTAAAGACGAAACCAAGGAGTTAAAAAAAGCCGTCGGCAGTTAACTTGTGGTATAAAGAATACAAACCTATTGTTAGGAGTGAGATTCCATGGGGAAATGCACGATTGATCATACGTTGGAAGATGTAAAACAAAAGCTTGTTGACCAAGGACCGTTCATGCCAGATAATCTCGTGCGTGAAGTTGAAGGTTCATTAACAGAAAAAACAGATCAGGAGTTTTTGAACGAAATCTTTCATCTATTAAAAAAGTATGATTTGGCTGATGAAACAGAAAGAGAAGAACGGAACGAGAAACTAAATGATTTAGTAAAATAGAAAAACCCGGGCTAATATCCGGGTTTTTACTTATTATTTTTTATTAGGCTTTACCGTCTCAAGCATCGCCCACAAACTAGGCTCCACGCCTTCCATTTCTGCTTTCGATGGAATATGGAGCGAAAAGTAAAGCAGCTCCCCTTCCACTTCCTTCACTAAATACATAACCACATTGTACTCTTCACTTACTCCCCTCACGAAGAACTTTGCATCATGAAAATAAGGGAAGTAAATGTCGGTAGCGGGTAAATCATTCGCTTTACCGGTTTGTTCCTCTGCACGTTTCAGCGACGGCTCTTTTAAGCTTTCAAGATCCTTGTTATATCGACCATGTAAAAGAACTTGTTGAAAGTGGAGCATTACCTGAATCACTTGTTGATGAGCCGGTTGAACGAATATTAACACTCAAACATAAACTCGGACACTTTGAGGATCCCACTGAAGAAATGCTTCGCTATCATCACGAAAACCTCAAGTTCAAGAGTGATGCCATACCGTAACGGAGATTCCTTTTAGATTAGTAAAATAAAGAGAAAGTGGACTGTTCGAATGAGCAGTCCTCTCTTTTTCCATTTTTACGATCCTTGATATTTAGTTTCCATAAAAGTACTCACAAGAATAGATTCGATCCTTGCCATTAGAAACTTCTGCGTAAAGAAAATCAGTACCATCCTCATTTACATGAAACACTTGCGTATCAATGGGTAACTTAGAAGCATACAAATCAATGTTTTTATAAAATTCACCCTGGAATTTCTTTTGTATTTTTCTGTCTAACTCATTTTTATCAATACGGTTTTCTTCTCTCTCAAATTTGCATACCTTGCCTGAAGCAGGTTCAAGAATGAAATCTTTATCTTCTTTTAACAGCTTTTGGCCCTCTTTTAGTATCTTTTTAATTGCTGCTTTTTCCATCTTTTCTATTTGTCTAGCCCCTTGAGCTTTAGGATCTTCAGCCACAACCCCACATCCGGAAAACACGAGCAAAGAAGCGAGCACTATGTATTTTCTTAACATTCCCTTCCCCCAGTTATGTATATACATAAATTATTTTCTACTCCTTTATTCACCTCCTAATGCATTTCTCCTCTTTCTCGATAAAAGTGGATTTTTTTCGTTGATACCCCAAAAAAAAAACCCACTGACAAACATAAAAAAGGAAGCCCCTTACTCAAGGGGCCATAAATTATCTAATAGCTTTATAAACTGCATATAATAGCATGTAATTCATGTGTTCAAACATTTTTTCCGAAGCTACTTCATCCAGATTGTGCTTCTCAATAGAATTCCTTTAGTCTTATATCCTCCTATTTATCATCCCTTACCATCTTAAGCAAACCAGGAATGTCATGTGGTGCAGTTGAGTCTTCTGCAAATTCTTCCTCTAAGATATCCCACCAGTTGTACATTTCTAAGTAAACGAGGTCAAACAGCATGATTCCATGACTATGTGCAAGTGTTGAGCGAAGTGCACGCCTGAATTCTTCTCGGTCATGTGCGTATTGGATCAGATACAAGCTTCCGTATACAAAAGTAGCTTCATTCACCACATCAAACGCAAGATCTGCAGAGCCTTCAACGGAATACCATTCAGGATTTCCTTTAGCCAGTGCCTCTTCCGGTGTTATTTCTGTGTAATAGTTTCCTGTCATCAAAAAGTCGAGTGTTTCCGCATAGCCAGTGCTTCCGTAATTATCAGATGCCCAGTCATAGTCCGGCTGATTCGTTCTGCTCGCCCAGTTTACACCTTCACTATAATAATGAGGGTACCAACCGCCAACATACGTACTGAACAGCATGTCTGGTTTTAATGTGTGCACAACATTTTCTGCTCGTTTAAAGAACGCTTGAATGTTTCCTGCACGGAACTCGATCCACTGCTTGTAAAGAGGTCCTGGCACAACTTCTTTTGTACCTGTTTCAAACGATACGGTGTAGATATCAGTCGGCCAGTTCTCTACCTTTTTCCCAATAAATGCTTCAAACTTTTGACGGCTCAAATCACTGAAATCCGCATAAATACTAGAATAACGAGCGCGGTCAAGCACCATTCCATCAATATCGTAATTATTGATCAGCTCCCTGATAATGCTCAGTTCGTATTCCTGAACTTCAGGATTGATCGCATTTACAAATGTTGAAAACGTCGGATACTGACTTGCTGGGACAAGCTCTGTTTTCTGCCCATCCACGTCCATCTTTTGACCTGTTTTTACATTGTTCAAAATCCATGTGCGTGCTTCCCCGTGACCTGATAGCACATAGCCGTTGTCAGGAACGTCAACAGCGGGAGCTCCATACACACGATCAACAACTTTTGTTACTGTGCCATCAATTACCTGAACCTCTGCTCCGTATTGGTTTGCAGGAGAAACTTCATATTTATCAGGTGTATATAAAATCAATTGGTTGGATCCTCTTGATGTATTCATTGCAAAAATAGGAAAAGTACTGCCTGCGTCTGTTTCCGCTGTTCTTGTTGCCTGATAAAAGACGGTTTGCCATTCTGGATGATTGAAAGCTGGTCCATCTTTATAGTCGTTGTTCCCTTCAGAAAAAACGTTTACAGCTGCGTGCACTTTCATTCCGCGTTCCTTCGCCTCAGCTAAAATGGCTTCCAGCATATCGAAGCCTGCAGGGAAATCCTTGTACTTCGGCATTTTTGATTCACTAACGTGAGGTGCAATTTCACTGTTATAGCCAACAAATCCCGTATAATTCTTCACATCTAAAATGATTGTATCGATGTTTGCTTTATGCGTTTTTTCAACCATCGCTTCTACAGCTTCCTGGGAATTGAGGCGCTCCATATTGGCAGCAAGGTCATACCAGAGAATACGCGCCTTCTTGTCGTTTTCTTTTAAAAGATTCTTCAATACTTTGTGTCTCGCTTTATCGTTATCTGCTGCCGTTGCTCCTGTTGAAAACGCTGAAATACTCAATATTAAGGCCAACATAAGTACAATAAGTCTTTTCATCCTATATTCCTCCTAAATATTTTTAAATAATGACCGTCCCCCTGCTGTTTTTCACCTCCTTAAAAGCGGGACGATTGTCTGTCTGTCTAATTACCTAGTTACAAATTAAAAAGGACAGCCGCAACGGGCTGCCCTCTAGATGTGTAATTTCTCTGGCTGTTTGGCTACGTTTAGACATGTAAATTAGAAGAACATGCCCGTTTTTCATAAGAAAAGTAGCTTAAGTTATTAAGATGTTTCAAGCTCTGATGTTATTGGAGATTCTAATGCACCCGCCCCCAGCTCGAAGCCAATCTCGAACGTTCTATTCCATGGCAGATAAATATTGGATAGAGATAATGAAGTTCCTTTTAAAAAGATGTGAGCTTCTTTCATGAAACGCTGCTTTACCGTTTCACAAAGTTCATCTGCAGTCAATTTGGATTCGTCTGCAGTATCTTTTCGAACATCTAGCCTGACGATTGATTGGTAAACATAATCATCCAGCAAACGAAGATACAGCTGATTATGAATCAATTGCTTGTTATCGAGATTCTTCATCTTTTGCAGGTAGTGCATAGCTGTTTGTGCAACCACAGTTCCAATGGTGTTTCCGGCTGTATTCCATCCTGCATATCCACATAAACTTGTCACATTCACAGAATCCTGCAGCTCAGGTATCATGGCTGCATCACTGCCGTTTGCGTAAGCCACATCTGCAATCCCTACAGAACATCCTTGCTCTGCATAATACTGAATACGGGAAATCCATTCTCCAATATTGCGGTCAGGTGTATCCACTTCGTTCAAATACAATTGAAGTGCCAAATCTCCCTGTTTTTTCCCTGGTACGTTTACAGCTAAGAGAATATCCGCTTCTCCCGCAGTGCTCACCGTATGACTACCGAGTGCATAAATCTGGCCTTTTACGCTCTCAGCAATCGGCCTGTCTTCATACATGGCAGGAATCAATGCGCCTTTTTCTCCTGAGTAAAAAGGATAAAAACAAGGAGGCCGGACCCCTTCAAGCTCCAGAATCATTCGGGCAGCTAAAGAACATGCTACTTCATCAGCCCCGGGATAGATGGCCACCTTTTGAAACAGTCGTCTTTCTCTTACTTCCCGAGTCAGTGTCTCCTGCTCTTGAATGTTTAGCCCATATTCCGATGTATCATCTTGCGGGTATACGAGTCTGTCGACGATTCCTTCTTCAACAAACTGCAATAAAAACTGATTCACTAAATAGTTCTTTTCTCTCGTAGAAAGATAGTCTTCTAAAATAGCAGCAGGTATTTTATCCATTAGACCAAAAACTATTTTTCCTGATTCTTCATCAGAAGCCTTAGCATATCGATGACTATGATAAGAGTATTGATAAAGTTCAACACCATAATCGGACCAATATTCCTTTTCCTCTTCGTTTACGTAGTTGTTTGAAATCCGCATCGTAGCACTGAACACATATATTTTTTTATCTGGATATTTTGTTTTTAATGATTTTAATAGATTCAATCTTTCCAGCAGCACTGGCAACGGATCTTCATTTACCCTGGAAGGAACAAGACCGCCGTAGCAAAGCATGTCTGTGGATACAACAAAACCCTCTACTTCTTTTTCAACATCCTCGATCCATTCCTTAACCTTCAACACATCTCCTGGCCGTTTTAAAAAGCCAAGGATCTCTTTCGGAGGAAGCAAAACCTCCCACCCGCCTATTTCAGAGATCTGTTTTGGCAAAGTCGAAGTTACAGGACGTGCATCGACAGGCAGCAGCGCAAGCCTTCTTTTTAGCATGAACATCCCTCCTTTCTAATGCAGATCAAATGTATATGAATCAATTTCCTTTGATTTAAGAGAGCTTGCCCTAGACAATCCATTACATGAAACCGTAAATGGCTGTTCTGTTTCTTCAGGGTTCCATAAGCTGAAGGTTTCATATGGGAAGTACCATTCACGGTCCCAATGGGATTGAAAGATCACATGAAGTTTAAGCGTACGAATTCACGACACTTCCATCCTTTGCACATAGTCTGGTTTGATGATCTGGCCACGTTCCTTTAGATGCTGCTGAAGTTCACCAATATCAACTTCACGGGTTGTTACGCCGTACTTTTTCGCGAGTGCCGCCGCAGCCCCTGCCGCTTCTCCCATTCCAGCACATGTTGCCTGAATGCGTGCTGAGGAATGAGCTGAATGCGTAGCGGATAAACATCGGCCAGCAACAAGCACATTATCAAAATCTACCGGCAGCAGCGAGCGGTAAGGAATGTCATAATACTCGCCTTTTGGAATGTTAGTCAGCTCCCCGCCTTCACCTTTCGGATTATGAATGTCTATCGGATACATGCAATGAGTTATGGCGTCCGGAAACTTTCGCGCGTACATCACATCTTCACGCGTTAACACATAATCGCCCACGATCCTTCTCGTTTCCCTGATCCCGATTTGCGGAGCAGTTGTGGAGATATACGCATCCTGAAATCCTGGTACTTCTTGTTTTAAAAGATTCATAATGGCATGAGCCTGTGAAAGACTTTCGATTTCAGCGTCGGTAATGTCATTCCCGTTGATTCCGCTCTTCAAGATTACCCTTGTTGTATTCACCAAGACTTCATCACGGCGGTTTGTCGTTACGAAGAACACATGATCCTGCGGAAGCGGATAAAGCCCTTTTGCCTTATAATCCGCCACAATATCTTTAAAGCCGGCAATGGAAACAAGCACATCTTCTTCTATGAACATAAAATGCTCTTTGTTTGCCCGGCAAAACGTAAGCACCTCATTGATATTGACGTTAGCGATTTTGAACATTTTCGTCATCGCCTGTGTTAAGCCGTCTTCTTTCCTGCCCACCACATACTGACCTTCTCCATAATGAATCAGATCGGCATCACCTGTGGCGTCAATGACATAATCAGCTGTATATGTACTCAGTCCAGATTTGTTGTGAACCACGAGACTGGTAATATTTCGTTCATCTTTTTTTATGACGTCAATAACAGACGTTTGATAAAGCGGTGTCACACCATATTTTAATATGGTCTCGTTCAGCACATCTTTTAAAATCTCTACATCAAATCCGCGAGATCCGCCTGACGCACCTTCACGTGCCACAACAACATCCCGTACTTCTTGAAAAATCCCACTGACTAGAGGCTGTTTTTTTATATGAAAGGACATAAACGGACCAACAAGAGCTGCTGTTCCATTACCGCCAAGAAAACCTGAGCGCTCTACAAGCAGAACTTTTGCACCTGCACGGCCTGCCGCACATGCGGCTATTATGCCAGCCCAGCCTCCTCCTGCCACGATGACATCAAACTGACCGGCAACCGGAATCGTTTTTTGATAGTGAATTGTGCTGCTCATCCTTTAACCGCTCCTTTCATCGCTCCATCAATAAAGTGGCGCTGCATCAATATAAAGAAGATAATAATCGGCAGTACTGATAAAACGGATCCTGCTGCAATCAGCCGCCAGTTTGCCGAAAAGTTTCCGGCTAGTGCGTTTACACCAAGAGGCAGCGTGTACATGCTCTCATCATTCAAAATAATAAGCGGCCATAAAAAGTCACTCCAACTCATCACAAATGTAAAAATAGCTAATGTAACAACAGAAGGACGAACGAGCGGCATGATGATTCTCCACCAGATTTGAAACGAGTTGCATCCATCCATGCGGGCCGATTCTTCCAGTTCATAAGGAACCGTTAAAAATGCCTGGCGCATCAGGAATATCCCAAATGCCGTTGTTGCATGCGGAAGGATGACTCCTGCATAGGTGTTTTGCAAACCAAGTTCAAGAGACAGAATATATATTGGAATCATAACAAGCTGAAACGGGATCATCATTGTTGAGATAATTAATAAGAAGACGAGATTTTTCCCGCGAAACTTCATACGTGCCAGTGGATAGGCAGCTAGTGAACATAAAAGAATATTCAATATCACGGTAATGACCGCTACGAAAGTGGAGTTGAATAAGTAGCGCCAAAAAGGAAACGTATCCATGACCTTCGCAAAATTGCTTAGTGTAATATCTTGAGGAATAAGGCTTGGCGGATAAGCAAATATATTTTCGTGCCCGGATTTTAAAGCCGTCGACAGCAACCATAAAAATGGGCCAACCATCAAGCACATCACGATAAATAACAAGAGGTACATCACTGCCAGTTGAAGCGGTGACCGATGTTTTCGTTTTGTCCGAATCTTTTGTTTTGTTTTATTAACGGTTGCTGGAGCCGTTGTTGGCGTAGGTGTTAATTCCACGTTGTTTCCCCCCTTAAAGCGCAGTTTCCTTTTTACTCATAACCTTCAAGTTGAAGATGGACAAGACAAGTGTGATTAATAAAAGAATGACACCTACTGCACTTGCATAACCCATTCTTAGTTTTTCAAAGGCTTCCTGATAAATATAGAATACTAACGTTTTAGAACTATTCAGCGGACCTCCGCCTGTCATGACATAAATCTCTTCAAACACTTTCATAGCCGAAATTGAAGACATGATCGTTACGATAATTATGGAAGGCATCAGCATTGGAATCGTAATATGAAAGATTTGCTTCCACTTGTTTGCACCATCAATATCTGCCGCTTCATATAGATCAGAAGGGATCGCCTGAAGTCCTGCAAGATAAATTACCATATAATAGCCAAGGCCTTTCCAGACGGTAACAGCCATTACGGCAAAGATTGATGTGGTTGGAGACGTCAGCCAGTGCACGGGTCCATCAATAATTCCTATTGATTGTAGAAGGTAGTTTAATATCCCTTGATCGGCGTAAACCCATTTCCACGTGATTCCCACAACTACCATTGATGTAACAACGGGCACATAGTAAGCGGAGCGGAAAAAACCGATTCCTTTGATTTTTTGGTTGACTAATATAGCTAAAAAGATTGGCAGGACGACGAGTGTGGGCACGACTACAATTAGATATAGAAACGTTTGCCCGAGCGTTTTCCAAAAGAGATCATCTTCAAAAATTTCTTTATAATTTTCAAGCCCCACAAATGACGGATCAGAAATCATATTATAGTCAGTAAAACTCATCCATATCGCCTGCAAAAGCGGATAAAAGATGAAAGCTCCCAGGATTATGCAGGCTGGAACTAGAAATAGATAAGGTGTAAGTAATTTTCTTCTCATGGTGTCACTCCTTTCCGATGCGTTTCGTGCAAACAAAGTCTTGCCGCTCCCGCCATTCCTGCTTCATTTCCTAAAACAGCCGGCTGAACATGAACCGGGACTGGGAATTTCAGCAGACTTTGCACCAATTCATGCCACCATGAATCTTTGGAGTCTATTACCCCGCCGCCGATTATGATTACTTCAGGATCAATGGTCGTTTGGACGTTATAAAGCGCTAAGGCTATGTATTCGATATACTGTTGGACTATTTTTGCCGCTTTTTCATCTATCTTTATGAGTTGAAACAATTCACTGCCATGCATGATGGACAAGCCTTCTTGACGCGCCATTCGCACTAAAGCATTGCCCGATACATACTGTTCCAAGCAGCCTTTCATCCCGCAGTTGCATTGCTGTCCATCAGGCATGAAGATGCTATGCCCATACTCCCCGCCATTCCAATGGTGGCCACGAACCAACTCCCCGTTCAGATAAGCAGCTCCGCCTACACCTGTTCCAAGTGTTAATAAAACAGCAGACGTATAGGATTTATTTTGTGTCCATAATTCTCCTATCAACGCTGTGTTCGCATCATTGTCAACCTTAACAGGTAAAGGAATAACCTTTTGAATTTCCATTGGGACATTCGTTCCTTGCCACCCGGGCAGATTCGCAGTGCTATAAACAATTTCTCCAGAATCGGAGTTAACTCGTCCTGCTGTTCCGATTCCAATTTCAGATGCATCCGGAAAATCGCGAAGCAATTCTTCTGCAATCTCAAGGACACCCTTTAGAATGCCTTCTTTTCCTTTGGAGATTTCCGTAGATCTGCTTTTTATAGAAGAAACGCGATTATGCTCGTTGAAAACAGCTCCTTTAATGGAAGTCCCTCCAATATCAATTCCAATCACGTTCATCCATTGTCACCACAGCTTTTAATAGATTTTATCCAAAACAGAACGTGCAGTCCGTTCTTTCATGGAAAGAGAAAAGTCTTTCGTCCGAAGTGCTAAGCCTGTACATAGAAGATCGATTACAAATAACTGTCCGATTTTAGCTGCAAGCGAACCGCCTTCCATCGGTGATTCCTTGCCCCCGCTCAATAAAACGACATCACTGATTTTTGTAATAGGTGAACGTGCATAGTAGGTAATCGAAATGATATTCGCTCCATTTTCACGTGCAATTTTTAATGAGTCGATCGTATCCTTTGTACTTCCAGATACCGTAAGTCCAATAACAACATCTTCACTGGTCAGTGTGGAAGCCGTCATCGCTTGAATATGGGAATCAATCACAGCATCTGTTCGTCTTCCGATACGAAGAAAACGATTCTTCGCGTCCAGCGCTGTTAATCCAGAAGTTCCTACTCCAAAGAAATGAACCGATCTTGCCTTTTCAATTAATTCGAGTGCTTTTTCAAGCGCACCTTCATCCAGCATGCTTGCCGTTTCCTGAATAGCGGAAATACTGTTTGCAGCTATAGCTGAAATGAAGTTTTCTTGTTTTACGTGTTCATCACTGTTTTCAGACTGATCGTTCTGCACGGCTGACTGATCTTTGGCGATCGCCAGTTTAAATTCCTGATAAGCTTTATAACCGATCTTTCTGCAGAAACGAAGAACCGTTGTTTCTCCGACACCAGCCATATCAGCCATATCTGTTACGGAATAGTACATGACATTTTCCATCTTCTCCAAAACAAGGTCTGCCACTTTTTGCTCCGATTTTGTTAATGACGGATAACAGCTATTAATATATGTTTTGATCGGTTTATTAGCTTGTTTTTGATTCTGTATAACTTGCATGGTTTTCAACATCCTTCTCAATAAAATTAACGAAGCGTTTCGTGATGTCTTGTGGTCTTGTAATCGCAGATCCTACAACGACCGAGAAAGCTCCTGCTTCTAAAGCTTTCTTCGCTTCTTCTGGAGTTGAGATTCTGCCCTCTGCTATCACCGGAATCGTAAGAACTTCGTTTAGTTCTTCTATTAGCTGAAAATCCGGCCCGCTAAGCTGTCTGGAATATGAGGTGTAGCCAGATAGAGTAGTAGAAACACAATCTGCTCCTAGTTTCTGAGCAAGCAGCCCTTCTTGAAGAGTAGAAATATCAGCCATGACCAATACTCCTTTTTCCTTTATCACCTTAATTAGATCTTGGAGTTTTTCTTCATTCGGCCTGTTGCGATGTGTAGCATCAAGGGCGATCATGTCTACGTTTGCCTCTAGAAGCAGTTCAACCTCTCTTTTCGTAGGTGTAATATACACGTCTGAACCCTCGTACTCTTGTTTGATAAGTCCGATAACCGGCAGCGAAACTTCTTTTTTTATAGAAAAAATATCTTCAACACCATTTGCACGGATGGCTGCAGCACCTCCCATTTCAGCTGCTTTCGCCATCTTACCCATGACTCCGCTTCCGTTAAGAGGTTCACTTTCCAACGCCTGACACGAAACAACTAACCCTTTATGTATCGAGTTAAATATGTTTTTTTTCGTCAACTTTATCACCATCTTCTGATTAGTAAAAAGAAAGAAGGGGAGGTTGTGTCCCCTGTCTTTCTATTAAACATCTGTTTACTTGGATAACGTTTCGTTCCAGCGTTTTTCAGCTTCAGCAAGTGCATCTTTCGGAGATTGTTTGCCAAGCATTGCGGATTGAACAGCTTCATTCATCGCATTCTTTAAATCTTCATAACCCTTCATTGGAGGAATAAGTACTTCGCTGTCTTTTAACTGGCTAACCGAAACCATTCTAGCTTCATCAATCGGTGTAGGGTTTGCAGGAAGCTCCTTGAAGTATGGATCATCCAATGCTGATTCAATCGAAGGTAAAATCGGAACGATCTTATCAAATTTCACCTGGTTTTCAGCATTCGTGATGAATACAGAGAACTTCACTGCCGCTTCCTGATGCTTGCTTTGCTTCGGCACAACAAGGTTCATAGCAGCTGTGTTCATCTTTCCAGTGCTGCCTGTAATTTGAGCTGAAGATTTTGTTACTTCTAAAATATCCGGCGCATTCTCTTTAACCTGGTTCAAGAACTGTGGACCAGACGCAAGAATCGCGAGCTGTCCAGCTTGGTACATATCAATCGCTTTCCCGTGGCCTTCTGTTAAAACTTCACGCGGAATGTAGCCGTTTTTATATAAATCAACATAAAATTCAAATGCTTTCAGACCTTTTTCATTATTAAATGCTGCTTCCGTCATGTCTTCGTTCGTTAAATCAACACCCATCATAACCATTGACTCAAGCAGATGGCTGCCATCTAGCGGCGGGAAGAATGCATACTTTCCTGTCTTTTCTTTTACTTGCTTAGCCACTTCCGCTAAGTCTTCGAAAGTCTTTGGCGGGCTGTTCGGATCAAGACCTGCTTCTTCAAAAATCTTTGTATTGTACATCGTTACTTGCGAAGAAAGGTACCAAGGAATACCAAATGTTTTTCCATCAAACGTGTTTGATTTCCAAACGCCTTCAAAGTACTCGCCTCGAGTTTTCTCATCGACCATTTTATCCATGTCAACTAATGCATCAAGTTCAGCCAGCTTTGAAGCAAACTGCGGATTTAAGTTCGCTACATCTGGAGCTGTTTTGGAAGATACAGCAGCAAGGATCTTCTTCTCCATATCTCCCCAAGGAACGTCTACCCATTTCACTTTAATATTCGGATTTTCTTTTTCGAAATCCTTAATTGTACTATTGATATAATCATCAAACGTTGGTGATAACTGCATCGTCCAGAATTCAATCGTTACTTTCTCATTTTTTCCGCCACTAGCGGTCTCACTGGAACTGTTACACGCAGCTAAAAGCATAAGAGCTGCAATCACTAAAATAGACAAAACCTTTTTCAACCTCATACACCCCTTTTATTAGTCGTTAATAAAAAATGATAAAGCCCTAGGCAGATCTCTTCTCCAAAAATCCCATAGGTGGTCTTCGTCTTCTTCATAATAGACAACACTTATTCCGAGCAGCTGAAACCGCTGGTGGAACTCACGGTTCTGATTAAGTATGTATAATGTGTTGCCCGTTATGGGTGATGTAAACGCTAATTCTTTTTTGCCGACAACTTGATAGATTTGAAGATTTGAAGGAAAGATTGATATTTCTAAAATAGATTCCATGTGTTTTTCGTAGGCTGCTGACTGTAGGATTAGGTGGGTCCATGGTTTTTGGATTTCTGCTACAAGATAAGTGCTGATGACAGCACCTAAAGAATCCCCGATGGTTCCTAGCTTTCTGATGTGGAGTTGTTTATCTGAAAGCCAATTTTCTATGAATAAGAAAAGTTCTTGTGAGATGAAGTCTTTGTATTGCGTATGTTCATCTCCTTGTGGATGGTAGCAGTTCCATCTTTGATGAGAGTCTCCGGGATGAACGAGTACAAGCAACAGGTTTGCAGTAAGCGATTGAGTTCGTTTAATTTGATCGATGGTGTCTTTGATTTCGCCAAGCTGTTCGTAATCTTCACCGTCCTGAACAAACAAAACATCAACAGCGTTCGCAGATTCAACTTCATAATAGTAAAGCTTTACAGGCATCGTTCGCTTTAAGCTTTCACTTTCTAAAGCGCTTTCATTTTTATTTATTATCAAGCCTTTCCTCCTTTCATTTTGCGCATTTAAATTTCTATCTATTTTGAATAGTATCACAATTTAATGGAAATATGAATAAATTCTTCAAAAATTTTAGAAAAAGTGGAGATAACCTCCAATTTTAGCGTTTGGAGTGGTGATGTTGGATGATAGCGGTTGTTGTATGGTACGTGTTTTTTTGTTAGGCTATCGCCGATACAAGCTTAGATACAGAAGAAAAGCTGACTCCAAAATGAGTCAGCTTACCGCTTTTGTATTCTTTTTGCCAGCGCCAACGCCCCGCACAATCCCGCATTATCACCCAGTTCAGGCGGAACGATATAATCATCAATACATACTAATAGATTCTCGTGCTGAATATAGCCGTTCAGCAGGTTCACTACGTTTTCGATGATGATTGGAAACAATTGTTTTTGCTGCATCACGCCACCGCCAAGTATGAGCTTTTTCGGTGAGAGCACCAGAATATAGTTTACGAGTGCTTGTGCGAGATAATAAGCTTCAAGCTCCCAAACTTGAGGGTTTGCTGAGAGCACCACTCCCTTTTGACCCCAGCGGTTTTCGATAGCAGGACCTGATGCCATTCCTTCTAAGCAATCCCCATGAAAAGGACAGTTTCCTTTGTAGGTGTCGTTTTCGTGACGTTTGACTAGAATGTGTCCCATTTCTGGGTGAAGCATTCCGTGAATGAGCTTACCTTCTGTAACTGCTCCGACTCCGATTCCCGTTCCGACTGTCATGTAGATACAGCTGTTTAGCCCTTTTGCCGCTCCCCATTCCAGTTCGCCGAGCGCCGCTGCGTTCACGTCTGTGTCGAATGCCATTGGCACATCGATATGTTTTTTGAGTTCGCCAAGCAGGTTCACATTTTTCCAATGTTTTTTCGGTGTGCTCGTGATGAATCCGTACGTGGAGCTTTCTTGGTTCAGATCGATCGGTCCAAATGAGCCCACGCCAAGCGCTTCGATCTGCTTATCTTTGAAATAATCTGTTACGAGCTGTAGCGTTTCTTCCGGTGTAGTCGTCGGATAGCTAATCTTCTCTATGATATCTCCGTTTTCATTTCCGATTCCGCATACAAATTTTGTACCGCCTGCTTCAATTGCACCTAAAATCATGTTGACCGCTCCTTTCGTTAGCTTGATTTTAACATGAAACTCGTATTTGAGTTTACGTGAGCCGTATTTTAATGGTTTACGGTACGTGTTCTTTTATTTATTACACGTACGCCCCAAGTGAGCATAGTTTCGCCCGTTGAACCCTTCGTTTCACCCCGTGTATGCCAGGTTTCACCCCATCTGCTGCATGTTGCACCCGAACCAGACATAATTTCGCCTACAGGCTCTATAATGCCCATAAAAAAGAAGCCAAAACCTGAAGTTTTGGCCACATTTTTCTTATAAATACGTCAATGAGTCTAAAATCTCCTGTAAACTGAGCTCTGCGCATGCCATTGATGTGTCCGCCACGCCGTAATACATCTTCACAACGTCACCCTCGACAAGCACCCCGCATGAGAACACGACATTCCCGAAGAATCCATCCACTTCATAATTGGCTTCAGGCTCCAAAATCGGTGTTTTTGAACGAGCGATCACTTTTGCCGGATTCTCTAAATCTAGCAAAACAGCGCCCATGCAATAACGGTCTTCTTTTGATGCGCCATGGTAGAGTTCCAGCCATCCTTTTTCCGTCTTAATCGGAACTGCACCGCCACCAATTCTGCCATTGTCCCACATGCCATCACGCAATCCGATCAAATGTTTGTGGTTGCCCCAGTGTAAAAGGTTCGTAGATTCTGCGACCCAGATTTCCGGTGCGCCCGTGCTTTTTGGAACAGGCCGGTGCAACGCATAATAAAGGCCGTTAATTTTTTCAGGAAAAATTAACACGTCTTTGTTCTCGGGGCAGAAGATCATCCCATGATGCTCAACTTCCACAAAATCTTTCGTCGAAACGAGTGATTCACCGACACCCGCCGGAGAAACCGCACTGTAATAGATGTAATACGTGTCCCCAATCTGTGTAACGCGCGGGTCTTCAATCCCGAACGTCTCCAGTTCATTAGATGGATAAATGAAAGGCTTATCGTCTATCGTAAAGTTGCGTCCATCCGTACTACGTGCCAATCGAATATAGGAAAGCGATGTTAAATACGAAAAGCTCTTGCCATTTTTCTTTTCACAGATCACACGCGGATCGGAAAAATCGTACCGTTCATCATCCAAATCCAACGAGTGGATCTCCAGTTCCCCAGTCTCAACATTGTAAACCGGAGCTTTCACCACGTTCGGATCATCACTTATTGGACGCTCAGCCACACGCAAAAGCATGATCACTTCATCATTATATTTAGCAATTCCAGCGTTAAACGCTCCGATCACTTCAAAATCGTCACGGTGCGGCTTTACATCACGAGGTGTTACGAGCGGGTTTTCTTCATATCGATACACATTCATGCTGCATGTCCCCTTATTTTTCAAATTGATTGAACGGATCTTTTATCGTAATTTTGTGGGCTTCTGCGTCACTGATACCTGCGTAAAAATCTGTAGTTCCATCTTCCTTACGAACAAGTCCGCCGCTAAACACCACGTCCACTAAATCAGGACGTTTAGAAGCGCCAGCTAAAAAGTCATCACGGATTGCAATGAGCTGAATTTCTGTATGCTCACCTGTTTCAGGATTTAATGAAAACACCATCGGATAGTAATGACGGTTTCCTTCTTCATCAAAACTTGCGATGTGTCCGAGTACGCCAATCAGTCCGTTATCGAGAATGTGGAGTTCATTCGCGCCGCCCCATTCCCCTTCAGCAAACTGCCCTTCTAAAAGTGGTGCCTCTTCAATCACATCAAGTGTTAACTCTTTTAATGAAGGGATACGCGCAAAACCAATCTTTCCGCGTCCCCCTTTTTCTCCTTGAGGACGGGTTAAGACAGCAACACTTCCGTCGTTTAATTCAGCGAGACGAAGATCTTTCATCCCGTCCGGTCCTTTAAAAAACTGCTTCAACATTTCTATGGATGAACCTTTGTAAAAAACAGTCCGCCAGCCAAGTGCGCCTTCATTCGTCGGATGCGGAAAAATCTCTACTCCCCCAAGCACTAGCTCTCCGGCAATCCTCGTCACGAATGGATCTTGCAGTTCAAAAACCGGCGCTCCTTCTCTCGGGGTCCAAACCCCATCACGGTTCACGAAAAAGTAAACCTCTGAATGCTCAGTGTCACGGGCTTCAACACGACCCGCGATCACTAACTCTCCTTCGTCTTCAAACGGAGCTGTGATATTATAAACATCCCGTTCCCCAACACCCGTAAACGTTAGCTTTTCGGGGTTCACCGGCTGATCTTTTTCTAAATAAATCTCGACTAATTCTGCACATGTCTTTGTCATAAATAATTCTCCTTCAACCTATTTAAGCGTAAACTGCATGCCTTCTTTGAACTGTTTTGAAAAGAACAGGAACAAGATGATGATCGGAACTGTGAGTAGGACGGATGCTGCGTACATCGGACCTGGGTAGCCGCCGTATGGCCCGAACATTTGGGAAAGTAATACGTTAAGCGTCAGCATACTGTCACTTCTGACCACAATCATATCCCACAATAATTCCGTCCATCTTTCCATGAACAAGAATAAGAAAACGACTGTTGTGATCGATTTTGACATCGGCATCACGATTTTATATAAGATCTGAAAGTTTGAAGCTCCGTCTAACTTAGCCGCCTCAATAAATGTGTCCGGGATCGCCCGGAAAAAGTTCGTGTACATGAAGACGGCCCATAAACTCATCGCTTTCGGCAGGATCATCGCCGTATATGTGTCATAAAGTCCAGCGTTTTGAATGATTAAAAACGTTGGAATCAGCAAGATGATCGCAGGGAAGAACATTTGGAACAAGACCGCATTATTGATGAAATCCCGTCCTCTAAAGTTCATTTTCGCGAGTGCGAAAGCGACCATAGCACCCGTCACCATCATGAGTGCGGTTGATGCTGTCGATACAATGACACTGTTGAAGAAAGCCTTCAGCCACGGTCTTGCAATGCCAGCTTCCCCGCCTGAGAAAAGCCATTCATACGAACGGATCGTAAACTCAGTAGGTACAACCTTTTTATCAACCTGTGTCCAGTCGGCAAACGAGTTCATCACCATATAGAGATATGGAAAGACCATAACGATAAGCAATGCAAAAGCGATTACATAGCGAAAAGTTAATCCTTTTTTAGACCCAACCATTACGTTTCCCCCACATCTCTAGTAATTTTCTGATGACTAAGATTGAAGCGAACGTCACAACAGAAGCAATGATCGCAACTGCTGACGCGTAACCTGCGCTCAAGTTCGTAAACGCTTGTTTAAAAATCTCCATCTGCCATGTGTTTGTTGCGTAGTTCGGTCCGCCGCCTGTCAGCTGGTAAACCTCCGTAAAGATCCCGAATGAAACTCCGATTGAGAGGATCAACACGGTAAATAATGCTGGATACAGCAGCGGCAAAGTTATCTTCCAAAAACGTTGTGATGGTGTTACGCCATCAATAGCAGCTGCTTCATAAACATCTTTATTGATGCTTTCAAAACCAGCCGTCAAAATAAGTGCGTAGTAGCCGGTGAACTTCCAAGCGATGATTGCCGCAACCACAAGCAATGCGGATAACGGTGTGCTCAGCCAGTCGATTTCGATTCCAAATTTTCGTAAAAATACGTTGAACGCACTGTTATGTGAGAGCAATCCTTTTACAATTAGGGATGAAACAACCCCTGATGCCAAATACGGCAGGAAGAATCCGATTAGGAATAGTCCTTTGAAACGAGGCAGTCCGTGAATGACAAGTGCTACAGCGAGCGACGAAACGATAACCATCGGAACAAAGGCGGCCATGAATTTAAATGTTACAAAAAATGCTGCCTGCACTCCTGGATGCTTCACTGCTTCTATGAAATTATCAAACCCTTTAAAGTAGTAGACCGGCGAGATTAAGTTCCAGTCTGTGAATGATAGATACATGGACCAGATCAGCGGTATGGCGAAGAAAATGACCGCATATAAAAGGTAAGGACTGGCGAATAGCCAGCCCGTCCCGTTTCTTTTCATCATTTTTTAAGTTCCTCCTTTATGGCCTTCTTCATCTCTTTCCAGCCTTTTTCAGGATCAACTTCTCCCTTCACGACAGGGTTCACAGCGTAACGGCCAATATGTGTCTGAAGTTCGTTGTATTTAGCGTTATCAATAGAAGGTATTGCGTTTGGTACAGCATCTGCGTAAGGCTTCAGTTCAGGATTTTTATCAAAGAACGCTTTGAACGATTCATTTGCTGAGAGGTCGTCACGAGCTGGTGGAAGCTTAGTCGTTTCGAGCCACTTCAGATCGTTTTCTGGATTCGAATATACGAAATTCATAAACTCCATCGCCGCTTTTCGTTCTTCTTCTGTTGCTGACGCATAGATAACGATTCCTTTTGTATCAGCGAATGTGTTCACTTTTTCTGTATCCGTACCGTCTGGAACTGGAGGAAGTGCCAGCCCAAAATTCTCGTTGTATTTCATCTCAGGGAACTTTTCTTCCCAATAGCTGAACGTCCATGGTCCAAGGTCTGTGAAAATCCCAAGACCGTTTTCAAAAGGATCTGTGGACTGTTTCGTTAAAATTGCATCTTCTTTTCTGAGGTCATCCATAAATTTCAATGCATTTAAGCCTGCTTCATCCTCGGCTACAAACTTATCACCTTCGATAAAATTGTTACCGCCGGATGCCGCATCATAAAGCATGAAGAAGTCAAACCATCTATGATGTGCTGTTGGGTCTGCAAGGGCAGGTTTAGCCCAAACGTACTTTTCAGGGTATTTCGCTTTTAGCTTTTTAGCAGCATCAAGAACTTCACTATAAGTAGCAGGCATTTTATCTACCCCTACTTCTTTTAAAATATCAAGTCTCCAGCCAAATAACATCGGGTTTGAGTAAATGGGCATGACATATTGATTGTCATCAGAGAATTCCCATGTTTTGATCGTGTCTGTCATGCTGCGATTTTCCAGAAGCTTATCCCAGCCTTCGATTTCGTTAAGCGGAACAAGTGCTTTACTATCAGCGAGCTGAGCGGCGAACCCACGGTTGATGTTCTCAGACATCGTTGGCGCACTCTTACCTGCAATCGCAGATTGAATGCTTGCTTCTGAAGTTGGACTTTCTTTCATCGGACTTACTTTAACGTTAACTTTCGGATTTTCTTTTTCAAATTCTTTCGCCATCTCTTTCCAATACACTTGCTGCGTCGGGTTTGGAGCAGCCCAGAATTCGATTGTCGTCTTTCCGTCTGCAGATTTCTCACCGTTTCCGGTTGAACAGCCAGCCAATGCGGATGCTGCAATCGTTGCCGTAAGGAAAAGAGATGCTACCTTTTTCATTTTCATCAGAATATCCCCCTTGTTAATAGTGATGCCCATTATTTGTACTACGAACCCAGAATGGTAGCGCTATCATTTTAGGTTTAAAAAAAAGCGTGACTTTAATTACAATGTGTAAATATGTCATTCAAGTAATTGTTTTTGTAACTTAATGTAATGTGATTATTACACGTATTTGTAATGTTGTCAAACGTTTTGCCAGACAATTTTATAATCATAACTTTCCTAATTACTTCTAGGCTTGAAGGGTATTTTTTAAATTTACCGTTTGTTTTTATTTACTTAATCTGCCTTTTCGTTTATATTTAATTTGTAACGTGACAAAATTCTTTTTTTGGAAGGTTTGTTTAAATAATGGCGAAAAAAATATCCATGCAAGACATTGCGGATCATTTAAATATTTCAAAAAACTCGGTGTCACAGGCTCTCTCTGGAAAACCAGGCGTTAGCCCTGCCACACGTAAAAAAATTGAAGAAACAGCTAAGGAATTAGGATATCAATACAAGACGATCACAGCGAAAACAGGGGGAAAAGGTACGGGCAACATCGGACTCATTGCATCAGATCTCGCATTTTCATTGCAAAGCTTTTTTGGAAAGATTTATTTGAGTGTGGAAAAAGAGGCGACAAACAAAGGACTGAATGTACTGATCCAATCGGTAAGCAACGAGGCTAAGGAGAATCTGACTCTCCCTTCTTTTATAGAAAATAAACAAGTCGATGGCGTGCTCATCTTATCGCATATCAGCACCGAATATATCAACAAAGTCATCGCAACCGGTATTCCAACGGTAACGATCGACCATCATCACCCGCTCATTCAGGCTGATGCGATTCTGACGAATAACCGCTTTGCAGCTTACACTGCAGTTAAACACTTGATCGATCTTGGTCATAAGAAAATTGCATTCGTTGGGGATACCCGTTTTTCACCGAGTTATCAGGAGCGGCTGGAAGGGTATCTACTCGCCTTTCAAGAGCACGAACTGCAAGTCGATCAGCAATTGATTTTTTCTTCCGTTGAGGAAAGCGAAATCATAGTACGTGATTTGGTGGATTCAGTAGAGACACAGCCGACAGCTTGGTTTTGCGTAAACGACGGACTTGGATTTTTTGTTCAGTCTGCGCTACAGCAAAAAGGATTCCGCGTGCCTGATGATGTTTCCGTCTGCAGCTTTGATAACGGACAGCTTTCAAGATTAGCGAATCCGAAGATCACTACGATGGATATTGATTTAGAGCTTTATGGAAGAAAAGCGATTGAACAGCTCGTTTGGCGAATGGAAAACACAGAGGAACCCATCACAGAGCTGCTTCTGCCAGCAACCCTATTAAAACGTGACTCTACCTCTAAAGTGAATAAATAAAATGAAGCCCCTTGTTTGCAAGGGGCTTTCGTTATTGTGTTCGATAGATTTTCTGAGGTTTTACGGTACGTGTTCTTTTATCTGTTACACCTACGCTCAAAAATAGCTCGCTACGCTCAGAATCATCGATCTTCGCTCAGAATCCCCTGCTTTTCGCTCAAACCACCTCTAGTTTCGCTCAAAATCATCGAGTTACGCTCAAGTCTTTCTTTTACACAAAAAACAACCGGAATACCCTCATTCCGGTTGCTCCTTCTTTATTAAATCGTCGGATGTGACACGATAAACTTCGCATCCCCGCTCATTCCGAAGTTTTTCACTGTCGATGGCACGATAAAGTGGTCGCCTTTTTTAAATGCGGAAGAAGATTGATCATCAATCTTCAACTCTCCTTCACCTTCCAGTACACTGACCAACAAGTACGAAGGATTTTCAACTCCAGCTACCGCACCCTCCAAGTTCCAATGATAAACGGTAAAATAATTTTCTTTAATCAATTTCTCGATCTTCAAATCGTCATTCGCAGATAAAACAGGCTCGAAGTCAGCGTCCTGATGCGGAATCATCGCAACTTCAATCGACTTTTCGATATGAAGCTCACGTGTGTTACCCGCATCGTCACGGCGATCGTAATCATACACACGATACGTAATATCAGAGCTTTGCTGCGTCTCCAAAATCATCGTTCCCGCACCGATCGCATGAATCGTTCCGTTCGGCACATATACGAAGTCTCCTGGCTTAATCGCAACTTTACGAAGAAGCTCATTCCAGCGGTTATCAGACACCATTTCTTCAAACTGAAGCTTAGATCCAGCATGATGACCATACACCAATTCTGCATCTGGCTCGCAATCGATCACGTACCAGCATTCTGTTTTACCAAAAGCCTCGCCTTCTACCTCACGAGCGTAGGAATCATCGGGATGCACCTGCACGGAAAGATCAGTCTTCGCATCTAAAATTTTTACAAGCAATGGGAAGTCTTCTCCCTCTTGATCTGCAAAGAGTTCACGATGCTCGTCCCACACTTGATCAAGCGTTTTCCCTTTTAAAGGTCCGTTCACTACTTCACTTGGTCCGTTCGAATGAGCGGAGATTCCCCAGCACTCTCCGGTTGTTTCCGATGGAATATCGTATCCGAACTCTTCACGAAGCTTTGTTCCGCCCCAGATTCGGTCTTTGAATACAGGTTTTAGAAAAATCGGTTCATTATACACTTTCACAACACTCCCTATGTGGGTTTTCTCTTGGATTTCTCTTTTTCCATTTTAAACGTTTGTTTAAAGATAAACCACCTGTATAGAAAATTCGAGACTAGAAATAATTACTATCGGGAATCAATGGATATGAAGGTTTGATTTTAAAGCGTTTTCCTTTATACTAGACCTTTATAAATATACAAATATTCTGATTAATTTTACATAAATAGACAGGGGAGAAAATGATGGAGTTTAAATTGCAGCCTTTAGGTGACAACAGTGTAATCATTGAGCTCGGCGAAGACATCAGCCGGGACATTCAGCAAAAAGTGAATAAAGTCTCCTCTTTTTTAGACGAACAGTCTTTTGACTGGGTAATTGAATACGTTCCAGGGTTCACGACGGTCGCCGTTTTTTATGATCCTATGAAAATTAAAACGGAAACACTTCCTTATGAAAAAGTTTGTGAAGAATTAAGTTCATATTTGGAAAAACTAGACGTGGAAGAAGGGGCTGAACCCCGTGTCGTTGAAATTCCGGTTTTCTATGGCGGTGAATTCGGACCAGACTTGGAAGAAGTAGCCGAACGAAACGGACTGACGCCAGAAGAAGTGATCGACATTCATTCAAATGGTGAATACATCGTTTACATGATCGGGTTTGCCCCTGGATTTCCTTATATCGGCGGGATGGATGAACGGATTGCTGCACCTAGACGGAAGAACCCGCGATTGAAGATTCCAGCTGGATCTGTTGGAATTGCCGGCAAACAAACAGGTGTCTATCCGATTGAAACACCTGGCGGATGGCAACTGATCGGAAAAACACCTCGTAAACTTTTTCTTCCAGAAGGCGATACACCAAGTCTTTTACAAGCGGGAGATCAAATAAAATTTGTACCGATTACAGAAGATGAGTTTCAGAAATGGGAGGAGAACGAGAATGATTAAGATTACGAAGCCGGGTCTCCTTACAAGTGTTCAAGATTTAGGCCGCTATGGTTATCAAAAATACGGTGTGATCGCGAGTGGCGTGATGGATGCGACAGCCCATCGGATAGCAAACCTTTTAGTTGGCAATGATGAGAATGAAGCAACGTTGGAGCTCACTTTATTAGGTCCTGACATGGAATTTACGGAAGACACGCTGATTTCAATCTGCGGCGGAAACCTCTCCCCTTCAGTTGATGGGAAGCCAGTTAAGCTTTGGCGTTCTGTTTTAGTGAAAGCCGGAAGCAAGCTTAAGTTCGGAGGATGTAAAACAGGCTGCCGTGCTTATTTAGCTGTCGCGGGTGGTTTCGACCTGCCTGAAGTCATGGACAGCAAATCAACTTACATAAGAGCAGGAATCGGCGGCTTTAACGGAAAACCGCTTCAAGCCGATGATGAGCTGACACTCAGAGAACCAAGTGAATTTGCGATCCAAATAACAAAAGTATTAGCTGCCGAATTAGACGGGCAAAAGTTTGCAGAGATGCAGTGGACAATCGCATCAGAATTTACGGCAACACCAGCTCCAAAACCGAAAGTTCGAGTGATGAAAGGCAGACAGTATGACTGGTTTACGCAAGACAGCCAGATGAAGCTTTTTACAGAATCATTTGAAGTGACATCGCAGTCTGACCGCATGGGCTACCGCTTGAAAGGACCTGAACTTTTACTCGAAAAAGAACAAGAAATGCTATCAGAAGCAGTGAACTTCGGTACGATTCAAGTGCCTTCTGAAGGAAATCCAATTGTCCTCTTAGCTGACCGTCAAACCACTGGCGGCTATCCGAAAATCGGGCAGATCGCAACGGTCGACTTGCCAATCATGGCTCAGCTAAAACCAGGCGACAAAGTGCAATTCACCGAGGTCTCACATGAAGTCGCTCAACAGCTATATTTAGACCGAGAAAAACAAATACACCAGTTGAAACAAGGAATCTCACTAAAAATAAAACAAGAATCGAAGTAATCTAGGAGGAAGAGTATGAAGAAAGAATCGAAAGCTAGTATACTGTTAGGCGCCGCGTTTTTGATGGCTACATCCGCCATCGGACCTGGATTTTTAACACAAACAACGCACTTTACGTCCATTCTCGCAGCAAGTTTTGGTTTTGTTATTTTAACATCCATCATTATTGATATTGGTGCGCAGATGAACGTGTGGCGAATTATCGCGGTTTCCGAAAAAAGAGCACAAGATATCGCAAACGACGTTCTACCTGGCTTAGGATTTTTCCTTGCCGTCCTAATCGTTATGGGTGGTCTCGCCTTTAACATCGGAAACGTTGCTGGAGCAGGCCTTGGGTTAAACGTTCTGTTTGGAGTTTCCGCTAAAACCGGAGCTATTTTAAGTGGAATTATCGCCATTTTAGTATTCGTTGTCCGTGAAGCCGGAAAAGCGATGGACCGTTTCACCCAAGTCGCTGGTTTCGTCATGATTGGATTAACCGTTTATGTAATGTTTACGGCTCAGCCTCCTGTTGGAGAAGCGGTTGTAAAAACATTTATACCAGACACGATTGATGTCCTAGCGATCGTAACGCTAGTTGGGGGAACAGTCGGAGGGTACATCACATTTGCCGGTGCCCACCGTTTGCTTGATGCAGGAATTAAAGGGCAAGAGAATTTACGTGAAGTAACCAGAAGTTCTGTTTCAGCTATCGGCATCGCATCCATCATGCGTATCTTCCTATTCTTGGCTGCACTTGGAATCGTGGCACAGGGGTTAACATTAGATCCGGATAACCCGCCAGCATCTGTCTTCCAATTAGCTGCTGGAAACATCGGATATAAGATGTTTGGTGTCGTAATGTGGGCCGCTGCCATCACTTCTGTTGTTGGAGCTGCTTACACGTCTGTTTCATTTATTCGTACGTTCAGCCCTGCTTTAGAAAAATATCATAAATGGATTATTATCGGTTTTATCGCTGTATCAACATTAGTTTTTGCGGTTGTTGGACAGCCTGTTAAGATTCTCATTTTAGTAGGATCACTAAACGGATTAATTTTACCGATTTCATTAGGTGTGATGCTGATTGCGGCATACAAACCAAAGATTGTCGGTGACTACAAACATCCAATGTGGATGACGATTTTTGGTGTGCTGATCGTTGTGATCATGGCCGTCATGAGTGTTTATTCACTGTACACAGGACTGCCTAAGTTATTTGCATAAAACCAAGGGGGAGCTTTCATGAATGCACTAGACAGAATGAATCCTGCTGAGGCGCGTGATATGATCAGACGCGGTGAATGGCGGAAGCCGACGAGCGGATTAGCTAACGGGTACACCCAGGGAAACTTAGTTGTTTTGCCAAAAGAACTGGCGTTTGAGTTCCTTCTGTTTTGCCAGCGGAACCCGAAACCATGTCCTGTGCTGGACGTGACGGAGCCAGGTTCAGCTGTCCCTGCGCTTGTCGCTCCTGATGCGGATTTGCGAGTGGATATTCCGAAATACCGCGTTTACAGAAACGGCGAGTTGGCTGAAGAAAAAACAGACATTACAGACCTTTGGGATGACGGGATGGTTGGCTTTTTGCTGGGCTGCAGCTTCACGTTTGAACATGCGTTGATGAATAACGGAATTCCGGTACGCCACATTGAGCGCGGATGCAACGTTCCGATGTTTAAAACGAACATCGAATGTGTAAAAGCCGGCCGTTTTGAAGGACCGATGGTCGTGAGCATGCGGCCGATTCCTGAAAAAGACGTAGTGAGAGCCGTTCAGGTGACGAGCCGCTTCCCTTCTGTTCACGGCGCACCCGTTCATATCGGAAATCCCGAGAGCATCGGGATTTATGACTTGTATCAACCCGATTTCGGTGATCCCGTTCAGATCCATGAAGGCGAAGTTCCTGTGTTTTGGGCATGCGGCGTAACTCCTCAGGCTGTGGCTATGCATGTGAAGCCAGAAATCATGATCACCCACGCCCCAGGGCATATGTTTATTACCGATGTGCGGGATGAGAAATTTGGGGTTTTATAAAAAATGTGTGGGTGCCTCTTTTGCGGAGGCACCCTTTATCTATTTACGGTACGTGTTTTTATAATCTGTTACACGTTCGCGCGTTTTTGGCTTAGTTTCACGCCAAATCACCTTCGTTTCACGCGTTGACTTGCTAGTTCCACGCGTTTTCACTTCTGTTTCACGCACAAACCTCTTCGTTTCACGCCAACCCACTTTTCATAGTGAAAAACACCATTAAAAAGCTACCATTTTACAGGCTCATTCGGATACACCACCGTATTCAGCAGCCCACCCAGTATAATAATCATCGCGGACAGGTAAAACCACAGCATCAAGACGACTAGACCGGCAACTTGACCATATAACGCTGAATAATTGCTTCCGCTGACGTAAGAAGCAAATCCCATCGATACTAGCTGCCAGCCGATCGTAGCGAAGAAAGCTCCTGGAACTACTTTGCTAAAATCGAGCCTTATGCTAGGCGCGAATGAATATAGCACAATAAAAAAGACCAGCAGAAAGATAGTCCCGATCCCCCACTGCACAATGATCCACAACTTCTGAAACTCAACAATCGAAAAAATCCCTTTTAGATACACACTTAATAATTTTTCAAAAAGAGGAACGATCACTGAAAACAGCACCGCAATCATAAATCCGACTGTTAACAATAGACTCTCAACAATTTGTTTTATTTTATGTTCATCGTTTCGTACCTCATACGCATCGTTTAAAATGCGCTTCATGCACTGAAACCCCATAGAAGAAAGCCACAATGTAACAACTAAGCTCAACGAAAGGAGATTTCCCTCCTGCCTCCTAACCGTATAAGATAGCGTCTTCTCGATCAGCGCGTACGTAGCATCAGGAGCATATGGCTGGATCAGCTCCAATATATTGCTCTCATTTAGAGGTAAGTAAGTCATCAATGAGTAGATCACTAACAAAAACGGGAAAACCGACATCAGAAAATAATAAGCCATCTGAGCAGATAGATCATAAACTTTCATCTTAAAAAAGCGGTCGCTCAATTGATTCAGGATCTCGACGATATTCATGATGCAGCACCTCTTATCTAAGCCAGTCCGTAAAACTAACTATTCTAGAATACGCAGAGAGCCGTACGTTTAGGTCACTTTTTTATAAAGAGTGATTCCTATGTTAGTATTTTTGTAGGATAAATTTTCAAATGAAGATTACGAATGAAGAAGTTTTACATAATTTCACTACTGTTATGGGGCGTTTTTTTCACGATCACACTCTATCGATTTTTTCAGGGAACGGGCTATTGGAATAACACCATCTTATTATCAGCAGGTTTTTTACATACTTCCGTTATTTTAAACAAAGGTTTTAACAAAACACTGATTTACATCGCTTATGGATATGTTGCTTTTGTAGCTCTATTTATTCTGTACACCTTTCAGGGTCTGCTTTGGTAGCTTAGGAGGGATAACTAAAAAGAGTGCCTCATCGTAAAGGCACTCTCTCCTATGCTATTATTCTATTCCTCTAGCAGCCGCTTCCACTAATTCAACCGTCTGATCCACTGTATTTTTGCGGAATTCTTTGAATTCATCGGTGATGTAAACCGATTTGTCTTCTGGATAAAACTCTTGGGCCGCGATGTGAAGGTGACCACCCGGGATATCGTTAGCTCCTAGCCCAAGACGGACACGGTTGGAGCGGTACATGCTTTCGTTAGATAAGTAGCTTCCTCCCCCTCCTGCTCTTGCCTTTGAACCTAGTGTTGGACCGCCATCATGACAAACGGCTGGATCTTCAAAGTTCGGCGGAAGCCACTCGCAAACCTCGTCGTTTCGGAACACCGGCCACGGTCCTGTTTTTGCCTCAATCATCTCTTCATATGGGAGAGTTGTTTCAATGAATTCCGGAAGAGGTTCTGGCATCGGCCAATCAGAAACGGTCGGCGTCACTTCAGCCCGCTCTTCCAGCTTATTGTCAGCCCCTGTGTGCCAGCGGCCCGCATAACCTTCGATCGCCATTTTGCGAGGTCCGCCCTGACTGATTGTCATCATCAAATCTATTTGCTTTGGTCCTTTTTTCAAATATGGACCGAATGTATCTTCAACAATTCCTTCTTCAAAATCGTCCCATCGAACCGGAAAATTCGCTGCTTGGATAACAGCTAGTCCATCTTCCGTCCAAACCCATCGACCGTCGAGCTGGAGTCCGCTTGCTCCAGAAGGATTACTTCTTCTAAATTCCTGCTCCAAACGGTACGGATCAAATCCACTTACCAGAACACGCTTAACTCGTTCACCCTTAGGAAAATGAATCGTAGTGATCCCACGTGAAGTGTACTCTAGCTTTTTCATGAGCTGTTCCCGTTTTTCTTCTGTTACCTCAAATTCTGGATCCCATTGTCTTAGTGCACTTGTCATGCTGAGTCTCGCCCAGTATAGCGGACGATCATCATATGTATCGAGCTCTCCTAAATCAGGTCGTTTCCCCTGAGCACGGTCAACCGCAGTTTTCCATAGCTTCGTACCGTGTCTTTCGATTAACTTTTCAGCTTGTTTTTCACTTTTTACCGAACAAAGATCTCGCTTAAACGTATCTACGTATGGAGTAAATTCGCTGTCCTCTAAGATCTGTTGCGGAATCGGATTCCCATCCTCAATCCTCTGTTCCTCTGGTGTTAACGAAACAGTTGAGTCATAACAGCTTGTCTTATCCTTTTCTTTTGCCTCAGCCGCTTGTGAACCGAAAAATACCATACTACATAAACACATTATCCCTAAAATAAGTAATCGCTTAGCTTGTATTCTCACAATAGCCCTCCTTTTCACCCTATTGTAGAATAATAACGAAATCGTTTAAATAGTATGAATTGTTTAAAAACAGGAAAACAGCTAGACATCCTCCTTCCTCATGCCCGGGTATAAATGATTATTTTCTCACTCCCATGTTCAGTACGATCACTAATAAAATAAATGCTATCCTGACAGAACGATCGTTTGTCACTGCTTTAAGCAATCCTACTAAAACAACACCCAGCACAGGGTTCCTATCAACCGATAAAATCACAAAGATATCTAGTAAAAGCAGCACGTCATCGTTCAAAGCTAGCTGTTCCTCATCCATCCATCACCTAGGTTTTTTACTAGTGTATTGCACTAGGCAATTTAATGTGATTTCAAATAAAAATCGTGTAAGCTGTACACATCATAATTTTTGACAGGGATGAGATGTGAATGGAAGCAACACAAAATTATAAACAGTCTACGATTGTAACTCTGCTTCTTGCCGGAACGTTTATTGCAATCTTGAACCAAACACTGATGATTACAGCGATACCGCCGATCATGGACGAGATGAACATCACTGCGAACAGCGCACAGTGGCTAACAACTGTGTTTATGCTCGTGAACGGGATCATGATTCCAGTCAGCGCATTTTTATTAGAGCGTTTTACAACAAGACAGCTCTTTCTGTCTGCTATGGGTGTGTTCGCTTTTGGTACACTAGTTGCCGGATTGGCACCTAACTTCGAGATGCTCTTGCTTGGAAGGGTGATTCAGTCAAGCGGAGCTGGCGTCATGCTGCCGCTCATGCAAACCGTTTTTCTTATGATTTTCCCGGTTAACAAACGAGGATCTGCGATGGGGTTAGTCGGTCTTGTTATTTCATTTGCGCCGGCAATCGGTCCAGCCTTATCCGGCTGGGTAACATCGCATTATTCGTGGAGGCTACTATTTTTCATTATCTTACCAATTGCACTCATCGATATTCTCGTCGCTTATTTTGCTTTAAAAAATGTGACAGAGACGGCGAAAACAAGGGTTGATGTTTTATCCATCATCCTGTCCTCGTTCGGATTCGGCGGACTTCTTTATGGATTCACATGCGCGGGGAACTTAGGATGGACAGCCTCAAGCACCTTGTTGTGGCTTGGAATCGGCGTCGTTGCGCTTGTACTTTTTATTACAAGACAGCTTCGATTAAAACATCCGATGCTCGAGTTCCGTGTATTTGCCAACTCAGTCTTCCCGCTTACTGTCGCGATTGGGATGATCACATTCATGGGGTTGATCGGAGCTGAGACGATTATTCCGTTATTTATGCAAAACATGAGGGATTTTACAGCTTTTGAGGCAGGATTGGCACTTTTACCTGGCGCACTGATTACGGGGCTGTTATCACCGATTACCGGCCGGCTATTTGATAAATTCGGCGCGAAATGGCTTGCGTTCACAGGTTTAACTATAATCACGGGCTCTTCCTTTGCTTTCGCAACACTCAGCCCATCCACATCATTTACGTTTATTACGATCATGTACAGCATTCGGATGCTAGGTCTCGGAATGGTAATGATGCCCGTCGCGACTGCTGGTTTGAATCGGCTGCCAAAACGGTTGATTCCGCACGGCGCCGCGATGGATAATACGATGAAAATGATCGCTGCATCAGTAGGAACGGCGATTTTGGTGACCGTTATGACAACAGTGGCAGGTAACGCCAAAGATAACCCTGAGATTTCTTATCCTGATATGTATGGCGCCAACATGGCGTTCATTGTGGTTTCAGTTTTATCCTTAATCGGGCTTATTATTTCATTTTTTATTAAAAATGAAAAAGCTGAGGAAGCTGAAACAGAAGGTTAGATTGAAAATGCATTTTTGGCCGTCCAAAAATGACCGTATTCGTTGTACCTAAGGGGGTATTTCAGCCGGCATATGGATTTCAATCCACAAAAACAGGGGCGAATCTAAAAATTTTGGTGTTGAATCCAAGAGTTTCAGGATCCAATCCAAAAGTTTTTAGACTTTATCCACGAGATGTCATTTCCAGACAAATTACGACACTTAAAAAGCTGGCTCATACTATATGAACCAGCTTTTTTAACGTTTAAAGACTTTCACCAATTTTCCGAACGATAATTCCCGAATCCTCAAGCGTCTGCCTAATCTTTTTAGCAAAAGACAGCGCATGAGCTCCGTCTCCATGGATACAAACGGTATCCGCTGTGATATCCGCGTCCACATCTTGCTGCGTCAGCACTTTCCCCTCTTTTACCATCCGGATCACTTGTGCGACTGCCTCATCGTCATTTTCGATCATGCAGTTCGGCAGCTTTCGGGAGGTTAGCGTGCAATCCTGCTGATACGTTCTGTCTGCGAAAACCTCTGATGCCGTGCGAAGTCCTGCCTTCTCGCCCGCCTTCACAAGCTCACTTCCGGCAAGGCCAAACAGAATCAAATCCGGATTCACTTTATAAACCGCTTCTGCAATGGCTTCAGACAGCTCACGATTTACCGCGGCCATGTTGTAAAGCGCACCATGAGGCTTCACATGCTGAATCGCTCCGCCTTCCGCTTTTACAAAAGCCCATAACGAACCGATCTGATAAACCACCATGTCATACGCTTCTTGAGGTGAAATATCAATATTACGGCGGCCAAATCCAGCCAGGTCAGGCAAGCCAGGGTGAACACCGATTCCAACTCCATGATCAAGAGCCAGCTTCACCGTTTTTCTCATTGTCGCAGGATCACCAGCATGAAATCCGCACGCGATGTTTGCTGACGTCACATACTTTAAAATCTCTTCGTCAGTTCCGAGTCTGTAAGCGCCGAAACTCTCACCCATATCACAGTTAATATCAATGACACTCATGCCAAAACCTCCTTGATTTTAAACACATGTTTAATTTACCCCAACTGTACGACAAGTTTTATATATTGTAAAATGATTAGGAATACTAATGAAGGAGGTGAGATATATGGAAAAAGTATTGAATGAAATCTTAGTAAAATTATTTAGCATCGATAACAAAGTTTCGGATTTGGATAATAAGGTTTCTACTTTGGATAACAAAGTTTCTAATCTAGATAACAAAGTTACAAACTTAGAAGCAGGCCAGCAACAGATTGTAACAAGACTTGATACATTAGAAACCGATGTAAAAGAGATTCGTGACACTGTGAACCGTATCGAAGTTAGCCAAAATGATGACGTGATTGCGTTATTAAAGATGATGAATAAACAAAAGCATTAACCCTCATATTCGTGCGAAATGCCTCACAGTAAAGTCCCCAAACATCACACTAAAAGAATCACTTCTAATATTCTCAAATCCTATAAAAATGAGGAAAGCCCCTTGAGAGCAAGGGGCTAATTTATTTTTAATTGTAACAAACGCGCGATGTTTTCCGCTGTTTTTTCAACATTAACCGATCCGTTCTCCAGTGCTTCTTCCAGCGTTACCACACCGTTAACAACACTAAATACCGCGTCTATGCCATGCTCAAACACCGCTTCGTAATCCGGACCGATGCTTCCTGCGATTGCAACGACTGGAACATCTGGCGCCACAGCTTTTGCACGTTTCGCTACACCAACCGGCGCTTTCCCGTGAACCGTCTGAGAATCAATCCGGCCTTCTCCTGTGATCACAAGATCGGCATCACGAACAGCCTCTTCAAATCCGATAACATCAAGCACGAGGTCGATTCCGCTTTGCAGTTTTCCGTCTAAAAACGCGACAACTCCAGCACCTAGTCCACCTGCAGCACCTGCTCCTGGAAGTTCATCCACTTGCAAGCCAAGATTCCGCTCCACAACTTCAGCGTATCTTTTCAAACTCGCATCTAAAACGCCAACCATTTCAGGAGTCGCACCTTTTTGAGGTCCAAAAACAGCCGAAGCTCCAAGCGGTCCAGTCAAAGGGTTCGTCACGTCACACGCAACATCTATCTTTACCGATTTCAATCGCGGATCCATGTCAGATAAATCAATTGTAAGCAGTTCTCCTAATGCTTCACCGCCAGGACGCAACTCCTCACCATTCACATCCAAAAACTTCACACCAAGTGCTGAAGCCATACCTGCTCCGCCATCGTTCGTAGCCGATCCGCCAAGACCGAGCACGATACGTTCCACTTTTTTATCGAGTGCATCTAAAATCAGTTCACCTGTCCCGCGAGTCGTTGTCACCAAAGGGTTCCGCTGCTCTCTCGGAACAAGATGGAGACCGGAAGCAGCAGCCATCTCGATCACTGCCGTCTTCCCGTCACCTGTAATCCCGTAAAAAGCATCCACTTTTTCACCAAGCGGACCTGTTGCTGTAACTTCAACGATTCGGCCATCCGTCGCATCGACGACCGACTGAACAGTTCCTTCTCCACCATCACCAACGGGAACGTGCACAAATTCAGCGTCCCCAAACACTTTCCGAAATCCAGCTTCGACAGCACTGCAAACTTTTGCCGCCGTCATGCTTTCTTTAAACGAATCGGGAGCGATGACAATCTTCATTGCATCCACCTTCTTTTATTTTTCTTTTTCTATTAAATTGTTGCTTGTGAGGTTGTTTTAGTTGTCTCCATTGTTAAGTTGATTGGAGTGCAAGGTGCGAGACTCCTGCGGGACGAGTGGGCAGGTGAGACCACGTCAGGCTGAAAAAGCCTAGGGGGCTCACCGCACGCCCCGCGGAAAGCGAGCAACCTGGAACGGAAATCAACTACTTTCAAAAACAACTGTGATTTAGCTGCCTTTATTTTTTGATCCACATAAACTGATACGGCGCGAGCTCAACAGATCCTTCGACTGTTTCTCCGCTCCATAAGTCATGGCCCCCAAACGGAAGCTCAACTTCAACCGTGTCATAAGCTGCATTCACAACAAACAGCACAGTATCACCTGTTTCTTCATTTCTGCGTACCAAAGCAAATACCTGCTCTCCAAGCTCTAAAATCAATTGAGCTGAAAAAGGATTAAACGCGCTCTCGCCCTGACGTGTTCGAATCAATTTCTTTAATCCTGTAAAAACTTTCTGTCTGCGCGTTGATGTTTCCAGCTGTGAAACCAAATCTTCATAGTCGAATTTTTCACGGTTAATCCGCCGGTTGATGCTTGATGACTCCAAGCCTTCATAATCATTTTCCGATCCTAAAAGCGAGTGATAATACACAGCCGGAACACCCATCACTGAAAATAGCACCGAATGCGCAGCAAGCATCTTCTGAACTTGAACATCCTCACTTACATCTTCGTCCTTGTTGATGAGTGCGTCCATATAATTGATGTTCAGCTCATAAGGAGATTCCGTTCCATCCGGATTGCTCTTATAAGAAACGCGGCCACCGTTCTTCAGCACCTTGTCAGCCAAAGCAGTACGCTCTTCTTCTGTTAAAATTCCTTCCGTCGGACGCATCCCGATACCATCATGACTTGCTAAAAAGTTAAAGTACGTTGCTGAATCAGAAACTTTTTCAATCGTTTTCGCCCATCCAGTCAGCTTATTTGCATCATGTGTTGTTAACGTGTGCAGTACTAGAGGCGGCAAGGAAAACTGATACACCATGTGCGCTTCGTTCTCGCCATCACCAAAATAGCTGATGTTTTCTTTGTGCGGAACGTTCGTTTCAGTAATCAGCAGTGTGTTCAACTCAAGCTCTTCTAAAATCTCACGCCACAACTGAATGATCGCATGTGTCTGCGGTAAGTGAATACAAGTCGTGCCTGATTCTTTCCACATAAAACCGATCGCGTCCAAGCGAATGCTTGTCCCGCCGCGGTTCGCATATTCCAATAAAATATCTGTCATTTCATGCAAAGCTGGAAAATGCTTAAAGTTCACATCCACCTGATCTTCAGAAAACGTTGTCCAAGCGGTCTTTCCGCCTTCATACTCATGGAAAAGAGGTGAAGTACGAGGACGAACCACGTTTGATGCATCAAAACCTTCTTCACGAGGAATAAAGTAGTTGGCATATTCCGGCTCACCCTTCAGATACCCTTGAAACCACTTGCTCGATTTGGACATATGATTCGCCACAAAATCAAACATGAGACGGTAATCCCCTGAAAAACGCTCAATATCAGACCAGTCGCCAAGATCAGGATGAATCTCACGGTAATCTACTACCGAGAAACCGTCATCAGATGTGTACGGAAACATCGGAAGCAAATGGACATCGGTGATCTCATTTTTTGCATATTCATTAATGAATTTGTTCAGCGTCTTTAACGTCGGCTGACCTTCTTCTTTAATGATGTCGCCGTACGTGATCAGATACACATTTTTCTCGGAAAGGGGAGCTGTTTTGCTCCACTCTTTCTTTTTCCACGCCTCAACAAGATTTAAAATCTCGTTTTTATATTCAGGTAAAAAGTCCTCACCATAGATCGTTTTTAGCAGCTTCTCAACTTTTTCTGGAAAACTCATTTACGCATTCTCCTTCATAACCAGTTTCAGTGTAACGTATCCTTTGGGCCGAACGGTAATTTCATCCTTCACGTCGATGACACTTTTTTCATTCAGTTTCGTTTGTGAAACAGACTGGATGTGTTCGCTTGATAACACCACCGTCTGTTCTTCTTCACTCGGATTAAACAAACGTAAAACAATGGAATTATCGTCATATGCTTTCTTAAGCGTGCTCAAGAAAACATCTCCTGTTGATTCAAACAAAGTGAAGCTAGCTGGCAGAATATCAACCGGATACGGAATCTCGAAACGGTCGAGTCGTTCTTCAAATGTGTTCAGTGATTGCTTTTGATAACTTAAAGAATGACCGCGATATTGGTCCACAAATTTAAACAACTGTTTAACATCGTGACCTTTTCCGACATGAATCGCATACTCAAACGTCATCTTGTCCTGCATCTGAGCATCAGGTGTGTAAACGACTTTATTGTTGATTCCAGACGCTCTTCCTGGTCTCCAAGCCAAGTTGTCACGGCCGAGCAACCCAACACTTCTGAATAACGTCAGAGCCATCTCACCTGTTTCCTTGATCAGCTCGTATTCCTTGATTCCTTTTGTCATAACCGCGGCAGTTCGTTCGCCATTCGTCGCACCAGCCAAGTTTTCCAATGGATAGATCGGTACTGGAGCTTCTGCAAACTTCTGTTCACGCCAGTTTTCCATATATTGATTAACTGTTGGTCGCTGAATCAAGCTAAAGCCTTGATCACCAAAAGAATGTTCAGGTGATTCAATGGATGTTTGAAGCAGCACGCGAACGCGGTGATCCTTCACATCATTTTCGATATCATGCTTAACTCGGATAAACGCTTCCCCTTTTCGGAGCTCAAACCGCGTAACAACCGCTAATCCTTTTTTAATATCGCCTGCTTTTCTGTCTTCTAAGTTGCCCGGAACGTTCAACACATGAACAACTTCCATGAACTCAGTGCCAGCACTCGCTTCAACGAAAACAGACAGCACTTTTTTCGAATAGATTTGTGCATCTTCTTCTAAAGGTGAGAAGTCGTACGAGTCACCAGCGTCTGCAACATTTTCGAATCTCATAAAATCAGATATCGTTTGTTTTGTAGCTTTCACCTCAAGATTTAATACGCCATTTTCCTCAAAAATGCGGAAATGGTCGTTCTCAATTAAATGACTGTTTAAAAACTTATGAGATAGAAGGTCGTTTTCTCCGCCTTCAACCACTTCAAACGTTTCATAGCCCATCGCAGGCAGCTTCACATCGCGAAGCAGAACTTCATTTCTGTAATAACCAGGCGCATCAACTTCCTTTTCGCCTTCAGCCGTCACGACGATCGTCTTCCCGCCTGAGATGTACTCCTGATTAAGTACGTCAAGCGCAACGGAATTTCCATTTAGATCACGAACGTTAAATGCATTTCCTTTTGTGAAAAGAACGACTTTTTGAGATCCAGTGAAAGCTTTCGGAAGCATGTGGAACACGACAAAAATAGAATCCTTGCCCAGCTTTCGGCTCACCGCTTCTGTCATCTGCTTTTTCAATAAATTCAAGCAGCCATCAGCCATGCGGATTACTTTCGTTAAACGGTTCACGATCTCTTGGTTCGTGTCGTCAGAGTTACATCCACCGATGCTGTCATGTGCATGCACATCAAACAGCATCTTCCACATCTCATCAACCCACTTTTGCGGATACTTGAAACCAATCGTGCTCGCTAAACTTGCTAATGGCTCAAGCTCATAGATCACTTTTTCTTCCGCGATGTCATTCAGTTTTTTAATGTCATAGCGCTGTGAACGAATCGTGTTGTGGATTCTGGATTTTTGTGTCGCGATCAATTCTCCCTCGATTACATTCTCAAAGTTGCCAGTCTCCCACGTGTCTTTCATAAACGTTTCATAATCTGATAGAACATACTCATGCTTCATATCGATTTCGTTTAGCTTTTTCACGGTTTCAGGAAAATGCTCGCGAACTAAGACCTGGTCACCGCCCGCTGGCAGCAGCAAGTTATCCGTATTCTCGTTTAAATCCGCAATTTTTTCTAAAATCGGCAGTAAACGTTCTTCCATATATTCATCGTCAGCCGCTAAAAACTTCCCTGGGCCGTAGCCAAAATAAATATTATTCGCCTTCACACTCTCACCGTCTGGAGATTTCCACGTAAAATTCAGATCTCCATTCAGCTGATCCGTGTAAATTCCGCGCTGAAGCACGCTATAATCGATATCAAATTCTTTAAACATCGAAGGCAGATACGTGTTCTGGCCAAAAATATCAGGCAGATAGCCAACGTTCATGGAATGCCCCATTTTTTCAGCAATTCGTGTTCCGTACATCAAGTTACGAATCAATGACTCACGGTTTACGAGCAATGAATCAGCTTGTGTGTACCAAGGTCCGACGAAGATGCGCTTGTCGGCGATCAGCTGAGCTAAACGCTCTTTCTCTTCCGGTCTGATCTTCAAATACTCATCGATGATCGAGCTTTGCGCGTCAAACACATAGCCTGTATACTCCGGATCGTTCTCCATCACGTCCAGCAAACGGTCCATATTTTCAACGAGTAAAAGGTTTGAATCTTCTATTGTAAAATACCACTCGCGATCCCAGTGGGAATGCGGTACGACGTAAACTTTTTTCTGTTTCATGCTGATTTCCCTCCCATGTTGCTCCACTCTTATTACTCCATTTTTAAAAGAAAGAGGGGTCACCTTTTTCAAGATGCGCCCCTTTAGTTTTTATGCTTGTCTCTCTTTTTTCTTTAAAATCGCAAATCGTACGAAGATGTTCGCGAATGCTATGAATCCTGCACCGACTACTAGTCCTAACAAGTATGCCCATAGGTTTTCAACAAGCGGCCAGCCCCAGATTGCAGGAAGCGGCAGCCATTGTACAGCTCCTAGAAGAACGGCTGTACTTGCGCCAAGGATTGCACCGATGATGTTGATCGGAATAGTGATTAACGGGTTACGAAGCATGAACGGAATCGCACCCTCAGAGATTGCAAGGAATCCTAATAATAGTGATGTGTTTCCTGCAACACGAAGGTCAGCCGGGAATACACGGCGTCCTACTACATATTTGTCGATAATTACTGCTAGTCCTAGTCCGATTGGTGGAATAACGATTGCCAAAACACGTGCCGTTAACGGATAAACTTCGTCAGCCGCAAGTCCGATCGCGATCGCACCGGCTGCTTTGTTGATCGGTCCGCCTAAGTCAAAAGCAGTCGCAGACGCGATAATAGATGCTAACACAACGTCTCCAGTACCTTGCGCTGCTTCAATCCAGTTACGTAAAACAACATTCAGACCGCCAAATACAGGATCTACAATATAAAAGTTTAAGAAGAAGATCGATAAAACAGAGACTGCCGGGATGATAAACATCGGTTTCATCGCAGCCAAGTTTTTACTTAATTGAATCTTTTGGTTCAAGAAACGAGCGATGTAACCCGCTGCCAAACCAAGAATTAATGCACCTAAGAAACCAGACGGAATACCTTCAGGGTTGTCCCAGAACGTGTAATGAAGTCCGCCGGCAAAAGCTCCTCCGATAAATCCGGCTACTAAACCAACACGGTCAGCCAGTGAATAGGCGACGAAAGCAGCGAATATCGGATACATAAACTTAAAGATCAATCCGCCAAACTTATCTAAATGATGCAAAATAACGAAAAGTTCATTTGAGTGTGTTGCATATTTCGGATCACCGAGTTCGTTTACAAGACCAAACGGCATCGCACCAAGCTTCGCGATTCCCATCATTAGACCGCCGGCAACGATTACCGGAATCATGTAAGAAATCCCTGTCATTACGGCTTGGACCATGTCTTTGAAGAATCCGCCGCCGTTTGAAGTTGTTGTTGATGACTCGTCTTCGTCACCAGCTTCAACTACTCCATCAGGATTGTCGAGCGATTTTTGAATTAATTCCTTACCACGTCTGAGCGGTTCCGCAACACGTGTTGCAACGTATGTTTTCCCTGCAAAACGCTCTTTTCGTTTCGGAGCGATATCTGTTGCGAAGATAACCGCATCTGCATTTTTAATAACATCTGCAGTTAGTTCGTCCTCAATCCCGTTCGCCCCTTGTTTTTCAACAAGTACTCTAACGCCTAATTCGCGGCCCGCTTTTTCTAAAGCTTCAGCCGACATGTACGTATGCGCGATACCTGTTGCACAAGCCGTAATCGCAACAACAGTCTTCGTAAATTCTTTTTCAGCTGGAGTTTCTGATTTCTCTTCTACATCCAGTCTGTTTAAAAATTCTTCAGATGTTTCTGCCGCCATCAAGCCCTCTAAGTAGCCGTCGCGCATTAAGTTTGTGCTTAATGTAGACAATACTTTCAAGTGAGTTGTGCCAGCTTCACTTTCAGGAATTGCGATTAGGAACACGAGCTGAACTTTGTTGTTCGGGTCGATGCTTTCCCAGTCGTCAAGTGGCGTCTTCAAACGCGCCACAGCGAAAACGGCTTTTTTAACCGTTGAAGACTTACCATGCGGGATCGCAAGACCTTTCTCCATTCCTGTCGGAGATTGCTCCTCGCGTTTTAAAACCGCTTCCAATAAAGCGTCTTCTGATTCTATATAACCTTCTTTGTAAATGTTAGAAATTAGCTGCCGGATGACTTGCTCTTTATTTTGAGCGTCAACATCGAACATTACTAAATTCGGATGGGTCATGTTTCTAAGTTGCATGACGTTCACTCCTATCTTTCCTTAGTATGAAAGCACTTCCAAATATCTATACTTAAGTTTTAACACAAAAGTAAGCGTTATCTTTGTACAGTCGCTGTATATTTGTACAGAATGAAAAATGGGCTATACTAAGGGAAAGACATGTGCGGAAAAGAGGAAGTTAGGAATGGGGAAAGTCTTAGATCAGTTCGGAAGTCGCCTGGCCGAACTCACACCAACCGAAAAACAAGTGCTCTACTATATAGATGGGAATCTAGACGCGGCGAAAAAACATTCACTGACCGAGATCGCAAAAGTGAACAACGTAAGCACTACTACTATCGTGCGGATGTCTCACAAACTCGGATTAGAAGGCTTTTCGGAGCTGAAATATATATTGAAGACGATTGAAAACCAGCAATCGCTGCTGGACGATAATCCAGTTGACCGCTATAAAGATGAGTTCGTCTCGGCATTTGAAACGATTCAAACAAGTGAACTAGAAAAATTGAGCGAGAGAATGGTAAACGCAAAACGTGTCATTGTGGTCGGTGTCGGCTTGTCCAAAATGATGGCCGAGTATTTTAGTAAGCTTTTGATGCAGACGAACAAGCAAACTCACTATACATACGAATCACACATGATCGACCTGCTGCCGAACATGGTGGAGCCGAATGATCTAGTGTTCTTCATCTCATCAAGCGGCGAAACGAAAACCCTGGTGCAGGCCGCAGAAAAATTGACTTATAAAATCGTTGACACAGCAGCGATTACAAACTCGTCCGATTCCACGCTAGGTAAAATGGTGAAAACGAATTTAAGTATGACAGTAGACCGCGTGAAGTTTGCGGGGTATGACATTACCGCGAGATCTACGCTGATGCTGCTGATTGATTTGCTGTTTGAGAGTTATTTGAAGAAGAGCGTTAAATAAGAGAGGATTGGCTTAGAGGAGTCAATCCTTCTTTCATTGTTACTGTATATTTATATCTATTCAGAGCATACTTATATGTAACAAAAACGCATTTTCGTTTCACTGCATGTTATAATAATAAGAAAGGAGGAAAGCCAATGACACCTCAAACCTATGAGAGTTCGGGTTTATCATTGTTTGAAAATCTACATTTTGACCTTTCGGAAGATCCGATGATACTTTTACTTACAGTTACTCAAGCAGTACAAACTAAATTTCAACAATTTGTAATTGGAATCACTCCGTCGAAAGAAACGATTTTTAAAAAGCAAACCGCTATTGATGAAAATATCATTAGTAAGATTGAAAAAGAATTAAAATCAAAAAGCAGTGGGATGAACAACTCGATTACATCATTTGCAAAAGCTAAATACTACTTAGACAAATTTTTTTATGATATTACACAACGCGGAACTCTACGATATTTTTATAAGAACTCCTACCTAGTCCCATCTTCTGTCCTTACACAGCAAGTAAATATTTCACGCCCCACATTATCAAGACGTGTGCAACAAGGCTTAGAATGCATAAAAGAAGCCGGACATAGCAGTTACCCCAAGCACAACCAGTTTTACTTAAAAAGTTCATTATGGACTTCACGAATACAATCCCTGCAAGAGAGTTATCGCATTCGAAATATAAACAAAAAGCAATTAATCAGTACTATTAAAGAAGAAATTAAGAAGTATGAAATGCAGTATAATGCTTCTTTTGATATAGCATTTAAAGATGTTTTGGATGGCAGTATCGATATATACGAACTGGATGAACCTGATGATTTTAAAGATTGGAAAGACCTAATCGAAGAACTTCAGGAGTTAGAATAGATGGGTAATTTTCAGGCGGATCGACTTCAATCCATTCAAAAAATATTTGAGGAAAACCCACGTCTATTCGAGCAAGAAAGATATTCGAATATAGTTCGTTATGATACGAAAGGTTCTATGAAAATCAATGTTACTCTCCCCCTTAAAGATCATAAACACTATGGAGAAACTGTTCTTTTCATTAGTGAAAAACTTAATGAGGCTGGGCAGATTATTGAATACCACTATGCTTGGGAATTATCACAAAGACTAAATAGAATGGGCAAAAAGCCAAGGCATATCATGGCTTTTGGAAATGAAGACCATGAACCCGGAACACATGCGTGGGTACCCTCAAATCCTTATCATCACCATCATGTACCAAACGAACCTAAAAAACGAAAAGAAACCACCGTAGAAGAACTACATCGAGTTATTGAGATTCTAACCGATTACATTCACGGTGGTTTAACTTATGTCAGCACTCAGTCATTCTAAACTCCTAATACTCCTCAGCTGTATAGCTTTTATCTTGTGCATTTTTCTGTTAAGCTTATGACTTTACAAAAAAACATAACTTTTTAACAGAAAATGGTCTATCATAGAGATAGAGTACTTTTAAGGACGTGTACAATGAAAAAACATATTCCGAATTTACTAACTTTAGGGAACTTATTTTGTGGTTTTCTTTCAATAGGATATGCCGCACATGGCGACTTCCGAAACGCAGCAATGCTGATTTTTATTGCGATGATGCTTGATGCTGTTGATGGAAGAGCAGCACGGATCATCGGCGTTTCTGGCACACTCGGCAAGGAGCTCGATTCCCTGGCAGATGTCGTTTCATTTGGTGTGGCACCAGCCTTTATAGCTGCAAACTCCTATTTTGCGAATTTAGGCATGTGGGGTTACGTTCTTGCTGGCCTATTCCCGCTATTTGGTGCTTATCGTCTAGCGCGCTTCAACATTACCGACTCCGAAGAATCCATGAAATACTTTAAAGGTATTCCGATCCCGCCGGCTGGTGGCATCGTCGTTTTCTTAGTATTCTTTGTAAAAATGATTCCGCTTTGGATTTTCGTTTTGATCTTTTACGGAGTAGCATTAATGATGGTCAGCACCATCAAAATTCCGAGTTTAAAAGACATTCCGCTTCCAAGATACGGAACGATCATCACGCTGTTTTTATTCTATATGTTTTATTTGGTGGCAAAAAACCAATTTGAAAGTGTTCCAATCTTCTTTTATGTCGCGCTTATAACGTACATCTTATTTATTAGCATGAGGTTCATTAAAGTAAAAGAGATTAAAATTATCAAACGAAAACGAAAGCCTCGCAACAAGAGAAGACGTTTTTAAATTGACGAAACGGTCATTAACCGATACATTTATAAAAAAGTAAATACAATCAGCAAAGGAGCTTTCCATCACTATACTTCGGGTATAGGACTGGGGCTCCTTTTTTGTTCAGGAGGGATAAAACGTGTCTTTTTTACAGTTGGCAGAATCCATCAAGCACCGAATCATTGAATACCGTCGTCACCTGCATCAATACCCAGAACTGAGTTTTTCCGAATACAAAACCGCTAAATTTGTTGCAAACATATTAGAAGAAAACAACATCGAGGTGTTAAGAAACGTAGCCGAAACAGGTGTTGTCGGACTCATCAAAGGAGACTCACCTGGTAAAACCATTGCACTGCGGGCAGATATGGACGCCCTTCCGATTCAGGAACAAACCGACCTCAAATACAGCTCAAACAACCCTGGTGTCATGCATGCTTGCGGGCACGATTTCCACACTTCAATCCTTTTAGGTGCGGCGATACTTCTTAATCAGCACCGCCACTTAATCAACGGGAACATTAAACTCATCTTCCAGCCTGGTGAGGAGAAATTAACAGGTGCTAAAAAGATGATCGAAAAAGGCGTGCTTCAAAATCCTGATGTGGATGCAATCGTTGCGCTGCATTGCTGGCCTGATCTTCCTGCCGGAACGATAGGTATCAGAAAAGGTCCGATTACCGCCGCTGCTGATTTTATTGATATTACCATTTACGGAAAAGCCGGCCACGCCGCTCATCCTCATAAGTGTGTAGATCCGATCGTTATCGCAGGTCATGTTGTTTCGACCTTGCAAACCGTGATTTCACGTGAGGTTGCACCTACCGATCCTGCTGTCCTCACTATTGGAAAAATCAACGGCGGTATAGCACCAAACGTGATTCCATCGTCCGTTCACTTGTCTGGAATGATTCGAACCGTAAACCCTGATCTTCAAAAAAGAATGCCCGAGATCATCAATCGGGTTGTCACGAAAACAGCGGAGAGCATGAACGGTGAAGCTGAAGTCTCTTATACGATGGCCACTCCCCCGCTGATCAGCGACGATTCGATGGTCGAACTCATTGACCGTGTTGTAACTGAAACGCTCGGAGAAGGCCGCCTCGTCTATCTCGAAAACCCGTCGCTAGGCTCTGAAGATTTTTCGTTTTACGCCGAACAGGTGCCTGGGGTTCTGTTTCGATTAGGTACACATAATGAAAAACCAGAATCAAAACTTTCGTTGCATAATGCTGGTGTGGTTTTTGATGAAAAAGCGCTCACAACCGGGGTTTCTGTCATGTGTGAAGCTGCCGTTCGTTTCTTAAGCCCCCAAACCACATCCAAACAAGCGGTTATTGGAAAAGCTTGATTATTGACAGAATATTAACATTATTTTAGAATCAATTTATAAGTGAAAAGTACGTAAGCAAAGGGGCTATGTATGGGTATTCCTGCTAATTTAGCGGGAGTATTTGTGCCGCCCCTTTTTGTTTTTCTAAAAGATTGTTGCCACTTCTTTGAATAGTTGATTGGAGCGCAAGGTGCGTGCCTACCACTTGAAAAGCTTCTCGCTAGGCATGCGACGAGGAAGCTTACATCGTAGCATCTACTCGTAGACGCAGGAGCAAGAATACTACCTTGAAGCGGACAGGTGAGACTCCTGTCGGCGCAAAGCGCCAGGAGGCTCACCGCACGCCCCACGGAAAGCGAGCAACCTGGAGCGGAAATCAACACTTTCTAATTGCAACAATGTTTACTAAAACAGGAGTCAGCCTTCTTAAAGTAGTGAGAAAGGAGACAACCATGCACCGTACCATTCAAGAACTTTGCATGCAATATACCAACTTAACCCTGTCAGATATTGATACCATTATTGAAAAATCAAAGTCCCTTCAACTCACTGCCGATCTAACCCAATCAAACCTGTTTATCGATTGTCCAGCAAACGACGGCAAGCACGCCATCGTTGTAGCTGAAGCAAAGCCTGCCAATGCTCCTTCTCTTTACTCAAAATCTGTAGTCGGAAAGTACGCATATGCGTCCTTCGAGCCCGCCGTTGCTTTTACTCATAAAACCGGCAAGCCGATGAAACGAATGCGTGCCATCACGCAAGAAGCAAAATACGTAAAACAAAGTGTTGTTCCTATTAAAAATGAACGCGGAGAAACGATTGGTTCACTCATCATGGAAGAAGACGTGAGTGAACAAGTTCATCACGAAAATAAAGTAAAAGCTCTATCGGAAACGAACGAACAGCTAAGCCAAACCTTAATCGGACTAACTGAGCAAGACTCCATTATCTCCAACATGATTCAAGAATCGCTCCTGCTTCTCGATCCCAAAGGCAGAATTCTGTATTACAACTCATGTGCTGGTTGTCTGATCAAAGAACTGGATGGAAAAACAGAGATTCTCGGAACGTTCATCCACGACCGCCTCCCTTTTATAAAGGGAATCTATGAAGAAACTGAAAGCATTTTGCAGCAAGAAGTAAATGTCGGAAAAAAAGCGCTCGAAGTGAAGCAGATCATACTCGTTAACCATCGGCAAATCACAGGGATTCTCGTCGTGATCAGGGATCTTACGGAGCTCCGGGAAAAAGAACGCCAGCTTATGGTGAAGTCAGCGGTCATCCAGGAAATTCATCATCGTGTAAAAAACAACCTGCAAACTGTATCCAGCCTTCTGCGGCTGCAGATGAAACGCGGTGGCGGTCCTGAAGGCATTCAGCAAAGTCTAAACCGGATTTCGAGCATCGCGGCCGTTCATGAAGAGCTGCTTGAAAGCTCCAAAATTGATGAAGTTGAGATCAAACAGCTTATTGAACGCATCGGTCAGATGTCTATCCAAAGCGGGATGTGTGCTGAGGCTGAAGTGTCCATCGAATTTCATGGTAACGAGATGTATTTAAAATCAGATGTTGCCGTTTCATTAGCCCTTACCATCAATGAACTCATTCAAAACTGTTTGAAGCATGCTTTTAAACAGCAGAATGAAGGAAACATCATTATTCATTTTTCAGATATTCAGGGTCATTTTGAGGTCTTGGTTGAGGATAACGGTATCGGCTACTCATCCTCTTCCCAATCATCGCTCGGGCTTGATATCGTAAACACGATCGTGTGTCACGACTTAGCAGGAAGGTTCACCATCGAAAAAACAAACAGCGGTACAAAAGCGGTCATCACTTTTCCGTTGAAAGAGGTGGAAGCAGTTTGAAACCTAAAATCATTGTGATTGAAGATGAAGCGATTCTGCGGATGGACTTAAAAGAAATGCTCACCGATGCAGGCTATGAGGTGATCGCAGAAGGTGATAATGGAGAAAAAGCAATTGAGCTTGCTCATCAGCTGCAACCCGATTTAATGATCATGGATATCAAAATGCCGAAGATGGATGGACTTAAAGCAAGCAGAATCATCACCAAACAAAGTAAAACTCCTATTCTTATGCTTACTGCCTTCAGCCAAAAAGAGTTTGTGGAAGATGCGAAAAAAGCGAATGTGCTTGGGTATCTTGTAAAACCGGTCTCTGAGACGAACTTGATTCCAGCAGTTGAAATCGCACTCTCTCAAGCCCAGCAGCGAGTGCAATATGAAGAAGAACTTTTACAAAGAGATAAAAAAATGAATGCCCGAAAGCAGATCGAACGTGCAAAGGGGGTTCTCATGAAAGTGAAAAAGCTGAACGAACAAGCTGCTTATGAGAAGATGCGAAACTTCAGTATGAAACAGCAAGTCTCGCTTGAACGCACAGCGAATGCAATCTTGAAAAAATACGCAAATGACATGTAAATAAAACCCGGCAAAGACGCCTAAGAAATACATCAACCATGTATGTCCTTAGGTGTCTTTTGTCTTTTTTTACTCTCTTATTCTCTAAAACTATCCTTACAGGAGGTATGAACATGGAAAAAACGACACTTAACTACCTATGGATCAAAGGCGAAAAGGTCAGCACATCTGAGAGCATCGATGTTATTAATCCGGCGACTGGCGAAGTCATCGACCAAGTGCCTAATGGAGGTGAAAAAGAAACGAAGCTTGCGATCAACGCAGCCTTTGAAGCTTTTAAACCGTGGAAGAAGCTCACCCCCGAAAAACGAGAGTCTTACTTAGTGAAATGGGCTGATAATTTACTAGAAAACCGTGATGAACTGGCTGCTATTTTAACGGAAGAACAAGGAAAGCCATTAAGCGAATCACGAGGTGAAATTGAAGGATGTGCAACGTTCATCAGATGGTACGCAGAGGAAGGAAAACGTGTTTACGGCGAAGTGATCACTGGCTCCAAAGAAAACCAGCGCATCTCCGTGATCAAACAGCCTGTTGGAGTATGCGGACTGATCACACCATGGAACTTCCCTGGCGCGATGGTGGCACGGAAAACCGCTCCTGCTCTTGCGGCTGGCTGTACGGTCGTTGTGAAACCTGCGAGTGAAACACCAAGGATTGCCATCGCCATTTTCGAACAGCTCATGAAAACCGGGATTCCAGCTGGGGTTGCAAACCTTGTGACGGGTAAAGCATCTGTAATCGGTGAGACGTTATTTAATGATAGACGCGTAAAGAAGATTTCGTTTACCGGTTCAACCGAAATCGGGAAACAGCTCATGAAGCGCGCAGCCGATCAAGTGAAGCGAATCTCGTTGGAACTTGGCGGAAACGCACCTGCTATCGTCTTCCCTGATGCAAACCTTGATCTCGCTGCGAAAGCGATCATCGACAATAAGTTCGAAAACTGCGGACAGATGTGCAACGGGATAAACGTTATTTTTGCTCATGAAGAAATCAAGGAAAAGCTCACCGAAAAGATCGTAAATCTAGTAAAAGAGCTAAAAGTAGGCTCGGGGTCTGTCCCCGGGACAGACCCCATACAAATTGGCCCTTTAGTGAATGAAGCGGCACTCAAAAACGTCGAACAACTGCTTCAAGATGCTAAAGAAAAAGGTGCCACAGTAGAAACTGGCGGCGAGCGAACCGCCGACTCCAACGGCTACTTCTTTAAACCGACTGTACTCAGCGATGTCACACTCGATATGAAACTGACACAAGACGAAATTTTTGGTCCGGTCGCTCCTATCCTCTCTTTCCAAAGAGAACAGGAGGTTGTGGAATTCACGGAAAACAGCCCGTATGGATTAGCGGCTTACTTTTTTACCCGTGATGTAAACCGTGTCTACCGCATGGCTGAAGAACTAGACTCCGGCATGATCGGCGTAAACGGAACATCACTGAGTGTCCCTCAAGCTCCGTTTGGCGGCATTAAAGAAAGCGGCATCGGCCGTGAAGGCGGATTTTACGGATTAGAAGAGTTTCTCGAACTGAAATACATCTCACTCACGCTCGAAAATGAAGAAGGAGGTTATTAAAATGAGTCAAGAAACAATCATAAATCTATCCCAAAAGGAAGAGTCAAAGAAAACAGGATTGATCTCCAAAGAAACCTTACTTTCATTGCTGGAAGACGGGTCGATCGACACGGTGAATCTAGCAATCTGTGATATGCAAGGGCGACTGATGGGAAAGCGTCTGACGGCTGCTTATTGTTTAGAAAACAACCTCGATAAAGGAACACATTTTTGCAACTATCTGCTTGGTACGGACTTCGAAATGAACACGCCAGACGGCTACGAAATGATGAACTGGGAGAACGGCTACGGTGACTGGCTCGCCCTTCCAGACTGGTCAACGCTCCGGATCGTACCTTGGGCGGACCGTACCGCCATCGTTTTTTGCGATGTGTACGACGAAAAGACCGGTGATTCCATACCAATCGCGCCTCGTACCCTTTTGAAGAACCAAATTGAAAAAGCAGCAGCAAAAGGATTCGAACTTAACATGGCAAGTGAACTTGAATTTTATCTATTCAAAGAGTCCTTTGAAGACCTTCACCAAAAAGGCTATGAAGATGTTGAAACAGCTGGACATATTAACGAAGATTATAACCTTCTTCAAGGGACACGAAATGAACCCTTTTATCAAAAAATCCGCCGGAACATGGCTAAAGCAGATATCCCTATTGAGTCATCAAAAGGTGAGGCATTTAAAGGACAGCATGAGATCAACATGCGCTATTCCGACGCACTAAACGCTGCAGACAACCACATCATGTTCAAACACGGCATGAAAGAAATCTGCATGCAAGACAATTTATCTGTCACGTTCATGGCAAAGCCAAACCACCAATGGACAGGCTCAAGCGGCCACATCCACCTGAGTCTATGGGACAAGCGCGCGGGCGAGAATGTTTTTTATGATCCAGATAGCGCCAACCATAACATGTCTAAAACGATGCAGCATTTTTTAGCAGGTGTTTTAAAATATTCCCGTGACTTTGCATTGTTCTTCGCACCATACGTTAACTCGTATAAAAGATACGCTCAAGAAAGCTGGGCTCCAGTCAACATCATCTGGAGTCATGACAACCGTTCATCCGGCTACCGGATCGTCGGCGACGGGAAAAGTCTCCGTGTGGAAACGCGCATTCCTGGGGCGGATATGAACCCTTACTTAGCGTACACAGCCCTGATTGGTGCTGGACTTCAAGGCATTGAGGAGGGATTAGAGCTTGAACCTGAATTCAAAGGAAACGCTTATAAAGATAAAAACATTCCGCGTATTCCAGGTTCGCTATATGAGGCCATCCAATGCTGGGAAGATAGTGAAGTCGTTCAAAAAGTGTTGGGCGAAAAAGCTGCCTCCCACTACCTCTTTACCGCAAAACTAGAGCAAAAACAGTTTGATCGTATCGTAACGAAATGGGAACGCCAGCGTTATTTCGAGCAGTGCTAGCAGATTAATTGAACTTGAGGAGGAACAACAGATGAGACTACAAGACAAAGTATGCATCATAACAGGGGCGGGCGGCGGAATGGGAAAAACCGCAGCTGAAATGTTCGCAAAAGAAGGCGCAAAGATCGCAGTATTTGAGATGAACGAAAAAAGCGGTACGGAAGCCGCTGAAGCCATCCGTCAAGCAGGAGGCGACGCAACCTACTTCTACTGCAACGTAACCGATGAAAAAAGCGTCAAAAAAGCCGTTGATGATACCGTAGAAAAATACGGAAAAATCGACGTTCTCTATAACAACGCCGGCGTCATGATCGCAGATGACCACTCCGTCATCGATACACCTGAAGACGCGTGGGATTTGGTCATGAACGTGAACGTAAAAGGCATCTATTTTATGTGCAAGTATGTCATTCCAGAAATGCAAAAAAACCAATCAGGATCGATCATCAACATTGCGAGCTTTGTAGCTTTCCTCGGGTGCAGCGTTCCTCAAGATGCGTACACCGCTTCAAAAGGTGCAGTCAACGCACTGACAAAATCGCTTGCAATCCAGTTCCGCCCGGAAGGCATCCGTACAAATTCCATCTGCCCTGGACCGATCGAAACGCCCCTATTGATGGAATGGCTCGTAAAAGATGAAGAAGCAAAAAAAGTACGGTTGTCGCGCCAACCGGCCGGTCGATTCGGAAAACCGGAAGATATCGTGTACGCTGCCATCTATTTGGCATCAGACGAGTCAGATTGGACCAACGGTGCACTGTTAAACATCGACGGCGGGATTACATCTAACTATTTTTGATAATTCCCTGTTCGAGGGCAGCGCAAAAAAATGAAAAGAAGCAATATTCCCGCGAGATTTGGAGTTAATTCCGCGAGTTGCAGCCATAATCCCGCGAAATTGAGTCATAATCCCGCGAGTTTTCATCAGATATCCGCAAGTCTAGAAGAACGACAACACCCAGACAACCAAACATGAAACAAAACCTAAGAATCTTCAAAATTCGAAAGGAGTGTTTAGATTGGGGGAAGTAAATCACGATAAGCAAGGTCTTCAAAAAGCGTTAAAACCCATTCATCTATGGGCAATCGCCGTCGGTATGGTTATATCAGGTCAGTACTTCGGCTGGAACTACGGGTTCGAACAAGGCGGAACGCTCGGCTTAATGGGCGCCGCCATTTTCATCACGATTTTCTACACTGCTTTTATCTTTAGTTACTCAGAGCTCTCGACCTCCATCCCCCACGCCGGCGGACCTTCCGCTTATGCCAGGCGTGCGATGGGACCATATGCCGGTTTTATGACGGGGATCTCGGTTCTAATCGAGTTCGTGTTCGCCCCGCCAGCCATTGCCGTTGCGACGGGGGCGTACATCAATTTTCTAATCCCGGCGATCAACCCGGTTTATGCGACAGTTGCTGTGTTTGTCTTCTTCATCTTGATCAACATGATTGGTGTAAAAGGTGCTGCACTTATCGAGCTAGTCGCTACAATCATCGCTCTTATCGGACTCGCCATTTATTTTGCAGCCGGATCCACACACGTACAGCTGGACTACATTTTTAACGAAAATGCCCTTCCGAACGGTTGGACAGGTATGTGGATGGCCATTCCCTTTGCGATCTGGTTCTATCTCGCGGTTGAAGGCGGTGCGATGGCAGCTGAGGAAGTGCGGAATCCAAAAAAGGATATCCCAAAAGGCTTCATCGCTGGTATCTTGACACTTGCAATCTGTACAATCGGAACGCTCTTCATCACAGCCGGTTTGGGCGGCGGTGTTGGACAGCCTGCGGATAACCCGCTTCCACAGGCACTCGCTTCAGTTTACGGTGAAGGTCATTTCCTTCCAAAGTTAGTTGCCGTTATTGGACTCGCCGGGTTAATTGCAAGCCTTCACGGAATCATTATCGGCTACTCCCGCCAGACGTTCGCTTTGTCTCGCGCCGGGTACCTGCCAAAATTTTTATCAAGATTATCAAAGCGTCAAATTCCAACTTGGGGACTTCTCCTCCCGGGCGGAATCGGTGTCATTGCAGCAGCAAACGCCACATTTGCCAATCAGCTCATTATCCTAGCGGTATTTGGTGCTGCGATGATGTATTGCTTAAGTTTGGTTTCCCTTTTTATCTTAAGAAAAAAAGAACCCAACCTGCACCGTCCATTCAAAGTTTCATACCCGCTTGTTCCAGGAGTGGCGATTGTTCTTGGGGTTATTTCACTATTCTGTGTGATCTATTACAGCGTGTTTAATCAATCACTCCCTCTTTTTGGAGTTAATGTACCTCTGCTCGGCGTACTCCTTTTCATTTATGGAGCCGCAACTGCTTATTATTTTGTGGTCGGACGACACAAGCTCCTTCCGATTGAAGAAGAGTTCGGAGTGTTTGATGAGCTTGAGGCTGATGAAGAACAGCATGATGAGATGATAAAAAAGGATGTTAAAGTTGGTATGTAATTTATTCTTCCAGATGCTGAAATCCAATCAGTATCTGGATTTTTTTGTACTTTATTAAACACTTGTTTAATAAAAGGTTTTTAAAAATACTTGTCGAATTTTTAATTTATCTTATTAGTAAAGAAGTGATAACAAGTGAAATATTATCAAAAGGATTTTTCTGCTGCTTTAAGAGAAGAAATTAAGAAGAGAGAATCAGAGTTTAAAAACCTGCTTGAAAGATTAATGATTCAGTATAAGCCTTTATTTGCGAAAAAGAATTTAAATTTAGATGCCTCATTTGACCAAGAAGGCGACGATTCTTTCAAGCCTGGATACAGTTCGGCTATATCATTGGGAATAGCTGATGACACCGGTGAACCGATCGATATACACATTATTAAAATATGGAATTGCGAACGGACTTTTTTAGGAATTCCCACTGTAAAAAAACTCCCTGGAAGCAAAATCACAGGCGAACTGCTTGATGAAACCTATGAGGGAATAACAGAAGAATTAAACGAATATATTAGTGAATATTTATATGAGTAGCTAAGTTAAAGAGTCAGTTCAGCAACTGGCTTTTTATATAAATTCCGCTTTAAATTATTCATCTTCCCCCTTCTCCCTGCATACAATGAGTTAATACATGAAATATGGTTAAGCCATTACCGAAAGAAATGGACAAATCATGTTTTGAAGGGAGAGATCATATGAGCGGATATCCGAACATGAGGGAGTTTTACCAGAAGGGGCTCATTCTTATCGGAGAGAATGATCGAGCAGCTCTTTTGCAGAAATCTGGAGAAAACACTTCGCACGAATGGTCCACACACTGGCTCATCGCGATGGAAGGCAGTGAAAAGCAACCAGATATTTATCAGTGGAAGGTTCTCATCTACCCATCTGATTCAAAAAAAGTAAATTGCTACAAGTCACCGTACTACTCATCACAGCACTTTTCATCCATTCACGACGCCATCAACTTTTCAAACGAACTGAGCCAAAAAGCACGCGAAGATCAGCTGAATACCCTCGAATAACCACACAGAAAATAGATCACCAGTTTTACCCTCGCTTTTCTTTTTACCCTAGATTGTGAAATAGTGTACATAAGCCCTCATTATTACATAGAACAACAGCCCATGAAGTGGATAAGAGCCAGTTCATTTTTATTATGTCTTTTTTTCATTTTTCATCTGTACTTAAGTTATATTTTACCAAATTAGAAAGAGGAGATTAAATGAACCAGGTTATGAGAATATCCTATTGATCGTCTTTTATAACAACCGTTTGTTCATCAAATTCCCATTCACCTGCTGGTGTTAGAACAACCACCTGCCACTCTTTTGTTTTTTCATCATATTCTACTTTTTTTATGACTTGAAAATTCTTGTCCAGCTTATCCATCGCTTTTGCAACTGCTTCATATTCTTTAAGCTTGGTTTTATTTTTAACTGTAGCAGGAAGAACTTTTACACTTTTTGCAGAACTTTGGCCAGGCATTGACTCTAATACTAACCCATCAATTTCCACGCTAACTTTTTGACCAACCTTAATAATGGCGGGAACATCTGAGAAATAAATGGCTGAGTAAAATTCTTTATCTTTTTGCCCTAGATTCCTCTTGTTCGTCGAGATAACCAAGGCTCGCCCCTTTTCATCCCTGCTTGTTACATAACCAACGAAGCCAGGGTCTTCTTGGGGCTTATCTTTTGATACAGCAGTATTTGTTTCATTATTGGAGCACGCTGTAACAAGTATTAATAAGCTAGTAAAAAATAAATAAATCATTTTTTTAACCATGGAAATCCCCCCTTTCTTGATTAGACGAAGTACAAGAGACCTTTGTTTCACTGTTTAGTTAGTCTGTTTTCGGAGATTTAGATATAATTCTCTACCTTTTTCCAGCCTTTATGTATTTGAAATTACTCACTTTGATCGGTCACTTCCGACTTGTGTACCAAAATAACACGTGAAATAAACCGTTCACCTACTCTTCTGATTTCTATATAATCTGACGTATAAACGTGGACGATGATATAAGGTTCATCCTGATATGTAACGATATTCCCTTTTTCAATATGCATGCTTATCACCTTAGCTGTTATTTGTCATAGATAATTATACCTAAAAGAGGACCTATGAAAATTGGGAAACATTGCGGAAAATAGGGTTCTAATCTTGTGAAAATGAGCATTGTTTCCCAACTTAAATCATTTCACTTTCCTTATTAATTACTAAACAGCTTGAGAAAGGTATTTTCCTATTATATTAAGTGTTAAAATCAAAGAAAAACGGCGGGGGTAAAAAAAATGCATCTTGGCGAAAAGATTCGGTACTTTCGAAAAGTCAAAAAATTATCCCAACAAGAACTGGCGGCCGGGATCTGTTCCATTCCCTATTTAAGCAAAATTGAAAATGGTGTGACACAGCCTTCACATGAAATCCAGCAGCATTTAGCCGCTCGGCTAGAAATAAGATTAGATTCTATGAATGAAGATACGATGATTCGAAACTATGTAGAACTCTTTTTTTCTCTTTATCAGAGAGATTATGAAATTGCAGAACAGAAGTTTCAAACTTTAACAGCCACACATTCTCAATCAATTGATGAAGAAATATTGCACAAAATATTTAAGAGTATCTATCTGCTGTTGGCAAAGGATGCAATACAAGAAGTTCAGCTTTTACTAGATGAAGTTGCTTACTTAGACGGTGTAATGAATGGAGAAAAAGCTTTTTATTATTTATTAGCCAGGGGCCAGCTCAGCTTTTATTTGAATGATTTTGAAGATGCTTTCCAATACTTTTTAAAAGCCGAAAAGCAGTTAGAGGAAAATCGTTTTCAAGAATGGGAAAAAGGATATTTGTTTTATGTGATCGGTGTCACGGCGAATCACCTGTATAAGAATATAGCAGCTTTAGAATACATAAAGGAAGCTTTAAAGATCTTCGAAAAAAATTACTTCTTTAAAAGATGTGCCGATTGCAGAATCGTACTGGCGATCATCAATCTTCGCTTTAAAAATATTGATGAATCTTCTAACCAATTATTACTCGCCGAAACCATTGCAAATACATTTGATGATGAAGTATTAAAGGGCATTATTTATCATAATTTAGGCAGTATCGCGACCCATAAAGGGGACGCAGAAAAAGCGATCGAACTCTTTTCTCAAAGCATGAACGCAAAAGAAAAAGAGCCTTTATCCGCAAAAATAATGACCATACATGCTCTTGTAAAAGAATACAATAAAACAAACCAGCCTGAAAAAGGGTTAGAACTCATTGATTCTTGGCTGGAACAAGTTCAAGCCGACCCGCTGAACCGCGGATATGAACTACATTTTCTCTATTTTAAACACCTGTTTAAATTCGGTGAAATAAATACTGATTTTATGATCAGCGAACTGATTCCTTACTTCGAGCAAAGAAACGAATGGGTGCACCTTGCCGATTATTATCCGATTCTCGGAAAATACTTTGAGAATCAGCAGAAGTACAAACAAGCGAGTCATTATTATTTCTTGGCATTTGAAGCACTGAAAAATATGCATCAAGTTGGGGTTACATACCTATAAGAAGGGCAGCTAAAATTATTTTAGTTGTTCTTTTTATATGGGAAGATGCCTTTTACGGTACGTGTTCTTTTATCTGTTACACGTTCACGCAAAAAACACTCAGTTCCACGCACAGGGAAGTCACTACCACGCAGGATCTACTCCTTTTCACACAGGAAAGCATGAGTTTCACGCAGGAACCTATTAGTTCCACGCGGTAACCAAAAGCTTTTTTAAAGGAATTCTGATTGCATATTACGTTCATCATCAAAAAAAGAGAAGCCTGACTCCATGAGGTCTCACTTTCCCTTATGAATCAGCTTCTCTGATGAACATTTGCACCTAACCTAAACGAAACACAATCCCATGCCCACCCTTTGGGTATTCCCACTTGATATTCTGGTGCGGGCAGCCGATGCGGCAGCTTCCGCATTCATGGCAGCCTTCATATCCCACGTGCATCCGGATTTCTTCCCACTTATACACCTCTGCAGGACAAAAGATCGTACAAATTTTATCCGGACAATGGTTCAAACAAACATCGGCATCCATAACGGTGAGATGTGATTTCGTGTCTGCGTTAAAACGAACGAGGTACTGCTTTTCTTCGATAGTCTGACACTTCTTTTCGCTCATCTACTTCATCACCTTCCACGCCCGGTATGCATCACGAGCTAGTTTCAGTTTCTCTCCAGCCGTCCCCACATCACGCCAAATCTTCTTCTGTTTATCCCATTTCGACGTGCCATCGACCGTAAACATCTGGCTCATCGCCTTGTTCGCCATCGGAATGTACTTTTCAAAGTACTGCGGGAACTTATCAAAATGATGTGTAGAATCCTTGTACTTCTTCATATCCTGACCGACGAAGCTGCTCATCAGCCTTGTTTTGTAATGGTTGAGGGTAGCCTCTGAATAATCTTCGCGCTCTTTAGCGAGCAGCACCGCTTCTGCCGCAAACTGACCCGATTTCATCGCCAGATTCGAGCCTTCCCGGTGGATTGCGTTCACGAGCTGAGCCGCATCCCCAACAACGAGAACCCCGTTTCCAGCTACTTTAGGCATCGATTTATACCCGCCTTCAGGAATCATGTGAGCCAAGTACTCAACCGGCTCCCCGCCAGCGATGTAAGGACGAATCATCGGGTGGTTCTTCACATATTCTAAAAGTTCATACGGTTTAATCTTATGCTTAATCAGCCCAGATAGAAGTGAACCGACACCAAGGCTCAGCGTGTCTTTGTTCGTATATAAAAATCCGGTGCCGAGAATCCCCTTTGTCGCGTCACCAAAAAGCTCGATCGTCGTACCCTGATTCTCTTCTAAGTTAAAACGATCCTCAATCGTCTTTTTATCCAGTTTAATAATTTCCATTGTCGCCAGTGCGACTTCATCAGGCCGGAATTCTTTATGGAAACCGAGTGATTTTGCTAAAAGCGAGTTAACACCATCAGCCAATACCACAACATCCGCATAAAGATCTCCATCAGGACGGTCAGTCCGCACGCCGACTACTTTTCCATCCTCAACAATACACTCCAATACTACGGTTTCGTTTACCAGCAAAGCCCCCTGTTCAACCGCTTTCCCCGCAAACCACTGATCAAACTTCGCCCGTAGCACGGTAAAGTTGTTGTAAGGCTCTTGTCCCCATTCCATTCCTTTGTAGCCGACGGTGATCGCCGATTCCTTATCCATCATCATGAACCGCTGTTCCACGATGGGCCGCTCAAGCGGTGCTTCTTTCCAAAACTCAGGTATAACATCTTCCATCATTTTGCGGTAAAGAACGCCGCCCATCACGTTTTTCGAACCTGGGTATTCACCGCGTTCAATCAGCAACACATTTACTCCTGCTTTCGCCAGTTCGTAAGCGCAGGAAATGCCGGCAGGACCTGCCCCGACAACGATAACATCAAATTTTTCAGACATGGTCGACCGCCTCTCTGTTAAACGCTTGTTTAAATTGTTCGATTAAAAGTGGCACAATTTCAAAGGCATCGCCTACTATTCCGTAGTGGCTGGATTGAAAAATTGGAGCTTCCGGATCGTTGTTGATAGCGATAATAAGACCAGAATTCTGCATCCCGACAATATGCTGAATAGCGCCAGAAATCCCGATTGCGAAATAGATTTTAGGAGTAACCGTAACACCTGTCTGTCCGACCTGATGGTGGTGTTCGATCCAACCCGCTTCTACTACATCACGGCTCCCGCCAACCGCTCCTCCTAGCGTCTCCGCCAACTGATGAACAAGCTGAAAACCATTCGGACTGCCTAACCCTTTTCCTCCAGCGACGATAATATCTGCTTCATCAATTTTTACTTTTTGAGTTGTGTGGCGAACGATCTCAAGTACCTTTGTACGGATATCCTCTTCCTTAAGAGAAGCCGTCTCTTCTACTAACTTACCTGTTCGGCCCGGTTTTGGCGTAAGAGCCTTCATCACTTTCGGCCGGACCGTCGCCATTTGCGGCCGGTACTTTTTACAAAGAATCGTAGCCATGATGTTCCCGCCAAACGCCGGACGGCTCGCAAGCAATAAGCCTGTATCTTCTTCAATGTCCAAAATGGTAGAGTCGGCCGTGAGCCCCGTCGGAAGGTCTGTCGCGACCGCGCTCGCCAAGTCCTTACCCGTCGACGTCGCCCCATACAAAATCACTTCCGGCTTGTATTTTTGACAGCACTCTAGCAAAGCTTTCATGTACGACTCCGTCCGGTAATCTTTGAAAATAGCGTCGTCATACACGTAAACAGTGTCCGCCCCATATTCAAAAAGAGAGTCTGCTAGATGTGTCACGTTTTCTCCGATCAAAACACCAGCAAGCTCAGTCCCGCGTTTGTCCGCAAGCTCTTTCCCAGCACCCAACAATTCCAGAGATACGGGTACAACCTCTCCGTCCTTCACCTCAATAAAAACCCAAATGCCATGATAGTCTTCGAAACTCAACTTCCGTCCCCTCCCTTCACCGTAAAAAGTTCTCTTTTCTCTAGCAAAAGATTTAAAAGCTGCTCCGTTTGCTGTGCCGCATCGCCTTCCAGCATCTCTCCGCCACTTGGTTTTGTTGGTGCCCAAACTTTCGAAACAATCGTTGGCGATCCTTTCAATCCGAGCTGCGTTCTCTCCACATCCTCCAGATCCGCAACCGCCCAAATAATAGGTTTGTACCTGGCAGCTTTCAGCATGTTCGTCATTGAGGAATACGGTACTTCATTGATTTCTTTTTCAACCGACATCAAACACGGCATCTTAGATTGAATCACTTCATATCCGTCTTCGAGTTTCCGATGAACGACCGCATAACCTTCTTCCACATTGATTTCTTTTACCTTATTGACCGAGGTCAGAGGAGGCATGTCTAAACGGCGAGCGATCCCTGGTCCAACTTGTCCGGTATCACCGTCGATTGTCATCTTCCCGCAGATGATTAAGTCAACCGGTTTGATCTTTGAAATCTTTTCGATTGCTTTAGTGAGCGCATAGCTTGTTGCTAAAGTATCAGCCCCAGCAAAAGCACGGTCAGAAATCATGTAACCTTCATCTGCACCGATCTCGATGCACTTTTTGATTGCTTTTACAGCTGGCGGCGGTCCCATCGTCAACACTGAAACCGTCCCGCCGTATCTCTTTTTCAAACGCACCGCTTCTTCCACCGCGTGCGCATCGTAAGGATTCAAGATGGCAGGCGCGCTCGCCCGGTCCATCGTATTCGTCTTCGGGTTCATCTTGATGATCTTCGTATCCGGAACCTGCTTAATGCAAGCCACAATATGAAGCATTCGATCCCTCCTCTAATCACTGGCCAGTCTTTTTGTAGAAGCCACTATTATAATGATTACTACTACTATATGGAGGGCTTATCCGATACATGACGGGAAAAATAAAAAAGAAAGGTTCATTATCCTAATGAATCTCTCGTAAAGCTGTGAATTTTAATTGTAAGGGCTTTGGAAACACACCCGAATTAGATATGCAAATACATCAAAAAAACGACCAGACTACTGTCTGACCGTTTTTATTTCCTTATTCTAATAAAGTGTGTAACACACCCTTAAACTATGTTTAACAATCTCAACGAACTTCATAAAACCCTGCTCCTTCTTTCGAATAATGAGGCCGTATGCTCGGGTCACCCTTCTCTAACCAACTTGCTCCACGCTCTACACGGTAAGTAACCTCCCAGTTGGTTTTTTCCTCACCTCTAGTTCCTGTTTCTTTTAATGTGATGTGATACGTCCCGTCATCCCTTTTTTTAACGTTGGTTTCCCGCACAACATGAAACCCATGGATCGTTAACTCCAATCTTCCTGACTTATTCGGGAAGCTACTATATTCAGGTAAGGTTACGACAAAATCCAGAGCTTCTTCTTCTGTAAAAGGATCGATTGTATCGCTAAAAAAGCCTAAGACTATCGAAGGGATAAGAAATAAAACGAAGAGAAAAGTTATCGGTTTTAACGTTCGCCCTTGGGTTTGACGAAATTTTATCCAAAAGTCGATCAACCCATAAAAAAGGGCAGCAATAAATCCCATTATCGCAATAGAGTAGTCTAAATCAAGTAGACCGATTAGTGAACCGAAAACTCCGTGAAGAAGTATATAGCATACTGAAGCCATTTTAGATGGTCGAAAAAAGCGATAGAACATCCATTCTAAGAGATGTGAAACAACACTTCCGTAGATTAAGATGATGGCTCCTGCATATACAAAAAAGATACCAGAAAAGAATAAATAGTTAATACCAGGATTCCCCATAGCCGATGACCCTATCGCCATAAAACCTGAAAACAATAGGGCAGAAAATATCGTTGCTAATAACTTGCGAAGTATTCGATCATTACTCATACTATTTCTCCCCTAAACAAGCTTTGTGTTTATTTCAATCATTAACACTGTTGTTAGAACGCATATTGATACAGCCCATAATATAACGGACCAATCATGATCAAGGCTGTTAACCCAAAAACAACCGGCTGTGCTGCTTTTGGTATCTCATCATTCGTTTCCTCTTTAAACTTCTTAATACCATACATGAAATCCCAAATAAGACCACCGATAAATACAATCTTCCAAACCAACGGATTTAAAAGATCATTATTTGTTACATATCCAAAAAGGCCAATCCATGTGATGATCGAGATTATAAAATCTAATTTCGCCGAATTCGATTTATAACCGCCTTTAATAAAATAACCAATTGCAAAAGCTCCCAAAACACCTAAGTAAATTATCCATAAAATATCTGTCATGCTTTCTCTCGTCCCCTTTTTCTCTTCTACTCTCATTATATGACTTACTTTTATTCCCGAAAAGATGGTCATTTAGAAAATCCTTCTATTTTTTAGCTCCAATTTTGTATTGATACCTTTTTATAAATAAGTTACCATTACAGTGGTTACTTTTTGAAAGAAGGTAGATAAACGTGAATAAACGTGTTTACTTATTAACGATCGTTTCGTTTGTTGTCGGAATGGTCGAATTGATTATAGGCGGTATTCTAGACTTAGTGACAGAGGATCTTGGGGTGAGTCTCGGAAAAGCTGGATTCCTGATCACGATTTTCTCACTCGTTTTTGCGATTGCGGCGCCAATTTTATTAACGATGACAGCTAAAATAGAGAGAAAGCGTCTGACTCTAATCTCTTTGGTTGTATTTTTATTAGGAAACATACTTGCGATCTTGAGTCCTACTTATTCGATGTTATTAATTGCTCGTATTTTATCTGCAGCAAGCAGCTCACTTTTGGTGGTTTTATGTGTGACAATCGCATCAAATATAGTTGAAGAAAAATACCGTGCTCGCGCGATCGGCGTTGTCTTCATGGGAATCAGTGCTTCACTTGTGCTCGGCATCCCAATTGGGTTAATGCTCGGAAATGCATTCGGCTGGCGTGCACCATTTATCTTGATCACTGGGCTAACCGTGTTATCTATACTTGGCGTGTATTTCTTTATGGGACGCCTCGAACCAAAACCGGCTATCCCAATCAAACAGCAACTGCGCACGCTAAAAGACCGAACCGTATTGTTTGCTCAACTTACATCATTCCTGTTACTGGCCGGCCATCTTACGTTATACGGTTACTTAACGCCTTTTCTAAAAATGACGCTTGGGCTTAATGGAACATGGGTAAGTATTGTATACTTGATATTCGGTGTTGCAGCGGTATTTGGCGGCGGTTTCGGCGGCATGCTCGCTGACCGTTTCGGTACGAAACCTACTATATTAGTTGTTACAATAATTTTTGGCATCTCAATCTTTATGATTCCATATACAACTTTTGCGTTTCCGTTATTTTTAGTGGTCATGATCATCTGGAGCATGCTCAGCTGGGCGATTACACCTGCCATGCAAAGCTATCTGATCGAATCAGCTCCTGAGACATCCGATATTCAGCAAAGTCTAAACAACTCGGCGCTTCACTTCGGCATTGCTTTCGGGTCCATGATCGGCGGAATCGTGATCGAACAGACATCTGTAGAGATGAATGCAACAGTTGGCGGATTTTTGGTCATACTGGCATTAGGTGCAGCCGTTCTTTCCATGACAAAAAAAGAGCGTTCTGAGAGAGCTGCCCATACCATTAGCTAGTCTCGCAAAACTATGGCATGATTATGAGAGATAAAAAATTCTGAGGAGGTGAAGCCGTTACAGCTGTCAATGACTGGTTGTAATGGTGGACAAATGAGTATTCATATTGGTGCAAAACAAGGTGAAATTGCAGAAAGCATTCTATTACCGGGAGACCCGCTTCGTGCAAAATATATCGCAGAAACATTTCTAGAAGATGTAACATGTTACAACGAAGTTCGCGGAATGCTTGGATTCACAGGAACTTACAAAGGAAAACGCGTATCTGTTCAAGGGACAGGCATGGGGATTCCTTCAATCGGAATCTACGCAAACGAACTGATTCGTGAATATGGCGTGAAAAACTTGATTCGCGTTGGAACTTGCGGTGCGATCCAGCAAGACGTAAAAGTTCGTGACGTAATTTTAGCAATGACAGCTTCTACAGATTCTCGAATGAACCACTTAGCGTTCCCTGGCATCGACTTTGCACCATGCGCAAACTTCGACCTATTGAAAAAAGCGTATGAAGCTGGAACTGCCAAAGGCTTAAAGATCAAAGCTGGTAACGTATTAACAGCTGACTTGTTCTACCGTGACAGCATGGATATCGTGAAAAAGCTGGCAGAAAACGGCGTACTAGCTGTAGAAATGGAAACAACAGCACTTTACTCAATCGCAGCGAAATACGGAGTGAACGCACTTTCAATCTTAACAGTAAGTGATCACATCTTTACTGGTGAGGAAACTTCAGCAGAAGAACGCCAAACGACGTTCAACGATATGATTGAGATGGCGTTGGAAGTAGTGAGTTCAGAACAATAATAATGTAAAGGGCATGACTGTTTTCAGTTATGCTCTTTTTATTTCCTCGGGTTTGACTCATAGGAAGGCCCGTTTGACTCATAGACCCTTTGTTTTGGCTCATAGAATTATGATTGGTTCATAGAAGTTTCATTTCGACCCATAGAGTCACTATTTTGACTCATAGACCTGACACTTCGGTTCATAGACTCTTGGATTTGGTTCATAGGAAATCTATATAACAAAAAAGGAATGAACTAAAGTATCCTCTTAGTTCAATCCCTCTTAACTTAGTATCTCAATTTCATCAGAACACTTCTTATTTCTTCATCATTCATCAACAGATCAGAGTGCTTCTCATTGATCTTCGCCAAAGCCACATCATGATAAAAGAACTCGATGAACACTTTAATGAACGGTCTGGATTTTGTTTTCAACGCCTGCCAGCTTTGATTTTCCACCCCGGCAAAAATAACTTCTTCCTCATCGACAACCACCAACCGAAAGCGTTCCAGCGAGTGGTGTTCCTGTGCTGGAATAAGTGTATGTACGTTCTTTAGCGAAGACTCCAACTCTCCGACCACAAGGACTTCCACATCAATTCCCTGCTTTTCTTTTTCCTCAAGGATCGGCAAGTAATCACGAACATCATCCTGCCAAGCGGAAACCTTAATTGATTTCTCTGCCGCTTGGAGAATCTGCTTCGTCTGTGCTCGAATCGAAGAATCCACTTTCAAACTCCATACGTGTTCATCATAGAACTTTCTTTTTGAAGTGCTTGTTTTTAACCGCTCAACGTTTTCCTGAAATTCAGTCGTCAACTTCTCGATCACGATGGACAGCGGAAGTGCGGTATACAGCTTCTTTTTTTCCGAAACCGAATCCAGCACCATCCCTTTTTCAATCATGCGCGTGAGCACTTCGTATATCTTTGATTTCGGTACACCTGAATATTTAACGATGTTCGTAGCGTCCATCGGTTCCTCACTAGACGCAAGGACTTCGAACACCTGACTCTCATATTGTGAAAAACCGAATTTTTGTAGCATGGTTCCTCCTAAAATAACTTCTATAAAAAATAGTTGCATCTCTCATTCTTACCGGTTATGTATCCATTCAATTCTTCTTCTGTTATTTCGTGATTGCCCTCCTCTATCTTAAAGCAACTAGGACAAGCTTTTAAAACGAAAACTGTTAATTAAAATATTTTTCAGCATACTTCCATACACATGCCAGCCAAAAGATTGCAGCTATTGGTCTTGGGTCTTTAAATATTATCTTCTCAAGCCTTTCAATTTTTTCTAGTTTAACAATAAACATATCCCTCTTCACTAAAATCACAAAATAAGTATGCATCACAATTACGATTAACGGAAGGATTAATGTACTGAAAATCCAGTAAGGTTTATGAAGCGGCTCCCAAACTTCAATTTCAAAGATTAATAAAAGCACTGGTACTGTAAATGTAAAAATAATAAGAGAAGAATAAGATAATAAGACGTAATAATAACGTTCTCTTTTTTTCCATTTAAATTGTATAAACATGATAAACGGAAGTGCCGTCAAAAGAAATAGAAAATAAGTAAAAACCTTATCTAAAGTATCCATAGACATGATGCTAACCTCTTTTGTGTACTATTATTATTTATATTTTCCTTTTATTGCTTACTGTGGTCAATAACTATTCATCTATTACTTTTGTTTTAGTTAAGACATTTTTCTTTAGGCACATGTAACCAACTTCATGACAAAACTCATTTGTAACTTGATAAAATAATTCGTCATGCAATAATGTAATTAAAACGCTTACATGAAAGGGGAAAAAGATGCAGAAGTATTTTCAGATTGTACTAGCATTCATTTTTATGGTTTCAATTGTGTTTCCAACTCAGTCAGAGGCATCCGAAACACAATCCTCTTTAGTTAACCTCGATCACTTAGATTTTTTAAATGAAGAGGTCACGATTGACGGTAAAGAGATGCTGATTACACACATCTATTCTGAGTATCCGGATTACGAATGGGTGGATGATGCAGATGAAGGGATTGCTTGCGTGGATGATGTGGCGCGGGCAGCTGTCGTTTACTTGAACCATTACGAACAAACAAAGGATAATGCATCCCTAGAAAAAGCTAAGAAAGCACTAAACTTTGTCATGTACATGCAAGCGGATGACGGAGAATTTTATAACTTTATTTTTGACGACTATTCTATTAATACTGACGGTCCGACTAGCAAGAAGTCTTTTGACTGGTGGGCGGCGAGAGCAATGTGGTCGATCGGCCATGGCTATAAATTATTTTCCAAAACGGATCCTGCTTATGCAAAAGAACTAAAAGAAAGCTTCTTACTAGCGAACAATGCTTTACAAAAGAAAGTGAACGAAAAATACGGAGAGTACAACATCATTAATGGCTACAAAGTTTCTGCATGGATCGGCGGCTTTGACGCGATGTCCAATGCTTTACTTGGTCTCTCAGAATTTTATGAAGCAGAAAAAAATCCGATAGTAAAAGATTCGATGTTAAAGCTCGGAAAAGGATTATCGGAGTATCAATTTGGTTCTTATACGAAATATCCGTTCGGGGCTCACCTCGACTGGGACGGATCCCCAACCCTATGGCACGCTTGGGGCAGCGGACAATCCATGGCCCTAGCAAAAGCTGGCAATCTACTAAACAAAAAAGAGTGGATCGAATCAGCCAAGCAAGAAGCCGATCAGCTGTTTACTCACATTCTCGTAAGAGGTATGATCAAAGAGATGGCACCAACCCCAACAAAGGACGAACAAATCGCATACGGAGTAAACATGCTGACGCAAGCTTTCACTGAACTTTACCACGCAACCAACGAGAAAAAGTATGCACAATATGCAGGTATAGCTGCCTCCTGGTACACAGGCAACAATGATGCAAACTTTCAGATGTACGATTCCGATACAGGCCGAGGCTATGACGGGTTAAACGGAGTAACTGGAAAAGTGAACATGAACTCAGGCGCCGAATCAACAATTGAAGCTCTGATGTCGGTCCAAGCCATTCAACAGTTACCTGAAGCCATGAATATGTTCAACGTAAAAACAAAAGAACGACTTACATCAACCATCCATGAAGCTGAAGCATTCACTGCAAAAAGTGGCAACCCAGTCATTGAAACACCGGAAAGCGCTTGGACGGGCGATGCCCTTTTCAGCAACAAAATTGTAAAATTAAACAACAGAGACACGACCCAAAAGGAAGTAAACATTGATAAAAAGGGCTTGTACCTCATCTACGCTGCACTTGAAAAAGCACCAGCATTAGGTGGCGAGCTAAAAGTAGATTTAAAGATTGATGGACGTAAAGTACGTTCAACTGATGTTTCGGCTGCAAACAAGTACCTTACTCTAGTAAACTTAAACAGAGTGAACTACTTAGCAGCTGGAAAGCACACCATTACATTAACAGCGAAGACGCCATACAACGAGACACTCACTTTAGATAATGTTGTGGTACAGCCAGTGAATGAGTATGCAGTGTATGAAAATGGAAGTGGCGATACGTATAAGCTATTACGAAATTTGCTTCAACAAAAAAATACAATTAGATAAGATGATAAAAGACCGATTTATTTCGGTCTTTTATCTCTTTTTAAACAATAATAGATTAAGTTATCTCTAAGCTCTACGTCCCGTGTAAAGCCTAACTTTTCCATCAATTTGATAGAAAAATGCAGAAAAATGTTCTCTTTACCTGAGAGTGTTGATATTTTCAGGTACATTCTCTCAGTTTCAAGTGAAGGATAAATGTATTTTTTTATCATATAAAAATGTTAACTCCTAATTATTCTTTTAAAATTCTTTCAATATCCATCTCATAAGTCCGAATCGCATTTTCATACTTTTTAGCACCGCCTCTTTGCCTCTTGTATCTTTTAATCATAGTCGCCATAAAGTTAATGGTGGATTGCTTGGAGTGGTTTGGAAAGACTTTTTTATTTAATATTCTCCACCGTTCCGCACTGCTTTTCATTGTGTTATAGCCATTCCTGCTAAGAAATGAGTCTTTTTCATAGTTTACTTTGCTTGCTGTTGCCATATTTGACTCTTGTACATCTAAAAAAGGTATCGTGAGCGGGCTATTTTGCTGCAACAGGTACATCATTTTTGAATGATTGAGATCTCTCGCATAGGAACGAGCTGTCCTGCCATCAAGATCTTTAATGGCTGGATCTGCCCCTCTTTCTATTAATAGTTTTATAAGTTCCTCACTATTGTTTTCATTGTAGTGGCTGCAGGCATGCATAAGTGCTGTTTTTCCGAGCTGATCCTTATGGTTTAAATCAATCTTTGCATCAATCAAACTCCGAACAATGTTCATCCATTCATTGCTCTTTTGCGCCTCACTACTAGTGATCGCACACATCAAGGCATTCATTCCGTCTTGATCAATGTGATTAACATCCAGGCCTCTATCCAGGAGATAACGAATGATTTCGATTTTCCGGCAGCTTTTTATCCCTTGAATAATCACATTCTCGTTATTTAGATTTACATGTTCAAGTTTCGCTCCTGCTCTAAGCAAGTAAAGCATCATATTGAATTTTCCATGCTTAACCGCCATAAACAAAGCGGTATTCCCCTTCAAATCCTGGGTATGAATCGATATCCCGAGGTTTAAGAGAGTATCTATTAACAAAAAGTCGCCAGTTTTCGCTGCATAAAACAATGCTTTTCTTTGACACTTCTCAGAGACCTTATTGGATTTATAAATAATGGACAGTGCGTCCAGATAACCTTCTTTATACGATTTTTCCCAAATTTCCTTCAGCAGCTGAACCGGATTTTCTTCACTAACAACTGGTTTTATGGGGATCACAATTTTATGGCTATCTTCAGTGTCTTTTCTCACTTTTTCCATTCCAGAAGTACAGATATTCTTCCTACTTACATTCTGTAAAACTTGAATGTATCTTTTACTTCTAACTACTGTTTCTTGTAGAAAGTTTTTATTCATTGGCAAAATCGCCATTACTTCTTCGTATGCAAAGTCTTTAAACAACTGTTTAATCCCATTCACCCTGGCACGGTCTGCATCAATAATGACTCCATTAACATGCTTGATATCAGTAAAAATAAGAAATTTAAAGTGAACGTTTTTAGTTTCGTAAACATCCTTTTTTATCTTTTTTATCTTTTTACCTTTCTTTGTACTCATATTGACTCACCTTCACCTGTTAATAGAATGATAGTTTCTATTTATATCGGAAAAATGGATAAATATTGAAATTACATATGAGTCTTAAACAAAAAATTCCCTCTAAAAAGAGAGAACTTTATGTCACTTATCAATCCTTCAACTTCTCCTCCAATCTCCGTTCTATGACTGCGTAAGGCGATGTAAATAATCCTAATGAGAAAAGAAGTGATTGGAACGTTTCTGTATTGATATCTTGGTTTTGATAAGCGTGCCATAATAGAAATAAGCGTTCTTCTAGGAGATGGTTATGATTCTCCACATACGACAAGCGCGTTGGTAGTGGAATTGAATCTAATTGTGTTTTTGAAAATGGCATGGGAGTGGCTTTTTGAATGGATTCTTTGTAATTCTGAATAATCTTCAACGTTTCATTTTTCCATTTATGTTGATAAGAGATGTGATTTAATTGATCACTATCCAACTCACAAACCGTTTCAGCGATTAATGCAAAAATCGGATCTTTCAATGCTTCATCGTTTATTTCCTTTTCAATTAGTGCCTTGAACGCATTCCATTCTTCTTCATACCCTTGGTGAACAAGCGGATAGAGAGTTTCATTTATTAATCGTGGAAGTTGATAACAGGTTGCTTCTATTAGAGAATAAAGGAATAATGCGGCAAGTTTAAAATCTTCTGCACGCAGCTTTTCACTGGCTGACCGATCTCCTCTTAAAGAAGCAATCAATAAATTGCTTCTGCGTGTAAGAGTATCGCTTCTTTTATCTCTTCTTTCTCTGTTTTGTAATAGGTTAGCAAGGCTATTATTCGGCTTATACATATACGAAAAGACGTAATGATCGAGTGGGACAATTTTAACATTATAAGAATTAGGCGAATTTTCTCGAATATTATTCATAATGGTTGTCACCCAGTCTGATTTGCTGTCCTCCGTAAAGTGGGTACAGAACCCTAACGTTTTACTTTCAACGCATCCCGCCAAATATACCCAACTTGAAATTTTTTATTAATAAATACATGTAACACGCTTGAATATTCTACATCTATGCAGGGATCTCCCTCTTGTTTCAAGGTGTAAATATCATTATTCGTTTCTGCAAAAAGAGGATGATTCACTAAAACTTGATGTATGCTCACACACATACCTCCTTTAAAATACCTACTCATCTTTGCAGTTTATGAGGTAATATATGGAAATAGAGTCAAATAAATGGCTGGAAAAATCTACATAGGATTATCGAGAAATGTCGACTTGAGTGTATAATTCATTATCTGTGAGATTAAGTTGAATTTTCGTTAAATTATTGTTCATTTTCGTTGAATTATTGTCCATTTTCGTGAGATTAACTTCCTAAGAGCTGCTACTCCCCCTCTCCTCAATCCTCTCACACACAAGAAACTTCCAGAACGTTCACCTTCTAACCAACTACTGACCAGTTTTGTACCAAGACTATCCTTTTTTAATGAATTTCATCTTACTTTAATCAGCATAGGACATTTCCCCCATTGAATACCCTATTCGAGGGAGGTGGCTAATGAAAAAATACATCGTGGCTAGTTTTCTTTTGATGCTTTTCCTTCTTTCAGGATGCGGGGATCCTGTGCAGGATGATTTGCTTGACTACGTGAACGAAAAGATGCCTTCACTCGGTAAGGAAGAGACGAAAATCTTGGGGAAATATGAGGATGTGACCGGGCCGAACTATACGGATGATCAAACGCTATATGATGCATTAAAAGTGGAGATCATACCGGCATACAATCAGTACATTGAAGATTTGGAGTCTGTGAAACTTGAAACCGAGGAGCTCAGAAAGATTCATGAAGATTACATTGAGGCGGCCAATATCCAGGCTAGTGCTTTTCTTACAGTTATTACGGCCCTCGAAAATCAGGATAGCGGACTCATCAATGAGGCAAATCAAAAACTGAATACAGCGCGGAAAATGATGCGGGACTATCAAAATGCGGTGGAAAAACTCGCGAAGGAACATGATGTGAAGCTAGAAAAGAATAAAGATGCAAAATCCCTTTAACTATAAATACGACGTTTACACTTTTAGGTATAAGTTAAAAAAGTGATTTTACTAGTCTTAAAAGAGGCAAAGTTTAAACATTTGTTTAAACTGTGCCTCTTTTTCTTTACTAATTTTTTCTCTCTATCGTTCTTGAATTTTCAATACGAATACTGCATTAAAACATACTTTAGGGACAATTTGACTCGTCCCTAACAAGAACTAGGAAAATATGTTGAGTTTGTAAAAAGTGTAAATAATACATAAGATTTAAATTTTTTGTATATTCGACATTTTTCAACTTTACTTTCGATTATTACATGCTAAATTAATATCGTATGACAAAATTGAAGGGAATGTGATGGGATGGTTTTAACTAATAAGTTTAAAAGTTTACTAGCTTCCACACTTGCCGTTGGGTTAATTTCTTCCTCAGTGGCAATGCCGGCTTTTGCTGAATCAAATAGTGTTGAAAAAAAGCCAAAAGATCCTACATTTAATTTATCGCTTATGCATACAAACGACACGCATGCTCACCTAGATAACGTTGCACAGCGCATTACAGCGATCAAAGAAGTTCGTGCTGAAAAGCCGAGCGCTCTTCTACTTGACGCTGGAGATGTTTTCTCTGGAACGCTTTATTTCAACGAGTTCAAAGGACAAGCTGATCTTGAGTTCATGAATCTAGCAGGCTATGACCTTATGACTTTTGGAAACCACGAGTTTGACCTTGGTTCCAGTGAAGAAGGACACAAAGCTCTAGCTGATTTTGTAAAGAATGCAGATTTCCCATTCGTAAGTACGAATGTTGATTTTTCTATAGACGAAAACATGAAATCACTATTTAAAAATCAAGTGAAACACTCTCCAAAAGACAGCACGATTTACCCTTCTGTTGTTAAATGGGTAGACAAACAACGTGTTGGATTTATCGGACTTACAACTGAAGAAACAGCTGATATCTCCAGCCCCGAGAGTGTGGAATTCAAAAATTACATTAAAGAAGCTAGAACAGCAGTTAAAGCACTGGAACGCCGCGGCGTTAACAAAATTGTTGCCATCACACACCTTGGATATGACGACAACGTTGCATATGACAACGATCTTGAACTAGCAAAATACGTGGACGGACTTGATGTAATCGTTGGCGGACACAGCCATACAAAACTTACAGCGCCTGTAGTGATTACGAAGGACGAGCACGGAAAAGACAAAGATGCGACGGTTATCGTTCAAGCTTCACAATATGGTGATTTCCTAGGTACACTTGATGTTGAGTTTGACAAAAAAGGTAAAGTGGTTGGACAAACAGGAGCACTAATCGAAGTAAAAACAAAAGCTGCTGATCCAGAAGCTGCTGAGCTATTGAAAAAGTACTCAAACAAAATCGCTGAGTTGAAGAACAAGCCTACTGGCGGCGTGGCTGAAAAAGAACTAGCTAACCCTCGTTCAGAAGGTGACGGACCAAGTGTACGCAGCAACGAAACAGAGCTTGGAAACCTGATCACAGACGGCATGCTTGATAAAGCTAGAGAGTTCAACCCGAATGTAGCGATGGCATTCCAGAACGGCGGCGGAATTCGTGCGCCATTCGATGCAGGTGAAATCACTTACGGTGAAGTATTAACAACACTTCCATACGGAAACACACTTGCAACAATGAAGTTGACTGGTGCTGAAATTAAAGCTGCTCTTGAGCACAGTGTGAGTCAATCTCCAAAAGAAAGCGGCGGATTCCTACATGTGTCTGGTATGAAGTTCACGTTTAACAGCACAAAAGCTGCAGGCGGCCGCATTGTAACGATGGAAGTAAAAAATGCTGATGGAACGTACACAGCAATCGATACAGCAAAAGAATATGTAATTGCAACAAATGCCTTCACTGCTAAAGGCGGAGACGGGTTTACTGTATTTAAAACGGCTTATGAGCAAGGACGCGTAACTGACTTAGGTGCTTCTGACTGGGAGAACCTGCGTGATTATGTAGCAGAATTAAAAACGGTAAATCCACAAATCGAAGGTCGTATTGTGGATGTAGCTAGACAATAAGTTATGGAGGCAGACTTATGGTTTGCCTCTTTTTTATTTTTCATCTTGTTTCCTTTTAATTCTTATTTCTCCTAACGAAAATAGCCCCCTAAATCAAAAGAGGGCTAAGTAGTAGAATTTATTCAAAATTCCATTTTAATGTATTCTCGGACGGCTTCCCATTAAAAAACAGATTAGCACCATACTCCAAAGCAAGTGTAGTCTTACCAAATGGAGCCCTAAAAGCCAGTTCAACTTGTTTATTCTTATTTTTTAGGTTTGATGCTAACAGAAAATGTATCTTCAGCTTTTTCAGTCGTAAAATCAAGATCTATCTTTAATCTTCCTTCCTCATCGGCATCCGCTTTTATCACTTTCGTTCTGCCTGCCCCCTTAACTTTCACTTGGTAGAGTCCATGAGGCGTAAACCATGGAGCTGTTCGTATCTCTGCTTTTCCAGATCCAGTGAGATCAAATCCTTTGGTTGAAACATTGGAAAGCTTGGCAAACTCCATATTTTTTCTTTGGAATTCCACCTGCCAGCTATAGACAGAAAAGGAATTTTCCGCTGATTTATAACTAAAAGGAATAGGTGCTTCCGGCGGATTATTAAAGATCTCCATGAATCTTGGCAAGGCCTGATGCAGATCTCGCTGCCAGTATCCCCATGTATGAGAGCCAGGTCCGTAACTATCCCAAACGTGCGAAATATTTAGTTCTTCCAACCGATTATGAAGACTAGTCGACATTACAAAACATGTCTTTTCAACAGGTGATTCCATTCCACCGTCCAATGGTCCTCCCGCTTCACCTGTACCGGTGTGAATAGCAAGATCTACTCCCTCTAGATTCTCTGCCAAATCCCACGGGTTATGGCTTCTCCAGATGATCTCATGTGTCTCCCTGTCACCCCAAACGGTTCCAGGAGGCACTTTCTCCTGATTTTGAAAAATGGTCTTCTCTAAAAAGTCAGGATCTAAATTGGTATCAAGTACACCGGAGAAAGAGGCAGCTGTAACAAAAAGGTCAGGATGACGTGCTGCATAAGACATCGCTCCAAAGCCTCCCATAGATAACCCCGCTACTGCCCGTCCTTCTCTCGTTCCTTTCGCCCGGTACTCCTGTTCAACCCATGGAATCAGTTCATTAATATGATACTTCTCCCACTCCGGAGTTCCATAGTCTCCCTGGTTGTACCAATCCGAATAGCTGGCTCCTCTTCCTGCATCCGGCATCACAACGATCAGCGGCAGGTTTTCCGTTGCTTTTTCAATATCTGTCCGTGCTGTCCATGCTTTATAGTCTCCGCAGCATCCATGCAATAAGTAGAGAACCGGGTAGGTTTCATTGGAATCCTCATACCCTTTAGGCAGCAAGATACGCAGCGAGGTCTGTTTACCTAGTGCCGGGCTTTCCAGCACGATGTCGTGTTGCCTTTCGCTAAGCAGCGTATCAGAAACCAGTCTTACCTTTGCTTGTGCTTGTCCACTCGGATAAAGTCCGACAATCAACAGTATCACCAACATACTTTTGAGCAAGATTCGAAACATAGAATGTACTCCTCTCTTAGCATTACCTGAATTTTCCTTATATAAGAATAAGATTACATGCCATATGCTAGATTTACAATAAGACGAAGTGCTCGACATGAGCACCTTCAAAGTGGGATTATTTACTTATTAAAATGTATTAGATGAAGTTCCTGTTTAACGTTCAATACTCCTATACGAAAATAACCAAGTATTTGATATGGTATTTATTACTAGATATGAGAGGTGTCGATATGATTATTGTTCTGATTTTATTTGCACTCATTGCAGGCATGGCACTACCAACACAATTCAGCATCAATGCACAGTTAAGGACTTTAGTCGGTTCTCCTATCCTGGCTTCTACGATCTCCTTTATTGTGGGATCTATCGCATTATTAATTCTGTCATTCTTTAATCATGGAATAAAAGTTAGTAAAGATTGGATAGAGGCACCTTGGTGGGTTTGGACTGGCGGCTTATTAGGAGCTTTTTATGTAGTTGCCACCGTTGTCTTAATACCTAGGATCGGTGCAGCATCAACAGTAGCTTTTATACTAACTGGACAAATCATAGCTTCTGTACTGATTGATCATTTTGGACTTCTCGGGGTGCATGTCCAGCCGGTCAATTTTTATAAACTTATTGGTGTTTCCCTCATTATTATAGGGGTGTATTTTGTACAGAAATATTAATAGGAAAGTGTACCGGACGCATATTATCAAAAAAAGAGACCCCAATGGGTCTCCCTCATATCTTAATATGGGTTTTGTGAATGTCCGGTGCAAGTTCTTACCGTTTGTTTTTCCATAAACAAAAAAATCGTTTCTTCTCTATCTAATCTTTGCTCTTTGAAGCCTTTGTATCCTAACTTCTCATAAAAAGAGATGTTTTTCGTGCTTTTACTCCCCGTAAACAATTCATAGCGACAATCAGAAAACAATTGTTCAATTTCCTTCATTAACTTTTTTCCAATTCCTCTGTTTTGGAAGTCAGGATGGACCATTAATTTTCCAATAAAACAGGTTCCTTCTGTTTCATATGCTTTAACAGAACCGACAATTTTCCCGTTATCGACATATTTTAAAACAAGATGATCATCGAATGTTTTTTCGATATCGCTAACCGATTGTTTGAGAGGTTCTATGTCATAATTACCATACAATTCGGCTTCACTCACATATGCTAATTTTTGTAACGAAAGTATTTCTGAAGCATCTAGAACGGTTGCTTTAGTAATAGATTCCATCGTATGAATCCCCTCTTTGTTTATGATTAGGTATAAGATTCAATATTCCCCGTAAGCACTATTTTTTCCTTCTACAGCCGTAGAGCCACACTTCAGAAAACAACCAAAATTTAAACAGACGTTTAGAAAAAGGACACTAAAATCAAATTTACCCCTGATTTTCCATAGTAGTTTTACTAAACCTTTATGATCTAAAGAAAATATTTAGTTGACGGTCGTTAAATATTTACATTCTTTTGTTATTCTCTATTTGTACAACCAATTCTAAGGGAGGGAATACACTGGCAACCTAACTAAATTACTTTGTTTGTGACGGAATTTTATTTGTAGAAGACACCCGCTCCTTCAATTCCTTGACCGAAGCATCAAGCAATCGACACAACAATTGATACATTCTTCCTTGAACTAGTTGTACCTCTACTTGGACCCGATACCCTTCAAACCTTTTAAACCAATACTCGTCACTTTAAAGACATCTTGTTTCCTCCATTCAATGAAAATTTTTTAAGAAAGGATTAATATATTTTTTAATAAAAACAAGTTATATTTTTAATTTCTATTTGTACTGGAGCAAAGATAGTGGGGAGTACAGTTGAAAAGTTATAGGGATGTGTAGAGAGGGTACCTAGGACTAAACAGATTGTATCTTCAGCAATTTTCCGTAAAATGATTAGAACTAATTGTACACTATCCGCTTCATCCACAAAGATCAGGCTCTTGTTCGCTTTCATATTTAGTAGCATAGTACTCAGATATGATATAATGCGGTGCAAAACTACCTTTTGTATCATTAGAATTACGCCAATTCTTCCTGTTCTCCAAATTCAAAATCAACTTAAACAAAACAGAAAGATACCCCTTAACACTAGGAGGTATCTTTCTTTCTAATCTTTTCGCTTTAAATTAAACTGTAAAACAGCCATTATGGCATAAAACATTAGGTATGTAAGAATAAGAAATCGCTCTATACTTTGTTCCCCAGTAACTCGAAGTTCCATCCACCCCACCCAATCCTTGTATAGCACAAAAATAGATAAGGCTAAAATCAAACTAATAAACGCTGAATACTTGTAACGTGCTTTAAAGAAGAACAAGATCAACATTTGTGCTCCAATCATCATCATACATAACAAAGCAGTTAGAAATGTATGCTCTTCATTCCATACCAAATAAGAGGTTATAACACTTTCTGAGAAAAACATAAAAACACTTAATAATATACTTACAATTAATATTGGCAAGGTTTTAGTATCCATTTTTAGACTCATTCTATTTGTAATCAATTCTATCGCGGCTTCAATTTCTGCATTTGTTGGTGAAATAAAACTACCATTGTCTACACAAAGTTTAGCTGCAGGTACTTTATTGTGTTCAGCTCTCGTCCGTGTTTCCCTCAACATATATTTCGCCCCTATTATGTCTGCTTTTTTATACTCCCTATATATATCGGTAAAAAAAGAATGAATTATACCGTGTCATATTGGCTAATTCCACATGAGGAGATAAAGGAATTTTTATTCCTAGGACAATTTTTCTCAAGAATACAGTGATTGTGGGAGGTGAACGATGAAGAACTACGTGTTAATGGGTATCCTTTGTTTCATTTTCATTCTTTCCGGGTGTGGAGATCCTGTTCAAGATGAGCTGTTGAATTATGTGAACGAGGAAATGCGTGCACTTGGAGATAAAGAAGGAGAAATCGTTGAGAAGTATGCTGATGTAACTGGGCTTAATTACACAGATGATGCTACATTGTATAACGCCTTAAAAGAGGAGATCATTCCTGAGTACAACGTGTTTATAAAAGACTTGGAGGCTGTGGAAATCGATTCGGATGAGCTGGTGTCGTTTTTGAAAACTATATTGAAGAAACTGAAGAAGCTGTAAAGAACCTTGAACGCCGTGGAATCAATAAAGTTGTTGCTATCACACATCTTGGATTTGATGATAATCCAGCGTACGACAACGATCTGGAACTTGCAAAGCATGTTGAAGGCCTTGATGTCATCGTCGGCGGACACAGTCACACAAAACTAGCTGAACCAATTGTTGTCGCTAATGATGAAAACGGACAAACGAAAGACCCAACCGTTATTGTTCAAGCCTCTCAATACGGAGATTTCCTAGGTACACTTGATGTTCAGTTCAACAAAAAAGGTGAAGTTATCGGACAAGCTGGCGAATTGATTGAAGTAAAGTTGAAAGCGGAAGACGCTGAAGCTGCAGAACTGCTTAAAAAGTATTCTAGTAAAATTGAGGAATTAAAGAATACACCCACTGGCGGATTAGCTGAAAAAGAACTCTCTAATCCTCGTTCAGTAGGTGACGGACCGAGTGTCCGCAGCAACGAAACAGAGTTAGGCAACCTGATCACAGATGGAATGCTGGATAAAGCAAAGGAATTCAACCCAAACGTTGTTATGGCATTCCAAAACGGCGGTGGAATCCGTGCTTCAATTGATCAAGGCGAAATCACTTACGGTGAAGTATTAACGACACTGCCATTTGGTAACACACTTGCGACAATGACATTGGCAGGTTCTGAAATTAAGACAGCTCTTGAGCACAGTGTAAGTCAATCACCTAAAGAACATGGCGGATTTCTTCATGTATCTGGCATGAAGTTTACTTACGATAGCACGCAGCCAGTGGCAGCCGTGTAGTTTCGATGGAAGTTAAGAATGATGATGGATCTTATACGGCAATAAATCCTGCTCAAGAATATGTAATCGCAACAAACGCATTTACAGCTAAAGGCGGCGACGGATTCACTGTATTCAAAAACGCTTATGAGCAAGGCCGAGTAACAGACTTAGGCGCTTCTGACTGGGAGAACCTGCGTGATTATGTAGCTGAATTAGGCAGTGTTAATCCGCAGATTGAAGGAAGAATTGTGGATGTATCAAGACCATAAAGATTTTGAATTAACCTCGGATTTTTTCTGGGGTTATTTTTTTATGCATCAAGCCAGTTATATCGTGTTTCCTTAAACTTAGATGCATGCTCTCTTCTCTTTTCAGCACTAAACATACCACTTAACGTTCCATAAAAATACTGCATAAACGTAGATTTGATTTTTCGCTTTTTGTAGTAGAAAACAGTAGTCTTGAAGGCGTCTATTACCACTGATGTTAAGTATTCAATAGGAGTTTCAAACTTACACTTCTCATAGACAAGGCAAGCTTTTTCCCAAAAGGTATAGATTTCATTCGCCCGATCAAAAAATGGTGTAACTGTTTGTATGAATGTTTGTGGAACAGAATCTGGAACGAAGGTGTAATCGAGGTCTTGAAGTTGAGGAGACTTTGAGGAATTTTGTTGAGAGTTGCTGACGTTCTCCTGACGTATGTTTAGATCTTTATTTTTTAGATTTAAGAAAAGATTTTTAGTTTCCGGCTCAGAATTACTGATGTTCGCGCTACTCTCACTTGGTGTTTCGGGTTCCTCACGCTGAGTCATTTCTTTTTCATGTGATGAGTCAAATGGCTGAAAAACAAATACATTATGAGCAAATCCTCCGCTTGTTCGATACGTTTTATACACTTTAAGAATCCCAGCTGCTTTTGCCTTTCGCAGCATCCGGACAAATGTTGCGCGCGATAATCCTCCTTCGTTTCCAGTACATGCAGTCACTAGTGTTTCAATTTTGGCATTGGCTACTCCAGGTACACGAACGCTGTACTGACTTAACACTTCAAACGCGATAAATTCAGACCTAGTGAAGAGATCCGGAAGGTGCTGAAGAAACCGCTCCTTATGGTCATTAAACTCCACCAAACTATTAAACTTGCTAAGATTTTTGAACTGATAGATGTTCCCTGCTCTCAATTTTCTTCCTCCTCAGTTTATTGACTTATCTTTAAGTGTTTTGAAGAAAAGAAAAAGAGCCATTAGAGAGAAAAAAATTTTATTATAGCACGTAACTATGTTTATTCCATTGTGAGATGGGAAGAAAGGAGTTATGAGAGATTAAAAAGGAGTGATGTTTAAAATGTCTAATCAAAGTCATCCAACAGGTCAACCAGCACAGCATCAAAATCAGCAGCCAGGTGTTGAAACAGAAATGACGCCTAAACCACAATCTGAAAGTCCCACTTATAAAGGTAGCGGAAAACTGAAAGGTAAATCGACGCTGATTACTGGAGGAGACAGCGGAATCGGTAAAGCAGCTGCAATCGCTTTTGCGAAAGAAGGAGCGAATGTTGCCATCGTTTATTTAGAGGAGTCTAATGATGCAGAAGAAACGAAAAAGCAAATAGAAGAAGAAGGTGTGAAGTGCTTACTTATACGAGGAGATATTGGAGATGAGTCGTTCTGTGAGCAAGCCGTACGTGATGTAGTTGGTTCATTTGGCGGACTCGACGTCCTTGTAAACAATGCTGCAGAACAGCATCTGCAGCAGAACTTTGAAGATATTACGGCTGAACAGCTCGAAAAAACGTTCCGCACAAATATATTCTCTATGTTCCACTTAACAAAGGCTGCCCTTCCTCACTTGAAGCAAGGAAGCAGCATAATTAATACAGCATCGATCACAGCGTATCAGGGACACCCGGAATTGATTGATTACGCTTCAACAAAAGGAGCGATTGTTTCGTTTACACGCTCATTGTCGAATAACCTGGTCAAGAAAGGAATTCGTGTAAATGGAATTGCACCAGGTCCTATCTGGACACCACTTATTCCGTCAACATTCTCTGCTGATAAAGTGGAGCAGTTTGGCAAAGATACACCTATGGGTCGTCCAGGACAGCCAGAGGAGTTGGCACCAGCTTATGTTTACTTAGCAAGTGAGGATTCTTCATATGTTTCAGGGCAGATGATTCATATTAATGGTGGTAAGGTTGTGAATGGATAATATACATACAAAAACCCCTTTTATAGGGGTTTTTGTATGTAATAAAGTTCAGCTTTTGTTGTAGCCATTTTTATTCTTAACTTGCCAGTTCCAAGAATCTCGTAGCATATCTTCTAAAGTTCTTTCTGCAACCCAGCCTAGTTCTTGTCTTGCTTTTGTTGGATCTGCATAACTAACAGCAATATCTCCAGGGCGTCGGCCTGTAATTTCATATGGAATATTAATGCCACTTACCTTTTCAAATGTTTTAATTATTGCTAGAACGCTGTACCCTTTTCCAGCACCTAAGTTATACGCGTTTATCCCTGGGTTAGTTAAAACTTTATCCAGTGCCTTTAAGTGTCCATTCGCAAGATCAGCTACATGGATATAATCACGTACACCTGTACCATCTTCAGTATCGTAATCATTACCAAATACATGGACTTTTGAAAGCTTACCGACAGCAACTTGAGTAATGTAAGGTGTTAAGTTATTTGGAACACCGCTTGGATCTTCTCCGATTAATCCACTCTCGTGTGCACCCACTGGATTAAAGTAACGAAGCAATGCTATACTCCATTCAGAATCTGATGTATGCAAATCACTAAAAATTTGTTCGAGCATTAGTTTAGTCCAACCATATGGGTTTGTTGCACCAAGTGGAGAATTTTCTTTAAGTGGTACATTTTCAGTTGATCCATAAACCGTTGCAGATGAACTAAATACTAGTTTCTTTACATTATATTCTTTCATCATTTCGCATAAGACAAGTGTACTTGTTATGTTATTATGATAATAGTAAAGTGGCCTCTTAACAGATTCTCCTACTGCTTTTAAACCAGCAAAATGAATGACTGCCTCAATATTGTTTTCAGAAAAAACCTTTTTAAGCTTGTCTTTTTCTAAAAGGTCTATATTGTAACATTTAATCTTTTTACTAGTGATAGTATGGATCCTATTAAGTACTTCCGGTGTACTATTTATAAAATTATCAATGATAATAACATCAAATCCTGAATCTATTAATTGAACAACGGTGTGACTGCCAATATATCCAGCCCCACCAGTGACTAGAATAGCCATTAAAACACCTCCAATTAACTCAAATTAACAAAGCGGTTATTAAATTTCAATCGTCACTATTTGACTTTAAACCTTGTTTTTTTATAATAATATTTGTAATTTTCTTACAATCACCCATATCTAATACCCAAAAAATTTACTAATAAAATATCTTTATTTCTTTATTTTTATCTTAAGTCTTATTTGCTATAAAATAATTATAATTTTTGATTTATCATTATTTAATCTTAATCTTTTTCAACGTTAATTTTTTTACAATTTCAATTTCCTTAATATTCATAAAATAGATAATGAAACTATAGACTAAAACTCCTAAAATAATAGATATTATTAATAATAATATCTCATTCAAAAATACCAACTTATTGTGAACAATTAATATGATTAACCCCATTATAAGTGAAGCAAAAAAAACTTTAAAAAATGTTATTAATACATTCTTTATTCCAAAAGGACCGATTTTTTTTCTAAGACTTATAAATAATAATATAGAACAGAATATAGCAGAAATACTTGTAGCTAATGCAAGACCATTAATTCCCATATACTTTGATAATATTATATTTAAGACTATATTTAACATCATAGATATAGCAGCGTTAATCATTGGCGTTTTAGTATTTTGTAAAGAAAAAAAAGCTCGAGACAGTATCTCTCTTAATGCAAATCCAATCATTCCAATAGAGTAATAGAATAAAGCATCAGATGTCATTATTATTGCATCTTCACCGAATGCTCCTCTACCAAATAGTAATTTAACCATAGGTTTTGCTAACACCATTGAGCCTATAATTACTGGTAAAACCAAAAGTATTATTATGCTTAAGGTTTTTGAAATAAATTTCTTTAATTCACCAATATTATTTTCTGAAGCCATTTTAGATATATAAGGATAAATTACAGTTACAATTGACATAACAAAAATTCCCTGAACAAATATATTGAAACGATCTGCATAGTTTAATGCCGATATTCCACCAATTGTTATCTGAGAAGCCATAGTTCGGTCTACAATTACATTAATTTGATTAACTGAAACCCCTAATATTACTGGGAGGGATAAAAGAAAAGTTTTTTTAAAATATTTATCTTTTATATTTATATAAAATTTATATCTAAAACCTCTTTTGTAAATAAAAAGAAGTAAAAATAGCATTTGTACAAAAGTAGCAACTACCATACCAATTGCTAAAAAATCATGATTGAAATTATGACTAATTACAATCGAAGCAATTAAAGTAAGATTTAAGGGTAACCCCATAATTGCTGGTATTACAAAATCTTTGTGATAGTTTAAATAGCCACTAAACAAATATATTAACACGGCGAAATACATTGCAAAGGCACTTATCTTTGTAAAATGTACTGCCAAGTTGAATACTTCCCCCTCAAAACCTGATGCGAAAAGCTTTATTATATATTCTGCAAATAATAAAACAGAAATAAACAAAAACGTACAAATTATAATTATGAAATTAATAAGGCTATTAGTATATTTGTCGGCATATAAATTTCCCTTTTCTTTAATTATATTGCTATACATTGGGATAAAGGTTGTTGTAAGACCGGTTGCTATAAATGCTACAATTGTGGTCGGAATAATTATTGATACTAGATATGCATCACTTATATATGAAATCCCATAATAATATGACAACACTACATCCCTACCGAAACCTATTATTTTGGTGAATAATGTGCATATCATTAGTATTATTGCAGTTCTTTTCATTATTAATATCCCCAATTAGGGTCTCTTGACCCTTTTATCTGCAGCTTTCAAACTAATTAATAACATCCCTAAAAAAAACCATACCATTCTTGCATTATTTAATGAAATTGCTAATGATCCTATTAAAAAAACGATTAATATATCTCTTAATGTACAATTTAATTCAGTGCCTATATTTTTCTTAAAAGTTATTTTACCAATAAGAAAAAATATGTACATAAACAAAATTGTAGATAAAACAATTCCCCACTCAGTGAATAACTGTAAATAAGTATTATGAGCTATAACATTTATGTTGAACATTTTTTCGGAGATTCCTAAGTAAGTTCCTATTCCAATCCCAATTATGGGGGATAATTTAATAATTTCAATTGCAGCCATCCAAGCAGAATTTCTACTAGAACCATTTTCCGAAACAGAATTATCAAAATCAATTAGTAGTTGTTGAACTCTTGAAAATGCCGGAAAAATATTTGCGATTGTTTCAAGTAAACTGTTAAGATTAAAAACTGCATAAATAACAATTAATAATATGGGAATTAAAAGACTTATATTTATTATAATTTTATTAATTTTCTTCCGCGCTTTAAAAATATTCTCAACTAATCTAAAAATAAAATAACAAAAAACGGTAATAAATCCAGTCTTAGATCCTGAAATGAATATAGATAAAATTATAAAGAATACAGCAATTTTAGACATTAATTTACCTGCATTTTTAGTTCTACTAAAATAAGCTATAGCCGAAACTTGAATAATTGCATAATAATTTGGATCATTCATCAATCCTTTAAAACGAGTAGTCCCTAAGAACAAAGTTTCAGTTAAAAAATTTATATTTAATGTAGTAAGTAAAATTCCCAATGTTCCAATTGCTAAAGCAGTTAAAGAGTACCATTTTACGGTTTTTTCCATGTAATAATGATTGGGAACATTGTAACCCACTATAAAATAAGAGAAAATAATTAAAAGTTTTAAATAGTTTATAAATATGTTTCCAGTCGATGGATAATATTCAAAAGCTACTGGGACATAAAATGTCGAAGTAAAAAGAATTATCACAGAAAGGAGTAAAAAAAACAGAGTAGGTTTAATCGGAAACAACAATTTATTATTTAACAATAAAAATAGTAATGTTATCACACAAAATAAATCTGCGAAAGAAATATTAGCCCCGTTAATTATAGTGGATTGATTTAAAAATATTGCGATAAAGACAATTAATAATAAATAAAATTTATTATTTATATTATTTGTTTGTAATGTATACATTATTTTTTAAAAACACCTTCCTAACTTTCTTTCGGGTAAACGGGTTTTTATAGTTATCTAAAATAATTAGAATAAATATCATTTAACTCAGCTAAAACGTTATCGAGTTTGTACTTCTGGACAAATCTAATATTATTTCTTCCAAACTTCCACCTAAGTTCTTTAGACTCATATAATTTTCTTATTGCTTTGGAAAAACCATCAATATTATTTACCCCAATTAAAAAACCATTTTCGCCATGTGTAATCAAATCATTATGACCCCGTCTTTCAGTTGCAACAAGTGGTAACCCGGTTGCCATAGCCTCCATTAAGTTCACAGGTAAACCTTCCCGTTTTGACGAAGCAACAGCAACATCAGAAATTTGTAATAATTTTGGTATATCTTTTCGAATACCTAAAAGAATTATATTTTCTTCTAATTGTTCTTCTTTAATTTGCTTTTTATAAGTTTCCCTTAACGGTCCATCCCCTGCCAAAAGCAGTTTAAGATTAGGTACATCATTTTTTAATATCTTAATAGTGTTTATTAGTAAAGTTTGATGTTTATTCTCGTTTAAATTAGCAGCATATATTAAAATAAAATCATCTTTTTGAAATTGATACTCTTCTCTTAATTTATTCTTGATCTCTTTATTTTGCGGAGTGAATTTAGTAAGGTTAACCCCAACACCATGAGTTTTATATAAAGCAATTAAGTTCCATTTCTTTGCTACTTGATAGTCTTCCTCGTTAATAGTTATAAGTCCATCAGTCCATTTAGCAGCAACTTTTTCCATTGGGTAATATAATAACCAGTTTTTCACCGGAGCCCCTTTAAGAAAATGAAAACCATGAGCAGTATAAAAAACTTTAATATTAGATATATCTTTACAAACCAATCTAGTTATGAAAGATGCTACAGGAGTATGTGTATGAACTAAGTCATAGTCTCCTTCTTGTATTAGATTTTTAAGTTTTTTGTAAGCGATATAATTTTTCCTTGTTAAAGGGGATCGTTGAAATTCAATATTGTATACTCTACATCCATGCTCTAATAACTGTTCATTAATAGGACTAGTTATATTACAAGCAATATCAACATTATGTCCTTGTTTTAATAACATTTTTATATGAGGAACTAAAAATGCATTAATAGTTCCTGATATTGTTGTTACATATAAAACTTTCATTAAAATACCTCATTCCTATTTGCAAGTAAAGCTCTGCCAAAGGATGCAGTTATATTTTTAGTTATTTTTATTAATAATATATTTCCTTTTTCCTGAAGCCATCACAGGAATTTCATCAACTTTTTGTATAGTGATTTCTGATTCCAAACCGAGTAGTTTTAATAATAGATTCTTTAGCTCATGCTCTCTTTCGAAAAAACCATCAACATTTACCTTGATTGTATATTGAGTTTCAGTTTCTTGTATAAATTGATATTGTTGAATTTCTGGAAATGACCAAAAATTATTGGTAATTATATGTGGAGAAAGACGCTTTCCGTAACAATCATAAACTACATCAATCTTTCTTCCACCAAAATTTGTTATTGCTTTTTTTTGTACACCTTCTCGCTCAACGAAAGTAATTGAACCTATATCGCCGGTATCATACCGTATCATCGGCATTGCGTAATTATACAAATCTGTAATAACAATACGTCCAACTTCACCTTCTCCGACAGGTTTATCTTCATTCATTTTAAGAATTTCTATGATATAATTTGCCTCATTTAAAATAAAGATATTATTCAATTCATCGTCTTGTCCTATAACTCCATTTTCCTGATTGGAGTATCTAGATATACATTTACAATTGAAAGCGTTCGACAAGGTTTGTCTAGTATCATCAAATAACATTTCCGAACTACTAACAATTCCAGTAATAAGGCTTTTTCCAACTTTTGAAGTGTCCCGTCTATTGAAATAATCCCTTATTGCATCAAGAGTTGATGCATAAGCTAATATCATAGAACCTGAACTAGATACTCTTTCTACTTCACCTAGTAAGCTTTCAATATGCTTATCATCTAAATTGCTAATATCAATTAAAGTTTCATTTTGGATCCATTGATGAAAGCTTGATTTTCTACTTTTTTCTGTGAGTGCTCTAAGGAAGATTAAATTGCCCCCGACAGAATATCCAGCTTTTTCACTATAATAAATAATTTCAGCATTTACTCTTTTTTTCTTTTCTAAATTTTGATAACAAACAAATGGAGTACCTGTAGAGCCGCTCGTAGACATTTTAATTAAGTTTTTTTTGCAGTAACTATTTGACATAAAAATTTCTTGACATTCTCTTATTTTGGTTTTATTTACAACAGGATAGTTACTTAAATTATACTCTTGAATACCTCTATAAAAATCCACAGTAGAATTAGCATGAATAAGTAATTTATTCAAGGTGTTTGCTTGATACTCTGAAACTTGATCAGTTCTACTATCACTTTGATCTATTCTTTTAATTTCTTCATATGCTTTTTTAATACTTTTTCCTTTAATAGAATCTAGTGTCCAAAAAGCTATATTCCTAGACTTACATAATGCTTTTTTAAACATATAATCATCCTTCTAAATAACTTAAACTAATTCAAAATATTTTCACTTCATTATATTTCATCATACGAATACCCTGGCTATATTTTCCGATTACATCGATATTCACATTTCCATTTAGGTTATTAATAATCATTCCTGGTACATTAACACCGCTTTCAAATGCATGAGGATATCCTCCACCAAACCGAGGATTTACTTCAGAAATGTAATATTCACCATTAACTTTAAAAATATCAATGTCAATAATACCTAGAAATTTAGCTTTTTTTATAAAACTTTTTATTAGTTCAAAGAGGTCTTCATCTATAACTGAAACTGCTTTGTCAGTTTCACCAGCTCTCATCTTAATCTTTTCTTTTGTAAATATTGCAACTGGCTCACCTGAAATCATATCTATATAAACATCTGCACCATATTCCGATCCATTCATATATTCTTGAATTATCAAATTATCAAAACGACTAAATAACAACTCAATTTCCTCTTTTGATGTAACCTTACTGATATTAATACTCGCACTACCTTTAACTGGCTTTACAAACACTGGATAATTTATGAGTCCAGCTTCTACATCACTGTAAAATTTTTCTTTATTTATATAACTTTTAATGGTTTTATATTCATTTTGAATCAAAAACTCAAACATTTTATATTTATCAAAACACAGCTCGACTGCTTCAATATCAGGGACAATAGGTACAGTTCCAATGTCCAAAAATGCTTGTCTATGTTCTGCAAGGAGACTAAGCTCTGGATCTATCAAAGATAAAACAGCTTTTATATGATTTTCTTTGCAAATAGAGAGAATGTTATCTAAGTAACCTTCACTATCCATTCGAGGAACAATAAAATATTTGTCGGCTTCATATAATGCTGGAGCTAATTCACTACAATCCGTTGCCATTACCATTCCTGTACCAGCTAACTCTTTTTTGAAGTATTGAACTATTTTATTTCTTGTCCCACAGCTTAATATCAATATGTTCAAATTGTCACTCACTTGTCAGATCCTCCAAAATTATAATTACAGTATTATTTATAAATTAATGAATTTCTCCATTAAAGTTAAACTTTTATATTCACCTTTAATAAAACGTTCATCTTTTAATTCACCAATCACTTTATAATCCAAACTATTCCACAATTGAATAGCAACAACATTGTCCGATACGACATTTAACTTTATTTTCCTTAAATTTAGATAATCTTTGGCAAACTGTTCTAGTAATTTACATGCTTCTTTACCATAACCTTTTCCTTTGGTATTTTTGTTGCCAATATATATCCCTAATTCACAAGTACGATTAATCCAGTTAATATCGTATAACCCAATCATTCCGATTGGTACATTTTCATTATTAGAAATGAAAAAGCGCTTATTATTACCCGAAGTGTCTATTAAAGAGTCCATCCACTTTTCTTGTTGATCAATAGATGTTGGCATAAACCCTCCACCTAAGTATTGGAATGTCTCTTCGTCGTTTTTCCATTCATTAAGATAATTAATATCCTTTTTGAGAATAGGTCGAAGGTATATTTTTTCTCCCTTAATCACATTCTCACCTCTTTCAACTCTTACTTCATATAGCTTTATCTTTCGATCTTGTTGTTTGCATATAGACATTTTCAGATTTAAAGAGCTTAAAAACTGTTTTAAATAAAATCTTTATATCTAATCCGACATTAAATTCATCAATATATTTATTGTCTACAACAATTCTTTCATCCCAACTAACTGAATTTCGAACAGTTACTTGTGTTAAACCTGTTATGCCTGGTTGCAAAACAAAACGCTTTCTTGCCCACTCAGGATAGTTTTCGATCCCATCATATGGAAAATACGTGACCGGTGGACGTGGACCAACAAGACTCATTTGTCCCAGTAACACATTGAATAGTTGTGGAAGTTCATCAAGGCTTGTTGCTCGAAGTAATTTACCTATTCTAGTAATTCGATTATCATTCTCGCTTTTTACAGATAATCCATCTCCAATTTTTTCGGCATTGACAACCATAGTTCTGAATTTAATAATATTAAAGACTTTACCGCTTTTTCCTAATCTTTCTTGTTTAAAAAAAACAGGACCTTTTGAAGTCAATTTTATAGAAAGTGCAACAATTACAACAATTGGAGAAATAATTATTATACCTATTAAACTACCAAGTAAATCAATTATACGTTTAATAAACAAATTTAAAACTTTCATTATTCCTCCCACAAACCTTTTATAATATTTACAACTCTCTCTAGTTCCACTTTTGTCATTTTTGTATCTGATGGCAAACATACACCATTTTCAAAAAGTTTTTCTGATACACTTGCACCGATAAAATCGTATTTCTCAAAAAACGGCTGCATGTGCATAGGTTTCCATACAGGTCTGGATTCGATATTCTCTCTCTCCAGAGCGTCCATTATGTCAATAGGCCTAACTACTCCATTCAATGTTATTGAACTTAACCAATAATTCGGTTCATCCCAATCGTTGTTTGGCATAAATTTGACACCTTCAAGTTCAGCAAGTTCTCTTTTGTAAAACTCGTAGATGTACTTTTTCTTTTCAACTCTTTGGTCTAATACTTTAAGCTGACCTCTGCCAATTCCAGCCACAACATTACTCATACGATAATTGAAACCTAATTCACTATGCTGATAATGTCTTGCTTGATCCCTCGATTGAGTAGCCCAAAATCTTACTTTTTCAATCTTCTCTTCATTATTAGAAACTAGCATTCCACCGCCGGAAGTAGTAATGATTTTATTTCCATTAAAAGAGAAGATTCCATAGTCACCAAACGTTCCAGTGTGCTGTCCTTTATAGTAACCACCCAGAGATTCAGCGGCATCTTCTATCACAGCTACATTATGTTTCTCACAAATCTCCATAATCTGATCCATATCTGCAGACAGGCCATAAAGGTGAACAACGATAACTGCTTTAACTTCTGGGTATTTTTCAAAGGCTTCTTCTAAAGCTGTTGGACACATATTCCACGTTTCTTCATTACTATCTATGAACACGGGAACCGCATTCTGATAGATGATTGGGTTTGCCGTAGCAGAGAAAGTTAAAGTCGGGCAAAATACAATATCACCTTGACCTACTCCTGCTGCTTTTAATGCAAGGTGAATTGCAGCAGTACCAGAAGTTAAAGCAGCTGCCGCTTTCGAACCTACTTTTGCAGCTAATTCTTTTTCAAATTCATTAACGTTTTCCCCAAGTGGTGCAATCCAGTTCGTATCAAATGCTTCTTTTATATATTGCATTTCATAGCCCTCATCACTCATATGGGGTGACGAGAGGAATATTCTATCTGTCATTTTCAGAAGACTTCCTTCCACTATTAAATATAGATAATTTATTTAGCACTTTTAATTAGCTGTTTTTCTCTCTTATTCGCTAACTCTAAAACATAATTTGATAGATATTGTGCAGTAAACTCAGTATGATTTTCGATTAGATTCGCAACTTTCGTATATTCAAATTCCAGAGTTTTACCTATAAAGATCTTAGGGAAAACCTCTTTTTTATGAACTTCATTTTCACCTAATAATTCTTCATACATCTTCTCACCGGGTCGGATTCCTGCATACTTAATTCCAATTTCATCAATGCTATAGCCTGAAAGCTGAATAAGGTTCTTAGCCAGATCTACAATTTTAACCGGTTCTCCCATATCTAGTACAAAAATCTCTCCGCCACGAGCTAAAGCCCCCGCTTGCATAACCAATCGTGATGCTTCTGGAATCGTCATAAAGTAACGAGTCATATCTGGGTGAGTTACTGTTACAGGTCCACCAGCTTGAATCTGTTTTTTAAATAAAGGAATTACGGATCCACGACTTCCTAAAACATTTCCAAACCTTACCGCTACATAGTTTGTTTGGCTCTTTTTATCTAATTGCTGGATAACCATTTCAGCAATCCGTTTAGTTGATCCCATTACGTTCGTTGGATTAACTGCCTTATCAGAAGAAACAAGAACGAATGTATTTACACCAAACATATCTGCTGCTTCTGCTACATTTTTTGTGCCAATTACATTGTTCTTTACAGCCTCTTTTGGATTGTATTCCATTAACGGAACATGCTTATGGGCAGCTGCATGATAGATTACATCTGGAGCATGTACACTCATAATTTCAAAGATGCGATCACGATCTTGAATGTCTGCAATGATAGGTACAATTTCAAAATCTTTACCGTGTTTATTTTTTAACTCCATGTCAATCTGATAAATAGAGTTTTCTCCGTGTCCTAATAATAGGAGCTTTTTTGGTTTAAATTTGCTGACTTGCCGACAGATTTCAGATCCAATTGATCCGCCAGCACCTGTAACAAGGATGGTTTTACCGGTAAGTTTTTTAGAGATACTCTCTATATCTAGCTCAACAGGTTGTCTGCCTAATAAATCCTCAACTTGTACTTCACGAAATTGATTTACGGAAATCTTACCTGAAACAATGTCTTCGATCATAGGCATGATTTGAGTTTTAGCACTAGTTTTACTGCATTCTTGAAAAATCTTTTGAATCTCTTTTTTACTTAGTGATGGAATAGCTATTATGATGTTTTCAATGTTCAAATTCTCTACTAGTTTTGGTATGTCTTTTGTCATACCAAAGACTGTCACTCCATAAATCTGGAGTTTTCGTTTTTTTGGATCATCATCTACAAAGCCAACTGGAAGAAGATCTGTGTCACGGCTTTTAATCAACTGACGGACAAGCATTGAACCCGCAGAACCCGCTCCGATAATTAAGGCACGCTTCTTTTCTGCTTTGGATCTCATGTAGTAATCTCTATACATTCTCCAGGAAAATCGCGAACCGCCAATAAGAATGATATGTAACATCCACGTAATTCCCAAAACCCGTACGTATACATTGCCGTTAATTAAAAACTGAATGATTCCTGCTGACAGGATAGACAGCGTCACTGCTCTTACGATTCCTATCATTTCCCCGACACTTGCATACTCCCATGCTTTTTGATAGAGACGATATTTAAAAGCAAATAGATGATGGCTAGCAAGTAAAGCGATGGAACTAATAGCTAAAGTTCGGAAAGTATAGATGCTAAAATAAGGGTGCAGCGTAAAATAACCAATATATATAGCCGTTAATACTATTAACGAATCAAGCATGATTAACATTGATACTCGCTTTTGATAGCTCAAATAGAATCCCTTCTTTTCATTTTATTTGTGTCAATATAATCTCTTTCTTTCAGTTTTACTTAACTTTATTTCTGTTTTACTTAACTTTCTTTCTATGTGGAGACAAAAAATGAATTTCTAACCATTTAGCCGTTAAACTTGTACACAACATCCTGCTAAAAGATAAATTTTAAACCTACTACTAATTCGTCAGGTTAAATAAAGTGTAAAATCTTACGTCTTTTAATTTTTTCTGGGTCTTCTTTCATAACCGTGTCCCCAACGGTCAGAAGCCTTGCATTTTCCTCGAAAAAATATCTTAGATGAGTTCCATATTCTTTTTGAACTTGTTCGTAAGCTTCTCTTAATGCAAATGGTCTTTTGACTGTGTCATGTGCATCGCTTGCGATAAAGTGTGTTAAATTATTTTCAATAATTTTTTGTGTAAAAGACTTAACTTTTCTTCCTGACCTGCCGATATAAGAGCTGGCGGTTACTTGGGTTAATGTGCCGTTTTTCACAAAATTAAAAAGAGCGTCTGGTTGCTCCATAAAATAGCTGTTGCGTTCAGGGTGAACGATAACCGGCGTTAATCCTTTTAGCTGCAAGTCAAAAAGCACTCGTTCTGCGTAATGCGGTACATGGTTTGCAGGGAATTCCACAAAAATGTAGTTTCCGTTGTTATTAACTGATAGCAACTCATCCTTCTCATATGTTTCCAGCATTTCTCCAAAAAGTCTGATCTCCTGCCCTGACAATACACATAGGGGTATATTCATATCCATCAATGTACGATTAAGTTCTTCAGTTTTTGCTATGATCTCATTTTTAGCATTTATGAATCTGCTGTTATAATGTGGGGTAGCTAAAATAGTTGATATGCCGCTGTCTACTGCATTTACTGCCATTTTAATGGACTCTTCCATATTAGCTGGTCCATCATCAAGGCCTGGCAGTATATGACAATGTATGTCTATCATTCATTCACCCTCTTTCTTTAAAAGCTATTCCAGAAAGCAGGACATTCGAAGAAGTAGTGGATTTTAAAGAAGGACTATTGCATTATTTTTACATCTAAAAGTATCCTACCATAGTTTGGGTAATGGTAAAACAGGGAGAATTTGTCGAACTTTGACTAATTCTCCTTTTTTATTTAGTAATAATAGTAATACTGATCCTGCTTTTGTTTTTTGCTGTTCAGAACAACCCCTAATAATCTGCTATTTCCTACTTGAAGTAAATCTTTTGCTTTTTTTGCAGCATCTTGATCTGTTGATCCGCTTCTAACTACTAAAATAGTACCGTCCGATAGATTCGTTAGGACTTGTGCATCCGTTACTGCAAGTACAGGCGGGCTGTCGAATAAAATAATGTCGAACTCATTTTCAGCTTTTGAAACAAGTTCTTTCATGCTATTGGACCCTAAAAGTTCTGAAGGGTTGGGAGGCAGAGGGCCTGAAGTCAAAATATAAAGGTTTTCAACCGCTGACTGCTGAACCACTTGTTCAAGATTTGACTGGCGTGATAATACATTTGTAAGACCTGAAGTGTTTGGAAGACTGAATGTGTTTGCGACTGTGGGTTTTCTTAAGTCTGCATCTATCAGTAAAACTTTCTTCCCTTGCTGAGCAAAAGCAATCGCAAGGTTAGCAACTGTTGTTGATTTTCCTTCACCAGGCTTAGGGGAAGTAATAACAATTTTCTTTATCTCTTGATCAACGCTGGCAAATTGGATATTTGTTCTAAGTGTTCTATATGATTCAAACACAGGAGATTTGCTGTTTAAGTCGGCAACTAACAATCTTTGATTATTAAACATCTTCTTCCTCTTAAACATTAACCGAACCCCCTCTATCTAGCCCAGCTTCCTTTTTATTTCTCTTTTTTTCAGGGTGGAACTCACTGATCGTTCCTAGAACAGGCAGCCCAAGAATGTTTTCGATATCTTGCTCTGTTTTAATAGTCGTATCCATATATTCCAGCAAGAAGGCTAATCCAACCCCTGCCATCAAACCTACTACAAGAGCAATCGCAATGTTTAGTAAAGGCTTTGGCTTAATCGGGCTAGGATCTTCGGCTAATTGCGCTTTTGAAAGAATGCTTACATTATCTTTATCTACATTCATAATCGGCTTGATTTCTTTTTTAAAGACATCCCCGATTGTGTTCACTAATAGAACCGCTTGTGCAGGGTCTTTATCTTCTACTAAAACCTCTACTACTTGGGAATTTTCTTTTGAACTAACAGTAATCTGTTCATTTAATTGACCAACTGAAGTATCTAAATTCAACTGTGCAATCACTTTTTCTAAAATAGCAGGACTTTTTATTATGACATTGTACGTATTAATTAATTCCAAGTTTGTCTGTACTTGATTTATATCAATTTGTTTATCATTCTTTGATTGGTTTACCAGAAGCTGGGTAGAAGCTTGGTAGATGGGAGTCAGGAAATAAAAGCTGATTACTCCAGCAGTCACTGCTGCAACAACCGTTAAAGAAATGATAAGCCATAGTCGTTTTCGTAATATAGCAAAAAGTTCTTTCAAACTAATAGTCTCTTCCATGGTTTCCTCCGATACTTGATTTACAATAAGTTATTATAGCACAAGTATTTACATATAAAAGGGTGTACTTGAAAATTCTTATAGTTATTTTGCGCATTTGTTTCAATGGTCACACTTTTGTAATGTTATTGCCTAAAAACCCCTATTTGTTAGAACGTTTAAATTATTATACTTATATAGATTTATTTATCATCTGTCCATTTGAGACGGAAAAATGAATGATTTGTGTTTTTATGGGGACAGACCCGAGTCTGTCCCCTCCCCCCTACCCTATATGGTAAAATTATACTGAATTCTAATAATATGAAACCTAAGCGATTAAGAATGATTCTGAGTTTAACATTTTATATAACGCGAACAAAAGGTGAATTATATTAGTTTCTTCACACTTCATAGCTCATTTGTGGAGGAATGGGAAAAAACATTGGGAGAACCATATCATGTAACCGATTATGGGGAGACCTTCTATTATTTTAAAGAAACGAAGCAAATGTTATGTCTTGATGCCGTGTATTATAAATACGGATACAATCATTACAACGTTACATTATGGTCTGAGGAAAATCCTGAGGAATATAAAAATAATATGATTGATTAATATAGTAATGAAAAAAGCCATTTACTGTTTAAGTGAAATGGCTTTTTTTAGTGTTCTATAACACTCAATAAATGATCTGTTTCCGTATTTCGGTTTTAGTTTACTCCTAGGAATTCTTGTGACTGAAGAGCATTTTTATATTCCGTTTTTAACTCGTCTACCACTTCTTTTACGGTTGATACTCTTTTTATATTACCTACCCCTTGCCCAGCTGACCAGATATCTTTCCAGGCTTTTGCTTTTGATTCGGAGAACGACAGGTCGACGGTATCTTTTTTCAACATATTTTCCACATCATATCCTGCTCTTTTAAGGGATGGGAGTAGATAATTTCCTTTGATTCCACTAATAGCATCAGTGTATATTAGATCTTCTAATGTAGATTCAATCAGCATCTTTCTGTATTCTTCACTTGCCGATGATTCTTCTGTTGCGATAAAACGTGTTCCCATGTAGACGAGATCTGCTCCAAGGATTTTGGCAGCCAAGATTTCTTCTCCCGTTGATATAGCACCGGCTAGGATCGTAATTCCATCCCAAAACTCTTTAACAGCTTTTAAGAATGCAAATGGATTAAGTGTTCCACCATGTCCCCCTGCCCCGCTGCATACAAGGATAAGACCATCAATTCCGGTTTTTGCAGCTTTACGGGCGTGATCGAGTGAAATAACATCTGAAAAAACAAGGCCACCATAACTATGAACGATTTTAGCTACGTCGCTTGGGTTACCTAAGGATGTTATCACAACAGGCGGTTCATATTTTTTTATCAGGTCTAAATCTTCTTCAAATCTTTTATTTGTCCGGTGTACGATTAAATTAACTCCCCATGGAGCGATTTTTGCTGAGGGATCTGCTTTTTGAACTTGTTTAAGTTCTTCTGATATACGAATCATCCAGTTCTCTAGAAGTTCTGATGTTCTTGCATTTAATAGAGGAAACGTACCGATAATTCCGTTTCTGCAGCTTTCAATAACCATATCAGGACTTGATACTAAAAACATAGGCGCATTAATAATTGGTAATGTGAGTTGATTCGACAGGCTTAGTGGCAATTTATCAGTCATACTCCTTCACCCTTTCATTAAAGTACGTATAGAGGTGGTAATATTCTATCTTTAACTTCCACAATCCCCTCGCCAATCCTTTAATTTTAATTTATAGGGGTAGTAATATTTTTCTAATATTACATTTATATTACATACATTTTCTGACAACATTCTCTGATTTGCTTGTATATAATCAATTTGTGTTAGGAAATTTTACCTAATCATCCTTCAGACAAGGGCAAACATTCTCGAAAGAAATGGGCGCAAAGCCACGGGTCTAAGGCTTATAGCTAAGATCGCCGGGTTACCTGAACAAAAAAGCTTATCTGGAGGGATTTTTTAGTGGAAAATATTTTGACGTTGGATCGAGAGTGGATTGAATTGATGAAAGAAGCTAGAGATCACGGTTTCACTAAAGAAGAGATTATGAACTTTTTACAAAATCCTCAATTGGCAATGAATGAATACCTATTGCAGAAAAATTAAATAGTAAGCAGGTCTCATAATTTATTTACTTCCCAAATGTAGAAAGATATAATAAAAGCAAATTACTACTAAATGGGGATTGCAAATGATGATTGGTGAACGTGTAAAAAAATACCGAACTGAAAAAGGCCTCTCCATTACAGCATTGGCTGATAAAGCAGGGGTTGCGAAGTCGTACATAAGTGCTTTGGAGCGTAATATTCAACAAAATCCATCAATTCAGCTTCTCGAGAAGATTGCGGATGTATTGAATATTTCTGTAGATCACTTAATTAAACCTGAAGTTGATACTCAAAACCTGGACCAGGAATGGGCAGATCTTGTTAAAGAAGCCATGGGTTCCGGGGTAAGCAAAGAACAATTTAAAGAGTTCCTTGAATTTAATAAATGGAAAAACAAACAAAAATAATTGAGCCACCAGATAATAAGATCTGGTGGTTTTTTATTTGGTCTTTTTCAGGATGTCTTCGCGGAAAGAACAAAGAAGGGGTTTGTCTTTTTATGGGGACAGACCCGGGTCTGTCCCCATGTCGAAAAACTTATGTTTCATACAATACCATTAAGGGTAAAAGAACAGGGTGTTTGTATTTTTTGAGCCTATGGAGGATTTGTTGATGAATAAAACGCCGAATGAATTATTTAATACTCAAAAAAGTGTAGATGTAAATGGTTCTTCTTTTGAATGGGACACTTCTAAGGGAGTTTTCCAATTTGAAGGCGGAGACGTCATGCTGTTTTGGATTGATTCAGCGTTTAAAGTTTTCCTGGATTCCATTGAAGAGATTACTGGCGAAGGTACAGCTGACCTCGTTTTTGAAACGGCAGGCTATCGTACAGGATTGGTTGTAAGTGATTTTTATAAGAATTCGATTGGCGATATTAAAAAGTCGATAGAAGCCCTGCCTAATATCTATGTAACAGCCGGCTGGGGTAAAACGTTTATCGATGTGAATATAGAAAAGAAAGAAGCAGTGATTACAATCTCCAACAGCTGGGAAACAAAGGTTAAAAAAGCCCAAGGAAATAAGCGTATGGGACGCTTCTTACCTGGCCACTGGGCTGGTGTTTTCACTGGATTGTTTGACACGCATATGTGGTATGAAGTCCAAGAGGATGACTCCACACCTGATTTATTAAAAATAAAAATTACTGAGACAGATATTACACCTAGCGATAATATTCGTGATCTGGTTCAGCGTGAAGAACAAAATGAAATCATGAAGCTTGAAGCGATGGTTGAAAACCGCACAAGAGAGCTTACTGATTTAATAAGAGAAATTTCATCTCCGATTATTCCGGTAACCGATCATATTGTTGTTATCCCATTGATCGGGAAGTATAACGAATTGCGTTCTAAAGATATGTTAGAACATACTCTTACTTCCCTGCCGCAGCATAGAGCTAAGTTTGTCATTTTAGATTTGACCGGTATTAAGTCGATCGATTCAGAGATGATTGATATGTTAAATAAACTAGTCTCATCTGCCCGCTTGTTTGGAATGGAGACGCTGCTTGTAGGAATCTCACCAGAGTTAAGTATGGAAGTGACGAAACATCAATATTCACTAGGTGATAGCACTTATTTTAGAAACCTGAAGCATGCCATTCATTTCGCTTTTGCAAAGGAAGGCATGTTCATTCAAGAACCAAATCAACCTTAAAAAGTAAACGAAAGCCACGCCATTTCGAAAATGGCGTGGCTTTTTTGCGATTATATCGGTTATGTATCCGGGTCCACCCAGGATGAACAAATAAAAGGATATGTATTTGTCTGGGGACAGACCCGGGTCTGTCCCCAGATTGTCCCCACATGTCCCCAATTTTTTTCAAACCCCAACATTCGTCTATGCAACTTGTCTTCACCTACATACTATATAGAGAAACCGAAGCCTGAATAAGGAAATCGGTATCATTCCAGTGAGGTGAAATTTTTTATGTGTTACAAGTGTGGAGATTTCGACCACTGCAAGTTCAAGAAAGAAAAGAAGAAAAAGCACGACAAGAAGAAAAAGCATGAGCACAAATGCGAATCTTCTTCTTCCTCTTCTTCTTCCTCTTCTTCATCTTCATCTTCTTCTAGCTCTGAAGTCTTGAAGTGCAAAAAGGTCAAAAAGAAGAACCGTCATCGCTGCTGCGATCCTTGGGCAAGAATCTTGTTCTGTTAAAAAAAAGGAGTCCGAAATCATCGGACTCCTTTTCCTTTTATATGTTACAGACGCTTTGTTCCAATATAACGTGGTTTCCAGTATGTGTTGCTCATCTCAGAGATCGTTACACCGTTAGATGATGACGCGTGGATGAACTTACCGTTCCCAATGTAGATCCCCATATGAGATGCTCCCGGCTCGTAGGTTTCAAAGAATACTAGATCTCCAACAGCTTGACTGTACACTTTATATCCTGTGTTCGCCCACATATCTTTTACTGTTCTTGGCAAGTAAATGCTGTGAGAATTTTTAAATACATAATTGATATAGCCTGAGCAGTCAAATCCGTCAGGGCTTGTCCCGCCCCACTTGTAAGGCGTTCCTACAAAACGCTTTGCATAATCTACTAAGTAGGAATTGTTAACGTTATAGACTCCTAGTTTGTTAAACGTGCTGCGTCCAGCGACCCCATCAGCTGTTAGGCCTTTTGCACGCTGGAAACTTGCAACGGCACTCTTTGTGTAAGAACCGTAATAAGTAGTCGTCGATCCGCTATATGTAAAATAACCCTTATTGCGTAATATTGTTTGAAGTGTTTTTACATCTGAATGAGTCATTGTTGGACGAAGCGTCTGATCTCCGATATTTGCAAAAGCCTGTACTGGTGATAATAATAAAGCCGATCCTAAAACCGTAGTTGTAATCCATTTTTTCATAATATATCCCTAACCCCTTTTATTTTCCAAGTAATCTATTATTATCCTACTATAGAAAATGAGGGTTGTGTTTTACGCTTCAATTACGAAAAATAGGCATATTGTCCATCTTGTCAAAAGGTGTCGTTTCATCTTTAAGAGCAAACAAAAAAAGAATAACCTCATTGAAGTTATCCTTTCATACCTCTATTACCCCACTATCTCACCCAGCGTCTCCGCAAAATTCTTCGACTGTGCAACTGACCCAAACTGCCTTACTTTTTGCTTCGAACCATAAAATAGCAGCTCTCCTTCTTTTAAAATTAAGAAGGAAGTGCATAGTGTTTCAAGTTCTTGTGCGTCATGGCTGGAATATAGAATTGTCTTTCCTTCACTTCCGAGCTGCCTTAGGTCGTTCACGATTTCTTGTTTTGCTGAAATGTCGATTCCTACTGTTGGTTCGTCCAGGATCAGGATGTCCGGGTTATGCAGCAAAGCGATCAAGATGTTGAGCTTACGCTGGTTTCCACCTGACAAGTGCTTTACTTTTTTATCAAGATGCTCAGCCAGCTTCCACTCCTCACACCTTCTCATCCAATTTTCCTCAGATGAATTTTTAGCTAGCTTCGCAAAAAAACGAAGGTTCTCGCGTGCTGTTAGTTCGTGATACACCGCAATCTCCTGTGGTACATAACCAATCTTTTCCCGTATCTTTTTTGTCTCTTTTTTTGTATCCATTCCATCGATATGAACGGAGCCGTTTGTTCCTCTTATGATCGTCGCGATGATTTTAAGAAGCGTGGACTTGCCAGCACCGTTTGGGCCAACAACGCCGACTGTTTCCCCTTTTTGGATACAAAAGTTTATCTCTTTAAGTACTTCTTTACGTCCAAACTTTTTTGATAGATTTTCTGCTGTAATCAAGCGTTGTCACCTGCCTTTATTGTTGAAAGTCCGTATAAGAGGATGCTGATTCCTACAAACACCAATGGAATCATGAGCGTCTCTTGGTTTAAAGCTGAGATAATCCAATATTGCGGCGTCCATTGTGCTGCTTTTTCTAAAATACTCGAAAGTTCGTCACTCGGGAAAAAAGTTCCGCTTAAAAGCGATGTTGCGAGTACGACAAAGAGTGATACTGCTTGCCACGTTCGTTTGGAATGAACAAAAAAAGCAAACAAAAGTGATAAAGCATTTAAAAATAATATATATCCTAGCAATATTACGATGGTTGTGGCATTCAACACCAGTTCGCCTTTCCACCAGCCAAAACCGGCCATCAGCACAAGGAGTTCGAGCTGAAGAATTAGTACGCCTAGCGCGTTACCTCCCCAATAAACCGAAAATCCGCCAACTGAATATGGCACTCGTGAGCGCATTCCTGAATACCGGTCTTTGATCGGCCAGCTGTTCCATAAAAAGCTGAACAGCATAAGCATCACCAGCATTCCAGGTACATAAATCGATTCTGCTTGGTCATCAACGGATTGAGCTTTTTCTTTTGTAGCTCCAATTTTATAATCAACCGTCATCAGCGGTACAGGATTCCAATGCTTGTCACTGTACGCCCAAGCATCTTTCCAGACAGAAGCCAGTTCTTTTACGTCCAGCTTCTCGCTTTTTCCATATGTTTTTAAAACTGTATTTGCACCATAAGAGTTGCTCGATAAACGCTTCACTTCACTCGCAAAAATTTCGCGGACAAGGCCGTGTGATAGGGTTCCAGTTGATAGCCACATCGTCACGATTTCGTCTTCATCATTCTGTTGAACTTTTTCCATAAATCCTTCTGGGATTAAAAAGCCGATCGCTGCTTTTTGCGTTTCAATTTCGTTTCGCGCCTCTTTTTGATTAACCACTCTAACAGCAACAGCTGGGTTCTCGCTTACACGTTTAATAACGGTCTCGGAGTATTCAGATGCATCCTCGTCCACAATCACAACTGGGATTTTGGTTGCGTTTGCCGTTTTTTCAACAGACAGATCTAAGAAGCCGAGCAAAACCACAGGGATTACAAGCCCTGCCCAGCTCCACGGACTTTGAAGCAATAATTTTATACGTGTAAAGGCAATTGTCCAGACCATGGCAACCTCTTCTTTATTGTGATAATCAGGATTCCGAAGACCCAGAAAACAACGGAGAATCCCATTAATGCGCCGACCAAACTCCATTCACCCGCACCTGAAAACAGCGTCTCTACTAATCCATTATGCGTGTGATGCAGTACGTTTAAAAAGCTCACGCTGTGCCACATTTCTGGCAAGTATGATAACGGCAATACACTTCCGCTCGTTGCTGTTACTCCTACTACGAACAGAATTCCCACTCCCCACTTTGCACCGTTTCGCTGGAAGAGCTCCTGACAAAGGGCAAACAATGAAGAAACGGCTAAACAGTAGGCTAATAGAATGGCAGTTGCAAGCAGACTCCACGTTTTTGTCACGCTATAAAAAAGCAGTGTTAATACAACACTTTGAATTACGAGCAGCATGAACACCGATATGATGTTTCCAAAAAAGAAAACCGAAGAACGCACACCTTGTAAAGAAAGCCGCTCCCTTAATGCGGTTTGTTCTCCTCTCGCGGTTAAGCTCATACCAAACAAACCACCGATTAATAGCAGAATCAGCACACCCGACAAGCTGTAAAACTCAACCGGTGTTACGCCTCCAAACGCACTCAGAGTTTCCGTTTCATAGATCTTGTTTCGGTTCAGAGCCTGCAGTGTAAAATCGGTAATAATCGCGTCTCGGTAAGTCGCAAATCCCTCAGAACTCAGCCCCATTTTTCGCAAATAATGAAACGCTGCGTTCGCCCCGCTTTGCGCAGCAGAGATCAAGTTGGCGTTCGACACCATCACTTGCTGCAGTAACTCTGCTTGAAACGGACGTTCCGGATTACCGATCACCGTTACTGGGATGTTTTTGCCCCGGCGGATTCCTTGCGTAAACCCGTCAGGCACAATCACCATACCAGCGATCTCATTATCTGCGAGCATCTCACTTGCTGTCTTTCCATCTGTTTTTTGAAAAGAGAGTACGGCTTGCAGCTCTTCGGATTCTTCGTATTGTTTCATTAATAATTTCGTTTCAAAGGTATTATCTTCATCCACGATTGCGACGGCAAAGGGCTCGACCCACTTTTTGTCTTCAAGCAGCGGTTTAAGTCCCAAATACGTGATACCGAGCAGCAAAAGCGGAAAAAGCATCATAGCGAACAGCGGCATCGGCTGCTTCAGCCAGCATTTTACCGTTAGATGGGCAATGAGTAACGTTTGCCTCATAACAAAATTCCTTTCGCTTAAGAAGTTTTAAAAGACTTTTTTAATAGATTGTTGTTTTTGAAGACTCTTCGTTGACAAGTTGATTGGAGCGCAAGGTGCGAGACTCCTGCGGGATCAGCGGGACAGGAGAGACTCCTAAGTGCGCAAAGCGCAGAGGAGGCTCACCGCACGCCCCGTGGAAAGCGAGTACCTGGAGCGGAAATCAACTCTTTCGAAGTACAGACTTTTAAAAAAAGGACAAAGATCAACTTTATTTTAAGTTATCTCTGTCCTTCTTATTATATATTATAGTCCTTGGAACATTTGAGCGTTTTCACCAACAAATTGTTCGATGTTGCGCTGGATCTCAGACATCATGCCCATCATTTCAGCGTCGCTCATCTCTGCAACGTTAACTGCTTTATCTTCTGACAACTCAGGGAATTTAAGCTTATCGCCAAATGTTGTTTTCGTCTTGATGTTCAAACCAACATTGATGTCACCAATTGAAGGATCGTTTCCGATCAATGTTACTTTGTAATCGTGGTTCGCATAATCTTTATCAAGGTTTTGGTCTGCTTTATGCTCGATTTCGATCGTCATATCAGGTAGTTCCATTGGTGCTTCACCTGCTGGAACAAGCTGTACTGTCCAGTTCGATTTCTTGTCAGTGCCTTCACCTTTTACATGGAATCCGATACCTTGTGTTGTACCGTTTTCGTTCACTTCGAATTTCGCTTTAATGTCGCGCTTCTTGCCATCGTCGCCTTTTGGCTCGCTTTCCATTTTTACATCAACAAGCAATGCTTCGCCTTCAGGACCTGCGTTAAGAACCCAAGAAGAGTTCGATACATCGCCCTTCGCCCAGCTTTCAGACTTGTAGTTCATTGGAACAGCTTCTTCGCCGTTAGCGCCGATTTTCATAGAAAGATCGCGGCTTACTACTGTATCATCGCCGTCAACAATTACACCTTGCTTCATGCCGCCAGGGATTTCTAGATCTTCATTAATTGCTTTTTTAGCATCAGCTAGCATTTTTTCGATTTCTTTTTTCGCATCTTCTTCACTCATTGGAGCTGTTGATGTCATATCGAAGTTAAAACCGCCTTGCAATGCTGATTGCTCAGCTAGAGCATTCATGATTTCTTCGTCTTTCTCTACTTTCTCAATAAAATTGATCAAAAGTGTTTTTGTTTCTTTTTCAGAAAGAGAAACCGTTAACTGGCGAAGCTTCTCGCCTTTAAAGTCAACATCTTCTTTAAGTGTTACGTTTTCGTCTTTCACGCTGTCTGCATAAACCTTCGCAAACTCTTCGAACGCTTCATCACGTGCTTCTTCACTTATGTCGCCTTCAACCGCTTTAAAGAAGTTTTGAAGTTTTTCCATTCCAACATACGCTGGATCGAACTTGCGCATTACATCGCCAAACTTGTTGTTCGGGAAGTATACGTGCTTGTCGTAAGCAGCAGGTACGCTTAATGCTGTTTGTTTATTGTTTTGGTAGAATTCAGCTTTTACAAGATCTGTGTTGTTCAAAACAAGTGCAACGTCAGCTGACCCTTCTTCTTTCTTAGGATCGTGCTGTGTTGTCATTTTAATTTCACTGTTAGAAAGAATAGAACCGATCATTGCGGCTTCCATTCCGCCCGCTCCAAACATGGACGGATCCATTTCCACACCAACGCGTGCTTCAGACTTATATGCTTCTTCCATTTGCTTTTCTGAAAGTGCTAATGCATCTCCAAAGCTGTCTTCAAATGACTCGTTCATCGCTTTGAAAGTGTTCATTTCTGATTTCAAATAAAGTTCACGCGGTGATAGATCGATGAACATTGCATAAGCCGTTGCTCCAATCGCAATGATCGCGATAAGTGCAAGCCCAATGATCAACGGACGTTTCTTACTGCCTGTACTCTGATTAACTTGAGTTTCCATCGTTTGGTTGTCCCCCTCTTAATAAATGTATAAGCTTTTCCCTACCAACTTATTACACTGTTATTCTAAAAAAATATCAGTTTATCTCTCTACTGGCAAAGATGGTTAATAAAGGAATTTCATGCCCACAGTTTTCTACTATACCCTAATTATAGAATTATATCCATCAAATTGCGTAGTAAGAAAGGCTGAATTTAATTGGTAATTAAAACCGTCCGAAGCCTCTTGATTGCTGATTTTCTCCACGATTTTACAGCATACACCGTGACCCCATACATCTCAGCAATCTCCGTTTCACTCTTCATCTGAAAAACTCGCTGCGTCACCCACCTTTGCTGGTTTTCTGTCAGGTGCATCAAATATAGATTCATTGTTTCATCCTCTAAATATGGAATGGTGTCTTCATGGGAAAGAGTACGGAACGTCATCGATTCGTGGGGATCCTGGATTTCTTCTGCTTCCTGCCGTCTCGCCTCTCCTCTCAGCTCTTGAAGGATACGGCCCCTGACAAGAAGGTACGCATAAGAGGAGAACTGCCCTTTTTCAGGATCGAAGGTTTCGTAAGCTTTCCAGAGTCCTAATAAGCCAGCTTGATAATATTGGTCGAATTGGGATGTTAAGTGATAGAGCCTTATCTGTGATTTGATGAGCGGATCGTACATAGAAGCGACTTGTTCAAAGGGCATTTCTTTCATGGGAATACATCCTTTTGGAATGTGCGCACATTCGGGGATTTCCGCGGTACCCTCACTATAAAATTTGAATTTGATGTGTAGCAATGCAGCGTTTTTAAAGAGTCAAAAGCTGTTTGTGATCAGAAGAAAAATATTGTAAGGAGATCGTTCATAGAGTTATCCACAGAATAAAGATCATCTGACAAATTACGACACATTTTCTGCGTGATATTCTCAATAACGAAAAATTTTAGTCGGATTATTGAGTAAATCAGTCCCAGTTGTGGATAAATAGTGATTTGAAAAAAATTTTATGTGGATGACTCTTTTCTTTTCTTCTCTGGAACTTATGAAGTGAAAGGAGGTGAGGCACATGGCTACAGCAGCATTGATCGATTCCGCAATGCGCTTAGAGCTTGATGGAGGTTTAGACGCAGACAACAAACCGGTGATGAAGTACAAAAACTTCGCACATGTAAAAACAACATCGACTCCAGACCAGCTCGAAGCCGTTGCGACTGCACTTGCAGGACTACAGATTTACCCGCTAGTCGGTATCCGACGTAACGATTCCTTCGCGATTCAGCAGTAATGACTGGTTTGTGAGGAAAATATAGAGGAAAGGAGGGATTTCGATGGCCAAAGTACTTGAATTGCAGTTTTTAAACCAGGAGAACAAAACGGTGACAGTCCGTTTGGACGCACCAATCGAACCGGTTGATCCCGCAGCTGTTAACGCTGCTATGGACACGGTAATCGCCCAAAACATCTTCACTTCATCAGGCGGAAGCTATACGAGCAAAAAAGGTGCGCGTATTGTTGACCGTGAAGTGAGTGACATCGACCTAGGTTAATTCATAAAATTAGCGACTTCAGCGACCGTGAAAAAAAACCGACTTCTAGCCAATTGGTTAGAGGACGGTTTTTTAGGTTGTGGATAATGTTGATAATGTGGATAAGTAGAGCTATTTATACACATGAAGCACGATTTTACCTTTTGCTACTTGTGGATAAGTTGAGCTTGAAACGATGATATTAATTGTTACTGCCTCTTTTTCAATAGCTGCGATGGCCCCTTCTATGCTGATGGTCTCGCCAACTAACACAGGCGCTTTAAATTTCATTTCGTACGATTTTACCCAATAGCCTTCCTGCAGATACGGTTCCACGATATTTGATGCAATCGCCATGGAAAGCATACCATGTATGATTTTAGCCGGAAATCCTTTTTCTTTTGCAGCTTTATCTTCAAAATGAATCGGATTAAAGTCTCCAGACACTTCCCCGTATTTTCTTACCAATTGTTCTGTTACTTCTATATGTAAAGGCTCGAGTGTGTCACCTGCTTTTATAGAATCAGTAAGCATTCTTTACTCCGCCTCCTTTAGAAGAGTGGACTTTGCCGAAAACACAATGTTTTTATGCTCGTTTCTGCCAATAAGCTCCTGGTGCAAAACGAGAAATTGACGTCTTTTTTCTACTGAAATCAAGGAAACGGTACATTGAAGTGTGTCTCCCACTGAGATAGGATATTCGTAATGAAACATTTGGTCTTTGTGAATAAATGATTGCTCCTGAAACCACGGGACATTTATATATTGATAAAAAATCATCGGAAGAGCTGGCGGAACGTGATGTGAAGCATTTTTAGGGATGCTCGCTGCTTCATAGTAAGCATTAACGAGTTCTTTAGTAACCGTAATTGAAACTGGCAGTGTTGTTGCCTCTTCCCACTGTTTAAAATTCATAAAGCTCACACCTTTCAAATAGTGTCGCGATTCCGAGCCCGCCGCCAATACCTAACGTGGCTATGCCAAAACGGTCCTGTGACGTCATTTCCCTTAGCAGTGATGTAACTAAAATGGCTCCTGACGCCCCATAAGGATGTCCGAACGCAATTGCACCGCCGCCTTTGTTCAGCTTGTCCCACGGTATATCAAGTTCTTGTGCGGATGCGACAACTTGGGACGCGAATGCCTCATTCAGCTCAAATACATCAATATCGCTTATAGAAAGGTTCACTCGTCGTAAAAGTGTGCTTACAGCTGGAACTGGACCGATCCCTGGCAAGTTCGGATCGACACCTGCAGTGACAGCGTCTATAAATTTTAGTTTTGGAGTAAGCTGGAGCTCTTTCGCTTTTTCTTCACTCATAACGAGTACGATCGAGGCACCATCGTTTAAACCGCACGAATTTGCAGCCGTAACCGTTCCGTTCTCTTTAAATGCAGGTTTCGATCTTTTAATAAGTCTTTCAATAACAGACAGTCTCTTGATACCTTCGTCAATTAGAGGCATATCGTTCATGGAAACAAGTTCATTCTTAAAACGATTTTGTTCGATTGAATCAATCGTTCGCTTATAGCTTAAAAGCGCATATTCATCCTGTATCTCACGTGTTATGCTGTAACTTTCAGCTACGTTCTCAGCTCCAACACCCATGTCAGGGTCACCAATAGAATCTGGAGAAAAACGAGCTCTTCTTGGAAACGTTGATGTACTCACAGATTCAGTGCCACCTGCTAAATAAATGTCCCCTGCCCCTGATTGCACGAGCCGGCATGCGAGGTTTACCGCTTCAAGCCCAGAACCGCATTGACGATCAACTGTAAAACCAGGAACAGTCACGGGAAGACCTGCTGTTAAAGCAGATAAGCGCGCAAGGTTGCCGCCAGGGCCTACTGTATTCCCTATGATCACATCTGACACCATTTCAGGAGAAACATTATTTTCTTTCAGAATCTCTTGGATAACAGCAGCCGCTAGTTTTTCCGCTCCAACATCTTTAAAATAACCCGCCTTTTTTCCAATCACTGTACGTTTGGCATCGATAATAACAGCTTTTCTCATGAACTCGTAACTCCTTGGGTATAAAACTCTTTTACCTTTGATCGTGCTATTTTTCCGCTTGACGTATAAGGAAATTCTTTTGTAAAAATAATGTGCTTTGGCACTTTAAATGTGGATAGATGCTTTCTGCAAAAACGCTGGATATCACGAGTTGACAGGTCTGAGTTTTCATTAATAATGACTGCGGCTGAAATTTTTTCTCCCCAATATGAATCTGGCATCCCAAAAACAACGGCTTCCTCAACACCATCTAATAAATGTAGTACATTTTCGATTTCTTCAGGATAAACGTTCTGTCCTCCCGAAATTATCATGTTGTTGCTGCGTCCAATGATGTACAGATCACCTTCTTCATCTAACTTGGTCAGGTCCCCTACTGTCAGCCAGCCGTCTTCGTCCCACACTTCCTTATTCGCGTCAGGCCGATTAAGGTAGTGTGAAAAAAGCATCTCACTTTTCACATAAAGAGTACCGATTCCACCTGGTTCCACTTCGTTTCCATCTTTTCGAATGGACAGTTCTACATTATGAAAAGGACGTCCAACAGATAAAGGCTTTTGTATGTCAGCGCGATGATTGATAAAACTTACAAAACTCAATTCAGACGCGCCGTAAAACTCAAAAAGCTCTGTTTTAGGAAATAGAGTATTAATCTTATCTTTAAGTCCAGGTTCCCATTTGGCCCCTGAGGATATAATTTTCTTTAGTCTTGGAGTGTTATTCTTGTTATCCATTTCTTTAGTAAGTGCAGCAAGCATAGTAGGTACAGCATAAAGAGCTGAAATCTCGCCTGTGTCGATCTCTTTTAAAGTTTGAGCAGCTGAAAACTTAGGCAGCAGCTTGACCGTACCACCTAAATAAAGCGTGCTAATCGCTGCATATAAAAACAAAGAATGCACGAGTGGTCCAGGTACAAGTACTGTGTCACTCTCAGTTAAGCCAAAATCCTTTTTACTGCACGCAAAGCTTTTAACCCAAGAACGATGGCTGCGTACAAAGCACTTAGGAATACCCGTTGAACCTGAAGTGAATCCCATATAAAACATCGATTCATCTGCAGCAGTACCTTTGGTTTCTTCTATTGGAACTGAATCATCTATTGTCGAAACTAGAGTTAACTTTGCACCCTTATGGTTCACTTTGTTCTGCAATTCTTCTGTCGTAATGATTAAATCAGGCTGACTTTGCTCAAGTCTTTCGTTCAGTTCACTTTCTTTCCATTTCAAATCGAGAGGAATGGAAATCCAGCCTGCAGAAATAGCTCCTAAGAAGTATTGTAGAAAATCAATTCCGTTCGGCAGATATAACGCTGTTTTTCCTTGAGATTGTTCAAATGGCTGCTCCTTAAAAAAAGAAGCAATCTTTTTAACGTTTTTGTTTAACTCTTGGTAGGAAATTCTTTCTTCACCCATTTGAATCGCTGTTTTTTTGGGATATAAAAGAGCACTTTTTTGGATTGTATCTGTGATAAGCACAAGAACTCCTCCTATAGAAAAAGACTGCCCGAGGGCAATCTTATTGGCTGATCGTTCTATTTTGAGTAAGAGCGGTCTGGTTTTTAAATAATCTTTGTCTTATTTTAACACCAAGTGTTGCTGCGATAACAGCTTTTATTAGATCACCCGGTAAGTAAGCCAATCCTGATACTGCCGCTGTCTCCAGACTAATGTCCATAACAAAAGCAACAACTGGTATGCCGCAAAGATAAACAAATATGATCCCTGCAACGAAATTATATAAAAAGACTTTCCACACCTGAAGTGGCTGTTTCGCTTTTTCAACAAGAAGTCCGATCAAGAACGCTGATAACGGCCAGCTTAATAGATAGCCTGCACTCGGTCCTACAAAAACACCTGCACCGCCTCGTCCACCAGCTAACCCTGGAACACCGGCTGCAATTACTAGTAAGAAAACAATCATACTTAATCCGCCTAGTCTGGCACCAAGCACCACACCTGCAAGCATTACCCCAAGAGTTTGGGCAGTAATCGGAACTGGCGTAAAAGGTAAAACGATTGGAGGCAGGAACCCTAATACGATCATGATTGCTGCAAATAAAGCTACATACGTCATTTCTTTTGTTTTCATGTAAACACCTCGTTGTATTTATGTTAACTAATATCTATTTTAAGTTAACATTAAAAGCGCTTCAATGGCAATAATTTATTGTTTTCGCTATAATTGCTTAACAAACAGAAGTTTTTCATAAATAAAAGGAAAATTTATAACAATTATGGTAAAATAGGACAAACAAGATGAAGTTGGAGGAAAAGGCATGGAATTTAAAATCGGTGATATCATTGAAACGTTTGACGGATTAAAAGGAGAAATTACATCTTTATTAACCAACACCGCTGTTGTGGACTTTTCCGTAACAGAAAACTACGAAGAACATTTTGAAGATGCAAAACAAGTAGTCCGATTAAACGATATTAGACAAGTAGTAAATAGCTGAATATTATACACATAAAGCAGCCCGTTGAATGAATTGGGCTGTTTTATTTATATTTTTTTAAAAATGGCGATAGAAAGGAAGTATAAATTCAAGAAGAAATTAGGGGTTACTCATGTTTTTTTCAAGATTTTTTTCAAAAAGGAAAAAGCCCGTTCAAACTTCTCCAGTCAAAGCAACATACAACAACACAGCTAATGAACATCTCTCTGTTCGGAAGGGAGAGCTTGGCGAATACAAAATTATGATTCAATTATCACAGCTTTCAAAAGAATATATGGTGTTGAATGACATCCTTTTGCCCAACCCAAAAGCAAAGTCAGGGTACTCCCAGATCGATCACATTGTACTTTCCCCTTATGGCATCTTTGTTATTGAGACGAAAAATTTTCAAGGTACTATCTATGGCTCCCCAGCTTACAAACAATGGCTTGTAAATGGAAAGTTTAAATTTATGAATCCTTTTGTTCAAAATTATGGACATATCGAATGTATTAAAACATTAGTTGGGCCCAAGTTTAAAGATGCATTTGTATCAATTGTTTCTTTCACGAAAAGGTGTACCTTTAAGACTGATTTATCTTATAGAAAAATCCAGTCATCAGAATTAATCATTTATGATGTAGAGCTTACAGAGACGATCAAGAGAAAAGAAGCAATAATTAAATTAAAAAATCCTATGCCTCTAGTGTCAAAGGATGAGATTAGAGAATGTTACGCACTTATCGCACAGGCAAATATAGCTGAGGAAAAGATCAGGAAATTACATATCGATACTTTAAAAAACAAAGCCTAAATCATACAAAAAATCCCCCAATTCATTATAGAATGGGGGACATTTTTAATCCTGGACTTAATAATTACTCGATTTATTCGTCCCTGAGGAAACAGGATCATTTGCATTTTTTGATGGAAAACCAGTGTTGTAGTTGCTCAAGCTTTCGTTTTGTGATGACTTATTTGTCTCAATTGGGTTTTCCGTTATTTCCGTTCCGGCATCTTTAAGCTTAGAAGTAATATTATTAAGGTCGCCTCTCGCTTCCTTTGTTGTGGCGAATACATCATTCGATATTTCTTTTAATGTGTTGATGTTACCGAAGACATCCTTGTTCAAGCGTTCATACAGTTGTTGCGCATCAGTAATCGCTTCTTTCAGTGTGTTTGAAGCCGTTTTGAATTGGCTGATCATTTGATCTTTCACTTCACCCGGATTTTGTTTCACCTCTGTGATCATTTTGCTTGATGAATCTTTCAAACCCACAGCCGTATTCTTTACTTTGGTTCTCGTATTGTAATCAATCAACGCTAAAGCTCCGCCAACTAGCCCGCCAATGACAATACCCTTTAGAAGCTTGCTGTTCTGTCCGTTTTCGTATAAATCATTTCGTACTGAGTCATTTTGATAAAATTCGTCTTGATACATATCTCCTGAATTTAAATGCTGTGCCATGTTAATTCCTCCTCTAAAAATTATAGTCTCTTGTAACTACGGATTTCCCTTTTATATGAATGATAAACGTTCTAATGCGCCGGTAAATAATGACTGTACTAAGATTTCTTGCAAAATTTTGTTCATTCAAATGAAACAGATTCTACATAAAAAGGTCTATTTTTCCGCATACTAGAGGGAAATCATACTAAGAAGGAGGTTGTTAAAATGGGAAAAGACAGACAGGAGAAAAAACTTAGAGAATCAAGACGTGTTGAGTCGGACCGAGATCAAAGTTTGAAGTATTCAGGTGCTGCAAAAATGGAAAGTCCTGATGAGGCACGTGCTCGCAATCATCAAGATCAATAAACAGCTAAAACACTTGGGATTCCTTCATTGCCCAAGTGTTTTTATTTGAGTTTTATCGATCTCACAATAAAAAATGCGATTGATGCGGTTATGGCGATAATGAAAATCGGCAGGATCCAAAGCCCCAGACCATCTGATTCCCCTTTTGCAACTCCAGTACTTACCCAGCTCATATATACGAAGAAAAGGAGAATCTCATTTTTTATAACATTCAGCATCAGCCGTCCGTTTTTGTATTGTCTTTCCGCATTTTCATCTGTTAAAAAAAGATAGTTATACACATGTGGATATTTTTCAAGTACCGTTAGAAGCACCCACATTAAGAACCCTATCACTAGTAAAATCCATAAATTATTTTTACTTCCCCATCCGTCTGGTTCTCCTGCTCCGTTAAAATGGATCGGCACCGTTGCTGGTATCGAACTCCACTGCATGATTAAGTTTGCTGTCCCGGCGATAAACAAAATAATAGCCGCTATATCTAAAAAATTCTCAAGAAATGTTCTTGGAATTTTTAATTTGGGGCGATTTTCGTAAAACAACCCTCCACCTCCCTTTATCGCTTTATACGTTTTTTTCCAGATGAAGTTTCATTTTTTCACAACCAATTAAAAAAGATGGCCCATTTAAAAGCCATCTCCACGTGCCTTTTATTTACTTTCAATCCCCATCGCAATGATAAACCAGTTAGCTCCATTCTTGCTTCCAATTTGGAAAAAGAGCGCAATGATTTCTTCACGGGTAAAGTGTTCCGTTAATCTGTTGTACATTTCATCCGGCAGCTGTCCGTGATAGGCCATGATATGATCGGCTAATTCAAGGGCCAGTTTGTGGCGTTCGGACAATTCTGCTTCGCCTTGTTTCATTGCTGTTTGCCTTGAAGACTCATCCAGAGTCCCGTAGTCCATGTTTTGTCAGTATTCGCAGCCGTTGTTTGATGCGGATCGCAAACGAAGCATTTCCATCAGCTCAGGTTCAAGGATGTTGTTGAGCGCCTTGTCCATTTGCTGAAATGCATCAAGAATTTCTGGAGCATTCGCAAGTGCTTTTTTAAAAGGTGTACCTTCTACATTAACTTCAGGCAGTCGTGCCATTATTTTAACCTCCTTTTAAAATGCATTTCTTCTTGTTTTTAGATTACGATACCTTCTTTTATTTTCCTATCTTTCTGCTTTGTAAAAATATTCAGATATAATTTTTACACTCATGTTATGTAATGTTTACTATCGTAACTCTATCTTAAGATAATAGTTAAGTCTTACATGTTACGCTTTATTCATAGTCACATAGACTCATTCATCACTGTGACGTGGTAAATAATCATTATTTTCAGATAATGCTAAAGGGTTTTGTAGAAAATTGTTGAATCCTTTATCAACCCCAGCCAAGCTTGCTTGGTAAATACATCAGAGGAGTGATTTTATGTTAAAGCGTTTCGTGGCAGGCGCCGCGTCTCTACCATTATTGATATCTTTAGCTCTCCCGGCTTCGGCTGCTGAGCCTGAAGTTCAGGAGGCTTCATTTATATCTGCTGCTAAACAGCAGGCTGCACCACAGGAAATCATCGTTCATTATAAAGATTCAGTTTCTGCTGCTTCAGCAAAAAATGGTGCTTCAAAGTTTGGTGAGGTTGTCGATACAACTGAAGATTTTACCGTTGTAAAGGTAAGCGGCAATGTAGCAGATGCTGTTAAGAAATTTGAAAGTCTTGATTCTGTAGAATACGCAGAACCTAATACTACTTTACACGCAAGCTATGTGCCGAATGATCCTGATTATAAAACGAAACAATATGCTCCTCAAAAAGTAAGTGCCGAACAAGCTTGGGACACTACGCAAAGTGCATCCAACGTTAAAATTGCGGTTATAGACACTGGCGTTGATTATTATCACCCTGATTTATCAGGAAAAGTAATCAAAGGTGCAGATTTTGTTGATGACGATAACGATCCGATCGACGAAAACGAGCACGGTACCCACGTCGCTGGTATCGCTGCGGCCAACACGAATAACGGTGTTGGAATCGCAGGTCTTGCTCCTAAAGCTTCTATCCTAGCGGTTCGTGTACTGGATGCGGAAGGCAGCGGATCACTGGACGATGTTGCTCAAGGAATCCGATATGCCGCAGACCAAGGTGCTCAAGTTATCAATTTAAGTCTTGGCGGTTCAATCGGATCACAAACACTTCAGGATGCGGTTAACTACGCCTGGAATAAAGGTTCAGTCGTTGTAGCGGCTGCAGGTAACTCTGGCGTTGCTCTACCAAGCTACCCGGCTTATTACTCGAATGCGATCGCAGTAGCTGCTACTGATCAAAACGACCAGAAAGCGTCCTTCTCGAACTTTGGTACTTGGGTTGATATTGCAGCTCCTGGTGTAGATATTTATTCTACGATACCAAATAATCAATATGCTAGTTTCTCTGGAACTTCCATGGCATCACCGGTCGTTGCAGGTGTAGCAGGACTCCTAGCTGCTCAAGGCAAGAACGCTTCACAAATTCGCGCGGCACTTGAAGATACAGCTGATCCTGTTACTGGTACAGGCACATTGTTCCAAAACGGACGTGTGAACGCAGCCAAAGCTGTTCAGCAATAAATAGATGTTTCATAGCCTCCGGGACTCACAAGTTCCGGGGGCTTTTTGTTTAAAATTCGCCGCTTTTTGAAACAATGATAAAAAGGTTATGGTAAGAGCGGAGGAATTCATATGTTTGGTTTTGGAAAAAAGAAAAAGCATGAGCAAGGCAAGGAAGATGGAACTAAAGTCCAGTCTACTGATGCAGAAAAAAAACAAACCGAAAAAGAAGCAGAAGAAAAGATCGTATATTTCTTATTAATCAGTACAGCTATATTTGGTGCGGTGCTATTGTATCTGGGGATTTCGAAAGAGTTTACTTGATATGACAAATCTACAACAAGGGTCACTTAATTAATTTGAAAAAATAGTCGTATATATAGAAGGACTCATGAAAGAATATGTCGAATTTTGAGTTAAAGAGATGAAAAACAAGTAAAATTAAAAAGACGCTCGGGAGACTGTAATCACTTCCCCCGAAGCGCTTTGATTTCTTTTTTGAGTGCGTTCAGCTGGTCTTGAATGTCTTTCATTTGAGTTTCTTGTTCTTGCTGATCTTTCTGTTCCTGAATTTGATCAATGTAAATTTGTCTAAGTGCAATGGCAGCACTTACTGTGGCAAGAAAGTCTCCGACTGTGGTAAGAGCTGACGCAAACAGGGCAAGCTCTGCTGCAAATGTAGTTGCATCTTTGTTGTTTGCCAAAAATTCTTCTTCTGCTGTTTCCAAAACGGCGTCTACCACACGTTGGTTCAAGCCATTCACCCCTTTACTCCTGCTTTTTAATACAATATGCGTTTGCCCTAGTTACGGTGATTTAGCCTATTTGTATTTACACCTGTTTTTGGTAGCAATAATTTTGTTTTTTCGTCATTTGTTTATTGAATGAATAGGCATTTCGACCGATATATAAGTGAATAGGGGGAGGTTTGGCGATGGAACAGTGGCTTTCTTTTCGAATTCCGTTTGATATCTTTTCAATCTATATCTTACTCGCAGCTTTCATTGTAGTCGGAATTTTATCTGGCCTGCTTCGAACAGCCTTACCAGAGTGGTCTGTTAAAATTTTCAGTTATGCAGGGTTCTTGGGAGTCGTTTTTGCTTGGTTGAAGCTTTTGGAATATTAATACTTACATACATACGAAAACGCCCGTGGTCATGATGGCCATTGGGCGTTTTTACGTTTATATAGATTTAAAAAGGAGCTTTCTGAGAACGGGCATGAGGTAATCGACGAGTTCAGCGGCACTTGGCACGACAACGTTTTGCGCGCCATAGATATTCTGCATGAGCTTCTCTTCTTCCTTCGTAATTTCACCGTTCGCGATGAACATGCCGATTGTTTCGATTCCAAGCTTCCGTGTACGGGTAACAGCTTCGTGTGTATCGAGTACTCCGTGTGATTCGTAATCAAAAGCTGCAGGTTCACCGTCAGAGAAAACGAGCAGAACTTTTTGCTGCTCCGGACGTTTAGCAAGTTCTTCACCCATTCGGCGGATGGAATAGCCGTCACGGTTGTCTTCCTGGGGTTCTAATTGCATAATCGATGCCCCTGGCTGATGAAGCGAATTTCTGTACGAGATCACTTCATGAAAATAGTTCGGCTGATCATCTGTTGTCGCGTCAGCTGCATCTTCCCAGAAACCTACAACGGAGTGAGGAATTCTGAGAGCTTTTAACGTTTCATGAAAAAGAATGATCCCTTTTTGCGTCTCTTCCATCTTGTTGAACATGGATGCTGAACAGTCGACAAGCAGCGTGAACGTCGTATCGAGTTCATGCTGAGACTCTTGTTTTTTTCTAAAAAGTCTCGGGTTTTTGTCTGTTGCGAGTCTTGTAAGCTTCTTTCCTAGTCTTCCAAAGTGCAGGTCTTCCCTTGGTGCTGTTCGTTTATTTTCCATTGTTTTTAGGAAATTCTGTTTGAGCTGTGTGACAAATGGTGCGATCTCTTGTTCAAAGAGCTGATATTGAGCGAATTCTTCAGGTGTTGCCGGTTTTGCAGGCAGGGTATGTTCTGTAACGTTTTTGTTCACTTCGCCGTATCGGTAGTGATTTAATGAGTCTGAGCCGGTCTGGTTGTTGTCGGTTTCTGCTTCGTGTTCGTTTTGAGAGTTGAAGTCGTTGTTATCTGTCGTTTGAGCACTCGTTTGAACGGATCCAAATACCGCATCACCACTATCCGCTTCCCTTGCTGCTTCCCCTAATAGGTCAATATTCGTTCCTTGATCAAGGTCCATTTGCAAAAAGGAATCCTGCGGATCAGACGTTTCATCATGCCAGGATGAATACTCTTCTTTCTCCTGCTCTTCTTTTTTCTCTTCCTTATCGTCGTCCTTGTTTATTGTTTTTTTCGTTTTTGTTTCCGTGCTGCGGGTTAGGTCGTCGAACGTTTCGCTATCATTTTCTATATCTGATATTTTCGGTTTATCGCTAAAACTGCGGTAGGCTGTTTTCATGTCTGTAAATTCTGGGTGTTGCTTTGTGATATCACCCATTTGAATTACGATTGCTGCTATATCTTGTGTTGACTCAGCAGTTGTAAGCTGTGCAAGCAATGGACGCAGTTCTTGATAAAGTGCCTGTGTATCAGGCGGCACAGCGACAAAACGTTTATTCGCTAAAAGAATAACATGGCAAAATAGAGCGTCAAGAATGCGCTTTTGTTGAATATGCTTTCTGTATTCACGGTTGTAATGCACCTGGATCGTCTCTTTCCGGAGCTTGAACGCATGTGTCATCCCAGGTCTTTTTTCTATGCAAATCTGTTCCAATCGGAAGTCTTCCGCAAAGAGCAGCATCTGTTTTAAAAATTCACGGTGTAGATGTGATTTCAGTTCATCGAGCGTGTTCCAGATCACGTTATCATCGGTATGAAACTGTGTGCCAAAGCTGCGCAAATAAACGTCGGATTTCCAGCCTTCAAGCTGAATCTCCCGCGGGTATGGGTTCCAAAACTGACTGACATGCGTGATGCCCTTCTTTCTCTCGAGGTTAGAATGGTATGAGAAAGAAACGTCCATCTTTTCCACCTTTGAGAGGGAACGCGCAAGGTCAATCAGTTGCATATGAACGAAAGAATCGATCTTTGTATCCGCAAAAACTAGGAATTTCATCTAGGCGAAACCTCCAAAATCATCGTGGGAAATAAATTGTAGGGGGTCTGACCCCATTTCCCAGCTTACACAAACAGCGTCGCGGCCACGTTGGCAACGAGAGCACGTTCGCGGGCGTCCTCAAGCTTATCAGCGATTGCGCGCTGGATTGCACGCTTCGCAGGCAAGTATACGGATAGATCAGCTGCATCCAGTAGTGCACGGATGGATGCGGCATCCTCAGACAGATGACCGGCTTTCGCTTGGCCGATCAGGTCTGACGAAAGCTGTACAAACTTCTCAAGCACCTCTTCGTCTTTTTGCTGAGACTGGCTCTTCAGCATTTCTTTCAATGTTTCTCCCTCAATATAAGGCACCTCGATTACAACGAAACGATTTTTCAGCGCTTCATTCAACGGCACTGTTCCGATGTATCCTTCGTTGATCGCTGCAATCACATTGAAACCAGGCTGAGCTTTTACCACTTCCCCTGTAAACGGGTTAGCGATCGTACGTCGATAATCAAGCATTCCATTTAGAATCGGCAAGGTTTCAGGTTTTGCGATGTTGATTTCATCGATGTACAAGAAGTGACCGTTGTTTGCAGCTTTTGTTACAGGGCCAGCGATGAATTCAATCTCTTGTTTGCTGTCTTTGTAGCTTAGCGTCTTATGACCGAGAAGCGCTTCAGCATCGAGGTCGACTGAAGCATTTACCTGATGCAGCGGCTGTCCGAATAAATTCGATAGCAACTCTGCAAGCTTCGTTTTACCTGATCCTGTCGGGCCTTTAAGCAGAACATTCTTTCCTAATGCAAGTGCGATCACCGCGTCTTCCACGAGCGAAGCGTCAGGCGCAGTGTATCCTGGCTTTCCAATCAATTCTTTATATACATCCGGTAATTTTTCTATTCTTTGAGCCGCCTCAGTCTGCAGCTTTTCCTTTATCACAATCGGGATTTGAAGGTTCATTATCAAAAATCCTTTCTTTCATCTATCAACAGTATTTCCAGTAAATCCGTTACATAAATCCTTACACAATGTAACATTGTAAGCTTTTTCAAGGCAAGTCTGTAGAATTTCACAGAAAAACGCTTAGTTCGCTGCAGCGACCTAAACGTCTTCATCCTTCTTCATAAGTTCGATAATATGCGGTTTCGGCTCCCAGCAATTAAACGTATACTCCGGTTTCGTTTCATAACCAAGCCGTGAGCAATAGTAATACATTCCTTGGTCCGTTTTCTGAGGTTTGAAATTCACGCATGTGGCGCAACAATGGTACTTATTTGTTTTCATAAGAGTCACTTCCTTTTACCGGTCCGTGAAGTAGCTTTTGATGATCGCCATATATTCTCTCACATGAGCTTGGGGAACAGATGAAATTCTAAGCGGTGAACCGAGCCCTTCCGCTTCAACCCCTACACGCCTGGCGATCATTTTTGTCCGAAAAAGATGAAAGTCACTTGTCACGATCAGCACTTGATCGTCAGGCTGAATCATCTCTTTCGTATATAAAAGGTTTTCGTATGTACTCGTCGCTTTTTCTTCAATTGTTATACGTTCGGGTTGGATCCCGTTCTCTATCAGATAATTTTTCATAATGGTGCCTTCACTCGTCGTTTTACCGAACCCAAGACCTCCGCTTACGATGAAAGTAACGTCAGGATGTTTCTCCGCGTATGCTAAAGCTTGATCAAGCCTGCCCTTTAAGACGGCACCTGGACGATTGTTCTTCGTACCACCCCCAAGAACTAGGATGGTATCAATTTTTCCAGAGACCTTCTGTGGATCCGTGTTAGCAGATGCAAGAATAAGAGTTTCTAAGGTTGCTGCAAAGAGCAAAAGGGTTAGTATACTTGTTAGAGTAACCTTCTTGTACTTTTTAAAAAGATAGATTGCCGCTTCATATTTGTAAAAAAGGATAAAAAATATAGCACCCAATAAGAAGAAAACCGTGAGACCCATGTCCATGTTGGTAGTCTGAACGAGCATAGCAACGGCATATACAAAGAAAATAATGCTAAGTGATAGAAAGATTTTTTTCATAGATTCGGCTCCGTTTGTTAGTTTCTAATTTCTAGTATAAAGGAAAAAGAAAAAGAGCGGAGGTTGAGTTTCCGCTCTTTGGAAATTTATTATTTTATATTTTTATCGATCTCTTTTTGAATCTCTTCTGTGATGTCTTCTTTAAGATCAGAAGCTTTTTCTGAAGCATCATTGTTCATTTGGTTTTTCTTATCTGTCATAGCAGTGTTTTTCTTTTCTGTTATTTCAGCCATTTCTTGCTTGTAATGATTTTCTAATTCTTTTTCTTTCGTTGATATAAGTCTATTCTTTTCCCTTTCAAGTTCTTGTTTCGTATCAGAAAAAATCTTACTAATATCATTTTTAAGGTTTGTTGTTAAGGTTTCTTTTTTCTGTTCGAGCTTTCCGTCTATTTCTGGTTTATATTGAAATGAAACGATTAGTTCATAAAGATAGCTTGAAAAATCCTTGTTAGCTGCCGCAAACGTTGTCGTACCTCCAACACCCAGAGCAATTGTTGTTGCCAAAACCACTTTCGGCCATTTCTTAGTTGTCTTCTTCTTCGTGCCAAACTTTTCTTTTCTTGAGATTTCCATAAAAAATACCCCTTCCTTAATCTAATAGAACGAAAAAAGAAGCGGTCGGTTGCGCTACTAGCTCTAGTCACTCCAAGCGCCCACATACAGAATGACCTTCAATGCTCCACACTTATTTAATTATATTCTGATACTAAATTACCATCAGAGGCTATTACTGTAAATAGGTATTTAGTAATTTTTACATACATTACAAATTTTAGTAAAAAAACGTATATTACAAAAGAAAAGCGATATCGTCCGCCTGAAGTGGACAATATCGCCTAAAATGTATTTGTCTGGGGACTGTCCCCCTTTGTGAAACTCCCCACAATGTATGCAAAGAAAGAAAATACTATCGGCATGACTACGGTGTGCATCCCCCAAAGATTTGGATAGTTTAGATGTAGCCACATATATGAACCTACTCCTACAACAATAGAAGCGAGTGCTCCGTTTGCATTCCCTCTCTTCCAATATAACCCCATGATGATTGGCCAGATAAAAGCTGCTTCTAAGCCGCCGAAGGCAAAAAGATTCAACCAGATCAACAGATCAGGCGGATTAATCGCCATTGCAAATACACTCAACCCTACTACCGCTGTAATACCAAAGCTTAATCTTTTTACAAAACGTTCTTCAGCATCAGGTTTTATGTAATTGATATAAACATCTTTTATGATTGCTGAACTTACTAGCAGAAGAACAGAATCTACGGTAGACATCACTGCAGCGAGTGGCGCGGCAAGGACGATACCCGCTAACCATCCAGGCAGTACTTCCAGCGCAAGTAATGGCATAACTTTATCAGGTACTTCAATACCTGGCAAAATCACTCTTCCGAATACCCCTGCCAAATGCATTCCCAACATGATAAATCCAACCACAAACGTCCCGATGATCATGGCACGGTGCATCGCTTTCGAATTTCGATAGCTCATAGCGCGTACCGATATTTGAGGCAACCCAACGACACCTACACCGACCAAAATCCAAAATGACGATACAAATAATGGTGTAAGTGATCCATCTGATCCGAAAGGAGTAATGAGGTTAGGATTTTCCACTCTCAATTCTCCTATGATATTTTCAATCCCTCCGCCAGCTACGATAGTTCCAGCTAGTATGATTACTGTCCCCATCACCATGACTACACCTTGAATTGCATCTGTAATAACTACTGCTCTGAATCCACCCGCTATGACGTATACTAAAACAGATGCCGAGAAAATGAATAATGCTGTCGTGTAAGAAACGCCGGTAAAAGATTCAATCAGCCTTCCTCCACCAACCCATTGCGCAGCCATGGCTGAGAACAGGAAAATAACAATGCTTAATGCTGATAAAATAACAACCCACTTACTTTCATATCGGGCTTTAAGAAAATCAATAAGGGTTACAGCATTAATCTTTCGCGCTACGATCGCAAACTTTTTTCCTAAAACAGCAAGTGTAAAATAACCTGTTACAAGCTGTGCCATCGCGAGAAGAACCCAGCCAAGTCCAAGCTGATAAGCAGCACCAGGACCACCAATAAAACTCGAAGCACTTCCGTATGTCGCGACCATCGTCATAGCAAGAACAAAACCGCCTAGCTCACGTCCCGCTAAAAAGTAGTCTTGTAAAAAAGAAGGTCCGCTCTTAATGTGTCTTGATGTATAAACACCAACTATAAAAACAAGTACTAAAAAGAAAGCTAAAGGAAGAATCACATCCCAATTCATCAAGAGTCACCCTCCCCTTCATTATCATCTGAGTCAAAAGGAACTTCTTTAAAGAAAAACTTCACCATTATAGAAACTAAAATTGTAAAAACGATAAATCCTACGATACAGCTATAAAAAAACCATGCAGGAAAACCTAGTATGTAAGTATACTCATTAACCGGCCGGCCACCTAGTCCATATGCAAAAGCATACCACCAAATAAAATTCAGAATTGCAAGCACCGTACCCATAATCGCTTCTTTATTAGAGATCCGATATCGCCAGTCGTTCCCTTTTTTCATTGTTCAACCTCCTGGACTTACCATAAAAATGCATAAAAGCTCCTCCATTACTATGGCAAATTCCTATACTATTGTCGAGTTCTTTCGACTTAATAACTTCTATAAGGCTAAATAGATTCCTTGTTCACGTTCGCTATTTTCGCTAGACCTCGTTCTTGATTACAAATTGAATATGAATATGAGTATTTCCGGGGAAATTTGATAGAATCTGCGGAGAAAATACAGCACTTGACAAAATATGAAGGGATCATTAACATTCTAAAATTAACAAAATGGTACCGTTTGAACTTTCCTTTTCTCTTAGGTGTTTTACTCGAAAACTTTAAGGGAAATAAATTGTTTAGGGACAGTCCCCATTTCCCACTTTAATAGCATTCATAGTACAATAAAAGAACAATCCGAAAGGAGGTGATATCTATTCCTAGAACCCGACGCATTTGGTACCCTGATGCTGTCTACCATGTGACTACACGTGGAAATCGCAGGGAGCCCCTCTTCTATTCCCACTTGGATTTCCATCGTTATCTCAAAATTTTAAGTTACTGCGTAAAAAAGTATTCCGTAGATTTATTCTCTTATTGCCTCATGTCCAACCACACTCATCTTCAAATTCAGTGCAGCAAGTCCCCACCCGGAGATTTCATGAAAGAATTAAACGAAACATACGCCATGTATTTCAACAAAAAGTACGAACTTACCGGTCATGTGTTTCAAGGCCGCTATGGTGCAGAATTAATTGAAGATTGTTCCTATCTTTTAGACACGAGCCGATACATTCACATGAATCCGGTAGCAGCAGATCTCGTCATGTTTCCTCTTGAATATCCATGGAGCAGTTACCGTTACTATGTTACCCAGTCGGTATGTCCCTTCGTGGAAACCTCAATGATACTAGAACAATTTCAAAATTCGAAACCTCAATATCGTGATTACGTAGAATGCAGGACCTCACCGGTAATAGAACTCTAACCTCATTTTAAACTTCTCTATTAAAATAAAGTCAGTCATAGCAAGGAAAAGCCGGTTATGTACTTCTCACGAAGACAAAACCGGCTAAATTGTATTTGACTGGGGTCTGTCCCCCTATATGTGTAAAAAAATAATAGACTAGGCACAAAATATGGTATATAATTATTACAAGATTTACCGATATTAATGGTGCAGAAGCAGAAGTGGTTATTATATTTGAGGGGGAATGGACCATGAGCCGAAGCAATGCTCTTGTCTTAACTACAGAGATAGACGCCATTCGCACGACCATGTATGAGGTAAGCAAAAAAGTGAACAATCTAGCTGATCCGCTGCTTGTTCAGTTGAGTCAAATTTTAGATGAAAAATTAAACAAACTTGATCAAATTAGAGACTGTGCTTAATTAACATCATAATATAACTGCGAATTTTACCGGTGTCCATGTCTGTATTGATAGGAAGCCGGTTTTTTATTGTTCTGTATGTATTCAACATTCTTAAATACTGAGTGGAGATCATCCTTTGAAAACAAAATTATTAATAATACTACCTGTTTTTATAATCATTTTTTTAGGAATTTACATATTGAAACCTGACTCAATAGATTCCAAAGAAAAGCAGCTAACTGAATTATCTAGTGATATTCAGCACCAAATAAACAATTTGAAGAATAGTAATAATACGAGTTATCTATTTCTACCAAAGAATACTAATAAATCTACTAAAATAGTATATTTATATTTTAACCGTAACGACAATAGGAACCTATACAGCTTTCCAACTGCTGAAATCTCTGTTAATAACAATACAATGCGTATATATATAAATGAGCAAGATGCTCTTCATGACTCTGAAGTAAAGGACACCTTATTACTAGAGTTTCAAGCTCAATCATTTCCAGAGCATATAGAAGTGTTCTTTCAAAACAAAAGAATTGAGTTAAAACAAATTACATATTAAGCACTTATTTAAATTCCTCACCGGTCATCACACTCATAAAGTCATTGAAAAAGTAATTATAGTCAAAGTCAAACGCAATTCTGTGCTTTTTCTCTTGTTCGCCAAACTGAATATACGGCCTGATATCTGCAATACTTTGCCCTCTTGCAATCATTTCATCTCTTAGTACGATATGTACCGGCAGCGTTTTATAGCTGAACATATTTTCACGGATACTCGCCATCAGTGTTATCGCATCATGAACCGGACTCCCTTGAATGCTGGGGTTGTTATTTTTATAGAACTTATAATAGAAATCCAGCAACGGTTTAATAAGACGAGCTTTTCCTTTGTAGTCAATGTAGTTAACCATCTCTGGTGTTACAATGGCTCGATCTGTCACATTCAACGGGATAATGGTTACGTTGTTCGCATATGTAAGCACGACTCTGACTGCAATCGGGTCTCCATGAAAATTCGCCTCAGAAACAGCCGTAACGTTACCCGGTACCCAGAACGCCCCGCCCATAATATAGTAAGCTTTCACTTTTTTCATCAAGGATTGGAACAAAATAAACATCGTGGCTAGAGAGGTAAGTCTGCCAACGTTAACGATTATCAGTTCATTTTCATATTGATTGATTAAATTTACAATCTCGAAAAAGTTTTCAATAACCCCTTCGTATGTTCCTGGTTCTATAGGACCTAATCCGTACTCTCCATGAACTTCAGGATAAAATGTTGGCTGTTCCCCTGTCATTGGAACTTCGGCACCTCCAATGATTTTCACTTCTTCAGGGAAATTGAACATTTTAGCAATATAATGTACATTAGCAATCGTCTTCTCCCTGGAAACATTTCCATAGTCAGAAACGACGCCAACTATATCGATTTCTTCATTTAAATAAGCGTAAGTCAAAGCTATGGTGTCATCTATTCCAACATCCCCAAAAAACAAAATTTTTTGCCCCATAAACAAAAACCCCTTTTAGGTTTTTCTTTTATCCTATTAAGAGGCATGTTTTTTTATGAAATTTGCCATTAAAAACTATTCTAAAAATCTTTTTCTCAGCTGTGGTGTCGGAATCATACAGATTTCCCGCTTCCCAAACCAGTTGTATCGATTATAGGCTACCTTCTTATAAAAGAAATCCCGAATTGCCTTTGGTACAACCATCAAAATCTTCCCTGAGCTGTATGGGAACTTTAGATAATACATTAATTTCAGTACCGCATCAGATGCAGTATAAACTTGATTATCGGTTATCAGGATCACAGAGTTTGTCTGGTTTGGATCAAGTCTAAAGTGAGTCAGCAGCTTCTTCCCTGCTTCAGACTGGATGGCAGCGAACTTTAGATTTTGGTTCTTCTCGTGTTTTATTATGAATTGCACACTTGAATTACAGAGGTTGCATACACCGTCAAAAAGAAGAACAGGTTGACATTCTTGTCCAAGATGTTTCATTTTGCATCCCCTCCAGTCTATTTAATAGCTAATTCTATTTTACTTATAATCTGGCATTAAATAAAATTATAGTCTTTTTATGTACCCATAAATTCCTACTTTTCACCATAATATAGTAGTATAATCAACTGAGAGTTAAGGAAAGGTGAAGAGGAATGAAAATTAAAGCGTTCAAGAAAGAAGCTAAAAAGAAGTTAAAAGGACAATGGGGCCGAGCAGCGTTATTCACCCTGCTTTTTGGTGCTATTTATTACGTAATACCATTGATTATTGAAATAAATCTAAGCGGCGGGTTTGAAAATTGGATATCAACTGATGCTACTAACGGCTCTACCGCAAGTACGTTCGTAATTACGCTCGTACTGCTGCCATTATATATCGGATATTTATGGACATTCTTATCCGTCGTTCGCACAGGAGAACAAATTAAGTTATCTGGTCTTCTTCAAGCATTCTCAGAGATTAGCATGTACCTGAAAATCCTTGGAACATACCTTCTTATGATGGTTTATATGTTCTTATGGTTTCTTCTTTTAATAATTCCAGGTGTCATTAAAGCTTTTGCTTATTCACAAACGTATTTTGTGTTAAAAGATAACCCGGATATCGGGATTAATGCCGCGATAACAAGAAGTCGAAAGCTGATGTACGGTTATAAGTGGAAGTACTTCCTCCTGCAGCTGAGTTTTATCGGGTGGATTATCCTGAGCTTAATCACTGTCGGGGTCGGTTTTATCTGGCTATCCCCTTATTTAAGTGCATCAAATGCCGCATTTTATAATGAATTAGTAAAAAAGCAGAGCGGTGATGAAGTCTTAGCTTAGAGAAATAATAACATTAGATCAAGAAAACCCCGTAATTGTCCATTCGAGATGGACAATTACGGGGTTTTTGTATTTGTTTGGGGTCAGACCCCATTTCCCTAAATATTTCCCGCAACTAGGACATATCTATCAGTAAAGAAGACAGGACATCTAAGGGGTGGCATTATGGATCAGCTAACTTTAATCATCGTCGGGGTCATTGGGTTTCTCATTTTTCTCGGTATTGTCGGATATACACAGACTGCCTATCATTTCCGTAAATGGAACAAAGAACTGCAGCAGCTTGAGACGAATTCAGAGCAGCAGCCCTACTCACACTGGATTCAGAGTGTCACAACGGACTACAAGCAATTTCATCTCGCTGGTGTTCCGCAGCTCAACACACAAGCGCTTATTGAAAAACATTTGTATAACGAACGCATTCCGTTGCTTGGCATTTTCCGGGTTCCTGTCGGAAACATCCAAAAGCTCCTGAATCAGCTTCCTTCATTCACCATCATTCTTGGTGTGCTCGGAACTTTCATCGGGCTTACGCTTTCTCTTTTATCCATGCAGGATACATTAATGACGCTCGGCACTCAGCCAGTGGATTCGAATCTTACTTTAAACTCGATCATCTCTTCACTTACCGCACCGTTTGAAGGCATGAGTGTTGCCTTTTTTACAAGTATCGCCGGGATTGGGGCTGCGCTTTTTCTCAATCTGATTCAATCTGGCTTTTTTTCACAAGGAACTTCCCTTTCTTATATGCAAAACAAGCTTTTAGCAGATTGTGAGGTCTATCTTGATCATCATGTCAACAGTGTCCTTATCAACGATAAGCCTCAGGATTCTGTTGAACGTTTGCTCGACAGACTTGCCGCACGTGTCGAATCTTCATTTGATAAAACAATTGGAGAATTCGCTTCACAGATGGTTAATTTTACAGCAGGTCTCCAAAAAGCGATGGAAGACGTGAACGGCATTTTTGAAGCACAGCGTCAGCATTCTGAACGTTTCGCCGCTTCCACCACACAGCTCGATGAGTTCGGCCAGCGTTTTAACGAAACAACAAAAGCGCTTGGAACGATCCAAAAGACAGTCGATACGAGCATCAATGCGCTCGCCAAGAACATCTCCTCGTTCGAGCAGCAGCTTAAAACAAGCAACGAGCGACATACGCAAGGTCAGCAAAAGTTTGAACAGCTTATCCAGCGTTCCGATAAAATGCTGCAGGAAGCTCAGCGCCGATCCGAAGAACATGCTCAGGCAGTGCTTCGAGGCATGCAGGAACAGCTTCAGCATTACCAGAACCAGCATGATGCCTTAGAAAACCGTCTCGCTCAAAAGCAGGATGAGTGGCATTACCGCTATTCTGAAAAACAAGGCGAATACGGCAGAGCGTCAGCGGACTTTGCATCATCTGTCGGCCAGCTTGAAAAAAGCTTTTATTCTGCAGTTGAGCACATTAAACGAGATTTTACAGACCAAGTCCGCAACATCATGGATAGCCAGAGCCGTCAGCTCGCATCCCTCTTAAATAACTCGCAAAACCAGCAGAGCCGTGATGACGATATGCGTGAACTTGCACGTACGCTCGAAAATCTGCATCAAGGCTTGAATCGAAGCATCACTGACAACAACCGTACACTTTCTGATATGTATCACCTCATGCAGCGAATCTATCAAGCTGCCATGAACCAATCGAACCAGGTTGTCTATGAGACTCGGATTCCCCGCCAGCCTGAATACGTTGATGATGAACGGATGCCTGAGATCTCGCAGCAGAATTTTAGGAGACGGTGATCCAAATGAAGGCGCGTAAATCGTACTACAACCAAGACGATCAGGAAACAAAAGAAATTTTCTGGCCGAGTTTTACCGATATGATGGCCATGATGGTGCTCGTGATGGTGTTTATCGCCATTCTTGCTTATGTGCAGAGTATCTACAATGCTTATGACCAAGCGCAGATCAAGCGTGAGCTCGGTCAGGTGGCTGAGGTGAAAAAGCATATTTCTGACCTCATCCAAAAGCAGCTTGAGGAGAATGTGGGAAAAGATAAGATCATTCGCGGTCCGAACAATACGATTTCTGTTGAAGGAAATATTTTATTCGATACTGGGAGTGCGGATATATCTGAAAAAGGAAAGCAGGTACTCGACCCGCTAGCCGATGCGCTCGCCGCGATCATCGAGGAAAAAGACATGAGCCAGTATCTCTACATCATTTTAATAGAAGGCCATACCGACTCGGTCCCTTATGATAACTGGTCGCTCTCCACGCAGCGTGCGGTTGCGGTCGTTGACTATCTCGGAAAAGCGAACCCGAAACTCGCTAAAAAAGAGTACGCACAGTACTTGGCAGCAACAGGCTACAGCGAATATAAGCCAATTGCAGAAGGCAATTCAGCCGATGCACTCCAAAAAAACCGCCGCATCTCCTTTCAGATCATTTTGGATGACGACAAGTGGCAGAGCAAGCTGAAGGAGATTGTTGAACAATAAACAGCATCGGTCACTTGACCGATGCTTTCTTTATTTATTATTTCTTTTTAACAGGTATCCAGATCTCACTCCGAAATGTTGGTGAAGAGGTATCTTTATCTGCGTTCCATAAAATCTAAGGTCCTTCCGTCTGTTCATAAGACGATGACGGAAACCAGTCAGAGTAAATCCGTCCCCATACATTCTGCAGCGTTTCTGGAAAAGGGCCGACCGCTTCGAAAACTGCCCAAGCCGAGGCCGCAACCTCCAGCTATTTCTTACACGTTCACGCAGAAATAGGTCCGTTTCACGCAGGATGAGACCACTTTCACGCAAGACTGTCTCCGTTTCACGCACAACACCTTCTGTTTCACGCACCAATCCTTTTTTCCACAAAAAACAACCGCTGCTACGGGCAACGGCTGTTTAAAAGTTACTATATAAAAGGGGGGGTAGTACTAATATTCCCAACTCACATTTTTTTATTCATCATTTTGCAAGATTGATAGATTTTTTTTGAACAACTTCTGTTTTTCCGTAATAGCTGTGTAAAAACATGCCCAGCATGATAACGAGAACTCCAAATAATGACAGCATTGTTGGTGTGGCGATCGATAACAGCCACATTTCGCCTGCCAGTACGAAAATAATTTCAGCTGATTGCGTCGCTTCGACACCTGCTAGTTTCACAGGGTTGTTCGAGCAAAGGTCAGTTGCCTGAAAAAACAGTACGGTTGCGATAACACCTGATGAGATCGCGACCAAAAAACTTTGCCAAAGCTGGTCTGTTGTTGGTGCTCCGCCTTGAAACCAGCCGACTGCCGCAAGCACAATCCACCACGGAAGAGATGCGATGGTCATACCAAACGCCCTCTGAAACGCATCAAGTCTTTTATTCGTAACGATCATCATCTTTCGGTTGCCGAGCGGATATGCAATTGCAGCAATGAGAACCGGCAGAACAACATGCAGCCAAGCCGCTCCGTTCACCCCGTCCGCTTCCTGAATTTGAACAAGCCCGACTCCTGCTAATATGAGCACAGAAAAGCCTAGACCTTTGAACGGAATTTTTTGCCTAGATCCTTTGTTTTTTCCTTCTCCTTCATAAAAAAACGGAACGAGCAGAGATCCAGCTACAATCGTAATCTGCCAAGTTGCCGCGACAAGCCATGCTTCTCCAAAACCTGCTGCATACGTGATCGGCGCATAAAACAGAACAAACCCGACCGAGCTCCACAAAAACCATGTTCCAAAACGTGCTTTCAACTCTTGAAAAACCGGCTTTATGTTTCCTCGCATCCAAACGATGATCCACAGTAACGGAACCATGTAAAAAAAGCGAAGCGATGCACTCCAGTGCCAGCTTCCACCTGTTAAATCCATCGACCGGTTCAATATAAATGTGACGCCAAAGAAAAAGGCGGCAGCGATACCCAACAATATTGGTTTCATCCTGATGACCCCCGCTTCCCTAAAAAGTATTCATTTGTTTTGTCCAGAATACCTGTTACATAATATTGAAACAATTCTATCACAAGAAAGTTAGAAAAAACTGTTTCAAAGTTTACTAAACAAAAAAAACGTTTGGAATTTTTTATCCAAACGTTTTACTTCTTTTATCCCAGGGGATTCTTCTCTATAGTCCTCTGTTTCATAACATCCCATGCAGCTTTTCCGTCTGTTGGATATCCATTGTGATTGATTGGAATCAAGGAAAAGAACACGAAATAGAAGGAAAAATACACAAATTGATAGGTGAAGATGCCAGCTTTTATGAATTCCATATGAATGAGCCCATTAACGATCAGCATACTTAATATTGTAAAAAAAGGGCCACCAAGATATACCGCTACTAAATGCCTTCTTGTATGGTTCTTCAGATTTTCATATTCACACCAGCCGTCCCAAAAATATAGCTTCCGGATATGACATGGGCCGATCTTAAACAATCTGTTGCCGCTTCCTATATGGATGTGCACTTTTCCGCCCGTTACTTTTCCAAAAAAGAGATGACCTGCTTCGTGTATGAAGGTCACAATCGGTAACACAAGAAAAAATGAAAAGAAAAACTTCCACATATCCTCAAATCCAAACATGTACATCCCTCCTATTTCCTAGATTTTTCAATAGTTAGGTATACTGTTTCCTATATGCCAACCTCTCACACTAGGCTTTTGACCTGAGTTTTTTACAGAAAAAGTAGGTAGAGGATGATCATTCCACTGAATGATCCGTGTATTTTACTTGGTCCTTCTTTTTAACTACTTAAACACAAAAAAGACGAAACCTACATCCAGGTTCCGCCTTCCATCAAGCTAAAAATACTGCTCCATATCCAAGTGATCCAATAATAACAAACACAGGAGAAACTTTGACCTTCTCCATCAATAAAAAGCTTGCTCCTGCCAAGAATAGTGTATGCATCCAGCCCACACCCGTAAATGATTCGAAAAAGAATTGATACGCCATGATTCCGAGCAGTACAGCGATTGTTGGTTTTACATACGTACTCATATTCTTTACTCTTGGGGAGTCTTTAAATTTATAAACGAGTCCGAGAAAGGCCACCATCAATAAAAGGGAGGGGGCGACTGTGGCAAAAACACCTACGAATGCTCCAAGCCATCCGCCTTCCTGAAACCCGATATAGCCTGCCATTTTCGTTGCGATCGGTCCGGGAAGCGCGTTACCAAGTGCCAATACTTCTGTAAATTCGGTTACCGAAAGCCACTCGTAACGATCTACCACTTCATTCTCAATCAAGGGAATGGAAGCTGGACCGCCGCCATACCCTAAAATACCTGGTATAAAAAACGCGAGAAAGATGTGCCAGTATGTCATCCTGTTTATTCTCCTTCCCGCACGCGTACGACGTTTTCCTTCTTTTCTTTAACCGGACCAAATAAAGCATATGCGAGTAATAATCCAATTACGATGCCTGGATGTACGCCAAGAAACTGCAAAAGCAGGACACCCGCAAATATGTGAATCAGGCTGATCTTGAGGCCGAGGCTCTTTTTCGAAGCATCAACGAACTGCCAAGTTAAAACGGCCAGCATGACAGCAACTACCGGTATAACCCCTTTAGTCATCCCTTGAACCCATGGCTGGTCTTTATAATCTCTTAAAGATGTCAATAATAGGATCATGAGAATAATCGTTGGGAGCATGGTAGCCAGGAGTGCGATGGTGAGGCCGAAAAATCCGGCGACACGATATCCGATATAGCCTGCCATCTTGGTTGCGATTGGTCCTGGCAGTGTGTTTCCGAGCGCTAATACATCTCCGAACTCTTCATCGTTCATCCATTTGTATTTTCCGACCACTTCTTTATGGACTAAGGGAATAGAAGAAGGTCCTCCTCCGTATCCAAGCATTCCTGACCGGAAAAAGGCGAGGAACAAATTAAGGTAAGTCATGTTATCAAGTCCTTTATTCTGGGTTGTTGTTGATGGTCTTTTTACCAGGCTGCAATCGAGCCATCTGTTCTTCCTTCTGTTCCTCCCGCGAGCACGCCTGTATCTGGATCTCTCCATATGATCTGTCCGCGGCCGAAGTTCCCTGAATCCATCGCAACCTGCACATCGTGTCCCTTTCTTGTTAGTTCTTCTGCAATATGAGCAGGCAATGAACGTTCAACAAGTACTTTTTTATCCTCCATCCACTGCCAGCGAGGTGCATCCAGTGCAGATTGCGGATTTAAATGAAAATCTACCGTGTTCATCACGACCTGTACGTGGCCTTGAGGCTGCATATATCCACCCATCACACCAAACGGACCGACCGCTTCCCCGTCTTTTGTTAAAAATCCTGGGATGATCGTATGATACGTTTTTTTGCCAGGCTCCAGTGCGTTATCGTGGTCAGGGTCTAATGAAAAATCGTGGCCTCTGTTCTGCAGGCCAATTCCTGTTCCAGGAACGACAACACCTGATCCGAAGCCCATGTAGTTGCTTTGGATAAACGAGACCATGTTTCCATCGTCATCTGCTGTTGCTAAATAGACCGTTCCTCCGCTTGGCGGGATTCCAGGTTCAGGCTGAAGGGCTTCAGCTCCGATCAGCTCACGTCTCACTGCCGCATACTCCTCAGACAATAGCCCTTCAACAGAGACTCTCATTCTTGTTCGATCAGTTACATATTTTTTTGCATCCGCAAAGCCGAGTTTAATGGCTTCAATTTGTTTATGGTACGTTTCGGCTGATTCTTTTTCTGTAAAATCAAAGCCTTTTAACGTGTTGAGTGCCATGAGTGCCACGATTCCTTGCCCGTTCGGCGGAATCTCCCACACATCATATCCTCTATAGTTCACTTTAATGGGATCTACCCACTCAGGATAAAACGAAGCCAGATCCTCACTTCGCAAAAATCCGCCTTGAGTTTCAGAAGCTTCGGCTATTCTTTGTGCGAGAGCACCTCTATAAAAGGATTCGCCGTTTGTTTCAGCGATCTCCCGCAAAGTCTGTGCATGGTCCGGTGAACGCCAAATCTCGCTAACCTCAGGAGCACGGCCATCAGGCGCAAAGGTTTTAAACCAGTTCTCAAATTCTTTACCCTTTAATTCACGTTTGTACGTTTCATAAGCTCGTTTCCAGTACTTGCCTAGAATCGGTGTAAGCGGATAGCCTTCTTCTGCATATGAAATAGCTGGTTCGAGAACTTCTTTTAATGAAAGCTTACCAAACCGGCTGGAGAGTTCTGCCCATGCTGCCGGTGCTCCAGGTACCGTAACGGGCATCCAGCCAAACTTCGGCATCGCGTCAAACCCAGCCTTCTTCACTTCCTCAATGGAAATTCCTTTTGGTGCAGGACCGCTCGAATTCAAGCCATGCAGTTCACCGTTCACCCAGACGAGTGCAAAAGCATCTCCCCCGATTCCGTTTGATGTCGGTTCTACAACAGTGAGACACGCGGCTGTGGCGATCGCTGCATCAACCGCGTTCCCGCCCTTTTTTAAAATATCAATACCCGATTGTGCCGCTAGCGGCTGGCTCGTTGCGACCATCCCCTTTTTGGCATAGACGGTCATCCTCTGAGAAGAATAAGGATTGTTCAATGCATTGTACGTAAGGTTTTGTTTTTTATGCGGTAATGTTTGATTCGTCTGATTCATCTCTTCACCTCTCGTATTTACCTTTCATGGCAGGCGATAAAATGGCCGTCATCAATTTGGCGCCACCACGGTTTTTCTGTTGCGCAATGATCTTTTGCGATGGGACAACGGGTATGAAACGGGCAGCCAGTCGGCGGATTGGAAGGACTCGGCAGATCGCCGGTTAAACGGATCCGTTCCCTTTTTCGCACGACAGCTGGTCTTGGAATAGCAGACAATAAAGCCTCTGTATAAGGATGCGTAGGATTTTCGTATAACTTCTCTACAGGCGCAAGTTCGACCATCTGTCCTAAATACATGACGAGCACCCGGTTACAAAGGTGACGGACGACTCCCAGATCATGCGAAACGAACAAATACGTCAATGCGTGCTTTTCCTGCAATCTTTTAATAGTTTAATAACTTGGGCCTGGACAGAAACATCGAGTGTGGAAACGGGTTCATCACATACGATAAAAGAAGGATTGATGGAGATCGCACGGGCGATGCCGATGCGCTGTCGCTGACCGCCGTTGAACTCATGCGATAATTTTCGATCTGTATCATCTATTTTCAATAAAATCACCACGTTTACTCTGAATGTGTTAATTCTAAGCGTTATTTTCTAAAAATTCAAATAGGGTTCCCAGCATTCGATTCACCCAGCTGTACTACAACAGTTTTAAAGTATCGGTTTTTTATAAAAATATGGATAAAAGCCAATAAAAACCTAGGGCAGATGACTTATTTTGTGAAAAAACCGAAAAATGTTATAAAACAGTAGTTGCAAAATATAATCTGTTATAATACAATGCATTATAATCAAATCAAACAAAAAAACAGGAGGAAATTAAAATGAAAAACTATCTTGAGCTTCACTTCAATATTCCAAAGAAAACGTGTGTCGAGTGTGGATGTGTGATCGAGGAGCAGCATGAATCTTACCTTTATGAGTGCGAACGCTGTATCGGAAAACACGAGAGGTAAATTTTTTTACACATACTGTTATACAACAATTAATATTTGTTTCATCTGTTCAATAACATAATCAGAAAGGAATGTCGCTAAAAGTGAAAATTGATACGTCAAGTCTTCATGTAACAGGAAATACACCGCCCGAATATGAAAAGATCTTAACACCTGGTGCAATACTCTTCTTAAAATCGCTGCATTTGCAATTCAATTCAACACGGAAAGAACTTCTTGAAAAGCGCAAGATCAAACAACAGGAAATTGATTCTGGGGTATTCCCCGCCTTTCTGAGTGAAACAGAGCATATCCGAAACAGCAATTGGACGATCGCTCCACTTCCTCAGGATCTTCAAGACCGCCGGGTTGAAATTACAGGACCTGTTGACCGGAAGATGATCATCAATGCTCTGAATTCCGGTGCAAAAGTTTTCATGGCTGACTTAGAAGACTCCAACTCACCGACTTGGGAAAATACAATTGAGGGCCAGATAAATCTAAAGGACGCGGTCAACCGGACGATTTCTTTTGAAGGACCAAACGGGAAAAAATACGAACTCGGGCATAATCCCGCTGTACTAATCGTTCGCCCCCGCGGCTGGCATTTAGAAGAAAAGCATATCGTTGTCGACGGAGAGCAAATGTCTGGAAGTTTAGTAGATTTTGGACTTTATTTTTATCATAATGCAAAAACGCTGATCGAAAACGGTTCTGGTCCTTATTTTTATCTTCCTAAGATGGAAAGTCACTTAGAAGCGCGTCTCTGGAACGATGTGTTCATCTACGCGCAGGAACAGCTGGGCATTCCAAGGGGTACGATTAAGGCGACTGTACTTATTGAAACCATCGTTGCGGCATTTGAGATGGATGAGATTTTATATGAATTGCGCGATCATTCAGCAGGCGTGAACTGCGGACGCTGGGATTATATTTTCAGCTATATTAAAAAGTTTCGAAGCCAGCCGCACGTGATTTTACCCGACCGTTCTCTTGTTACGATGACTGTGCCATTCATGAGATCGTATTCGTTGCTTGCGATTAAGACGTGTCACAAACGGAATGCACCTGCAATCGGCGGGATGGCTGCACAAATTCCGATTAAAAATGATGAAAAGGCTAATGCGGCTGCTTTTGAAAAAGTGCGGGCTGATAAAGAACGCGAGGCAACTGACGGCCATGACGGGACATGGGTTGCCCATCCAGGACTCGTACCTGTTGCTATGGAAGTGTTTGACCGAATCATGCCAGAGCCGAACCAGATCGACCGCAAACGTGAGGATGTCGTTGTAACTGCTGACGATTTAGTGGCTGTACCAGAAGGCGAAATTACAGAAGAAGGCTTGCGCGTCAACATAAGTGTCGGTATTCAGTACATCGCTTCATGGCTGAGAGGAAAAGGCGCAGCGCCGATCAATCACCTGATGGAGGATGCGGCTACTGCTGAGATTTCAAGGGCCCAAGTATGGCAATGGATCCGTCATCCGAAAGGCGTTTTGAGCGATGGCCGTAAAGTTACTTTCGAGCTCGTAGAGGAACTAAAGTTAGAAGAAGTTCAAAAATTGAAGCAGCAAATGAGTGAGGATTCATTCAATAACGGCCGTTTTATGGAAGCTGTCGGGCTGTTTGATGAACTGATTCGCGAAGATGAGTTTCAAGATTTCCTGACTAACAGAGGCTATGACATTTTATAAATGGATGATTTAAGGCTTTTATGTGACCCTTCATTGACAAGTTGATTGGAGCTTAATGTGCGAGACTCCTGCGGGACGAGTGGGACAGGTGAGACTCCTGAGGCGCAAAGCGCTAGGAGGCTCACCGCCCGCTCCGCGGAAAGCGAGCATCTGGAGCGGAAATCTAATAAAAAATAAATGACATTAAGGAGAGGGACTAATGACTAATTCACGTGTGGAGAAGCTTAAGGAAATGTGGAAAAATGAGGAGCGCTGGCAAGGTGTAAGCCGCCCTTATACAGCCGAAGAGGTTATCCGTTTGCGCGGATCGATCGATATTGAACATACCCTTGCAAATCATGGGGCAGAAAAATTCTGGAACATGCTACAAAATGAAACATATGTAAACGCTTTAGGGGCTTTAACGGGGAATCAGGCCGTTCAGCAGGCAAAGGCAGGTCTGAAAGCCGTATACTTAAGCGGTTGGCAGGTCGCAGCAGACGCCAACCTTTCTGGAAACATGTATCCGGATCAAAGTTTGTATCCGGCGAACTCTGTGCCACACGTAGTAAAACGCATTAACTCTGCTCTTCAGCGCGCAGATCAGATTCAGCATTTAGAAGGCGGAAATGAAGTGGATTACTTCTTGCCGATCATAGCGGATGCCGAGGCTGGGTTTGGCGGACAGCTGAACGTATTTGAACTGATGAAAGGCATGATCGAGTCAGGCGCTTCCGCTGTTCACTTTGAAGATCAGCTGTCTTCTGAGAAAAAATGCGGACATCTTGGCGGAAAAGTGCTCCTTCCGACTCAAACGGCGGTTCGAAATTTGATTTCGGCTCGCTTGGCAGCTGACGTGATGGGTGTTCCGACTGTGCTGATCGCCCGTACGGACGCTGATGCAGCTGACTTGATCACGAGCGACATCGATCCCGTTGACCAGGAGTTCATCACTGGTGAACGTACAGCTGAAGGATTTTATCGTACAAAAGCTGGTCTGGATCAAGCGATCGCGCGCGGTCTAGCTTATGCGCCATACGCTGATTTAATCTGGTGTGAGACATCTGAACCTAACCTGGAGCAGGCACAAAAGTTTGCAGACGCGATTCATGAACAGTTCCCTGGCAAACTATTAGCCTACAACTGCTCCCCTTCTTTTAACTGGAAAAAGAAGCTGGATGATGCGACGATCGAAACCTTCCAGCAACAGCTTGCTGCGATGGGCTACAAGTTCCAGTTTGTTACTTTGGCTGGCTTCCACGCGCTCAATCACAGCATGTTTGAATTAGCAAAGGGCTACAAAGCTCGCGGAATGGGTGCTTATTCCGAGCTGCAGAAGCGCGAGTTTGATAGTGAAGTGGATGGCTACACCGCTACACGCCACCAGCGTGAAGTCGGAACTGGCTACTTTGACGAAGTAACACAGCTCGTTTCTGGCGGAACAGCATCTACAACAGCATTGACAGGATCTACAGAAGAAGATCAGTTTCAGCAGCAGGAAGCCTAACTCGTTATATAGAGAGAATAAATGGATAGGAGAAATATAAAGAAGGACAGGAGACGGTGTCTCCTGTCCTTTCAGGTGTTTTTAGGTACGTGTTCTTTTTTCTGTTACACGTACGCTCAAAATTATTAGGCTGCGCTCAAAAAAGTTGTGTTACGCTCAAGATTACTCCGCGCGCTCAAACTGAGTTAAGTTTCGCTCAAAATTTCTCTTTTACGCTCAAAGTACCTATTTTCCTTATAAAAAGCAGGGGGGACAGACCCGGGTCTGTCCCCTCATATTTTCCTATTAAGCTTTTACGTCGCGCTTTTGAAAAACGGTGAACGTGATGGCGAGCATCACTGCTGTATAAAACGCGAGCATACTGATGGAAAACGGCAGCGTCAAATCTTTAATCAGCTGATTTTGCCCATCAATCAATGTGCTGAGGTCCATGTTTGCAAACAGTGTGTAAATGATCCAGTCTTTGTTAGCCAGCAGCATCACGATTGTGTTTCCAGCAAACATCGTGAACATCGCAACACCAATCGCGACAGAGTTACTCAGGAAGAGTGTGGAGATCATAAACGATAATGCGACTAGTGCAGTTAATTCTATAAATTCTACACCGATGTTCGCAAATACATATTCTACAACTGTTCGTTCTCGTACTTCCTGATTATCTGTAACGACTAAGTACGACTGATCAATCCCTCCAAATCCATAGGCGAGACCGCCGACGAGCCATGTTGTCGCAATAACTACAAGCCACATGACAAACGCAAATCCAAGCGTTGCTAAAAACTTCGACAAAAGAATCTTCCACCTGCTGTACGGGCGGATCAGCAGCATCTTAATCGTCCCTTTTGAAAACTCACTTGATACGATATCACTCGCCACAACGATTACAAACAATCCGATTAAGGATGAGATCGGAGCCATTTCTTTCATGTACTTCCAAGTTGTTTTTTCATAAGGCGAAATGTCATTTTCAATGGCGTACTCGTTCTGCTTAATATTAGATTCAAGCATCTCGATATAAAACGCATCATCTTCGTTCTTCTTTGCTTCTTCTAGCGCTTTTTTATCTTCTTCCGTCGTCTGTTTCAATTCTTGCTTCCAATTCTCGTTCACTTCAGCATCCGTTGCCACCTTATCGTAAACTGCGACACCGATAATAATTAAAATAGGAAGTGCGATAAAAATCCACGTTCTGATTCTGCTAAAGATCTTAATCCATTCATTCGTTAACAGGGACAGCCACTTCATTCATATCGCCCCCTTTCTTTGTCATCTCTAAGAATCGCTCTTCAAGCGTCTTCGTTTTGCGTTGGATACCAACTACGAGAACACCAGCAAGCACCAACTGTTTGTTAATCTCTGCAATCGATTTTACGTCAGAAGTCTGAACGATCAGTTCGTTCCCGCTTTCCGCCACAGCCAGCTCAGGATTCATATCTGAAAGAACCTTCTTCGCCTGATGGACGTCTCCTTCGATATGGAAGTGAACCTTCACATCTGCTTCATCTTCCTGGTTTGTGATCTCATCAATTCGAACAAGCTTTCCATGCTGAATGATCGCAACACGGTCACACATCATCTGCATCTCAGCAAGCATATGAGAAGAAACGATAACGGACGTTCCGTTGTTCGCAAGCAGACGCAAATAGTTTCTCAAATCATAGATTCCTTGTGGATCAAGACCGTTTGTAGGCTCGTCCAGAATCAACACGTTCGGCTTATGTAAAAGCGCCTGGGCGACACCAAGACGCTGCCTCATTCCGAGAGAATACGTCTTTACTTTGTCGTGAATCGCATAATCTAAGTCTACGAGCTTAATTACTTCATCGATTCTTGCCTTCGTAACACCAGGCATGATTCTCGCATACTGCATCAAGTTTTTGTAGCCTGACATAAAATCATAGAGCTGAGGATTTTCAACGATTGCTCCGACTTGTTCCATCGCTTTTTCATAGTTTTGGCGAACATTGGTGCCATTTATAAAAACATCACCGTCCGTGATCGAAATCAGTCCTACAATCATGCGAATCGTCGTGGTCTTCCCCGCACCATTAGGTCCGAGCAATCCAAAGATCTCGCCTTCTCTGACCGAGAAAGATAAATCATCAACTATTGTTTTGCTCTTAATCTTTTTCGTTAAATTTTTGAGTTCTAGCGTATGTGTCGTCATAGTTCCTCCTATCCTATCCCTTTAACATATCTTCCACTAATAAATACGATTAAGAAAGGACAATAGTTTCATAAATTTGTAAATAAACCCAATTATAGGGGTGGGGGTAGGGGTCTGACCCCTACCCCCACCCCTATACTTATGCGGTCTTTTTCCGCTGCAGTTCTATCTTAGTCAAACGAGTAGAGATATAGACACCGAATATCACAAAGACTCCGCCTAACGCTTGGTACCAGGCAATTTTTTCATCGATAAATAGTACAGCAAAAATCGCCGCAAATACCGGAATCAGGTTAAGAAAAATTCCTGCTTTATTCGGTCCGACTCGTTCTACAGCTGTATTCCACGACATAAATGCAACAATAGAGGCAAAAACACCTGTATAAAGAATCGTCAATATGGAACCTGCCGACCATACGATTTCAGTCGTTCTCGCCTCCTGTATAAAGAAAGGAAGCAGAATAAATATACCAAGAACCATCGAGACTGCAAAGGTACTATATCCTGGTAATTTTCCAGCATTTTGTTTTACCAATAATGAATAGATGCTCCAGCAGATCACCGCCGCAATCACGATCAGATCTCCTGCGTTAAATGAAAACTTCAGCAAGACATCAAGTGAACCTTGAGAAATAATAATAAGCAGACCCGCCAATGACAGCACGGTTCCGATAATCTGGTTACGGTTCAACCGTTCGCCCAGCATGAAAAAGGATAGTATATAGATGATAATTGGTGTTGAAGTATTAACAAGTGATGCGTTTATGGAAGTCGTGTAATGAAGAGCTATATATAAAAGCGTGTTAAATCCGGCCACCCCAGTGACCGCCATTAGCAATACAATCCGCCACTTTTTCTTAACTATTGGCCATTCCCTTTTAAGCAAGGGCCAAACAAATGGCAGAAAGATAAGGAAAGCTGTGCACCAGCGCAAAAAGGATAGTGAAACGGGCGGCAAACTGCTCGTAATCGCACGCCCGATCACGAAATTTCCTCCCCATATTAAAGTAGCCACAACAAGCAGTACATATGGATTCATTTTTTTCATCGTTGATCTCACCGCTTTCTGAATGTTGCTCTTACTATATCAATTTTTGATTAAAAGCAGTAATCGTTCTGCTTATCTCCAGTAAAATTAGTAATTTCGCCTTAATCTTCAAATTCCAAGCTTTTTCTCTTTAAAAATTCTTCCAATAAGGTACAATTGAAACTAAAATCATTTTAATACTTTACTTCGTTAAGTAAAAGCAGAAGAAAGAAGATGACATGATGAAACCATACCGAACGCATTTGATATTATTCTTTGTTATGATCGCGTGGGGTTTGAACGTAACGGCTACCAAAATTCTTGTTACGAACTTTTTGCCTGTTACCATCACGGGCATCCGTGTGTTAACAGCGGGCTTAACAGTATTTCTGCTTCTTTTTTTAATAAAAAAAGTCCGATGGCTGACAAAAAAGGAATTCTGGTACGTTTTTGTTGCCTCTATTTTTAATGTTGTTGCCCATCACTATTACTTGTCCATCGGTCTGACCGGAACGACTGCAACAAACGGCGGATTAATCATGGGGATGTCACCGCTTCTCACAACGATTCTGGCTATCCTTTTTATCGGTACACCTTTAACACCGCTGCGTGGAATTGGTCTGTTGTTGGGTTTCACCGGCGTTGCTTTCATCGTCCTTGAAGGCAGTGAGGTTACGGGGATTTCGTTCGGGGATGCTTACATTCTTTTATCAGTACTCACTCAAGCTGTAAGTTTCATCTTGATCAAACGCGTGGCGCACACGCTGGATCCCCGCTTGATGACCGGTTATATGATGGTCATCGGTTCCCTGTTCTTGATCGTGATTGGACTATTTGAAGAGCCTGAAGGATTTGCCGGAGTGGCCGCAAATTCAACAGTGTCATTATGGCTGATCTACTTCGCTTCTGCCTGTATTGCAACAGCGGTGGGGCACATGTTTTATAATGAGGCAATCGGTAAAATCGGAGCATCCGAAGCATCCATCTTCATTAACTTAAATCCCTTCTTCGCATTGGTCGGCGCGTCTTTATTTTTAAATGAAAAAATCGGATTCCAGCATATCTTAGGCTTTTTGCTTATCATTTCAGGGGTTCTATTAGGATCTGGTGCTGTTGAGGAGATTCGGGCGCGGCGGATCAGAAGGAAAGAACAGTACGGAATATCGAAATGATCTATTATTTGTAAAAACAGAAAAACCAGCAGGAACACTCTCACTCCCGCTGGTTTTTTATTATTTATCGTGCTTCTTTTACTATAATCTCAACTTTTTCACTTTCATTCCCAGCTAAATCAACTGCACTCACATAAATAACAGCATGATTTTTCTGTTTTTCAATCTTTACTAGGAAGTTTCCTTTTTCGTCTGCTGCAGCGGAAGGCATTACATTCCCGTCAACATCTTTTACATACACGATCGATCCTGCCTCTGCCGTTCCAGCAACCGTTTCCTTCGTCACTTTCGTCACAACTGGTGCTTCAGGAGCTGTTTTGTCTGCTATGGTTACAGTTGCCACTTCAGATCGATTGCCAGCAGCATCAGTAGACGTTACCTCCAGTACAGTTCCAGCTTTTTGAACTGGAATTTCAACTGTAAACGTCCCATCTTCAGCCGCTTGCCCATCTGCCAGCAATTCACCGTTTACTAATATAGCAATTGTCGAAAGTGGTTCCGCTGTTCCTTTTACCATTGTATCTCTATCACTAACTTCATCAACCAACGGGGCATTCGGTGCAACGGTATCGTTATTCACAAACAACTTGCCGAAATCAGCCGGGTAGTCATCAGCGCTGTATGTGTAAACCGCTTCATTTCCAGCGATGTCAATGATCTTCACTTGTTTAACAAGCCACTCTCCGTGTTCTGCATCACCAGGAACCGGAATGGTAACATGCATCAATCCGCTCTCATCTAAATAGTCGGTGTTGCCTGTCAAGACTTGCTGACCGCTCGAGCTCACCAGTTCAACTTCAACAAATGCTGGTACCGTTTGAGAATCTTCTGCAAAAATCGTTAATTCAGCTTCTTCGCTGCCTTTCACTTCTGGTGTTTGGAAAATCACTTTATTGATTGTAGGCGGCGTAAAATCAAATTCAGTGTTTTCCACGTTAAATGTTCCGAATGTATCGGGATAGTTTTCAGCTGTATACGCTGCATCTAAAACATTGCCTGCAAAGTCTCTCGCGATGATTTGAGAAACCCTCCACTCACCAGGTTCTGTGTAAGGCGGAATAGAGAACTCTCCCATAAAGTTACCTTCTTCATCCGGATAAAGGTATGAACTCGTCATTCCTTTACCTGTTGGACTCTTCATAAAGATTTCAATGCTCTCGATACCAGTGTTATCATCCGTTGCGGCTATTCTTACTACGTTCGTATCTTCTGTCACCATTGAATCTTTTTCAAACGTTACAGATTGAACGACTGGTGCATTTGTATCTTCATTTGCATTTACGACTTCAAATGTGCCAAACTCAGCCGGATACTCTTCTTCATAAAACTGATGATCCACATTTCCTGCGTTGTCCTGTGTGTAGACATTCCAAACTTTAAACGTTGAATTTTTCATATAAGAAGGAACAACAAAGTTGCTCGTCCAGAAACCATCTTCACTTTGATAGATTCCGTCTATATAAAGTCTTTGTCCAAAATCGTTTCTCAGTTCAACTGATAAATTGTTGATTCCAGACAAATCATCATCTGCTTCAAGCTGAAGTGTATTTTCTTGTCCTGCTTCAACAACTCCGTTTGAAAATTGAATGCTGGAAACTGTCGGTGCCGTATTGTCAGGATTGTCGTTCAACACTTGAATGGTGCCAAATGAAACTGGGTAGTCACCCATGTAGTCATCCCAGTTATACTGATTTCCTGCAGCATCACCTGCATACACCCAGTCTATTTTCCACTCACCTGGGTCTGTGTATTGCGGAACCCACCATGTTGCTTCAAACGTTCCATCTTCTGTTTTTACAAAGTCAGTCACGTAATCGTAGCCGCGTCCTGCTGTATTGTATAAGCCGAGTGTAATCCACTCTACTCCTGTATCATCACTCGCTGAAACTGTAATTTTTGTAAAATCCCCTGCCTGCACTTGCTCTTTTTCAAAAGTAATAGCATCCACAGTCGGAGCTGTTACATCGATTTCTTTCACTTCATTCAATATTGTAAAATCATAATTCTCAGGCTGATCGATTTGTTCGCGCGTAAAAGTACTGCTGTTGTAGCTGTCATCGTATAGATAAATGCTTTGCAGCTGCCACGTTCCAACTTCGTCAAATGAAGTTGCTGTAAACTGGCCTGTCCAATGATCTGGACCAGATAATTCGATTACACGCTCTTCCCCCTGTGGAGATAAATACGTAAAGCGTGCTTCTAGCATAAAATAAGCCGAATCCGGTGCGTAAAGATCAAACCAAACCTGTTCGTTTATTTTCGCTTCTTGCGGACTTACCGATAAACTTTCGTAAGTCGGATAGTCTTCGTTTGCAAAACTAGTAAAAGGAAAAATACTAAACATTAATACTGCCATTAAAAATAATGAACTGAATTTCCTTTTCAACTCTTTCTTCTCCCCATTCCATTCATATCACTGCTTCATTATCATACAATAATTACTGGAAAAATAAAGATATATTTTGATAATTTTAGAAAATAGTACTAGATTACTAAACAACATGAAAAAGATGCTGCTCAAACACTCAGCAGCACCCTTACGAATCTATTTTTTATAGAAGCAGATAAGCCAGTGGAGTCGCTAGGATTAACGCCAACACCGTACGCTGGAACCAGATCAGCACAAGCTTCGGCAAACTCACCGGAATTTCCGTAGATAATACACATGGAATACTTGCTGAGAAGAACAAGATAGAAGCAACGGATACAACTCCGATTACGAATTTCGTTACAAGTGCCGCTTCAGCAACAAGCAATGCCGGCAGGAACATCTCAGCTACCCCGATTGATGCCGCTTTCGCTGCAAGCATCGCATCCGGAAGCTGAAGCGCCCACGTGATTGGATAGAACACGTAGCCAATCCAGTCAAATACAGGCGTGTATTCTGCTAACAAAAGGCCGATCAGACCGACGCTCATGATCGAAGGCAGTATACTCATCGCCATCACGAAGCCGTCTTTTAAGTTGGACCAGATATATGATAAAAAAGCTGGAGCGCTGCTTGATGTATCCATCGCGTTTCTCCATGCTGTTTGTAAATACTTTTCGTTTACGACTTCCTCTGGATGACCTTCTCCACCAGCATAGGAATCTTCCATTCTGCTAAGCGGTCGAAGTCTTACCGTAATCGCAGTTACAAGGAATGTCACAACAAGTGTCGTCCAGAAGTACGTGTTCCACATTTCCATCAGACCGAGCGTGTTTGCCACAACGATCATGAACGTTGCAGAAACGGTAGAGAACCCTGTCGCGATAATGGCCGCTTCTTTTACCGTATACTTTCCTTCTTTAAAAACGCGGTTTGTGATGAGAAGAGCGATGGAATAACTGCCGACAAATGAGGCAACTGCATCCACCGCTGACCTGCCCGGCGTTTTCCAGATCGGCCGCATGATTTTTTGTACGAGCACTCCGATGAACTCCATCAAACCATATCCTACAATAAAGGCTAGGAAAACAGCTCCGATCGGAACGAGCAATCCTACAGGAATCACAAGTTTTTCAAATAAAAACGGTCCCATATTCGGGTCGCTTAGCCAGCCAGGACCCCATTCAAAATAAAGAAGGACAGCCGCGATCAATCCCACAACTTTTAAGAGTGAGAACGTGGTTGTGACCCGGTCTTTGTTCCACGTTTTCGTGTAGAACGGATAAACGGCTCCGAGAAGAATGACGAGCAATGCATAGAGCGGAACGGCTTCACCCGCCGCATCCCTTACCCAAGTCACGAGGTGATCGAGCGGAATAGACGACTTTCCTTTGACCGTAATCGGAATGAAGAACATGAAAATACCAACTGCACTGAACAAAAGAAATTTTAAGGAATGAGACCAGGAACCTGCAGTTTTCACTTCTTTCAACTCCCTTTCCGTTGATAAGCCCGCCGTGCCAGGCTCTCTCTACATCTTATCGGGACAAAGTTCGAATTATGCCGAGTCATGCTTGTACTATTTTCATAAGTTATTTTCCCTTTCTGTACCTTTTCATGTCTGATTATTAGGTGTCTAGGGAATAACATTTACATAATCAAAAAACAGGAGTGTTTTGAATGAAGTATTTTATTAACGTGAATAAAAGTGTGGAAGAAGAGTATGGGAAGATGTTTGTTTATGATCCTAGCCGCAACAAAGAAAACGAAGATGAGCTCGAAGTGATGAACAACCTGGACGAGCAGGATCAGGGGAAGCCTTATATTTTCCCGAAGAGCTTTTTGTTAGAGGTTTCTGCTGAGGATTATGAAAGGTATGCTGAGGCGAAAAAGAGTAATGGAGATGTGGAGTCGGTTGCAGAGTCGATATTGGAGAAGTATAAAAAATAAAAAAAATGCCGCTGGAACTCTAGTCCAGTGGCATCTCTTCTTTTACTAATTTTTATTAATAGTTAATGTAATATCTTTCGTGTTCTTGCCAATTGCCCCACCATCGTTTTTAAAGATAGTAGATTTATTCTCCTCTGACGGTTCGATATGGATGTTCAGCTTGTTCTCTCCATCAGTCAAGTTAACTGTATGTGAGAACGTCATGTCCTCATTGATCGTGACTGCTTCACCGTTGATCGTCATCACGCCTTCTTTAATCGCATTTCCTTTTAGCGTGATTGTGTCAGATGTTACGGTTTGTCCGTCTGTATGAGATGTTACGACAACCGGCATGTCGATCCAGCGCAGGATTTTATCTTGAACAACCATCTCGTTGCCGCCTTGGTTCGTGACGACAAAGCTCAGATCCGTTCCTGGAGCGCCATAGCCGTAGTTGCTCACGTCATCATCGTTCGGGTTAGCTGGCGTGTGGTCAGCAAGCCCTTCTTGATCCCACGAGCTGTTCTTCGCGTACTTGTACGTAATGACTTCGCCTTCTTGCGCTTCAAACGTGTATTCATAATCGTTCGTTACAGCACCACCGCGCGTCATCTTCCACGCACCTGTGTTCCAGCCGTTCTTGCTGCCCGGGATCGTAATGTCCACGCCCTGTGGTGTATGAGCTGGTGCGTTTACTTTCATCGTTACTTTTACCATCACAAGGTCAGGCGTTACGGTTACCGCGTTCGACTTCACGCTGTTACCCGTTTTGTCGTAGATGTGCACTTCGTATGAATACGATTTGCCGTTTGTCACGTTCATGTCTTTGTAAGCCGTTGCATTCGTATCCAGGATCTGATCGATCACTTCTCCGTCTCGGACAATGGTGAACAAGTATGGCTCGTTCGCTCCTTCAACTGACCACTTCAGGTTCACTTGTCCGGATTCTTGAGCCGGCTCCTCCAGTGTAACAGAAGATGCCGGAGCCGTTGTGTCGTCACCTTTTGTGAACGTTACGGATTTTGCTTCACTAGTTATCCACGTTCTTCCTAGATCTGTCGAAAACGCATAACGATAATCGTAAGTTCCTTCGTTAAACGGCAGGAATGTACCGCTGAAACTGTTGAACTCGCCGTTTTGCGTTGTGTAGCTTGCTTGATGTGATGTCCATGTGTCCTTGCCTGGTTCCTTCACTTGAAGTGTTGCTTGCAGACCTTCCGCTAAATCACTTTCTGTTTCACCTTTTATAAAAATGTCAGCTGAAACAGTTTGTACTTTGGAAAGATCGATCACACCGTTTTGAAGCTCCGTTACATTAGCAATCTCATAGTTTCCTTCTTTTAAAGCAACGTGCGGGATTGCAGCATCCGATTCTGTTTTCACAGATTCGTTATTGTCTTTGTCAATGGCAACGACTGCAAAATAATATTTGCGGCCGTTATCTAAGCCATCAATTTTGATAGAATGATCTTTTGTTTCTGCTACCTTTTCATAAAAAGCACCAGAGATTGTCGTTTGGTAGACTGCATAACTTCTCGAGTCGCCTTCCCATGTCAGCGATACTGAGTGGCTAGCTTCCGTTGCCTTCACGTTCGTTACCGCTTCAGGGCTCTTTAAGTTCTGTCCCTTGTCAGACACTAGCATGCGTCCCGTCATCGCCGGAACCGTAACAGTAAGCTTTCCGTCCTTCACGCTTGCTTTGTATGTTTTATCGAGCTGATCAGTCAGCTTCACGTTGTTTACGATCAGCTTCTTCACATCCAGCTCAACTGTTTTTTCTTCACTGCCGCGGTTTGTGATCACGACCGCTGCGTTCTTTTTATCAGTACGCGTGTAAGCAAGCACATCTTTTTCAGCATATAGATGATTCAGTTCGCCATAGCTGAACAGATTATGATAATCAGCGCGCACTTTACCGATTGCTTGATAATGCTTCACAAGATCCTTATCTTCAGATCCCCACGGATATGTTCTGCGGTCATCCGGATCTTTTGAGCCTGTAACACCAGCTTCATCTCCGTAATAAACGGTCGGTGCCCCGGCATAGCCCATCTGTAAAATTGCCGCAAGCTTCAAGCGCTTTACGCCAAGCTCGTGGTTGTAGTTCGGGTCGAGTTCAGCACGCTCATAGGAATCTGTGCCGTTGCCAAGCACGAATGCTGCACGAGGTGTATCGTGCGACCCCATTAAGTTCATGAGCGCATAGAATGCTTCCTGCGGGTAATCTTCAAATACAGCGTTAAGCTGATCTTCAGCACCCTTTGCGTTTCCGTTCTTTAAGTAATCAATCATCGCACCGCGGAAACGGTAGTTCATAACAGAGTCGTAAAGATCGCCAAGGAAGTATTCTGAAGCATCATCCCAGATCTCGCCAAGGATCAGCGGATCATCCTTCTTACCTTCCTTCAGTTCGTCACGGAACTCTCTCCAAAACTCAGTATCTACTTCGTTCGCGACATCCAAGCGCCAGCCTGATGCACCGCGGTCCAGCCAAGATTTTGCCGCAGAATCCTCGTCATACATGATGTAGTCTGCGAATGGCTTATTGTTGAGTTCAGAATCATAGTCTACTGCTTCTCCAGGAATGGATTTGATCTCCGGAAGTGAATCGAAGCCCCACCACGCCTGGTATTTATATACGCCGTTCACCTTATCGTTTTCGATGTTAAACCAATTGTGGAAGCCATATGAACTGAATTTCTGTCCTTCTGCTGTGAACTTCTCTTCAGTTTGTTTCTTCGCTTCTTCTTCTGTTAAGCCTTGTTCTTTCATAAGGTCATAGATGCTCGCCCAATATTCGTAAGCACCAACCGTATCGTATTTTCCGTAACGGTCAAAATAGATCGAGTCGTCACCAACGTGGTTGAACACGCCGTCTAAGATCAGGTGCATCTTGCGTTTTTTCAGTTCTTTTGTAAAAGCTTTAAATTCTTCAGGTGTCCCGAACATCGGATCGATCGCTTTGTAGTCCGTCGCATCGTATTTGTGGTTCGATGCCGCATATGCGATCGGGTTCAGGTAGAGCGTGTTTACGCCAAGAGACTGAATATAGTCCAGTTTCTTCTGAACACCGGCGATGTCACCGCCAAAGAAATCGTTCGACCAGATCTCGTCGCCTTCGTATCCTTCTGTTTCAGCTTGACGCGGGTTGTCCGGAAGCTCGCTCCACTCTTGATGTTCGATAGGTTCTTCACCGCGCGCTGTTGTTTTTGCTGTATCGTTCTTTTTGTTGCCATTGAAAAAACGGTCAGGGAAAATCTGATACACAACAGACTCCTTCATCCAGTCTGGTGTTTTATAAGAAGGATCGTAAACGGTTATTTGGAAAAGACCAGCGTTCGAGTCAGCAACCGCACCTTTTCCGCCTTCCGCAGTGTCCTCACCGTATTCTTTTACAGCATCTCCATCACGTGCCGTAAATTTATATCCGTAAACGCCTTTTTCTTCAGGTTTAACAGTGGCTTCCCAAAGCTCGATTTCTTCACCGTTAACCGTTGTCCATCCGGCATTCTCCATATCTTTTACAGTCGTGCTGCCAGAGTTGTAATTTCGCAAGTATAATTTGGCGCCAGTCAGGTCACCTTTTTTCGTTTGAAGGCGCAGTGTTACGTCTTCACCCACTTTGATTGCTCCAAATGGTGCACGGAATGCTTCGTTCCACGTCTCATGGTACAGCTTGTCCCCGTTCACGCTGCCGTCCGGCAATCCCGGATCATAGTTCGTGTACACTTCTTTTGTGTCATGGTTATAAAAGAACGTAATTTCATCTTCTTTTATAACGTTTAATACAAAGTTGTTGGCTGGATATGCAGGGGCACTCCAGTCGTTTCCGAGCACAATTTTAAACTCGTGCTTTCCATTTGGTACTTGTGTTGTATATGTGTAGACATTGTCTAGATCTTCATCTTGTAAAAGTGCCGTTGATTCCCCAGGTGCCCATTCACCGCCAGCTCCGATATCCGGCTGGATGTCTCCGACGATACGAGGAGTCTGTTCTTCCGGAAGTGGTTCAGGAATTGTCACTTTATGCGTCGTGTCGTCATACATAAACGTTACCTCTTTTTCAGAATCGAGAGTAAGTTTGTAGTTGTCACCACCCGCTTTTCCGTCAACGCCATAGTTCTCATCCCAAGAACCGTTGATGGCTATCTTGTATTCGTACGTGCCAGCTGGGAGAGTGCCTGTCAGCTTGTACTTTCCATTCGGCTGCAGCTCCATCTTTGTTGCAGGATCAGCTGGATTCCATTCACCAGATCCGCCAAGTTCGTTTTGCAGGCTGCCAACGAGGGTCACTGTTCTTTCTTCAGCTGCCGTTTTCGCTGGCTGTATAAGCAGTGCAGATGCAAACGTTTGCAAAATCATCGTAAATAATAAAAGCCATGAAACTGCGTAACGCGATTGTTTATTCCTCACTTTTTATCCCCCTTTTAAAATGTTGTGCAAATAAGCGAAAGCGTTTGCACAAAACCATTTAAGTCAGCGCTTTCATTTCAATTATTATCCCATGTTTTCTTTTATTGGAAAATGCGCCATTCGGCTGATAAGGCTGTAAATAAATAGGTAAATATTCTCATTTTTCCTTAAAACCTTTATAACTAAATCACTTCTAACCGATATAATGCATGAATCACGAATAATGGAAACGTAAAAGGATAAAGGCAAACCTATGGAAACATAGCGACGCAAAGCTAAAGGGGCTTCTGCACACCGTGTAATGCCTGCCAGCTGCCGTTTTTTCGGAGCACACTCCGCCAAACGGCATGAGTGTGTCTTTTTATTGTTTTCCAATTCTTTAAATAAGAAAGGGAGAATGAAAGTGAAGAAAATTTTAAGTTCATTTTTAGCGTTAGGACTTGCAACAACTGGGTTTGGACCGTCCGTTTTTGCTAACACAGGCGCTGGAACACCAGTGGATGAACCCGCTGAAGAAACGAAAACAGATGAAACAACCGAGGCGACAACACCAGAGGATGAAAATACAACAGATGGTACGGTGACTGAGGAATCTGCTGAATCCGAAGAGCCTGCAGATGAAGAACCATCTGAAGAAGAAGCACCAGACTTAGTACCTGGAGATTTCTTTTATTTTGTAAAAATCATGATGGAGAAAATCCAGCTGGCTGTAACGACAGATGACTATGAAGAAGCGAAACTTTTGGCTGATTTTGCAGCTGAACGTATTAAAGAAGCAAATGTCCTTTTACAAGACGGTGATGTTGAAGGCGCAACAAAGCTTTTAGAAGAAGCGATCGCTCAGCAAGAGGAAGCTGTTGAAATAGAGGAAGAAGCTTCTGAAGAAGAAACAGCTGAAGATGTAACCGAAGAGGAAGCAGCCGAGGAAACACCTGCTGAAGAAGGCACAGTAGACGGTAAAACTGGTGACGAAGAAGCTGCAGAAGAAGATTCAGCAGCTGAAGAGGAAGAAGACACTACTACCGAGCTTGAGAAAAAGTTTTTCCAAAATATCGTAGCGTTAATGACTGCTCTTGAAAAGATTGATAACCCAAAAGCACAAGAAGCACTTTCGAAAAATATTGTTAAAGCGTTTGGAAAGCTAGAAAAGAAAATAGCAAAGCATGAGAAGAAGCAGAATAAAGAAGATGATGAGTCCACTGAGGAAGAAGATCCTTCATCCGATACACCTGAAGCGGAAGAGCCAGAAGCTGAGGAGCCTGCAGCGGATGAGCCAGCTGGTGACACAACAGAAGTTGATGAAGACACTGCTTCTGTAACAGCAGTACCTGTAAAAGAAAAGCAAACAAAGAAGCAGCCTGTTGTTCCTGCTCCTAAAAAAGAGCAGCCCAAGAAAGAACATCCTAAAAAAGAAGATGTGAAGAAAGAAGCTCCTCCAGCGAAGGAACAGCCGAAGAAGGAAGAGCCAAAGAAAGAGCAGCCTAAAAAAGAGGAAGCTAAAAACGAAGATCGCGGAAAAAATGATGATCATAAAGAAGAAAAAGCCAATGATGATCGTAAAAATGACCGTGGAGACGATGAAAAAGGTAAAGATAAAGAGAATAAAGGCAAGAACAAAGAATCGTAATGAACCCTGCCGAAAAAGTTTGGCAGGGTTTTTACACATAATCGCACGTTATTTTATAAAATCACAGGTTAGCGGCCTGGAATCGCACGTTAAAATGAAAAATCGCACTTTATTTAAAAATACGCGATTTTCGACACGAGGTTTTATTACCAGCAACCTTGCTCCCTCCCCAAAAATAAAACACCAGGTCCTCTCTGGAAGGTAGAGGCCTGGTCCGTTTTTATATCTTATTCAGCTGACTCCTCAGTTGATTCCTCATCTGTTGTAGTTTCTTCAATAGAACCTTCCTCTGTTGATGTTTCTTCATCTTGATTTTCAGTTTGTTCCGTGTTTGTTTCTTCTTCCGTGTTGTCTTCCTGGTTGTTACATGCAGTGATTAACATAATTGCCAAAAGAGATGCTCCGATTTTCGCCATAAACGTTTTGCTCATCTTAAATTGCTCCCTTCGGATTTTCATTATGATTTGCATGAGTATGGGATTTGTTTGTCCCTGCTCAGAATATATCACGAAAAAAACCCGAAAAGACGGAATTTACCAAGTCATAACGGAGACTTTACACTTCCTAAACCATCTTTATATTGGCTTAATATTAATGAAAATTAAAAGTTTCAAAAAACAAAAAAGGTAAAATATGTTATAATTTATCTAATGAAGGGAGGGTATATCGATGGCAAAAAAGGCAAAGATATTTATAAGTTCTGCATACGAAGATGATCTCAAGTCACTTAGAACTAATGTTGGACGTGTTTTAAGAGAAGCAGGACACGAACCTTTACTTTTTGAAGAGAATTTCGCACCTTGGGATGAAGATAAACTTCAAACTTGTGTAGATATGGTTATGCAATCTGATATTTTCATTCTTCTGATAAAAAAACAATCAGGTAGCTTAATCCACGACGAACAAACTACTCCCACATACATTGAATATTTTACCGCATTGAATTCAAAAAAATACATTATTCCTTTTGTAGATAAAGCAGTAAAAAATTTGTATGATGATTTTCTTCATCAAATGATTGATAACGAATATACACAATATAGAGAAGGTCATGGTGGAACAGAACCTGATTACAATATTGCTTTGGTAAGACAAGCTATTGAAAAATTACCCCAACCTTATAAAGAAAAAATTAATTCAATCCATCCTTTTGTCTGGGGTTTTATTTATGAAGTTAGACGATCTACACCATGGTTGTATGACCTTGATATTGCCGAATCAGATATATTTTATGACAACTTAAAAAGTTATTTGAGTTCGAATCTAGCGATAGGAATTCAATATGTACCAATGGTGAAGGACATTATGGCAAATGCTGATGCCGCTAGTGAATTTACTACATATAAAAAATTCACAAATGAATTACTGGCAACAATAGTTGATGGTACAATTACAAACTGGTCTTACTTTCTTCATAAAGTTTCCGAACAACTTACTGAGGGAAATATTCTTATAAGAGAAGGCACAAAGTTAGAAAAGATTATTGGAAAACATAATTCATGTGAAGCAATTACAGTTTATAGAAAAGAAAACGATAAAAATTTGATGAGTCTAGTGGATTATTGGGGTAATACTTCACCAAAACTCTTTTATGATTTGTCAGACAATAGCTCTTACGTAGCTGAGACTTATTCAAACGATGTTGAATCTTTATATTTTAGAGAAGATAAACAAATGCTTTATTTTACTTTAAAGGTACACGAATTTGTTCTCTGTTTTCATTTCAAGTTAAGTGGTTACTGGATCGATAAGAAAGTATCTGTCTATGAAAAAGAGATAAAATCTGCTATTATGAAACCATCACTTTATTTAGAATTTGTAATAAATTTAATTGGAGGTATCAGATATGAGAAATTTGAAAACGTTTGATGATGGCAAGGTTGTTCTTGTTTCTACTGAGCCTTCCAAATCAATTAATCGTTACACGAATGAAAAAATGAAGATGTTAGAACAATCTAGTCAAAGAGTACTTAAACGATTGGCCGAAATACAAACAATGAGGGTTAAAGCATAATATGTAAAAAGAGCCTATTAAAGGCTCTTTTTTTTGTGTTTCTTATAACATAAGTTCATAATGCAGCACATATTGAGGTCCAATCGGTCCATGTTTGATCTGGCCGCGGTCTTGAAATCCTGCTTTTTCGTACAGTTTTTTGGCAGGTTCATTTTTAAAGTTAACCGCTAAAATAAGTTCGTTGATTTCAGGAAAATGGGTGGAAACAAACGCTGGCAGCTGCAGCATTGCTTCTTTCGCATAGCCTTTCCCCTGCTCTTTTTGATTGATGGACAATGCACGAATGACCATGGCATTCGGATTCGCTGTAAAATCACGAATATTTTCACCTGCATGCAGAACAAAAAAGCCTACTGCCGCGTCTGAAGCCATGATAACCACTGGGTTTCGGCTAGGATCTTCTTTGCATATTTCCAAAGCGTCACTTGGCATGGCGGTGAATTTCTTTTGGTCTTCTGCTAGATCAAAGGCATTAAGAGCTTCACGATGAATTTCATCGAAAAAAGTGAGTACAACGTTCCCCATATTCATAACCCCTGTTCATTTTATTGTTCAATTAGTGATTCTGCCGCTTTCAGCCAAGCTTTTGCCATCAGTTCGTTCCCTTTTTTTCTCATATGTACACCGTCTGATGTTAATGACACGTCAGGCTTTTTTGTTAGGTGATCAATAAAAACGTCATGTGTCGGGACGAGCACTGCATCATACTCCACCGCCAGCTTTCGAACGGCTTCAACATACGGAATCAGCATCTGATTTCCCTTAGATTGCGGGTTCTCTTTTATGATCGTCGGTTCCATAAGTACGAGTTTTGTAGTGGCGGGAAGCTGTGACAACAATTCACGATAAACCTCCTCGAATTTAGAAACATCCACCTGATTAAGGTCCGGGCTGTCCAGCTGTCTCCACACATCGTTGATCCCAATGGAAACCGTTAAAAGATCAGGCTCTAAATCAATGACATCCCGCTCCCACCGGAAAGCAAGGTCTGTAACGCGGTGCCCGTTGACGCCTTTGTTGATAACCTTTACATCCTCTGGCAGCACTTCTTTAATCATGCGGACATAGCCGTTCCCCAGTCTTTCAGGATCTGTATTTTTATTAGAAGCTGTGATGCTGTCGCCGATAAAAATAATTTTCAAGGCTGTTTCCCCCTCCGATTCGTTTCTCTTATTTTACCATGTGCGCGAATAAAACATGATTTAGAGGATTTTGGACGGCCGTTTTGGAATACATATAGAAAATCCTTTTTACAGGAGGAAGAACATGATCGAAACTGCTGTTCATCGCCAGGTTACATTAGGTCAGACGGAAAAGATGCCGTCCTATCGTATGGATTTGCGGCAATATAAAAGTCAGAAAGAATATGAGAAGTTTGTAAAAGTAAATACGGTGAATGACTGGTCGACCGTTTCATGGAAAGACATCGGGAAGCCGTATGAAGTGACTTCGTTTTCGAAGGAAAAACTGGATTGGGAGAAAGAGCATGGCGAGACCCTGCCTGTCCACACTTCCTGGAGGATGTTCAACCAGTCTTTTCATGAGTGGTTTTCGAAGGATGTTCCCGCTGAAATCCACGATAAGAAAGGTGCCTTTTTTCATAGTTTAAAAAGCTTTAAGCCTTCTGAAGTAAAAGTAGCGCTCGGAGATTATTTGCGCATTCATTTATGGAATTATGTTCACCGGGTACAGGATGGCATTTGGGATCCACGCGGAAAGCGTGCGCTATTTGAAGGGCTAGATGTTCAAAAACCTCGCATTTTATTTTTGGGAGCAGCAGAAGGTTATGAAGCGATGCAGTTATCTGCGATGTATCCGGGCGGCGAAGTGGTGATGATCGATTATGATTCGTTCTGCCGGGATGCGAGGTTTGCAGAGTTCCCTGAATCGTATCCCTTTTTAGGGAAAAACCCTAGTACAGGCGGAGAAAAAGTTTATTTTAAAGATGATTTTAACATTTCTTATGTGGTGGACGACATTCGCAATCTTCCGTACGGGAAGGAGTTTGATATCGTGCTGAGCGTCGGTTTGCTTGAGCACTTCCCAGATTCCATGAAGGCTGAGGTTGTGGAGTGGCACCGGAAGTTCTTAAAGCCGGGTGGCTATATTGTGATGACAACTCCCCGAGCCCAGCTTCGGTCCAAGCTATATTACGAGATCATGGCGGATGTGATGAACCATACGTACCGGGAGCTCATGACGTTAGAGCAGATGGGACTTTATCTGTATGAGAACGGACTCGATATTATGAAGCATGGCTATATAAAAGTGCATAATGGGATTGTGGCGAAGGCGAAATAATGAATTTTAGCGAATGGTGGTCGTTATGAAAGTTGGGACAGCACGAGCAATTGCTGCTGAATGGGTGATGCTGCATTTGAGTGAAGAGCCTTGGTTTCGCGGAGCCTATTTTAGCGGTTCGACAATTCTTCAAAACGAAAATGAGGATATGTCAGCATCGTCTGATATGGATGTTGTTGTCGTTATGGCTCATGATGAAACACCTCTAAAACTTGGAAAATTTCGATATGAGGGAGTGCTGATCGAAATTACGTATTTGCCGTGGAGTAAGCTTCAATCAGGCGAAGATGTGCTGACAGACTACCATCTTGCAGGAAGCTTTCGAGTAAACACCATCATTAGTGATCCCACGGGACATTTGGAAAAATTGCAGCAATATGTGTCAGCGCATTTTGCGGAGAAAACTTGGGTTCTTCGGAGGTGTGAGAATGCTCGCCTTCGGATTGAACATGGGTTGAAGTCTATTAATCCCCGGGATACCTGGCATGATCAAGTGACCTCTTGGCTGTTTCCAACCGGGGTGACCTCTTGGCTGTTTCCAACCGGGGTGACCACTCATGTCATCCTAGTGGCAGCCCTTCAGAATCCAACGGTCAGGCTGCGGTATTTAAAGGTCCGAGATGTCTTGAAGGAGTATGGTTATGAGGATGTTTATTCCGAGCTGCTTAGATTGTTGGGTGTTTTTTATTTGACTGCGGAACGGGTAGAACACCATTTACGCACGCTTGAACAAACATTTGATGCCGCTGTTTCTATAGCAAAGACTCCTTTCTTCTTTAGCAGTGATATTACGGCGGAAGCACGGCCGATTATCATTGACGGAAGTCGCGAACTTATACGATCAGGAATCCACCGGGAAGCTGTTTTTTGGATGGTGGCGACGTTTGCACGAAGTGGACGGTAGTGATGGAATTCAATTTAAACATCGTCCAGCTTTTGATGCGATGGCTGCAGACCTTGGAATATCTTCAACAGATGATTTAACTCGGAGGGCTGAAGACGTTCTGGATTTCTTGCCTAGACTTTGGGAGACAGCTGAGTTGATTATTTCTGCAAACCAGCATATTTATATAAAGAGACATTAACAATAACAATTTTGCGAGGAAACGAAATGATGAATCAAAATGAGGGACATCATAATAAACTCAAAAAGTTATATGAAACACAAAAAGTTACTCTGCATGTGTTGTTGGGACTTATTTATTCAGCATTCATAGGAACACAGCTTGGAAGGATTCAAGCAATTTCTGACTTTAATTATACGCTGCATGAACTATTGTTTTTACCGGCAACTTTGGCCTTTTACCTTGGTCCTTTAATGTTTATTGTTTATTTGTTCCTTTTTATTAAGTACGTCAAAAGACGAGGAAGGTCCCGTTTTGAAATAAAATCTGCAGTGAAAGCTTTTACGATCATCGCTTCCATTGTTGCGATTTTAATCGTGGTGAATCATCAATCTAAAGAAGTATCAACAGCCGGAATCTTTGTATTGGAACAGAAACTTCTAGTTGACGGAGAATATTATTTGGTTATTGATGACAGACATATCAAGGTCTCTAGGAATGAATTTCAATTAGCTGAAGTAAATAAGGAGTACCTTGTAAGTTTTGTATGGAACCCTCAATCTTCACAAAATGGCTTGCTGGAAACCATTGAACCGGTTAAATAAAAAAACGGCACACATATATGACGATATGTGTGCTTCTTTTTGTCGTTAAAAATAATAGGGTATGAAATTGAAGCTTGAAATGGAGCATTTCCTCTTAGGCGGTTTACTCCATTTCAAGCTTTTATGATAATTGTGTGGGGTCAGTCCCCCCTTATTTATCTAGTTTGAAGGTTTTCTGTATTTATTAAGAGTTAGATAGAGCGGAACTGTTTTTGTGAAGTAATAATCCTCTTAGTTCTGATACTGAGCTCACTTGGTAAGTTGGATTTATTTGAGTTATTTCTTCTATAGAACCATATCCGTATGTAACTCCGATTGAATCAATTCCTGTGTTATGAGCACCTATGATGTCGTGTTTCCTATCACCAATCATGATGAAGGTATCAGAAGGTTCTCCGTAATGATCGAGTATGTACTGAATGATTTCGGTTTTCGCTGTTCGTGTTCCGTCCAGATTGCTTCCAACAATTAAATCAAAATGATGATGGATTTTGAAATACTTTAAGATTTCTTCCGCAAAAACAGTAGGCTTTGAAGTAGCAACAACTAAATTATGGCCATGCTCTTTAAGTTCCTGTAAAAGAGCAGGAATATGGTCGTAGATTGTGTTTTCATACATCCCCACATCACTGAACCTTTCACGGTAATGTGTGATAGCCGCTTGCGTTTGAGCTTCATTAAAAGAATAATAGTCGGAAAAAGATTGTTGGAGAGGCGGACCGATAAAAACTTCTAATTCATCAAGATTATCTACTATAATGCCCATTCGGTTTAATGCAAATTGAATAGATTTAGTGATCCCTATCTTAGGATCGGATAGCGTTCCATCTAAATCAAAAAGAATAAATTTATAGTTCTTTTGCAACTTTAATCTCCTCCACACCTGTTTTTAATGCACTAAATCTAAAATAGCATAAAACGAAAGCTTGAAATGGAGCATTTCCCCAAAGGCGTTTGCTCCATTTCAAGCTTTTATGATAATTGTGTGGGGACAGTCCCCACTTGTGTTTTGTTTTATTTGCCTAGAGCGAAGGTGATTTCTACTTCGCATGCTACCTGACCATCAACTGTTGCGATTCCTTTACCTTTACCGATGGATCCGCGTACGCGTGTCATCTCAACTTCAAGGCGCAGCTGGTCGCCTGGTACGACTTGCTTTTTGAATCGGCAGTTGTCGATACCTGCAAAAAACGCAAGCTTCCCGCGGTTTTCTTCTTTTTTCAGCATAGCTACTGCTCCTACTTGAGCAAGAGCTTCAACGATCAACACGCCTGGCATTACCGGGTACTCAGGAAAGTGGCCGTTAAAAAATTCTTCGTTTGCTGTTACGTTTTTGATGCCGACTGCACGCTGTCCTTCATCTACTTCTAGGATGCGATCAATTAATAAAAATGGATAACGGTGCGGGATAATCTCTTTGATTTCTTCAATGGTTAACATAAATAACATCACCTTTCTTTTAATGGTTCTTTTCTAAAGATTGTATTTACTAAAATACTTCGTTGACAAGTTGATTGGAGCGCAAGGTGCGAGACTCCGGCGGGATCAGTGGGACAGGTGAGACTCCTAAAGGCGCGAAGCGCGAGGAGGCTCACCGCACACCCCGCGGAAAGCGAGCATCCTGGAGCGGAAAGCAACTACTTTCAACTGCTACAAAGAACTTACGAAAATCTTCTTTTATTATACTTGGTATTGTTACCTGGTACTAATTTTTATCAAAAGAAAAACAATGACCCTTTAATCCTGCCATTGTTTTATTATTATATCTTTACTTCTCTTTTTCTACAAGGTCGATAATGTGCGTCCATGTTTCCTTCTCAAAGACATTCATCGGCTTTCCGTCTCCGAGCACACCATAGCCAACCATTGTACCGATAGCAAAACAAACAACGATTCCGCAGATCAGCAGCAAAAGTCGAAGCCAGATCGGAAAGCTTCTCTTTGTACCACGGTGAATCAGCTTCTTCTTTTCTTCCTTAGAAGAGCTCTTTTTCTCTTGATATCGCTGTGTTTTTTGATTTTCTTTTTTATTTAACTCTTGCTCATGCATTTCATTCGTTGTCATACAAACCTACCCCATTTAGCGAAGCCCGTTTACCAACCCCATCATCTGGTCAGCAATTGTAAGAGAACGCGCGTTAAATTGATATGAACGTTGTGTTTGAATCAGTTCGGTCATCTCCGTTGAAATGTTCACGTTGGAAGATTCCAATACGCCCTGCTGAACAAAGTTGCCTGTTCCAGCTTCTATTTCCTCAATAACTTGATTTAACGGAATGCCTTGTGGCGCTTGGAAATTATGTCCGACTGCAAGCATCAGCTGCGGCCGAATAATTTTCGCAAGTGCTAGCTGTCCTGATTCAACAACCGCTCCATTATTTAACGTTACCGAAACTTGGCCGTTTTGTCCAATGATAATTTTCTTATGGTCACTAGGAATAGTGATCGGGCCGTTCACACCCATCACACGATTCCCTTCTGACGTAACGAGTTCCATCTCATCAGGGTTTCCTGCAGACGGCGATAAATAAAACGCACCGTCACGAGTATATTGAACAACTTCTCCACCATTGTTATCCGTCGTTTGAATCTGAAAAAACAACCCTGGCTGCGTAAGTGCCACATCCAGCAAGCGGCCAGTTTGCTGCAATGTTCCTGATTCTAAACTAACCGCTGTCGAAGAAATACGCGCGCCGCTGCCGAGCCGGATACCGTTCGGAGTCAATCGCCCATCTTCTGTAGGGTTTAGAGCCTTACTCTCCATCTGCTGAAAAAGCAGATCAGAAAATTGTGCTTCCCGGCGTTTGTAGCCGTTCGTCGTGCTGTTCGCCATGTTATTTGAAATGGTATCCAGCTTGTGCTGAAGCTGTCCCATTGTCACTGCTGCTGAAATCATAGACTGGTTCATGCGTGATCCCCCTAGCCGATTCGGCCAATTTCATTTGCGGCTTTTTCCATCGTACGGTCATAGGCTTGAAGTACTTTTTGGTTCGCTTCAAACGCACGGTATGCCGTCAGCATCTCCGTCATCGTCTGTTCAGTGTTCACGTTAGACCGTTCAACAAAACCTTGCTGCAGGTTATACGTGATTGCCGGATTGCCTATTGCGCTAGCCGCTTCTCCATCTAGTCTGAAAAGTCCCGTACCCTCTTTTACCAGATTATTAGGATTCGCCACATACGCAACATCAATCTGTCCTGCGACCGCACCATTATCGATCACCTGGCCGTCTTTGTTCACCGTAAAATTGTCGCTAGCTACCGTGATTCGTTCTCCATCCGTTCCAAGAATATAATGTCCTTCAGGCGTGACTAAACTGCCATCTGCATCCACTGAGAAATGACCGTTTCGTGTAAAACGCTCCTGACCATTTACGTTCAACCGGAAAAAGAGTCCTCCTGGCAGCCCTGTTTCAGGGTCAGCTGGTACTTGTCCTTGTAAAAGAGCAACATCTGTTTTGATTCCTGTCTCGCGAAGATCTCCTTGCATGAAGTTCGGAGTCGTCTCCTGAACATAAACTCCCGTTGAAAGTATTCCTACCGGGTGGTTGTTCGGAATTTTATTACCGTTGATTTCGGTTTGTCCCATATGCTGAAGAAGCATCGTCGGGAACGTGCGCAGACTCGCGTTGTCCGCTTTATATCCAGGTGTATTGGCATTGGCCATATTGTTCGTTAAAATTTCTTGTTTGCGCTGCTGTGCCAGCATTCCGGCTGCAGCATTATAAAAGCCTCTTAACACGGAGTATTCCTCCTGTAATTGTAATCTGGACACAAAATGTCTCATCGATCATATCGACAGATTTTTACATTTCTTAATAAGATTCTGCGAAAATTGACAGATTCCTTTTTAAAATGAGGAATTTGTACCAGAAGATTCATAGCGGCCGTTTTGTCGAAAAGCCTATTAATGGATTTGAAGGATCATAAAATTTTTTAAAGCTCATTAATCTATTTGGAGGACCATAAATAATTTTAAAGGCTCATAAATTCGGCTGAAGGATTATAACTCTTCAGATATTAAAATAAATAAGGTTGCTTGGCCCCTCGCCAAGCTTCACTAACATAAAAAAAATGCCACCAACACAGGCGGCATTTTCTTTTATTAAAACACTTTTCTTTTCGCAATTTTATCCAAATGTTCAAGCATTAAGCCTGTTCCGTTCGCTACGGCTTTCATTGGCTCTTCAGCAACCAGTACTGGAACCTTCAATTCTTCTGCAAACAGCTGGTCGATTCCGTGTAGAAGCGCTCCTCCGCCTGTCAGCATGATGCCGCGGTCGATGATGTCAGCAGATAATTCTGGCGGCGTCTTCTCAAGTACGCTTTTCGCAGCTTGAACGATTACCATCACAGGTTCCATCAGCGCTTTTTGGATCTCTTTTGAGTGAACCGTAATGGTACGCGGCAAGCCGGATACCATGTCACGGCCGCGGATCTCAAGCTCTTCGTCACGCGCGCCAGGGTAAACTGTCGCTACGTTCAGCTTGATGTTTTCCGCTGTGCGCTCACCGATCAACAGCTTGTACTCTTTCTTTATGTACTGAAGGATCTCAGTATCGAACTTGTCCCCAGCCATTTTAATAGAAGAGGAGGTGACAATATCGCCCATGCTCAAGACCGCAACGTCAGTTGTGCCACCACCGATGTCAACAACCATGTTACCGCTTGGCTGGAAGATATCCATCCCCGCCCCAATTGCAGCCACTTTCGGCTCTTCTTCAAGAAAAATATGCTTAGCGCCGCATTTTTGTGCAGCTTCTCTAATGGCTTTTTGCTCTACGGACGTAATGTTCGTTGGCGTACAGATCAAGATTCTTGGCTTTGCAAACACGCCCTTCACTTTGATTTTATTAATAAAGTGTTTCAGCATTTGCTCAGTTACTTCAAAGTCAGCAATTACGCCGTCTTTCAGCGGACGAATTGCTACGATGTTGCCTGGTGTTCGGCCTACCATGCGGCGGGCTTCTTCTCCAACAGCGAGTGCTTTTCCGGTATTCGTGTCGATCGCAACGACGGATGGTTCGTCAAGCACAATCCCTTTTCCTTTTACATAGATCAATACATTAGCGGTACCAAGGTCAATTCCAACGTCCCTTGAAAACATGTTATATCCTCCCTGTTAAACATCCATACAATATAATGACATTTTTAGTAAAAAATCGTAGTTCTATCCAATTTATCATTATATCACAAGTTTGTCGAACAAGGTGAAATATTGTCTAAAATTAATTATTGGACTTCGGACCTATAGGCACATAATGATTTTGGTGTCATGTTGCATCCCTATCATTCGTAGACTTATTGAACAACTTCCTCTGTGCCTTTTTTGTATTTCACGCGCGTCGCTTCCCCACCCCGCAAGTGGCGGATGGACTTGTGGTATTCGAGGATTTCTTTTACGTTATTTGCAAGATCCGGATTAATTTCAGGCAGTCGCTCGGTAAGGTCTTTATGCACCGTGCTTTTGGAAACCCCGAATTCTTTTGCGATCATGCGGACTGTTTTTCTTGTCTCCACGATATACCGTCCTATCTTGATGGTTCGCTCTTTGATGTAATCGTGCACACCACTCGCCTCCCTAAAATGGATGTGAGAGATGCGATAGAGACTTCTATGAACAAGCTACGTGACAAGTTTCGTTGTCATCTTCGGCTTATAAGTATAGCTTCCCTTCCCCTTTTTCCACCGCAGCCATAGTACGATTTCTCACCGCTCACCCTCAATTTGAATTATTGTAGGTTTTGTAACATCTTATTAACCAAGTTTTCGTTATATGCCTAAATCTCAACTGGGACAAGGGGAAATGTCCATTTTTGTGAAAAAACCTCTATAAACAGTTGAAAAATCAATCGGTGAAAGAAGTCTGGCTGAGAAGATTGCTGGAGATTATGTGGTTTACGGTACGTGTTCTTTTTTCTCTTACACGTTCGCTCCAAATAAGGTGCGTTTCACGCAGAGAAGCTTAACTTTCCCGCAGAAAGATGCCCGCTCCACGCAAAACTTTGTTCGTTTCACGCAGGAACTAAATTTGATGCGATTTTTTTAGATAAAAATCATCCTTATATGTCTTTGCCGTTTATAATTGTTGCAATAAAAAGAAAAGCTGCCCCGATATCCTCGAGACAGCTTCCATTTTTAAAATTATTCGTTTGCACCTGAATCATCTGCTGATGTTTCATCTGATTCTGCTGGAGCATCAGTGTCTTCTGCAGATTGAGATGATGATTCTTGTTCACGGTTAGCATCTTTGCCGTCTTTACCGTCGTCTTTCGTGCCTTTTGTGTCTTTGCCGCCTTTATCATCGGCTTTTGGTGCAGCTGGCTTCTTTTCTTCAGCAGGCTTTTGCTCTTCAGCTTTTTTCTGCTCTTCCGCCGCTTTTTGCTCTTCTGCTTTCTTCATCTCTTTACGAGAATCTTCAACAGCTGAAGCAAGCTGTGCTACGGATTGATCCCAAGCCATTACTGGGTCCACTGCTTCTCCATCTTTGCGGACTTCGAAGTGTGCGTGAACTTTCGCATCCTTATCATAAGCATTTTCGCCAGCTTGTCCAAGAACTGCTCCTTGTTTCACTTGGTCGCCTTGCTTAACAGATACAGAAGCTAATGATGAATAGTGTGTGACAACACCTTTGTCATGCTCAACTTCTACAACAAAGCCTAGTGCAGGGTCTTTTGCAACTTTTACAACATTACCACTTAGTGCAGCGGTTACGTCGAACGATTTACCATCTTCTGTTGCTAGATCGATACCGCGGTTTTGGTAGTAGATATTGTTATAGAATACTAGTGCCGCTTCTTGCTCTTGGGCTGTAGCGTCTGAACTAAAGAAATCCTTCACTACTTCAATGGCTTCAGGGTCAGCGACTGGCATTTGGAATACTTCTTTTGTAAGTGAAACTGGTACTGCTGTTCCATCGTCTTCTAATGCGCTTTCTGGAGTATTATTATTCTCCGTATTTTTCGCATCGTTTTGATACCATAGAACAGATGTTAAAATGACTGCTGCAAAACTAAGATACACTGCAGGATAAACCCAACGTTTTTTCATAGCATTCTTACCTTTCATCGGTACTGTTTTTTTGTTTTGTTTTTCTTCTTCTTTCATTTTTCATCACCTCAGCAACAAGTTTGAACAGAATTCTGAAAATATATACTTTAGTGCGAAAATTTTTTGAAAGTTTCTTTCGACATAGGAAAAAACCGCACCATGCCTTATGACACAATACGGTTCTCTATAAAGAAGGGGTCTGTCCCGGGGACAGACCCGGGACAGACCCCTTTCAATTCTCACACAATTCACTTCAGAGCCAATCCCTTGTCTGCGATCGGCTTGTAATCTGTTATTTCAATCCCCTTATAATAATAGTTTACAATCTCCTTATACGACTTGCCTTCCTCCGCCATCCCGTTCGCTCCGTACTGGCTCAAACCAACTCCATGTCCATAGCCTTTTGTAGTGACAGTAATCTCTTTCCCCTTTTTCTCCATTTGAAAATCCGTTGAACGGAGACCCAGCTTCTCTCTTATTTCTTTTCCGGTGAACTCTTTTTTCCCGATCGTGAACTTGCCGATTCGTTTTCCGCTCGTTGTCGCGACAACCTTGCCTACATTTCCGTCCTTTTTGATCGAAACACCCAGCTTCTCCTCAACGGTTCTAACTTGCAGCTGAACTGTCTGCACGTACTTCGGAGACTTCTTATCCCATGGGCTTTCCACACTTCTTAAGTAGGGGTATTTATTTTTCCAATAATCTTCTGAATTAACGGTGAAACCATTGCTTGTGGAGAAGAAGCTTGCCTGGATCGGCTCTCCTTCATACGTTAAGATCTGCCCTTTTGTCTCTGTGACCGCTTCTACAATCTTTGCGAGCTTCTTGTTAAAATCGTCTCCCCAAAGCGCCTCAAGTTCATCGTTTCCTTTGTACACCTGGTGCATGATCGTGTCGGTTACGACCGCTTCCTCTGGTAAACTATCATCTTTCCCGGGGTTTAGCATTGCTTTTACAATAAACGTTCTAGCGGTTAATGCTTGTGCTTTCAGCGCCTCGAGCTCAAACTCCGCCGGCATTTCAGAGGCTACCACTCCTGCCACATACTCTTCTAACGGGATGTTCTCAACTGTATCCTTTTCTGTACGAAATACAGGAACGACGATGTCCGAGTGCGGAATTTCCAAAGCTAGCATTCTCTCAGACGGCCTTGCCTGATTCTTTTCTTTCCATTCAGGGGGCGCCGACGAAAATGGTAGCACGAGTATGGCAGGAAGCAAGACGATTACGGCAACAAAAATTGCTAGAATCCAGATCAGTGGCTTAATTTTTACATTCACGTTCCAATGCCCTCCTATTTGTTTTCTACCATACAACTTATACAAAAGGTTGAACCTTTAGAACATGAAAACTAGTATTTTTACAATTGAAATGTGCTTGCTACGACCGGTTTACAAGTTTTGTTTTCAAGCCTTCTGTTACAAGCTGCCCGCCGCATAAATTATAAGGAGACCCAACGAAAGGGTGAGCAGTATGGACAACTTTCAGCCTCCTGTTCTTGTCAGGACGCTTACGTATTCCCCTGGCCAGATGAGGATTTACTATCCGCAAATAGAAGGCAGAATCAATCCTCGCATTCAGCAGCATGTAAATAAGCAGATCATTCAGATCAACCAAGAGCTCCAGCAGTTGCAAAACCCAGAAGCCCGGCCTACTATGTACGGAGAGTTCGCTGTAAAAACAAACGAAAAGAATATTCTAAGCATCGGATTTTTGAATTACGGCTACACTCCAATGGCGGCACACGGAATGACATATATCAAATCGCAAACATGGGACCTGACAACAGGACGGACATATCAGCTAAAAGATCTCTTCAAACCTGGCAGCAACTACGTGCAGGTTTTGAACCGGATAATAAAAGAGCAAATTAAACAGCAGCAGATTGTTACGCTTGAACCATTCAAAACCATCAGCCCGAACCAAGATTACTATATTGCCGATAAAGCGCTCGTCATCTATTTTCAGCTGTATGACCTTACTGCTTACGCTTACGGATTTCCGATGTTTGTTATTTCGGTGTTCGATCTCCAGAATATTATTGATGAGAACGGACCGCTTGGGAAGATGGCGGTGAATAGTTTATGACGATAAAAAACCCTGATCCTCACGTGGAAGATCAGGGTTTTGCGGTTATTTAGTTTACACCGACTGCGTCATATGATTTTTTAACAGCTCCCACTTCAGCTGATGTTGCACCGTAAAGGTCAGCTGCCGCTTGAACTAGAGCCGCTCTCGCTTGGCTGAAGTTAGAAGAAGCCGTTAAGTAAACTGTGTTTGCTCTGTAGTAGATCGCTCCCACTTTATCGTTTCCGATCGCAGGAACCGTCACACCATAATGCGTTCCGCCAACTGCCAGCAAGTATGCTGCTTTGTTGATGATTCCGCTGTTGATGTGCACGCCGCCGTTATCTCCTGTTCCTGTGTAGCGAACAGAATAGTGGTCTGGATCATTGTATTTTGTTGGATCACTCATGGAACGGAGCGCGTCACCATTCGTGCCTGGCGTGTAGATGTCTTCACCGATCTCGTAATCCGGGTTGTTGTTTTCGTGATGCTCAACAAGCGTTCCAAAAATATCAGACATCGCTTCGTTAAGTGCACCTGACTCATTTTGATAGATCAGATCAGATGAGAAGTCTGTAACAGCATGTGTCAATTCATGCGCTACAACATCCAGTCCGCCTGAAAGTGAAACGAATGTTGTTCCATCACCATCTCCATATACCATCTGCTGACCGTTCCAGAATGCATTGTTGTAGTTGCGGCCGTAATGGACAGATGATTTAAGCGCTGCCCCATTATTGTCATACGAATTGCGGTTAAATACTTCTTTATAATAATCGTACGTTGCGCCTGCATAAACGTGTGCATCTACAGCTGCTCGATCATAGGAAGCATTGAATTGATTATCTGCATCTGCCCAAAGGCTGCCCGGAAGCTGCTGGCGATTCTTTGCATCGTATGTGAATACGCCGCCTCCTCTTGTGTTATCTTGCAGGTAGTACGTTCCGTTTGATAATAAAGTATTCAGCGACTTCGTGTCACCAAGGACACCCGTTCCAGAACCTACAGCATTTGTTCCAACTAATGTGCCTCCACCGCCTCCAGGAGGTGCTTTGTGATCGCCGTTCGCTTCATCTAGATCGTTGTAAGAGTTAAGAATCTTTCCTGTTTTGGCATCTACAAAGTAATTGTAGTTCCCTGGTTCAGGAGATAAGAAGTTCAGGTTTACAAGATAAGCGTAAGCTGCTTCGTCTCCTTGTGTGTAAACCACCAAATTTGAAGTTGGATCTGCTTCATATTCAGGTGTAAAACCTAAATCTGCAACAGCTGCTTCAACTGCTTTGGAAGCAGTAATCTTTTTCCCAAACCCTAGTCCAGGCTTGTCCTGCAGATTCGGAACCACTGTGCCAGAGAATACAAGAAGTTCTCCTTGATCGTTTACATGTGCCACTTGTGTAGAGCCCCAAACCGGTACTCCTTTATATATTTGCTGAAGGCGGACCATTTGGCGCCCTAGCTCATCTTTCGTTACTGATTTTACCGAGAAAGCTTCATCAGCTTTTTGGCTTCCAAGTTTGAAAGTCTGGGATTCTTTTTGAATATATGAAAGAACGACATCTTTCGCAGATTTGCTTGAAGCCTCAGACAATTTACCTGATACGAATGATGGCGTACCCGTTAAACTGTTAAATTGCTTTGTCGATAAAACGTTAACCGGTGAATCTGCTGATGCTTGTCCTACTGCTAGCGGACTCACTGCCAACCCCAGTGCTAAACCCCATGCTGCAAATTTCTTTGTATTCATCCCTGTTCAATCCCCTTTGCCTTATGTATATTTTTTGAAGCCAGTGGATTTATATTACCATTATTTATTATATTTTCAAACTATTTAAAAAATTTTGATTATAATGTACCAACTGAAAGCTTATTTTCAAAAAAATAGGAGAATAGAACTACCAAACGCATAAAAAAAGAAGCGTTTTATGACTAAAACGCTCCAAGCAAACACTCATTTAAGGTGATTTTGAAATATTACAGGGTAATGATGAACTTTTACAGGGTAATCCAAAATTATTCCACGGTAATCTCCAATAATTCCACATATACGGATATTTATCGAATTTTCGACAAACACTCAATCAGACAACAAAAAAGCCAGCCACACCGGCCGGCTTTTCATGATAAACAGCTATTTCATTTTTCTGCCTTTAAAGAAGTTCAATAGGAACACGATCACAGCGATGACGAGTAGAATATGAATGATTCCGCCTGCGACGTCGAAAAGAAAACCTAGCAGCCATAATACTAATAAAATTGCGGCTATTGTCCAAAGCATGAGTTCGACATCCTTTCAAAATGTATTCTTGCAACTAGTTATAGATTTCCCGAACCATCGTTGTTATAAACGCTTTTATCGTAAAAACGAAAGGATGCTTTCTAAAAGATTGTTGCTTTAGAAGCATTTTGTCCAATTCTCTTCTTTACCAAGTTGATTGGAGCGCAAGGTGCGAGATCCTCGAAAATGAAAAAACCACATTTTCTTCGTGCGATGTCACGCTGTCGAAGCCTTCCTTGTCCTACGGGACGAGCGGTCAGGTGGAGACTCCTAATGGCGCAAAGCGGCAGGAGGCTCACCGCACGCCCCGTGGAAAGCGAGCATCCTAGAGCGGAAATCAACCACTTTCAAGAGCAATAAAATAGCCAAATGAAAAAGAACCCTCTCATCGAGGGTTCTTGGATTAAAAATATTATGCTAAATTACTTTTTAATGATTGCTCTTTCGCTGGTGTTGTTTCCACACCTTCGTTTACACGCTCGATGTCAGCACCTAATGCAGCCAGTTTTCCAGTAAAATCAACGTATCCACGGTCAATGTGCTTCAATTCAGTTACGCGAGTGTAACCTTCTGCAACAAGCCCAGCAAGTACTAAAGCAGCACCTGCGCGAAGATCAGTTGAAGCAACCTCAGCACCTTGAAGATTTACAGGTCCGTTGATTACAGAAGAACGGCCTTCAATTTTAATGTCACCATTCATGCGGCGGAATTCTTCCACGTGCATGAAGCGGTTTTCAAACACAGTTTCCGTAATAACACTCGTTCCGTTTGCACGAAGCAATAGAGCCATCATTTGCGACTGAAGATCAGTCGGGAATCCCGGGTGAGGCATTGTCTTAATATCAACAGGCTTTAATTCACGAGGTCCGCGAACACGAAGTCCCTGACCTTCTTCATGAATCTGAACACCCATCTCTTCCATTTTTGCGATCAAAGGACGTAAGTGTTCTGCGATAGCATTTTCAATTAACACGTCACCTTGTGTAATTGCTGCAGCTACCATATAAGTACCTGCTTCGATACGGTCTGGTACAACAGTATGCTCAGCACCAGCTAGCTCTTCTGCTCCTACGATGCGGATTGTGCCTGTACCTGCACCGATTACAGTAGCACCCATCGCATTTAGGTAGTTTGCTAAACAAACGATTTCTGGTTCTTTTGCTGCATTTTCAATAACGGTTGTTCCTTCAGCAAGTGTTGCTGCCATCATGATGTTCTCAGTAGCACCTACACTTGGGAAGTCTAAATAAATTTTAGCGCCTTGCAAGCGGCCGTCGATTTTTGCTTCGATAAAGCCGTTGCCGATCTTAACTTTAGCACCCATTGCTTCGAAACCTTTAAGATGCTGATCGATCGGACGTGATCCGATTGCGCATCCTCCAGGAAGTGCAATACGAGATAGTCCTACACGAGCAAGCAAAGGTCCCATAACTAGGAATGATGCTCTCATTTTACGGACATACTCAAATGGTGCTTCTGTCTTTAGTTCACTTGTAGCGTCTACATGGATCTGCCCATTTTCGAATGCTACATCAATATTTAAATAGCGTAATACTTCATTAATCGTAAAAACATCAGCAAGAGTGGGCACTTCTTTTATAGTACTCGTGCCTCTACTGGCTAAAATGGATGCTGCGATGACAGGAAGTACGGCATTCTTAGCTCCTTCAACTCGTACAGAGCCCTCTAACCGCCTACCACCACGGACAATGATTTTTTCCAACGATATTCCCCTCCGCGTCCAATTTGTATATTAATATTCAGACGTAATTATTGGTGTGCCAATTGTGACAGTAGTTTTACTGCCCAATCCTTCAGATCTTAACGCCACCTGAAGATTCATTTTATTTTGATGACCGGTATAAATCGCTTGTTCCCACTGTTCAGTATATGCAGATAGTGACACAAACGTCTCTTCCTTTAATTCCTCAACAGAAACTCCAGAAAAAGCTTGTACCAATTCATTTGCTTGCGAATACAAATCAACCACCATTTTATCACCGTATGTACCGGTAACACAAGAGAAAATTTTGGGATTTCCTCCAACAGAATCTTCAATACGGTTATTCAACAATCGTCGAATTTCTTTCCAATTCTGATTTGTATTTACAAGTCCTTCAACCGCATAAATAAAATACGATGCAGTTTGTTCTTTTTGGGGGTATGTGATGATGGTCACCTTCTCAGTTAGACCAAGTTCATCATGCTGAAACTTCCCGGTCAATTTGTAATGTCCGGCCTCATCTTCACTTGCCGCCCAGCTAAATTCAGGATAATTACGCTTTAGCTCTTCTGCTTGTTTTAAATACCCTAGTCCTTTAGATGTAAAACCTAATTCTCCATTAAAATACATGGTCCATTTGTCAGGTTCTGCACCTTTTTCTTTTAAAACGTCTATTATATGTGCTACTTCATTTGTTTGATCGTCTTTTGCGTATCCAGATGAAACCATAATAATAAGCAAAATTGCTGTAATCGTCATTGTCCATTTTTTCATTCCCCAGCACATCCTCTCTATTTCTCATTGTTGCCAAAGAGAGAAAGGATATCCGTGGAACTTGTAGTCATATTCCGACAATTCCGTTAATTGAATTGTGTCACGGAATCAGCCAAATAATTGACTCAAATTGGTGGAATACTGTAGATACTTTAAAAAGAAATCACTGGCTAGACTTGCGAGGCTGATGACCATTAAAATGTAGAGCACTCTCGCCTGCATAACCTTGCCTTTTTTGATCCATTTATCAAAGTGAACCGCCTGCATTGCCCACCAAGCAATGACAAGAAATAATAAATGTACGATTATATGTAATAAAGCCTGTTGTCCTACTGGAATCATAAATCAACTTACCCCCTATTACATATTTCGACAACTTTAAGCATAATTCTTTCTTCTTATTAAAAAAAGATACTTTGTCCCTACTTTTTCCTATGAAAGCCCTTACTTTTCAAACGTTCAAAAAGTTGTAACGATTATTTATTTGTAAATTTTACTTTCTCTAATTTAGTCGTATCAAAATGGTACAGGTTACGGTAGTTTTGACTCATTTTTGAATCATTTTCATATAAGATCAGAACTGTTCCTTTTGAGGGAAACATCGGTCAGAAAGTTCGTACCGGGTGCACAGATTAATAGCTTTGAATACTGCTCCACTCAGAATTACTGGCTTAATTCAATAAATCCCACGTTAAATAGAATATAACCGGGAATCGACAAACTATGGTTTAAACGCCGCCTAACATCAATCCACCGCTAACATAAAAAAAGCCCGCTAAGGTCAACAAGCAACCTTAACGAGCTAATGGTTAATGATCATGCGTATGAGTATCAACCGCTTCGATATTCATGAAAAACTCATTAATATCAAAATTTCCGTAAAAGAAATCCAGTGCAAGATCTGGCATTACACCAAGGATTATCGTTGAGACTGCGCAAAATGCGAGTACCGCTGCCAGGCCTGATGGCACTGAAACCTTCGCCCCTTCACCATCCCGGAAAAACATAACCGCGATGACATTAAAGTAGTACACATATGAGACAAGCGTGGTTGCCATCATTACAGCAGCTAACCAATAATGAGCCGGCTCCAGACCAAGCGCTCCCATAAAGATTCCGAACTTCCCGACGAATCCAGCGGTGATTGGGATCCCTGCCAGTGATAAAAGGAAGAACGTCATCGGTACAGCGAGCCACGGTGATCGTTTAAACAATCCGCGGAAAATACTAATGTCGTTTGATTTTTCCTGAGTGCTTAACACCTGAATAATTGTAAAAGCACCGATATTCATAAACAAGTAAGCTAAAAGATAGAACCAGATCAGTTCAAATAAAAGCGATGAATTTGATACAAAAGGAACGAGGATGTAACCAGCTTGCGCGATGGACGAGTAGGCGAACATCCGCTTAATGTTTCTCTGTCTGAGTGCCGTTACGTTCCCGATGGTCATTGTCGCCGCTGCCAGAATCATTACATAAGGCTGAACTTCCAGCAGCAATGATTCACTGTCGATTCCAGGAGCTGCAATAAACGTGATGATGATAAAACGCAGCAGAATCACAAAGCCCGCTGTTTTTGAAACGACGCTTAAAAATGCTGTGACCGGAACCGGTGCTCCTTCATACACATCTGGTGCCCACATGTGAAGAGGTGCTGCTGCAATTTTAAACGTCAGTCCGGCAAACGTGATAAGGAATGCAAACATCAATAGAAATCCGTGCTTCAGTAATTCTGGGTCCTGCATATTTTGAGCGATCATGAACAGATTTGTTTCACCTGTCAGTCCGAAAACATAACTCATTCCGAACAAAGTGATCGCCGTTGCAATTCCGCCAGAAACCACGTATTTAAACGCTGATTCGTTGCTTCGCTTATTCCGTCTTTCAAGTCCTGCCATGATATAAGAAGAAAGAGAGAGAAGTTCAAGACCGACGAACAAGGTGATTAAGTCCGCACTTGAAGCCATCATCATTGCTCCTAATAGAGCAGACAGCAGCAAGTAGTAAAATTCTCCGCGATTCTCTTCAATGTCTTCCTTCTTGTAGCTTGCTGCTAAAACCAAAACCAGAAGTGTTCCAAGCAAAAGCAAAATCTTAAATGCTTTTGAAAAGGAATCGAGTCTGTACGTATCATAGAGAATGGACGTTACTTCTGTATCCAGCTGCATAAAGATTGCGGCAAGTGCACCAAGCACTCCCGCTCCGGCAAGCCAGGCTAAAGGTTTGCGGCTGGATTCTTTTTTCATAAAAAGGTCGATCACAGAAAGCAGCGTCGCAACACCAAGTATGATAAATTCAGGAGCCATGACGCTCCATTTAAAGGATAATAAAGTATCTAGATCCATCGATTAGCCCCCTAACCCTAGCAGAATGGCATCTAACGTTGGACGGAGCATATCACTTAACCACGCTGGATAGATTCCGATAAAAAGAATCGCTGCGAGCAGCACGAACGCCGGAATTCGCTCTGACGAAGAAAGATCGTCCGCTTTATGAAGTTCTTTTTCAGCTCCAAACGTGATCGCCAGCACGGCTCTCAATACATAAACAGCTGTTAAAATAAGGCCAATGGTTCCCACTGCAGCTAACACTGGCATTTTTTCAAATAATCCTAAAAACGCCATGAACTCGCTGATGAAGCCGGACATTCCCGGCAGACCAAGTGATGCGAGACCGCCGGCTAGGAATACACCAGCCAGGATCGGCATCCTTTTCGCCACGCCGCCAAATGCGCTTAACTCAGAACTGCCGGACCGTTCATATAAAGCACCGACTAAGAAAAACAGAAGTGCTGAGATCAAACCGTGAGAGACCACTTGGAAAACGGCTCCCGTCATGCCAGATTCATTGCCGGCAGCAAGACCGATCAGCACGATTCCCATATGCGAAACGGATGAATAAGCGAGTACGCGTTTTACATCGGTTTGGGTTAAAGCTAAAAACGCTCCGTAAAGCAGGTTAATCACACCAAAAAGTCCAATAACAAAGGCGAGTGACTTGAACTGATCAGGAAACATGCCTGCTCCAAACACGATGACTCCGTAAGCACCAATTTTCAACAGGATCCCTGAGTGAATCATGACAATCGCTGGCGGTGCCTGAACGTGCACACGGACCATCCATGAATGCAAAGGGAAAACCGGCAGCTTTACGGCAAACGCGACCAGCAGCGCAATCAGCATCCCCATTTTAAAACCCTTTGTAATAAACAGCTGGTTCAACTCAGCTTGCGGCAGTGAAAACGTGTAAGCAAGCTGTTCGAAGTTCATCGTGCCCGTTTTCATGAAAAGCGCAACGAATACGATAAGCAAAATGGCAGAACCAACACCGTTATAGATTAAAAAGCTGTAAGCCGCTTTTTCTTTTTCTAAGTAACCCCACCGACCGATTAAGAAAAACATCGGGATGAGTGTGACTTCAAAGAAAATAAAGAATAAAAACAGATTTTGAGCTGCAAACACGCCGAGCATTCCCATCTCCAAAAGGAAAAACAAAATAAAGTAGCTTTTCCAGTTTTGTTTGATGGAGAAAGAAGCGATTGCTGCCAGCACGGAAACGACAGCGGTCAAGAGGATCAGCACCATCGAAAGTCCGTTAACTCCTACTTCATAAAAGATCGGATAGCTTACCTGACCTTTCGACTGAAAAACTTCATACGAGATCCAGCTGAATTTTTCCGCCAGCTGCAGCCCTTCTCCTCCCATTTTAAAAGCTGAGAGGACGACAAGTGCGATGCCCAATGGGAAAAGTGTTCCTAAAACACCAAGCCATTTAATCGATTTTTCGTCGTGAGAAGGTACAAACATGAGTACCAGCACTCCTAACAAAGGGGAAAAGATCAAGATGGAAAGAAGCCAAGCGTTCATGAGAAATACCCCCCTGTCAATGCCACGATAAGCAATAAGATGACGAGTCCAAAGATAGCCGCTGTTCCGTAGGACTGCACTTGCCCGTTCTGCAGACGCGATCCGATCTTGCTAAGCCCTTGAACACCGTTTGTTACAGCTGTTACGAGTCCATCCACAACATAGCGGTCAAAGAGAACACCAAGCTTGCTCAATCCTCTTGTTCCTTTTACAACGGTTTGATCATAGCCTTCATCGATATACCACTTGTTGTAGATGACATCAGCGAGACTAGGGAACGACCTGGTAATCCAGTCTCTTGAAAGTGTTCCTTTTTGATAGATCAAATAAGCAAGACCGATTCCTAATACGGCAGCAGCTGTAGCCACAAGCGGGATCCACGCAGGTCCATGGTGATCGCCGTGCGGCAGTTCAACCGGTCCATGAGCCAGGTAATCGGATAAAAATGTTCCAAACCAAGTTGTGTTCAAGTAACCCGCAACGACCGCTAACACGCCAAGAACGATCATCGGGAATGTCATCACGCCTGGTGATTCATGAACCCCTTTTTCGTCACCGCGCGCTTCCCCTGTAAACACAAGGAAAAATAAACGGAACATATAGAACGCAGTCATGAAGGCAGCGATGACAGCGAGCCAGAACAGTCCGTACTTGCCGTCTGCATATGTGCTTGCCAAAATTTCATCTTTTGAGAAAAATCCTGATAAAAGCGGAACGCCTGAGATCGCGAGTGCTCCGATCAAGAAGAGCGGCCCCGTGATCCGAAGCTTTTTCCAAAGTCCGCCCATTTCTTCGATGTTTTGTGTATGTACAGCATGAATGACACTTCCGGCAGCTAAGAACAACAACGCTTTAAAAAAGGCGTGTGTCGTTAGGTGAAAAATTCCTGCCACATAGCCTGATGCACCAAGCGCGAGCATCATGTATCCTAACTGGCTGACAGTAGAGTACGCTAAAACGCGTTTAATATCTTTTTGCATGAGGCCGATCGATGCTGCGAATATCGCAGTCAATCCCCCGACAACTGCAACAACCGTCAATGCTGCTTCTGATGCTTGAAAGAGCGGATACATCGCCGCTACTAAGTACACTCCTGCTGCTACCATCGTTGCAGCGTGGATGAGTGCCGATACAGGTGTCGGACCTTCCATCGCATCCGGAAGCCATGTGTGAAGCGGCAGCTGGCCTGATTTTCCGACCGCCCCTACAAAAATACAAAGCGCCGTGAGTGTCAGCATCCCATCAGAGATATCGCCATTTTTTACAGAAGCAAAAATCTCGTCATATTCGAAACTGCCAACCTGCCAAAATAGCAAAACCATCCCGATAAACAGACCAACGTCCCCAATACGGGTCATGACGAAGGCTTTTTTCGCAGCGGCTTTTGCTTCCGGCTTAAAATAATAGAATCCGATCAATAGAAAAGAACCAAGTCCTACAAGCTCCCAAAACATATACAGCTGTAATAGATTAGGAGAAAGAACCAGTCCAAGCATCGCGAATGAAAACAATCCTAAATAGGCGAAGAATACCGGGAATCGTTCGTCACCGTGCATGTACCCTTTTGAATAAAGGTGTACTAAAAAACTTACAAGTGAAACGATTACGAGCATGAGCGCATTAAGAGGATTCACCTCAAAGCCCATCGTGATCGCCCGTTCTCCGATCTGAAACCACGTTCCCTCTGTCTTTATCCCCTCACCCTGCCAGACGGCGAAAAATACGCCAACAGACATGACGAGCGAAACTCCTGTTAAAAGCACTCCAATCCAAGCGGTGCTTTCACTTTTGGATTTCCTGAACAGCAGCAAAAGAATGAAGGATAAAAGCGGGAACAACGGTATAAGCCAACTCATCTGCAACATCATATTGTCCATCTCCTCTCTTATCGCTTCATCGTATCCATTTCATCCACATTTACCGTTTGACGGTTGCGATACAACGCGATAAGAATCGCGAGTCCTACTGCTGCTTCTGCAGCCGCTACCGTAATGGTGAACAAGGAGAAAATCTGTCCGGTGAGTCCCGGATTAATTGAGTATTTCGCAAAAGCTACTAAATTAATATTTACGGCATTCAGCATCAATTCTATTGAAATCAGCACAATGACCGCATTTCGCTTTGTAAGTGCACCGAACAAACCGATGCAGAACAGGATCAAGGCAAGCATCAAGTAAGCCGTTAAAGGTACAGAGCTCATTTTTTTGCCTCCTTCTCATCATCGTCGCGTTTTGCCAGGATGATGGAGCCGATCAGTGCTACCAAGAGCAGTACTGATGTTAATTCAAACGGGATGACGTAATGGGAATACAGCTCGATCCCGATTTTTTTCGTGTTATCAACGTGCAGTTCCACGTCCTGCTGGCCGAAGTTTAAGTCTTTGATCTTCCCGTACATGATCAGAAAGAAAAGACCGATCGCAAGGCCTGTCAGTATAATTTTTAGCCGCGGTGCACGCTTCTCTTTTTCCTGATGCCTTGTCAGCATGATTCCGAACAGCATGATAATTGTAATCGCACCTGAATAGATGAGTACTTGAACAACCGCTACGAATTCAGCAGACAACGTAATGTAAATACCTGCAATCGCAATAAATGTAAAAATAAGAGCGACAACCATGTGTACGACATTTGTCAGGTTGATCAGAAGAACACCGCCGGTAATCGCTGTCAGCGCTAGCAGGAAAAAAGCTATCATTTCACCGGTCATGCTTTGTTCTCCTTTCTGACGTTCTCATCGTTTTCATCCAGCCATTCGAGATTTTTAAACAGATCGTCCCGGCTGTATTCGGCGAGTTCAAACTGGTTTGTCATGACGATTGCTTCTGTCGGACACACTTCCGTACAAAGGTCGCACAAAATACATATTTCAAAGTTGATATCATACGTATCAATGATTTTTCCTTTTTTCGCTGGATCCGGATGCGGCTTACCCGTTAACTGGATGCAGTCTGTCGGGCAAATCTGCGCGCACTGGTTGCACACGATGCATTTTTCCGGATAAAACTTTTGGATACCGCGGAACCGGTCGGGCATTTGGATCGGCACGTCCGGATAACTTGTCGTCACGTTTTGCTTCGTCAAGTTCTTAACGGTGTAGCCTAAACCTTTCACAAGACCTTTCATCCTGAGATCACGCTCCTTATGCTTTGGTCTATCTATCGAGTGGGCGATTGCTTTGTTGGAAATCTATTAGTTTAGAAGATGCTTCGCTGCTTTTGAAAGTGTTGACCTCCGCTCCAGGATGCTCGCTTTCCGCGGGGCGTGCGGTGAGCCCACTCGTCGCTTTGCGACATTGAATGGTCTCACCTGTCCCGCTGATCCCGCAGGAGTCTCGCACCTTGCGCTCCAATCAACTGTTCAATGAAGTTGTTACAACAAACTAAATTGAAAGTAAATTTGCTAGCTTCACCCAAACAACGAAGCAATTCCGAGTCATTTTATAAGGCTCTATTCTAAAAGATTGTTGCTACAGAGTTCTTCATCGAAAAGGTTGATTGCAGTGGAAGTTGCGAGACTCCTCGAAAATTAAACTTCAAATTTTCTTCGTGCGATGTGTCGCTGCCGTAGCCTTCCTTGTCCTGCGGGACTGGCGGTCTGGTGAGACACTTAAAAGTGAAACGTACGAATGTGGCTCACCGCCTGCACCGCGGAAAGCGAGCAATTGGAACGGAAATCAACATCTTCCAAAAACAACAAAGTTTACGAAAACAGCCTTTTATAAAAATAGTTCTTTTACCGCCGCACTTACAAAGATATTGAGCAGTGCGAGCGGTAGAAGGACTTTCCATGCAAAGCCCATCAGCTGATCAGCACGGAGACGTGGAAGTGTTCCGCGAATCCAGATCATGAAAAATACAACAAGGCTGAATTTTATGCCAAACCACAGCATGCCTGGGATGAAAACCAGGAACGGAAGCGGCATCCATCCGCCTAGGAACAAGACCGTTGTGAGCGACGCCATGGCGAACAGGTACACGTACTCTGTCAGCATGAAGAATGCCCAGCGGAAACCTGAGTATTCCACGTGATAACCGGCAACAAGCTCTGATTCTGCTTCTGGCAAGTCGAACGGTGTACGGTTCAGCTCCGCGATCGAGGAGATCAAAAAGACAAAAAACCCGATCGGTGTTAAAAAGATGTACGCAATATTTTCCTGTCCTCTTACAATGTCGTTCAAGTTCAGGCTTCCTGCAAAAAGGATAACGCCGATCACCGAGATGACGAGCGGAATCTCATACGAAATCATCTGTGCCGCAGCACGCATTCCGCCTAAAAGCGAGTATTTATTGTTTGAAGCCCAGCCGCCCATCAGGATGCCAATCGTCGAAATTCCTGAGATGGCCACATAATAGAGCAAACCGACACCAAGGTCTGCGAACTGCATGTTTTCCGAGAACGGAATCGTTGCAAGCACCATGAATGCCGGAGCAAACGCGATAACAGGAGCCAGAATGAATAGCGGACGGTCAGCAAGCTTTGGAATGGTATCTTCTTTTATTAAAAGTTTAAAAACGTCAGCGACGGTTTGCAGGAGACCGAATCTTCCCCCAACGCGGTTCGGTCCTGTCCGCATCTGCATGAATCCGAGCACTTTACGCTCGGCTAGAATCGCGTAAGTTACAAATCCCAGCACGGTCATAAGCAAGGCTGCCCCGAGTGCGAAGAAGATGGCCACATGCATCCAGCCAGGCTGTGCGTATAAAAGATCCTCCATCATCAGCCATCAACCTCCCCGAGCACAATGTCGATTCCGCCTAAAATCGTAATCAAGTTGGAAATGTTTTCTCCGACTAAAAGCTTTGGCAAGATCTGCAGATTGTAGAAAGATGGTCTGCGGAACTTCAAGCGGTAAGGCTCTTTTTTGCCCTCGGACGCAATATAGCAGCCGATCTCTCCACGCGGCGATTCGATTCGGACGAACGCTTCCCCTTTTGGCGGCTTGATGATTCTTGGCACTTTTGCCATTACCGGACCCTCTTCAGGGAATTGTTCAACAGCTTGTTCTAAAATCTTTAATGATTCTTCGATTTCCTGCATGCGGCACTGATAACGCGCCCATGCATCGCCTGTATGAAACACCGGGACATCAAAATCAAATCGGTCATAGATCGAATACGGTTCATCTTTTCTAAGATCCCAGCTCGTGCCGGTACATCTTAGATTCGCACCGCTCAATGAGTAATTGAGTGCTTCTTCCTTCGAGTAATAACCGATTCCTTTTACACGGTTCAAGAAAATTTCGTTTCCTGTCACAAGATCGTGATACCCCGCAAGCTCTTCTCTCATATATGGAACAAAATCGCGAACCTTCTCGATCCATCCATCTGGCGCATCCCACTTCACTCCGCCGACACGCATGTAGTTAAACGTAAGGCGCGCACCGCAAATCTCGTTCAGCATGTTGATGATCGCTTCTCTTTCACGGAAAGCGTATAGAAACGGGCTCATCGCACCAATATCAAGTAAATATGTACCGAACCAAACGAGGTGACTCGCGATTCGTCCAAGCTCCATCACAATCACGCGCAAGTAATCCGCACGTTCCGGAATCTCGAGACTCATCATCGTTTCAACGGCATGGCAGATCACGTAGTTGTTCGTCATCGCCGCCAGATAATCCATGCGGTCTGTGTACGGGATAATCTGCGTATATTGCAAGTTTTCAGCAAGCTTTTCAGTCCCGCGGTGGAGATAGCCGATTACAGGTGTTGCTTCAATAATCGTTTCACCGTCGATCTTTAGTACGATCCGGAAAACGCCGTGTGTACTCGGATGCTGTGGTCCAACGTTGAGGAGCATCTCTTCTGTTCTGATCATTCTCTACACCTCCACGTCATGCGGTTCGTAATCTTTTCTTAGCGGATGACCAATCCAGTCATCTGGAAGCATGATGCGTGTTAAGTTTGGATGACCTTCGAATTGGATCCCTAAAAGATCATACGTTTCACGCTCAGGCCAGTTTGCGCCTGCCCATAACGGGGTAATAGAGTGGGTAATGGCACTATTTCTGTCTATTTTTACTTTTAATGCAACTGATTGGCGATTCACATACGAATATAGATGGTTATAAACTTCAAAATGTGTTTCAAAATCTGTCCCATGCATTTCAGACAGATAATCAAAACGAAGCTGATCGTTGTGTTTTAAAAACTCAGCGACTTTATAATAAGTATCGGATTTCGCGACTAATGTCGGCACGTCTTTTGAGAGTCTGTTGATATAAGCATCTTCTAAAACATCTTCTCCTAAGTGCTCTTTGATGACTTTTATGTAGGTATCGAGGATCGGCTGGTTTGGAGATGGTTTTTCTTCTTCTGCTGGTTCTGCTGCAGCACCTTTTGCGTTTGCTGCGGCACGCGCTTTTGCAGCGGCTGCAGCCTTTGCTTTTGCGGCTGCGACGGCTTTTGCTTTTTCGTCGTCACCTGCTGGAGCTTCTCCCCCAGCTTCTCTTGCTGCTTTTGCTTTCGCGGCAGCGGCTGCTTTCGCTTTTGCGGCTGCTGCGGCCTTTGCTTTTGCTGCAGCTTTCGCCTTCTCATCGTCGGATGCTGGTTCTGATGCTGTGTCTCCGCCTGCTTCTCTTGCTAATTTTGCTTTTGCGGCAGCGGCTGCCTTCGCTTTTGCGGCTGCTGCGGCCTTTGCCTTTGCTGCAGCTAATGTTTTTTCTTTTGCAAGATCATCTGCAGGCTCTGATGTTTCAGCGGCTTTCGCCTTTTCAGCCTGGCGCTGCTTCGCGAGTTCAAGCGCTTTCGCCTTTGCTTCAGCAGCAGCCTTCTTTTTCAGCTCTTCTTTTGTTAATTCTGGTTCTGCAGCTGGTTCTGATGCTTCCGCCGCTTTCGCCTTTTCAGCCTGGCGCTGTTTCGCGAGTTCAAGCGCCTTTGCCTTTGCTTCTGCGGCTGCTTTCTTCTTCTGTTCTTCTATGGATAAACCTTCATTGGATTCATCATGTTCTTTTGTCATTCGCTCATCACCTTCTTGCCGGTCTTCGCTTCATAACGGATTTTTTCCTGAAGCTTGTTGATGCCGTAAATAAGCGCTGCTGGGTTCGGTGGGCAGCCTGGTATGTACACGTCTACAGGGACGATCTGATCGACCCCTTTTACAACTGCATATGATTTAATGTATGGACCCCCTGCTGTTGCACATGATCCCATCGCGATAACCCATTTCGGCTCAGGCATCTGCTCATAAAGTCTTTTTAACACGGGTGCCATTTTTTTCGTAACTGTTCCTGAAACGATCATTACATCCGACTGCCGCGGTGATGTCCGAAAAATGCTCCCAAAACGATCTAAGTCGTAATGCGAAGAACCCGTTCCCATCATCTCGATCGCACAGCATGCGAGTCCAAATGTCAGAGGCCAAAGCGAGTTGCTTCGTGCCCAAGCTTTTACTTGTTCCAGTGTTACCATAAAGACGTTGCGTTCTAATTCTGAACGTTCTTCAGCCGTAAGCTCCCATTTTATGTCCATTTAAGCACCTTCTTTTTCCAAGCGTATACGAGACCTAACGTTAAAAGAACAACGAAAATTCCCATTTCAATCAGGGCAAAAACACCTAACTCTTCATAAGCTACTGCCCATGGATATAAAAAGACCGTTTCAACATCAAAAATAACGAACATTAGCGCAAATAGATAATAGCGGACATTATATTGAACCCAGCTTTGGTGAAAAGGTTCGATTCCGCTTTCGTACGTGGTGTACTTTTCTGCCGATGGTTTATAAGGTCGCAGCAAACGACCCGCTGTCAAAGCGACAACCGGCAACAAAATCCCTAAAAAGAGAAATACAGCCACAATGAGGTAATTGTTCTGATATAAATTGTAAAAATCCATTCTGACTACCCCCATAAAAACTCAGAATTTTTCAAATTATGTAACCGCTTCAATTATAACAAATTCCATTTTTTGTGTCGACGATGCCTTTTTCTCTTACCTACCTGTACTAAATAAATGTTCTATCCTTATTTTTCTATAGAAAAGTTCATAATCCTGTAAATTTTTTGATGTGAATCATAGAAAGATAGCAGTATGATAGAAGTGTAAAGAGGAGGTAGATAGATTATGGATTTTTGGTGGATTGCTTATTTTTTAATTGTTGTCATTTCAATCGCTGGGTTAGTAGGAACGATTTTGATCTCCAGGACTCAGGATGAAAAATACGGAAGTTCAACAAAACAAAATCTCTTTCGTTTAACTGCGATTTACGCTGTGCTGATTCTTGTCTCATTAATAGCACTCGCGCTTTACGTTTTCATTTAATAAAATGCCTAAAAAGAGGATGTGATCTCTACTTGAAAAAAGAGACCGAACTGCTTTGGGCTAGTGAAAAGTATTCTGTGATGGCAAAGGGGTATAACTTCTATAAAGATATTCAGGGTAAAATGAGAGAAGCACAATTGGTAGAAGATTATTATGAGATTCAACGTTTAATCGCCGATTATAAACAAAAACCTTACGATAAAAAAGCTCTCATAAATACGTTGGAACATGTCTGGGGTTATTTTAAAAAAGAGGCTGAAGAAGACGATAAAAAGCACTTTTTTTCACTGCTGGATGAGTTGAAGCGAGTTGAGGATGAACATTTTGATGAGATTCCTTATGAATTTCAGCTGTACTTGTATTATCTGCTGGAAAAATACCCGTCTGACTACTTAAATCAATCTACTTTTATAAAAAAGTGAGGATGCTGCCCGACGTTATCGGCTGCATCCTTTCAATTTTGCTTAAAAATGGGGAAGTTTCGGTGGCCGAAACTCTTTCAGATCTATACCTTAGGAGGTATTTGGACAAGTTACCTCGCGTTAAATCGGATAATCCCACATTAAAATTGATTTTTTCTCACGTTAATTGAAATAATCCCACGTTATTTTGAAAATAACCACGAGTCGATACGCCGCGAGAAATTTCGCAAACTGCATACCCTACTACCTAAACGCCCTACAAACAAAAAAGCTACCCCGCACCAAAAGAGGGCACTGTAAAACCGGTTGAACAGAAAAAAGAATCAAACCACCTGATAAGAGCTGGTTTGATCCTTTTTTTGTATACAAACATGTAAGGATTGTAGCGGAAGGGTACTGACTCCTCGAAAATGAAATTCACATTTTCTTCGTGCGAGGCAATGCTGCCGAAGCCTTCCTTGTCCTGCGGGACGAGTGGGACAGGTGGGACCCCTAAAGGCGCGTAGCGGCAGGGGGCTCACCGCCCGCCCCGCGGAAAGCATGTACCCTGGAGCAGAGATCCCCGCATTCAACATTTTATTAAGAGACTTTTTCAGTGCCTTCCACCTAAACGGGATAGCTCTCATTTTATTCATTAACCGGTTCAACCGACAATCTCAGCTGCTCTTCAAATTCTGCTGCATAGTCACGCTTTTGTTCTTCATCCCAGCCCAGTTTATCCGCCATGCAGCTGATGACGTTTTCCTTCCATTTGTACACCGTATCGATGTCAAAGTATAGAGCGGAAATTCTGCGGATCAAGAAGTCAGATGGAGTCGAAGCCATCTCGTATTCCAGCGCATAGAGAAGGGACGCGTAAAGGCTCTTCGGCAAGTTGCAGCTCTTCTCTTCTTCACCGAGCTCTTTCATAATTCCATAAACTACATCAATATTAGTTCCGTAACGCTGAACAAGCTCTCTTGCTTTGGCATCATCCAGTCCTAACGCTAAGCCTTCTTGCACTTTCGTACGTAAAAAGTCTCCAAAGTTTTCGCTTCCGCCCATTTTACCGCCTGACAGTTCCAGGTGTTGCGTTCTGCAGTCTGGGAACTTCGCATCCTCTTCGTTTGCCAGCTGGTCGCGAACGATATCTACTACTTTTTCCGCCATTTTGCGGTAGCCGGTAAGCTTTCCGCCTGCAATCGTCAATAGACCGGACGGTGAGTGGAAGACTTCATCTTTTCTCGAAATTTCAGATGGACCTTTTTTCGGCTCATGAATCAACGGACGCAGTCCTGACCATGAAGACTCAACATCATCACGGGTGATCTTCACTTCTGGGAACATAAAGGAAATCGTGTTCAGGACATAATTCAGATCTTCCTCAGTCATGCCAGGGTTTGCGAGGTCTCCTTTATAATCCGTATCTGTCGTTCCCACATACGTTTTGCCAGCTCTCGGGATCGCGAACACCATTCGACCGTCTTCTGTGTCGTAATAAACAGCCTGTTTGAGCGGGAACTTCGACTGGTCGATTACGAGGTGGATTCCTTTTGTATGGTGAATCTCTTTACCTGTTTTCGAGCGGTCTTCTTCACGGAGCTCATCTACCCAAGGACCAGTTGCGTTCACGATTTTCTTCGCATAAATCTCATGAACTTCGCCAGTCAGCTGATCTTCTACTTTTACGCCGACTGCTTTTTTTCCGTTATAGATAAAACTTGTTACTTTCGAATAGTTAACAGCAGATGCACCACGGGCAACGGCTTCCTTCATGATTTCAAGAGTCAGACGGGCATCATCTGTTTTGTACTCCACATAGTACCCGCCGCCTTGAAGTCCGCTCTTTTTCAAAAGTGGTTCGTGTTTTAATGTGTCTGAAGCTGAGAGCATTTTTCTGCGTTCTTGTTTCTTTACGCCTGCTAAAAAGTCATACACTTTTAAACCGATCGATGTGGAAAATTTACCGAACGTTCCATTTTTATAGATCGGGAGAAGCATCCATTCAGGTGTTGTTACATGCGGTGCGTTCTCGTAAACGATGGCGCGCTCTTTACCAACCTCCGCAACTAGCTTTACTTCGAACTGCTTTAAATAGCGCAATCCACCGTGAACGAGTTTCGTTGAACGGCTGGACGTTCCCGCTGCAAAGTCCTGCATCTCGACGAGCCCGACTTTCATTCCGCGCGTCTGGGCATCAAGCAGAATACCTGCTCCTGTAACACCGCCGCCGATTACGAGCAGGTCGAGCTTTTGTTTTTTCATATTTTCGATGATTGTATCTCTATTATAGGTTGAAAATGCTGCTGTCATTTTCCTCTCACTCCTTCTGTTAGAACCGCCGGACACGTAATGCTATGGATAGTTTTCCCGTAAATTTGCGCTGCAACACGCCAATTTTACGTTTGGTGCGTTTTCATTACGCAAAAAAAGACCACAAGAACCCCGCAACTGTTTACGAGGTTTTGTGGTCTCTCCTGATCTCCAACCGGTTCAATATCAACTTGTTTTTAGTATAGCTTAAGTTTTAACTTTTTTAAAGGGTTATGCTTTCGGTTTATAAGCAATCGTTGCTTCAACAGCTTTTTTCCAGCCGCCATAAAGTTCGTTGCGTTCTTCTTCTTTCATGTTTACGTCGAAATCTTTGTCCACTTTCCACTTTTCTGCGATTTCTTGGCGGTCACTCCAGAAACCTACTGCAAGTCCTGCCAGGTACGCCGCTCCAAGTGCCGTCGTCTCATTAATCTTTGGACGTTCAACAGGAACATTTAGAATATCACTTTGGAACTGCATCAAGAAATTATTCTTAACCGCTCCGCCATCAACACGCAGCTTTTTCAGCTCGATCCCAGAGTCTGCTTCCATCGCAGTGAGTACGTCTCTTGTCTGATAGGCGAGTGATTCAAGCGTTGCACGAATAAAGTGCTCTTTCTCTGTACCGCGCGTCAAGCCGAAGATCGCCCCTCGCGCTTCAGAATCCCAGTAAGGTGTGCCAAGACCCACGAAAGCTGGCACCACATACACACCGTCTGTTGAGGAGATACGATCAGCATATTTTTCACTGTCTGCTGCATCTTTCAGCATGCGCAATCCATCACGAAGCCATTGAATTGCAGAACCTGCCACAAAAATACTTCCTTCTAAGGCGTATTCTACTTTTCCGTCTATGCCCCAAGCGATTGTTGTAAGAAGTCCATGTTCTGACGGAACTGCTTTTTCGCCCGTGTTCATGAGCATGAAGCAGCCTGTACCGTACGTGTTTTTCGCCATTCCTTTTTCATAGCAAGCTTGTCCGAAAAGAGCAGCCTGCTGGTCACCGGCGATTCCTGCAATCGGAATGTTTTGACCGAAGAAATGATAATCAATCGTTTCTCCATATACTTCCGAAGAAGATTTTACTTCTGGCAGCATTGATTTTGGAACACCTAAAATGTCGAGCAATTCGTCGTCCCATTTTAAATCATAAATGTTATACATCAGCGTTCGTGATGCATTTGAGTAATCGGTTACGTGAGATTTACCGCCAGTCAGCTTCCATACTAGCCATGTATCGATCGTTCCGAAAAGGAGATCACCGTTTTCCGCTTTTTCTCTAGCTCCGTCAACGTTATCAAGTATCCACTTTACTTTTGTTCCGGAAAAATAAGCGTCGATCAAAAGTCCAGTTTTGTCGCGGAACTTGTCATTAAGTCCCTGTTTCTTCAGTTCATCACAAATTTCAGCCGTCTGGCGTGATTGCCAAACAATCGCATTGTGAACTGGCTTACCTGTGTTCTTGTCCCACACAACAGTCGTTTCACGCTGATTCGTGATTCCGATCGCCGCAATCTCAGCAGGATTGGTATCTGTTTTATGAAGGACTTCTGCAACAACTGCTAAAATCGTTCCCCAGATCTCCTGTGCATCATGTTCCACCCAGCCCGGCTTAGGAAAATGCTGTTTGAATTCCTTTTGTGAGATTTCAACTATTTCCCCAGCTTGATCGAAAAGAATAGCTCTTGAACTTGTTGTTCCTTGGTCGAGTGCGATAATATATTTTTTTGCCATTTCAAAAACCCTCCCGAGTATCTTATTTGTATTTTAGTTTTCAATTTTATTTCCGTGCGGTATCGCGTGTGAGCCTTTTTTCCCTAACATGAACGTTATTGCCAAAACTCCTGCACATACAGCTGTCCATATCCAAAATAGCGATGTTACTTTACCAGTGAAAACAGCTTGATAAAACAATGCTCCGAATATTCCTCCAAGTACTGGCCCTACAACCGGAATCCATGAATACGTCCAGTTTGACCCGCCTTTTCCTGGAATCGGCAAGATCGCATGTGCAATTCTTGGTCCTAAGTCACGGGCTGGGTTGATCGCGTAACCAGTAGTACCACCAAGTGATAAACCGATTGCTACGATTAGGAATCCGACGATCAGCGGATTTAGTCCTTCTGAAAATTTATTCGCTCCGATCGATAATAATCCTACCAGCAAAACAGCCGTTCCAATAAATTCTGAGAGCAAGTTCGAAAATGTGTGCGGGATCGCCGGGTCTGTTGAGAATACTCCGAGCTTTACCGCTTTATCATCAGTTGCTTTCCAATGCGGCAGGAAGTGGAGGTATACAACAATTCCACCAAGCATTCCTCCGATTACCTGAGCGACAATGTACATCGGCACATCGCTCCACGCAAATTCTCCGATTGCAGCAAGTCCAAGCGTAACAGCCGGATTAATGTGTGCACCACTGAAACCTCCGACGGCGTAAACCGCTACTGATACTGCAAGCCCCCAGGCTAATGCAACGACAATCCAACCACCGCCTTGCGCCTTGGATTTATTCAAGGAAACGTTTGCAACAACGCCCCCTCCAAAAATAATGAGGATCATAGTACCGATTAATTCTCCCATAAATGTAGACATCATTTTTTCCTCCTTTAGCTGACAAGATGATTTTGTATAATAGCTTTTTGTACCGTGAAGGAAGCATACAAAAAGAGACCCAGCAAAAGATACCTATAGTTTTGCTATAAGTTACCCTTTGTGGATCTCCATGTTCTCCGTCACGTTTATGAACTTGTCTCTATTATAGCAAGGATGTAAACGTTGTCAAACGTTATTCAGGAAAAATATTAGATCCACAATTCTGGATTAGAGGTCGTTACTGCTTCCGCACCTGCCTCAATGGCCTGCATAACATTTTCTTTTGTACGAATAAGTCCGCCAGCAATTATTGGTATTTGCGCTTGCTGTCTCACTTCTTTAATTATTTCCGGCATGATGCCCGGCAAAACCTCTAAATAGTCTGGCTGAGCACGTTCGATTACTTTATAACTTGTTTCTAGCGCAAGTGAATCTAATAAAAATAAGCGCTGTACAGCGATCATGTTCTTCTTTTTTGCCCGGATGATGCAGTTTGAGCGTGTCGATATAATCCCAGCCGGCTTCATTTCCTGAGCTAGAAAATCCACGGCGTATTCGTTTGCTTTCAGGCCATTGATCAGATCGAGATGAATAAGAACTTTTTTATTTCGCTCGTTTGCCATGGAAATCATAAATTTCAGCTGGCTGATATGCGTATCTAAACAAACGATGTATGTATATTTGCTTTTAAGCAGCTTCTCAAAATCTTTCATTTTTCTGGCAGCGGGTAAAACCTTTTGACCGTGAAAGCTCATCGTCCACACTCCTCTTAACTTTTATCATTTTCAAAAAGCAGCAAATTTATTGGGATGCTGAGCCCTTTTTTATATTCTGTGATAATAACACATACCAACTGCCGTGGACGAGCATTTAATGTGGTATAGCTTTTCTTCATTCAGCTACTATTACACTGCTTCATTTTTTAGAGGAGATGATTATGATGATCAATAAAAAAATAAGACGGCAATTCGTCCCTTATACGAAGTTCCCAAACCACTTTGGAGACGAAGCAGCTGAAATAGCTGAATTAGAAGAAAACGATATGATTTACGATGAAAACGGCGAAAAAATCTGGCTCAGTAAGATAAATGCTGTTCCGCCGGTTTTAGGAAAATCGTAATTTCATTCTCCTCTCAATAAAATAATTCTTCATTTCAACCTCTCTCAATGAAGAAATGCACGTGATGTTATCCCTTCTGAACCATTTTTAGGAGGGATTTTTCATTTCAGGCTGATTTTCGGTACAGAGATTGGATATGAATCTGTTGAAAGTGTATACGGCAAGGGGTATAAGGAGGCATAATTCCGGAAATTTTGCTGTTAATTCCGCGAGATTTTACGATATTCCCGCGAGAAATTACCATAATCCCGCAATTTTCACCCTATATCCGCGAGTCGACAAAACACGACAAACTCAAGCCTAACAGATACCCCCTCCCTACTTAATGGAACAACAAAAAAAAGCCCTCCAGCTCCATTAAGAGCTGAAAGGCTTTGAAAAATTAACGCTTTGCTGCTACGTCGATACGGTTGATCGCACGTTTAAGTGCATATTCCGCACGGATAGAGTCTACGTTATCTTGCTTGTTGTCTGCAAGACGCTTCTCGGCACGTTCTTTTGCTGCACGTGCGCGATCCACTTCGATGTCGCCAGCAACTTCAGCAGCTTCTGCTAAAATGGTGACTTTTTCAGGTCGCACTTCAATAAATCCACCGCTAACGGCCACGTATTGTGTTTTCCCATCAACGTCGTGAACACGCACGGCGCTGATCGTTAAAGGAGCTACAAGAGGGATATGGCCTGGAAGAACTCCAAGCTCCCCGCTTTTTGCTTTCGCGCTGACCATTTTCGCATTTCCTTCAAACACAGGACCATCAGGGGTTACTACGCTGACTTGAATGGTTTTCATCCAATCTTACCCCTTTCAGGCATTAGGCCAAAGTTTTTGCTTTTTCAATAGCATCCTCAATAGAGCCTACGAGATGGAACGCTGATTCCGGAAGATCATCGTATTTTCCTTCAAGGATTTCTTTGAATCCACGAACTGTTTCTTTAACAGGAACGTATGAACCTTTTTGTCCTGTAAATTGTTCTGCAACGTGGAAGTTTTGAGATAAGAAGAACTGGATACGGCGCGCACGGTGTACAACTAGCTTGTCATCTTCTGAAAGCTCGTCCATACCAAGGATCGCGATGATATCTTGAAGTTCTTTGTAACGCTGTAAAGTCGCCTGTACTTTACGTGCTACTTCATAGTGCTCTTCTCCAACGATCTCAGGAGAAAGTGCACGAGAAGTTGATGCCAAAGGATCTACCGCTGGATAGATACCCATAGCTGTAAGTTTACGCTCAAGGTTTGTTGTTGCATCTAAGTGAGCAAACGCTGTAGCTGGAGCCGGATCCGTATAGTCATCGGCAGGTACATAGATCGCTTGGATAGATGTTACAGAACCTTTTTTCGTAGATGTGATACGCTCTTGCAGCTGACCCATTTCAGTTGCAAGAGTTGGCTGGTAACCTACCGCTGATGGCATACGGCCAAGAAGGGCAGATACTTCAGAACCTGCTTGCGTGAAACGGAAGATGTTATCTACGAAGAAAAGAACGTCTTGTCCTTGCTCATCACGGAAGAATTCAGCCATTGTCAAACCAGAAAGAGCGATACGTGCACGTGCTCCAGGCGGCTCGTTCATTTGTCCGAATACCATTGCCGTTTTCTTGATAACACCAGAATCGCTCATCTCGTGGTAAAGGTCATTACCTTCACGAGTACGCTCACCAACACCTGCGAATACGGAGATACCACCGTGCTCTTGTGCGATGTTATTGATTAGCTCCTGGATAAGAACTGTTTTACCTACACCCGCACCACCGAAAAGACCGATTTTTCCACCTTTTACGTATGGAGCGATAAGGTCAACTACCTTGATTCCTGTCTCAAGAATCTCAGTTTTTGTTGTTAATTCTTCAAAAGAAGGTGCTGAACGGTGAATTGGGTCACGGCGAACATCTGCCGGTACTGCCTCACCAAGGTCAATGTGATCACCTGTTACGTTAAATACGCGACCAAGAGTTGCTTCACCTACTGGTACAGAAATCGGTTTTCCGCTATCCGCGATCTCCATTCCACGAACAAGACCATCCGTTGAATCCATTGCGATTGTACGAACCATGTTATCACCAAGGTGAAGTGCTACTTCTAGTGTTAAATCAACACCCTCAGTGCTAACAGTTAAAGCGTTAAGCAATTCTGGAAGCTGGCCTTCAAACTTTACGTCAACGACCGGTCCTAGAATTTGAGTAATATAGCCTTTATTCATCGGTTTCCCTCCTATCTTACTTTGCACATGATGCATTTGAATCACTTTTTAAAAAAGTCTATTCAAGTGCTGCTACACCGCCGACGATTTCCGTAATTTCCTGAGTGATAGCTGCTTGACGCTCACGGTTATAAGAAAGTGTCAATTGGCCGATCAGTTCATTAGCGTTATCGGTTGCATTTCTCATCGCAGTCATACGAGAAGCATGCTCGGCTGCTTTCGCATCAAGTAAAGCACCATAAATCAAGCTCTCTGCATATTGAGGCAGAAGCACTTCAAGGATCTCATCCTCTGAAGGTTCGTACTCATAAGAAGATTTTGATTTAGTTTCAGCGATATCAGTTAACGGAAGAAGCTTCTTCTCCGTAAGATCGTTCTGAATGGCACTTACAAAATGGTTGTAATACATGTAAAGCTCATCAAACGTACCGTCCGCATAAAGGCTGACTGCCTTCGATGCGATCGCCTTAATTTCAGCAAAGGAAGGCTGGTCTGCCACACCTGTGATGCTGTCCAATATAGACATCTTACGGCTTTTGAAAAAGTTTACACCGACTTTACCGATGACGATCAATGCGTACTCATCAGGTGACTTGTGACGCTGTTGAATCGTGCGGTAAACGTGACGCAAAATATTTGAGTTATAAGCTCCTGCCAATCCACGGTCAGCTGTAACGACGAAGTAACCTGTCTTCTTCACTGGACGTGTTAAAAGCATGGAATGTTTCGCGTTGCTTCCAGATGCAATGCTTCCAACCACTTCTTGGATTTTATCCACGTAAGGGCCGAAAGATTTTGCATTTTGCTCAGCACGGTTTAGCTTTGCAGCTGAAACCATTTCCATCGCTTTCGTGATCTGCATCGTCTTTTTAGTAGAATCAATACGTGCTTTGATATCTCTTAATGCCATTCATTTTCACCACCTTTATTGGTAGTTTAAAAATCGGTAATCCTCATTTTAAACATAGTAAGCTGGTTGCACGGTTCTAAGCTTTTTACTGTCTTAGAACCGTACTTAATTTTATCTATAAAAATTTACGCGAAAGTCTTCTTGAATGCTTTGATCGCTTCGTCTAGGCTGTCGTCGCCAGGAAGTTTTCCAGATGTCTTGATTGCATCAAGAACGTCTTTAGAGTTAGCTTCCATGTGTGCGTAAAGCGCTTCTTCAAAGCGGCTTACATCTTCAACAGCTACATCATCAATGTATCCGCGAGTCAATGCATATAGGATCGAAACTTGGTGCTCAACTTTTAGCGGCTTGTGAAGTCCTTGCTTAAGTACTTCTACAGTACGTGCACCACGGTTAAGTTTTGCTTGAGTTGCTTTATCAAGGTCAGAACCGAACTGAGCAAATGCTTCAAGCTCACGGTATGAAGCAAGATCCAGACGAAGGGTACCGGATACTTTACTCATCGCTTTAATCTGTGCTGCTCCCCCTACACGAGATACGGAGATACCTGCGTTGATCGCCGGACGAACACCGGAGAAGAACAAGTCAGATTGTAAGAAAATCTGTCCGTCTGTGATAGAGATAACGTTTGTCGGGATGTATGCAGATACATCAGATGCTTGCGTTTCGATGAACGGAAGCGCTGTGATTGAACCGCCACCCAACTCGTCGTTCAACTTCGCTGCACGCTCTAATAGGCGTGAGTGAAGGTAGAAAACGTCCCCTGGATAAGCTTCACGGCCTGGAGGACGGCGAAGCAGCAAGGAAAGTTCACGGTATGCAGCAGCTTGCTTAGAAAGATCATCATAGATGATCAATACGTGCTTGCCAGCCCACATGAACTCTTCAGCCATAGATACTCCAGAGTAAGGAGCTAGGAACAACATTGGTGCAGGTTGAGAAGCAGATGCTGATACAACGATTGTGTAATCAAGCGCTCCGTGTGAACGAAGTGTTTCTACAACGCCCGCAACTGTTGATTCTTTTTGTCCGATCGCTACATAGATACAGATCATATCTTGATCTTTTTGGTTAAGGATCGTATCGATCGCTACAGCTGTTTTACCTGTTTGACGGTCACCGATGATAAGCTCACGCTGTCCGCGTCCGATTGGCACAAGTGCGTCAATCGCTTTAATACCAGTTTGAAGCGGCTCATGTACTGATTTACGAGCCATTACACCTGGTGCTTTTTGCTCGATTGGGCGAGTCTTTGTAGTAGCAACTGGACCTTTGCCGTCGATAGGCTGTCCAAGAGGGTTAACTACACGGCCAAGAAGCTCTTCACCTACAGGAACTTCCATGATGCGTCCTGTACGTTTTACTTCGTCACCTTCACGAATTTCTTGGTAAGGCCCAAGAATGATGATACCTACGTTGTTTTCTTCAAGGTTTTGGGCCATACCCATTACACCGTTAGAAAATTCAACTAGCTCACCAGCCATTACGTTATCTAATCCATGGGCACGGGCAATACCGTCACCGACCTGGATAACTGTACCCACATCATTTACTTCTATCTCAGATTGATAGTTTTCAATCTGCTTTTTTATTAAAGCACTGATTTCTTCAGCTTTAATGCTCATGAATTTCACCCCTATCCTCTCAGCTTCCGTTAGAAGCTAATTGACGTTCCATTCGATTCAACTTTCCGCTGATGCTCCCGTCAAAAATACGGTTGCCAATGCGGATCTTAATTCCCCCAACAAGTGAAGGATCTACAATATTATTAATTCGCAACGCTTTTTTGCCGACTCGGGCAGCAAACGTCTGCTCCAGCTTCTGTATTTCTGCGTCTGATAAAGGACGAACAGAAAATACATTTGCATCAGCAATGCCTTGTGCCTCATTTGCTAATTCAATGAATTGCGCAGCCATTTCTGTGATATACGTGTAACGATTGCGGTCTACCATTAAGTAAACTGTGTTCATTACAGATGGAGAAAGGTCAGCTCCAACACTCTCTTTGATCAATTCTTTCTTCTGACCTTTAGATACTTTTGGATGCGCTAAAACTTTTTGAAGATCTTTGTTGATCTCCAGAACGTTTTTTACAAGACGCAATTCTGAAACTGTTTCTTCAAGTTTCGTAACACCAACTACTTCAAATAGTGCCAATGCATAACGTTTTGCTACGATTGCTTGATCTTTGCTCATCGAGACTCGCCTACCTCTTGAAGGTATTCGTTAATGAGCTTCTCCTGAGAGCTTTCGTCAAGTTCTTTTGCAATAACTTTAGAAGCGATCTTAACGGATAGAGCAGCAACTTCTTGGCGAAGTGTAGCAACTGCTTTTTCTTTTTCAGAAGCGATCTCAGCCAATGCAGCTTCTTTCACGCGCTCAGCTTCGTCACGGGATGCTTTAATAATCGCTTCACCTTGAGCTTCGCCTTGCTTTTTCGCATTGTCGATAATAGCTTTTGCTTCTTCGCGCGCTTTCTTTAACTCTTCAACTTGAGTTTCAAGATAAGTCTTAGCTTCTTGACGGGATTGTTCAGCCGCATCAATTTCGCTGTTGATATGTGATTGGCGCTCTTTCATGATTCCCATTAATGGGCCCCATGCGTATTTGCGCAGCAATACTAATAGGATGATAAATGATACTAACTGGAAAAAGATATCTCCAGTGTTAATTCCACCTGTAGCAGCACCTAGAATTAAGGATTGCACAGCATTTCCTCCCTTCAATCGATCATACATAAGGAATGGCGAAGGGTAGTCCCTATTCGGAAACTTGCTTCGCCATTATAAAAATCGTAATAAACAATGCTTGTTATGATTACTCAGCGCCAAGAGCGATGAACGCGATAACTACACCGATGATTGGAAGTGCTTCAACTAACGCTACCCCGATGAACATTGTTGTTTGAAGAGTACCACGTAGTTCTGGTTGACGAGCAACTCCCTCAACTGTACGACCTACGATTAAACCGTTACCAATACCAGCACCAAGTGCCGCTAGACCTACCGCGATTGCAGCTGCAATAAGATTCATAATAAAAATTCTCCCTTCTAAATTCCCTTAAAATTTTTATGAAAATTGGCTCCTATGTTAGAAGCTTGATTTTTCCCGATAATTAGTGATCGTGGCTTACTTTATGTGCTAAGTAAACCATTGTCAGCATTGTGAAGATAAACGCCTGGATCGCACCGACAAAGATCGAGAACCCTTGCCATACCATCATCGGCAGCAATGCAAATACTCCTTGGAAAATACCGCTTGTACCAAGTCCTGCTAATAATGCTAAGAGCATCTCACCAGCGAAAATATTTCCGTAAAGACGAAGACCAAGAGTTAGAGTGTTTGCAAACTCCTCAATAATCTTCAACGGGAACAAGAACTTCATTGGCTTGAAGAATTCAGCTCCATATTCTTTGAATCCCTTCATTCTCACACCGTAATAGTGTGATAGCACCACTACCATAACCGCTAGTGTCAATGTAATGGTCGGGTCTGCAGTAGGTGACTTCCACCATAGATTATGGTCGACTACTACTGCAAAAGGTAATCCCAGCATGTTGGCCACGAAAATATACATGATAAGCGTAAGTCCTAAAGCAAGAAAACGTCCGCCAGTATGCCAGTCCATTGTGCTGCCTATGATTCCTTTTACGAAATCGACTACCCATTCAAGGAAGTTTTGCATTCCTCCTGGTCGCATTGACATGGATCGAGTAGCGAGTACCGCAATAAGGAAAACAATAACGGATGAAACTGTGATCATCAGTACGTTCGACATATTAAAAGTCAAACCGAGAAAATCTTTTGTAACTGCACCATGTTCCACCTATGTTCACCTCTTTTCCTTTGGAGTACGTATAGCTTGAGTTAGTGAATCTATTAACATGATAATGTAGACCGACATCAATCCCACTACCACACTTAATAAATGAAAATGTTCCGGGTATTTCATTGCGATGAGCACCGCTAACCCTGCTAATAGGAGTCTTGAAAGTGAACCGAGTGACCTCACTTTTCGTTGCTGGATGACTGCTTGTCCCATCCGCTCAATCTTTGAGTACATGCTCCAAAGATTGTAGAGACCGAAAACAGTTCCTAAAGCGAGTCCTAAAAAGATCGTTTTGTAGGGAGTGAAGGCATATCCGATAAATAGAATCGAGAGGAGATATAATGTGTACTTTATGTATTTAAAAAACACCGATCGGTACTCATCCATCATTGCCCATCCCCTGAAAACTTCGATATTAAGCGGATCATCCCATAAACACCAGCGCCAAGACCAAGAAACAACCCGATGATAAGGAAGATTGGAAATTCATTGCCGAAATATTCATCCAGCCATTTCCCTCCAAAAAGTCCAATCAAAATACAGCCAACAAGCTGTGAGAGAATGCCAGACATTAAAGCCATCGCTTTATAAGGGCGTTTCCCATTGCTCATAGAGGTGGACTCCTTCCTTAATGGAAATTGGTAATATTTATCTTGAAAAACCCTTGAAATAACAAAGATGTAAACCTTACCATATTCCCTTTGTAAGAATACAATAGTGACATTTCTATGTCAACGACTTCGGGGGCGGTTTATTAAATAAATTGTGGAAATTTTGTGGCTTGTTTCAAAGGTTTATAGTTAACATTGTGTACTATCTTTTCCTTCATATTCCAAGAATCCGAATAATTCCACCCATTTGATAAATACTTACATTAAATATATGGAAGGAGCTTGGTCAAAATGAAACAAAAAGTCTTAATTTTAATAGCCATTATTGGTGTTCTTGCAGCAGGTTGCATGAACAACGACAAAAAACCGGTAAAAGAGTCCCGCGATATGAGAAATAACGTCGAGCAGGATCGAGACAAACCATTGAATGTTCAGTATAACGATCAGACGCCAATGAACATGACCCAAGTTGATTATGCAAAATGGGGTAAAATGGCCTTGGAAGAAACAAAAAAGAAGTATCCGAACAGCCGTGTCAGCGATTATCAATATGACACGCGCAGAGTTGCCCCGGATGGGACGATCACCGATTACTTTGACTTTACGGTTTATCAAGATAATACAAAGCGCTTGGTAAAAGTCGGCGTGATGCATGATGACAACAAACTGATCGATATGAAGTTTGAGGAATTGAGTTAAATACTAAGGGAGGGCTGACGTCTGTCAGCCTTCTTTTTTGGATTTTACGATTTTACGGTACGTGTTCTTTTATTTATTACACGTTCGCTCAATAATACCTCATTTCCACGCAAACATTACTTTGTTTCACGCAGAAACTTATAACTTCCACGCAGAATACCTTTCAGTTCACGCAGGATCGTGCTAATTTCACGCACAGAACCTATTTTCCATAAAAAAACTGACCCAACAGAGGTGTTTTCACCCTCAATCGAGTCAATTTCATCATTTTTCCGTCTTATTTTGTTCCGAACAGACGGTCACCAGCGTCACCAAGACCTGGAACGATGTATCCGTGGTCGTTTAACTTCTCGTCTAATGCAGCCAAGAAGATATCAACGTCAGGGTGCTCGTCCTGAATCACTTTTACACCTTCTGGAGCAGCAACTAAGCACATAAGCTTAATGTTTTTCGCACCGCGGTTTTTAATAGAAGTGATTGCTGCAGAAGCAGATCCGCCTGTTGCAAGCATTGGATCGATCACGATAAAGTCGCGTTCTTCTACATCAGAAGGAAGCTTCACGTAATATTCAATCGGTGTCAGCGTTTCAGGATCGCGGTAAAGACCAACATGTCCTACCTTTGCCGCTGGAATAAGTTTAAGGATGCCGTCTACCATACCAAGACCGGCACGAAGGATAGGTACTAGCCCTAATTTTTTTCCGGCGATTGTTTTCATTGTCGCTTCAGCAACTGGGGTTTTTACCGTTACTTCCTGCAATGGAAGGTCACGCGTGATTTCAAAAGCCATCAGCCCTGCCACTTCATCTACAAGCTCGCGAAATTCTTTTGTACCCGTTCTTTCATCTCGAATGTATGTCAATTTATGCTGAATTAACGGATGATCAAGGACATATACATTGCTCATGTTTAAAGCACCTCTCCTTTATGTAACTTTTATTGGCGTTTCTAAAAAAGCATCTCTAGCATTGTACAGAAAAACATGGTGTACTTCAAGGAAAATCAGCGGTAATATTACCGCAATATGGACTCCAAATATTTCTTGTTCAGCTCACTTGTTACTATTCCCCTTTTTGTGGGATGAAACCATGAAAAAGAAGAATCTTATTCAACATAAAATAACAGATCATGTCCGCTTCAGCAGGACACCCTCTCCTATTTATTTAGATATAAAGAAGAGACCGCAGCATCGCGATCTCTTCTTTCATCTTAATTTAATTTCTTCTTATCTTTACTGCGGATTGTGATTGTATAAGAATCGCCTTTTACCTTTTCTTTCATTTCGTCTGTTTTCAGATAGTCTTCAATCACTTTCTCAAGCTGTTCCGCATGCTCTTTTGAATCAGGATCTGTGCTTTTTAAAGAAGTTTTAAAAATGATCTCAGGGGATGGGTAGACAGAGTATGCCAGACCGGTTACCTTATACACTTTCTTGCCCATTAAATCCTCGCCAACGATTGTAAGGATCTGTCCCCATCTCCAATCCTGATCTCTTTTCTTCATATTTATTTTCTTAATCTTAATCGTGTAAGACTCATTCGTATGAGCGCTAATAATCTGCTGAACTTGTTGTTTCATTTCATCTGTTCTTTCAACCGTATCTGGAACTTCCATCTCGATTATTTTTTTATTGGAGTCGATCCCTAAACCTTCTAATTGATACTCTTCACGCTTCTCATTGATAGCCGTTAATATTTTCTCATCTTGTTCTGCTTGTTTTTCCTGCTCTTGCATAAACTTTTTGTCTTCTTCACTTAAGATACGTTCCTGATATTTACCTACCTTAACGGAATATGCATCATAGCCTCGGGATTTCAAAATCTCTTCAGCCACCGTTTCGACTTCGTTTTTCACTTTTTCGAAATATAGATCATCGCCTTGTATATTAATAAATATTTCTTTTTTCCCTTGATAAGAGGCACCTACTCCGCTTATTTGATATCCTTCTTCCTTCAGTTTTTCATGGATGACATAACCGATATTTTCTGATTCAAAGTACTGTCCTAAGTACGGAATCTTTGCGGCCATTTTTGCCATTGCGGGAGAAACGAATGCTGAGCCGATAAATAATGCAAAAAGAAGTACAGCAGCAGCAGTAAGGTACATGAGTCTCTTCCCCAAATGGTTCTTCTTGCTGGTAAAGCTTCGTTTTTCAATCCGGTCATGTATTTTCCGTTCCAGGTTTTGATCGAATGTAATATCCGATAAGACCGTACTCGTCATGCATTCTCTTAATTTTTTCAGCTTATCTTCCATGACTCCCACCTCTTTCATACATTTTCTTTAAAAGTTCTCTGCCTCTGTGCAGCCTCGTTTTTACTGTGTTTGTTTTTATTGATAGAAGGATGCTGATCTCATCCAGTTTTAAGTTTTCAAAATAATAAAGGTATATCACTTCTCTGTATTTAAGAGGCAAAGCCAGGACCTTTAGTGAAAGCTCATTTTCGTCTGATTTCTTAATAAAGGAATCTTCTGGTGTCTGCTCAGTAGAAAAATAGTGATCAAATAAAGATTGTGTGAGTTTCTTATACTTGTATGCTCGTGATTTCATAACATCTTTACATCGGTTGCTCGCAATTCGGTATACCCATGTTTTTATTGAAGATTCTTCACGAAAAGTATCCATCTTTTCGTAACAGCTGATAAATACATCCTGTGTAATCTCCTCTGCTAGGCTTTTATCTTTTACATAAGAATAAGCTAACCACAAAACACTTTGTCCGTACTCTTTCATAAGACTGTCAAGGTCGCATTCTTTTCTTTGTATGAGATCATAGCCGGTATGCTGACCAGCTTCAGACTTTATGTGATTGATCAAAGTCGTACCTCCTTTTCTACAGATACAGACGACATTTTTTAAAGACGGTTCCGTAAAATATAAATTTTTTTATAAAAAAAGAAGTGTCGAAAAAAAACCGACACTCCTAACATACACTTTTTTACAGCAAGGTGTAATGAGCATTATTCTACCTTTCCGCTCCACCTGAAAAATTTACTCAACTACACGACCGAAACGACGGAAATACCCAACAATACATACACCGGCGTCATCATTCACCTAACATGTGTATTCAAAATTTCCCCATTATATGAGTTTCATTATAAAAGCAAAAAACCCTTCCGCCATTTGGCAAAAGGGTTCATATCAAATCTGTTTTTTATTCGTAAAGCTTATATTTACCTGCCAGCTTCTCAACGCGTGCTTCTGCATCTTTCAATACGGCTGCATCCTCAATGTTCTTTAGAACTGATGCCATGATCGATGCGATTTCATCCATATCTTCTTCAACAAAACCGCGGGAAGTAACGGCTGCTGTTCCGATTCGGATTCCGCTCGTTACAAACGGGCTTTCTTGATCAAATGGAATCGTGTTTTTATTCACTGTAATTCCGATATCATCAAGCGCTTTTTCAGCAACTTTTCCTGTTAACGCAAGCTCGCTTACGTTGATCAGGATTAAGTGATTGTCTGTACCATCTGAAACAAGTGTAAGTCCTTCTTTTTTAAGAGATTCAGCAAGGCGCTTCGCGTTTTTCACGATCTGCTCAGCATACACCTTGAAATCATCCGTTAAAACTTCTCCGAACGATACCGCTTTTGCAGCGATCACGTGCATTAAAGGACCACCCTGGATGCCCGGGAAGATGGATTTATCAATTTTTTTCGCGAATTCTTCTTTACATAAAATCATTCCGCCGCGCGGTCCGCGAAGCGTTTTGTGTGTTGTCGTCGTTACAAAGTCAGCATAAGGAACTGGATTCTGGTGAAGGCCAGCTGCTACAAGACCAGCGATGTGGGCCATGTCCACCATAAGGTAAGCTTCCACTTCATCCGCGATTTCACGGAACTTCGCGAAATCGATCGCACGTGGATACGCGCTCGCTCCAGCTACGATCAGCTTCGGACGGTGTTCAAGCGCTTTTTGACGAACATCTTCATAATCGATGACATTCTTCTCTTTATCAACTCCGTACTCGACAAAGTTGTATTGAATTCCGGAAAAGTTAACAGCACTTCCGTGAGTTAAGTGACCACCATGAGAAAGGTTCATACCAAGAACTGTGTCACCTTGCTCTAAGATCGTGAAGTAAACCGCCATGTTTGCTTGTGCACCAGAATGCGGCTGAACGTTGGCATGTTCTGCACCGAAGATTTTCTTCGCGCGGTCTCTTGCCAGGTTCTCAACAACATCCACATGCTCACATCCGCCATAATAGCGTCTTGACGGGTAACCTTCTGCGTATTTATTCGTTAAAACGGAGCCTTGAGCTTCCATTACGGCTTGGCTAACAAAGTTTTCAGAAGCAATCAATTCTATTTTTGTACGCTGGCGGTGCAATTCATCCATGATGGATTGGTAGACTTCTTGATCAGCTGTTTTCAAATGGTTCATTTTCGCTTCCCCCTTACCTTATGTGAAAAATTTTTATGATTGTAACATACCCTTCTATCTTACACATTTATGTCTTCAGTTGTAAGAGGAAATGCACAATCTTTCACAAAGGCGTGAAAATTCATTTTATTTGATAGGGATGAACATGGTATGATGATACATAATAGAGAGAGAAACAGTAGATTTAAAAGGGGTGTCATACATCATGAAGAAAAAGTGGTTTGGAGCAAGTCTTCTAGTCCTTATGCTTGCACTTGCTGGCTGCAGCGAGGAAAAAGCAAAACCAGAGGAAAAGCCGAAGAAGGAACAAACGGAAGAAAAAACAGCTTCTGATGAAACAGCCAATCAGGCTAAAATTATTAAAAACATGCAAGAAAATGCAGTTGAATTAGATCCAAAAGCATTAGAAGCAGATCCAAAAGCTTACGAGGAAAAAATCATTAAAGCGGTTGGAACCGTTAATTCCGAGACTCCAGTTTCAACAGGCGGAAGCTTCGAGCTTAAAGTGGGAGAAACTGACTTTAAGGTTATGAACTTTACGATGAGTAAAGTTGCACCTGGTTCTGACATCATCGTCTACGGAAACGTGAAGACTGGAAAAGATGCAAAATCAGGTCTTTCGTTGATCAACGCTACTTATATTGAATAGAGAAAGGGGCTGTCCCAAAAGTAAGGTAAACTCACTTTTGGCAGCCCTGTTTTTTTACTCTTCATTGACAAGTTGATAGGAGTGTAGGATGCGAGACTCCTACGGGATCAGCGTGCCAGCTACCTGAGTATTCTTCTCGCAAGGCATGCGACGAGGGAGCTAGCTCCGGCAGGATATTCTTGTAGACGCAGGAGCAGCACTTCATAGATCTTTCATTCACCAGGGCTCACCGCACGCCCCGTGGAAAGCGAGTATCTGAAACGGAAATCAACCACTTCCAAGTACTACATTGATTGCGAAAACAGCTCCTTGTGAGTGATCCCCTATTATTTACGTCTATTTTGAAACTCATGAATCGCCTTATATTGAGATTCCATCGCTTTGGATAAACTTTGATAGATTTCAAACAACTCTTCATATAACACTTTATGTTCTGCGTTCGGCATTACTGTTCCATATTGCTTCGTTTCCTCAGACACTTCCTGTAAAACTTCTGTTTCACCGATTGCAAATCTTCCAAGCTGTACCGCTCCAAGACAAGAACTTTCTGTGTGCTCAGGAATGCTGACTTCTTTCTGAAACACGTCTGCTAAAATATGTTTCCACGCCGGTGAGTTCGTAAACCCGCCAGTCGCAAAGATCTTAACGTCTGCTTTTTCCTGCGCTTGAGTTTTAACGAGGCTATAAACCTGATACAGATTGAAGATTGTGCCTTCTAATACCGCACGAACCATGTGATCTTTTTTATGGCGAAGCGTCAAGCCGATAAAAGAACCCTTCGCCTGCGCATCCCATAATGGTGCTCGTTCACCCGTTAAATGAGGCAAAAAAATCAACCCATCACTGCCTGGGGGTGCCGCCTCAGCCAGTCGGGAAAGCTCTTCGTACGACCCTTCTGTTTCATCTTCTGTAAAAAGGTCGTGAACCCATTGAAAAGCAATTCCTCCGTTATTTACTGGACCGCCTGATACCCAATGCTTTTCGGTCAGCGGATAGCAAAACGTTCTTCCCTCTGCATCTAAAATTGGAGTCTTTGAAATCGTCCTGATCGCTCCGCTTGTACCAATCGTTACGGCAACATCACCAGGTGAAATCGCACCCACTCCAAGATTAGATAAAGGACCGTCAGTCGCACCAATCACAACTTTTACGGAAGAATCGAGTCCGCTGATTTTTGCCAATGTTTCAGAAAGGCTGTCCCAATAAAATGTTGTAGGCTGGATCGCGGGCAGCTGTTCAGGAGTAACATCCGCCATATGTAAAGCCTCTTCATCCCACTCGAGTGTGTTCATGTTCCAAAGTCCCATTGCTGCAGCCGACGCATAATCGGTTGCCCATTCACCAAACCAGCGGTACAGTATGTAATCTTTTATTCCAACGAACTTTGATGCTTTTTGAAAAATCTCCGGATGTTCATTCTTTAGCCACTGCAATTTAAACAGAGGTGTCATCGGATGCAGCGGCACGCCTGTTCTTTTATAGAGGTCTAATCCGTTTGGACTTGATTTCACCGCAAAAGCATATGACTCACTGCGCGTGTCTGCCCATGTGATGCTGTTCGTCAGCGGTTTCCCATCCGAATCCACCGCAATGAGAGAATGCATCGCTGTACTTAATGAGATAAAGCCAATTCTTTCTGCGAGATCCCCGCTCTTCCTCACCGTTTCTCCTAGTGAATAGACGACTGCTTCATAAATCTCATCAGGATTTTGTTCCGCAGCCCCGGGAACCTCTGCAAGCAAAGGATAACTTTTTGCATGATGAGCAACTGCCGCTCCTTTTTCATCAAAAAGGACGACCTTCGTGCTCGTCGTTCCTATATCAATGCCGATTGCATAACTTTTCAAAATATATTCTCCTTTCAAACCGTTCACCAAAGGGAGCAGCATTAGTATGCCCTCCCTCATCAAACCACTATCTATAGTATAAAGAATCCTAATACAAATACGACCGTAAATCCAGTTAATGCAATAATAGTCTCCATTATTGTCCAAGAACGAAGCGTATACTTTGTCAACCAGGATCGCACAGCATACGAATGTTGATCTGTTATTTATAAACTTTATGATAAAAAATAAAGACAGAGTGCAGGATTCTATTCAAAGAATGCGAAATGCTATCTCTATAAAAAAATGTAAAAAGGGGAAATAAAAGATGGCCGCTTTTCAAATACGACCTGTCGTAAAAGAAGATATCGAGCAGCTGAAAAATTTGATGCTCGCTTATATTGTTGATTTTTATAAGGGTAAAAAGCCTGAGGATACTCAATTGGAGAATCATATTTTGCACTTGCTGAACTCTGAGGAAGCAGGAACACAGTTTGTGGCGGTTGCCGATGACGGGGAGCTTGCCGGTTTCGCTACACTCTATTTCTCGTTCAGCACCACTCGTGTGCAGAAAATCGCCATTTTGAACGACCTTTTTGTAGATTCAGAGTTTCGCGGATCGGGACTAGGCGAAAAATTGTTTCAGCATATCCTGGAATATACGAAAAATGAAGGCTATGCGTACATGACTTGGCAAACAGCAGTCGATAATACTTCTGCACAAGCACTTTACAAGAAAATGGGTGGAAAAAACATCAATTCTGAGTGGATTCATTACGAGATTGAACATAATTAGGATGCTTGACCGGCGCCAAGCTTCTTTTTTGGAATTCAAAAACCTTAATCTTGGAATATTCCCGCGAGTTTTGCGGTTATTCCCGCGAGTTTAACAGATAATCCCGCGAGATTTACCGTTATTCCCGCGAGTTTTTGCTATATATCCGCGAGTCTACTATTTTTAGACCTATTTTCGCTACACCCGACCACAATCATCCTCTCAAAACAAAAAAAGCCCTCACCAAGAGGGCTTTTCCTACTTAAAAACACCGTATGTCTTCTTTGCTCGGATAGACTGCGCGTTCGCCGCCGATCAGCTTCGGGCGCGTCTTCGCCAGCGTTATATGCGCTGCGCCGACCTTCTTCACTTCGCTTCGGACCGGCACTGCGACATGCTTCAGGTGCATACCGATAAAGGTGTCACCGATGTCAATGCCTGCGTCAGCTTTTATATATTCAACGATCACGGGTTCGTTCATATGGTGAAAGGCATGTGTCGCCAATGCACCGCCGGCCGATCGAGCCGGAACAACCCGAACTTCTTCATAGCCTCTTTTTTCTGCTTCTTCCCGCTCCATGACGAGGGCGCGATTCAAGTGTTCACAGCACTGGACTGCAAGTGCAACTCCTGTTTCCTCTTGAAACGTTATGATACCGCGGTATAGTGCACCCGCTGTATCCATCGTGCCTGATGTGCCAATTCGTTCACCAATTACTTCGCTCGTACTTGCGCCTACTACTAATAATTGAGAAGATTTTAATTGTGCATGCTTTTGCAGATCTTGCAAAACATTCAGGACTTGGTCTTCGATTTGTTGGAGCTCGTCGCTCATTTGATGGTCTTCCCTTCATATTATGGGTTTATTGCTATTGGCTTTCGTATTGAGAGATTTTACCCACACGGCGTCCGTGGCGTCCGCCTTCATATTCTGTCGTCAGCCATACTTTTGCAATTTCCAAAGCGACACCTGGACCGATTACACGTTCACCCATGGCAAGTACATTGCTGTCATTATGCTGTCTCGTTGCCTTTGCACTGAACAGATCATGAACAAGTGCGCAGCGGATTCCTTTAACCTTGTTTGCTGCGATACTCATACCGATTCCCGTTCCGCAAATTAAGATTCCTCGATCTGCTTCGCCGTTTGCTACTTTTTCTGCTACAGGAATAGCATAGTCCGGGTAATCTACAGATGTCGTGCATTCACAGCCAACATCTTCTACTTCCATTCCCAGCTCTTCTATCATGGCTATAATTTCTTTACGTAATTCAACTCCGGCGTGATCTGAACCGATTGCTACTTTCATGTTGCCTGCACCTGCTCTCTCATACTTTTTTCCATTATATTCTTAACTAGTTTCCTATTCAATGCCGCTTCACGCCTATTTAGGACAGCCTCATTCGAATATGATTCACTCTTTAGTCTTATCGTCTTTTTTCACTAATTTTTCAATAAGCGCTTCAATTTCGTCCCTTGTTTCCTGATAAAGATGCAAAGGACCGCCGAACGGGTCTGAAATATCGAGAGATGGAACCTCGCTTTCAAGCTTCATCCGCTTTTCAACGAGCGGCCTCACTTCTTTTTCAAACTCTTTTTTCACATCTTCACTATTATGATCTTTGGACATATATTGCAGCTTTAACATTTCAATTTCTGTATACAACTCGTAAATCTCTTCAATTTTCTTCAGATCTTCGTCGTCCATCACGTATTCTTTTAATGTATATGTTTTGTTGACAGCATCCGGCCATCTTCCAACGAGGGCATGCTTATGATTTTCAGTCATCGTTAAAATGAGATCTGCCCACTCGATCAAGTAATCGGAAACACCCTGTGACTGATGATTCTCTTTGATCTTCCTTTCAGAAAGAGCCTGTGTTGCATTCGAACTCATAACGGCGCCGTTTCCAGCAAAAACTCCTGCAGACTTTACGTGAAATCTTCCCTTTCCTTTTTCCCGTAAAATCGCTTCAGCCATCGGACTTCGGCAAGTGTTTCCTGTACAAATAAATAACACGTTCATGGAGTGTTCACCTCATATTCTAGCTTTCCCCATTTTTATAGAGAGTAACATTTTTTATTAGTATATCACCGGTTTCAAGTGGAAATAAATCCTCTCGTTCTGCGATTTAAAAAGGTAAAAGAATCTTGACGCCAAACGCGAGCAGGATGCAGCCGCCTAAAGCCTCGCTATAGGAACCGAGCCATTTCTGCACTTTCTTCCCCATCATCAGCCCGCACCATGTAAGAAGCATGCTCATCATCCCGAACATAAAAATAGTCAGCCACGTTTTAGCGCCGTAGATTCCTAAACTAAGACCAACAGAAAAACTGTCGAGAGAAGCGCTCAATGCAAAAACGAGCAGACCGAAGCCAACTGGCCGAACAAACGGCTCATCGTCTTTTGAAAACGAAGAGCGAATCATCGTCACACCCAGTATAACGAGAAGGATCCCTCCTACCACGCCCGCGATACCGCCAAAATGAACAGATATCTCTTTGCCGATCGTCATCCCCCCAAGCGGCATCAGCATGTGGAAAAGACCGATCGTAATTCCTATTTTCATAATTTGCTTTATTCGAAGTGAAAGCATTCCCATCCCCAGCCCGATCGAAAAGGCGTCCATACCGAGTGCGATGGACATAAACCATAGTGTCATCCATTCCCCCATCGTTGCCAAATAGTTCCCACTCCTTTATCCATCATACTTTCAGCCTATGCATGTCTACTTTTAAAAAGACTAAAAAATAAACAAGCTGTTTAAACGTTTAAAAATTGCACACTTTACAGCGGTGTAGGAAGGGAAAACGCAGGGGAGTAGCGTATATAAAAGAGATATAAACCTGTTCGAAAAAAGGGAGGAACAAGCATGGTCCATAACGCACAGGCCATTCCGGCAGCAGGAGAAAACATCTGGCGGTTTTCTCCGTTCAAAACCGGTATTTCCCGCCAAAAAAGCATGACCTTTCGATTTATAAAGCAGGATGATGAGATCATCATGACAGAGAGCCAGGGTGAGCTTTTTGACATGTTCGGTCTCAAACAGGAAAACGTTCTGCAAAAAAGAATAGAAGATATCTTTCCGCCAGAGATGACCGTTTTTAAGAGAGAAGTTTACGAGAGAGCGTTAAACGGAGAAAGTCTGACGTACGAATCAAAGCTGAACGGCATTCCGTTTCTAGCAGCGATCGGTCCGATTTATAAAGATGGAGCTGTTTCTGAGGTTTACGGGTTCTGCGTTGATCTGAGCGAAAGGGTCCAGGTAGAGACACAGCTTGCAGAAAGTGAACAGCGATTCAGATCATTGATGGACCATAACATCGATGCCTTATTCTCTCTGGATTTGGACGGTAAATTCACTACCGTCAATAAAGCTTGTACGGATTTGACGGGCTACAGTGAAACAGAGCTTCTCAACATGACGTTCGATCCTCTTATGATGCCGGAACGAAAATCGATTGCGATCGATCAGTTTAATGACGCTCTAAAAGGCAAATCTAAAATGCATGAAACACGCATCCGGCAAAAAAACGGAGATGTACGGCAGATCACATTCACTCTTACTCCTATCATCGTGCTGAACAAAATACATGGTGTATTTGGAATTGCGAAGGATGTTACAGCTAAAAGAGAAGCGGAAAAAGAGCTGAGAGAAACAAAAGACCTGCTCGAGTCTGTTATCTATCATTCAAGTGATGCCATTTCCGTTGTGCATTTAACGAATTATTCCGTAAAAGTAAATCCAGCTTTCGAGCTGATCTACGGATGGTCGCAGCAAGAGCTCAACAGCGGTCTCTCATCCCATATACTGCCGGTCGTTCCAAAAGACAAAGCGGCAGAATCTGAAAGACTGATGACGATCGTGAAACATGGCGGATACGTGAAAGGCGTCGAAACGATCAGACTGACGAAGTCCGGAAAACGCATCAATGTGAGTCTTTCTCTGAGCCCTATTTACGGAGAAAATGGTGATGTTGTTGCCATATCCGCTATTTCAAGAGATATTACAGATAAAAAACTAAAAGAAAAAGCATTAAAAGAAAGCGAAGAAAAGTACCGGATTATCGCTGAGAATACGACGGATTTAATAGGAGTTGTAGACCTTGAAGGGAACGTAAAATACTTCTCGCCTTCTAACAGGCTGCTGCTCGGGTTCGATCCGTCCATTTATGATGGAAAAAAGATTCAAGGATTCTTTCATACAGATGACAGACCTAAAGTGAAATTCGCGATCAACGAGATGGTGCAGACGCTAAAGCCTGTAAAATTCGAGGTGAGATGCAAGCATGCACACGGCCACTGGGTAACACTTGAAGCGAACGCAACACCAATCATCAATGATTTTGGACAGCCTGAATCTTGCGTTGTTGTAGCACGTGACCTTACTGAACGGAAGCAAACCGAAGAAATGCTCAGAAAATCAGACAAGCTCTCCGTACTCGGGCAGCTTGCAGCCGGTGTGGCACATGAGATTCGCAACCCGCTAACTTCGATTCGAGGATTTTTACAGCTTCTGCAGTCAAAAGCATCAGAAGACAAAGATTACTACGAGATCATGCTTTCGGAAATCGACCGAATCAACAGCATCGTGGGAGAGTTCATGCTGCTCGCCAAGCCGCAAGCCATGAATTTTACGAAAACAGACTTACGAGATCTGCTTAGGCATGTCATTTCGATTCTTGATACCCAAGCCATACTAACAAATGTTCAAATCTACTTTGAAAGTGCACCTGATCTTCCTGAAATCTGGTGTGTGGATAATCAGATCAAGCAAGTGTTTGTGAACATGCTTAAAAACGCTATAGAAGCGATGCCGACAGGCGGCTCTGTACATATTCACCTGCAAAAGCAAGAAAATTACGTAATCGCGTCCTTTATCGATCATGGCTGCGGAATTCCTGAAGAGCGTTTAGCGACACTTGGTGAACCCTTCTATACGACAAAGGAAAAAGGAACAGGTCTCGGCCTTATGATCTGTTATAAAATTGTGGAAAACCACCACGGAAAAATTTTAATCGATAGCAAAATTGATGAAGGAACAACTTTCTCGATCATGCTGCCGATTCATAAAAACAAGCCTGTGTCGCAATAGACACAGGCTTTTCTTTATGGATGTTTTAGCAAAAATTATTGCTAATAGATGCTGTTGATTTCCGCTCCAGGATGCTCGCTTTCCACGGGGTGTGCGGTGAGCCCCCTCGGTGCTTTTTGCACCATGAGTGGTCTCACCTGTCACACTGATCCCGCTGGAGTCTCGCATCTTCCGCTCCAATCAACTTAGCAATGAAGTTTATTAACAAAAACAATTCAAAAACAAAAGAACCATCTTTGTTATTCTTTTATGATGTTGCCGCCAGCTGATTTTTCAAGCCGGTTCATAATGGCCACTCCCACTCCTGTTTTCGGGAAAACTTCCCCAAAAATCTGATCGACACCCGCTTCATTAAAGGAGCGGAGTGCCTCATATAAATGCTGAGCAACCGTTTCGGGATTTTCTCTTCTCCCGGCAGGGATCACGCAATCTGCTCTATAAAGATCCACTCTTTCATCTGTAGTCAGGATTCCGATTTTCTTTCCGGCAGCTCTTTCTTTATCCACAAGCTGCTGTAAAAATTCAGGATTCCCATCCACAAGAACAAACGGAGCATCCGGTGCATAGTGTGTATATTTCATGCCAGGTGACCGTGGAGCCATTTTTTCGTTCTGAATGCCTGGGTCTATTATGACATTCCCTGCTCCAACAACATGTTCCAGATCCTCAAATGTTACTCCGCCTGGTCGTAAAATTGTCACTTTCTCATCAATACACTCAACTACAGTCGATTCTACACCTACTCCTGTAGAGCCTCCGTCCACAATTCCAGGAATTTTTCCTTTTAGATCCTCGTATACATGGTTCGCTGTTGTCGGACTTGGTTTGCCTGACAAGTTGGCACTAGGCGCAGCAAGCGGTACACCTGAAGCTTCAATAACAGCAAGAGCTATCGCGTGGTTTGGCATTCTTATCGCAACTGTGGATAAACCTGCCGTTACTTTTTCGCTTACATTATTCCCCTTCGGCATTACGATCGTAAGCGGACCTGGCCAGAAGGCGTTCATCAGCTTTTCCGTATTTGCTGGAATGGAAGAAACAAGACCTTTAAGCTGCTTTCGGTCTGATATGTGTACAATAAGCGGATTGTCACTCGGTCTGCCTTTTGCTTCAAAAATTCTTGCTATCGCATGGTCGCTTTGAGCGTTTCCTGCCAGTCCATAAACCGTTTCAGTCGGCAAAGCAACCACTTCATTTTGTTTTATCCACAAGGAGGCCTGAATAACATGTGGATGTTTTATTAAATTCTCGTCAAAGTTATCCACAGCCCAGCGTTCCGTTTGGAATGATTTCATGGTTTAAATCCCTTTCTACTACTCAGGTAATTCACCTTTTATAAGGTCGATCCACAAAACTTTTATATCCACAGAGTTATGCACAATTTGTCGCGAATTGTGGACAAGTTGTTGACAACTACTTAAGAAATTAACGCATATGCTAAAAGTTCTGCTCCTGATGCTGCATTATTTTTAACATGATCGGCATTTTCAATATGAGGAGGCACTTTATCTTTTGGAATGACTTTAAAAGACAGCGCTTCAAACATATGCACAGCCTTTGTGAGTAAATAAAGTGTTTCGACTCCCTTATCTTTTGAGTATACCAAAATTTTATCGATGAGTTTAAGGAGAAGCGATTCTGAAGAATATTTCTGCTTCAGTACGAAAGAACGCAGCAACCCATCGTTACCGATCCGTTCAAGCCCTACTGTTCCGATCGTCTCCCCTTCATCATTCACCACGACAAGATAGTTTTCAATACTGTCTTTGATTCCTTCTGACTGAAGTCCAGCTTTTCCAACAAGCTGCAATAAATCCTTTGCCTCATGCTGCATAGCCTGCCTTAAAATAATCGTCATCTTCAACTCTCCCCTGTTTTATATTAGATTTTTTTCAAAGGTTTTTAAAATTTTATTGTTTAAATGCTCATCTAAAAGTTGTTGCTATATTTTTTTATTTCCTTCAATGACAGTTGATTGTAGCGGAAGGGTGCGAGACTCCTGCGGGATCAGTGGACAGGTGAGACCCCGCCAGCGCAAAGCGCTAGGGAGGCTCACCGCCCGCCCCGCGGAAAGCGAGCACCCTGCAGCGGAAATCAACCACTTCCAAAAGCAACAGACTGCTATTACCGATAGTAAAAAAAGAAGGCACACCTTTGAGTGATACCTTCTTCATTTTCTATAATCTATGAAAATAGGGAGGAACTTATGCACAATTTAAGAGAATAACGACCCTACTGCACTTACGAGGCTATCAAATAACTCTACGACAAAGAATTTCGTCTGGATTTCTTCTGTTTCATCCGCTTCTTCAGAAGAAACTGTTTCGGCTTTGTCACTCTTGCCTTCTTTGTTTTCTTTTACAGCATCTCCGTTTTCAAAGTCGAGAAAGCATAATGGCGGGAAAAGTACACACCACCAGTTCTTCCCTTCTCCTTCTCCAAGCGTAATTAGCACTGCTTCATATTGACCTGCCGGATAAATATAGTCGCCATACATTTTAGTAGGAAACGCCACTTTGTTCAGCTCTACTGAAAATGTCTTTTCGATGCCCGCTTCGTTCAGTTTGTTCTGAACGATCTTTTCGATCGCTGGAAGCTGCTTACGGATGATTTCGCGTGCTTCGCTTAATGTTGATAATTCATCTACCCACGTTGTGATCTGTGCGTTCACTTCATCACGGATATCACGCTTCAGCTTTTGATCGGCAGCCGTGTTGCTGTTTGCTAAGATGCGAAGTCTGATTGATTCTTCCGGTATCTTAACAGAGGCATTCATCGTCGCGTTTGCCACTTTTGTTTGTGTTTCAAAGAATAAGAACATCACCGCTAAAGATATAAGAATAAGAATAAAGAAATGATTGCGTTTTTTCATCGTTTTTTCCTCCCCTTCGTCTCTAACCACAGTTTGGTCAGCGTGAGAAAAAAACATACTAGCAAACTACTAAAATCTTTTCTGTCTGTTTCGACAAATAAGGGAAGAAAAACATGGCTGCTAAACAAACCGCTAACTTAGACCGCACAAAAGGCTTAAACGTCGGAGAATTGGCTGTGGAGCATCATCTGACGTATTTGAGCCTTTAAAATTTTTTATGGTCCTTCGAAATTTTCTATGAGCTTTCAAAAAAATTTTTGAGCCTACACACTAAAACGAAAAGGGGACAGACCCGGGTCTGTCCCCTTTTCCCAAATTATTTCCCAATCAAAGCAAACACCATGCGGTCTTTCCCGTTAATGTCATACTTCACGTACACTTGCGCATCTCTAAAGGTATCTTTCAGCATGCTGGCTACCGCTGCACCTTGACCTGCTCCCACTTCAAAGCCAACCAACGCTCTTTCCTTCAAAACAAGCGGCAGCTCTTCCATGAACCTTCTGTAAAAGTCATAGCCATCTTCCCCGCCGCTTAGCGCGCGCATCGGTTCTCTATCTTTTACGATTGCATCGAGAACCGCAATCTCATGATCAGGGATATATGGCGGATTCGATACCACCACATCCAGCTTGATGCCCTTTTCTATAAAAGGCTTCAGCAAATCTCCATGAAGAAATTCAACTTCCGCCCCAAGCTTTCTCGCATTTCCACGTGCTACTTCAATCGATTCTTTCGCAATGTCCACTGTGCATACTTTCAAATCCTTATTCTCAAGCGCCATCGTTACGGAAATTGCACCACTCCCTGTCCCGATATCTGCAACAGCGACTTTCTCTTCACCAGGAAAATGCTCAGAAATCAGTGTCAGCATATGCTCCACTAATTCTTCTGTTTCAGGACGCGGTATCAGAACTTCTTCATTCACAGAAAACGTGCGGCCGTAAAAATCTTCCCTGCCGGTAATGTATTGAACCGGCTCACCTTCAACATGACGTTCCACTGCTGCTTTTAGCTCTTCATACTTCTCTTCGCTTATCGGATCGTGAAGACGCATCAGCATATCCGTACGGCTCACATCCCCCAAGACATGTCTCATCAGAATCTCTGCGGCAAAGGCTTCCCGATTATGGTCTGCTAAAAAAGAAGAAGCCCAGGCGAGGGCTTCATGAACTTTGGTACTCATTTTACGCGTCCGCCTGTGCTTTCATCTTGCTTGTTTGATCTTCTGTGATGAGCGCTTCTACAAACTCATCCATTTTACCAAGAAGGATCTGGTCAAGCTTTTGAATCGTCAGGCCGATACGGTGATCGGTAACACGGTTTTGCGGGAAGTTGTACGTACGGATACGTTCAGAACGGTCACCTGATCCAACCGCACTCTTACGTGTCTCATCATACTCTTTTTGTATTTCTCGCTGAATCTTATCATAAACACGCGCACGAAGAACCTTCATCGCTTTTTCTTTGTTCTTGATCTGTGATTTTTCATCCTGACACGATACAACTGTGCCTGTAGGAATATGTGTTAAACGAACCGCTGATTGTGTCGTGTTTACAGACTGACCTCCAGGACCAGATGATGTAAACGTATCTACACGAACGTCTTTTTCATGAATATCCACTTCTACTTCTTCTGCTTCAGGAAGAACCGCTACTGTAGCTGTGGATGTATGGATACGTCCGCCAGATTCAGTTGCTGGTACACGTTGAACACGGTGTGCCCCGTTCTCATACTTAAGCTTCGAATAAGCACCAGCACCGTTGATCATAAAGATAATTTCCTTATAACCACCAAGTTCTGTGTAAGAAGCTTCGATTACTTCAGACTTCCATCCTTGCATTTCCGCATAACGGCTGTACATGCGGTAAAGATCGCCAGCAAACAATGCTGCCTCGTCTCCGCCGGCAGCACCGCGGACTTCGACGATAACGTTCTTGTCGTCGTTCGGGTCTTTCGGAAGTAATAAAATCTTCAGCTTGGCTATGAACTCCTCAATCTGACCAGAAAGACCAGAGATTTCTTCTTTTACCATTGCTGACATTTCGGCATCAAGCTTTTCCTCAAGCATCATCTTTGCTTCGTCCAGCTGTTCTTTTGCCTCTTTATATTCACGGTAAACCGCTACAGTTTCCTGAAGAGAAGATTGCTCTTTTGAATACTCGCGCAGTTTGTTCGTATCATTAATAACTTCCGGATCACTTAAATATTCATTCAATTTATCGTATCGCTGTTCGATCGTTTCTAAACGTTCTAACATGGTTTTTCACCTCTGCTTTGTATGCATAACATTATAATTATAGTCGTTATCAGCTAAACTCTCAATCTTTTTCAGGTAATAACTCTCGCCATAATCATTGTAACTATTTTCTACCCGTTTAATTCCACTTTTTCAACATGGCTTTTTCCCCATTCACTCATATGGTTCAATGTGGCTTCTAAATCTTTTCCGTATTCCGTTAAAGAATACTCTACTTTTGGAGGTACTTGCGGGTATACTTGACGATTGATCAAGCCATCAGCTTCTAATTCTCTTAGTTGAAGAGTCAGTGTTTTTTGTGACACTTTAGGAAGCAATTTTTTGATCTCACCAAATCTTAAAACGTCGTTCTGCTGCAAATGGCATAGAATGACACCTTTCCATTTTCCGCATACCACATCCATCGTCACTTCAATTGGATGAGAATATTCTTTCAAGCGAAAACACCCCTTACTTTCATTTCGTTCCCTTAGTTACAAAAATGTACCTTCTTGTGTATGGATACTAACTCTCATTATAATAACTACGATAAGAAAAGACTATAAAAAATATTGGGGACCTGCCGATGTCTAAAACGATTCGAATCGTAAAGAACGGAGAAAAAAGGAAAGTGCATCCAGAGGACTTACCTTGGGTCATCCTTCAGCTTGAAAAAGGTATGGAAAAAGGATTGATTGAAACTATTCAGCATACCCCTGCCATACGGGCTTTCAGAAAAAAAGATTATGTATTTGGATCAACCATCTTTAGCTGGAATCATAAAGAGGAAGACCAGCTTTATTTTGATTACTATCAATTTAAAGTATTTTGTGATGACTTGGACGTGAATGTTAGATACTCAGAAGTAAGATAGAAGAATTACCAGCAAAAAAAGGAAGATGGATTTTTAAACCATCTTCCTCATTTTTTTATCTCATAATTCTGGAAAGGTTTAGCTATTTTACGGTACGTGTTCTTTTATTCATTACACGTTCACGCAAAAATAGGATATTTCCACGCACTAATCAAAGAGTTTCACGCGTTTAACCTTCTGTTTCACGCAAAATCTTTCTCGTTTCACGCATAAGGTCATCTGTTTCACGCCATTTATCTGCTTCACATGAAAAATGGCTTTATAAATTCCCACTTCAGAAATCGAACAGCGTGTAATTTACTTCATTAAACTATTCTGATATGAATTCCCGCAATAAAGGTTAAAGAAAAAAGGAATTTTAGACAGCTTTTATTCCTTTTTTTGTTTTTAAATTTTCAATAATAAAAATCACGGTACTCCTGTTCTTTAATTTCTCATCTCAGAAAAAAGAGGCTCCCGGAAAGGAACCTCTTTTTTGCATTTTTTAAAATTATCTTGTCGCTGCGTAAACATCAATTACGCCTTTACCGTAATAGAATGAGTCGCCAAGCGGTTTCGCCGTATTCACTAGCTTTTGACGAACTTGCACGTTTGAAAGTCCTGGGTTTCCAGCCATAATAAGCGCTGCTGCTCCTGCTACGTGCGGAGAAGCCATTGACGTTCCGTTGTAGCTGTCATAGCCGTTTCCTGGAACGCTGCTTAAAATGTTTACACCTGGTGCCATTACTTCAAGCTCAGAACCAACACTTGAGAATGATGCACGGTTGTTGCTAGAATCAACTGCTCCAACTGCCATAACAGAAGCATATTTTGCCGGATAGCCGATTGTATTCTGCTTTCCTCTTGTTCCTGAGTTCCCTGCAGCCGCTACTACAAGAACACCAGAGTTATATGCATTATCACAAGCTTGCTGAAGCGCTGTTGAACCAGAGCTTCCACCTAAGCTCATGTTGATGACATCCATATTGTTTGAAACAGCCCACTCAATACCTTGTATGATGCCGCTGTATGTTCCGCTTCCAGAACTGTCTAGCACTTTTACCGCATAAAGGTCAGCTGAATAAGCTACACCAAGAACACCTGTTGTATTATTAAGAGCCGCAACTGTACCTGCAACATGTGTACCATGGCTGTTGCCGTCTGTCAGTGCATTTGGCTCACCTGCCACGAAGCTCGCACCTCCGCGAACGTTTAGATCTGCGTGACTAGCATCGATTCCCGTATCTAAGATTGCAACTTTTACACCTGAACCTGTGTTTCCAGTCGCATGGACTTGATTTGCTTTAATATGTGTAATGCCCCATGGCGTTGTTTGAGCTGTTGCATATGCCATGTGGTCTTCTTCAACATAAGACACATTCGGGTTTTTCTTAAGTGCTTCTGCTGCCGCTTCAGGCATAGAAACAAGCATCGTATCCATAAATTTGAACTGATACTTAACCTGTCCACCCATTTTTTTAACATCATTTACTTGAGCCGTTTGAATATCTGATTTAAAACCAACGAGGAAGTTTTTCGGTCCTTTATCAACCGTTGCAGCGGATGCAGAGAAATGCAGGTTTCCTACCAATAGGGATAGGACAAACAACAAACTGAGCATAGCACTAAACGTGCGCAATACAGTTTTTTTCATTTCTTTTCCCCCAATCATGATTTTATAACAATCAAACCATGTGCTCTTGGTGGTCAGGTCCCGGGCCCGTTATGTATATTTCTGAATTGTTTGACTATTACTGGATAATTGTAACACGATTGGGGATTTCAAATATTGGGAAAAAAGTGTTCATTTATATGAAATGAACGACCTTAATAAAGAACAGTTTTCCCAAGTCCAAACCTCAGGGAAAACCGTTATAATAAAAGTTTTAAGTTTTCTTTAATAAAGACTGCCTCATATTATCAGCTAGCTCTTTCACTTCGATCAGCCGCTGGATTTTTGCAGGATCTTTTTCAAAACCATACTTAATCTGGTTGGCTTCGGTTACCGTAATTTCAGAAGGGTGTTTTTCAATTCGAACCATCTCATCGCCAGCTGTGACAAACCCTTCTTTTAATACACGGAGGTAGTATCCAGTACGGCCTGTATCAACAATCCTTTTTATCATATCAGGACGACAAAGTATTGATGCCAAAGTGTTGCACGGCTGCCTCGGCTGGGTAATCTGCACAACCGCTTCCCCCATCTGAATAACATCTCCAATACACACATCGTCTTCTAAAAATCCGAGTGGAGTAATATTTTCGCCGAATGAAGGAATCACTAGAGGTTTATCAAGCTGCAATTCAGTATTCCATTTTTCATAGTACTCATAAGGGTAAACGCACACAGCTTGGTCGAATCCGCCGTGATGAACGGTATCTCCTACCCCGTCGCCCTCAAAATGAGTTTTACGTAGGAAAACGGGATCCTTTTGGGGAACTTTATAGTATCCAGTAAAAAAGGATCTGCCTGATGCAATGACTTGTTCAGGAAGCTTGATATTTAAAGAAACGATTTTTCCGTTCATCACCCTCACCTCAGAAAAAGCATAGCATAGGACAAAAGGAAATTAATAGGAAAATATATTTTTGCGCAGCTGCTCGTAATCTAAGCGCTCCTGATTTATTCGAATCGCTTTTGTAAGTTCTTCAATAATCACTCGTTCATCTGTAACCACGTTGAACACGTACGGAATCGTCGCAAAATGCCCTAAGAAATGCGTACAGCCCACATAACGAGGGTTATCTGTATGTTTTTCCGTTTTATATTTTATAATAAAATTCCCCATCCCTTCATATACAGGGTCTAAAGGTTTCTGATCCAATTTTTTCAGCAATGTATGTATCGGCTGAACAGGAGCATTCCAGTCCGTTCCGTTCGATTTAATCTCTAGCACACAACCACCTCTTTCTACTATAGAATTCGTTTTTGGAACCGGCTTCTTGTTGGTCAGTTACTATATTGGCAAGGCTTTTGGATACTTTACGTTACTTTTTTAAAGCCGATGGGAATAATATAATGTTAGATACATGGAAAGGAGCTGATCAAATGAAATATTGCATAATTGGAGGAGACGCAGCCGGGATGAGTGCCGCGATGCAAATCGTACGAAACACGGAAAAGGCCGACATTACCGTTCTGGAAAAAGGCGGGATCTATTCTTACGGACAGTGCGGTCTCCCTTATGTCGTCGGCGGGCTGATCCCTTCAACTGAAAAATTAATCGCAAGAAGCATCGATACGTTCCGTGAAAAGTATGGAATGGATGCGCGTACTTTTCATGAAGTTAATGCAGTAGATACAGCTTCTAAAACTGTTTCCGGTGTCCATACGAAGAGTGGTGAACCTTTTGAGGTAACCTATGACAAACTTCTGATTGCGACAGGCGTGAGACCCATCATGCCTAAAGAATGGACAGGTGTTCATTTAAAGGGAATCTATCCGTTAAAAACAATTCCTGATGCAGAAGAACTGATGGATGGTCTTAACAAAGTTCAGCATGTAACGATCATTGGCGGCGGATACATAGGCCTGGAGATGGCTGAAAACGTGGTAAGACTCGGAAAAAAAGTGCGCATCATCCAGCGCAGTAACCAGCTCGGCAGCATCTTTGATGAAGATCTTGCCCCGCTTATTCATGAAGAAGCTGAGAAACATAGAATTGAACTTTGCCTGGAAGAGGATGTAATCGGTTTTAAAGGTGATGATCATGTTCAATTTGTAAAAACAGCGAAAAAAGATTATCCGACTGATCTCGTCATCGCTGCTGTCGGAGTTAAGCCAAATACGGATTTTCTAAAAGATACAGGGATATCTCTGAATAAGCAGGGCGTTATTGTCGTCAATGAGCGGATGGAAACAAATGTGAAAGGCGTATATGCTGCAGGGGATTGCGCTACCCATTATCACCGGGTAAAAAAGCTGGATGACCATATTCCATTAGGAACTACCGCAAACAAGCAAGGCAGAATCGCTGGTCTGAATATGGCAGGCGTTGATAAGACGTTTAAAGGAATCGTCGGGTCTTCTATTATTCAATTTATGGATCTGACTTTAGGAAAAACAGGACTTTCGAATAAAGAAGCTGAAAAACTGGGGATTCCTTATGACGAAATTCGAATCACATCAAAAAGCCATGCTGGCTATTATCCGAATGCTAAAAAACTTGAATTAAAAATAACCTATCATAAAGAGTCAAAAAAACTGCTAGGCGGGCAGATCATAGGTGCTGAAGGCGTTGATAAACGAATCGACGTTCTTGCGACAGCACTTTATCACGAGATGGACGTTGAAGAGCTGACAGATTTGGACTTGTCTTATGCTCCACCATACAATGGTTCGTGGGATCCGGTTCAGCAAGCAGCGAGAAGACTTGGGAAATAAATTGGGAAATGGGGTCTGACCCCATTTCCCGTTTTATTTCCCGCTAATGATCCATTTTAAGAGAATAGTTATACCGAGGAACAGCACGTTCAACTGCATTCGTTATTTTTCGATACAAAGCAGAGCGTTCGCTTTTTGACATATCGTCCGGTACGTTCACATGAATATGCGCGTAATTCCCGTTGATTGTCACCATTTGCGGGTTGATTCCCGAAACATCTTTTACTGTTTGACGAATCAAATCCTGATCATCAGATAAATCAAAACGCGATTGATTCATGCTTCTGTAATCACTTGGATTCATGTTCGTATCATAACTGTAATTGATGCGGGGTTCGTTTTTGGTAAGGTGGTAATTTATAATTCCGTGTCCAAACATGTTGTCACGGATTTCCCCATTTTCATCATGAGCTGCCGGCTCCGTTTTGGCACCCTCCTCCTTATACGACTGCATAGGAGAACAAGCCGTAACGAGCAGCACCAAAAATGGCATAAGAATAGCCTTTTTCACTACAAACACCTCCCATATCATTAGGATTTCCTGACCGGGAATTGTTTATGAACAAATAAATGCAGTTTTGCCTGGCAAAACGGATACAAGAGCAGCCTGGCGGTTAGTGAGGGGAATTCAAAAGTTTGAAACATGTTAGCTATAATTTGAAACTTTTTAGCATTAATTTGAAAATAATTCAGGATATATTAACGAATAGACATTCAACAACATATTTCGACGCGAATTTTTTAGAAATAGCCTGCAATCATTCCACATAAGCTCACATTACTCTACAATCAAACAAAAAAAGCCCAGGAACAAACTACTCCCGGACTGCATAAAATCATCTATTTAGTTAGAACGCCCTTCCAAGCCCTCTACGCCTGAAAGGAGGTTTCTCTTTTTCCCTGGTACTTCATGACAATGACGGCAGCGGGGCTCGTACGATTCAGATGCTCCCACTAAAATAACCGGATCGTCATAAGAAGCTGGTTTGCCATTGATCAAACGCTGTGTACGGCTTGCAGGAGAACCGCAAGACATGCAGATCGCCTGAAGCTTTGTCACGTGCTCAGCAAGTGCCATCATTCTTGGAACAGGTCCGAACGGCTCGCCTTTAAAGTCTTGGTCAAGACCAGCAACAATAACGCGAAGTCCTTGGTCAGCAAGCTCTTGGGCCACTGGAATGATATCTTCATCAAAGAACTGTACTTCATCGATCGCAACCACTTCTGTTTCAGGTGATACATTTTTCAAAATTTCAACAGATCGTCCTACAGGCTCAGCCAAAACTGCCGTTCCGTTATGAGAAACAACCGATTCCTCGCTGTAGCGGTTATCAATAAGCGGCTTGAACACCTGTACTTTTTGCTTAGCATACGTTGCTCTTCTTACACGACGAATCAATTCTTCTGATTTACCAGAGAACATGCTTCCGCAAATTAATTCGATCCAGCCATTTTGTTTCATAACATACATGGCTTGCTCCCCCTTTCGCAACAATCTTTCCCTTAGTATGTACGTATTTCATTCTTACAAATAAAACGTTCTTTTCAGGAGCAGCTAACTCCTTTTAAAGCCAAAAATAAAGTTTTCAAAGCGTATAAAAAACCCGGCCCATCAACGGACAGTTACCGAGTTTCAAATCATTTCTCTATAAAGAAAAAAAGGGCAAGAAAGACTCCTGCCCTTTTACTTGCAACAAATTACTTAAGGTTGTATTTCTTCTTAAAGCGGTCAACACGTCCACCAACATCAGAGAACTTCTGACGTCCAGTGTAGAACGGGTGAGTGTCAGAACTTACATCCACTTTAATTACTGGATATTCGTTACCGTCTTCCCATTTCATAGTCTCGTTTGAATGCAACGTAGAACCAGAAAGGAAGCTAAATCCACTTTGAGCGTCAACAAAGATAACCTTCTTATAATTCGGATGAATTCCTTGTTTCATGTCAATTTCACTCCTTCTGCCCTGATTCCTATGCGGAAGCAGAGTTAAATAAACACATAAAAACAGTATAACAGGGACAAAACCCATTTGCAACCATACTTTTTCGTTAGTTTGTTACGGTTTTAACGCGCTTTGGTGCGCCTTTTTTTTCCGACTCAAAAAGCTCAAAAAATTCTTCGTTGTTTTCTGTTTTGCGCATTCGTTTCATAAATTTATCTACGAAATCGAACGAGTCATCCATCGTCTTACGGATCGACCATAATGCTTCAAGATGATCTTTTGCGATAAGCATCTCTTCTTTTCTCGTACCGGAACGGCGAATGTCGATCGCAGGGAAAATACGGCGCTCAGCCAGCTTGCGGTCTAAGTGAAGCTCCATGTTTCCTGTTCCTTTGAATTCCTCGTAAATAACGTCATCCATACGTGAACCTGTATCAACAAGTGCCGTTGCTAAAATCGTTAAGCTGCCGCCTTCTTCGATGTTACGGGCCGCACCGAAGAATCTCTTCGGACGATGGAACGCAGCAGGATCGATACCACCAGATAGTGTACGTCCGCTCGGCGGAATAACCAAGTTGTACGCACGAGCCAATCGTGTAATGCTATCAAGCAGAATAACAACGTCTTTTTTGTGCTCAACCAGTCTCATTGCACGTTCCAAAACAAGCTCTGCCACTTTAATGTGGTTTTCAGGCACTTCGTCAAACGTTGAACTTACAACGTCGCCTTTAACAGAACGCTCGATATCAGTTACTTCCTCTGGTCGCTCATCAATAAGCAAAACAATAAGTTCCACTTGCGGGTTGTTTGTTGTCACGCTGTGTGCGATCTCTTTCAGCAAGCTTGTCTTACCCGCTTTAGGAGGAGCGACAATCAATCCACGCTGACCGAAACCAACAGGCGCCATCATATCGATGATACGTGTTGAGATATTGTTGCCCGTCGTCTCCATAACCATTTTCTTTTCCGGATAGAGGGCTGTTAATGCAGGGAAATGCACTCTTTCCTTAGCCGTTTCAGGGTCTTCTCCGTTAACTGCGTTAACTTGCAAAAGTCCGTAATAACGCTCGTTTTCTTTTGGAGGACGAACTTTCCCTGATACTTTATCTCCATTTCTTAAATCAAATCTGCGGATCTGTGACGCAGATATGTAGATATCCTGTGAGCTCGGAGAATAGTTGATCGGACGCAAGAAACCGAATCCTTCATTTGGAATGATCTCCAAAACACCTTCCATGAATGAATAACCATCAAGTTCCGCTTGTGCTTTTAAAATAGAAAACATCAATTCCCGCTTCGTCAGTTTTCCGTAATATTGAATATTAAATTGTTTGGCAAGCTCATAAAGCTCTCTTAATTTTTTTGTTTCTAATGTAGCTAAATCAATCCCCATAGTGACACCACGCTTTTCTTATTTACTATTTGCTTTTGTTCTAAAATTTTGGGATTTATATATGTTGGTTTGGTTTTGGTTATTGGAAGGAGATCCTTGAAAGTTAAGGGTTTAGTGGGTTGAAGAAATTTTTATTCAAAATTAATCATACCTCTTATTTTAACCACAAAAATGCTCTTTAATCAAGTCAGGACAACTTGCCGGCCACTGCCATAACGTGAATTTACAATACATTTTAGCATTTTGCAACTTTGCTTTAGGCGTAACCTTTGGATGTGGTTAATTTCCGTTCCAGATGCTCGCTTTCCGAGGGGCGTGCGGTGAGCCCCCTGCCACATGTGCCTTAGGGGTCTCACCTGTCCCGCTCGACCCTCAGGACAAGGAAGGCTCCGGCAGCGATATATCGCACGAAGAAAATGTGATTTTCATTTTCGAGGAGTCTCGCATCTTGCACTCCAATTAACTTGCTAAGAAGACTATAAAACCATCTAAAAAGCAAAAATCTTTTAAGATAAACCTAACAATGTTTTATTTTTTATTTTGTAAAAATAAAAAATTAGGGCTGCCAAAAGTAAGTTTACCTTACTTTTGGGACAGCCCTCTTTACCCCATTATGGTTTGATTACAAGGTCTGGCTTTTTCTTCAGGCTGTGTCTGCCGTCGATGAAACGCACTGTACCTGATTTTGCGCGCATAACGACAGATTGAGTCGTTCCCGTTGATCCATCAAAACGAACTCCCTTTAACAGCTCACCGTCCGTTACACCTGTAGCTGCAAAGATCGCATCGTCCCCTTTTACGAGGTCGTCCATGTACAATACGCGGTTCACGTCTTCGATCCCCATGCGTTTGCAGCGTTCTAATTCCTCGTCGTTTTGAGGAAGAAGCTTTCCTTGAAGCTCTCCGCCAAGACACTTTAAGGCAACAGCTGCGATTACGCCTTCAGGTGCCCCACCTGACCCGAATAATATATCTACACCTGTATCATCGAATGCTGTATTGATCGCAGCGGCAACATCACCGTCAGAGATCAGCTTAATTCTTGCACCCGCTTCACGGATATCCTGGATGATCTGCTGATGGCGAGGACGGTCTAAAATAACCGCTACTAAGTCTTCAATATTTTTATTTTTCGCTTCTGCTACTGCTTTTAAGTTATCAATAACAGGTGCATTGATGTCGATTTTCCCAACGCTCTCACGTCCAACTGCAATCTTGTCCATATACATGTCAGGTGCGTGAAGCAGGTTTCCGTGGTCTGCGATCGCCAGAACAGCAAGGGCGTTCCACGTTCCGGATGCCACGATATTTGTCCCCTCAAGCGGGTCTACCGCAACATCTACGCGAGGACCATAGCCCGTCCCAAGCTTTTCACCGATATAAAGCATAGGAGCTTCGTCCATTTCTCCTTCACCGATTACAACAGTCCCTTTCATAGGAACCGTGTCAAAAACGTTTCGCATGGCAGTTGTTGCTGCTTCATCTGCCTCGTCTTTCTTGCCTCGTCCCATCCAGCGTGCTGATGCAAGAGCTGCCGCTTCTGTCACACGAACAAGCTCCATTGATAAACTTCTCTCCATAATGTGGTTCCCTCCCCATACTTAAAAACGCTTACATATTTATCCTTAAGAAAAATCACCGGTTGGGGTGATTTCTCTTTTTACACTTATGAGTTCTTCATTTCTTCCATTTCTTCAACGTCCATATTTTCACGCCACACTTTAGCACCAAGTCCTTTTAACTTTTCAACTAAAGATTCATAGCCGCGGTCAATATGCTCAAGACCTGAAATTTCAGTTACACCTTCAGCCATAAGACCCGCTACAACGAGCGCTGCTCCCGCACGAAGGTCAGAAGCTTTCACTTTTGCCCCTTCAAGCTTTGCTGGCCCATTTATTATAGCAGAACGGCCTTCAACTTTCACATTCGCTCCCATGCGGCGAAGTTCGTCTATATGTTTAAAACGCGCACTGTAGATCGTGTCCGTTACAATGCTCGTTCCTTCTGAGCTTGTTAAAAGCGATGTGAAGGGCTGCTGAAGATCTGTCGGGAACCCTGGATAAACGAGCGTTTTTATATCGACACTCTTTAATGGGTCTTTCCCGCGATAAACGAGAACCTGATCGTCTTTTGTTTCGATGAAAACGCCCATCTCTCTTAGCTTGGCAATCAATGATTCTAAATGCAGAGGAATGACATTATCCAATAAAACCTGCTGACCCATCGATGCCGCTAAAATCATATACGTTCCAGCTTCGATACGGTCAGGAATGATAGAATGACGGCACCCATGCATTTTTTCGACACCATCGATACGAATTACGTCCGTACCAGCCCCTTTAATCCTTGCACCCATGCTCGTTAAGAGTGTAGCTACATCGATAATTTCAGGCTCTTTTGCCGCATTTTCAATAATCGTCTGTCCTTTTGCTCTTACTGCTGCAAGCATGATATTGATCGTTGCTCCTACACTTACAACATCCAGGTAAATACGTGCACCAACAAGCTCGTCTGCGCGAAGGTAAATCGCACCTTGCTCGTTCGTCACTTTTGCACCTAGCGCTTCAAATCCTTTTATGTGCTGGTCGATCGGACGCGGCCCAAGGTTGCATCCCCCTGGCAAGCCGATTACAGCTTTTTTAAAACGCCCAAGCATTGCACCCATCAAGTAGTAAGAAGCACGAAGCTTTTTCACCTTTCCGCTCGGAAGAGGCATCGCAATCATGTTTTCTGGGTTAACCGTAAGCGACTGATTTTCATCCAGGTAAGCTTCTCCCCCGATTTCCTCTAACAGATCACGCAGAATACGGACATCTGATATGTTAGGTAAACCTTCAATGGTAACGGTTGATTCTGCTAGTATCGTAGCGGGGATTAATGCCACCGCACTATTTTTCGCTCCGCTTATTTGGACCGTTCCTTCTAGAGGATAGCCCCCTTCAATCATCAGTTTTTCCATGGTAAACTCCTTTCAGTAAGAGTCACAAAGACAGTCGTAATTGTGAGTATATTACCAGTTTCGTTAATTTTATTATTTACCAAAATTTTCTTTTAATGTATTCTTCTGTCCATTTTCCTCAAACCTTTGTTGCTCTTGAAAGTGGTTGATTTCCGTTACAGGTGCTCGCTTTCCGCGGGGCGGGCGGTGAGCCTCCTTCACCCTTTGGGTAATTAGGAGTCTCACCTGTCCCACTCGTCCCGCAGGAGTCTCGCACCTTTCACTCCAATCAACTTTACGAGGAAGAATAAGTTAAAGAACAACAATCATAAAAAGTAACCATTATTTTTTGTTAGCTGCATCCCAATCAGCTAGGAATTTTTCGATCCCTTGATCTGTTAATGGGTGCTTTACAAGGCCTTTAATAACGTTTGGCGGAATAGTTGCAATATGAGCTCCGCGTAATGCTGCTTCTGTTACGTGAACAGGATGGCGAATCGATGCTGCTATGATCTCAGTCGGAATCTCATGAATCGCAAAAATTTGCGCTACTTGTGAGATAAGCTCCAATCCATCTTGACCAATATCATCTAAACGGCCTAAGAATGGCGATACATATGTTGCTCCAGCACGTGCAGCTAACAAGGCTTGGTTCGCATTAAAAATAAGTGTTACGTTCGTTTTAATATTTTCATCAGAAAAAGTCTTAACGGCTTTAAGTCCATCAAGTGTCATCGGCACTTTCACCGTAATATTCGGCGCAATCTTAGCTAATTCACGGCCTTCTTCAACCATTTCTTCATAAGAAGTTCCGATCACCTCAGCACTAACAGAACCCGGTACAAGACTTGTAATTTCCTTCAAACGCTCATGGAAATCGACGCCTTTTTCTTTTGCTACTAGAGACGGGTTTGTTGTTACTCCAGATAAAATGCCCAGGTCATAGGCTTCCTTAATATCATCAAGGTTTGCTGTATCAATAAAGAATTTCAAAACAATCACTCCTGTTTTTTAGGTTTCTCGTTCATTTATATTCTTTTATAACACACACTTCTTCATACACGTTAGTAGTGCGCTTACATTTTTCTTTTTATATAAGTACACTTTATTGACGGATTTACCGTGTCCCACGTTACACACTATTATAGTGTAAATGAAACCGCCTATGATGTATAGGCGGTTTCAAAGAAAGGTTCATATTAGTATATTTTGACCAGAAATTTACGCTTTGTTGGAAGATCCGAACTCGCGCATTTTTCCTGCTACTGTTGATTGAATCGCATCGCGAGCTGCAGTCAAGTATTTACGTGGATCGTACTTGTCCGGGTTAGCTCCGATATATTCTTTAACAGCTTTATGTGAAGCAATTTGATTTTCAGTGTTAACGTTGATTTTAGCAGTTCCTAAAGAGATCGCTTTTTGGATATCTTTTGTCGGAATACCAGTACCACCGTGAAGAACTAGAGGTACACCCGTTAGTTCCATAACTTCTTTCATGCGGTCGAATCCAAGGTTTGGCTCACCTTTGTAAGGTCCGTGAACAGAACCAAGTGCAGGTGCGAAACAGTCAACTCCTGTTTCACGAACAAGCTGATCACATTCAGATGGAACAGCGTATGCAGCTTCAGCATCGTCAACGATTAGATCATCTTCTTGTCCACCGATACGGCCAAGTTCTGCCTCAACAGAAACACCGTGGATGTGAGCAAGCTCAACCACTTTTTTTGTTAACGCAATGTTTTCTTCTAAAGGATGATGAGAACCATCGATCATGACAGATGTGAAACCTGCATGAATTGCTTCTGCACACTTCTCAAAGCTTGAACCATGGTCTAAGTGAATCGCTACAGGAACAGTTACTTTGTACTCTTCCATAAGTGCTTTTACCATAGCAACAGTAAGCTTAAATCCACCCATATAACGAGCAGCACCTTCAGATACACCAAGAATTACTGGAGAATTCTCTTCTTGTGCAGCTTTAAGTATAGCTTGAGTGAACTCAAGGTTGTTCAAGTTGAATTGACCAACTGCATAATTTTCCGCTTTTGCTTTTTCAAGCATTTCCTTCATTGAAACTAAAGGCATGTTACATGTCCTCCTTTGGATATTGGCACGAGCAGACCAACTACGTTTTGTATTGTATATTTCTGAAATGTCCAAACAGCAAAAAGAAGCCATTATAGTTTACCTTTCATGGCGTCTTGCTAAACATTTCATAATGCTCATTTCCATTCTAGTATAGCATACCAATATCGTCCGAAAACCGCAACACATCAACGTTTTCGAGGTGTAAACGCTACCATTGCCGACCTGCCAGGCTTTTAACGTTTTTTCTTATGAAGGAGTATTCAATGGAAGTTCTTTCCTGACCGCAGCGCGAATCTCATCAATGTCGAACGGTTTTGCAAAATGAGTGATTGCTCCCAGTTTCATGGCTTCATGAATCATGTCCAGTTCACCGTAAGCAGTCATGATAATAACTTGGATCGTTTCGTCATGCTTCTTCACACGGCGAAGAATCTCCAGGCCATCCATTCCTGGAATTTTCATATCTAAAATAACAAGATCAGGGCGGTCCTTCTCCACAATAGATAGAGCTTGTACACCATTAGCAGCCTGATACGTCTTGTAACCTTCTTTTTGAAAAATTTCATTTAAAAGAATTCGAATGCCATATTGATCGTCTACAATTAAAATTTTTCCGCTCATTATTGCCCACCTCATCTGAGTTCATTTGCAAATCAACTTATCAGTATCTATTTCTATATATCCAAACAATTTCCTGCTGTCCATCCATGAAATGTCATGTTAAATTCAGTATACTAAACGAAAGAACTATTTTGCGATAAATTGATATTCGTGCAAAAGGAGTACATTTGATGCTTAAAATATTTTCAACTCAAGTTTCTGGATTATTAAAAGCGATTTCTGATAAAGAAGAACAATCGATCGAGGAGAGTTCCCGCCTGCTGGCACACACGATTTTGTCTGAAGGAACTGTTTATTTTAAGGGATTTGGCGAAATGGAAGCTGTTGTGAACGAGGCATTGCTTGGTGAGAATCAATTTCGGCAGTCTGTAGAGTTTTCGGATGCAAGCTGGGAAGAACTATTACCGGTTGATAGTATTGTTGTGGCCAGCCGGTTTACTGATGATCATGAGGCATTGACTTTTTGTAAAACAGTAAAAGACCATGCAGATTGCCATGTTATTTTGATGGGCGGACGCAGAAAAGAAGCAGATTTGGAGACGACAGCAGATATCGTGATTGATACAAAAGCAGTTCGCGGTTTAGTGCCGCTCGACGATGGCTCCCGTATAGGTTTTCCGTCCGGATTAACGGCTTTATTCGCTTATTATTCACTCTTTTTAACAACCGAAGAAATTTTAGAAGAATATGATGAGGAATAAGGTTAAGCCTGGCTTTGTGCCAGGCTTTTTCATGTGAAAAAAGTAGCTTTGGTGAGTAATTCTAGTGGTCCAAAAAACACGATCACATAAAAAATAGTGATAATCACATAAAAAGTGATGCCATCATATAAAAATGGACCTCATCACATAAAGATAAACGATGATCACATACTTTTCCTTTTTATTCCATTATATATCCACATGACATGGACACCGCCGCCACAAAAAACCGGCAGCCCCCTCAACGAAAAGGAAACTGCCGGTATATCATACATCTATTTAGTTCTTCAACTGTGTTACCGCACCAATAAAGTCACGGAAAAGTGCTTGTGGTCTTGTTGGTCTTGATGTGAATTCCGGGTGGAACTGGGACGCAACAAACCATGGGTGATCTTCTAGCTCGATGATCTCAACAAGTCTTCCGTCAGGAGATGTTCCTGAGAAAATGAATCCAGCCTTCTCCATCTGCTCACGGTATTCATTATTGAACTCGTAGCGGTGACGGTGTCTTTCGTATACTACTTCGTCATTATAAGCAGCGAACGCTTTTGTATCCTCTTTTATTTTACAAGGATACAGTCCAAGACGAAGTGTTCCGCCTAGATCTTCGATGTCCTTTTGCTCAGGAAGCAAATCAATTACCGGGAACGGTGTTTCAGGCATAAGTTCTGCAGAATGAGCTCCTTGAAGTCCAAGAACATTGCGGGCAAATTCAACAGACGCAAGCTGCATGCCTAAGCAGATTCCTAAGAACGGAACTTTGTTTTCACGAGCAAATTGAGTAGCTAAGATCTTCCCTTCTACCCCTCTGTCGCCGAATCCGCCAGGTACTAAAATACCGTCAGCGTCCTTTAAAAGGTCGTTTACATTTTCAGGTGTAACCATCTCAGAGTTGATCCAGTCGATGTCAATATCCGTATCGAATTGGTAACCTGCGTGACGCATCGCTTCAACAACAGAAATATACGCATCTTGAAGTGCTACATATTTTCCGACTAATGCAATCTTTACTTTTCCTTTAAGGTTCGTTACTCGGTTAATCAGCTCTTTCCACTCCGCCATATCCGGCTCATGCGTTTCAAGCTTAAGATGCTTGCAAACAAGCTCGTCCATCTTTTGTTCTTGAAGATCGATCGGCACCTGGTATAAGGTATCAGCGTCTCTTGCTTCGATTACCGCTTTAGGGTCGATGTCACAGAACAATCCGATCTTCTCTTTCATCTCTTGAGGAACCGGCATTTCCGTACGAACAACAATAATGTTTGGCTGGATACCAAGACTGCGAAGCTCTTTTACACTGTGCTGTGTCGGCTTTGTTTTCAGCTCGCCCGCTGCACGAATATAAGGAATGAGCGTACAGTGGATGTACATGACGTTTTCAGAACCGACATCGCTTTTAATCTGGCGAATCGCTTCAAGGAACGGCAAGCTCTCGATGTCCCCAACTGTTCCGCCGATTTCTGTAATAACTACATCTGCGTTTGTTTCACGGCCAGCACGAAAAACACGTTCTTTGATCTCATTTGTGATATGCGGGATAACCTGAACCGTTCCGCCAAGATACTCGCCGCGGCGCTCTTTGCGAAGAACAGTAGAGTAGATTTTCCCTGTCGTAACAGAGCTGTATTTATTTAAGTTAATATCGATGAAACGCTCATAGTGCCCTAAGTCCAAATCCGTTTCAGCGCCATCATCTGTTACAAAAACTTCACCATGCTGATAAGGACTCATCGTTCCAGGGTCCACGTTAATGTACGGATCGAATTTTTGAGTCGTAACTTTCACTCCGCGATTTTTTAATAATCGGCCCAATGAAGCAGCCGTAATCCCTTTTCCTAATGAAGAAACAACCCCGCCTGTAACAAAAATATATTTTGCCATGATTCAATCCCCCTAAATTTTCTAAATTAAGTATGTGCTTTAAACCATTTTTCTACTATCGGGAGTGGCTTGTATTTTTGTACAAGCACCGTCAATCCGTGTAAAAAATAAAAAGCAAAAGACACTTCCCCTATGGTTAGGGGGCACTTTTGCTTTGTAATCGTATATTATTAAGTCTTTTATAAAAAAAGATACAGGAATAGCCCAAAAAGAATATTACCCGACTCCACAGCTCGTGTCAAGATGCTAAGAAGGAATCATTTTTTAAGAAAAAATGAATTTAAATACTGCACAAGACTCCGTCAATCCATAAATTCAGCCTAGGTATCCGCGAATTTTGGTGGTGAATCCAAAAGTTTCAGCTGTGAATACAAAAGTTTTGGCCTTTAATCCACGAGTTTTGCTCCTCAATCCACATTTAGTCACATATATATGACGGACCCCAACTGCCCCTTTGCTAAAAAAGAAAAAAACCAGCGCCCTCAGGCACTGGTTCTCAAGAATTAAAGATTTTCCTCTTCCTCATCAGCGAGGTCTTCGTCTTCTTCGTTTTCATCTTCGAAGTCTTCATCATCTTCGTCGAATTCTAATTCTTCGTCTTCATCATCGTCGTCATCGTCATCATCTGCAAGATCGTCGTCTTCTTCAACGAACTCATCTTCTACTTCTAACTCATCGAAATCTTCATCATCGAAGTCCTCTTCAAAGTCATAGTCATCCTCAGATGCTTTTTTACGTTTTGTAGGTTTGTTGGTAGCACCTAGTTCTTCCTCAGAGCTCTCAACTGGGTACCACGTTTTTAATCCCCATTTATTATCGCCCAATGAAACGAAGCGTCCATCAATATTCATATCCGTGTAAAAATACGCAATTCGGTTTTCAACTGCAGTTTTAGACAAACCTTTAATTTCAGCGATCTGCTTAACTAAATCGTAGAATTGAATAGGCTGCTTTTCATTCTGCAAAATTTCAAATGCGATTTCGACCATAGACATTTCAACGACTTGCTCTTTCGTATACGTGTTCAACATAGCCACATCGGCACTTCCTTTCCTTCTCCACACTCATTTATATCAACACATTTTGCTCATTCTCTAGAAGAATCATACTCTTCATTATAAACAAATCCTATAAGGTTATGCCAGTAGTAATCTCGCTTTTTTCAAATTTATCCTCTTTTAACAGTATCCAATATGAATAGGAGATGACTATTATCTCATTTTATCAATAGGAACTTCAAAGAATATCATTAAAAATAGAACAACGAACATTGAGATACCCCAGGCAAGCAACGGCTTCTTGAAATGAATCCTTAATAAGGTGAACATTCCCACATTAAATAAAGCGGACCACCAAATACTCCATCCATTGTGATAAGAGAATAAATTAAATTTTGCCATCAGCCACTCTACAGAAACAAAAATAATCACCCAGCGTAGAACGTATCCTATTTTTTGAGGTACATTCTTTTCCGGAAAGCGCGGAAGAAAGATTAAAACGACCACAGGGAAAACAACAAAAGAGTGTACTATCTCAATTAATGTGTGATTTGGAAGCAAATGTTCTTTATAAAGCCACATAGGATAGTTGTATGTAAGAATATTATATAGAAAATTACCTACAATCATAAACAAGATTGTGGGGTAATACTTCTCCCAATTTCTCCAGTCCCCCCACTTCCATCCTAAGATTAACGCAATTCCTCCAATGATTACATTCATATGTTGTTTTCACCTCACTTTCTTTCTGCGTTACACAACTGTTCTTTACTATTTTCACCATTCTTACTGATCCTAATAGCAACCTTCTGATGAATGGCTAATTTATGATTTCATGTTTTTTATCTTTCTAAAATTACGGTCCGCTTGAAATCAAGAATCAGATGAATAAAGACCCTGCTTCTCATTACGGCAGGATCCTGGCCTTTGTCCTTATCAACTAAGCCCGTCCACAACACCGATCTCCCAAATCATCACATCTACTTTTACATTCACTTTCATATTTTTGTATTGCTGCTCCCATTTCTTTTCATCCCAGTGTCTTGTCCTGCTTCTTACTTGGTCGCCAATTGACACCGGATCAATATTGGATCTTTGAAAATCTTTAATCATGGATACAGCTTCTTTGTGTACTTTATCTTTCATAAGTTTTTCGGCTTTATCTGCCGTTTTCGCTGTTACTTTTTCTCCTGTATATTCCCTGATATAGCCTTTAATTTTTAAGTGAAGCGTAATTTCGGGAGTGGTGTGTATGTTCTTAACATGAAACTTCTTTTTTGTTTGAAGGCCCTGGATTGAAATATATTCCGTCTTCCCTTTCTCCTTTGTTCTTAATTTATATCCTGCATTTTTTATATTTTCATATAGTGCTTTAAAAACAAACATATATCGATAAGGCAGCGAATCAACCATCTGAGTTCCCTTAAATAATGCAAGTCCTTTAACATTGATCTTTTTATCTTTAAGCTCAATTATGGGTAACACCGGATCCATTCCTCTTGTGTAATAAGAAGATAAAAACAAATGAAAATTTGTTGTAGGGATTAATCCATTCTTTATGTTATTGTTTATTTGTCTTTGAATATATGTTCCTGTGTCGTATTCCTTAAAAGATTCTCCTAGCATCTTTTTTACATTCCCGTCCACAACTGCTAAAAGTAGCCGTGTACCGATACTAGGATCCCGGTGAATATAATCTATATAATCCTGTAAACCCACCTCGGCAAGCTTTTTACTATAGAGAGCCACTTCTATCTTTCCGTTCACAACGGGCTTCGGCGATTTTCGGTTAAGATTAACTAAGGATTCCTTGCTTAAATTATCTATGGACGATAAAGTCTTGTTCGATATAGATTTATCAGGATTGATAATAGGCAAGACTGCAGTAGTTTCGATTTTGTTCTTGCCTTTATAGTCAAACCCAACTGCAGTAGCAATGTCCAATTCATCCAGAATCTCTTTATCAACCCTTCCGGAATATCCTACGATGGCCATGACAATGACTGCTATAATAATCTTTTTCATACTTTTTTCCTCACTTTACTCATGAGGTAATGAAGGAAGAACAACAATGGTATATATCCATAGATAAAATAAAGACCAACCTGGGAGACAATACTGTTTAATAGGTCGATTTCAGTACGCTCTTTAAACAATGGATTTACGATTAGCGTAATCACTAATACCAAGAAGAGCGCCTTCTTTTGTGTAACGTTAAACAAACGCTTTGCCATCCGGCTTGCAGCCCAAAAGGCCAAACAAACATTAGGAAGTATAACAACGGCCCAGGAGGCGATACCGATATATTCAAACCGTTCAACAAAAGGGAATCTTATGATTTTCCACATTGCTAATGTTGCCCATATCGTTCGTTTCAAATGATCGGGAGTATAGTAAACAAGTGTGATCAACATCAGATATAAATATAAAAAGACAGTAAAAAGATTTCCGTAATGAAACCATTTTTGCGAGGTTTCAGGCTTTTTAAAAAAAGGATAATACACAAGAAGAAGTTCAAATCCTAAATAACTTAAAGTCATCGTTTTAAAGGATAAGGCGATCTCTTTTATGGAATGATCAAAAACAGGCAGTAAATTACGTAAGTTCGCAAATTCCAGTGGTGCTATAAATGTAAATATCAGATAGAAGGGTACGACCACACCTAAAAAACAAACACCAACTACAGAGCGGAATCCTCCTGCGATGATATAATAGACGGCGATTAAATAAACGAGGGTGAACGTCCATGTTTTCATCAACGGGAACATCCAGACTTGGAGCACTTCTATAAAAGTCCGAAGTACGGTTATGCCCATTGCCATTAAATAAATCATGAAAAAGAAGGTGAAAATCCCGCCGATCCATTTTCCAAATGTAGTCTCATGGATAGAGAGGATGTCTCCTTGCTCTTTATTCAGCATCTTATACATCATCCAAATAACAAGATGAACCGCAGCTCCTCCTACCAATACCGTGATCCATGAATCCTGCTCCGTATAGATGGCTACATATCGCTGGAAACCCAACACGCCGACACCAATCTGCATACTGTGCACAACGAAAAAAGCCAGATAAGGGGATATAAGGAATTGTTCTTTAACCGATACTTTCATAAAATAACATCTCCATCAGAAATTTATTCATCAATATCCTTTTTCTGTTTCGCTGCTTTTCCTGAAAACTTGATCGTGTCCGGTGATTGAAGTTCAATCGGTCTTTTAGGCTGCATTTTAAAAGGAAGGCGAAGAAATGCATCTTTTAAATCTTCAAAACGCGGAGGGTAAATGGGCTCTAAATAAGGCCTGCCAAAAGATGTAAGACGAAGCAGGTGTCCCATTAAAAAGGAAAAAGCAATCGCTATGCCGACCAATCCCCATAATTCAGCGAAGATAAGAAATGGAAAACGAATAAGTCGAATGGCGTTACTCATCTTGTATACAGGCGTAGTAAACGAGGCCAGTGCCGCTAATGCTACAATGATCAGCAGTATGTTACTTGTTAATCCCGCTTCAACAGAGGCTGTTCCAATAACAATCCCGCCTACGATACCGATTGTTTGTCCTACTTTTGTCGGAAGCCTTGCTCCTGCTTCTCTTAAAAGTTCAATCGCCAGTTCCAAAACGAGTGCCTCTAAAAAAGGAGGCAAGGGGATTAAACTTCTGGAAGATACGAGAGTAGCCATCAACTCTCTTGGTATCAATTCATAGTGATAATTAAGTACGGCGACATATACAGGTGAAACTAAAATAGAAAACGATACGGCAAATAAACGGATAATCCTTAATACGGATGCTAACTGCCAATTAAGAAAATAATCTTCCAAGGCGGAAAAGAATTTCACAAGGGTAGTAGGACCAATTAGCGCGTGCGGCGAGCCATCTACTAATATGATGATACTTCCTTCTGCTAGAACACCGACTGCACGATCTGGCCGTTCTGTGTCGATCAGCTGAGGAAACGGAGAATTGTCATTGTCGGATATCATTTGAGCAATATAAGAACTGTCCAAGATCTGATGGAACTGTATATCCCCCACTCTCTGCAGAGCGGTGTTGATGTTTTCCTCATTGGCTATTCCGGCTATATATATGACAGCCACTCTCGTCTGCGAAAGTGTTCCTATCACAAATTCTCTAATCTCTAATTGTGGTATAGGGAGCCGTTTTCTGACCAAATTTAAATTCGTTGTCAAAGATTCTACAAAGGATTCCTTTGGACCCACAACACTGAATTCTTCTTCCGGAATGGTCACTTCACGTGCTTTATTCATCTCTGCTTTAACGAGTACTCCATGACTGTCCTTCTCTTTGAATCGGATCAGCAGAGAACCCGTCAACATCATTTTTTGAATAACCTCCAGATCGCTCGTAACCGTTACATTTTCAATAGGTAAAGCAGCCTTAAGCTCATCCAGTTTTTTTATGGACGATTTATTTAAGAATGGCAGAATATCCCGATGTAAAATCTCTGCATCGATAAGTGAACCAAAGTAAGAAATCCAATAGGGTACTGGAGATTGGGGATTATGAAAATCAATAAAATCACCAGACTTCTTGAAATGCTGAATGACTTTCAAAAGTGAATGATTTTCTTTTTTGGATTCTTTCTTAAACCAATTCATGATTCCTCCCCTTTCCTTTGTTTTTTACAAGCAGCTTCTTCTAAACGTTCCTGATAGATATCAGTTTTATCTTTTACTAAAAATCAAGCTATTATTTAATGAAACATAAAAAAGGCTGAGATACATAGGATCTCAAGCCTGATAAAGCAACCTTATTCAACTTATTCCTCCAGCATTTGTTCTGAAATAGTTCTTCTAGCTTTTTTTATCCAATAGAATGCACAAGCATTCACACAATAGATCAAAAAATAAGCAATAAAGGAATGGTAGTATGTCCACTCATTATGTTCATAAACATTAAACTGGTTGGCCAGCCATTCAAGCCCGGTTGTCATGAACGATGAAAAGAACACATAAAAAATAACCGGAAATCCTTTCAGCTTCCATAAATCCAACAAATATAATAATAAATAACCTGAGAAAGGATATATAAACAAATAAATAATAAGATCAAACACTTCAAACTCTGGAACATCCATAATATCGTAAAAATCATGTGGCGGACCTGCCAAAATATAATCTAGACTCGCACCTAAAAAGAAATTCAGCGTAAATATAACCGTAATCTGAGAATAATACATTCTTCGCTTTAAAACAGCAGTCAATACGATTAAAAAAAGGCAAATGACTAGGATAAACCATTCATTGCTGTCGAAATGCTCAGGAAGCCTCACTTAAAAGACCTCCTCTTTTTTCAAAAGTAATCGGAAGGACCCCCAAACCCCAACCGTTAACAGCCAAAAAGAAAACCACTCCAAAAACGAAAAGTAAACATTCCATTGTTTAAATTGAATAAGACCCAAAAATTCATGGAAGAACTGTATTTCTATCAAAACCAAAAACCAAAGAATCGTGCACATTTGTTTATAGATTGGCCTGATTGTTTTTGAAGAATAAACAAATAAGAGCCATAAAGTTAATCCTGGAATAATAAATAACCGATAAAATGTTAAAGACCAAAAGACAGTTTTAGCATTTTCGACTTCGATCCATTTTTGATTTAGTTCTATAATATTAGACCATATGAATAACAAAGCGGAAGAAAAGAGCCAGTTGGTCATCATTTCGAATGGATGCATATGCCTGCGGGTGTATTGAGAAGCGACTAATATGATGAGACTCAGGATGCTGGATATCAGTAAGTACTTCAACAAATATACCTCCACTCTTTTAGATAATTTAATAACACAGTTAGTATAAGTTTGCTTTTTTAATTTATTCCAAATGAAGGCATGCAACAAAAAACATGGTACCCTTATCCAAGGGACACCATGTTTATTTGTTTTACATATTCCTTCTATACTTTCCGCCTACTTCGTAAAGCGCGCTCGTAATCTGCCCCAGACTCGCAAACTTCACGGTATTCATCAGCTCTTCAAAGATATTTCCGCCGTTAAGCGCAACCGTCTTCAAGCGGGCTAATGCTTCAGCATGATCCTTGCTTGCCTCTTGGAAAGCGGCTAGATTTGCAATCTGCTGTTCTTTTTCATCCTTAGTCGCACGTGCCAGCAGCATGTTGAACTCTTCTTCAGATGGCGGATTCGGATTTAAGTACGTGTTAACTCCGATAATAGGAAGGGATCCGTCATGCTTCTTCATCTCATAATACATAGACTCTTCCTGAATCTTTCCGCGCTGATACTGCGTTTCCATCGCACCAAGTACGCCGCCTCTCGTATTCATACGCTCAAACTCTTGAAGAACCATCTCTTCTACTAAATCCGTTAATTCTTCAATAATGAACGAACCTTGAAGCGAGTTCTCATTGCGCGCAAGACCAAGTTCTTTCGTAATGATCATCTGGATCGCCATCGCACGGCGAACAGATTCTTCTGTCGGTGTTGTGATCGCTTCATCATAAGAATTCGTATGCAATGAATTACAATTATCATACAGCGCCATCAACGCCTGAAGTGTTGTACGGATATCGTTAAAATCGATTTCCTGTGCGTGAAGTGAACGTCCAGAAGTTTGGATATGATACTTCAGTTTTTGGCTGCGTTCGTTCGCTTTATATTTATCACGCATTACGGTAGCCCAAATTCTTCTCGCCACACGGCCGATTACGCTGTATTCCGGATCAAGTCCGTTTGAGAAGAAGAACGATAGATTCGGTGCGAATGCGTTTATATCCATACCGCGGCTCAAATAGTATTCTACATACGTAAAGCCGTTAGCAAGGGTGAACGCAAGCTGTGTGATCGGGTTCGCACCAGCTTCAGCAATATGGTAGCCGGAAATCGAAACCGAATAATAGTTGCGCACTTGATGATCGATAAAGTACTGCTGAATGTCTCCCATCATGCGAAGAGCAAATTCAGTAGAGAAGATACATGTGTTTTGTCCTTGATCTTCTTTTAAAATATCTGCTTGAACTGTTCCGCGAACAGAAGCAAGAGTTTTCGCTTTAATTTCTGCGAATTCCGCTTCATTCGGCTGACGGCCATTCTCATCTGCAAAAACTTTTACTTGCTGTGCAATCGCTGTGTTCATAAACATCGCAAGGATGATCGGTGCTGGACCGTTGATCGTCATGGATACAGATGTAGAAGGTGCGATCAAATCAAAACCGTCATACAGCTTTTTCATATCATCGAGTGTACAGATGCTCACTCCGCTCTCTCCGACTTTTCCGTAGATGTCCGGACGATAATCTGGATCTTCACCATATAAAGTTACAGAGTCGAACGCCGTACTTAAGCGCTTCGCATCATCGTCTTTAGACAAGTAGTGAAAACGGCGGTTCGTTCTTTCTGGTGTTCCTTCTCCAGCGAACTGGCGTTTCGGATCTTCTCCTTTTCGTTTAAAAGGAAAAACTCCTGCTGTATACGGGAAAGAACCAGGAACGTTCTCTTTCATGATCCACTTTACGATATCTCCCCAGTCTTCAAACTTCGGAAGAGCGACTTTCGGAATATCAAGACCTGAAAGACTTTTCGTTGTCAGTTCTGTCACGATCTCTTTGTCGCGAATCTTCGTTACAAACTCTTTCTTGCTGTACATTTCTTTAAGCTCTGGCCATTCTTTCAGCATTTTTGAAGTTGCCGGCAAAATCTGTTCTTCCACTTTTTCTAACGCTTTATTTAACCCTGTTTCAACTTCAGCGCCCGCTGCGTTATACTCTTTTACCGTTTCAAGTGTTCCTTTGATCTGAAAAGATTTACGCGCAAGCTTTGCCTGTTCGTTCACCGTTTCATGGTATTTACGGACAGTCTGTGCGATCTCGTTTAAATATTGAGCGCGCTCACCTGGAATGATCACGTTCTTCTTTGCTGTCATCGCTTCAGCTGCCGGCTGAATGCCAAAATCCACACCAGACTTCTCTTCGATCACCTTCATCAAGTGATAAAACAATACGTTCGTGCCAGCGTCATTAAACTGACTCGCGATTGTACCGTAAACAGGCATCTCATCTAGATCTTTATCAAACCAGTTGCGAGAACGCTGATATTGTTTCTTCACATCGCGCAATGCATCCTCTGAGCCTTTACGCTCAAATTTATTGATCGCGATGATGTCTGCGTAATCAATCATATCGATTTTTTCAAGCTGCGATGGCGCGCCGAATTCGCTTGTCATCACATATAAAGATGCGTCCGAAATCTCAGAAATTCCTGCATCACCTTGCCCGATACCGCTCGTTTCAACAACGATCAGATCATAGCCCGCTGCTTTTGTTACCGCGATAGCATCCTTAATCGCATCGGAAAGCTCTGAGCGAGACCCGCGTGTTGCGAGTGATCTCATATAAACGCGAGGATGGTAGATCGCGTTCATACGGATTCTGTCACCTAAAAGTGCTCCGCCCGTCTTTTGTTTCGTCGGGTCGATCGAGATAATAGCGATCGTTTTATCTTCACACTCGTTTAAGAAACGGCGTACAAGTTCATCGGTAAGCGAGCTTTTCCCCGCTCCCCCTGTACCCGTGATTCCTAAAACAGGTACTTGCTTCTGCAATCCTTTTAAAGCTGAAAGAGTTTGTTCGGCTGTTGCCGCAATCTCTTCAGGTGCTTGCTTCGCGTTCTCAGCAAGTGTGATCAGACGAGATACAGAACGAACGTCTTTTTCTTTTACTTTTTCGATTTCATCCGTTAACGAAGTAACTGTTGGAAAGTCACATTCTTCTACCATAAAATTGATCATGCCCTGCAACCCTAGCAATCTTCCGTCTTCTGGTGAGAAGATGCGAGTTACGCCATAAGCATGAAGCTCCTTAATCTCAGGCGGGATAATAACGCCTCCGCCTCCGCCAAAAACTTTAATGTGGTCTGCTCCGCGCTCTTTCAGCAAATCGATCATGTATTTGAAATATTCCACGTGTCCGCCTTGATAAGAAGAGATCGCGATTCCTTGAACGTCCTCCTGTATTGCGGCACTTACGACTTCATCTACGGAACGGTTATGTCCAAGATGGATCACTTCACATCCGTTTGACTGGATGATTCTTCTCATGATGTTGATTGAAGCATCATGTCCGTCAAAAAGGCTGGAAGCGGTTACAAATCGAACCGGATTTTTAGGCCGGTAAATATCAGTTTGAGCCATCATTTTCATCCTTTCTTACGCTCCTTTAATGCCATGAAGCAGTTGCTGGAGCTGTAATTTTGTATATTCTTCAAGGGTATACATCTTTTGAAGTGCCCAGCGTCTGAACGTCCACATCTGCCCGATGATCAAAATGTTATGTGCAGCAGCCTGGATCTCTTTTTCGTTTAGAGCAAGTTCGCCCTGCCGTACTGACTGCGATAAAAGTGTTTCAAAGATCGCCGTCATCTCAAGCTCCTTTTTCAAAACATAGGGCAATGCTTCATCAGATAATGACTTGGCTTCTTGATACATAACAAGCACTTCATCCTGCATATCGTCCATCACTTTAAAATAAGCCGTGATCGCTTTCTCGACACCTTTTATTCCGCTGTCTGCCGAGTCAATATCCTGCTGCAGCCTTAACTTAACGCCATCATAGATGCTGTCGCAGACAAGGTACAAAATATCTTCTTTAGACCGGATATATTCGTAAAGTGTGCCGATGCTGAAACCTGAAGCTTTTGCGATCTCACGGGTCGTGGTGCGGTGAAAACCATTTTTCTTGAATAAAGACACCGCAGCTTTTACCATCTCTTCGCGTCGCTTTTGAATGAGTTTTTCATCTTTTACGAGCGACGGCACTTCTTTCTTACCCAAATGGCCTCCCTCATTTCCCACTCATTTTCTCCTATTTGTCTGCCGGCTGAATTCGTTGCAGCAAGATTTGCTCTGCGGCTGTATAAGGGTCTGTAGTGCCTTGTTCTAAGTCGGCAAGCCAGGAGAATCCATTTTCTTTTTCATCTGTCCATACTTGCTGAAAAATCTCGTGCTGAACAACTTCCATCACTTCACGTTTCAGGTTGGAAAGCTTGCGAATGCTACCTTCTCCGCTCTCTATCAAATATTCCTTGTGAGCAAGAAGTGCTTCCCACAACTCTTGCAAACCTTTATTTTCAGTAGAAATCGTCTGAACAACAGGCGGACGGTATGGGCTGTCGTGTTTTACAAGATCGAGCATCGCTTCAATCTCTGCTAAAAGCTTTGGAACGCCTGGCATATCCGCTTTATTTACGACAAACAGATCGGCGATTTCCATGATTCCCGCCTTAAATACCTGCACGACGTCCCCGCTGCCCGGATTCAGAACAACTGCGACAGAGTCTGCAAGTTTCATAATATCGAGTTCAGACTGTCCGACTCCTACCGTTTCTATTAGAATCACATCAAAACCATAAGCATCCATAAGCCGTACCGTTTCCTTGGTAGAACGGGACAGTCCGCCTAAGCTTCCCCGGGTTCCCATGCTTCGGATGAACACACCCGGATCGGTAAAATGGTCGGCCATCCGTACACGGTCTCCGAGTATGGACCCACCGCTAAAAGGACTTGTCGGATCCACTGCAACAACCGCTACCGTCAGACCTTTATTTCGCAGAAAGGAAATGAGGCGGTTGACGAGCGAGCTTTTACCGGCACCGGGTGAACCGGTGATGCCGATCCAGTGCGCGCCTTTTTGCATCGGATATATGCTTTTTAGAAGCTCTAGTTTATCGGCTCCGTTGTTCTCGGCAAGTGTGATCGCCTTTGCAAGTGCCCGTTCCTCTTTTTGCTGGATGCGCTTGGCTAATGGATGCATGGTTTCCTCCTAAAGTGATTTAAAAATCTGTCTCATGATAAAATGAAAGTGGTTGATTTCCGATCCAGGTGCTCCCTTTCCGCGGGGCGTGCGGTGAGCCCACTCGTCGCCTTGCGACATTGAATGGTCTCACCTGTCCCGCTGATCCCGCAGGACAAGGAAGGCTTCGACAGCGTTACATCGCACGAAGAAAATGTGATTTTCATTTTCGAGGAGTCTCGCACCTTCCTCTCCAATCAACTGCAAGGGTGTTTTTAAAACCTATTTGTAAGCAACACTCTGTTTATAAACATCTTTGTTAAAAAGCAACTCAGATGAACTGCCAAGAGACTCCTCGATCGCAGGTCAAGCTTAGAAGCTCAGGTTCTAGCCAAAGTGTCGCAAATTTCCTAACTCTTAATCTTTTAAAAGCATTTTAGAAATAACGAGACGCTGAATTTCCTGTGTGCCTTCGTAAATTTGCGTGATTTTCGCGTCTCTCATATAGCGTTCGACTGGATATTCTTTCGTGTACCCGTATCCGCCGAATACTTGAACAGCGTCTGTTGTTACTTCCATGGCAATGTCTCCAGCGAAAAGCTTAGACATTGCTGATTCTTTTCCGTATGGAAGCCCTTCAGACTCTCTCCATGCTGCCTGATAGGTTAATAGTCTGGCCGCTTCTACTTTTGTTGCCATGTCAGCTAGTTTAAAACCGATACCTTGGTTTACACCGATCGGTTTACCAAACTGCTTGCGTTCTTTTGCATAGTTTACAGATGCATCAAGTGCACCTTGCGCGATTCCTACTGCTTGCGCAGCGATACCGTTGCGTCCGCCATCAAGCGTCATCATTGCGATCTTAAAGCCTTCGTCCTCTTTGCCAAGAAGGTTTTCAGCTGGCACACGGCAATCTTCGAAAATGATCTCTAATGTTGGAGAAGAACGAATCCCGAGTTTCTTTTCTTTTTTCCCAAAAGAAAATCCTGGTGTCCCTTTTTCTACGATAAATGCAGAAACTCCTCTCGTTCCTGCTTCAATATCCGTTCGGGCAAACACGACATAAATTTCTGCGTCTCCAGCGTTCGTGATAAAGATTTTAGAGCCGTTGATGATGTAGTGGTCGCCGTCTTTTTTCGCTGTTGTTTTCATGTTTCCTGCATCAGATCCAGAACCTGGCTCAGTTAAGCCGTAAGCACCCATCTTCTTTCCTTCTGCCATCGGACGAAGGAATTTTTGCTTTTGCTCTTCATTACCGAACTTGAAGATCGGCCATCCTGCAAGTGATGTATGTGCAGAAAGGGTAACCCCAACTGACGCACACACGCGGGAAAGCTCTTCAACTGCGATAACGTATCCAAGGTAATCTCCACCGATTCCGCCGTACTCTTCAGGCCAAGGAATACCGCATAGTCCCAGCTCTCCCATTTGATCAAAAATCGCACGGTCAAAGCGTTCTTCTTCATCACGCTCAGCCGCTGTCGGTTCAACTTCATTTCTTGCAAAATCTCGCACCATCTTACGGATCATTTCATGTTCTTCAGATAATAAAAATTGCATCTTTATTCTCTCCCTCTTACCCTAGTAGGTGTTTGCTGAGTACCATACGCTGAATTTCACTTGTTCCTTCGTAGATCTGACACACTTTCGCATCACGGAACAGTCTTTCAACTGGATATTCCTTCGTGTAGCCGTATCCGCCGTATACTTGCACAGCTTCGATCGCTGATTTCATCGCTGTTTCTGAAGCGAATAGTTTTGCCATAGACGCTTCTTTTCCGCATGGCATGTTATTTGTCTTTAAGTCTGCCGCGCGATATGTTAACAGTTTTGCAGCTTCCACTTCTGTTGCCATGTCCGCCAGCTTAAACCCAAGACCTTGATTCGCCCCGATTGGCTTCCCGAATTGTTTTCTCTCTTTTGCATAATTCGTTGCAAATTCCAAGGCAGCTTCTGCGATACCCAAGGATTGTGCAGCTATACCGATCCTGCCCACATCGAGGTTGCTCATCGCGATCTTAAAGCCTTCACCTTCATTGCCTAGTAGATTTTCAGCAGGAACACGCGCATCCTCAAAAACGATCTCGCACGTGTTTGATCCGTTTAACCCCATTTTTTTCTCTTTCTTTCCTACTGAAAAGCCTGGTGTATCTTTATCTACGATGAAGGCTGAGATTCCGTAGCTTCCTTTGTCTGGTTCAGTTGAAGCAAAGACGATATACACATCCGCTTCGCCTGCATTTGTAATAAAAATCTTCGAGCCGTTCAAAACATAATGATCGCCTTGTTTAACAGCTCTTGTTTTCAAGCTTGCTGCATCAGAACCTGAACTTGGCTCTGTTAGTCCGAACGCACCAAGGTACTCTCCACTCGCTAACTTAGGAATGTATTTTTTCTTTTGTTCTTCATTCCCGAAATAAAGGATCGGATTCGTTCCGACACTCGTATGGACTGATAAAATTACACCGATCGTCGCGCTCACTTTTGATAATTCGTTGATCGCGATGATGTACGATGTAAAATCCATCCCTGCTCCTCCGTACTCTTCAGGTATTGGAATACCCATCAGCCCAAGCTCCGCCATCTTCTTTATAAGATGACGCGGAAACTCTTCCGTTTCTTCCATATGTTCAATGGCCGGTGCTATCTCTTTTTGCGCAAAATCCCGTACCATCTTTTGCATCATCTTTTGTTCTTCCGTAAACACGAGGTTCATGGTCTCTCCCCATTTCCTTTATGAAAATCTATCTTAAAACAGATGCAGCAAGCATTTATGCCGATCTGTCTTTCTCACAAAGACAAAACCGCATTTTGTCTTTGTTTGGGGTCAGACCCCTTATGCGTAGGTGTAGAAGCCTTTGCCTGTCTTCTTGCCTAACCATCCAGCTTTTACGTATTTTCTTAAGAGAGGACATGGACGGTACTTATCGTCGCCGAAGCCTTCTTGCAGCGTTTCCATGATGTACAGGCATGTATCGAGTCCGATAAAGTCTGCTAGCGTTAACGGCCCCATCGGGTGGTTCATTCCGAGTTTCATAATCTCATCAACTGCTTCCGGTGTAGCAACTCCTTCGTAGACTGCGAAGATCGCTTCGTTGATCATAGGCATTAAAATACGGTTTGAGATGAATCCTGGGAAGTCATTTACTTCTACTGGTACTTTTGAAAGTTTCTTAGATACCGCTTCGATTGTTTCGTATACATCATCAGACGTTTGCAGCCCGCGGATGATCTCTACTAGTTTCATAACCGGCACCGGGTTCATGAAATGCATACCGATCACTTTTTCAGGACGTTCTGTCGCTGCAGCAATTTCTGTAATCGGAAGAGAAGATGTGTTTGATGCTAAGATCGCGTGGTCTGGTGCATACTGGTCCAGCATCTTGAACAGCTGTGTTTTCACGTCCATGTTCTCAACAACCGCCTCGATTACGAGGTCTGCTTTTGAAGCATTTACTAAAGATACTGATGAAGTTAGACGGGAAAGAATCGTTTCTTTTTCACTTTCTTCCATGCGTCCTTTTTCAACTTGGCGATTTAAGTTTTTCTGAATATTTCCTAATCCCTTTTCTACAAATTCATCCTTAATATCATGTAAAATCACATCGTAGCCTGCCATGGCACACACTTGTGCGATTCCAGATCCCATCTGTCCTGCGCCAATCACCATAATTTGATTTATGCTCACTTACTCTTCCTCCTTTTATGCTTTTACTTCTACTAAAATCGCGTCACCTTGACCGCCGCCAGAACAGATCGAAGCGATTCCAAGCCCTCCGCCGCGTCGTTTTAATTCATGAATCAATGTAAGAACGATGCGCGTGCCGCTTGCTCCAATCGGATGGCCAAGTGCTACTGCACCGCCGTTCACGTTTACTTTTTCAAGATCTAATCCAGCAAGCTCTGCACTTGTTAAAGCGACAGCAGCGAATGCTTCATTAATTTCAAAAAGGTCTATTTCCTCTAAAGATTTTCCTGTTTTCTTTAAAAGCTCTGTAATGACAAGACCTGGCGTTTTAGGGAAATCCTTCGCTTCTACTGCGATCGCTGTGTGCCCTAAGATCGTCGCCATCACTTCCTTGCCTTCCTTTGCAGCGCGTTCTTCACTCATCACAACGACTGCAGCCGCACCGTCATTTACTCCTGGCGCATTTCCTGCTGTAATCGTTCCATCTTGTGAAAAAACTGGCCTTAATTTTGCGAGAGACTCAACAGAAGTATCCTTTCGCGGCGATTCATCTACTGAAACAACGATTGGATCACCTTTTCGCTGAGGAACTTCAACAGGGACGATCTCTTCAGCAAACACATTGTTATCTGCCGCTTTAACTGCAAGGCTGTGACTTCTGTATGCCCACTCGTCTTGGCGCTCACGCGAGATCTCCATCTCGTTTGCCACATCGTTTCCATAGATGCCCATATGAACCCCAGTGAACGTACACGTCAAACCGTCATGCACCATAAGATCTTTAACGGAGCTATCACCCATACGAAGACCCCAGCGAGCTTTCGGCAAGATATATGGAGCGTTGCTCATCGATTCCATTCCGCCTGCTACGATTACTTCTTCATCACCGGCACGGATGATCTGATCTGCCATCGTAATCGAACGAAGACCTGAAGCACATACTTTGTTGATGGTTTCGGTCTTTGTTTCCCAAGGCAGTCCTGCTTTTTGTGCAGCCTGACGAGAAGGGATCTGACCTTGCCCGCCTTGAAGAACACATCCTAAAATCACTTCATCAACTGATTCAGGAGAAACACCTCCGCGCTGAAGCGCTTCTTTAATTGCGATTCCGCCTAAGTCTGAAGCAGTTAAAGAGCTTAACCCGCCGCCGAATTTTCCTACTGGAGTACGTACCCCGCTGACGATTACTGATCTAGTCATACAAAAACCTCCCGTATTTATTGAATTCTTTTAGTAAACGCTTTCAAAAGAATCTTTTAAAGACCCTGGACTTGCCGAGCGAACGCTCAGTCACCTAAAAATCAAGCATGAAGCTGCCGGCACTAAACCAGGCAGCTCATACATATAAAATTCAATTACTGAAGAACTTCTTGTTTTTGCGAACCAAACATGGATTTCTCCAGGATCTCAACAACATCTAACGTTTGAACTTGATCTTCAACTTCTTTCGCCTTAGTCCCGTCACTCAGCATCGTTAGGCAGTATGGACATCCGCTTCCGATCATGGTTGGATTAACGGCTAGAGCCTGCTCTGTACGAGCAACGTTCACACGAGAGCCTGCTTTTTCTTCCATCCACATCATTCCTCCGCCAGCTCCGCAGCACATTCCGTTTTGACGGTTTCGGTCCATCTCAACGACCTTAACGCCCGGAATAGCTTTTAAAATATCGCGTGGCGGTTCGTATACTTCGTTATAGCGGCCAAGGTAGCATGAATCATGGTACGTGATCGTTTCATTCACTTCATACTTTGGCTTAATTCTTCCTTCTTTGATCCATTCAGCCAGAAGCTCCGTATGGTGATAAACTTCTGCTTTCAGACCAAACTCAGGATACTCATTTTTAAAGGTGTTATAAGCATGAGGATCGATCGTAATGATCTTCTTCACATCGTGCTTTTCAAACAATTCGATGTTGGCGTTCGCCATCTCCTGGAACATGAATTCATTGCCAAGACGGCGTGCAGTATCACCAGAGTTTTTCTCTTTGTTTCCTAAAATCGCATAGGTGATGCCCGCTTCGTTCATGATCTTCGCAAGTGAAAGAGCAATCTTCTGTGAACGGTTATCATAAGCACCCATCGAGCTTACCCAGAACAGGTACTCGAACTCTTCCCCTGCTTTTTCTTTCTCTTTTACCGTTGGAACGGCGATATCTTCTTTCAATTCACGCCAGTTCTCACGCTCTTTTTTCGAGATCCCCCAAGGGTTTCCTTGCTTTTCAATATTCTTGATCGCACGCTGCGCCTCAGGATCCATCTTTCCTTCCGTCAATACAAGGTAACGGCGCATATCGATGATCTTATCTACGTGCTCATTCATAACCGGACATTGATCTTCACAGTTTCGGCAAGTCGTACATGCCCAGATTTCTTCTTCTGTCATCACTTCGCCGATCATCTCAACGTCATAAGAAAGAGCAGATGAACCGTCAGTTGCTGCAGCAGTTTCCTGTGCACCCTGACCTCTCGCTTCAAATGCGATCTGGTTGCCTTTTGTGTTCGAGAACGCAAAGGCCGGCATCCAAGGTGTGCGGGAAGTAACGGCTGCTCCCTTTTCTGTTAAGTGATCACGCAATTTCACGATCATATCCATCGGTGACAGCATCTTCCCTGTGCCTGTTGCCGGACAAACATTCGTACATCGTCCGCACTCTACGCAGGCATAAAGGTCAACGAGCTGTTTCTGGTTGAAGTCTTCAATCTTGTTAACACCGAAAACTTCCTGTGTTTCGTCTTCAAAATTGATAGAAGATAACTTCCCTATCTTGTCTTTACGGCCAAGCCACACGTTAAGCGGCCCAGCGATCAAATGTGCGTGCTTTGACTGTGGTACATATACTAAGAATGTTAATAAGAACAGCAAATGGATCCACCAGGAGATGAAGAATACAACAGCAGCTCCGGTTTTTCCTAAAAAGCCAAGACCCATCGCAAGTCCTGATGCAATCGGAGCCGTCCATTCGTATGGGAGGTCGTGCCAAATAATCTCAGCTGCATTCCCTAACAAAACAGAAAGCATCAAGCCGCCGATGAACAATAGAACGAGACCTGATTTGAAACCACGCTTTAGGCGGACAAGCTTTTCAACATATCTTCTGTAGAAAGCCCAAACGACCGCAACTAAAATCATTGTTGTAACGATTTCCTGGAAGAACGTAAACCCAGGATAAAGCGGACCTAAAGGCAGATGGGAGCCAGGTGCAAGCCCTTTCCAAATAAAATCAATCGCTCCAAACTGGACCAAGATAAATCCGTAAAAGAACATAACGTGAATAATTCCGCTTTTTTTATCTTTTAAAAGCTTCTTTTGTCCGAAGACATTGACTAGTACTGCTTTAATTCTTTCTTGTACGGTATGATCAAATTCTACTTTTTTACCAAGCTTTATAAATTCATACCTTGTTTTAACCACATAGGCGAATAAAAATAGTGCGTAAGCGGTTACAAAAAGAAACGCAATCCAGTTTGCTATCATTAAGCCGTCCATCACTTTCTCTCCCTTCCAATGCTGCTATACCCTATTTCTTTCTCTTTCAACTATTCTAATAAAAAATAATTTTCTGACATCATTATATCATAAAAAATAAATGAATGAGCATTCAGTCGGATTTAATTGTAAAATTTTTTAGTGCTTTTATTTATGCAGGGTATACTAATACGAAAGTTTGCAGAAGGAGGAAATATTTCAGATGTGGATCGTTCTTTTACTAGCAATCCTATGCATCTTAGCATGGATTGATTTTTATTTTGGCCATAAAAAACAAGTCAGTCTGGAATTGCCTCCATCGACGGCAAAAGGAGAAATGCAATTTTTATCAACTGGCTATCATTTTTTTGATGCACTTTTTGAAGATATAAAGAATGCAGCTGAATATATTCACATTCAATTCTATATTTTGCGTGATGATGAACTTGGACAAGAGCTTTGTTCTCTTTTAATCCAAAAAGCACAGAAAGGCGTTGAAGTCAGGCTGCTGCTGGATCTTCTCGGCAGTCATGGCGTTAAAAAGGAAACCATCCAAACATTAAAAAATGCTGACGTTCATTTTCAGTACAGCAACAAGCCTGGATTTCCTTATTTTCTGTATCGGGTTAACCACCGAAACCACCGAAAAGTAGCTATTATTGATGGAAAGATTGGATATGCTGGCGGTTATAATGTCGGGAACGAGTATATCGGAAAAGATACCAAACTCGGGGATTGGCGTGATTACCACATGCGCTTAAAAGGGTCTGTCGTTGGAGCCCTTCAGCAATCGTTTAATAACGATTGGAATGTGGCGTCTGGCGAGGATTTAAAAGTATTCACTGCAACGGATCTGGCCGATTCCTCCCAAAAAGATTTTATGCTCGTTCATTCTAATGGAAATGCTGTGTACCGGTTCTTTTACGAAAAGATTCAACGTTCAAAAAAAAGCATCTTAATTGGTTCACCTTACTTCATTCCGGGTAAAAAGATGAACAGGGCACTTCTCAGAGCTTTAAAAAGAGGTGTCAAACTCACATTGATCGTTCCGATGAATCCCGATCATGCTCTTGTTCAAGAAGCATCTTATATCTACTTAAAACCGCTCTTACAAGCCGGCGCAGAAATCTATCAATTTCACGAAGGGTTCTATCATTCAAAAGTACTGATGTTTGATGAACAGATCTGTGATATCGGAACGGCGAACTTTGATTTCCGCAGTTTCTTTTTTAACGATGAAATCAACTGTATTTTTACCGATAAGCACTATATTCAAGAAGTAAAAAAGGTGATCGAGTCGGATCTGGCACGCTCTGAAAAACTGACACTTACACGTCTTAAAAAGTTCCGAACCCTTAAAGTTCGCCTAAAGGAAGCAGCCGGGTTTATTATTTCGCCGTTTTTGTAAAAGCTGTTTTTCAAACGGAGTTGATTTTGAGAGTGGTTGATTTCCGCGGGGCGGGCGGTGAGCCTCCTGCCGCTTCGCGCCTTTAGGCGTCTCACCTGTCCCACTCGTCCCCCAGGAGTCTCCCACCTTGCGCTCCAATCAACTTGCACTGAAGTATTCAAAACCATCTTAAACCAAAATTTTTTAAGTAAGAGTTAAACAACTTAAGGGGGCCAAAAATGCTTACATCCTTTGGTTTTGTTTCGACGGCTCTCAACTTATATGAAGCCTCGCCAGCAAAAACGATGACATTCGCTACATACCAAAAAAGAGACAAAAAGGAACGGGAAGCCCAGCTCCTCGCCATTACTAAAAACAATTTGGAGCGCACATTGCGTGTTCTCCATTATTGCATCGCGCACGAACTGCCGCTTTACCGCATGTCCTCGTCTATCGTCCCACTGGCAACACATCCGGAAGCAGCGTGGGATTATTTGAAGAAGACGAAACAGGAATGCAAAGAGATCGAGAAACTCGTGAAGAAATATAACCTTAGAACGAGCATGCATCCCAATCAATACACGCTTTTTACAAGTCCTCGTCCTGAAGTCACCGTAAATGCCGTGAAGGATATGCAATATCACTACGATCTTTTAAAAGGAATGGGTATAGAGGACCGAAGCTACATCAATATTCATGTCGGAGGCGCTTATGGAGATAAGGAGACGGCTTTAGAAAGATTTTATGAAAATATTAAAATGCTTCCATCAAACGTGAAAAGCCGTATGACACTTGAGAACGATGATAAGACGTTCACGACTGAAGAAACATTGGAAGTGTGTGAAAAAGAAGGGGTTCCGCTCATGTTTGATTACCATCATTACAAAGCGAATCCTGGCGATACGCCTTTAGAAGAGCTGCTTCCCCGTTTTGTTCAGACTTGGAAAAATACAGGACGGCCGCCGAAAGTGCACCTTTCTTCGCCGAAAGACGAGAAAGCATATAGGAGCCACCACGACTTTGTCAGTCTGGATTATGTGCTGCCCTTTTTTAAGATGGTGTCAGCGTTCACCGATGAGCTCGACGTCATGATTGAGGCCAAACAAAAAGACCGCGCTGCCCTTCAGCTGATAAATGAGCTTGAAAAGGTGCGCGGTTTTAAACGGATGAACGGCGGAACGATTCTTATGTGAGGCTGGATACAAAGCGTCTGATCTCTGCATTAAAGCTTTCAAAATGTTTAATCGGAAGCTGATGCAGAGCTTTTGCCAGCATAACGAACTGGGCACGCTGATGAACGTTTCTCTGGAACAGATTTCTGTAATAGTGCATATATTCCGCTTGGTCTCCATATAGAAAAAGAAGCGGAAACTGCCATTCCTTTACTTTTTCTGTACAGTTAAACGACATGCTCTCCTTATAATAGCGTACCCACGTTGGGCGATCAGTCTGTTTATGATAAAAGAACATCTCTTTCTTTTCATGTTCGGTATTGGAATGTGTATTTACAAGAATCTGATTTAAAAGGGCTGGTGTACTTTTTGCCAGCCTTATTCCTGTTTGAAACTGCTTTTTCAGCGTAAACGTGGAAACTTCCGAAAATCCTCCGCTTAAAATAAGTCCTTTTGTTCGTTCAGGGTATTTGATTGCAAAGGCTTGAGCAATCGATCCTCCAGAAGAGTAACCGCAAATAACGGCTTGATCGATCAGCAGATGATCGAGAAGATCTGCTACGTCCTCAGCGAGATCATAAATCGTAAAAGTCTCTGGGTCTTTAGCAGTCGACCTGCCATGACCCCTAATGTCTGGAAAAATGGTTTGGCAGACTAAGGAAAGACTTTTTTGATAGGCGAACACGAGATGACTCATGCCAGGGGGATGCAAAAAAACGACAGGTGTTCCCTCTCCCAGCTTTTCATAATAGATTTGAAACTCTGATGTTAGTCCTGCTAAAGCCATAATATCCTCACTTTAAAAAAGTCGCAGCTACCCATCCGTATAGCTGAAACCCTAAATAGATGCCGACAATCCCCATTATTCCCGGAAGAGCAGGAGGCGCAGGGATCGGCAATTTAAACATCGCAAACACAAATCCTACAACGGCACCCGTAATGATCGATAAAAGAATTAATTTCATCTATATGTACCCCCTAGTCAAATCGAGTTTACCAAATCTATCTCTTAATAATATGGCTCGATGTGCAAACAATATCCCTTATTCATCGTGCTATTATTTTTTTGACAGTTCATAATGTTTTTTGATGATTCGTATTTGGCCGCGGTGACTTAGTTCGTCTTCAAAAACATGGAACCATTTGAAGTAATTGTTTGAAATTTCATCCTCCCACCAAGGAGTGGTTTCATAAAGCCATGAATCTGGAAGCTGTCTAAAAAGCTCCAGCGTTTTTTCACGCGTTTTAGCCATGTCTTCTAAATAGAATTCGGCTGAATTTCCTGAAATGATTATAGCCGCCTCGCCCAGATCCAACGCAGGCTGAAGCGTATCTGCATATCGGTCAATTTCTTCATCCGGCAAGTCTTTCCCATCAGTCGTTAAATACTGATAAATCTTCTCCACTGCCACTAAGTGAGCGAGAAGCATTCCGATCGAGTTCCCTGTTCCGTTGATTCTGTAATCGAGCGCTTCGACAGATAGTTCCTGAACGGCTCTTATCGTTGTATCTCGTGTGTAATCCATCATACTGATCAATGTCGAAAAATCTTTCGAATACCCTTCAATCTCCCCGATCACAAACGGGCTTTTGCTTGATGTTGTCATATTATTTCCCCCTCGTTTGAAAACTGCTCTAATAGAATTCAAGAAAAGAAGAACATTTCCTTTTTACGGACTAAAGAGGGCAATGAACTCTCAGAGGCGAGCATAAATCTCCCAGGGCGAGCATAAATCCCTCAGGGCGAGCATAAATCCCTCAGGGCGAGCATAAATTCCCCAGGGCGAGCATAAATTCCCCAGGGCGAGCATAAATTCCCCAGGGCGAGCATAAGTACCCCAGGGCGAGCATAAATTCCCCAGGGCGAGCATAAGTACCAACGAGCGCGTAAAAAAAAAAAACCTGCCAGCAGACAGGTTTTTTGATCGTATTACATACGCTCTGGAGCTTCTACTCCGATGATGTTCAATGCATTTTCGATTGTTACTTGTGTAGCTTTCATTAAAGCAAAACGTGCTTCTGATTTTGCTTTATTTTCTGCATCAAGTACACGCTCTGCGTTATAAAAGCTATGAAGAGCAGAAGCCAGCTCGAATACATAGTTCGTCACGCGGTGAGTTAGAAGTTTTTCAGACGCTTCATTAATAACCGCAGGGAATTCTCCGATTTTCTTCAAAAGCTCAAACTCTTTTTCGGAATCGATCTGTGACAGGTCTACATTTCCATCATAAGAAAGACCCATTTCTTCCCCTTGGCGAAGCATGCTGCAAACGCGGGCATGTGCGTATTGCACGTAGAACACTGGGTTCTCGTTTGATTTTGAGACCGCTAAGTCCATATCAAAATCAAGATGAGTATCGTTTGAACGCATCGCGAAGAAATAACGAGTTGCGTCGATGCCCACTTCTTCCATCAATTCACGAAGTGTAACTGCTTTTCCTGTACGCTTACTCATACGAACTTTTTCTCCATTTTGGAAAAGAGAAACAAGCTGGATGATCATCACGTCAAGCTGTTCTTTTTCATAGCCTAAAGCTTGGATCGCCGCTTTCATACGAGGAATATAACCATGGTGGTCAGCTCCCCAGATGTTGATCAGCTTTTCAAATCCGCGCTCAAATTTATCATTATGATAAGCGATATCTGGTGTTAAATATGTGTAAGATCCGTCATTCTTGATCAGTACACGGTTTTTGTCATCACCGTAATCTGTTGTACGGAACCAAGTTGCTCCTTCTTCCTCATAAACAACATCTTTTGCTTTTAACTTCTCAAGCGCAGCATCGATTTTTCCGTTTTTGTAAAGAGACGTTTCTGAGAACCAAACATCAAAGTCCACGCGGAATTCAGCCAAGTCTTCTTTCAATTTTTCTAATTCACGCTTCAGACCATATTCGCGGAAAAAGCTTACACGTTCAGTTTCATCTTTTTCAAGCCAAGAATCACCGTATTCTGCAGCAAGATCTTTTCCGAACTCAATAATATCCGCACCGTGATAGCCATCTTCAGGCATTTCTTTATCCTTGCCAAGCGCCTGGAAGTAACGAGCTTCGATGGAAGTTGCAAGGTTGTTGATCTGGTTTCCTGCATCATTAATATAAAATTCGCGGGAAACATCATAGCCAGCATAATCAAGGATATTGCAGATCGTGTCACCAACTGCAGCTCCACGCGCATGACCTAGGTGAAGTGTTCCTGTCGGGTTCGCGGAAACGAACTCAACCTGAACCTTTTTGCCTCCGCCAATTTCAGTGCGTCCATAATCCTTGCCTGCTTTTAAAACAGTCGGCACAAGCTCAGTTAAATAAGAATTGTCCATATAAAAGTTAATGAATCCAGGACCGGCGATCTCTACTTTCGAGATCGAAGCTTTATTTTTATCAAAATTGGCAACAAGCTCGTCCGCAATCATGCGCGGCGCTTTTTTCGCAATACGTGCAAGCTGCATCGCCATGTTCGTCGCGAAATCTCCGTGGGCTTTATCTTTCGGTACTTCAAGAACCACTTCCGGCAGCTCTTCTTTTTTAGCGAGTCCAGCTTTAACTGCTGCTTCTTCAATCTCTTCTTTTAACAGGTGCTTGACCTGGTCAAGGATATTCATGCTTTTGCCTCCTGAAAATTAATCTTGATCCGATGTGTTCCTGTATGTTCACCCTGCAGAACCAGTTCGTACGCGAGTTTGAGATCCCCTGTTTGATTTTGCTGATTCCACCGGAAATTCATTTCGTGTGTGGTGGTTTCCATCCAAAGCTGGCCATAAGGGCTGTCGTACATCCCTTTAGTTGTCTGGCCGATTAAATATTTCTGTTTCATAGATACACTGCCTGAGCGAATGATCAGAATTCCAGCGTGTGTGATTTTAATAACATTATTGACAGAACCCGCACCTTCTATCTCTTCCTTATATTGAAGATAAGTCACGTCGCCTCTTTTATAGAGCTTTCCGTCTGTCTCGGTGTAATGCTTTTCTTTTTCACCGCTAAAATGGACTTCTGAACTTATTGCAAGCGCAACAGACAATTCCGTATCTTGATCCATGCGAACAACACTTCCTTTTTTGGTGTAACCTTGCCTTTAACTTACCTATTATAAAAGATTTCACTGCTCCCATTCAACCTTATGAGTGTACTTTAAGAAAATCATTTCATTTTAGATGTGAATTTATCCAAAAAAAAAAACGAAAATGAGCGTTTGTTTTGGATTGAGATTTGTTTGAAGGTATGATGGCAACGAGAAGATAAATGATTATCTGAGGAGGATGATGATGAAAAACGAAAGAATTTTACTAGTAAACCGTCCAAAGGGAACTGCAGAAAAAAGTGACTTCCGCTTTGAAGAAACTGCAGTTCCAGAGCTTGAAAATGATCAAGTATTAGTGAAAACAATCTATCTTTCTGTAGATCCATATATGAGAGGACGCATGAATGATACAAAATCTTATGTGCCTCCTTTTGAATTAAACGAAGTTATCTCAGGCGGTGTAGTTGGACAGGTGATTCAATCTCGATCAGCTAAGTTGGCTGAGGGTGATTTTGTAATCGGCAACCTCGGCTGGCAAAAATACAATGCCGTAAGTGATGCTTCAGTAAGAAAGCTTGACCCTTCTATTGCACCGCTTACCGCAAACCTTGGTGTGCTTGGAATGACAGGCTTAACTGCTTATTTTGGCTTGCTTGATATCGGCAACCCGCAAGAAGGTGAAACCGTTGTTGTCAGCGGTGCAGCTGGAGCAGTCGGAACAATCGTCGGACAGATCGCTAAAATCAAGGGTGCGCGAGTTGTCGGGATCGCCGGGTCTGATGAGAAAGTTAGTTATTTAAAAGATGAGCTTGGTTTTGATGAGGCGATCAATTATAAAACAGATGATGTTTATAAAGCGCTGAAGATTGCATGTCCAGATGGTGTGGATGTGTATTTTGATAACGTTGGCGGCGAGATCTCTGATCATGTTCTTCGCCAGATCAATAAAGGTGCGCGTATTGCGATCTGTGGTCAGATCGCTCTTTATAATTTAGAAAAAATGGACGTAGGTCCACGCATTCAGAGTCAGCTTCTAATTAACAGCGCTCTTATGAAAGGATTCATCGTGAGCGATTATGCTGCTCATTTTGAAGAAGGGGCCATTCAGCTCGCAAAATGGTTAAAAGAAGGCAAACTTTTATACAGTGAGAACATTGTTGAAGGCTTCGAGAACACGATAGATGCATTTTTAGGATTGTTTTCTGGGGAAAACACAGGAAAACAGCTTGTAAAAGTAGCTGAGTCGGAAAATCTATAATAAATCGTTATGAAGAAGGCTGTTTTTCAACCTGAAAGAAGGTTGGAAACAGCCTTTTCGTTTATAATTCCTAAAATATTAACAATATTTCCGCGAGTTTAATCTATAATTCCGCGAAAAACTTAATTAATCCCGCGAGTTTTTGTTAAATTCCTGCGAGTAGATAAATACACCTCGATTTCTAAAAGACCGCACTCCAAAAAGTGCAGTCCACCTTATTTAAGCAGGCAATATCATACTAACCGTCGTTCCTTTGCCTTCCTCACTATGAAACTTAAGTTCGCCTTTATGCTCTTTCATAATCTTTGAACTTACCATCAAGCCGAGGCCGGTTCCTTTTTCTTTTGTTGTGTAAAAAGGTTCCCCGAGTCTTGCCAAGCGGTCTGCCGGGATTCCGCACCCTTGATCTTTTACGGTCAAATGAATACAATCATCTATCAATTTCCCTTCAATGGAGATGATTCCACCCTTTGCCATAGAGTCCATTGCATTTTTAACCACATTGATTAACACTTGTTTTAGTTCATTTTCCTCAGCCGTAATAAGCGGCAATTTTTCACATAAGTCACTTTGAATCTCTACATTTTGTACAAGTGCCTCTGGCTGGAGTAAAGTCTCTACAAACTCAACGAGCTCCCGAAGCGATGTTTTTTTGTAAGACTTCGCTTGAGGTTTCGCGAGCAGTAACAGCTGCCCCATGATTTGATCGATGCGGTTTAGTTCTTTATGCATGATATTGTAGTAGTTCGCAGCGTCTAGTTGTTCGCACTCCTGAAAAAGCTGAATGAAACCTTTTAAAGAGGTTAGAGGGTTTCTGATCTCATGTGCTACTGATGCAGCAAGCTGACCGACGATCGAAAGTTTATCGGATTGGCGGAGCATATCTTCAGACTTTTTACGTTCCGATATATCACGAGTAACCCCAATGATCTCAACCACTTTCCCCGTATCATCCGTGATGCTTTTACAAGAAGTCTCGAGCCAAACGAAATGTCCTTCCTTATGCTGCAGCCTGAATTGAACAGTAGCCGTGCATGGTCCTTCCATCAATTGCTCATGGCCTTTCCGTGCCGCTTCTTCATCATCGTGGTGGATAATCCAATAGCCAGTCTTCCCGATCAGCTCTTCTGCCTTTCTTCCAAGAAGCATCTCACAAGCAGGAGATACATACGTATATGTGCCGTCCATCGTATGTGTTGTGATCATATCCATAGCATTTTCAGCAAGCAGCCTGTATCTCGCTTCACTCTCTTCAAGCAGCACACGTGATTCGATCTTTTCCGTTACCTCCCTGCCAAAAACGAGCAGGTTTTTTCGCGAGCCATCCGGATTAAACACAGGAATTTTATATACATCAAAAAAGCGCGTGCTTCCGTCTCTTGCTGGCACAAATTCTTCACAGCGTACAATTTCCTCTGCCTGCCAGACTTGTTCATCCGTTTCAATACAATATTGAAAGACATCTCGAAAAAAAGGCTTAATCTCTGCAAGATCAGCATCGGTTTTTCCTGTAAAATCAAATCCTGGCAGTTCAAAAAGCATGCCAACAAATTCGTTCGCAAACAAGAAGCGTCCGTTTCCATCTTTTATCCCAATGAAATCCGGAACAATGTTCATCAGCGTTTTTAATAATGGCTCTTGGCAGGAGTGAACGATCGCAGGCTGCTCTTTCAATATAAAATACCGATAGAAATCTTCCTTAACAGGCAGCAACCCTTCACTGATCTTCACGCTTATAAAGCCTTTTGCTGTTAAAAGGGTTCCATCTTCTCCATCTTTGTGACGCAAAACGATTTCATCAATAGACTTTCCTTTTAAAAAAGCTGCGTCTCCTGTCAATTCTAGAAAATGCTGATTCACTGCAGCAATATTCATGCTAGGTGCAACAAGCACAACTGCTTCTGAAAGCTGGTCAATAAAACCCAGTATATATTTCATATCTCTTGTAATCGCTTCCATTATCGATCATTCCCTCCTTTTCGTCGTCATTTATCTTATTTTAACTATAGCAAAAAAGACTAAAATGCATAACAAATTTCGACATTTTCCGATATTTTCATAAGAAAAGTCATACAAAACACTTATATTTCTTTAAGTTCCCATTGATTTACTTTTATTCTTTCTATATATTTATTCAATGTAGGAGGTCAGACCTCTTATAGTCTATAATTTAAAAGATTGTTGCTTATAAAGCGATTTATTCTGAGAACCTTTGTTTGCAAGTTGATTAGAGGTGCGAGACTCCTCGAAAATGAAAACTCACATTTTCATATTGCGATGTATCGCTGTCGAAGCCTTCCTTGTCCTGCGGGATTAGCGGGACAGGTGAGACCCCACAGGCATACAAAGCCGAGGATGCTCACCGCCCGCCCCGCGGAAAGCGAGCATCCTAGAGCGGAAATCAACCACTTCTATAGCAATAATATTACGGAAAGAAACAAATTTAAAAAGTAATGAGGGAATTTTATGGGTGCTATCGGATTATTATTTTCTGGTGCGGCATTGTTTTTGAACAGTTTAATGCTGCTCGGTAAAGCAGAAGAAAAAAGTGTAGCGTTTTTTAATATATTAGTTGGAGCTTTGCAGGTCATTACGCCGATCTATTTAATCATTACATCTGACCAATCGAACTGGTCAATGTTCAACAATGGGGCTGTTTTTTTATTTGGATTCACCTATCTCTATTTAGGGGCAACGATTTTGAAAGGGTACGATTCCAGCGGTCTCGGCTGGTACTCTCTATGGGTTGCCATGATGGCGCTCGTTTATGCAGTAGTTTTCTACATTCAAGAAAACGACGTACTTAACGCTTTTATTTGGGTTATGTGGGCCTTTTTATGGTTTTTGTTCTACCTTTCATCTGCTCTCAAAAAGCCTTATGAAGCTTACATTGGAAGAGTCGCTTTTGTTCAGTCATGGGTAACATTGACGCTTCCATCACTATTCATGCTGCTCGATATGTGGCAAGTTGCAAAGCTGCAGCAAATTTGGATCTATGTTTGTTTAGCATCATCCGTATATTTTGCAGTGGAAGCTATTCTGTTCTTTAAAGGAAGAAAGCAAGAACAGCTGCAGGAACTAGCACAATTAAAGCGTTAAAAGTTATCCCATTTTGCAATAAGTAGTTCCGTTTGAGTGGAGAAACATACGAAATAGCATACTAATTTGTAGACCAAATCGCATATGATTTGGTCTCTTCTTTTCCCCTTATATATAAACAATTATCGGATATTTTCATTTGAAATAGCATACAAAATCGCAACTCAAATAACATAATGAAAACAGCTATTGTCAATGTGCTAATGATTATGTTAATTTGGATGCTATTTGCTATGTTGATTATCATAAAACAAGTAGGTAATTGTAATTTTATGTTAAAATAATAGAGATTGTGAAATAGTTTTCATAAACTGCCCTCTAGTTTACTAAGGGACTAGAGTTAAATATACTTTTTTCGTGATTAGCTAAAATAACGGATTATAGAACAAAATTTATCTAGTAGTTTGTTAGTGATGAAGGGAAGAAAAAAGAATGACTCTCTTAATAATGGCAATTAGATTTGTTTGTGAAATACTAGCTCTCATCATATTTGGCTTCTGGGGTTTCCGTTATGGCAACATTATTGGAGCTATTGGAGTTCCCGTAGTGGTGGCGGTTATTTGGGCACTATGGGGTTCGCCAGCAGCACCTTACCAACTTGAAGGATTTTATAAGCTATTCTTGGAGTTAGTTATATTTTCGCTAGCGGGCTATGTACTGTTTAGTTTGGGACATAACTACTTAGCATTAGTGTTTTGCATTGTAGCTCTAGGAACATCTGCAATTATTCGTTATATGAATATATAGTGTTTGCGTGTTGGGATTTTTACTTTAAGAGGAATTGACTTAATTAACAAACGGGGCTTTAGTTGAACAAGACAATATGAAAACATAACGCTTGGATATTAAAATCCAAGCGTTATTGTTTGCTATTTGAACTGTTACTTATGGTGCTAAATATACTGTGTTTTAGTATGTTATTTCACCTGTTTTTTTACATTTTCTCCACGGTATCGGAACTACTTAGTTTTGCAAGGGTAGCTTTTTTTGTTTGAGTAGAGATGAAACTGTACCTATTTTATTAAAAACCAAAGGATGCAGCCCCCAAAACGGAAGTGCATCCTTTTTTTCTAGAAAATAGTTATTATTTCACCCAGCCAAGCAAGATTTCCCGAAGAAATTTGCTTGCTGCGATTGGTGTTTGTTCTGATGGGTCATAAATGGGAGCTACTTCTACTAAATCTGCTCCGATAATGTTGATGTCTGCTTTTGCGATAAGGTGAATCGCTTCAAGAAGCTCTTTAGATGTGATTCCGCCCGCTTCTGCAGTTCCTGTTCCAGGTGCTGCAGACGGGTCAAGCACATCGATGTCGATCGTCACATAGACGTTGCGTCCTTTTAATGTCGGAAGCACTTCTTTTAAAGGATCAGCAACATCAAACTTGTACATATGCATGCCGCTTGTTTTAGCGAATTCGAACTCTTCACGCATGCCTGAACGGATTCCAAAAGAATACACGTTTTCTGCTCCGATTAGATCACAAACTTTGCGAATCGGCGTTGAGTGAGATAATACTTCCCCTTCATACTGCTCGCGAAGATCAGCATGTGCATCAATATGGATTACTACATAGTCTTCATATTTTTGCTTTAGTGCTTTAAAAACAGGCCATGTTACAAGGTGTTCTCCACCCATGCCAAGCGGAAACTTATTGTCGGCTAATAGTGTAGAAACGTACTCTTCAATCATATCGAGTGAACGCTGAGGATTTCCGAACGGCAATGGAATATCTCCTGCATCAAAATAGTTCACTTCTTCAAGATGCTTGTCCATGTACGGGCTGTATTCTTCCAATCCTAGTGACGCCTCGCGGATTCTAGCGGGACCAAAACGGCTGCCAGGGCGGAACGAAACAGTCCAGTCCATTGGCATCCCGTAAAGTACTGCATCTGCAGTTTTATAATCAGGCTTGCTTAAAATAAATACATTTCCAGAATAAGCTTCATCAAAACGCATAAGTTTTGCACTCCTTATATGTAAAATACGGGGAGCTCTTATAAAAGCTCCCCTCACTTTTTATTTCAAAAGGTCACTTACGAACTTCGGCAATGCAAATGCAGCATTGTGAAGCTGTGGTGTCCAATATTTAGTTTCGATATCGTGGAAACGCTCAGCTGGTACTTCTAATGGATCGTGTTTCTTTGAACCGATCGTGAATGTCCAAAGTCCGCTTGGGTAAGTCGGGATGTTTGCTGTGTAAAGACGAGTGATCGGGAAGATCTCGCTAACGTCATTGAAAACTTGAGAGATCAACTCAGGTGTGAACCAAGGGTTGTCTGTTTGAGCAACGAAAATTCCGTCTTCTTTAAGTGCTTTAGAGATCCCTTCATAGAAACCTTTTTCAAAAAGCTTAGCTGCAGGTCCAACAGGCTCAGTTGAGTCTACCATGATAACATCATACTCGTTCTCGCTTGTTGCGATGTGCATGAAGCCGTCGTCCACTTTTACTTCAACACGCGGGTTCTCCAAGTCACCAGCGATTTCAGGCAAGTACTTTTTAGAGTACTCGATTACTTTTCCATCGATCTCAACAAGCACTGCTTTTTCAACAGATGGGTGCTTAAGAACTTCACGGATTACTCCGCCGTCTCCTCCGCCAACTACTAAAACGTGCTTAGGATTTGGATGTGTGAAAAGAGGTATGTGTGCCACCATCTCGTGGTAAACGAACTCGTCTTTTTGTGTTGTCATTACCATGCCATCAAGGATCAGCATGTTTCCGAATTCTTCTGTTTCAACCATATCAAGCTTTTGAAATTCTGTTTGCTCAGATACGTATGTTTTGTTAATCTTCATCGTAATTCCGAAGTTTTCTGTTTGTTTTTCAGTAAACCAAATACTCATGTTGGTCTCACTCCTAATATATATTTGAAATGCCAGGCATCGTTGTTTCGTTCTTTTACAAACAAAATGATTATAGCATTCCAGACCCTAAGATTCCAAATCATTTTTTAGAGAAATGGACACCGAGAGAACATGACATTTAATAACACGCCCACACTCAATGATTCCCTATTCTGCTTATTCTAAAAATAGTACATTCACCCTGTTTCTTTTGGCTGACTTTTAACCTGCCATTAAATGTTATAATGAAAACAGCGTTCAGAAGGACAGACGGCCGGCGCATTCCCTTTTTTTAAACTGAAGCTGGACATCTCGCTGTATTTGCAGCTTACAGTTAAGGGGGGTGATGCCTCTGACGATTTTTGAGGCGTTGATGTTTGCGGTCGCTTTTAGCTCGCTTATCGTTACTGTCCTTACGTCTAAAAATAAATAGGCCTCTGTCACACGTGTAAAGGCACCCGGGTTTCCCTTTAGATGACCCGGCCTCGCTTTTCCGGCTCGTGTGTCCCTTCTGGCGCACCATTCGTCCGTGTATTTTGCACGGACGTTTTTTGTTTTAAAGCTTTTTTCGCAAACTTTGTTTATGAAAGGATTTTTATACTTATCATTTTAAAAAAGGACCTCTTTTGAGATCCTTTTTTTGTTCATTAAAACCGCCCCAACAGTTGTTTTGTCCGCTCTTTCGCGTTTGCCATCACTTTTTCTTCGTCTATCGTTTTAAGCTCTCGGCCCCGCATCACGATTTCTCCATTGATGATCACTGTATCAACATCTTGTCCAGTCGCTGCATACACGAGCAGATTTGCCGTTTCATGACTAGGCGTAAGATGTAGTTTGTTCATGTCCATCAAAATCAGGTCTGCTTTTTTCCCCGCAGTTAATGATCCTGTTTCCTCTCCTATCCCTAAAATATCTGCTCCGTTTTGTGTCGCCATCGTTAGCACATCATGGGCGCTCAATACTGCAGCGTCTTCATATTTCAGCTTTTGGAACCAGCTTGCTGCTTTCATTTCAAAAAACAGATCAAGCGAACTTGCGCTAGCCGGCCCATCTGTTCCAAGCCCCACTTTGATCCCTGATTCAAGCAGTCTCTTAACATCACTTATGCCGCATCCCAGTTTGGCATTGCTGACCGGATTGTGAATAATTCCTCCCTGTACAGACTCCAGAATTTGATAATCATCATCATTAAAATGAACACCGTGCGCCAGCAGAACTGGTCGCTGGAAAACACCTGCCTGCTGCAAATATTGAACTGGTCTCATTTGGTATTTTTCTAAAATCATACGCTCTTCATCTTTCGTCTCTGCAAGATGAATATGCAGAGGTACGTCTTTCTCTTTAGAAAGACCAACTGCCGCTTTCAAAAAGTCTGGCGGACACATATACGGAGAATGCGGAGCGATCATCGTTGTCACTCTGCCATTGCCTTTCCCGTGCCATCGATTAACGACGTCAGATGCTTCCAGCAAACGCCCTTCATAATTATCATCCATCGCGATAAGCCCGCGTGCAATGACTGCCCGGATTCCAGATTCCACAGCCGCTTCTGCTACATGATCCATTCCGATATACATGTCTGCATATGCCGTCGTTCCGCCCTTGATCATCTCTGCCATTGATAAAAGAGCTCCCCAGTAACGATCTTCGTCGTTCATTTTCATTTCAAGAGGAAGCATCTTTTCGTTCAGCCATGTCATAAGCGGTACATCATCACTATAGCAGCGCAATAATGACATAGGCGTATGCTGATGACCATTCACTAGACCGGGCAAGGCGAGCATGCCTTTTCCGTCCACTTTTTCGATAGATTCTTCATATGTAAAGTTTCCTATGTTTTCAATCTTGTTGTCATTAATAAGGATATCCCCAGAATTAACGGTCCATTTGCCATCTTCAGCCACCGTCATATAACGAATGTTTTGTATCAGCATTTCCCGTACCTCCTTCATCTTCTGCCATTATAGCATTTATGAGGAGATGATTTCCGTTCCAGGATGCTCGCTTCCCGCGGGGCGTGCGGTGAGCCCCCTAGGCTAATCAAGCCTGCCGTGGTCTCACCTGTCCCGCTGCTCCCGCAGGACAAGGAAGGCTTCGACAGCGTTACATCGCACGAAGAAAATGTGATTTTTCATTTTCGAGGAGTCTCGCACCTTCCACTCCAATCATTTTTTCCACAGGAAGCTATCTAGAAAAGAACACGTTTAGGAGAAGCCTTTTTTCACCATACTAGATAAGAAAAATGGATTTCAAGGAGGGCGGATTATGAAGTTTTGGCAGATTTATAAAGAAGCTACGAAACAGCAAAAAATACGCTGGATCAAAAAATGGGGACTTATTGCCTCAGGAAGTCTTGTTCTATCATTTATCGGACTTCTGCTGCTTGCCAAACTTATGGGTCCGCCTGCCCTTTTAGTGCCGCAAACAACGATCATGTACGCAGCCGACGGCTCTAAGATGGGTGAAATCAACAACGGAGGACAGAACCGGTACTGGATGCCTCTCAGAAAAATTGATAAAGATGTGATAAAGGCAACGATTTCAATTGAAGATAAAAGTTTCTATAAACATAATGGTTTTGATTTTAAGAGAATCGCCGGTGCGCTATTAGCTGATATTAAAGCCGGCTCTAAAGTACAAGGAGCAAGCACGATTACACAGCAATATGCCCGCAACCTCTTTTTAACGCATGACAAAACATGGCGCAGAAAATTTCAGGAAGCTTTTTATACACTTCGTCTCGAAATGAGTTATTCAAAGGATGAGATTTTAGAAGGTTATTTAAATACGATCTACTACGGGCACGGCTCATACGGAATCTCGTCCGCTTCCCGGTATTATTTCGGAAAAAATGCTGAGGATCTAACACTTGCTGAATCAAGCATGCTCGCAGGAATTCCGAAAGGACCGAGCTACTACTCCCCGATCCTTCATGAGGAAAACGCAAAAAAGAGACAGGAAATTATCCTTACGAGCATGGCTGAAGACGGTTCTATCAAAAAAGGAAAGATTAAGAATGCTGTGTCTGAAAAATTAACCTATGTTCAGGAAGAAGACGAAGAAATCGCAGCAGTTGCACCATATTTTCAGGACGCTGTCATGCGAACTCTGAAAAAGGAACTCAACATCAATACAAATTCGATTCAGTTCGGCGGCCTGCGCATTTATACAACACTCGATCCTCATATGCAGGAGGTCGCAGAGCACACGATTGAAAACCGAATTATCGATAACAGCAATATACAGACTGCCCTTGTGGCGATGGATCCGCGGAGCGGTGATGTGAAAGCCTTAGTTGGCGGGCGGGATTTTGAAGAAAGTTCGTTCAACCGCGTTCTTCAGGCTAGAAGAGCTCCAGGTTCAACATTTAAGCCGTTCCTTTATTACACAGCGCTGGAACATGGGTATACAGCCTCAACTCCTATCAAGTCTGAACCAACAACGTTTGCTATGGCAGACGGAGTTACGAATTACAAGCCTAAGAATTTTAAGAATCGCTACGCAAACGACTTTATAACGATGGCACAAGCACTCGCTCTTTCCGACAACATCTATGCGGTAAAAACAAACCTTTATTTAGGACCGGATAAGCTTGTAAAAACTGCAAAGAAATTCGGCATTAAAAGCGAGCTTGCAGGGATCCCTTCCCTGGCCCTTGGCTCAAAAGCGGTCGGCGTTTTAGAACTTACAAATGCATACGGAGTCTTTGCAAACGGCGGAAAGAAAGCGGACCCTGTTTTCATTACGAAGATTACCGATTCAAAAGGTGAAGTGCTCTATCAGCATGAATATGAGAGTGAACAAGTAATTGATGAAAACAAAGCATTTGTCATGACGGACCTTTTAGCTGGGACGTTTGATGAAAAACTGAATGATTATACGAGTGTAACAGGGTCAAGCATCAATCATTATTTGACTCGGCCAATGGCTGGAAAGTCTGGCTCCACACCAAACGACAGCTGGATGGTCGGGTATGCCCCGCAGCTCGTAACAGGAGTTTGGGTCGGGTACGATAATAACGAAGAGCTTCATGATGTGAATGATACAGGATATTCAAAGCGGATCTGGGCGTATTTTATGGAAGGTGCATTGAAAAACAAACAGATTTTATCCTTTGAGCAGCCAGAGGGTGTAACCGCGGTAACGATCAACCCGCAAAATGGAAAGCTCGCAACGGAAAGCTGCCCGGTAAAACGCATCTCTTATTATGAAAAAGGAACAGAGCCCGTAGAATTTTGTGATGAACACGGCGTTTCTAAAGAAATAAAACAAAAACTGGAGAAAAAAGAAGAGAAAAAAGGATTTTTTAAGCGTATTTTTTCTTGGTGAGTCGCTTGACCCCTGTCAGCTTGGTAGCTGCCAGGGATTTTTGTAAGCGTAATCCGATAATCTCGGAAGTTTCTATGATAATTCCGCAAGTTTTGCTGTTAATCCCGCGAGTTTCGGCTATAATCCCGCGAAAAAACGCTTTAATCCCGCGAGTTTTCATTATTAAGCCGCGAGTGACAACGTTCGACTCGTTCAAACCATCACCAAATCCAGAACAAAATAAAATGCCCGAGACCTATACGAGGGTCCCGGGCACTTTATTGTCCTAGAAACATTGTGTGTACAATGCTACCTATTAGTTTAATGGAAGTGCTTTCTTGTCACAAGTTTTTTAAAAAATGTTCAAAAAAGGTTCATAACTTTGCCATTTTTATTCCACTAAAGACTTGATTTCATCTCCAGAACGTTTGAACATCTCTTCATCATGCTCTTTTAAGAAATTTCCGAGTACTCGGCGGGCATTCACATCCATATCCTCGACGATGACTTTACCCTTCATGGATTTATCCATACGGTTCACGTGCTCAGGTAAACTCTTATATCCTCTTCGTGCTTCAACATCTACTTGCATCTCACAAGCTGTTAAGCCGAAATAATAAGGACCCTCTGGACCGCGGTTGATTGTCACCCAAACAAGCCAATACAATCTTGGGTTTGGCGTATCTTCGCGATTCGGAGTGAACTTAATGCGTTTTTCAACATCGCTTCGAGCGTGCATAGCGCCCATATCGATATACGCTACAGCGTCTTCCACATCTACGATTACAGGTGTAACGTGATCTAGCGTTAAGCTTCCAACGCCGTATCCACCATGACCGTCAGTCGAGTCACCCGAAATAATGGTGAACCCCATACCTTTTTTCTTTTTATCGCCGTCTTTGGCGTTATTGGAATTGAAAAAATCTTTCATGCTTCCAGCTCCTCTAAACATTCATTATTACCACGTATTGTATCACAAAAAAGAGCAAAAACTCTCAGAAAGAAACTTCTCATAAATAGGTTGAATAATTACCTAAAAACGAATATTATATATCATGTACTTATAAATCGTTCGTATTTTGGAGGTCCAAACATATGCTTTCATCCTTTTTTAAGCTAAAAGAACTTGGTACAACAGTAAAAACTGAAATTATGGCGGGTATTACAACCTTTTTAACAATGGTTTATATCGTTATTGTTAACCCGATCATCCTGCATTCAGCTGGCGTTCCTTTCGATACAGTCTTTATTGCAACGATCATTGCTACCGTTGTCGGAACATTATGGATGGCATTACTCGCTAACTATCCAATCGCCATTGCTCCAGGGATGGGCTTAAACGCGTATTTTGCATTCTCAGTAGTAGGAAACAATACAAATATTGATTACCGTATCGCATTCGGTGCTGTTTTTGTAGCGGGTATCCTATTTATTATTTTATCGCTAACACCGTTTCGTGAAAAATTAATCGAGTCGATTCCAGCAAACTTAAAGCACGGGATTACAGCTGGTATCGGACTTTTCATCGCTTTTATCGGTATGCGCTTAACAGGAATTATCGTTGCACATCCTGAAAATTTAGTTGGGCTAGGCAACCTGCATTCGCCTACAGTATTGCTCGCACTCGGCGGACTTGCGATTACACTCATTTTAATGGCTCTTAACGTTAACGGTGCATTGTTCTTCGGAATGATCATCACTGGTGCTATTGCTTATTTTACAAAACAGCTAAAGTTTGATGGCTTTGTAGCAGCACCAAACTTACCAAAGGAATTATTCATTTTCGGCGATCCGATCACAGCATTCGGAGATGTGTTCCAATACGGATTGTATGCTGTCGTATTTTCTTTCTTGCTTGTAACGATCTTTGATACAACGGGAACAATGGTTGGTGTTGCTGAGCAAGCTGGTCTAATGAAAGGCAACAAAATGCCTCGTGCACGCCAAGCGCTTCTAGCAGATTCAGTAGCAACAACTGTCGGTGCAGCTTTCGGAACAAGTCCGACAAGTGCTTATATCGAGTCTTCATCAGGTGTAGCTGCAGGCGGACGATCAGGTTTAACATCTGTAGTCGTTGCCATACTGTTTATCGCAGCTGCATTCTTCGCACCGCTCGTAAGTGCGATTTCAGGTCTTGCTGCAATTACAGCACCAACATTGATTATCGTTGGAAGCTTGATGCTCGGTTCACTTAGCAAGATCAACTGGAACGAGCTTGACGAAGCATTCCCGGCATTCTTAATTATCTTAACGATGCCGCTAACTTCAAGTATCGCGACAGGAATCGCACTTGGATTTATTTCTTACCCAATATTAAAAATCGTTAAAGGCAAATATAAGGAAGTTCCATTCTTAGTTTATTTGTTTGCTGTATTATTTTTCTATCAGCTTGCCTTTTTACCTCACTAAACAAAAAGACCGGCCAGCTCTTATCTGCTAGAGCTGACACCGGTCTTTTTTTATTTCTTTTCAAACACAACTGCTACCTCATGTTTCTCTTCTTCTTCAAAAAAGGTTTTCGCCACTCGGTAGGTTCCTGCTTCATGATCCTTTAGATCAATCGGCTGCTCATAGTTTTCTCCTGCTTTCACCATGATCATCTTCTCGGTGAACACTTGATCCCGATTGACCATGTTCCATTTTCCGTCATCCCACTTCTCAAGAGTAAAAGCTACTCCTGTTCCGACTTCTTTATCCGAACTGTTTTTCAGCGTTAATTTTGCTTCTTCACTGCCATCTTCAAGCTTCACTTCTGCCTTCACACCTGAAGCTTCTGCCGGCATATCATTTTCTACTTTAGGTGCTCCGCTCTTTTTGTCCTCTTCAGGCGTTGGCTTACTGCCGCAAGCGGCAAGGAGAACGAGCAGGCATGCCATAAAAATAAGCTTCATGTTTTTCATCACTAAGCCCTCCTTTTTCCTATTAGTCGCAATCAGCATTAAAAAGTTTCATATAAACTGTCGTTTACAGTCATAAAGAGGTGGATATGCTGTTAACAAAGGGGTGCTAGCATGAATATGTTGCTTGTTTCAACTATTTTATTTTTGATGTCCTTAGCCCTTGGAATCGGATATTACGGCACTCGTTTATACGAAAAAAGTATTTTCTTAGGTTTTGTAACTACTCTCCTTGGGTTAATCATTCCTTTCTCTCTATTTATCGGTTTTATCTATTTCTATGGGTTGTATCATCACGGTCACCCTCTTCAGTTTAAATGGTAAATAAAAAACCTGTTCTCAGGCGAAAAACAGCCCTTAAACAGGTTTATTTCTATTGCACTCGATTTTTTAAATTTGAAATATAAGCAAAAGCTTCATCCATTTCTTCTTCCGTATACTTCTGCTTCGCTTTAACCGTTTGAACCTTCTCCTTGATCTCATCTGCATCAAACTTATCAAAATACATGATCGTTGATACGAGCTCCAAGAAACGGGACGATTGTTCATTCATAGATCGAACGCAATCACCAAGCAACTCGATCTCAGCTCCATAGGTAGATAGAAGCTTCTGTCCTTCTTCGTTCACAGCATATCGGTATTGAGAGTAGCCGCTTACCTTTTCCTTCACCTCATGAATGTATCCCATGTTGCAAAGCTCTTCAATCTTCAGTGTCAGTTCTTCAGAATACGGTCCGTAAAAATGAAACTGATATTTTTCTTGAAAAGGAAAGTTCAACTTTTTCGCAATATACACCATTTTTTGAAGCTTCTTTCGGCCAATCACTTCACCGGCTTCCTGAATCAGAGTGACAACCTTTAAATGATCCTCAAACACAGCACGTTCCCCCTAACATCCTTTTTCGTTCTATTTATGTAAAATCTCTTTTATCTTCGTTTTCAGTGACTCATCCTTAATGCCCTCGATCAGATCAATCGGAAAATAAAGCTTATGATCGGTGCGGCGCTTTCCTGATATCGCTTCAACCACATCTGATTCCCTTGAAAGCTCCCGGATTTCTCCGTTTGGTTTCAGCAGATTAATCGGCAGCCGCTCTTCTTTTTCACCAGGACGGTAAAAATCGTACGGAAGATCAGAAGATGAATCGACGACAAGATAATATTTCGGATTGATACCCGCTTCCTGAAAATAGGCAGACAATAAATGACCGTCTGTAAATGAAACCATTTCAGTATACTTAAATAATTTCCTGTCGATAAAACGGATGCAAAGATCACTTAAAATCGGATCCTCTTCATCCATCCAGCCTTGAAAATAATAATGGATGACGCCCTCGTCGAGTGATATATAATCCTCTAAAGATACGCCGCCTTCAAAAAGTGTCTTAAAATGAGAAAGCTCTCTTTTAAATGTATACCCTGTCTCGTAAAGTTCCTTCGCCCGATGAAGAATTTTACTTAAAATCACTTCTGCACTGCGTGTAACGGGATGAAAATAAACCTGCCAGTACATCTGATAACGGCTCATGATATAGTCCTCTACCGCATGCATGCCGCTGGATTTAATGACAACGCCATCCTCAGTAGGCCGCATCACGCGCAGAATTCGTTCGATATCGAAATTTCCGTAGCTGACCCCAGTAAAATACGCATCACGCAGCAAATAATCCATTCTGTCAGCATCAATCTGACTGGAGATCAGACTGACGATCAGCTTGTCAGGATGTGTTTTCGCGATCACTTCTGCAACCTGCTTCGGGAAATCTTCTCCCATTTGCAAAAGGACGCTATTCACTTCTGTATCACCTAAAATGATGTCACGGCTGAACTCCTCATGATCCACCCCGAACACTTTTTCAAAGGAGTGAGAGAACGGACCATGTCCCACATCATGTAAAAGCGCTGCGGAAAGAACAAGAAGACGCTGCTCTGGATCCCACGTTTGTTTTTCCTGAAATATATCAATGATTCGCCTTGTAATCTCGTAAACACCGAGAGAATGACTAAAACGGCTATGTTCTGCTCCATGAAACGTTAAATATGTCGTACCCAGCTGCCTGATTCTTCGCAGTCTTTGAAACTCGCGAGTGCCGATCAGCCGCCAGATCAGTTCATCGCGAACGTGAATATAGCGGTGTACCGGGTCTTTAAACACTTTTTCTTCGTGCAGCTTTCCTAATGGTTTCGCCATTGAATTTTTTCCTGCTCCTTCTGCCAGCATTTATAGGTAAGAGTTCTCTTAAAAAAGAAAAATCCCTTCCTCAATAATCATGTTGAGAAGGTATTTTCTGAACGGAATCTGTCATTTGTTTAATAGAATATACCCTATTGTATCGTGTTACTAACTTTCAAAACAACCACTATTTTTTCTATATTGGTCTCTTTTATATCGGCAAATGGTGCCATAAATCCACCATTTTCTTCCCCTTTCAATATGAGTTATACTAGATAAAGCTTATATCGGAAATGATAGTTTTATATGGCTGAATGTTGATTTTCCGCTCCAGGATGCTCGCTTTTCGCGGGGTGTGCGGTGAGCCTCCTAGCGCTCTGCACCTTCAGGAGTCTCACCTGTCCCACTCATCCCGCTGGAGTCTCACACCTTACGCTCCAATCAACTTAACAAAGAAGAGTACTCAACTTTTATATAGATTGCAGGAGGAACAATTCATGGATCAAGAACGAAGATTAAAAAATGGACAGGCATGGAACAACAGTTCTTATCAGGCTTGGGTCAACCGTTTTGGCGCGCCTGAAAAAGCGGTATCCCGCATTTTGAAAGATCCAAAAAGACGGCTGCAGCCACTCGATCAGTATGTTGGGGATGTTTCTGGCAAAAAGATCGTCAACCTTTTAGGATCACACGGCAGTAAAGCTGTAGCTTTGTCTTTGCTTGGAGCTGACGCTACAGTTATCGATATTTCAGAATCGAACGCTGCATACGCACGCGAACTAGCTGAAGCTGCTGACGTTAACATTCGCTATGTTGTTGAAGACATTTTAAATCTGCCAGAATCAGAACTGACGGGTGATTATGAGATGGCCTTCATGGAAAACGGCATTCTGCATTATTTCACCGACTTGAACGCTTATTTTGAAGTAGTCGCAGGTCTATTAAAGCCGGGCGGAAAACTGATTTTGCAAGACTTCCATCCTGTTTCTACAAAACTGATAGAATCACAAGGCAAAAGTCAGGCCGTAAGAAAGCACAAAGTCACTGGTGATTATTTTAGTGAAGAGCTTGTAACGATGGATGTCGCTTACTCCAAATTCCTGCCTGAACTCCAATATGCAACTTCTGAAGAACGAGCTCCTTTTCAGGTTCAAATCCGCCAATGGACGCTTGGAGAAATCGTTACGGCAATCGGCAGCCAGGGCCTTTGGATCAAACAGCTCGTTGAAGAGCCCCACGCAGACGAACTTGACCGCGGCATTCCAAAATCCTTCATTATCGTTGCGGAGAAACTGTAATGACGAATCATCTGTTAGAGCAGCCTGCTTGGCGGCTGATCGACCAGTCTACGCTAGGACCCGGATTTGATGCAAGACAGTCTTTTGCGACCGACGATACACTATGCACTTCGATCGGGAGCGGGAACTCGCCTGCCACGGCACGCACGTGGGTCCATCACAATACGATCGTCCTCGGCATTCAGGATACACGGCTACCCTATCTAAAGGACGGGATCAATTATTTGGAGGCACGCGGTTATCGAGTGATTGTACGAAATTCCGGCGGTCTTGCCGTTGTACTGGATGAAGGTGTATTGAACATCTCACTCATTCTCCCTGAAAAAGAAGGGACAATCGACATCAACCAAGGCTATGATACGATGACAACATTAGTGGAGCAGCTCCTTGAACCTTATGGAGCATCATTTGAAGCCTATGAGATCGTCGGCTCTTATTGCCCGGGAAGCTATGATCTAAGCATCGGCGGGAAAAAATTCGCAGGAATCTCACAGCGGCGCATGCGCGGCGGTGTTGCGGTGCAGATCTACTTGTGTGTGGATGGCAGCGGTTCAGAGCGTGCAGCGCTAATCGGCGAGTTTTACAAGCGCGGCTTAAGAGGCGAAACAACAAAGTTTCAATACCCTGAGATTCAGCCGAATGTGATGGCAAGTTTAGCGGAGTTGCTAGGCCGTCCGCTCACAGTAGCAGAAATCCACGCCCGTCTATTAAATGTGCTGCACAAAAACAGCGATCTCTTTTTCAGTGGCCAGCTATCAGCGGAAGAAAGCGAGTTGCTTCCAGGAAATATACAAAGAATGTGGGATCGAAATGAGAAGGCACTGTCACTTTAGGTGGCAGTGTCTTTTTTAAGCGGACAACAACATTTTTTGTACGATAGAGAAGAAAAATTGTTCGATTCGGCCCACCTTTTTTTGGTTAGCGTTGTTTTTTGTTCGGTTACCTGCACTTTTTGTTCGGTCGCCCATACATTTGTTTTTTAACAAAGAATTTGCAGAAAAATCCTTTTTTCCATAAGAAAAAGCCAGCTCCACCGAGCTGGCTTTCCAATTATTTAACGTCTAGTGACTGCATCGCCGTGATCAAGGCTAATTTATAAACGTCTTCTGCATTACAGCCACGGGATAGATCGTTTACAGGCATGTTCAAGCCTTGTAAGATAGGTCCGATTGCTTCAAATCCGCCTAAACGCTGAACCATCTTGTAGCCGATATTTCCTGTTTCAAGGCTTGGGAAGATAAATACGTTCGCTTCCCCTTTTAATGGTGAATTCGGGGCTTTTTTCGTTGCAACAGACGGTACGAATGCTGCATCGAATTGAAGCTCTCCATCATACATAAAGTTCGGGTCCATCCCCTTGAGAATTTCAAGTGCTTCTACTACTTTTTCAGTCTCAGGTGAAACAGCAGATCCTTTTGTTGAGAAAGACAGCAACGCCACTTTCGGGTCGATGCCGAAAACGCGAGCCGTTTCAGCAGAAACAACCGCAGATTCAGCTAAATCCTGGCTGGACGGTGCGATATTGATCGCGCAGTCCGCGAATACATACTTCTCGTCGCCACGCACCATGATGAACGCACCAGACGTTTTCTTAACGCCTTCTTTTGTCTTGATGATTTGAAGAGCCGGACGAACCGTATCAGCCGTGGAATGAGCTGCTCCGCTTACAAGCCCTTGAGCCTTTCCAGTGTAAACGAGCATCGTGCCGAAATAATTTTCGTCCAATAAAATCTTGCGTGCCTGCTCTTTTGTTGTTTTCCCTTTACGGCGTTCTACCAATGCATCAACTAAGGCATCCAACTCTGGATATTCAGATGGGTTAAGAACTTCTACTCCATCAAGTGAAAATCCACCCGCTTCTGCTTTTGCAGAAACCTCCGCTTGGTTTCCTACTAAAATAGGCTGCAAAACTTTTTCAGAAGCTAGACGGCTTACTGCTTCTAGAATTCTTTCATCCGTACCTTCAGGAAAAACGATAACCGGATTCGCTGCTTGTACTTTGTTTTTTAAATCTATAAAAAGTTCGCTCATGTGAAAAATAGCCTCCTATAAATCTGTTTCTGACTCTGCAATTTACATTCCCTATTAGGTTACTCCTTTTTTATGACCTTTTAAACCTATGCATACAGTTGTAAGCGCTTGATAAGAGAAGTTCTTTTATTTTGAATTTTTAAACGCCTGCTATTGGAGGATGTTGACTTCCACTCCAGGTTCTCGCTTTCCGTGGGGTGGGCGGTGAGCCTCCTAGGCTAATTAAGCCTGCACACTATCAGGAGTGTGCGAAAGCTTGCTTCAGAAGTGCAGAAGTTTGCAGAAAAATGGTCGCGTAAAACGATGAAAATTTTCTTCCCCCAATCGGAAGAAAGTTTTTTGTTTGCAGATGAATCTTTTTCCTTTTCCTTCCGTAAAATTGAGAGATAAATTTGGAGGAGGAATCAGCATGTCTTTTGTTAACCGTATGTTGGCTAGTGTAGGAATTGGAGCAGCAAAGGTAGACACGATTTTAGATAAGGATACTTACTCACCTGGCGAAACCATTACAGGTACGATTAAAATAGAAGGCGGAAAAGTGGATCAGAATATTGACCACATCACCCTTTACGTGATGACAGAATTTTACCGTGAAGTCGATGATAAAAAAGTGCGTGATACAGCAGCGATTGAAAACACTACGGTTGGCACAAGTCTTGTGGTAAAGGCAGGAAGTTCTCAAGAGATTACTTTCTCGCTCAAACTTCCATATGATACGCCTTATACACTTGGACACACCCCTGTTTGGATCAAGACTGGACTGGATATTCAGATGGCAGTGGATCCAACAGACAACGATCAGATCCGTGTACACCCTGATGCTGAAACATCTGCCATTTTTGATGCGATCGAACAGCTTGGATTCAGACTTCGCAAAGCATATTGCGGATCTGCTCCGCGCTATATGCGCCGCAGGCTTCCTTTCCTGCAGGAATTCGAGTACGTACCAACTTCAGGTGCTTATGCAGGGAAACTTGATGAACTGGAAGTCATATTAGTTCCGCAAAGTGACAGCATCGAGCTTTTAATGGAGATCGACAAACGCGGAAAAGGCTTGTTCGGCATGCTGGAAGAAGCAATGGACCTTGATGAAACGAAGGTGCGTATGACCCTTACACGTACTGAGCTGCAAAATCCTTCTAACGTAAAAGCCAAAATCGAGCACACTCTGCGTCAATTCAGCTAACCCTTTTTGGATTCGTCCCTACTTATGGTATATTTGTAGGGACGTGTTTATTTTTAGCAGGGAGTGAATTATACGATGAGTGAAGCAGCTATTACACTAGAAGGCTGGTATTGTCTTCATGATTTCCGTACGATGGATTGGGCCGCTTGGAAAACGCTTACGAGTGACCAGCGCGAATATGCGATAAATGAATTTCTAACGTTTCTTGAAAAATGGGAAAACGTAGAAGCAAATAAAACAGGCAGCCATGCCCTATACAGCATCATGGGTCAAAAAGCCGATTTTATGATGATGCTTCTTCGCCCTACAATGGAAGAATTGAACGAGATCGAGAACGCATTTAATAAAACAGCTTTTGCACAATATACGATTAAAGCTTATTCTTACGTTTCAGTTGTAGAGCTAAGCACATACAATCCACAAAACGAGAGCGGCGAGATGGATCCGATGATCAAAGCCCGCCTGTTCCCAGAACTTCCTAAGTGGAAGCATGTTTGCTTCTATCCGATGGACAAGCGCCGTGATGGTGATGACAACTGGTACATGCTTTCAATGGAAGAGCGCAAAAAAATGATGTACTCCCACGGTATGATCGGCCGCGGATATGCAGGTAAAGTAAAGCAGATCATCACTGGATCTGTCGGCTTTGACGATTGGGAATGGGGCGTAACACTGTTCTCAAACGACATGCTTCAATTTAAAAAATTAGTATACGAAATGCGCTTTGACGAAGTAAGTGCACGCTTCGGCGAATTCGGATCTTTCTATGTAGGAAACATCCTTATCAAAGAAGCTGTACCTGCTTTCTTGCAAATTTAAATGGATGAAAGATGACTTGTTACATGATGAGTCATCTTTTTTCTTGTCGACGATTACCCTGTATAAAAAGATGATTACCGTTCAATTGTAAAATGACATCACTCCAAATTAACATCATCGTGAACTGTCCAATCCACAAATACACTTCTTTATATGTCTTTACTCCCTTCTTAAACTTCATTGAAAAAAAAATAATCTCCACTTTGTTCATTACCTAAAAACTCATCATTTATGAAACTTTCATCGACAATGGTCTAGTTTTCAAAAAAAGCTCATACACATATATCGAATGTTCTGTTTCCCTGCTTGTACACCAAGAATTAACACATAGAGGGGGAAGGCAATTGGCTGTTATTAAAGCAAACAGTAAAGATATTGATTTGCTTGCCCGTTTAATACGTGCAGAAGCTGAAGGTGAAGGCGATCAGGGCATGCTGCTTGTGGGTAACACTGGGGTTAATCGAATTCGCGGCAATTGTCTTGATTTTAAAAATATCCGAACGATGCAGCAGATGGTGTTCCAAAGACCAGGAGGATTCGAAGCGACAATCAAAGGATATTTCTATCAAGGTGCCCGAGAGAACGAAAGAAGACTGGCAAGAAGAGTTATCAACGGTCAGCGTTTTCATCCTGCTAGAAACTCATTATGGTTTTTTGATCCAGCTGGCGCTTGTCCGCCAACCTGGTACAATCAGCCGCATTCTGGAAGCTTTAAAGCTCACTGCTTTTATCAGCCGAAACAAAGTGATTGTCCGAATGTGTTTAACACCTTTTAGGGAGGCTTGTTGATGAATAATTTTAATCCTTATTACCGGCAGCAAAATGGAATGAATGGTATGAACGGAATGAATGGAATGGGTGGCATGATGGGAGGCATGGCTGGAATGGGCGTGCCGCAGGACATGGCACAAAGCCAGCAGGCACCAGGAGTAGGCGGCGGTCCAATGGCAGATATGGCTGCACCGGGACAGCTTCCGCTTGAGCAATCCTATATTGAGAACATTCTACGCCTCAATAAAGGTAAGGTCGCAACGGTTTATATGACTTTTGAGAACAACGAAAAGTGGAATGCGAAAGTTTTCAAAGGTATCATTGAAGCTGCTGGCCGTGATCACATTATCCTAAGTGACCCGCAAACGGGCAAACGCTATTTATTATTAATGGTATATGTAAACTATGTAACGTTCGATGAGGAAATCAATTATAGCTATCCATATGGAACACAGCAGCAAACCGGGCAGCTCTCCCAATACAGCCCGCGCTGATAAGAATAATTAAATGTCTGGTCAAGACAGGTCACATAAAAAAAAAGGCGTCCCGCTAAAAGGAACGCCTTTTCATTATGCTTTTACAACCGAGATAATTAGTAAGATCCAGCCAACGATAAATGCTACTCCTCCAAGAGGCGTAATCGGCCCGAAAAACTTCATGCCTGTGTTCGATAAAGCATATAAGCTGCCAGAGAACAGCAGAATTCCGATGAAGAAGGACCACCCCGCTCCATTCAATAAAGCAGACGCCGGCCATTTGCCGAGCAGAATGCCAACGGCAACTAACGCCAAAGCATGGTACATATGATATTGAACACCTGTCTGGTACACGTGAAGCATGTTGCGTTCTGTTAATTTGGCTTCCAGAGCATGTGCGCCAAAAGCTCCCAGCATAACCGCAAGCATGGCATTAACCGCTCCTAATATTAGAAAAAGCTTCATAGTTCCACTCCTGTTTTTCTTTTATCTTACCATTGAAACTCACCGAATCAAAAGGTTGCCACAGGATTGTAAAGAATTTGGCGGACAACTCGTCCATGATAAAAAAACGAACGCTAACGTTGTTTGGTTTGGCGTTCGGTGTCCAGCATCCGGACGTATTGATCGATCTTTCGTTCCAGCTCCTCTTTTTCAACTAACTCTGAATGCAGTTCTTTAATAATTCCCTCCAGACTCTGAATCCGCTTTTCAAACTGAAAGAGCAGGTATCCTGCAATCACGATAGGAAACCCTACATTACCGAGGAGATTTACTAAGTTAAGCCAATCATTTGCTTGAGTCATTTTTGTTTCACCCCTCATTTTTTTCGAACATTCATCGAACGTATGTTCGTAAATTAATTATAAAACGAAGGAGAATTTTTTACCATCATTCCTTTTTCATATTTCAATTTTGATTCCTTAGACCTACACAAAAAATAGGTTTAAATAATTTTTATAGTGGAATAAAGATACTAAGACAGAACAAACAACAAAGGAGGAACAACAAAATGGAACTTATTATTACGATGATATATACAATTTTAGGACTTGCCACTCTCAGTTTAATTGCAACAGCAGCTGCAGTTTACTTTTCTAATAAAAAGATCAACGAAAAAATTGAAATCGCAAAACGTAAAGATGAAAGAATGGAAAATCAACATACGTACGTATCGATCTAACAGCGTTTAAATAAACGCTGTTTTTTTTTGTGCGAAAACCTAGCATTTTTTATTTTTGTACTGTCGCCTTTAATTTTGATTTCATGAACCCCATGCACCAAAAAACAGAAATAACCCGCTCCAAAGAGCAGGTTTTCACAAAATTTTTTACTTAAAAATCAAAAATGGAATCTCCATTTCCGTCATTATCGTTGTTGTCATCGTCATCATATTCCATGTCATAGTCCATCATGGATTTTTTGTGGCTTTTGGCTGGAGGAGCAGTCACCATGCTCATCGGCTTTTTAACCGGATGCGAAGGAACCCACTCTTTTACTGAAAGCTGATCGTCCTCTCCCGCTTCCATCATTAATTCGCACAGTGTATGGATGGCTGTGACATGTTCCCGAAGCTTAGGAGAGGTTTCTCCTAATTGTTTGATCTCCGCGAGATGCTTTTCTATTTTTTTCGCAAACTGGCTTACTGGTATATTCATCTATTTCACCACAACTATCTTTTTTTCTTATTCTACCAAACGGTTCAACAGAAATAAAATGACGCCAAAAAAGACAGCTCAAAGTAAGCTGCCTTCCTTCTCCAAATCCGCACAATAACCCCCATTAACAAGCCGGCATACGGTGATCCAGGCCGCAAGCCATGCAAGTGAATGCTAAAAATACCAATTCCTATTCTTCTTATTTTTAAATAGATTTCCCCCTTTTTATTTAAATTTATATATATACCATAAACAATTGTTATGATGTATCCACCCAACTGAACGCCTGCTTATTGAATGTGCTGTTAACTGCTTGCTGAAAATCAGCTGCAATCACATTTTCCGTTTCTTCATCCAGCAGCAATCTGCCCCAATGATCCACCGCAGGCAGAGTTTGTCCCGATTTCGGCAGAGAAGCAGCAACCATATAGTTCTTCATAACAGACCCCATTAGCAGCAGAACCCAAAGGATGTACGTCATAACTTCCATGTTCCCTTCCCCTTTCAAAATTAGAATAATAAGTCCCCGATCTATTTAAAAACCAACTGGCAAGCTAATTGTTTTTCTTCCTCCCTTCGAACTTACCAATTTATGTGGTGTTAACTGCGATTATACGTACCTTATGATAAAATGTTTGTCATAATGTGCTTTTGTTTCAAAGTTTCTATCAACAAAAAAACTGCCTCTCATACAAAAAAGAGCAGATTGAGCATCCTTTTTTGTATAATAGTTTTAATAAGCCTGAATAAGTTAGCGAGTTCAGGCTGATTATGATAGAAAAAGACGCACACTATACGATTACTTTAATAGTGAACTATTTTCTGTAGAAACGAGGAGGAAAATCATGTCCATACTTAACGAAATTATCGCGTACAATCAAAAATTTGTTGAAAACAAAGAATATGAACCTTTTCAAACTACCAAATTTCCTGATAAGGGGCTCGTCATCGTCTCTTGTATGGATACACGACTTACAGAATTAATGCCAAGCGCGATGAATATTAAAAACGGAGATGTGAAAATCATTAAATCAGCTGGAGCCGTTATCTCTCATCCGTTTGGCTCTATTATGAGAAGCATACTTGTTGCCATCTATGCACTAAAAGCTGAGGAAGTAATGGTTATTGGCCACTATGACTGCGGGATGAGCAATGTAAATGCAGATGCATTGATTGCCGAAATGAAAGACCGAGGCGTTGAAGAAACAACTCTCGATACTTTGAAATATTCTGGCCTTGATCTTAAAAAGTGGGTGCAAGGCTTTGACAGTGTAGAGGAATCAGTGCAAAACAGCGTAGAGTTAGTAAGAAATCACCCGCTGCTTCCAGAGGGTATCAAAGTGCATGGACTCGTCATCGATCCTTCCACGGGCAGACTCGACATTGTAGATGCAGATAACTAAATAGATATAAGAAGGTACCTCCTAGTGAGGTGCCTTTTGATTTTCTAGACAATATAACGAAACATTATTCAAAGATAGTAAAATCCTCCTGTTATTGACAACGAATTTTACGTTTAGAATCACTTGAATGCGTGAATACACACTATAACTTCGTTTAAAGGAGAGGATATAAAAAATGGTTAAACCAATTGTACATGAATTTAACTCACAACAAGAATTGATTGCTGCTGCAAGTGATTTGAAAGCAAAAGGTATTCATGAAGACAATCTCTATGTCCTGTCACACGAAAAAGGCGACACCCGTGATCTAGCAGATAATGCGGATGTTAATACAATCGGATTAAAAGAAGAAGGATTAGGCACGGCGCTCAGCAACGTGTTTGAGTCCAGAGGCGATGAGCTGCGCAAGAAGATGACCGAAATGGGGTTATCTGACGTAGAGGCTGATCAATATGAGAAGAGACTCGACATGGGTAAAATCTTACTCATTGTAAAAGATGAAGATAAGGTAACGAACATGCCATAAGAAAAAGAAAGAGTCGCTGAACCCGATTTGGGTTTGGCGGCTCTTTTAGTCACTTATGCTGGCTGCTTTAACTCTTTTGATTGTGGCTCACATATCTTTTTCAGCCTAAAGAGAGCCGCTTTCATTTCTCGCCTCATCTTCCATTTATAGAAAAAAGTAATATACCGTTCAAATGGATTTTTCATAGAGGTCCCTTCGCACATCCATGTTAGTGTTGTTGAACCTTGCTTCTGAAAAAAGAAAATACAAAACATTAATATGGTTTCGCCTTTATTAATCCGCATCTGATAATGAATACTTTTTCCCGGGACACAGCGGCCGATTTTCAAACTAGCCGGAACGCCGTCGATTTCCCAATATTGCGAAGCTCCTTCTCCCCTTTCTGGTCCAACATACATAAAGGGTATAGCTGCATTTTCATCCATCTGCCATCGCGGCCAATTTTTCAGATGCAATAAGGATTCATATAACTCAAAATGAGATATGTTCATTTCACTAGTTTCTTTTACCCTCCAGCCAACTGGAATAAGAAACGCTGCCAAAATAAATAAAATGATTAAAATGCCTGTAAATAGCAAAAACACCATGAGCATCCCTCCTGTTTTCTATTCTATTGAAAAATTTTTCCTTTCATGCGGTTTCTATTTTGGTTTTCCCGGGAATGAAAAGAGGACGAGGAGGAGTAAAAATGAATTTACACAATGGCCAGCTGTTTTGGCCTTCAACATATACAGATGACGTTCAATATCCAGTACTTGAAGAGAATATTACGTGCGACGTACTGATTGTAGGCGGAGGAATGTCCGGAGCGCTCTGTGCTTATACGCTAGGCAAAGAGACCGATCTCGACGTTGTCGTCATTGACAGGAGAAAGCCAGGCTATGGCAGTTCGTCTGCAAACACCGGTCTCTTACAGTTCTCAAGTGATAAAATGCTTCACGAGCTTATTGAACAAAAAGGTGAGCAAGATGCGGTTTATTTTTATCAGCTTTGTCAAAAAGCTTTAGAAAACTTAAAAAATATTGCACAAAATTTATCAGAAGATCCTGAGTTCAGAGAACAAAAAAGCCTCTATTACGCCAGCACGGCTGAAGATGCCTCAAAGCTAGTCCGCGAATACGAAGCTTTAAAGAAATTTGATTTCCCTGTAGAATATCTAGAACCTCAAGAGGTTTCCTCACGTTTTCCTTTTTCAAAACCAGCTGCACTGGTAACGAGCGGTGACGCTGATGTTAACCCATATAAATTTGTCCAGATCATGTTAAAAGATGCTGAAGCCGCTGGAGTAAGAATTTTTGAGGAAACGCCTCTCATGCGAAAAACAAAAACAGTCCACGGATTTACATGTGAATCTGAAAATGGAACGATTCAAGCAAGACATATCATTTTTGCAACGGGATATGAAAATGATTTTCTCGCACAGCAGCTAGGTGCTGACCTTAACCGTTCCTATGCGATTGCAACGGAACCCCTGCCCTCATTAAAGACGTGGTACAAAGAATGGCTGATCTGGGAAACGAAGCGTCCCTACTTGTATATGCGTACAACAAAAGATGGAAGGATCATTGCGGGAGGCTTAGATGAGGATCACGCAGAAGCACCATTAAATGACGGATTGATTGAAGAGCGCGGAGAGCGAATCAGGCAAAAGATCATGGAACACTTTCCAGATCTGTCACCCAAAATCTCACATTCCTGGTGCGCAACATTTGGTGAATCTCATGACGGACTCCCCTATATTGGTGAACACCCTAACCGCCTAGGCGAATATTATTGTTTAGGATTTGGCGGAAATGGAACAGTATACAGTATGCTAGGTGCTGAAATAATCAAAGATCTAATCACAAAAGGCTTCCACCCTGCATCAAGACTGTTTACGATTGCACGGGCCGTAAGCTTGTAATTTTCAAGACACTTCTTACTTTTTTAGGGGAAGTGTTTTTTTCAGTTGTACATAAGTACCATTAAATGGATAATTATGTGTTCAACTCACTTTTTTATGTGATGAAGAGCTATATTTATGTGATGTTGATCCTTTTTATGTGATGTACCTCGAATTTTTATGTGATTATGATGTAGTTTTGATCCTCATCATAAAGAAAAAGCCAGCTGTACATAGCTGGCTTTCCCTAAATTATGAAGCAGTCGGTGCTGCTGCAATTTGTTTTTTAATAAAATCAATTGATTTCTTATTAAAGATTTCAGGCTGATCGACGTTGCAGACATGTCCACAATCTCTAATCGTTAATAGCTTTGAATGTTTCTTTTTATCGATAAATGCCTGAATCGGCGGCAAAAACATATAATCTTCCTCACCCATGATGTAAAGTGTAGGAATTGGCATTTCTTTTTTCGTTAACTTTTGCAAAAACGGATTAATTTTTAGTGTTAGCTTGAACCAGCGCTTAAATTCTTTCTGGCAAAGCTTTTTCGCTTCACCTATAAACAGCGAACGCGATGCTTCGTGCCTTTTCTTTGGCATGATCACCCATGCAAATAAGCTATAAAGCCACATGTAAGGAATAAAAGATTTGCATAAATTCCCCATTGCAATCAAAAACTGTGAACGGAAATTCATTTTCGTTACAGCTCCGCCAAGTGTCATAGACGCAACTCGTTCCGGTTTCAACTCAGCTAAAGTCTGAATCAGAATCGTACCAAGTGAAATACCAACAAAATGCGCTTTTTGGATCTTCAAATGATCCATGACTTCGAGCACATCAAGGCTTACTTCTTTAAAAGAGTATTTTTTTAATAAAAATTTCTCAGATTGAGATTTGCCGTGACCTCTTAGATCGACAAGCAAAATATTAAAGTGTTGTTTGAATTCTCTTAACTGTTTATACCAAATGGATGAACTGCCCCCTGCTCCATGGACAAAAATCACCCATTGATGATTTTTTTCGTGTGTATAAGTCTTGTAATGAAGCACTAAGTACTCCTCCTATTGGTTAAACGTCGATGAAAAATTCCAGCCTTCATTTTACCATACTATACATGTTTTGTACCCCCATCTGGGCAAAAGAATGTGTACAAACTGGAAACATGACGTATTTCTCTTTATACTATAGGTATATTAACGATAGTGAGGTCAGGAGGTTTCAAAATGGCTAAAGAAAGTTCATTTGATATTGTTTCACAAGTTGATTTATCCGAAGTAGACAACGCCATTAATATTGCAACAAAAGAAATCACAACACGCTATGATTTTAAAGGCAGCAAGAGTGAAATCACGCTTGATAAATCAAGTGAAGAATTAGTTTTAGTTTCTGATGATGAATACAAGCTCGAACAGCTTAAAGATGTACTCATTACAAAGCTTATTAAACGCGGTGTTCCAACAAAAAACCTGGATTACAGCAAAATCGAACAAGCTTCAGGCGGAACCGTTCGCCAGCGTGCAAAACTTGTTACAGGCATTGATAAAGACAATGCAAAGAAAATCAACACGTTAATTAAAAATTCCGGTTTAAAAGTTAAGAGCCAAGTACAAGATGACCAAGTTCGTGTAACAGCAAAGAGCAGAGACGATCTTCAGCAGATCATTGCACTTGTAAGAGAAGCAAACTTGCCGATTGATGTGCAGTTCATTAACTACAGATAAATATAAAAAAGCTTGAGGAATTTATTCTCCTCAAGCTTTTTGTTTGAAATTTTCTTTTGTTGAGAGCCACTCATAAAAATGATGATATTGATAAGTATCTCGTACCTTTTAGTTCGATTTTAGGTATATCAGGATACTTTTGAAGAAGCTCTTCTACTTCATCAAACGTTAATCCCACATAATTGTGCAAATCTTTTTCTTTAATGAGCACCGGATATTCTGAAAAGCTGTTGCCTGGATTCTTAAAATTCTTTAATCCATCCCCAATAAAATAACCGAAAGCTGCCAGCCCTAATCCAATCCAAAGCAAACTGATCTCCATTTATACGGACTCTTTCTTGTCGCTGGAATCTAAAAGTTTCATCTGTTCAAGCTCCAGTCTCATCTTTTGCGTTTCGATCACATAGTTATCGTGCTTCAGTCTTTCAAGTTCAAGCTCATCTTTTAGCATCTTGTGCTTCAGTTTGGTCTGTGATTGAAAGTGCCCCAATACGATTGCGATAATTGGAATTGAGAATATCATAATGACTGAAATTGTCCCCGTCATAGTATTCCTCCTAGAAATTTTTACCTTATGTTCCAATAATACCAAAAATGAAAAGGGCTCGTATAGACAAACATTTATTTATTTTGGCTGTTTTATAAAGACTGTTGCTTTATTGTTACCTCTCTTCATTGACAAGTTGATTGGAGCGCAAGGTGCGAGACTCCTCGAAAATGAAAATCACATTTTCTTCGTGCGATGTAAGGCTTCCGAAGCCTTCCTTGTCCTGCGGGATTAGCGGGAAAGGTGAGACCCCGTCTTGCGAAGCGATAGGGAGGCTCACCGCCCGCCCCGCGGAAAGCGAGCATCCTGGAGCGGAAATCAACCACTTTCAAAAGCAACAATATTTACGAAAACAGTATTTTGATTTTAAGAAACCGCCTTTTTTACGCCTTCTTTAATGATTTGTTCCGATAACCTAGCCAAGTCCTTGGCTTCCTGCTGCTGCGGATAGATTGGTGGATGAACCTCAATATGCACGTTAGCCGGCTTTATCCAAAATCCCTGCTGCTCCATAATTTTATAAGAACCATTGATTGTAACAGGAATAATTGGCACACCCGATTTAGTAGCCAGCTTAAAACTGCCGGCTTTAAATTCAGACATGTCATCCCCTTTGCTTCTTGTCCCTTCAGGGAAAATAACCAAAGATGTACCGTTTTGAAGCAATCGTGCACCTTCATTAATCGCTTTTACAGACTGGCGCACATTCTTACGGTCCATGAATAGACAGTTCAGCTGCTCCATCCACGTTCCGATAAAAGGCATTTTTTTCACTTCTATCTTGGATATAAAAGCTTTTGGCTTATGTATATATCCCAGTAAGAGAGGAATATCAAAATTCCCTTGATGATTACTTACAAAAAGCACTGCCGTATCTTTCGGAATATTTTCTTCCCCGCTTACCGTTATTTTTGATCCAGTCAGCTTTACTAAAGAACGCGCCCATTCTTTCGCTTTTTTATCAGCTAATTCATCACGTTCTTGAATCTTTCCAGATTTCTGCAGGTTTTTGACGCGATTTAGTGCAGGTATTAACTTTATTAATATCGTCCAAAAATAAACAAACCAAATAATCGTTCTCAAAACTTCTCATCCTTCAACTAATTATTAACTCACCAGAATCACCATTAGGTGTATCTATCAAACTTCCCACTGGAAATATAAACGTCCAAGGCATACTGGTTTCAGCAGGAACCTCCAATTTATAAACTGATTTGAACTCCCCTAAAATCTGATCTCCCTCTTTATATACAATCTTCTTGCCTAAAAGTGACATCGGAACTTTAGAATAATTGTTTAATAAAACCGTCACCAAAAATTCTCGCTTATGATTAAATGCAGTCTTTAAATTAACAGCCTGCTGCCCTACTTTTCTTTCCACAACAAATTCAGAAAATACACGCTCAATCTCATGTCTGTCTTTTTGTGCTAAAGTCCTGTCCCACGCGGATTCAAATACCAATTTTTGCATGGTTTATCACCCTTTCGATTCATCTTATCATAAATTTTTATTCGTTTTTTCATAAAAAGAGGTTATTCTGACAATTTTCTTGGGTATATCTTCCTTGTGCACAAATAACCAAAATTAGAAAGGGATGTGAATTATTTGAAAAAATGGTTTTTTTCTTTACTTGTAGTATGTGTCATGCTGGCTCCTATGAGTGCCATGGCTGCAGGAAATGAATCCTCAAAAGCGCAAACTCAGACATTGCCTGTTAACCTTCTAGAAATCGACTCAGATGTGACTGCATTTTCTGATTTTACCGTAAGTGATTCTATGCGTAAATTAAGCGGCTCCATCCATTTAAACGGAAATGTACCAGATGCAGAAAATAAAATGCGTCCCGTATACAAGTTTAAGCTTGAAAATAAAACGATGGATACATTGAGCAATTTAACGGTAAACATCCCTTATCCCCCTGGAACACAGCTAGATACTACATACCCTCCTGAAGTACTGATAACTGAAACTAACAAAAATCGCAACAAAGAAGATATCATTGCAAACTATGATACTACAACAGGTATTAAACTAACGCTTCCTGATATGGAAAAGGATGAGATTTTAACCTTTGATGTGAAATTCTTCTTGCTTCCATTAGAAAATGATGAAGAAGAAACCATTATTGATCTTCACAAAGTAACAATTAAACCTGAAGCGAAAGTCGTGGAATGGTTTAAAGATGATGTAAAAGTAAGGCTGATGCTGATGATGCATAACTCAAACAGCATAATGATGGAAAAAGTGATGCTGAAATTAAAGCTGCCTGAAGGAATTGATATCCAAGATGCAATGGTTACTGGCATTGATGGTGCTACGGTAACGATCAAAGATGGCTATGCCATTATTTATCTCCCTAAGATGGTAAAAGGGGATTCAAATATTGTCCTCCACTTTAACATGAAGAAAATGCAAGGATGGGACAAGCTTCATCTTCCTCTAATGATTGGAATGGATGGAATGACTGATGTGTCTCTTACACCGCTTACGCTCACTTTAAAAGATATGCCTGAGTTCGACTGGACTAAGATTATGGCAAAAGGCGATTTTATGGCTGAAATGAAAAAAGGTAAGCTTTTCTTAGATTATAAACTGAACATCGACAACAAAAACACTGTAGCTGCAAAAACGTATAAACTGCGCTTGCTTCTTCCTAAATCGGTTAAAATTGAAGACCTTAAAGTTTCTGGATTAGAAGGCGCAAAAATTGAAATGGATACAAAAGGTGTAATCTGGATCATCATCCCTTCTTTAAACGCAGGAATGTCAAATCTTCATATAAGCTTAACAGGAACGTACACAGGTTCTGCTAGTGATCTATCGACTGACATCGTGACAGCAGGCTCAAATGGTGTTACCGCAACACTCTCAACAACCGTTAAAGGCATGACTTCGACTGACACTGATACGGCTGAGGTTATTACAGTTGAGAAGCCAACAAATGCTTCAGGCGGGTCAGGGAACACCCTTCCTAAGACAGGAAGTCCTTTCAGCCAGTTAACTTGGTCCATGCTCGGATCACTTTTTGTACTATTAGGAATCGGCCTGTATGTTAAAGCAGCACGGATGCAGGCATGAATAAAAAGAAGTTAAAACGCGGAGGAATTGCGGTCTTTCTTCTCGGCATCGCTCTCCTTATTCTTCCGGTAATAACAGGGTGGCAGACCAGCAGCGAACAACAGGCACTTGAAAAGGAATGGAATGACCTAAACACATCTTATGATAATCCTTTTACTCTTCCTTTCGTTAAAGCTGCTAAAGCACCTGAAACTAAAAATGAAAATAATCCAAGCACATCTGAATCATCTAAGAAAAAAGCGATGGAAAAAGGCGTTATAGGGAAAATGTCGATTCCTAAAATAGATTTAGAATCCATGATGGTTCCTGGTGTTACTCAAAAAGACCTCCAGAATGCGATTGGATGGATGACAACAACATCTTTTCCTGGCGAAAAAGGAAATACCGTCATGGCCGGACATCGCTCTCACACATACGGGCAGTTCTTTCATCGTTTAAATGAGTTGGATAAAGGCGATACGGTAAAAGTAGAAACCACTACTGGAACGATTCTGTACAGAGTATATGAAAAAATAGTCGTGAAGCCAGACAACCTTTCTGTCTTAGATGCTAAAAAAGAAGAAGAGATTACATTAATAACGTGTGAACCTCTTTATTCTGATGAGTTTCGTCTTATCGTTAGAGCTGAACGTATTAATTAATAGAAAAAGCTGGCTCATAACCGTGTTTACCACGATTTGAGCCAGCATTCTTTTTTATTCATATATAGAACTCGCAGCTTTCAGCAAATTTGATTTTGCTTTCTTACTGTCTGTCTCTTCTTCTTTTAAATATTCCATTTTATGATACAGGCCGTCCTCTTCCCATGCTAAAATCGGCAAGTCTGAACTTCCAGAAAAATAAGCTTTTATTCCGTTCTCAAGCTTTACCTTTTCGTTCGTTTCCAGTTTTTCTGCATTCGGAAGAAAGTTAGAGATCCGGTAGGCTAAATAGACATTCTTTCCTTCCTGTCTTGGATAAAAAACAGAATCGAGCAGTATGTTTCTTTTTTCTCCCCAATCTGAAATCTGAAAAGTAGATAAAGCCACTTTGAACGGCAGCTTATCAGGCAGTTCTAAATCAAACGGAAGAGCCTTTTGCGCCTCTTCTTTTGAGACATGTTCATAATATCTTGGGTAAGCACCTTTTATATGGTCCTGCAGTTTTAAGTTTTTGTCATTTAAAGTACCTTGTGCACTGCTTGAACAACCAGCCAGGAAGACAATGATAACCAGATAAACAAAAAGCTTCTGCTTACTCAACCGCCCCACCCATTCCTTTATTTTTTGGAAGATGGTACTTTGACTCTCCAGTTATGATCACACGATGCCTGTATTGTACCTCTTTTTAGCAGATAGTTAGCCATCAGTTCCGAAACATCAATTGGAATATCCTTTACAACACGCTTTCCTTTGAACATATGGTAGTCTCCTCCACCGCCTGCACGGTAGTTATTCATTACTACTTGATACACTGCGTGATCATCTACCTCATCACCTTTAAAAGTCAATTCAGTGATTCTATGTCCGAATGGTTTGGATAGATCGATCGTATATCGGATGCCTTCCCACATGTCATAATTGTAATGCTGCGGTTTCGGAACAGAAAATGCAGGATTAACACCTACTGTACCATCCTCATTTAACACAAAATAAGAAGCCGATCTCTCCAAAGCCTCTCTCATATCACTGCCTGTAATCTCAACGACTTTTAACGTATTTGGATAAATGTAATTCGAAACGATATCGCGCATCGTCACAAGGGAAGAGAACCCTTTTGACCGGTTATCAAACAATGCAGTGCTCGAAATCTCTGTACCCGCAGCATCCAACTGCACTTTATTAATAAACTCGATTAAAGGAGTGTCTTTTAATCTCGTTTCCATCGGATCAGTTATCTCCATATCTCCCTCAATAACGCCGATCGGCTGATCCAGCCATTCCTGAGCTTTTTCTTCGTATGGAGTAATTAAGTTAAGTACAGTCTGATCAGGATCATAGCCTTTTGCAGAAAGAAGATTAGATTTTTTACTAACCACTTCCCAAGACCCGTTATTATTTCTAACTGTTACTTCTACATGACCTACCGAAGTTCCTTGTGTACCTGGCTGAATAACCGTCACACCATTTATTTCTTTGTTTTCTATCAAACGGTGCTGATGACCCGTTAAAAGGACATCGATACCCTCGACCTCCATACATAACTGGTAACCTTGATTTTCCCCTGTCAACGTCTCCGTTGGTTCGCCAGATTCTATGTCTCTTTCAAATCCTCCATGATAGGAAACAATCACAATATCTGCCTTTTCTTTTAAGACCGGAATCCATTTTTTTGCCGTTTCGACGGCATCAAGAAAGGCTATGCCTTTTATATGTTCAGGGTTCTCCCAATTCGGTATATGTTGCGTCGTAAGACCAAGGACAGCTATTTTACAGCCGCTTCTAAAATTTTTTATGAGATAAGGCTGCCCAAAAATAGGTTCACATGACTCCTCCAATACAATATTTGCAGCCAGCCATGGAAAATTCGATTCATTTACTGTTTTCTGTAAAAGAGGAAGTCCGTAGTTAAATTCATGGTTTCCGATCACAGCTGCATCAAACTCAAGCTCGTTTAATAAAAGCGCCATGGGATTAATAGATTCTGTCCCCATCCTCGCATAATGATAGGTAAGCGGAGTTCCTTGAATGAGATCACCGTTATCAATTAACAAACAGTTATCCCTCTTTTTCATTTCCTCTTTAATGAGAGCAGCAGCCTTAGCAAGCCCCAACTCTGCTTTTTCGTTGTTTCCATAAGTTAATGGGAGTACGTTTCCATGTATATCACTCGTTACGTATATATGGATGGTTTCTTCCAAAACATCTACCTTCCCTCTATGATCCTAGTACTCGTATTATACTATTTAACCTATATTATGCAGAAACTCGTTTTCTCATTTTTTTGTAAAATCGTTCAGAGGATTCGACATTATTTCCGCGGGAATAATCATTATTCTACAAAAAAAGCCTAAGCATCCATATGGATTACTTAGGCTTTTACGATTACTTAGAAATTTTAATTTTTGCAGTACTGCGATCTGCAGCTTCTTCTAATACTTCAATCTTTAATCCGTAAGAAGGAAGCTTTAAACCAGAGTACGGGCTAGATGGACTCCAATAGTTTGCAGTATCATCAAACAATGATACCGGCGCTTTTGCTGCTTGATACATGTGATTTCCTTGTCCATAATCCACATCAAGTGCAGCACCCTTCACTTTACTGAATGTCGCATCATAGATTTGGTAGCGCGTGCTTGCCAAATCACCAGTTGCTGCATTTCCACCCCAATGGTGAACGTTTTGATGAGCGTCAACGACACCGACAAACCCTTTACCAGGATGTGAGCCAACCCAGTTGTTGTCAAAGGCATTGTTCACATACCAGATAACCATACCAGGGTCATAAGACATGATAGAGCTACCGCGCTTTAAGTGAGCAAGACCATTGTCCACACCATCATGGTTACGCCATTCTACTAAATAGTAATGAGTCTTTAACTCTTTGCCTTCGTGCTTTTCAAAATGGTCTAAAGCAAACTTAGGTGATCCTTCAGCTCCATCTTCAAATGCAGTTGCTCCATTTTTTGTTACTTTTACATTATCAACGAAGAAGCCATCTTCATTGCTGCCCCAATCCGTCATGTAGCGAAATTGCAGCTGAATGTTTTGTCCAGCATATTCGCTTAAATCAATAGATTCGTGAATCCATCCATTTGAGTGTCCTGTATAACCAGGAAGATTTTCTTTAATAGCAGGGTATCCGTCAACTACTAGATTACTATTTGTGTTAGGTGTAGATAGGGATTTCCATGTTGCTCCGTTATCAGTAGAAACCTGAACCATCGCATAATCCCAGTTTGATTCAATCTTATACCAAGCGTCATAATCTAACTTTGCAGATGTTGCGCCTGTTAGATCGATGTTTGTTACCATCTTATGATCAATTTCATCGCCTCTTCCACCATAATATGCGTAAGAGCCAGATGCAGGTGTCGTAATTTGATTTACTTGATCTGGTAAGTTGATACGAACCGCATCTTCATTTGTACCTTTTGTAGATGCTTGATCAAGTGTAACTGTAACACCGTTTTTGCCTAAAGAGCTCGCATTTACAGTCTTGCCCTGCAACCATTTTCCACCGATAGTAGATTGATAGAATTCTTTTGCAAGCGGGCTGAATCCAGTCGGTTCAGTTCCTGGAATCTCACCAGCCCAGCTTCCGCTAGACATGATCGACCAATAAGAAACCGGCTCACCATGAGGAGTTGAGTACATAGTATCATACTCATCCGGATAGTTCAGATCGTGACCGAATTCATGCGCGAATACTCCAGTTGCTCCATCTTCCGGCTCAATGGTGTAATCATATGCACCCATCGCTCCGCCCCAGTATGGAACTGTTGCAGTTGAACCAGGAATCTTGTAGACACCGCCGAGATTCCAACGGTGAGACCAGATTGCGTCAGCACCTAAGCTTCCACCACCTGCTTCTTCACCTACACCGGCGTGAACAACCATTAAGTGGTCAACAAGTCCATCCGGCTCGCGCTTGTTTCCGTCACCGTCAAGGTCGTAAATATCTTCTTTATCATATAGTGTTAGATCAACACCATTAGCTGCAGCTGCTGCTAAAGCTTCTGCTACTAGATTACGAGGTCTAGAGTCATTGTCAGAAGCGTTGTTTCCACCGTAGTAAGCTGCAGGATTCTTTGCTGTATACCAACCGTAAACATCTCCATCAATCGTATAAGAACCGCCTGATTGCTGAAGGTAGAACTGTTTCATAGAAACCATGTTCTTACCGTTTGGACCTGTATAGCCATTATCTCCGAAAATCATATCGCGATAGTGCTGCTGCGTATATTTCGGATAATGGAAATCCGTTTCGGAAGGTGAAATGCTTCCTTCTTTATAGTCATTATAGTCAATTAATAAAACTAAAACTTGGTCTTTGCGTACATCACCACTGTATGTTTCAGCTTGTGCGCTATCTAAGGATGACACAGTAGCAGTACTAGATTTCTTACCACCTTTTCCAGGAGAAGTTGTCGTAGAACCGCTGTCAGTTGTAGACTTCATTTCTGCTTTTAAGAACTTAGCTGTTTCTTCAACATCATGCTTCTCATGAAGGTGAACAGAACTGCCCCCTGCACGTTTTTTCAAATATTTATTTAGTTCTGCCTCTTGCTGTTGTGGAGTTAACCCCGCTTTGATGACACCACGCTCTGTCAATGACTTGATTAAGCGGTCCTGATTGACTATCCCTAGGTCAACTGGTGCCACGTCTTCATTGTGTTTTTTAGCTGCAACCGGATCTACTGATGCTGGGCTTGTCCAAAGAAAAGTACCCGCGAGAACCGAAGCTGCCGCAAAACTAGTAAGAACTCGTTTCATCCCTTACATTCCCCCTAACAGAATTTTCGCATTTTTGCGACTTTTTAATTTTAACATAAACGTTTTCCATTAAATGTGAGGAATTTTAACTATTTTTGTCATTTATACTAGTCTTATTTTACTATTAATAGGTTCTTTTGTAGTTACATAGTTTTAATTTAATAAAATTAACACTACTTTTTATTCATTTCCGTAAAGGTCTGCACAAAATCAATTATCGCTGGTCCCAGCAAAACGATGAATAGACTAGGAAAAATAAAAAGAACGAGTGGAAAAAGCATCTTTACAGGTGCTTTCATCGCAGCTTCCTCTGCCCTCTGCTTTCTTCTGTCTCTCACCTCAGCAGACTGTACTCTCAGTACTTGAACCATTCCGATCCCTAGTTTTTCCGCCTGTAAAATAGCACTGATAAAATAATTCACTTCATCAACGCTAAGCCGTTCACGGATTTTACCCAATGATTCTCTTCTCGTTTTTCCGAGCCTCATTTCTTCTAGACAGCGATGAAATTCTCCTGTCAATACGCCATCTTTTTTAGAGACTAACTTACTTAGTGCTCCATCAAAGCCTAATCCCGCTTCAAGACTTACTGTTAAAAGGTCCAATACATCTGGAAGCTCACGCAATGCCAAATAATTTCTCGTTTTTATTTTTTGTTTTAAATAGAAACCAGGTAAAAAGGCAGCGATTCCAAACCCTATCAAGAAAAATAACAACCCAGCCCCAAACGAAACGTTTAATAGCTGGCTGTAAAGTACAGATCCAATCGGAAAGAATACAAACAATGCGATCTGCAGTATGCGATAGTCTACAGGTGTCATTCCAAATGGATGTCCAGCTTGATTCAGCAATTTTTCTATCTTTGCTTCTTTTTCACCTGGCATTTTTCGTTTAAAACTTCTTTTAAAATCTTTCCATAACGGCATAATAAATCGATCCGCAAAAGAAACAGTCCCTTCTAAGGCAGCCGCTGTTTCAAGATTGCTTTTTTGCCCATTTTTCCCTAACGCAGTTGAAAGCCGTCTTTCTACAAACTGTCTTTTTTCACTCGTCCAAACATATACCGTGTAGGCTGTTAACGTAATGGTTATAAAAAAAGTAAAATACATCATCCGTCTACACCTCGATCGTTGTAATTTTCCGGATTAAAATAAAGCCAATGAGCCCTGAGATTGAACCACATGCAATCATCACCCAGCCAATCACGTTTTCAAACAGTGTTCCAATATAATCGGGTTCAATCATATATAAAAGAATCGCAAGAATAAGCGGCAAAAGTCCGATTATAATTCCTGATAGTTTCCCTTGTGCCGTTAATGTTGTAATCTGCCGCTGTATTTTTGTGCGGTCCCGAATGGTTTCTACAATCTTATCCAGAACTGTCGCAAGGTTACCCCCAACCGTCCGCTGAATAATGATCGCTTGAATCATAAGGTCAAGGTCTTCGCTAGGCATACGTACTTTTAATTCATTTAACGCTTCTTCAATCGTGCTTCCATACTGCATTTCTTTCAGTACTCTTTCCATTTCCTCTTTTACAGGAGACTGCGCTTCTTCAACGACTGTCATTAGCGCTTGTGGAAAGCTGAACCCTGCTCGCAAAGATCCCACAACTGTTGTGATTAAATCCGGCAAACCTTCATTAAATTGTTTAATTCGTTGTTTCTTCTTTTTCTTAACCCACATTCCTGGTGTTATAAAACCGATTATCGCTCCAATTATTAAGAGAAAGAAAGAATTTGTGATCAGTAAAAAAAGCATCGCTAAAAGTGCGATCAAGATCCATTGGAAGAGCACATACTCCTCAGGCTTTAATGGAATTCCAGATTGCTCAAGCATGACTGAAAGCTTTTTATTTTTTTCCTTTGAAAGAACTTCATCTCTTACTTTCTGCTTATACATTTGAACTTGAACAAAAGCATTGAAGTTAGAAGTCTTAGGCTTTTTTCCGCTTTTCAATTCTAAAAAATGCTTCATGCGGCGCTCTAACCGCTTATTTGACATAAAAATCAGCTTTAACAGTCCATAAAAGAACAAAAAGGCAGTCAGTAAAATTAGAAGAAGGAATAAATAGATCATTACTGCCAGTCCCCTTCCATAAAGACACTTGGCGGAATGTGAATACCAGATTGTTCAAGGCGCTCAAAGAATTTAGGCCTCACACCAGTAGGCACTAAACGTCCTATGATCTTTCCGTTTTCATCAACGCCTTCTTGCTTATATTCAAAAATATCCTGAAGGACGATCACATCACCCTCAAGTCCTTGCACTTCGGTTATGTGCGTGATTCTTCGCGTACCATCTTTAAGGCGTGCCTGCTGAATAATGACATCAACAGCTCCTGCGATTTGCTCGCGTATCGCTTTAACAGGCAGATCAACACCGCCGAGCAAAACCATCGTTTCAAGTCTGGCGATCATATCTCTTGGCGAGTTAGAGTGACCCGTTGCAAGTGACCCGTCATGACCTGTATTCATTGCCTGCAGCATATCAAGCGCTTCACCGCCTCGCACCTCCCCGATCACAATGCGGTCTGGACGCATACGCAAAGAGTTTCGAACTAAATCGCGGATTGTAATAGCACCTTTGCCTTCTATATTTGGCGGCCGTGATTCCAGCGATATAACATGCTCCTGCCAGAGCTGTAATTCTGCTGCATCTTCAATAGTAATAATACGTTCATCACCTGGAATAAAAGATGAAAGTACATTTAATGTTGTCGTTTTTCCTGATCCTGTTCCTCCGCTGACAAAAATGTTCAAATGGGCCTTTACACAGGCTTCAATAAATACTGCCATTTCCCTCGTAACTGTCCCAAAGTCTATTAAGTTCTCAATCGTATAAGGGTCTTTAGAAAACTTACGGATAGTTATTGTAGGACCAATCAAAGACAGTGGCGGAATAATAGCATTTACACGCGAACCATCGGGCAGACGAGCATCAACCATCGGACTGCTTTCATCAATTCTTCTGCCGATTGGCGCACAAATTTTTTCAATTACATTCAGGACATGTTCATCGTCTCTAAATTGAATAGGCGTTAAAATGAGCTTTCCTTTTTGCTCTGCATATACCTGATTCGGCCCATTTACCATGACTTCCGTTACGTTTTCATCAAGCAGCAGCGGATTGATCGGACCAAACCCTGTCAGGTCATTAATTAATTCATCGATAACCTTTTTGCGGTCTACTGCACCTCTGAATGTTTCATCATCTTTTATAAAATCAATGGCCATGCCATCTAGTTTCGGAATAATCTCTTCTACCGAAATATCTTTTAGTTCATCTAAAATTTGTTTATGCAGAAGATTTTTAAGCTGCTGATGCTTCGTTACTTTTTCCATACGTTCAGAGGATTTATCGTTCCCTTTCACATCTGGTTTTTTTGGCTGGCGAAAGGTTGACAGCAAATCCTTTTTAGCAGCAGCTTGCTGTTCAGCAGGCTCTTCTTCTTGCGGAGAGGCTCCACCTGGATTTTTGGCTTGGATTTTTTCTAATAAACTCATGTGTCCCTCTCCTTAACTTTTAACTTTTGATTTACGGAATAGTTTTGTTAATATACTGCTTGCTTTAGATTCAGCCGGTATTAAAGTGATTTCTCGTCTAGTTGAAATCTGTTCAGCCATTTTAAAAACGGCCTTCGCAATATCTGTCTTTCCTTGATTCACAACAAAGGGAATTCCAATATTTAAAGATTGCGTAGCTACCTGCCAGTCGTTCGGGATAAAGATAGGGTTTTCTATGCCTAAGATATCCGCTACGTCTGACGCATTAATGACGCTTTCCATTGTTGCACGGTTTACAACGACCTGAACTTTGTCTTTTAAACCGAGCATATCGAACGTTTCCAGCATTAATTTTGTATTTTTCAGCGTCGCCATCTCAAGATTTGTAAGAAGCAGAATTTGATCAGCTTTTTCAATGATCGGTAAGTTTCGCTCAGGCAAACCTACACCAGTGTCAGTTAAAACATAGTGGTGCTCCATTAATAATAAGTCGAGAACCTTGCTGACAGCGTCTTCACCAATTAAATCTGCATGCTCCGGTCTTTCTGGGGCAGCAAGAACCTTTATTCCAGATTCGTGACGATTCAAATAACTCAGCAAAGAATGCTGATCCATCTGCTGTATTCCTTCAACAACATCTTTAATCGTAAAAGTGGTCTGAAGGTCCAGTGCTAAACTTACATCGCCAAATTGAAAGTCTGCATCCACAACACCGATCTGTATATTTTTTTTACACAGTGCAACAGCAAGGTTAACGGTCATAACGGTGCGGCCGATCCCTCCCTTTGCACTGCATACTGCAATCATCTCGCCCCGTACCTGTCTTTTCACTTCTCTTTGTTCTCCCAGTTGGCTGTCCATGCTTGCCTACCCCTTTTTCCGCATATTCTTTAAATCTATTATTTTGTTCTCTTTAATTTGCTTCGAACGGCAAGATGAATGTTTCCGTTTTCCTCTGCATTTACAATGTTCAAAACGTCTTGCGGAAACATCTCTAACGTGGCTGAAGTATATTCCACATACGGTTCACCTTCAGTCGGTTCAATCATTTTTCTGCCGATTGCAAGAACTCGCACATTCTCCATAATCATCTTTGTTTCCATCTGATCGCCCTTTTTTATAGAAGCAAAAACATCCACATAATCCTCTGGTTCAATTAAGTTTGAAACCGACTGTACGAAATTAACACCGACAGATACAGCCCGGAATTGTTCTTTTACCTTTCTGCTGATACGCAGTGATTCTTCTGTCGTTGTACGGGCATTATGAGTTAAGAAAACCTCGCCTTCAGCCATTTTTGTTGTTGCATAGTGATTTTCTATTGATTCAATTCTCTTAACTGAATCTGGATGCACAGAAGCTTCTGGAACGTTTTCAATAGTCAGCATATTCGCTGTGATTTTTTCGTTTTGCTTAATATCCCGTTTAGCCGTAACGACTTTAACCGTGTTTTCAGAAAGAACGGTTGCCGCATTGTAATCACCCATATAGTTATAAAATAAAAAAGTTGTAATAAGTCCCATAAAGATTGCCGTTCCTAAAATGAGTTTTGCCCTCATGTCTTCACCTACTCTGTTAGTCTTATGCTAAATGCACCTTTATTCACATCAACTGGCTTAACAAAACCAGTTCCTGCGCGTTTAATAAACATGCCAGTAATTGAAGTATCTTTTGAATCCATCGGTTTCGTTATGTAAAAGTAAGCGAATCCTGTGATTTTCACCTCTTTTAACTGGTTGCCATTTGTTTCAAGCCTTTCATATACAGGAATCAATATAATTCTGGAACAATCCCGATGGTGTGTTTCCCCTTCTGGATATGGACAGCTATTGATTCGTTCTTGAATGACTGCCCGTGTTTTACCGGCAATATTACCTGTTTGTGTTTCTAAAACATCTCCCACTTCAAGTTCGTTTTGGTATCCTTTTAATAGATTATCTTCATAAGTTGCAGCACCGGTTCCGCCAAGCGCAAGAACTCCGAAGTTTCCGGCTTCAACACCAGTCTGATCCACTTTCAGCGAATATTCTTTGTTGAATTCCAAACCTAAACTTTCATCGATCCCAAGCGGCGCGACGCCCGCGGCTTTCCCCATCGTTCCAAGCTCTGCTGCAGCATGTACGTTTACTGGTGCCGTATCAAAACCAAAAAGCTGTGAAAAAGTCAATGGAACTTCTCTTGATAGATCTACGCTCACTTTGTCTTCCATTTGAATCTTCATATCTTCCAAACTATGATTCTCACTATGTTTATCAAGGGTTTCATGAACAATCGTGCGAACCGATTCCTCCTCATTTGTTAGCTCCTGAGCACCAGAAAGAACCGCAGCATTAGCTGTTTTTTGCAGATGGGTTTTCGTTAAAAACAGCTTTCCGCCATCAATAATGAGTCCTGTCATTGCTATGAGCGCTACAAGACTAAAGGCAACAAGTATGATTGTATTGCCTTCTTCCTTTTTTATAAGACGCCTCATCTTTATTCACCTCACTCCACCCGAATAGTAGATTCCGTTTCAACAGGTATCGTTTCTCCAAACAATTTTCCCATACCAGGTGTAATAAATTTGTGCGGGTACGACAAAGTAACGGTCACATACTGGCCTGATTCTCTTGTTGAAGAGTCCGGCGTGATTCCAATCTGAAGAAGAGAGGGATCTTTTATCTGCACATAATCTCGTGCAAATGCACGGATCTCTTCATCCTCTTTACCAAGGCCTCCAAGCCTGACTGTTTCTTGTGTGGCAAGATGCATCTGCATATATGTGTAGAACAGCTTCCCAAAATCAAAAATACCTACAATGAGCAACAGCAGCAGCGGGAGAACAAGTGCCATTTCAACAAGAGATTGCCCCTTTTCGTTTTTCATCATAAAAGGACTCCCTTCATTGCGAGACATACAGCTGCTCCGCCGGCAATGGCAAGGCCGTACGGGTAGGTTTGGGTCAAAGCATCTTTTTCTATAAAAACAGGAATTCTAATGCCGAATTTCCAGCAACCCATTGAATAGAGGATGCCTTTTATTCTTTTTATAAATCCCCTTCTAAATAACAAGATCCCGAGAGCAATAACGCCGCCAATCAAACCCATGTAGATCGCTGTATAAAAAACAAACAAAGAACCCTTTAAGGCACCGATTAAAGCAAGCAGCTTCACATCCCCTGCACCCATACCTCCTAAAAGATAAGGAATGAGCAGCAATCCAAGACCTAGAAAGAACCCTTTTAACGAAAAAAACAACCCGGTCCATCCAGATGCGATTATATGAGAAAAAACGCCGATCATAAGCGCAGGGAAAATGACGTTGTTATAGATTTTGCGGCTTTTTAAATCTGTTACGACACAGATGATTAATACGAAAATTAAAATGGCATCGAACCACATTGTTATCACCTTCTAATTAGAAAGTCTTCAATAAACCTAAAACTTGGCAGCCAGGACACGTGTCATCTGACCGCCAAGTTAGACTGTTTGTTTAAAAAAGACCTTACGTTGAGTAACGTAAGGCCCTGTGGTGCCTTTGTATTAAGGGGTTGTTGTACCACCAGATTCACGGTTTACAACCATATCTTTTGCAGTAGTAAACATTTCCACGATTTCTGTACGTAACATTGCTAGCGCTCCAACAGCCGCAACTGCTATCAAGCCTAATACTAAACCATATTCCGTCATTCCTTGTCCTTGTTCTTCTTTAATAAGACCCATTAATTTGTTTTTCATGATTAGTTCCTCCTAAGAATTTGTTTTTGGTTTCAATAAATAGTTTGTGTCCCACTTTGGTCTGGCTTTTGGCGATCGTTCCAGACGGAAGTTCAATGACAGATTCAGCATGTTTGTACAATTTTCCGAACCGTTTTGGGGGTAGGTCTTCATCCATTGCCACAATTCGCTTTTCACTGTCTAAATAAAGTACATCGATTGCATAATTCATAAAAAAAGTATGGATAGAATGGCAAGGTTTAATATGCATTGCACTCTCAGTTGAAAGCTCTTTCGTAAACATGAGCCCTTTTAATCGTTTGGAAAAACGGTATGCCGGCTTCACTTCTCTTGCCAGCAATTCACCCGTTTCCAGGTTAAGCAGCAAGTTTCTCTCACCTCCATTTATGTATATTTTTACTTTTTTACCGAAAAATGGGGTTTATAGGCAAATGAAAAACACCCCGGGCTCTTTCGGTAACTGGCTGGCATAATGTACGATCGAATAGTTCGTACACCTTAGCCCCTGTAGTTTTGCGTCACTGGTTTTCACCAGCTTTGCCTTTATCGAGATTCAGCGTGCTTTGTTGGATTTTATCAAGATGTGTCGATGAATCTGACTTATAACCAAATTCTATCTTTATTACCTGTTATAGGAAATCAGACCTGTTGCTTATTTTTATATTGCAAGTTTTAGTTATTTAAACATATTAAGATTTTTTCAGTATAGGTCCAAGTAACCGCAAAATCTTCCATTCAAATTCAGTTAATAGTTTCATAATAAAAGCAAAAACTAGTAATTACTTAATATTCAGAAAATATTAATGGGTCAATATACCCGGAATGTCTCTTTTCCAGTTTACTAAACACAATTAGGACTATTTAACCTGCATCAATCAATACGTAATATCTATTCTCCGTTAAAAAATGAATAATTTTTACAGGAATATCCGTCTATATATCGAATACTAATAATCTTGTTCTTTTATAGAAAAAAGGGGGCATTACCATGAACGTAGATTCGAAAGTAAAAAAGAAAAAGAATCATTCGAATCGCAAAGCTTATCTTCTTCCTCTTGCAATTGTTCTGCTTTTGGTAGGATTGGTGGTTTGGAACAACATCCGCCAGGAGACTAAACTTCCAAATAAGGACTGGAGCCGATCTGTCAGTATATCGGCTGAATCCATAAGCTCAGAACCGATTACATTTAAGGAAGACAATCAATATCATATCTACACACATCTTAAAGATGGTATTAATGCTACCATTTTGGATGAGGAGCTGAATGTTGTTTCAGAGAAAACTGAAAAGCTGCCGATTGATGAGAGAGGCAACTTTTGGACGAATGGCAAGCAGATCGCTTTCGTATCGCAGGGCGATCTAATCATTCAAGAAGGCGGAAAGCAAAGTGTATTAGATAAAGGCGTTGAATTCTTAACCGATACAAAGGACCGATTTGCCTATACGAAAGGGAATGAAGTTTATGCGTATGAACCTGAGAGCGGTAAAAGCAAATTAATTTTTTCAGCTAAAGAAAAAGTTGCTGAGTTAACAGCAAATCCAGAATCTGCTTCTTTTATTGCCGTTGTCGGTGAAAAAGTTGAAATGGAAGCATTCTATTTAACTGAAAAAAGCGGACAATATGAACCGATCTCAATCCTTAAGTACAGCAAAACGCCAACTGATAAAATTTACAACTTCAGATTTGCTGAAGCTGGTGATGACGTTCATATTCTTTATACTTTTTATTCATCAAAGCAAGGTACGAAATCATTTAAAACCTTTTACAGTTCAGCACCTATGAACCAATTAAAAGATCTATCATTTGCAAGCGTTAATTTTAAAGACGTATCTGAAGGTTACGAGATTGAAAATCCAACTTACCTGAATTTGAACATAGAAGACAATGCACCAACAATTCTTTTCTCTGCTAGAGGTGCGATATCCACTAAAAAAGATGCGGGTAATATTTATAGAGCTTCGTTAAAGAATGATACTTGGGAAGCAACTCGTATAAGTACGACTAACGATTTCTCAATCTACCCTGTAAAAGCAGATGATCAAACTGTCTTCTGGTTAAAAGCTGAGTCTGTTCAGGATTATCAAGTTCACGCAGCAAGCCAGGATCCTGCAATTATAAAGAATAGCCAATCCATAAGTAAGCAAGATGTGTACAATGCAACATTTGACGCTTTCGCCGCTTCAATTGTTTCGTTTATTGCGATGACCAATGCATTTGTTTGGATTGTGCCGACCATTTTATTTTTAGGTGTTCTGTATATTGTTCGAATTGATGTGATTGAAGAAGAAAAACCGTGGGTGAAATGGGTATCGATTGCGCTCTTTGTTCTTACACAGCTCTATGTGATTCAATCATTGTTTAATAATCGATTCTATACACTTGCACCTGAATATTTAACCTTTGATGGCAGTTCACTTGTCGTTCCGATTATCGTTTCGATCGTAGCACTGTATGTCATGCAAGCGGTTAAAAATAAGGATTGGGGTCTTTTCGCCCAAGTTTCTTACTTTATCGGAATTACTGTTTTATTCCAGTTGTTTATCGTTGGAACGTACGTATATTAAAAAGGCTGTTGTGGCAAACTTTGTTGCTTTTGTAAGAGGTTAATTTCCGCTGCAGGACTCGCTTTCCGCAGGGTGTGCGGTGAGCCCCCTCGTCGCCTCGCGACATTGAGTGGTCTCACCTGTCCCGCTTATCCTGCCGGAGTCTCGTCCTTTCGCTCCAATTAACTTGTCAAAGAAGTGTCTAGCAACAATCTTTTTGAAAAGACCAAAAAGAAAAAGCGGAGGAACGTTCCCCGCTTTTTTTATTTTATTCTGTCGCAAAACTTTCTGCACTTGGATATACATAAGGATCTTTAAGAGGTTCAATCTTCTTTAAAGAGCTTATTTTTACAAGAGGCAGCCGGATGTGATTAAATTCTGTTTCATCGATAACGCCTGTTACCGTGTACCAAGTATCCGTTTTTAGCTTTGATACCGGACCTCCTTCAACAATTGTTCCGTATACGACCGCATCCGCACTGCAGCAGTTCATAGAAAAGCGGGCAATAACGGCCTGGTCTTCCTCCATGCCCTCTTCTCTATAGACAAATCCAGTCGTTTCAATTTCTTTTCCTTTAAATTGATCAAGATAGATATTAAAGACACTCATTGCATCTAAATAATGTTCTGATGTCACGGTGATTTTATCTTCTTTTAATAACTCTTTCCCAAATTTCTCATAGTACTCGGTTACATCATACGTTTCGATAGGGTTCTCTTTCTTCACGTTCTCTTCCATTTCTTTTAAATAGCCTTCTGGATCCTCCAGATATGCTTCGACATCGATTTCCTCAGATGCAACGACTTTCCCATCCTCAGTCTTTTGAGCAGGTTTCGCATATAGTCCTGTACCGTAACGAATTCCCCTTTTCTCAGCAATAGAGCTGTCCATCGCTTTCTCAGGCATCATAAATCCTGTTAACAAGGGAATCACGAATAACATATAGATTATGAAGTGTTTAATTGGCGCACCCTTTGGCGTATGGTCCACGCCGCACCCGCATCCATCATCATGATGATGCTGTGACCTTCTGAAAAACTGCATTACTCCTAAGATTCCAAATATCGCAACAGCAAAATAAACGAAGATATGCATTTTGGGAGCTACATAATAAGTAAGCTTTCCTGAAGCAGCATGAAGCCAATCAAAATAATGCCTCTCAAGTAAATATGAAAGTCTTGGTCATTCTTTTTCATATCAGCTTCTCTCCCATTCTAAAAATACTGAAACAACATTGTTGCGGCAAACACCATGAATGTAATTAATCCCATCAGCACAAATACGAATCGTGTTTTAAAATAAGCAAACATCATAAACATGTTTTTCACATCCAGCATTGGCCCGTACACTAAGAAAGCGATGATTGATCCAACTGTAAACGTACTTCCGAATGAAGCAGCGATAAAGGCATCCGCTTCTGAACAGATCGATAACAAAAATGCGAGTCCCATCATCAGTCCTGTAGACATCCATTCATTGCTTCCCAAGCGCGAGCAAATCTTTTCGATCCAGAAAGACTTGGAACATACTTGCTAAAAAAGCACCCATGATCAGAAATTTTCCTGTATCAAAAAATTCGTCTGAAGCATGATACAAAGTCTGCTTCCAGCGGCTTTGGGTTAATCCATGCGTATGGTCATGACCCGCCTGAAGCACTTCAGATTTCAGCTGGTTTTGGTTGCGAAAAAGGAAATAAATGATGATACCAATTACAACTGCAACAGCCAAGGCAAGTCCAACACGGCCATATACAACCGTCATATTTGTCCGGAATGCATATAATGTCGACAGAATAACCACAGGATTAACGATTGGCACTGTCAAAAGAAAAACAACACCTAGATGAAGCGGCATACCTTTTTTAATTAAGCGCCTAACCACTGGGATAATGGCACATTCACAAACTGGAAAGATTACACCTAAAAACATCACTGCCCCAATACCTGCAAAAGGATTTTTGGGTATTAATTTTCTGATGTGGTTCTCTGTAATAAAGGTCTGGATAAGAGCAGAAATGAAAACTCCCAATAAAATAAAGGGCACTGCCTCAATTAAAATACTTAAAAATACTGTATTAAGGTGCATGATTGAATTAGGGAGATTTTCAAACACTGAATCATTCTTAATCTCTTTCATAAATAGAAAAGAAATTATAAATATGGCTAACAATAAAAGACCGATCATCTCTTTTCTTACAGAATCTCTAGTTGCAATATCTCTCATCGATTTAATCTCCCTTCTTTTGATTTTGAGCCATTTATGTAATCTAGTAAATTTTAAATTTAACCATCTATATTAAATCGTAGTTATTACGTTTTGTAAAGTGCAAAAATAAAACCAGGGCTTTTTAACCCTGGTTTGCTAATCTCTTATACAATGCATGTGTTCCGCTATCTTCTTCTCCCATTTCCGCTAATTCCTCATAAAGCTTTTTAGCTAAGGATAAGCCTGGCGTCATTAATCCCATTTCTTCAGCTGAATTCAAAGCAATCGTCATATCCTTAATAAAATGTTTTACATAAAATCCAGGTGCAAAATCACCTTTTAACATTCTTGGACCAAGGTTGCTTAAATTCCAGCTTCCCGCTGCTCCTGATTCAATGCTCTTCAATACAGTTTCAGGATTCAATCCTGCTTTTTCAGCATATAAAATAGCTTCACAAACACCGATCATTCCAGATGCGATAGCTATCTGATTACACATTTTAGTATGCTGTCCAGAGCCTGCTTTTCCTTGATAAACAACGTTGGTTCCCATTTTAGAGAAGATTGGCAGAAGCTCCTTAAATGCTGATTCGCCCCCGCCGACCATGATGGATAATTTAGCATCCCTTGCTCCGATATCACCGCCTGAAACGGGTGCATCCAAGGCTGCAAGATGTTTTTCAGCAGCAGCTTTTTCAATTTTTTGAGCGAGCTGAGGACTTGAAGTCGTCATATCAATTAAATAAGAACCTTCTTTAGCGTGTTCGATAAGACCGTCAGTACCTAAATATACTTCCTCGACGTCCTGAGGATATCCCACCATCGTGATGATCACGTCACAATTTTGTGCAATATCCTTTGGTGTATCTGCCCATTTAGCACCATTATCAAGGAGGTCATTCGCTTTTTCTTTCGTTCGTGTATAAACATGAACAGGATGCCCCGCTTTCATCAAGTGGCCTGCCATGCTTTTTCCCATAACGCCTGTTCCAATAAATCCGATTGTCTTCAATTCTCTCACTCCTTTTTCTACATTATAACGAAAGTACATGAAATGAAAAAATCATCGCTCTTTATGCGATGACTTCACCTTGTAAAATTCGTTCGATCTTAAGTTGTGCTTGATCATAATCCATATTTAAATACGTTAACATCGTCATGATATCGTCTTTCGAATGCCTTTTCAATAAATAAAACATTTGGGGCTTTTCTTTCTTTAATAAAGTCATAATTTCAATAGTAGGCAGTGTTCTGCCCATTGGTTTGATGCGTAAAAAAGAGCGTATGTAGTTTGTGAAAACCGGAATGGAATCAACAGTATCTGGGTGCGTGTTTAATAGTTTCTGAAACTTAATTAATGAATCGATCAGTTCTTTATTTCTTTCCACGAATCTTCCCTCGTCCTTTCACAATCATTTATATGGATACTTAATGATTAGCCTATTTATCTTTCCAGTTTACTTATCGGCATTTTCTGACAAAGTTCTACAACTTTTTAATAAAGGGGGTCTGACCCCCAACAATTTATTCCCCAGATTGTTTTTAAGGATTTGTCCTAGGCTATTAACTTTATTTCATACATTGCCAGACTGCCATTTTAAAATCTCGCATAAAAAAAGTGTAAGCCGTTTGGTTATTCACCGCACTGACTCACACTTTTTTCTTTATTTTGAAATGATAGATTAGGATCGCTATACACACGAGAACCGTATAGAAAATAAACACATTGCGGTATACATCTTCTAATGGAAAAGCTCTTTGTCCTTCAATTAAGAGCCCCGCAATCGCCACACCAAGTGCACCCCCGAAGAATTGTACAAGCTGGAGCATCCCCATGCCAGAACCTACTTCGTCTTTACTTAAAATTCTAGAATTCTCGTTTGCCAGACTAGAAGTGAGACTGGAAAACCCTATGCTCGTAAACATATAAAAGATAGCTGTCATATAGAACGCTTTCGTTCCAAGGAGAGAGAAAAGCACAGCCGATATCAGCAGCGACAGAAGACCCGCGCGCATCACAGGAAGATTTCCGAACCGATCGATCCAGCGCCCGACATATATTGCAGCAAACGCGGAAAGCATGGCACCTGGAAAAATTACGAAACCTATAACAGCCGGTTCTTTTTGAAACAGATTAGAAAGCATTACAGGCATAACAAATAAGAAAGCAAAATGAGTTATGAACGCTATGAGCCCAACAAGCAATAGAGATACATATCTATTGTTTTTAAACAGATTAATCCGTATAAAAGGTTCATCTTTTTTCTTTGAATAAAAAACAAGAACTACAAAGAACAAAACACTCAATCCAAGCTGCCAAAAAGCGAACGAGGAAAGATAGAGTAAAAGAGTTGTAACTCCTCCACCCGTTAACAGGGCTCCGACAAAATCGAACGAACCGGCCCTTCTCTGTTCTAAAGGCAGATATATTTTAAAAACAGGCAGCAGCAGCAAGACCAGCCCTGTTACGATAAATAAGAAGTTCCATCCAAAAAGCTGTGTAATGCCTCCGCCAATAACTGGCCCGAGCCCAAAGCCAAGAGATGCAGCTGACGAAATAAAAGACATTGCACGTCCCCGTCTTGAGATCGGAATATACCTTGTCGCAAGCACCATTCCGAGTCCAGGAACCGCTCCTGCTCCCATCGCCTGCACCATGCGGCTGACCAGTACAAAAGCAAAGCTGTTAGCAAAATAGCCGATGATCGATGCGATTCCTAATATCACTAGCCCCGTCATCAATAACCTGCCAATCGGTATAAAATCAGACAACCTGCTGAAGGTTATCGTCGATAAGGCAAACACAATGGAATAGCCTGAAACAATCCAGGACCCGGCTGTCGGACTTAAATCAAACTGTGAAATGACACTCGGAAGAGCAACATTAAACATGGTTGTATTCATGACAACCAGCCACACCGTTAAACTCCATAAAGGAATAATCCGATTTTCCTGAATTGTGCCGAAACGTGCTTCTTCTGCAGCCATTGTGTTCACCTCTCTCATCTAAACAATATTCCCTATCTTAGCATGAGAAGAAATTAAAAATCTTTTAATTTGCTTAGTAAAATTTACACTTTGTTAGATTTTTTCAAGAAAGCTTAAATGATATGATAAAGGTAGTTACCATAGGAGGTACTCTCATGAAATTATTTTTGTTAGGAGCTTCGGGAAGAGTCGGTCAAAAGGTTGCCGAACTATCCATTCAAGAAGGAATGATGGTGCACGCCCTCCTTCGAAACCCAGAGAAAGTCCCTTCAACAATATTAGAAAAAATAACGTATACACATGGAAATGTCTTAAATAAAGAGCAGATAGAAAAAGCCATATCGGGTAGCGATATGGTAGTTAGCGCTTTATCCACTGACGGAGGAAACGGTCTTTCTGAAAGCATGCCGCTGATTATTGAGGCAATGAAAAAAGAAGGCATATCGCGTATCATATCGGTCGGTACGGCTGGAATATTACAAAGCCGCACTGAACCTGATTTGCTGCGTTATCAATCTTCTGAATCAAAGCGAAAACTAACAAGAGCTGCTGAAGATCATCACCAAGCGTATACTCTTTTAAAAGAAAGCGGTCTGGACTGGACAATTGTTTGTCCCACTTACCTACCAGATGGAGACGCTACGGGTGGATATCGGGTGGAAAAAGATTTCTTGCCTTTAGACGGCAGCAAAATCAGTACAGGAGACACCGCACATTTCACTTTTTCACTAATTAAAGAGCCGTGTTTCGTTAAATCCCGCGTCGGTATCGCTTACTAAGACAAAGCGATATAAAAAAACTTTTGCTGAAAAACTCTCAGCAAAAGCCTTCTTTTTTATGCATAATAAGGCGCTATCATCAAGTAGACGAGTACACCTGTTAAACTTACATACAGCCATAACGGCATCGTCCAGCGAGCGATCTTACGGTGTTTCTCCACTTGCATGTTCAACCCGCGTGTTACAGTAATCAAAGCAAGCGGCACAATGACGATCGCAAGCAAAATGTGTGTGATCAAGATAAAGAAATAAATATATTTAAGCGGACCCTCTCCGCCATAAGATGTCGATTCTGTTAAATAGTGATACGTCACATAAGAAAGCAAAAAGAAAGTCGTACTCGTAAACGCTGCAAAAATGAACCGTTTATGAAGCGTTATGTTCTTCTGCTTAATGAAATAAAGAGCAGCCAATAAAAAAACGAATGTAAAGCTGTTAAAGATTGCATTCAATCGCGGCAGCAAAGTAACATCAAACACGATCTCCCCTTCATACTCGGGCAAGAAGAAAAGCACCGCAACCAGTACGTTGATCGCAATCGATAATCCGATAATAAGCGGTGTATAATTACGCTGTTTTGTTTCAGCCATAGTGTATTACTCCTTTTCAAAACAAAATGTAGTTTCTCATACCTTTTCTACGCGTTTCCAACTTTATTTTACCATTCTGTACTCTAATTCCAAACTTAATAACCGCTGAAAACAGCATGCCCGATGCAAGTGTCAATATTTCTTCAAATAATGTACAGGTTTGGTTACGAAACTTACCTTTAAAAAGAAAAAACCGGCACACAGCCGGTTTCCCCTCATCCCCAACACTTATTTAAGCTTTCGCAAACTGCTCCTCATCAATTGTCGCAAGGAACTTCTCTACTTCTCCTACCACTGACGATACGCAGCCTTTTTCAAATGGCGAGATCAATCCTGCCTCTTCAACAAGCTTCGTGAACGGAAGGCTTCCTCCTTTTTGACAAAGAGCGAAATAGTCTTCCCAAGCACTTTCACGGTTCTCAACCGAACGCTTCCAGAACTGAAGTGCACAAATTTGCGCCAGTGTGTAGTCGATATAATAGAATGGCGAACGGAAAATGTGGCCCTGTCTATGCCAGAATCCGCCGTTTTCCAAATACTCCAATCCATCATAATCACGGTGAGGCAAGTATGTTTTCTCGAGCTCTCTCCATTTCGCTCGGCGCTCTGCCGGCGTCGCGTCTGGTTGGTCATACACAAAGTGCTGGAACTCATCCACTGCCACACCGTATGGAATGAATTCTACTGCCCCTGTTAAATGGGAGTATAGATACTTTTCCGTGTCTTTACCGAACAGTTCTCCAATCCATGGATATGTTAAAAACTCCATGCTCATTGAGTGGATTTCACAAGCTTCCAATGTCGGGAATTGATATTCAGGCACTTCGTATCCGCGGCTCGTGTACATCTGAAACGCATGGCCGATCTCATGCAGCAGCACGCGCACATCGTTATCTGATCCGTTAAAATTCGTAAAGATAAACGGAGCTTGATAATCCTGAAGATATGTACAATAACCGCCTGGAGCTTTACCTGCTTTGCTTTCAAGATCCATTAACTCATCTTCAGCCATATAGTTGAAAAAAGCACCCGTTTCTTGAGCGAGCCCAGCAAACACAAGCTTTGCTTTATCAACAATCCAACCCGCGTCGCCTTGTGGCTTAGGGTTACCAGTTGTGAAGCTAAAGGGCTCATCATAAAACTTTAGTTCGTTTAATCCAATACGCTTTTGCTGCTTCGCTCTTAATTTCGTGCAGAGCGGAACAATAATGTCTTTCACTTGTTCACGGAACACTTTTACATCTGCCGCATTATAATCCGTTCTTCCCATACGATCGTAGGCAAGCTCTGTGAAATTCTTATAGCCAAGTTTATGTGCGATCCTTGTGCGTAACTTTACGAGTTCGTCATAAATTGAATCGAATTTTTCTTCGTTCGACTTCAAGAATGCATTCCCAGCCAAACTGGCTGCTTTTCTTGTTTTTCGATCGGAAGACTGGCTGTACGGTGATAGCTGAGCAAGTGTCAGCTCTTTTCCTTCAAACTCAATTTTCGCTGAAGCCATTACTTTCACATATTCAGAGCTTAATTTATTTTCTAGTTTTAAATCTTCGAGAACATCATCGGAATATGTTTTGACTTTTAATTCAGCCAAACGGAACAGCTGGCTTCCCCACTTCTTTTCTAACTCGTCTTTAAAAGGAGACTGCACAAGCGCCTCATGGAATGCTGTTACCATCCCTTGATAAACAGGAAGGTTTTCATCCATGAATGCCTGTTCTTCCTTATAATAAGTATCCTCCGTGTTAATCGTATGACGAATCTTCGCTAGTCTCGCTTTTGATTCAAAGCTGTTGCGCAGTGAAACAACTTTTTTCATCGCTTCGTTCTGTTCATCTGCTGATGATGCATCACTAAAAACCTGTACTGCATCTTCAAAAGCTTTTTTCAGTTCTTCCACATTTGGTCTTTCATATGTAAATTCACTAAATTTCATGTCGATGCCCCCTATAAATTTTGCATTATACCAATTTCTACAAACCGCCCCCTTTCTCCTGTAATATCCCTTACTTTTTCGGTAGAATAAAGGCAGAAGAGTTTAAGGCGGGAGAACAGATGAAAGAGTTTCAAACAGATCCTTTTAAAGGCACATTCGGGAGTCTCGAAAATTTAGCTGATAAAATCAGTGATGTCTTGTCATGCCCTGTTACTATTGAAGATCAGAACCATCGTCTTCTTGCATACAGTACGCATGAAGACGGCACAGACCCTGCACGAGTCGCAACAATCATCGGACGGCGTGTTCCTGAAAAAGTCGTGAACAGCCTCTGGAAAGACGGAGTGATACCGAGATTGCAGGAAAGTGATGATCCCGTTCGGGTAAGTTCCATTCAAAAAGTCGGGCTCGGAGACCGAGTTGCTGTATCCATCAGGAAAAACAGCGAGGTCCTCGGGTATATTTGGGTTCTTGAAGTTGAGAAAAAGTTAACCACCGATGACATGCATCTCTTAAAGTTAGCTGCTGTATCCGCTAAAAGCCAGCTTCTTCAAATGCAGATCGGAACAAAAAAGAAGGAAGAAAACCGCCAGGAGCTTTTTTGGAAGATGCTAACGGGCAACCTTCCTCAAGAGGAACACATTCTGGAAAAACTGCATGAGCTTAATATATTGCCTGTTCTCCCTGCTGTCGTTTTTATTTTACAGCTGGAGGAAGAGATCACACCTGCCTTAGAAAAAGATATTTTATACCTGGCTGCTGTTAATCAAAAGATCAATGTTCTTTTATCTGCAGCAGATTCGAACCAAATGCTGCTGCTCGCTTCCCCGGTCGGGAAAGAACAGCCGCTGGATCTGGCAAAATCGTTCGTCGAGTCATTTTTCACTCATATGAAAGAGCGTTTTTCTGTCTCGGAAATAAAAGCAGCCTACGGAAGTCTAGTTACATCGTTCTCACAAGTAGAGAAAAGCTATAAAGAAGCATCCAGCGTTTTAGCTGTACAAGAAAAACTCGGCGGGGAGACACTTTCTTTAACCGGTTATCACGAACTTGGCATTTACCAATTTTTAGATACGATTTATGAAAAACAACAAAGACAAGGCTATCAGAATGAAATGCTTAAAACACTTCAGGAATATGACCGGCTTCACAAAACAGAGCTTTATCACACATTAGAGACCTATCTGACAATGGATGAGAACTTAAATAAATCCTCAGAAGTGCTTCATATCCATATGAATACACTGCTTTACCGATTAAAAAGAATTAGCGAAATTACGAATATGAATTTAAAAAGCCCTCATCAGAAAATCATGGTTTACCTTGATTTTAAGATAAACAGGTTGTTCTGAAAGGCCTTTAAAGATAGTTGCTTTTGATTAGTTCTTAAAGACTCATCGTTGACTAATTGATTGGAGTGGAAGGTGCGAGACTCCTAAGGGATCAAGCGGGACAGGTGAGACTGCCTAAAGGCGCAAAGCGGCAGGAGGCTCACCGCACGCCCCTAGGAAAGCGAGCATCCTGGAACGGAAATCAATTCTACCAAATCACTAGCAAAATTTACGAAAAGGCTATCTTTTTAAAAAACATTTGTGAATTATCACAAATGCTTTTTTTGTTTTTCTAGTTTCTTAACAATGAAAAGCCAACTCCCTCCTTTTATACTGAAACCACAATTGAAAACGCACTCAACGAGTTCACTTATATAGGAGGATTCACAAATGATTATTGGAGTTCCAGCAGAAATTAAAAACAACGAAAACCGCGTTGCGATCACGCCATCAGGTGTTATGACACTAACGGCTGCCGGCCACACAGTATTGGTAGAAAACAATGCAGGTGAAGGAAGCGGATTTACAAACGAAGATTATGCAGCAGCAGGCGCGCAAATCTTAGAAGATGTTAAAGATGTATGGGCAGCAGAAATGGTAATGAAGGTTAAAGAACCTCTAGCTTCTGAATACAAATACTTCCGCTCAGATCTTATTCTGTTTACTTACCTTCACTTAGCAGCTGAGCCAGCATTGGCAAAAGCTCTAACTGAAAGCGGCGTAACAGCAATCGCTTATGAAACAGTTGAATTTAACCGCACTCTTCCATTATTAACACCAATGAGTGAAGTTGCAGGACGTATGTCTGCACAAATCGGTGCACAATTCCTTGAGAAGCCAAAAGGCGGAAAAGGTATTCTTCTTGCAGGCGTTCCTGGAGTTCGCCGCGGTAAAGTTACAATCATCGGAGGCGGTGTTGTAGGTACAAACGCAGCCAAAGTAGCGATCGGACTTGGAGCAGATGTTACAATCATCGACCTTAGCCCAGACCGTCTTCGCCAATTGGATGATATTTTCGGAAACAGCATTCAAACATTAATGTCTAACCCATTGAATATCGCACAAGCAGTAGCTGAATCTGATCTTGTAATTGGTGCTGTACTTATCCCAGGAGCAAAAGCACCTAAGCTTGTAACAGAAGAAATGATCAAAGCCATGACTCCAGGATCTGTTGTTGTTGACGTAGCAATCGACCAAGGCGGTATCTTTGAAACCGTTGACCGCATCACAACACACGACAACCCAACATACGACAAGCACGGTGTTGTTCACTATGCAGTAGCGAATATGCCTGGTGCAGTGCCTCGTACTTCTACGATCGCACTTACAAACGTAACAGTACCTTATGCACTTCAAATCGCTAACAAAGGTGCACAAAAAGCAATCGCTGATAACCCATCACTAAAAGCTGGTCTAAATACAGCTGGCGGTTTTGTAACGTATGAAGCAGTTGCAGCTGACCTTGGCTACGATTATGTTGCACCTGAAGCAGCATTAGAAAAAGCAGTTCAAACTGTATAATAATTAATATCCAAACCTCCCATCTATTTTGGGAGGTTTTTGACATTTAATGAAACCTTAACAATTGACTAACCTTTTCTTAATATTATCCAAATATAATTTCCTTGAGTGATCAAATCATTTCAGGAGGTTCTTATATGCAATTTTCTAAAAAGGCTCTAACCGCTGCACTTGCATCTACGCTAGCCGTAAGCGGCTTAGCTTTCAATAATGCTTCTGCAGAAAACGAAAACGAAATACGCAACGTTATCTTTTTAATCGGTGATGGTATGGGTCCAACTTACACAACAGGATACCGCGCACTTAAAGATGACCCAAAAACACCAATGATGGAAGACACAGCGTTTGATAAGCATTTGGTCGGAATGCAGTCAACATACTCTTCAGATGAAAAAGAGAGTATAACGGACTCAGCAGCTGCAGCAACATCAATGTCAGCAGGTATCAAGACTTATAATGGTGCCATTGCAGTAGATATGGAAAAACAAGACGTTAAAACTGTTTTAGAGCAAGCAAAGGAAGATGGTAAGTCAACTGGATTAGTTGCTACTTCTCAGATTAACCACGCTACTCCTGCTGCTTTCGGTTCTCATGATGAATCGCGTGAGAATTATAATGAAATTGCAAATGATTACTATGATGATATGATTGACGGCAAGCATAAAGTCGATGTGTTATTAGGTGGCGGGACGAGCTATTTTGTTCGTAAAGACCGTGACGTTACAAAAGAATTTGAAAAAGATGGCTATTCTTATGTAACTTCTAAAGAAGAAATGCTCAATGATAATAACAAACAAATTCTTGGTCTTTTCGCTCCTAAAGGCTTGGATAAAAAGATTGACCGTCCTGCAGAACAGCCTTCACTTAAAGAAATGACAAATTCTGCACTAGATCGTTTAAACAAGAATGATAAAGGTTTCTTCTTAATGGTTGAAGGAAGTCAAATCGACTGGGCTGGACACGATAATGATGTAGTTGCAGCTATGAGCGACATGGAAGATTTTGAACAAGCTTACCAGTCTGCAATTGAATTTGCTAAAAAGGACAAGCACACATTAGTTATCGCTACAGCTGACCACTCAACAGGCGGTATGGCAATGGGCCGTGACGGTGAATACAAGTGGGATCCTTCAGCGATTAAAGCTGCTAAGAAAACACCTGACTTTATCGCAAAAGAAATTGCAGAAGGTGCACCAGTTGAAGAAACACTAAAGAAATATATTGATCTTGAGCTTACACCAGAAGAAGTTCAATCTGTAAAAGACGCTAAAGAAAAGAGCGGCGATGTATTAGAAATCGATAACGCTATTGAAAAAATCTTTGACATTCGTACAGGTACAGGCTGGACGACTGATGGACACACTGGCGAAGACGTAACAGTTTACGCTTATGGTCCTGGCATGGAGAACTTTACTGGTAAGATCGACAATACGGATACAGCTAAAGAAATCTTTGCTATTCTTAAAAAGAGCAAATCTGCTATCCAAAAATAAACTCAATTTTAATTGGGTACTCTATTTAAAAAGCATCCCGTTCATTATTGCGGGATGCTTATCTATTAGGAGGTGTTTTCCGTGCCTTTTAAAGGATGGATGATACTAGGGTTAACAGCTGCACTTATTACAGGTTGTTCTACCGATAATACAGAAAAGAATAAAGAAGAAAAAACACAGCAAGAAGAATCTGGACAAGAACAAACTGACAAAAATTCAGATAAAATGACATTCACAGACAGTTCTCAAGCTCCTGATGATACAAAACTTACGGAAGTAAACAAAACTGTAGAAGATGCAGATGGGATTGTCACATTAAAGAAGTATAAGAAATTAGATGAGGAACAAAAAGCTGATTTAATCTCTCTTACCCTTTCAGAGGTAAAAGTTTTGCAATATAAGCCTTCTGTAGACTTGATTGATTTTTTTCACAGTTACACACATGAGCAGAAAGAGTTTCCGTATGTGAGAGTAAATGTCCGAATCAAAAATAATGGAAACAAACCCGTCCACTTTGCTCCGGTCTCCGAGATCAAGACCGACCAAGGAAAAAAAGTAACTTGGAAAGAAGATTTTTATTTAGAAAAACTAAATGGCGAAATCAAGCCAGGTGAAGTAAAAGTCGGAAGTTTAGGTTTTATATTAGAGGATACAGATCCGGAGAGTATTAAAACTATAACTATTAAGTCAAGTGAAGTCATTAACAATGAGAAAAAGAAAATCTCAGATCCCCTTTCTTTTGAGGTGAACTTTGATTAAATAAAAAACATCCCTTTTTGGGGTGTTTTTTTATTTTCCGGGAAATTTTTGTCGAATTTTCGGAACTGCTATTCTCTATTTAAAAACTCCCGCAGGAACTTCTAGTAATTGATTATTAACATAAACTGACTTATAATGGGAAACTGTTGTAATTTATGTATTTTCGCGGTTCGAAAACTCCCGCGTTAACAAAACTAGGAGGAATTATATGTTTAATTTTTATTTTGGTGTAGGTTTTGCACTTGTGAATTTTGTGCTTTTCTTACTGTGCTATAAGTGGTTTGGAAAAGCAGGTTTATTTGCTTGGATTGCTGCCGCAACCATCTTAGCTAACTTGCAAGTCGTGAAAACGATCGAGATGTTCGGACTTGTTATGACACTCGGAAACGTTATTTACGGCACGATCTATTTAGCAACGGATTTGCTAAACGAAAAATACGGTGAAAAAGAAGCTAAAAAAGCTGTTTGGTTTGGATTTTTCACACTTGTTATGACGACAATCATCATGCAGCTGGTTCTTGTATTTGAACCGCATGAAAGTGATTTTGCCCAGCCGCACCTTGAAGCTCTTTTCGGCTTAATGCCGCGTATAGCGCTTGGAAGCTTGACAGCCTACCTAGTCAGCCAATACCTTGATGTAAAGCTATTCGCTAAATTAAGAGAGAAGTTCTCTCGTCCAGACCAGCTTTGGATTCGTAACAACGGCAGTACGATGGTGAGTCAGCTGATCGACACGTTTATCTTTTGTATGATTGCATTTGCTGGCGTCTTTTCTTGGGACGTATGGCTTCAAATCTTCTTCACAACGTATATGATTAAGTTTGTTGTATCAGCAGCATCTACACCATTTATTTATATAGCAAGGGGCTTCAAACACCCAGAAGAAGCACAAAAACCAGGCATTTAATCGCCTGGTTTTTTCTATATCACTTTTATATAACTACCTTTTAGGGCTCTTTCTTTCGCTCTTTCATTCATCTCTTTTACTGCAGAAGAGATTTCGGATGCTGCTGCAATACTATGATTGTCAATCACCGTTGGATCTATCAAGCGAGGTTTTCCTTTTAAATGAATTTCATACTCATTTTCATTTTCTTCTAGATTTACAGGCTTAATGATTTCCTCATATCGTCTATTCAATTCATATTCCCCAGATTGCCTGATTTTATCTAACACTTCTTCATCTGTAAGGAGGAAATCATCTTTAGTGATCACTTTATCCCGCAAAGCCTCCTTCAATAACTTAATCAATTTATCATAGCCATATACATTGAGAGGATTCATAAAAAAGTCCTGAACTTCTTTGTAATATGCCTGAACAAACCATTCAGCATGGTGAATACCTTTTATGCAGATCAAGCTGTCGTTCACACAAAGACTAGGCAAAAAAACTTCTACTTCATCCTTTGTTATGTAGTTGTATCTATATAAGTCTCTGAGCGTATAATCAATTCGATCAGCGCAAAGAAGAGGAAGCGGCTGTTCTAGAAGCGGAAATTCTCCCTTAAATATCATATCTATGGAATAGTCATATTTTTTCAAGATCTGCGGTACCTCAGACTGCAAAAGTATCTCTTCAAAGATTTCTTCATGAAAATCTTCAGCTTCGTTCTCTAAAACAAAATCGATTACATGAGAAAACGCTGTATGTGATACATCATGCAGCAGTCCAGCAATTTGTTCTTCAATAGACCCGCCCAGCCTGCGAATGAGAAGCATAACGCCTATTGAATGTTCATATCGGGTTACATTCCATTTTGGGTTTACTAAATAAGAAGCTCCACCTTGATGAATGCCCTTTAAACGCTGAATAGGCTTTGACTGCAATAGATCTTGAAGTACAGATTCAACTTCGTACTCACCGTAAATTTCATCTTTAATAAGCATTATTTTAGCCCCCTTCTATCTTTGTCATCTTAACATAAATGAAACGTCATTCACCCCCTCTTTACATGAGCCGGTTTTATTAAGATTTCTGCTCTATAAGGCCTCTTTTTCTTTAGAATTGTAGGGAATATCTGACCATTCTTTTCCAAAATACCTTTGTTAGCATAAGTCTTGTGAGTCCTGCCTGTTTGCATGAGGCAGGCAGGATACACACACAACCAGTGCAAAGGGGATGGAAAGATGAACGTAAAGAAACTGACAGTAGCTTCACTTCTTTCGATGGGAATTATCAGTTCATTATTCACTACTGCAACATTTGCTTATGAAGCATCAGATCAAGTAGAAACAGTTGCTCACCGTGGTGCAGCAGGATATGCGCCCGAGAATACGATGGCTGCTTTTCAAAAAGGTGTTGATATGAAAGCTGATTATATCGAGATTGATGTACAGCAAACAAAAGATGGGGAACTTGTTGTCATCCATGATGTAACACTTGATCGTACAACAAATGGCACTGGATATGTAAAAGATCATACGCTCGAAGAAATTCGCCAGCTGGATGCAGGAAGTTATTTTGCACCAGAATTTGCTGGAGAAAAAGTTCCTACATTTGAGGAAGTACTTGATGAATTTCGAGGTAAGACAGGTATTCTTATTGAATTAAAAGCTACTTATTATTATCCTGGAATCGAACAAAAAGTAGCTGATGACTTAAAAGAACGCAACATGCACCTTCCTAACAATGAGAAAATTATCGTTCAGTCCTTTGAATTTGAATCTATGAAAAAAATGGACGAGCTTTTGCCAACTGTCCCTGTTGGTTTGCTTACAGGACGTGCAACTGATTTAAGCGAAGAGAAGCTGAATGAATTCGCAACCTATGCAGAGTATGTGAATCCAAGCAAATCCCTCGTTAACTCCTCTCTTGTAAATGAAGTTCATGAGCGTGATATGGGTATCATGGCTTGGACTGTACGTAAAAAAGAAGAAGTTCAGCCGCTGCTCGATGCCGGTGTCGATGGTATTATTACAGATTATCCTGATTATACTCCTTCACATAAAGCTGAATAAAGAAAAGTGTTGAGGCGTTAGTAGCGCTTCAACACTTTTTTGTTTAAGGCTCATTACATATAGATTGTTGCTTTTGACCATTTTTTATTGAGTTGACTTCTTTGAATAGTTGATTGGAGCGCAAGGTGCGTGCCTACCACATGATAAGCTTCTCGCAAGGCATGCGACGAGAAACTCACATCGGTAGCATTAACTTGTAGACGCAGGAGCAAGGTTCCTTCTATGAAGCGGGACAGGTGAGACTCCTAAATGCGCAAAGCGCGAGGAGGCTCACCGCACGCCCCGCGGAAAGCGAGCATCCTGAAGCGGAAATCAACATCTTCTAATAGAAACTATGTTTATGAAAAACAGCCTTGATTAATTGTATTGCTCTATGATCTCATCGAGTTTCTGAGATTTTTCACTAAGTTTGTTATTTATCTTTTCGTTGATGCTCAGCCATTGAGTCATTTTTTCTTTAGCGAGTTTTTCATCATCAGCTCGCATGGCATCATGCATCGATTTTTTCGTTTTATGCGCTTCTTGCTTTAAAGCTTTCAAGTCTTCATGAATCTGCTTCATATCCTGCCAAATTGCCTTTTTCCCGCTTCTAGTTTCTTTCTTTCCACCTTCAGCAGCTTTTACGTGAAGGCTGAAAAGCTGATCCTTCTTTTGTACAATCTCTTTTTTTATTTCAAGACGTTCTATTTTTAGCTCATTGGCCATATGTACTTCGGCTTCAAAGTTTTTCATGTGTCTGAAATGATGTTCTCTTTTCTCTTTTACAACCTGAACGTTATCCGCTTGTTGTGCAAAAACCGTTACAGATCCACTGGATAGTAAAGCAAAAGCCAGTGCAGCAGGTAAGATCTTTTTCATCTATATCACTCCTTAACTGTTATACTTGTATCATTTGTTAAAAAAGTGAATTTCTTGCGTTCATATGTATGTAATTTCTTTGACAATTCACTTCAGCTTTTTTAAAACCCGGTTAACTGTTTCTCTTCTAAGTCCAACAAACTGGCCGATTTCCTCCTGGGTCAGTACCTTTTCAACAGGCACTTCAGGAAAATAACTCGCAAACCACTTTTGAAGCTTTGCGACCTTTCCTTCCGGAGTTAATGTCGACATCTGATTGATCCTTTGCTGCATCATTCTTAATTTTGTTTCTAAAAGATGCGCTACTTCTTTAAAGACCCTAGGATCTTCCTCTAAAGACCTGTACCATTGCTCTGGATCAATTCTTGTGACCTCTGAAGGTAAAAGAGCAATCGCCGAGCCGTTGTATTCTTTATGGCTTGTTAGTGAATGATGCGGAATCATCTCACCTGGAACGATCAAATTTAATAATAACTGGCTTCCATCCTCATGTACTCTGACTATTTTTAATAATCCTTTATCAAGTTTGAATAAAGGCCCTTCTTCCCCTTGCCTAAATAAAGTTTCTCCCTTTGCTATAAACATGAAGAACTTCATCCCCCTTTGCGTCAATCGTGTTCACCCATTTCAGCCCATGCCCATACTCTTTATATGGGGAGGAAACAAAATGAACCAGTTCGCTTATTTCATACAGGAATTAACACTATTGTACAGCATTGCCCTAATAGGTTACATGCTTCGAAAAAAAGAAATATTACCGGAGGGCAGTGAAAAAGTTTTAACGGCTGTTATATTAAACGTCACTCTGCCTGCGCTTATTTTATATGGGATGGATGTTGAGTTTTCAGTTGAAAATTTAATTCAGTTCGGCTGGCTCTCTTTTATATCAGCATTTGTTCTCATCGTTTCATCTATAATCTCCTCTTTTACCGTTAAAAAATTAAAACCAGATACTCAAAAGAAAAATGCCTTAGAAGGCATCATGATCTTTGGCAATCAAGGCTTTCTTGGCATCGCAGTCTGCTTTTTATTGTTTGGAAAAGAAGGAGTTTTCTATGGCACTCTATTTAACTTCGTTTATTTATTATATATCTGGACATATGCGATCTACCTTTTTGCACGGAATGCAGAAAGCGTCCAAAGGCAAAAAGTTTTCTTGAATTCCGGTGTTATTGCTACCTTAGCCGGTCTATTATTGATGATTCTGCCCGGAACTCTTCCTGTTGTTATTTCTAATACGCTAGAACTGACAGGTAAACCTACTGTGCCGCTTTCCATGCTGTTGATCGGTTCTTTATTAGGAGGGATGCCTGTTGCAGAATTAAAGCTATTTCTAAAAAACAGAGCCCTTTGGCTGGCATCCTTTTATAAATTGATTCTATTTCCGCTTTTATTGGTGCCATTCTTATTTTTATCATTGCCGTTTCAGCTTTTTGCAGTCGCCTTTTTAGTAGCCGGAATGCCCTCAGCTCCTACGATCTCAATGTACGCTCAACAATATGGAGAAGATGCTTCCTTTGCAGCGGCAGGAGTTGCTTTAAGCACTTTTCTTTCTTGTATAACCATTCCAGCTTTATATAGCTTCCTTTTAATAATCTCGTCCCTTTCCTGAATCAGAAATCTCGAGCAGAATCTCAGGATATGGAGCAAAAAACGTCTGCTGCAATACCTCGTTATCTTCAAAACGGATAGCGTGTGATTTTAATAGTGTGGTAATACTTGAAAACGGCTCCTTCTTGTTGGCGTATTTTTGCAAAAGCTCTTCAAAAAAAGCCACTTCTCTGACAGATAGTTTGGATTCAAACCTTTTGAAAATTTCTTTGGCAACACTGCGATTAGAATCATTTCTCGCCGCGCGGTTAAACAACTTGTGCAGTGCATTTGCATACAGCTCAATCGTCTTCTCTTCACCGTTCTCATGAACATTTTTTAATATCCGGTTCATCACCTTTAAAGTCGGTTTGCTGTATGCCATGAGTAAATAGTAATTTTTTTTATGAAAATCGTTAACAGCATCTAATTCCTTAGGAAGCAATCTGCGAAAAGAGGCTAATGTGAAAAGTTTCGTATAAAACCTGTCCCGGATCGTAAAGTTATTTAGTCTTCCTTCCTCTTCAACTGCCAGATGCGAAAAGAGTTCCGTGACCTTTCCTCCGAACAGACCGCTTGCATGACCGATCGCCGGACCTTTTTCAGTTGACGCATACACTTTTACCTCTTTTATTCCGCATGAAGGTGAGCGTGTTTTTAAAATAAACCCGTCTGTATCCTTTAGGCCCGCTAGATAGTTTTCTGAGAATGTAGTCATTTCTTTTGTTACGTCTCGTTTTGTAGAAGGCTGAAGAAGCAAATAGTCTTCTCCTTGTTTTACAATTCTGATTGTTTCCCTCGGTGTTCCGAGGCCAATCTCCACTTCCGGGCATACTGGGACAAAATCTACGTACTCTATTAATTTTTTAATCACATCATTATAGATCACATCACCGTTGTAGCGGCACGCGTCAAATTCCAAACACTTGCTGACAACGACTCTAGGTCTTGCATAAGCTTCCATCCATCCTGCTCCTCATTCATTGTTTTCTATCATTGTCTCCATTTTCAGGTGAAATTTTATCATGATTCCTGTAAAATGTTGGTTAAAGAGAGGAGAGGTTAGATGACATATTATGAGGATCTTCGAAAACACGTAGGAAGTGCACCGCTTATTTTACCCGGATCAGTTGTAATCATTGTAAACAAAAATGAAGAAATACTGCTGCAGCACCGAAGAGATGGAGGCTGGGGACTTCCTGGGGGTTTAATGGAACTAGGTGAAAGTTTTGAAGAAACCGCAGTTCGTGAAGTAAAAGAAGAAACGGGTCTCGATATTGGTGGCTTAACACAGCTCCATGTTTATTCCGGTGCAGATCATTATTTAAAAGCTCCAAATGGAGATGAGCTCTATTGTGTAACTGCGGTATATACGGCAACAGACGTAAAAGGTAATATTTTAATAGATGAAGATGAATCTTATGATTTCCGTTACTTCAGCCCGAATCAGCTTCCTGACGGATTACTAAAGAGCACGCAAAGATACATAAACGATTATCTCCAGAAAAAAGAAAAGAACAGAGCGTACCGGTAGTTAAGCCGGTGTCTCTGCTCTTTTTTCGTTAAACTTAAATTCAACGAAATCACATACAGGTTGATATCCAATATTTTGATAGATTTTATTTGAAGTTGGATTCGCTAAATCCGTAAATAAGGAGCAAAATTCATATCCCTCTTGTAAAAGGTGTTCACTTAATGCGGCAACACAGGCACTCGCGTAGCCTTTTCCTCTCAGCTCTTTTGGCGTATAAACAAGATTTACTGCTACACCTTTAACATTAGGTCTTGTTTTAGATGCCATACATACGGCTTTCCCACCATCTTCCCAAACAAAAAGGAAGCCATCTCGTACTCTTGTATCTGCATATACTTCTGCTTCTTCACGCGTCATGAGCTGATTGATCTCACCTGTCATCTCAACAATCCACTGCGGTAAAAACGTTAAGTCACTTTCGGTTGCGAGCCGCAATTTCCCAGGACGTACCGCCGGCTGTATAACAGACTGCAGCGTATACAAGCGCACATCCATTAGCACTTTTTCTTCCAAATGATGAGCTGCTGTCCAATGCTTTGAAAAAGCTTTCCCAACTGCCTTTGGTGCATGTACTTTATGAATCGCGTAATTTTCTTTTATTAAATAGTCGGCTAAATGCGGGGCAGCTGCAACGCCGTCTGCTTCTTCTTTTTCTAACAGCAAGATGGCATATGGCGGAATCAGCATTGCAGCAAGAATGATCTTTCCATCTTTCTTTACTGTCGCTAAGAATGGCTTTTCTTTTTCCCACACTTTATCTCTGTTTCGCAGGCAATTCCCCAGCATAATCTGCGCTCTGTCCTCCTGATCAAGCAAGAACGTTTCCACTTCATCATAAAATGCAGGAATAGATTCATAACGTGTTACTTCCATAACCATGACCCTCTCTTTATATAAAGTCTGTAATCCTATATATTTCAATCTTTACAATTCGATTCCCTCTATTTCATAAAATCTTAAAGTCTTTATTTGATTAAAGGGCGTTGATTTCTGATATACTGACCATAACGTAAAGGGAGGTGAACGGAATGAGTACACATGTATTTACAAAACGTGAAGAAATAGCGAACGCCATCACGCATGGTATAGGGGTCCTGCTTAGTGTTGCCGTAACTTCCATCCTGCTCGTGTTTGCAGTCTGGAAAGGGACAGCTGTTCATATTGTAAGTTTTGCCGTATTTGGTGGAACGATGCTTGCGCTTTATACCGCATCCACTCTCGTACACGCTTTTCCTAAAGGACGGGTAAAAGATATATTTGAGATCATGGACCATGCTGCAATCTACTTGTTCATCGCCGGGACGTATACGCCGATCGTACTGATCGTTGTCGGCGGTGCACTGGGCTGGTCATTGTTCGGAGTCGTTTGGGGTCTTGCCGCTTTTGGGGTTGTCTTTAAAGTCTTTTTCACAAAAAAGTTTGTTGTTTTGTCCACGCTTGGTTATGTAGCAATGGGCTGGCTGATCACATTTGCGCTTCAAGATATTTCGGCAAACATGCCTCCTGAAGGAATTCAGCTGCTTGTTGCTGGCGGGATCATCTACACGCTCGGCAGTATCTTTTATGTGTGGCGCAGCTTTCCCTTTCACCACGCGGTTTGGCATCTGTTCGTTTTAGCGGGCAGTGTTTTACATTTTCTTATGATGTTTTATGTGCTCCCTCTGTCATAGAATAGATAAGGGGTGACAAAAATGAAAATCGTGCTGAGGATTGTTTTTGGAATTGCCTTTTTACTAGTAGCCTTTTTTGGTCTCGGTCCGGTGTTGATGGCAGACGGGATGCCTGGTGAACGGACGCTGACGCTGATTGTTGTTTTATTGATTTTTGCCGCATTGTTTGCAGTTTATAAATCGCTAAAGAAGAGAATTTCGTAAGAGCAGAGATTGACCTCTGCTCTTTTTTTATGCCGTAGACTTTTCGATTCTTTGTTGTTTTTGTTCCGTTTTAAATAATAAATAGTAGATCATCAAGCTAACAGAACCCATTAGAATAAACAAACCAGTAATTATCGCCGCTGAAAGAATACCGCTCAGCATGACAAATAGTGCAGCAATAATGCCTGAAAGGTGAAAAGATAAACCATAAACAGCCATGTAGGCTCCTCTTGCATCATCAGGTATTAATGAAGCCAAATAAGCTTGCTTAGCCGGAATATGTGCCAGTTCCCCTATGGTGGCAATAAACATAGCTATTAGTAAAACTAAAGGAATATTACTATAACTAATAACGATATAGCCAAACGCATAACAAAAACCTCCCCCAAGCATCAGAAGACGCTCTTGATACTTTTTCAATAAAGCTGCAATGACTAAACTTAGCAGAACGACTAAGATCGTGTTTTCTGCTTTTAGCAAACCAATCAGCTGGAATCCATCTACTTCAAAGATTGAAGTGAACGGGAGCAAAGGTATAGGATCCTTAAATTGTTCGACAAGTTTTATACCCATATATGTCGTTAGACTTTCTTCTAAGGAAATAAGGAACAAGCCTGCTATAGTAAAGAATATAAATCGTCCATTTAAAAAAATATCCCTATAATTCTCAATCCAGCTTTTAGTATCTTGTTGACTGATTTGAATAGCAGCTACGGAAACCTGAATGTCCTGCAGCCATATTTTCGTTACAATCCACGAGAGAAAAGCCACAAGTGCAATTCCAATAAACATTTCATATGGGTATTTTTTAAAAAGAAAAGCTCCGATTAGACCTCCTGCTGCAACAGCAAGATTATTTAGCCAATACGAGACCGTATAAACAGCCTTCCTGTTTTCCTGTGTACTCGAATCAATTATGACCGCACCATAGGCAGGTCCTGCCATTCCAGTAAAAAACATAATAATGATAAATAAAATAAAGTTAGTGTGAGGCGATATCGAAAATATTAGATTACTAATTCCTGCTAAGAGATAACCTATTCCTATCATTCCTTCACATAATAAAATTGTATTTTTTCGTCCTATCCGATCAGCACGTCTCCCTCCTAACAAAGCTCCTGTAATTCCTGATAAAATCACACCAATGTACATGAGCCCTGTTGCAAATTCACCTACCTGATTTGAAAAGAAAATCGCTAAGAACGGGATTACAGCTGAGGAAGCAAGTGTTGTAAAAAATTGAAGAGCCAGCCTTAATTGAATGTTACGATGAAACGTAAAATAACTCATATTCAAACCTCCATTTTTATGATTGATTAATCAATCATTTGTATTTTAAAAATAAACCGAAACACATTTAGCGTTTCGGATATAGCAATTGAAAAGCCGGAATCTTAAGCTTTTCCCAGATGCGTGACACAGCATAGTCAGTAAAAGTTAATCTGATTCCTAATAAAAAGCCCAAATAAGCAGTTGCTGTTAAATCAGCGTCAGATTCTTCAAGGACACCCCTTCTTTGCGCATTTGTAATAATTAGAATAAGCTTTTGAATAAACTCAAGGCTAAAATCATCAAGCTCTTTAAAAGGTTCAGGAAACTTCGTATGCTGTCCTATTACTTGTACTACTAATTGCAGATACGTACGCATCTCGATAAAAATACGAATATGTTTGTCTATCATACTTTTAATTTCAGCCAATAAATCCTCAGCATCAGGATCAAACTCTAAAAGATCCACTTTAAAAACGGTGTTTAATGGCTCTGTAACAGCATGGTAAAAAAGCTGGTCTTTGTTTTCGAAGTATGTAAAAACACTGCCGAAGCTCACACCAGAAGCTTTAGCTACTTTAGCTATTGTTGTACTTTCATAGCCTTGTTCAGCAAATAAGATGATTGCCTGCTGCAGGATTTTTTCACGTTTTTGTTCCATCGCTTTAATTTGTTTGTCTGATAAAGGCAAAATAAATTTCTCCTTTTTACCGATGATTGGTTAATCAATCATTATTATATGTGATATGTTAAAATTAGTAAACAACTTTTTATGGAATACATTATAATGTCTGTTGAGCACCGTCTTTTTACAATGTGTATGGTACAGAATAGTGATAAAGTTCTATTGATTAAGCGTCCCGACGAACGAGGATTTCCTGGTTATCTAGCTCCAGGAGGTAAAATTGACTTTCCTGAAAGTTTAATAGATGGGGCAATTAGAGAGGTAAAAGAGGAAACTGGGCTCGATGTCTCCAATCTCGTCTTTAAAGGGATCGATGAGTATGTTAACCCGAAAGAGAATGTCAGATACATGGTTTTTAACTATTGGACTTATATGTTTTCTGGTGAATTGATGGAAGATCCACCTGAAGGAGAGCTTGTATGGGTGCCGATTTCTAAAGCTCTTGAACTGCCTATGCAAAGCTGGTTTAAAGAAACGTTCCCTTTGTTCTTTGAAGCAGGCACTTTTGAAATTCAGAGAGAGTGGGATGCTGATATAGATGAGCAGATCAAAGTAAAAACTTTAAAGACTTGATTTAGCATATATGACTAATGTCGAACTAATGTAAACTCGTGGATTCAACACCCTTTTTTGTGGATTCACGCCCAAAACTTTAGGATTGGGTCTCACAGCACTGCCGAAAACCACTACTACACAGCCAAATACCCTCTCAAAGACTCACTAAAAAGGAAAGGATGACTCAATCACGAGTCATCCTTCTTTATTTCACTTATTTTATTTAATTATCTGCAGTTCTTTCGGATATTTCGTCAATGTTTCATACCCAACAGCGGTTACAACAACATCATCTTCAATACGTACACCGCCGATGTCATCGATATAGATCCCTGGTTCGATCGTGTACGTCATGCCTTCACGCAGCACGCCGTCATTGTTATCACTCATGGACGGGAACTCATGGACATCGATTCCCAAGCCATGCCCGATGCGGTGCGGGAAGTTGTCTCCATAGCCTGCTTCTGTAATATGGTTGCGCGCAATTACATCAAGGTCTCCGATGCGTGTACCTGGCTTTGATGCTTTCAACGCCTTCAGCTGCGCCTGCAAAACTGTATCATAAATCTCACGGCGTTTTTCATCCAGATCACCAAACGCTACCGTACGCGTGATGTCAGAGCAATAGCCGTCTAACACAACACCTAAGTCAAACAATACAAAATCACCGTGCTGAAGCTTTCTTAAGCCCGGTTTACCATGAGGCTGTCCTGCTTTCTCGCCAAACAGCACCATTGTCGAGAACGACATTTGGCTGATGCCTTTTTTCTTCAGTTCGAACTCGATCTTCGCGAGTACTTCCATTTCTGTTACGCCTTCTTTAAGTGCTGCAACACCAACTTCAACGCCGTAGTCCGCCAAACGTGCCGCTTCACGAAGGGTCTCAAGCTCGCCTTCTTCTTTTATTAAACGAAGTTCGTTCAGCAGCTCTTCAGCCCCAACTAACTTTGTATTCTCAAACATACCAAGAAGCTTTTCACCGCGTGCATATGGAAGTGTTTCTTTTTCCACCGCAATTGAAGTTGCTGCTGTTACACCGCGCCCAGCCAAAGTTTCCTGCACTTTAGCCCACGGATCTTCAGAATCGCTGTATCCAACAATTTCATGTGTCCATCCTGCACCTTTTGCCTGTGAATGCTCCATTCCCGGGCAAATCATGAACGGTTCACCTTCTGGCAGTACAACAACACCAAGCACACGTTCATGCGGATCCGTGTAAAGTCCAGACAAATAGAAAACATTTGCCTTCGTATGAATGAAGGCAAACGTTTGACCTTCTTCTTTTAACCAATCTTTAACCTTTTGAATACGTCCTTCGTTCATATGTATACCTCCATTAAAAGCCTGAATTGGCATCAAAGTTTTATCTCTCACTGTCTATTGTAAAATAAACCCCACAGAAAAAACAGAAACACACATCGCATTCGCAAATGTGTGCTCTATTTTTCTGTTAGGTTCATTTCTAAAAGGTTGTTGCTTGGAACATTTTAGTGAGTACGCTTCATTGAAAGTTGATTGGAGCGCAAGGTGCGAGACTCCTGCGGGATCAGCGTGCCAGCTACCTGAGTATTCTTCTGGTAAGGCATGCGACGAGGAAGCTCGCATCATCAGGATTTTCTTGTAGACGCAGGAGCAGCACTTCATATCTTCACAGGGGCTCACCGCACGCCTCGCGGAAAGCGAGCATCCTGGAGCGGAAATCAACCACATCTAACAGCAAAAAGATTTTTTTGTTAAAACTGTACTTTTTCCTCGATAAAGCTCTTAAGGTCTGCAATCTTCACACGCGTTTGTTCCATCGTGTCACGGTCACGAACAGTCACCATGTCATCTTCTTTAGAATCAAAGTCATACGTGATACAGAACGGTGTACCGATCTCATCTTGACGGCGGTAACGTTTACCGATCGATCCTGTTTCGTCATAATCCACATTGAAGTCTTTAGCTAATGAGCTGAACACTTCAGTCGCTTCTTCAGACAACTTCTTAGACAATGGCAGGATTGCCGCTTTATATGGCGCCAATGCAGGATGCAAGTGCATGACTGTTCTGCTTGTGCCATCTTCTAGTTCTTCATCTTCATAAGCATCGATTAAGAACGCTAGCGTTACGCGGTCAGCACCTAGAGAAGGCTCGATGCAATACGGAATGTAACGTTCGTTCGTTTCTTGATCAATGTAGTTAAAATCTTCACCGGAGAACTCCATGTGACGCTTTAAGTCAAAGTCTGTACGGGATGCTACACCCCAAAGTTCGCCCCATCCGAACGGGAACTTATATTCAAAGTCAGTCGTCGCGTTAGAGTAGTGAGAAAGCTCATCTTCATTATGGTCGCGAAGACGAAGGTTCTCTTCAGTCATACCTAATGACTTCAGCCAGTTTTCAGCTGTATCTTTCCAATAGTTGAACCACTCGATCTCGGTTCCTGGCTTACAGAAGAACTCAAGCTCCATTTGTTCGAACTCACGCGTACGGAACGTGAAGTTACCTGGCGTGATCTCGTTACGGAAACTCTTACCGATCTGTGCGATACCGAACGGCAATTTTTTACGCATCGTACGCTGAACATTTTTAAAGTTAACGAAAATTCCTTGTGCAGTTTCCGGACGCATGTAGATTTCGTTGGAACTTGATTCTGTTACACCTTGGTGCGTTTTGAACATCAAGTTGAATTGGCGGATGCTTGTAAAGTCGTGGCTTCCACACTCAGGACAGGCAATATTGTACTCTTTCACTAATTCTTCCATCTTTTCGAACGGAAGACCGTCTACGATGATTTCTTTTCCTGCTTGATCTGCTGCATCTTCAATCAGCTTATCAGCACGGTGACGCGCTTTACAGTTTTTGCAGTCCATCATTGGATCGTTGAAGTTTCCAATGTGACCTGAAGCTTCCCAAGTACGAGGGTTCATAAGGATCGCTGCATCCAAACCTACGTTATAAGGGGACTCTTGAACAAACTTTTTCCACCATGCTTTTTTCACGTTGTTCTTCAGTTCAACACCAAGCGGACCGTAATCCCACGTGTTTGCAAGACCTCCATAAATTTCAGATCCCGGAAATACAAAACCGCGATGTTTCGCATGATTTGTGATGGTTTCCATGTTTTTTGACATTGTAATTCCTCCCATTCGGATTTAGCCTTATGGACCGTTCGTCTTTTATAAAAAAATAAAAAACTCCCGTCCCAAGGCGCTATGCCCAGGGACGAGAGTTGTATCTCCCGCGGTTCCACCCTAGTTGATCCGTCCGTATGTAAAACGAATCCTCTTTTCCAAAACAGCTCCGGATTGCCGTTTCACTAATGTCTCTTACCGGGCTTGCACCGCCCCCGGCTCGCTTTAAAGAGTGTCAGATTAGCTACTATTCATCCTTCACGGCTGCATATCTTGTTTTATTATAAAGTAATATTACCAAAAAACAAAAACATTAGTCAAAATATTTTCCTATTATATGCGTTTATTACTTCAATTGTGCAAGTTCCTCTTTAACTTGTTCCAAAGTTGGAAGAGATGTCATTGCACCTTTACTCGATACCGTTAGAGCCCCTGAAATACTGCCGAAAACCGCCATATCGGCTGCTTCATCGAGACTAAGTTCCTCAAGTGTCCCCTTATATTCATTTAACTGATGCAATACCGCTGAAACATATGCATCTCCCGCTCCCGTCGTATCAATAGCTGTAACACCTTTTGCAGGAATATACTCACCGCCATCTTTCGTGACAACATAGCTGCCGTCATCTCCGAGGGTGATAAAAAGTAAGGGTATATCGTATTGCTGAAGGACTTTAATACCTTCCTCAACCTTTTTTAATCCTGTAATAAATTCTAGTTCCTCTTCTGAAAGCTTAACTATATCTGCATGAGGGAGCATGGAAAGAATGGTTTCACGTGCCAAAGCAGGTGTCTTCCATAGCGAAAGCCTTAAGTTCGGATCAAAAGAAACCCACATGTCGTTCTCTTTTGCGAGTTTAACGGCTTTTTCCGTCGCACTTTTGGATGGTTCGGCAATCAAGGAAATAGAGCCGAAATGAAAGATTTTTTTGTCTTTGAAAAGACTAGGCTGTATATTCTTTTCTTCTAAGAAGCGATCGGCACTCGGATTAATGTAAAATTCAAAAGACCTTTCTCCTTTTTCAGATAAGGTTACAAAAACAGCTCCCGTCCGCACAGCATCGGTTTTATACACATGAAACGCATTTACACCGTAACTTTTCAATGTATCAATTAAAAAGTCACCGAGTACATCGTCACCGACTTTGCCTAAAAAAACAGCATCTGACCCAAGGCGTGCGACACCCACTGCTACATTAGCGGGAGCACCGCCGGCACGTTTATAATACATCGAATTCGTTTCATCAGTAGGGATAAAATCAACAAGCGCTTCACCTAAAGAGATAATTCCTTTTTTCATCATTGCCTCCCCCTTTGTTTTATTAAAAAGGCTGTTTTCGTAAAATTTGTTGCTTTTGAATGAGTTAATTTCCGCTGCAGGACTCGCTTTCCGCAGGGTGTGCGGTGAGCCCAATCGTCGCATAGCGACATTGATTGGTCTCTCCTGTCCCACTTATCCTGCAGGAGTCTCGCCCTTCCGCTCCAATTAACTGTTCGATGAAGAAATTCTTCAAAATCTCTCAGTTGCAACAATGTATAGAAAAAAGAACCTTTTAAAAAAACCAGACCAAATAAGCCTGATTTTTTTCTCTATTTCATCTTAATCTGCAGCAGAGACGTTTCACCTTTTGTTGCATCTGAGGCAGCTCGCTTATCCAAGGATTCAACGGCATCTCCATTCGTGATAACGATTGGGGTCACCGTGCTTGCTGCTTTCTCTTTAATAAGATCTAAGTCAAAAGTCAGAAGTTTATCGCCTGCTTTTACTTTATCCCCAACATTCACGTGACCTTTAAAGCCTTCACCGTTCATGTTCACCGTCTCAAGGCCCACATGAATTAAAATTTCAGCGCCAGATTCAGACTGAATACCAATCGCGTGCTTCGTGTGGAAAAACTGCACAATTTCACCGTCAACAGGTGATACAACCACACCTTCTGTTGGCTCTATCGCAATCCCGTCCCCCATCATTTTTTGAGAGAATGTTGGGTCTGGTACTTCTTCTATTGATACGATTTTACCTGTTAAAGGAGCAACAATCGTTTCTTCTTTTTTCACTTCTTTTTTTCCGAACAATTTATTAAACATATTCCTTCACTCACCTTTCCGTCTGCTTACCTTTATAATTTACACTTGTGGGAACGCTTTAAAACATTCGACTTTTAAAAATAACGATACTAAAGAAGACCAAAGAACAGGGAAAGCAGTGTTTCAATGTTCTTCAGGTCTCTTAGTTTGTCAGTTCTCTCAGCAAACTTTACATATAAAAATAATGCAGCGTTTGCTTAAAAGTCAATTAGAAAGGTCTCACTTTATTGATAAAGCGCATTAGATAATAGACGGAATAAGTAGTCCGTATGGTCACGGAAGCCTGCTTCAAGTCCGATCAGTGTCACATCTTCATCTGTTTCTTCCACGATAACTGCTTGTCCTGCTGCAAGCTCATTATTTTTCCAATGTCCGGCCATAAAGAAATCTCCTGTTTTAAACGAAGCAACAGTTTTCGCTTCACCAAGCTCTGTGAACCAAACTGGCTTATAAACAAAACCTAGGTCATTCTCTTTATAGCCTTTGCTTAGCTCATCTTCACCGTATACTACTTCCACAATTCCATTGCTGTCAGACCCCCCGGTATTCACTTTAATATCTGTAAGTCCCATCATGCTGGATGCCTTTGCACCGCCTGCGCCAACCGCGATAAATTTACCGCCGCCATCTACAAAGTCCTGAACATTCTCTGCAAACTTGTCATACGCTTCTTTTGTTCCTACAACAAAAGGCTTGTTCGCTTCTCTAACTTTTTCATATTGAAGCATCAGTTCTGTTCCGCTGTAAATAAACGCATCAAAGTTTGAAATTCCTTTTTCAGCTACCTCTTTAGGTGTTACTTCTGTTACAGAGAAACCTAGGCGTTCGAGTGCAAGCTTAGTGCCGGCATGTGTTTGTGCTTTATTTATACCGCCATCCTTTAAAATCGCAACTTCTATAGTAGTCAGCTTTTCCTTTTCTGATGGGATCGCTGCTGTATCCACCTTTAAACCTGATTCTTTTACAAGAGATACACTTTTTGCTGGAATGCTCTCCAGATAAAAATTGCCGTCTTCCCCTTTATAGACTGCCGCACCAGCTTGCAGCAATTCATTAACCAGCTCTACCGCTTCTACTGAGCTGTTTTCAATCACATAAGGACCTTTTCCATTCAAAGATCCATGGTAGTCAGCGCTTTTTACTGGTGAGGTTTTTGCGTTTAATTCAGACTTCACTTCAACGGCTTCAAAGCCCCAAAGTTCTGGCAAGCTCCACGCGGAAATGTCATACATAGCCGGTGTATCATTCGTGATGTCTTCACCGTTCCAGAGCATTGTGTTCGCGAGTCCCGCTTTCGCCTGGTCCATAGGTACAATAAAGGTTCCTTTAGGGTAAGTTACCCCTTCTGCTGTGAAAGGCTTATTCGCTTTTTCAACAGAAATGTCGTTATCAAGGAGATGGTTAACCGCCTTCTCTGCAACTGTCGGGTCTTTTTCATCTACAGGAAGCACATAAGCATTCGGGAAGAACCCTTGTTCATGGTAAGGGTGATCAAAATTAATTCCTCTTTTGAAAATTTCAATCTGATCCGTCAGCATGCCCTGTTTATTTTCTGTTGAAAACTTAAGAGCTCCCATTACCGCATCATTCGCCCATTTCACGCCATCCCACGTATTTGTCGGCGCTTCTAATGTATAGCCATAAGCCCCATGATACATGGCATACATAGGGGTAAAGATTGGCGGATAGTCGTCCCAGCCAAAGCTGTCATCACGCTGAGGAATGTATGTCCCGCTCATATTTTGATAGGTTTCACTTTCATATTCTGCTTTATTTCCTACGATCTCAGCTTCCATCGCTTCCGCTTGATCTAACGCCCACTTTGAAAAAAGATCATACTCATAGTTAGGATTATGCGGCGGTGTACAAGGCTCGATCAAGCCTGGCTTATTTTCCATCCAGTTCACGTACCCATGAAGATCTAAGAAGACCATCGGATTCCATTCTGTAATAAGATCGACCGTTTGCTTTGTCTCGGGCTGAGACTGCGTAATGAAATCACGGTTCAAGTCGATACCCTCACCGTTAAAACGAGTGCCGTCCACACGTCCATCAGGATTTGCAGATACATTGAAGATTAATATATTGCTAGCTAGAATTTTTTTTGTCGTTTCATCGTTCTTAAACGCAAAACGTTCGATCAGCTGAAGAACAGCATCAGAGCCTATGTATTCCGTTCCATGAATGGAACCGTTAATCATAACCGGCACTTTAAAATCTTCATTCTCGGCGACCCACTTTTGTGCTTTTTCAGGATTTTTAATCATTTGCTTGCGGAGTTTTTTATAATGACCATACTTACCTTTATCTTCAGGATTTGAGATGGTGATTGCGTATAATGGATGTCCATCTGCCGAATGTCCTGTAATTTCTAACGATACACGTTCACTTTCCTTATCAATCTTCTTAAGTATTTCATCAAACTTAGAATACTTTACAAAATCATAATGCTCGGAGTTAAAAAGACTTCCATCTGCCTCTTCACTTACATTTACATTCTTCCACTTTTTCTGCAGTGCTTCAGCTGTAACTGCATAAGGTGTCGAAGCTAGTAAACTTATACTTAATACCCCGGCAAACCACTGTTTTTTCATTTATTTCTTTCTCCCCTTCCTTCAATCTGGAAATAATTATAATTATTTATGAATATTTATTCAATTTTTATTTATCAACTTTTACACATTTGTTTCTAAACATCTTTATTCAATAAATAACCATCAAAAGCCTCCGCAACTTTGTATGATGTATAAAAATAAGAAAATACTCATGGTTCTTTAATCACATAATTTACAAATGGTATAATTTAGGTGGATACATTTTTGAAGGGAGATGAGCGTCTTGAAACGAACTACGCCATGGTTTGATGTTTCACGCATAGCATTAGGAACACATCTAGGTGAAATGAATGAAGCAGATTCAGCGTTATATCAGGAATCTATTGAATTCGCTTTATGCAATGGCATCAATTTCATAGATACTGCACTTAACTACCGGGGAATGAGATCGGAAAGAGATGTTGGAGCTGTGTTATCTAAATTATTTAAGAAAGACAGAATTAATAGAGATGATATTGTTGTTTCGACGAAAGCAGGAATCATTCCAGGAGATATCGATCTGCAGCTTCGCCCTGAAAACTACTTAAAAGAAAAACTAATAGCTCCCGGAATACTTCAAGAAAAAGACCTTCAAATTATCGATAATCATAAACATGTGTTAAAGCCCTCTTATTATGAATTTGCTATTGAGCAAAGTTTGAAACACTTAAATCTCGATACGATTGACATCCACTATATACATAACCCTGAAATCTCCAAGCACGTGCTGGGGGAAGAAAATTTTTATAAAGAATTAGAAAGGTTATTCAGGTTTTACGAAGATCAAGTCAATCGTGGCACGATTCGTTTTTACGGAATGGCGGTCTGGACAGCCTTCACTGAAGACCCTAGTGCTTTAGGCTATATTTCACTTGAAAAAGTGATGGATACCGCAAAGAAAGCGGCGGGTTCATCTCACCATTTCCGTTTTATCCAAACTCCATTCAACTTTTATAACCAGAAGGCATTAACCGATCGAAATCAGCAAGTTCAAGGCAAGTGGCGCACTTTATTTCAAGCAGCGGAAGAACTTGACGTATATGTCACAACGAGTGCACCGCTTGATTGCGGAAGGCTGCGAGGGAATCAAGAACAAAACGCAGATCAGCTTATTCGTTTTGTTTTGGACACTCAAGAGATACTATCTACGATGATTGGTATGCGTAAAATAGAAACGGTGAAAAGCAATTTAAAAGTATTCGCTTGAATAGTTGAGCTGGCTCGACAATCATGAGCCTGCTTTTTAAATCAAGATTTTACGGTACGTGTTCTTTTATTTATTACACGTTCACTCAATGATAGACTAGTTTCACGCAAAAACTCCTCTGTTCCACGCGAAAATATTTCCGTTTCACGCGTAAACCCATAAGTTCCACGCAGAAATGTTTGAGTTTCACGCATGCCCCCCTATATATCATCTATAAGAAGCTGTTACTACCGTATACACCGACGGCTGGAAAAACTTTTATCATCTTTTAAAATTTATCGCTTGTAAATGTAACCGTTTTATTTTACAATCCATTTATGCAAACGATTGCACCTACTTGCATATACAAATTTGTAAGCGATTCATAAATAATTTTTGCAATCTAATGAATGCGATTTCAAAAACGCATCGAAAGATATATACTTAAAGGAGGAAATCGTTTTGAAACAACGTGGAAAACTCATTTCGTTTGATTTCTGGCAAAAGCTTGGTAAAGCACTGCTCGTAGTAGTAGCCGTTATGCCAGCTGCCGGTTTAATGATATCACTAGGTAAGGTTATTGCTATGTCAGGTGGCGAGATCACTTTGGTGCAAACGATTGCCCGAGTAATGGAAGACATCGGATGGGCAATCATCACGAACCTGCACATATTATTTGCAGTAGCCATTGGTGGTTCGTGGGCTAAAGAACGTGCTGGCGGTGCATTTGCAGCTGTCATCGCTTTTATCCTCATTAACCGTATTACTGGTGCTATCTTTGGTGTAAACAGTGCAATGATGCTTGAAGAAGGGGCAAAAGTAAAATCCCTTTTTGGAAGTGAACTGATCGTTGGAGATTACTTCACATCTGTTCTAGGAGCTCCTGCTCTTAACATGGGTGTTTTTATTGGTATCATATCCGGTTTCCTAGGTGCAGTTCTATTTAATAAGTATTACAACTACAACAAGCTTCCAAATGCTTTAGCATTCTTTAATGGGAAGCGTTTTGTGCCATTTGCCGTTATTTTATGGTCTGTCATTACGGCACTGATTCTTGCATTGGTTTGGCCGTTTATCCAAGGCCTTTTGAATGACTTTGGTAAATGGATCGCAACATCACGAAATACTGCTCCAGTTATCGCACCGTTTGTTTTCGGTACACTTGAGCGTCTATTATTGCCGTTTGGTCTTCACCACATGTTAACGGTGCCGATCAACTATACAGAACTTGGCGGAACGTACCAAATCATGACTGGTTCTGGCGCAGGCTCTCCTGTAGCCGGGCAAGACCCTCTATGGCTTGCATGGATCAATGACTTGAACAACTTCTTGCAAGCTGGAGATACAAAAGCGTACCAAGCACTATTGAACGATGTTGTACCTGCCCGCTTTAAAATGGGACAAGTTGTACTTTCAACAGCTTCTCTAGTAGCAATTGCTCTAGCGATGTACATGAACGTTGATAAAGACAAGCGCAAAAAGTACAAGTCTATGTTCTTATCTGCAGCACTTGCTGTATTTTTAACAGGTGTTACAGAGCCCATCGAATTCATGTTCATGTTCGCTGCACCATTGCTATATGTAGTGTACGCGATCACAACGGGTCTTGCATTTGCAGTAGCTGACTTAATTCACGTGCGTGTTCATGCATTCGGTTTTATTGAGTTATTAACACGTACACCATTGCTTGTAAAAGCAGGATTAACTCGAGACTTAATCAACTTTGTACTAACTTGTATCGTATTCTTTGGACTTAACTTCTCAATCTTCTATGTATTAATTAAAAAGTTCAACCTGCCTACTCCAGGACGTGCAGGTAACTATATCGAAACAACGGAAGGTGAATCTGCTGCACCTGCTAAAAATGATGCTGCAACAGGTTCAGACAACTCTCAAGCATCTGCAATCATCGGACTGTTAGGCGGAGCTGACAACATTGAAGACGTTGACGCATGTATGACTCGTCTTCGTGTAACGGTTAAAGACACTGCTGGTGTTGCAACGGAAAAAGAATGGAAAGATAACGGCGCTCTTGGTCTCATTATCAAAGATAAAGGTGTTCAAGCGATTTACGGACCAAAAGCGGACGTATTGAAATCTGATATTCAAGATCGTTTGGAGATGTAATCAATGAAACTTCTAACGTTGAATGTCCATGGCTGGCAAGAAGAGAACCAGATGGAAAAGTTAAAGATGCTAGCTCGCGATATTGCTAGCGAGCGTTATGATGTAATCGCGCTTCAGGAAGTCATGCAATCGATCGACTCACCTGTTGTGAATGGCAACGTTAAACAAAACAACTATGCTTTGGTGTTAATTCAGCTGTTACAGGAACTTGGCGTTCACGATTATGATTTTGTTTGGGACATGGCTCACTATGGTTTTGAAACGTATGAAGAAGGTCTGGCCGTTTTAAGCCGTCATCCGATCAAGTCAAACGATAGCTTTTTTGTTACAGAACTTCAGGACATGAATAATTGGAAAACAAGAAAAATCGTTTCAGCTGTGATCACTTATGAAGGAAAAGACCTAAACTTTTTCTCTGGCCACTTTGGCTGGTGGAACGATGAAACAGCACCGTTTAAAAAACAAATTGACGCTTTCTTTAAGCAAGTTTCAGAAAGCGGATTATCCTTCTTAATGGGCGATTTAAACAATGATGCTAACGTGAGAGACGAAGGATTTGATTATGTAAAATCAAACGGCTTTTACGATACGTATGAATTGGCTAAAGAAAAAGATGATGGAATAACCATCAAAGGCGCAATCGCCGGGTGGAACCAAAACGGTAAAGAAGACGGACGAAGAATCGATTATATTTTATGCAGCAAACCGCTTAACGTAAAAAGTTCTTACGTTCGTTTTAACGGAAAAGAAACTCCGGTGGTCTCAGATCACGCTGGTGTAACCGTAACTTTAGAATTAGAAAACTAACAGACTATGGGGAGCCGTTTTTATGGTATCCCCTCCCCTGTTGTTAAGAGATGATGGAGGTAACATTATGGAAAAAGTTTGGTGGAAAGAAGCCGTTGGCTATCAAATTTACCCTCGCAGCTTCCAAGATTCAAATGGAGATGGAATTGGTGATTTAATAGGAATCATCCAGCGCTTGGATTACATTAAAGATTTAGGAATTGATGTCATCTGGATCTGTCCGATGTACAAATCTCCTAATGATGATAACGGGTATGACATCTCAGACTATCAGGACATTATGGAAGACTTCGGAACAATGGAAGATTTTGATGCGCTTTTAAACGAAGTGCATAAGCGAGATATGAAGCTGATCATTGACCTCGTTCTTAACCATACAAGTGATGAGCATCAATGGTTCATTGAGTCCCGCTCATCAAAGGACAACCCGAAGCGTGACTGGTACATTTGGAAAGACGGCAAAGACGGTAAAGAGCCAAACAACTGGGAAAGCATTTTCTCAGGCTCTGCTTGGGAATATGACGAAAAAACAGGCCAATATTACCTTCATGTTTTCTCAACAAAACAGCCTGACGTGAACTGGGAAAATCCTGAAGTTCGGGAAGCTCTTTACGATACAGTAAACTGGTGGCTTGATAAAGGAATCGATGGTTTCCGAATCGATGCGATCAGTCATATTAAGAAACGCGAAGGCTTCCCGGATATGCCGAATCCGAAAAACGAAAAGTATGTATCTTCGTTCGACATGCATATGAACCAAAAAGGCATCCATACGTTCCTTCAAGAATTCAAAGACCGCACATACGCGAACTACGATGTAATGACAGTAGGTGAAGCAAACGGAGTAAAAATCGATGAGGCAGACCTTTGGGTTGGTAAAGAACAAGGAAAGATGGACATGATCTTCCAATTCGAACACCTTGGTCTTTGGGATGCTGAAACGAATCCGGAGCTTGATATTGTGGAGTTGAAGAAAGTGCTGACGTGCTGGCAGAAAGGTCTTGAAAAAGAAGGCTGGAACGCTCTATTCATTGAGAACCATGATAAGCCTCGTGTCGTTTCCACTTGGGGCAACGACGAAGAATTTTGGTATCAAAGTGCAACAAGCATGGGTGCGATGTACTTCCTTATGCAAGGAACACCGTTTATCTATCAAGGCCAGGAAATCGGGATGACGAACGTTCAGTTTGATTCCATCGAAGATTATGATGATGTAGCGGTTAAAAACATGTACCGTATTAAGCGTGAAGAAGGCGTTTCACACGAGGACATCATGGCCGTAATCTGGGCATCTTCCCGTGATAACAGCCGTACACCAATGCAATGGAACAGCGCTGAAAATGCTGGATTTACAAGCGGAACACCTTGGATGAAAGTGAATCCTAACTATACAGAGATTAACGTAGAAAAACAGGAACAAGACAAAAATTCGATCTTGAACTTCTACAAAAAGATGATCTCACTAAAAAAAGAGAACGAGATCTTTACGTATGGAACGTATGATTTATTGCTCGAAGACGACAAGCAAATCTACGCATACACACGCACACTAGGTGAAGAGCAAGTTATTGTCATCACGAATCTTTCTAAAAAGGAAGCTTCATTTGAATCGACACTTACTCTAAATGCTGAAAACATACTCCTCGCGAATGAAGAAGTCGCAGCACATGGCGATGTGACTAGTATCTCACTAAATCCTTATGAAGCTCGCGTTTACCGAGTGAAGGCTTAATATAAAGAAAGCGTGCTTTCCGAATGCGGAGAGCACGCTTTTTTTACAGGGGCAGCCGTTTTTCAAAACGAATAAATGAATATAAACGCATAAGTACAATAAATACACAAACAACCGTTAATCCCCAAGTAACATCCTTAAACAACGGAATCCACGCTAATATAAAAGCCACAAGTGCTGTGAAGTTTCCCGAAAACCCGTTTATCGGCTGGTTACCTACAAAAAGTGCAGCCCCTTTTAACGAATTCTCATAACAGGATCTATGATAGGGCCGAACTTTAAAAAATGCCCATACGGTAATCAAATCATCTCTTGTCTTAATCGGCATCAAACAACTCTCGCAATGCATTTCTTTTTTCAAAAATAATCCCCTCAATCTTACTCTATATTTCTAGTTAGGCTCATTTCTAAAAGATTTGTTGCTTATGAATATTTTTTGTTAAATAGGCTTCTTTGACTAGTTGATTGGAGCGCAAGGTGAGAGACTCCTGCGGGATCAGCGGGACAGGTGAGACTCCTGAAGGCGCAAAGCGCCAGGAGGCTCACCGCCCGCCCCGCGGAAAGCGAGCAACCTGGAACGGAAATCAACTTCTTCCAAGAACAGCAATATTATTTACAAAAACAACCTCTAGTTATTACGCTCTCTGAAGCTGATAGGTTTCATTGCAGTACGTGATGGTATACTCAACAAACCGCTTCATATCCTCTTTCCGGACTTCATTGGAATGGTAGTAAGATTCGGATTGCTGATTTGTTTTTATTCTAAGTCCCTCCAGCAAAATCGGATGATACCTTGCAGGTAATAACATTCTCGCTTTACCAACAGCTTCTTTCTTGCTAAAAATTTTTCGATATTCCAGTGACAATAAAATTCTGCATAACGTAATGATACCAAATTCAATCCATTCGTCATAAAAGAAACACATGTCTCGTTCTAATTTTTCATTCCAATATGTATTTAAATTATAGTTCAAAGTCTTTTGAACATCTTCCCACTTCATATCTAAATTTAGAGAAGATATGGGTTCACCGAAAACAACGACGCCTTTGTTCTGAAGTGTCCACCAGGTTATGTAGTTTAAATCATAGTGCCCTTTGTGAAGTTTCCCATCAGCAAAGAACGGATATTCCTCTATTTCTCGATATACCTTTCCCGCTTGATCAATTGTGACATAGCAGCCATCCATCCTCGAACCAAAAGGATGTGAATTGCTTCTTAAATGAACTAGATTCAATAATGCCTCTGTTTTCTTTCCAATTCGCCCTTTAATCACCGTAATGAAATCAATATCACTCGTATCCGGATCAAAGGCATCAAGTGCTAAAGAACCGTACAAATAAATACCATGAACACGTTCAGCAGGCAGAACTTCTAATAAGAGTTCCTTGTAAAATTCTAAAAACTCTCGAATATCATCCTGTAAATTTTTCAACATCTTTCCCCCCTGCATTCATTATAAATGAGTTTTACAGTTAATTGGAAAAAGAAAAAAGCACCCAAATTAATGGATGCTTTTCGGAGTTCCTTTTGGAGAATTCATTTCTCGATCTGATGCTTCGCCTTTTTGATAAGATATACGGTCAGGATCCAGACCATGTCCAAGCGATTGATATAAATTGCCTGGTGCAGGATCTACGAATTGATGCTGATTGAAGTATACACGAGGAGTTTTCCATAACGTCACTAATGCTTTCCAATGCGGCATTTCGTGATAGCGTTCAGGCCACATTTCTTTAATATGCTTCTTAACGAGCGGATAATATTTTGGACTCATACCCGGGAACAAATGATGTTCCGTATGATAAGAGAAATTAAAATGAAGCACGTCCACCCATTTCGGAACGGTAACCGTTAAGCTGTTTGCCAGCGGATCGTTCACGTCAGTCATTGGATTAAGACGATGGTTTGTTGAAATATAGCTCATTACAATCGCATTCGCAATTAATAGCGGAAGCAATACCGCAAAGAACCATTTAACAGGGCCAAGCCATACTAAGAGTCCTAGCCACGTTGCCCAAGGCAGTAATAGCTGAAGCCATACAGAGGGACGTTTGCTTGGTTTAAATTCCTTAATAAAGCGCTTGAACATGAAAAGTCCATGCGTTGTAAATGAAATCGATAGAAAAGCAAAACTTACAATGGAACGCATCCACATTGGTAGCTTGTACACTTTTTGTAAGAGTGGCTTATGTGACAAGTTTTCTAATGTCGGCCACGCATCAGGGTCTTCCCCGTCCTCTTGTGTGTGAACATGATGTGTTGTGTTATGCCATTTACGCCAAAGCTTTGGTCCAACACTTAACGGCCAGAATGCCACAGCTCCTAAAAAGTCACGCAGCCAAGGCTTGCGAATTACAGTTCCGTGCAAGATCTCATGTCCTAAAAAGCCCATCCCTGCGAAACATGTCCCCAAAATTACGGCAATACCAATTCCTAACCAAGGATGCAGATTATTTAATAAACCGATAACCAAAATACCGGCGATTGCAATCAATAAGTAGACAAGTCCTCCCCATAACCGTGATGGTACCGGTTTGAAAGCCTCTTTCGGCAGCTTGGGAGCAATTTTTGCTGCATACCAGCCAAACGATTGTAGATCTTTCATTTGCTCAACTCCTCTAAATCTGACTCTTTTGATTCTTGTACTTCATCATCGTAACAAGGTTTATTTTATGAAGCAACCATTTTTATTACCAGGTAATAATAGTTGGTATTATATACCCACAAAAAAACGGGTCCCCCTGAAGGATTACCCGTTTTTAATAAATTTATTACTAGTTAAATCACATTTTTTTCTTTAAAATGTGTTGATTGCCGATCCGCTTCTCTTTCCGGAACTCTAATCATATAGTGCAGAATAAATGACCAGATGGTGCTCAATACAATTGCACCCGTCCACAGTTCAGGATCCCAGCCCATGCCTTCAAAAATAGCGATTCCGACATAAAAAACTACCCAGATAAAAAGAGGGAGAACAACAGCTAGGACATTAAATTTCTTTTGCTGAATGAATATATCCGCAAGCAGCCCTGCAACAACCCCAATACCTATTACTTCAGCATTCTCAAAACCTCTTATAATTGTCATCAGGACAAAATTGACCGTATACAAAAGTGTGATAGAGCCAAACGGCAGTGTCCATCTTTTCAGCAAGAAATAAACAGGAACCATTAAAAAAGTTGTCGTAATTATCGTGTTGCTTATGCCCATTCTTATGATATTTTGAAAGGCAGCTTCATCTGTACTAAAAAGAGCCGTCGCTTTCGCCGCGACCCAGCCATGGTTAAACGCCCACGTGTACATATAAAAAAGCTCAAAACAGCTACTGATAGTGTGTAAGAGAGCAGAGTCGAAAAGAACTCTTTAAAACTTGGGCTATTCTTTAATTCTTTTTCACCCATCCTATAAGGACTTGTAATGATTAATAGTACACCAACAAGCAATAAAAGGTGTGAAGGACTAAGAAGTGCCGCAATATCTTCTTCAATTCCAAAAATGATGTGCCATGTCATGTCACAAACACCGCCAATAAAAAACAGCACGACACCTAAAATACCAAGGCCATAACCATTTGGAATCCCTTTCTTAAAAGGCACACCTAACTTCTTGGCATTCTGATATGTAATCCAAAACATCCAAAGAGCTGTTGCTAAAAATCCTGAGTACAAAATTGCGTGCCAAGGTGAAAAGAAGGTCTCTGGCTTATTATGCGTATGAGCAAACCCATCCACGAAAATACCAACAATCAGCCAGGCCCCAAGTAAAATCGTCACCAAATTCTTTGCCGTCATACTATCACCCAATTCTTATAGAATACACGCAGTCACGTATATTCCATAATATGGGTTTACTTTCTTTTTATGAAGGTGGATTTAATGTATAAATTCTATAAATATTCTAGTTTCAGAGCTTTTAATCTCTGATCCGTCTCTCGTTCGATCATCTGAAGCAACCTGCGATCCTTTTGTGCCACAAACGTTACAGCTAATCCTTTTCCACCCGCACGTCCGGTTCTGCCGATTCTATGAATGTAGCTTTCCGTATCAAGGGCGATATCATAGTTAAAAACATGTGTAACACCTTCTACGTCCAAACCGCGAGCTGCCACGTCTGTTGCCACAAGAAACTGAATTTCTCCTTCTCGGAAACGTTTCATGACATCTTCTCTTTTCGCTTGTGAAAGGTCGCCATGCAGTTCATCAGAGTTATACCCCATATTTTGCAGCGCCTCATTTAATTTGCTTACCCTCCGCTTTGTCCTGCAAAATATAATAGCCAAATAAGGGCGCAATAATCGGATGGTTTGAACGAGATCGTTCTGCTTTCCTCGATCCGTCGTTTCAACAATACGCTGCCGGATTTCCTTCAGCGTAATCTGTTTCGTTTTAATGTGAATATCCAACGGATTTTTTGTGTAAGTCTGAGCGAGCTTCTTCACTTCATCTGGCATCGTTGCTGAAAAAAGCAAGGTCTGGCGAGATTCTGGTACTTGTTCCATGATGTCCTCAATGTCTGTTAAGAAGCCGATATGCAGCATCTGATCGGCTTCATCAAGCACAAATGTTGAGACTTTAGATAAATCAATCGTTTCACGGCGAATGTGATCAAGCAGTCTGCCCGGCGTCCCTACTACAAGATGCACCTTCCCTTCCAGTTTGTGCATCTGTGCGATAACATCCTGTCCCCCGTAAACGGCAAGGACGTTAATCTCATTCAGGGGCTCTGTCAGCTTTCTAACTTCCGCTGTAATCTGAATGGCAAGCTCTCTAGTTGGAGCTACAATCAAACCTTGGATGAAGGGATTCTCACTATCTATTTTTTGAAGTATCGGCAGCACAAAGGCAAGTGTTTTCCCCGTTCCTGTCTGTGCCTGCCCAACAACATCTTTTCCATCTAAAATAATGGGGATCGTCTCTTTTTGAATCGGTGTAGGTTCCCCTATTCCGTTCTGTAATAAAACATCTACAAGAGTATCTGATATGCCTAATTCTTTAAAGCTCATTATTTTTTCCCCAATTCTTTTACTTTCGCTGTACAGCTATCCATCGCAGCTAATATTGCCCCTCGGAAGCGTTCTTGTTCCAGAGTTGAAACCGCAGCGATCGTTGCCCCGCCTGGTGATGTCACTTGATCCTTTAACTCGCCAGGGTGCTTTCCTGTCTCAAGAACCATCTGTGCTGCTCCCAGGACGGCCTGAGCTGCCAAACGGTAGGACTGATCACGCGAGAGACCCTGCCTTACCCCGCCATCTGCCATCGCTTCAATCATCATATAAACATACGCAGGCGAAGAACCGCTGATCGCAGGGATTGCATCCATTTGCGATTCGGCAATAATCTCTACTTTTCCAAAGCTGCTTAATAATTTTTCGGCTGATACCAGATCTTCATCTGTAATTTCGCTGTTCACCGAAACAGCGGTCATACCCGCTCCTACAAGGGAAGGCGTATTCGGCATCGTACGAATCACTTTTACCTTTTTACCGAACCCGTTCTCTACATCTGATGTTGTAATACCAGCTGCAACGGTAATTATAATCACATCAGGTTTGATGTCTTCTTTTATTTCTTTTATCACTTCAAAATAAGTATAAGGAGCTACCGCCAGGAACAAAACGTCTGCGAATGCCGCTATATCACGGTTAGACGCTGATACTTCTATTCCGAACTGTTCGACTGCAAGTGTTCTTGATTTCTCCGTACGCATGCTTGCCATAATCTGATCCGCTTGGACTAATCCAGAATGGATCATGCCGCCTGCCATCGCCTGTGCCATTTTTCCAAAACCAATGAAACCTATTTTTTTATTCAATGCGCCTACACTTCTTTCTATCTAAACTTTTAAGAGGGAAATGTTCACTTATACAGAATACCTTTATCGTTAGCTTTACCTTTAGTAAACCACAAATACATAAGGTGTGTGAAATGGATGGACAAGTTTACAAAAGATGAATGGCATCGCAAACAAGCTGTAGAAAATTTTAATAAAACATGGGATCTCATCGAAAAGAAAGAACGTACGAAAGAGGAAGATTTCGAGATGATCCATACTGCGCACGCTTCCCGTTTTCATTGGGGTTTAGCTGGAACCCCGCTGAACTATGCACGTGGAGAATGGCAGATTTCTAGAGTCTATTATCTGTTAAAAATGGGTGATTCAGCATTGCTTCATGGTGAACAATCTCTGGATCTCTGTCTTCAAAACAACTTCGGAGATTTTGACTTAGCATTTGCCTATGAAGCTGTTGCCCGGGCGTATATGGTTAAAGGGGAAGAAGCGAAGATGGAGGAGTACTTTTCACTTGCGTCTAACTCTGCTGAAAACATCGCTAAAAAAGACGGTAAAGAATATTTCATTTCCGAGCTGAACTCTATTAAACTAAGAAGTAAAGCGTAACCATACATAAGGAGGACTTTAGATGACAGAACAGATTACGAGCTATTTAAAAGAAAATCGCGATACCCATTTAAAAGAGTTAACGGACTGGCTTGCTGTACCAAGTGTTAGCGCACTGCCTGAACATAAAGAAGACGTTCGAAAAGGTGCTGAATGGATCGCAGACGAACTTTCTAAAATCGGGATGAATAACGTAGAAATTCACGAGACAGATGGACACCCTGTTGTTTATGCGGATTGGCTGAAAGCAGAAGGAAAACCGACTGTGCTCGTTTATGGACATTATGATGTTCAGCCTGTTGATCCGCTTGAGCTTTGGGAGACGCCTCCTTATGAAGCAACGATTCGAGACAACAAACTTTATGCGCGCGGTGCATCTGACGATAAAGGCCAAACGTTCATGCATTTAAAAGTTTTGCAGGCTATTTTAGAAACAAAAGGAACACTTCCTCTTAACTTTAAGTTTTGTATCGAAGGAGAAGAAGAAATCGGCAGCCCGAGCCTTCCGAAGTTTATTGAAAACAACAAAGAACTTTTAGCAGCCGATGTGATCGTGATCTCTGATACAGGGATGCTTGACCGCGGAAAGCCTGCGATCTGCTACGGTCTGCGCGGCATGTGCGCGATGCAGGTTGACGTAACAGGACCAAACAGCGACCTTCACTCTGGTCTCTATGGCGGAGCGGTTCAAAATCCTTTGCATGCGATTACTGGGCTTCTGCAATCCTTCCGTGATGAGAACGGACGTATTTTAGTTGATGGCTTTTACGATAACGTTCAAGAGCTAAATGAGGAAGAAAGAGAAGCGTTCCGTGCTCTTCCGCTAACAGAAGAAGCACTTAAACAGCAGCTTGGCGTGACAGAACTTACAGGTGAGGAAGGCTATTCTCACATCGAACGCACATGGGCTCGCCCGACGCTGGAGCTTAACGGTATCTGGGGAGGCTTCCAGGGTGAAGGCATCAAGACGGTTATCCCTGCAGAAGCTCATGCGAAAATCAGCTGCCGCCTCGTACCAAACCAGGAGCCGGACGAGATCATTGAAAAAGTAAAGGCTCACATTGAAAAGCATAAGCCTGTTGGCATTGACGTTAAGGTTACTCTTTTTGATAAAGGAGCACCTTATGTAACACCGTTTGACCATCCTGCCATTCAGGCAGCTGCACGTTCTTATGAAAAAGTGTATGGCGTTCCGACAGCCTTCACTCGCGGCGGAGGATCCATTCCAATCGTAGCCACGTTCGATCAAATGTTAAACATCCCTGTTGTTTTGATGGGCTTCGGTCTCTCAACAGAGAACTTCCATGCACCGAACGAACACTTCCATCTTGAAAACTTCGATAAAGGGATGGAAACCCTTGCCGAGTATTGGTTTGAACTGGAGAGATCTATCAAGAAAGAACCATCTGCACTATGATAATTTATTGATAGTAAAGAAATGGCTGGACTCGGAATTCTTTTGAGTTTAGCCTTTTTTTACGGTACATGTTCTTATATTTATTACACGTTCGCACAAAAAACGGGGAGTTCCACGCCATCGAGGGTTCGTTTCACGCAGAATGTAACTTGTTCCACGCCAAATTCCTGACGTTTCACGCACAAGCTCATTTTGAAAGAGGATTAGGTATTTTCGTTTTCTTTATTCGGTATGATATAATCAACCAATCACAATAAAAGAAACGGAGAGTATAAAATATGCTTTCATTTGAAGATAAAGTTGCTTTAATTCAAGAGAATTTCCCAGAGCTGGACATGCACGAAGTGTCACTTGGCCGTTTGAATTTTCACTATGAGGAAAGTGTACAGGACAAAAAAATCGTCGTATACCACCTTCACCCAAACGGCAACGGTTTTGTATATGGCGGACACCTTCCGCAAAGTGTAAAGAACGATAAGGGCTACGTAAATATTCGTGACTATGAAGCGGATGAGCTAATCGCGCTTATTAAAGAATCAATGGAGTTCCTTTCAAAAACACACGGATGGCAGCAGCCGAAGAAAGACCGCACAGATGATGGTGAACGCAAAGAAGAACACTGGTTTAGCCACAGTCATGAAAAAATCAGACTTGTTGGTGAAGATGGTATGTGGTTTATCTTTGATGAGGATGATGCACTTGAGGCAGCATTTGAAACATACGCAGAAGCAGAAGGCTATTTAAAAGAAGCAGACTTTAAAAAGAAAAAATAAAATAGAGGTGACAAAAATGGCAGAGGAGAAAAAGAAATTAAGCTTTCAAGAAATTGCAAAGCAGCGCCTTGCAGAAAAGAAAGCACAGCAATCAGGTGGATCACACCATAAAGGTCCTGTTAAAGTAGCAAACCAGCTTAAGAATCAGCAAACGAAAAAAGCGAACAATCAGGCACGGAGAACCGGCGTATAATGCATCGCAAACGCTCCAACATCACCCCTGGACTTCCCGTTAATGTTATTTTAAAAGCCGATCAGCGTTCCGGGAAGAAAACAAAAGGAATCGTTAAAGATATCCTGACGAACTCGCCCAATCATCCGCACGGCATTAAAGTAAGACTAGAGGACGGTCAGGTTGGCCGTGTGATCGACATACTAAGTGAATAAATTGTTAAAACGGTCTCTACAACAGGGACCGTTTTTATTTTGATACTATATAAATAATAAGCAGGACTAAATGAGTATCAAACCTAAATAAGTAACCGCAATTCTTCGCATACTAGTTGGTATATTTTGCTCTTAAGGAGATCAGATTATGGACCAGGATTTTCTAAAACAGCGGATTGATGTGAGCACGAAAAGAGTTCCAGCAGATATCGTCATCAAAAACGGCAAAATCATTGATGTATTTAATCTAGAAATCATTAGTGGAGATGTAGCTATTGTAGATGGCTTTTTTGCTGGAATAGGAGAATATGAAGGGCGTGAAACGATCGATGCTGCCAGCCGCTATATTTGCCCTGCTTTTATAGATGGTCATGTTCACATTGAATCATCGATGGTAACTCCTGCTGAATTCAGCAAAGTCCTTCTCGCTCATGGAGTGACGACCGTTATAACAGATCCGCATGAGATCGGGAACGTTTCAGGAAAAGATGGGCTCACATTTATTCTGGAGCAGTCAGAAGGTTTGCCGTTAGATGTTCGTGTAATGCTCCCTTCCTCTGTTCCTGCCACACCATTTGAGAATGCTGGAGCTGTTCTCACCGCTCGGGACCTTGAACCGTTTTACAAACACCCCCGTGTTAAAGGATTAGCTGAAGTAATGGATTTTCCCGCCGTTTTTAAAGGGGATGAAGATATGCTTAAGAAGATAGCTTCTGCCGATAGACATCACGCTATTATTGACGGACATGCAGCTGGAATCGACGCAAACGGTATTAATGTATATAGGTCTGCTCTCATCACAACTGATCATGAGTGCACGACGGCAGAGGAAGCACTCGATCGCATTCGCCGGGGAATGTACGTTTTAATACGCGAGGGATCTGTTGCAAAAGATTTAAAAGCACTCATTAAGGCTGTTACACCTGTAAATGCCCGCCGCTTCTTATTTTGCACAGACGATAAACATCTAGATGATCTTGTAGCTGAAGGAAGCGTTGATCATAATGTAAGACTCGCGATTTCCGAAGGGATTTCTCCGCTTCAAGCCATTCAAATGGCTACAATAAACGCAGCTGAGTGCTATGGACTTCATGAAAAAGGGGCTATATCACCTGGATATAAAGCTAATTTTCTTTTGCTGGATGATTTAGATGGAATTATGATTTCAGAAGTTTTTGTGGAGGGGATTTCAGTAGCTTCTAAAGGCACGTTCACTGGCCAAATAGATGTTCCTCCCTCCCCTCCAGAACACTTAATGAAGTCGGTAAATATTCATGAGATACAAGGTGAAGAACTGTCTATTAAACTTGAAGAAGGCGATCATATTCATGTGATCGAGCTAATACCAAACCAGCTTGTTACAAAAAAGAAGATTCTTCGAGCAAAAGTGGAAAACGGAGAGTTTAAACCATCATCTGAAGACGACCTGCTGAAAATGGCAGTCATTGAACGCCACAATCAAACAGGAAATACTGGGCTCGGTGTTGTAAAAGGACTTTTATTAAAAAACGGTGCGATCGCTTCAACGGTTGCCCATGATTCTCACAACCTTGTTGTGGCAGGAACGAATGACCACGATATGCTATGTGCAATAAATGCCATCAAAAATATGCAAGGCGGTTATGTCATCGTTAAAGATGGAAAGATACTTGCTTCAGTACCGCTTCCGATCTCAGGATTAATGGCAGACCGCCCTTTTGAAAAAGTAAATGAAGAGATCATACTCTTAAAGGATAAGCTGAAAGAACTTGGTTTTAATGGGGATTTTGATCCGTTCCTGACACTGTCATTTTTGACACTGCCTGTTATCCCGGAAATTAAACTCACCGACTTAGGACTTTTTGATTTTAAAACGTTTCAGCATATCTCTGTAAAAGCTAATTAAACAAGCGAGTGGTTAAACGCGTAAATAACAGCTTGTGTACGATCCTGTACGTCTAGTTTGCTTAAAATATTACTCACGTGAACTTTTACTGTTTTTAGAGCGATAAACAGGTCATCAGCGATCTCCTGATTGGTTTTACCTTTTGTCATGAGTAATAATATTTCCATCTCGCGCGCAGTCAGCTCTTCATGTGGCTCGCGCGTTTGTTTTTGCCTCATCTTGCTCATCATCTTGCCTGTTACTTCAGGTTCTAATACAGACTTTCCATGATAGGTGTCGCGAACGGCCTGCGCAATATCACTTGCTTTCGATGTTTTCAGCATATAACTCGAGGCACCTGCTTCGAGTGCAGGATACACTTTTTCATCATCTAAAAAGCTCGTTACCACGATAATCCTCGCTTCTGGCCAAGATTGTGTAATCAAACGGGTGGCTTCAATTCCGTCCATTTCGTCCATCACAAGATCCATTAAAATGATATCCGGTTTCATTTCTATAGCTTTCTCAACGGCAATCTTCCCATTTTCAGCCTCAGCAGTTACTTCTATATCCGGCTGTGCAGAAAGATAAGCGGAAACCCCAATTCGGACCATTTCGTGATCATCAACTAACAATACTTTTATCATGCTTTTTCCTCTCCCGCTGATAAAATCGGAACTTTAACTTCAAGACGCGTCCCTTCGCCTGGCAAACTCACTATTTTAAGCGTGCCGCCAATTTCAGCAGCCCGTTCATGCATATTCTGAAGTCCATATGAACCGGTTTTTTCCTGTTCCATTTTAAAGCCAATACCATCATCCTCTATGCGCAGAATGATTAGATCATCTCGCTGGACAAGCAGGATTTGCGCTTTATTTGCCTGTGCATGCCTGAGAATATTAGACACAGACTCTTGTAAAATACGAAACAGATGATCTTCTACTCCTTTATCAAGAGGAATGGTTTCGATCTTCCACTTCAGTTCGATCGGAACTTTTTGCAAAAGCTCTTGCAGCAGTTCTTCCATCCCTTTTTGGAGTGATTTTCCGTTTAGTGCAGCAGGGCGCAGATGCAAGAGTAGAGCTCTCATCTCTAGCTGTGTCTGGTGAATGGTCTCTTCAACGAGCTTTAATTGCTTAGATTCACGCGTCTCTGATTCTTCCCGCACTTCATTTACGGCAGACATGATCATACTTGCCGCAAAAAGCTGCTGAGAAACAGAATCATGCAGCTCTCTAGCCAAACGGTTTCTTTCTTGAGAAATGATCTCCTGAATGCGTTTCTCCTGATCAACCGCCTTCTCTGTCGCCATTTTTTGTGACTGGCGGATCTTTTCCCCTAATTGTTGCTGAATACCCTCCATGCGTTTCGTGATCGCTTTTAACTCCAGGGTCGAAACTTCTTTCATATTGACTTGCCTGCCGTCTTCAATCGACTTTAACGTCCGGTCTATGAGGTTTAATTGCTTTCGAGCCGAGATGCCAGAATTCAATCCGAAAAATGCTCCCATGATAAAGACGAGAAATGGAACCACAAACGCTATTGGAAAGTCTAGCAATTGTTCTTCCAGCAAAAAATTCCAATCGCTGATAGGAAAAAGTGTATACACGACAGAGCCTAAAAGAATGGTTATGGCAAAGGCTAACGAGATACCAGAAAACATATGGCGCAAAACGGTACTCATACCCGCTTCACCTCCAAGCTTCCCGCAAATAAGCTTGTCATGATTTTTACTTTTTTCTCAGTTTCATTGTAGTTCTTTGTTCGATACGATACCGCCTGATTAAACATCTTGGAATCCTGATAATCAAAGATCACCGAATTGCCTGCAATGACAGAATGTTTTACAGCTACTTCTATCTCATAAGGAACGTAAATTGTAATATTGCCAATGAGTCCACGAATAAAAATAACAGATTCCCCTGAAGGCAAAAGAGTTTCACTCAAATCTATAATTGTATCCCCTGCACCGCATTGAATGTTAATATCGTTCCATTCATAGACATGATCAGGTGTCTGCTGCGTTCCAAAAGCGATATTTTTCAAAAGAGATTCTTTCTTATATAAATCTTCTGATGAATGGGTTACTTGATCATTCACTTGCGGTTTAATAACAAACGGATTCTGTTTAGATTGATAGAATTGCACAATGATATAGACCACTAGTGCAACTAAAATTAATTTAAACGTATACATGCTTAAGATCGTAATGATGGCTATGACTACTCCAGCCCAGAACATGACTTTCCCTGAACGTTTCGGCATTCTTTTACGGCCAAAATACATAAGGGCTGCACAGATGATAAGAGTGAATACAATACCCTCTCCATTAATAGTTGCTTCTAAAAGCACCATGACACATGCAATTAAAAGCATCCAGCTGATAAAATCATTTTTCTTCCTAATCGGCATCTGCATTCACTCACTTTCTGTCTGTCATTAAACGGCGTAAAAGGCGCAGTAAATATGCGCCTCTGTCTTTCATAATCGTATCATATACTGCATTAAACGGTAGTAGGAGTTACTTCTTTTTTCCAATCTTTTTCTAACTTTGCGAGTTTTGCTTCCATAGAGCTCGCATAATAATCAGCGTTTACTTTCTGCTCAAGACGGTCCATGTAATTTTCAAGCTCATCAAATTTGAAAGCTGTATTCTTCAACACATTAGCAGGCTCAATTACACGATCCATCTTTCGGTGAGCTCTAGCTACATTCTCACGACCCATTAATTCCATACGTTTAATTTGCATATCCTTCAGCTTATGTTTCATTTGTTCATATTTTTGCTCAAGCTCTGTTAGATCTTTTTCTGTTTGAGCTGCTGATTCCTTAAGTTTGCTTATACGCGTTTCATGCTGCTCTTTCTCAGTAATAGAAAACTGGTAAAGCTCATGTTCATTAGCTTGTTGAGCTAATTCTGCCTGGTGACTGCGCTTAGATGCTTTTGCTTCTGCTTCTTGAATTTCACGAACAAATTGATCTTTTAAAAGCTGCTGGCGCTCAACAAGCTTACGCGCCTTGTTCACCTCTTGCTCGCATTGTCTTAAATATTGATTCAAGAGAGAAAGAGGATTCTTTTCCTCCTTTTGATCTAAAAGTTCGTGAACATCTGCTGAGATAGAGTTTTTGATTCTTTCAAATAAGTTCATTTTTGTTAGCTCCTTTTTGATTGTTTTTTAGCTGTTTTTAAGTTTTGCCCATTCTTTTTCAAAGTTTGTGAATGGATCATTTTCTGTGTGCTCATCCATAGATTCTTTTTCGTTCCATTTTTTGTACACCACATAGAGTACATAAATGGCAACTGCACCTAAAATCGCAGGGATGTTTGCTACGGATACACAAAGTCCAATAACGGAAAGTGCTCCCCACCAAAATTTCTTACCGCCGGTTTCTGCAGTTATGCATTTTTTATACGTGTAGTACATAACAGCAAGACCGATCGCGAGTCCAACCATCGGACCTAAGTTAGCTATCAATACGATAGCAGCAATTCCTCCTACAACAAGCAAGCCTAATTTTTTCATAGCGGCTGCCTCCTTTCGTATCTTTAGCTTACCTCGATGCAAGATTTCCCAAAACTGACCTTGGCTGTATTTTCCAATAAGACTTGAGGCTTAGGTGGGGACAGACCCGGGTCTGTCCCCATCCACAAAACAAAAAAAGAGAAGCAGCTCTCATACAGCCGCCTCTCTTTATTCGTTTAAACACTGTTTATTATTTTCTTATACATTCTGCAGATCATTTACAAAAAAATAATCTGACTCAAGAGAACCCGTCATTAATTTGTTTTTTAATACTTCTGGATACAATTTATAAGCTGTGAGGTCTTTCAAAGGAATCCATTTAAATACAAGTCTTTCTGCCTCTTCGACCGTAAATTCTTCCCCATTATGAAGAGATATAGGATTTCGAGTCTTCATATCAAAGTAAAGTCCAACTTCATGAATGTCTTTTCCGTTGTATGTAAAAAAGTTTTCAATCGTACAAAGGTGATTTAGAGGTTCCACATCTAATGCTAATTCCTCTACCATCTCACGCTTCAAGCTAGTTCTCGCATCTTCTCCCAGCTTTACCCTGCCACCGGGCAATGACCAGTGTGATTCTAACTTTGAACGGTGAATTAATACATGTCCATCTTGTATTAAAACCCCTGCTACTCGGTAGTTAAAGACTTGATGTTCCACATGAAACACTGCATCCATTTTTCCCATCCCCCTTTTATGTATCCTTATTCTACCATTAAGAGCATTTTTCATGAAAGCCATTTCAAATACCGTTAAACTAAAAGATATGAAACGAAAAGGAGACGTTAAAATGTCAATCTATGATTTTCCTGTTGAAACGATAAAAGGTGATCAAACAAGTCTCGAGTCTTATAAAGGCAATGTCATATTGATTGTAAATACGGCAAGCAAGTGCGGTTTTACGCCGCAATATCAAGGGCTTCAATCAATCTATGAGGCAAATAAGAATAAGGGATTCACTATTCTTGGATTTCCTTGTAACCAATTTGGTGCACAAGAGCCTGGGACAAGCGATGAAATACAAGAGTTTTGTGAGTTGAACTACGGAGTAAACTTCCCAATGTTTGCGAAAGTGAACGTGAATGGAGACGATGCACATCCTCTTTTTAAACATTTATCGACTGAAGCACCAGGCATTCTAGGTTCCAAAGCAATAAAGTGGAATTTCACAAAGTTCCTTGTAGATCGCGAAGGCCGTGTGGTAAAACGGTATGCACCAACTGACAAACCTGAAACCATCGAAAAAGATATACAAGATTTGTTGTAAGAAAAAAAGCTGTTCAAAGGAAGATTCCTCTGAACAGCTTCTTCTTTTTTTAAAAAGACTTTTCTCTAAAAAGATTGTTGCTTTTGGGTCATACTTTTCTTCTCTTCATTGGTAAGTTGATTGGAGAGCAAGGTGTGAGACTCCTCGAAAATGAAAAATCACATTTTCTTCCTGCGATGTAACGCTGTCGAAGCCTTCCTTGTCCTACGGGATCAGCGTGCCAGCTACCTGAGTATTCTTCTCGTAAGGCATGCGACGAGGAAGCCCGCTTCAGCAGAATTTTCTCGCAGACGCAGGAGCAGTACTTTCGTGGCTCACCGCACGCCCCGCGGAAAGCGAGCATCCTGGAACGGAAATTAACCACTTTCAAGAGCCAAGTATATGAGTTTATGATAGTTTTCGAAATTTATAAATAATCTAAAGACTATAGAAATGTATACGATAAACGTAGAATATTTCCCGTTATTTTAGAAGATCTAAGCCCTCTTTTAACACTAAAAGCTCGTCAGGCTTAAGTTCTCTCCACTTTCCAGCTGCCAATGTATGAAGATGTATATTCATTATACGTATGCGTTCAAGTTTCTCTACTTCATATCCAAGTGCCTTGCACATTCTTCTGATCTGACGATTCAATCCTTGAGTCAGAGTTATTCGAAACACATATTTACTGACAAACTTTATTTTTGCCGGCCTTGTTATTGTGTTAAGAACAGGAACACCCTCTGCCATTTTTTGAAGAAAAAGCTCCGTTACAGGCTGATTTAGAGTCACTTCATACTCTTTTTCATGCCTAAAGTCAGATTGGGAGATACGATTTGCAAGCTCCCCGTCATTTGTAAGCAGAATCAATCCTTGAGAGGCTTTATCTAATCGTCCAACCGGAAAAACTCGTTCAGACACATTTACACACTCCAGAATATTTCCTTTTATCTCAGGGTTAGCTGTACATGTAATGCCAACTGGTTTATTAAAAGCGAGATATATAGAAATTTTTTTTCTAGGAATGGGCTTATGATCGATTAGTACCGTATCGCCTTCATCTACTTCTGTATCTTTATTGCAAACAACGCCATTCACCGTAATACGGCCGTTTTCTAAAAGACGCTTAACTTCCCGCCTGGAACAATATCCTGTTAAACTAATATATTTATGAATTCGCATGAATGTCCTCACTTTGTCGTTGCTTTATGCACAACAGTTTATAATTATAACTGTGTTTGAATATATTTTCGATACTTTTTATAAATATCCAATATTTTTCTCTAATTATAAATATCCTATCACGGACAACGCTTGTTATCAGAATATTACTATAAATAACTTTCCAAATATCTACTTAAACTTGTAAAATATAGAGTGAATGGGAGGCTGTACAGTATGCAATTACGAAAAATAAAAGAAGAAGAATTTGATAAAGCTATCCAACTCTCTGAATACGCATTTCAATACAAAGTAAAAAAAGAGGATCTGCCTAAACGATATGAGATGCTGAAGCGACATGAAATTTGGGGAGAATTTGAAAACGAAGAATTAATATCGAAGGTGCATATTCTTTCCCTGGAAATAATCATAGAAAATTGTCGATTCGCCATGGGGGGATTAGCGGGAGTTGCTACATGGCCAGAACATAGAAGAAAAGGTTCTGTAACACGCCTGCTTAATAAAGCACTTTTGGCGATGAAGGAGAATGGCCAGACGATCAGCTTGCTGCACCCCTTTAACATTTCCTTTTATCGCAAGTTCGGATGGGAACTGACAGCTTCAGTTAATAAGTATACAATCGAAAAAAATGATTTATATCGTTATGAAGATATTCCAGGCGGGGTATTCAGGCTCAAACAAGAAGAAGGGAACTCCCTTTTAAATTCGGTTTATGAAAAATGGTTTGCAAAATACAATCATTTATTGATTCGTCCTGACTATTGGTGGAATAATCACGTATTCACAGATGGATATAACCGAATCGTCTACAAAGATGAAAAGGGAGAGCCTCAAGGCTATTTATGCTGTAAGGCTGCAGACAAACTGCTGGATGTTCAAGAGTTTGTGTATGTAACTGAAGACGCCAGACGAGCACTATGGAACTTTATCTGTCAGCATGATTCAATGGTTGATAAAGTGAAAATCGTTGCACCAGCACATGACCAGCTTCCTTATTTATTGAATAACCCAAGGATTCATCAAGAGCATTTTCCTTACTTTATGGCTCGAATTGTGGATGTTGAAGGATTTTTAAAACAGTATCCATTTAAAACAATAGAGTCTCCTCTATCTATTTCGGTTACCGATGAAAAAGCAGAGTGGAATAACAGAACCTATTTCATTTCTCAAAATAGAATTGCTTCTGAACCAGCAAGCGAGATAGGTAAGCTCAGTATGGAGGTACAAACTCTGACTGCAGTCTTTCTAGGATCTCAAAAACCTGCCTTTTTACATGAATGCGGCAAGATTAAAGGTAAAAAGGAAGACGTTATCAAACTCGAACAGTGCATCACAAAGCTTCCTGCAGCCTTTATTGATTTCTTTTAATAACATTCTCGCCTCATCCTCCAGAATAGGATGGGGCTTTTTCATATTTGAGATGTTTCAGGTTAATACTATAGGGAATTGAAATATACCAGCCTTTTTCGGCTGATCAAGGATTTTTGGTAGTAATAGAGGAGGCTAAAATGTTATGAGTGATAAAAATAAACAATCAGAAAAAGTAGCTGAAGAAAATTATGAGCCTAACAAGAAAAATAAATCAGACACCGAGAAAAACTTAGAAATTGTCCATGAACAAATCAATGACACTTTTAATCAAGGAACAATTGATGAAAAGAAAAAACAAGAAAAGGAAAAACAAGAGAAGAAAAAAGATTGACCAAACTATAAGATGACCTGCTTGATCGTTAAGCGGGTCATTTTAATTTGAAAACCTATTTCACGTAATTTTAAAAGCCTCTCTTTGTGAAGAGAGGCTTTTTTTATTGATTTAGTTTCTAAATTGATGAGGGAACTGCTTCATAATACCGTTAGTAATTTCATCTCCGAGCATTACGATATGATTTTTCCCTTTATCAAAAGCTACAATTTCTCCAGCCCAGTCTTTATTTAGAAAGGCTGCAACCTCATCCGTTAAAAGCTGCAAGTGCATATACAGCAGATCTTTCATCTCTTGCTCTGCCCAGTTAGGGTTTGCCTTGCTTAAAAATTTCGCGATATCATCAGCGTTTCGGTACCATTCTTTATTATATTTTTCTGCATTCACTTTATCGCCTTTACTTAAAGCATCTACCAGTTGTCCTGCGATAACAATGTGTTCTGTCAGCAACTTAGTCAGCTGGTTGCCTGCTGCATCGCCATAATAAGGTTTAATTGAATTACCGATGTCGGCTTGGTTTTGCAATAATCTTTTCAAAACGGCATCTTTATTTGGAAGTCCTGACAAAGCACTTTCAATATAGCTTCTTGTCCAATAAACATGATCTTTCCAAAGTCTTCTTTGGGTAGAGTACAGGTTTATCGCATTCTGGCTATAGCAAGGTCCCTGGTCGCGTTTTGCTTTTGCATCAGCTTGAAGCGGTGTTGAAAATACAGGGAATGCTATTGCTAACACCATGATTATAGATATGATTTTTTTCCTCATAAAATCTCTCCTTAAAATTTAATCCTACATAGGTAGTTTGGATAAAACTTTTCATTTCATTCTTTTGAAAAGACTGTTTCGTAAAACTTGTTGCTATTGGAAGTGGTTGATTTCCGCACCAGGTTGCTCGCTTTCCACGGGGCGTGCGGTGAGCCTCCTTGATGCTTTGCACCCTTAGGAGTCTCACCTGTCTCGCTGATCCCGCAGGAGTCTCGCACCTTGCGCTCCAATCAACTTGTCATTGAAGTGTCTTCACAAAAAAGAATAATAATCAAAAATCTTTTAAGATCCTTTGACATAAAAAAAGCAGCTTCATAAATGAAGCTGCAACTTTTTGTTATTATTTATATAATTTGTCTGTCCCAATGACGATGAGCTGCAATAGCATCAGTAAAACGCTCTGCAAAATCATTCATGTCATCACTGCTTACGACTCCTGTATCATCTATTATTTCGGCTTCTTTCAGTAATAAAGCACCTTCGTGCGTAGCTCCGATCGGCTTATAGTGCGCGTATGCTTCGTTAATAAAGTGCAATGCATTCTTCTTGAATTTGGCATCCTTACTGCCGCCTGCAAGATAAATCGCATCAAACAATACCGAGGATGCTGTCAAAAATGTATGTATGACTTCCAATTCAGTGCCATCACCAGCCATTGGATTACCTAACTTATCACTAATAACTTCTGCCTGAATCCCTTTAGCTCTTAGAGTTTTCAGTACAGCAGAGACTTCTTTCCCATTTATTTCATTGCCAACAATAACTCCAACTTTACGTGTGCTTGGGTTTTTCTTTGTATTTAGCTGGCTTAACGCAGGGGAAGATTTCGTAACTTCGGATTCCTTACCTGCAGGAGGTTCAGCTCCAATTGCTTCAGCAAACGTTGCTGCAAGCTCTAAGCTTACATTCGCAAACATATCAACAACCTGCTGCTGAACGGATTTGCTCTTTACTTTCCCTAGTTCAAAGCTAAACGCATTTTTTAAATGCTGTTTCTCTGGTTCACTCATACTGTTCCAGAAAAGTGTCGCTTGAGAGAAGTGGTCTTTAAAGCTCTCACTTCTGCTGCGTACCTTTCTGCCTTCTACTTTTTCCTGGTAATGGACATAGCCGCCTTCTTCTTCGGATGCTGGTGACGGCGTGTTAGCGGCAAGGGAGTTTTTGTGGTAGCTTACTTGCCCTCTATTAATGGTCTGACGTCCGAAACCATCCCTTTGATTGTTATGAAACGGACAAACTGGACGGTTAATCGGAAGTTCATGAAAATTCGGACCGCCAAGACGAAGTAATTGAGTATCTGTATAGGAAAATAAACGCCCCTGAAGCAGGGGATCATTTGAAAAATCGATACCCGGCACTACATGACCAGGATGGAAAGCGACCTGTTCCGTTTCCGCAAATACATTATCCACGTTTCGGTTTAACGTCATTTTCCCAACTATTTTTACAGGAACATCTTCTTCCGGCCATAATTTCGTAGGATCAAGAATATCAAAATCAAACTTAAACTCATCTTCTTCAGCGATAATTTGGAGTCCTAATTCATACTCCGGATAATCACCGTTTCCAATCGATTCCCAGAGGTCACGGCGGTGGAAGTCAGGATCCTTTCCTGATATTTTTTGAGCTTCATCCCATACTAGAGAATGTGTGCCTAGTACAGGCTTCCAGTGGAATTTAACAAAATGTGCTTTACCCTCGTCGTTAACAAGTCGGAACGTATGTACACCGAACCCTTCCATCATGCGGAAACTTCTTGGTATAGCACGATCAGACATTGCCCACATAACCATATGTGCAGATTCTTGATTGTTCGCAACAAAATCCCAGAACGTATCATGAGCACTTGCTGCTTGCGGCATCTCATTATGAGGCTCTGGTTTTAACGCATGAACCAAATCTGGAAACTTAATAGCATCCTGAATAAAAAAGACCGGGATATTATTGCCGACTAGATCATAATTCCCTTCTTCTGTATAAAATTTTGTTGCGAAGCCGCGTGCATCACGCACTGTTTCTGCAGAGCCCCGTGACCCAGCAACAGTTGAAAAACGTACAAATGTTGGGGTTTTTTTAGAAGTATCCTGCAGAAAATTCGCCTTAGTAAATTCCTTTAAAGACTCATATAATTCGAATTCTCCATGTGCTGCGAAGCCCCGGGCATGTACAATTCTTTCCGGGATTCGTTCATGGTCAAAGTGTGTCATTTTTTCCCGGAAGTGAAAATCCTCCATTAAAGTTGGTCCACGTTCACCCGCTTTAAGAGAAAACTCATCCTCCGATACTTTTAAACCTTGATTTGTCGTCAGTTTCTTGCCTTCATCATCTACACGAAATTGTTCCAGTTGTTCGTCTTTAGTGTTTCCACTCATTTTACTCTTTTCGCTCATTCAACTGTTCCTCTCTGTAGGTTTTTTACTTCACATAAGAACCCTTCCCTTCAAAGACAGTTAACAAACTGAAATTTTTCGCAAAAAAAGCACAGCTATAAGCTCAGCTGCGCTTTCCATTACTTATTCATATGTGCAAGGAAATCTCCTAATAAATCTTCCATTTCTTTTTCAGGATCTTTCGGTTCCTCTTTTGGTTCGTCTTCCTCACGTTTAGCGTTATCCCAATCAAATTGACTTAAATCATCATCATCTAAATCATCAATTGTATCAAGATTAACTGTTTCATCATCATAAACGTCTAAAGTAACTTCATCATTCTGCTCTTCTTCTTGCAGATATAAAGCTTGATCAATATCCGTAGAGTTGCTGTTTAAAGCTGCGAGTAATGAAGCGGTTCTAACAGGATTCGATATAAGCTGATACATAATATTGCCTAATAAGGCTTCAGAATGTTCATGCTTAAGCCAATCCCTTTGCATTTTACTAAGATTTTTTGGGAGCGGGATGGTGATTGTCTCTCTATCTTTTTGAATGGTTTGCCCAACACCCTGCATGACGAACTCTGAAATCCTGCTCGAAAAGTTACGTCTCTCCGTCTCTTTAAGCTTTTGAAGCTGCTTTAAGACGTGATCAGGGGTATCAGAGGGTATACGAAAAGCAATCGTTTTGCCTCTGGTTATTTCATTGGCAGCTTTTTTATCCATTTCATCACCCTACTTAAGCTTTAACGGCTTTTTTCTCTTTGTCCTCGCTCTTTTGGTCTTTCGTCGTTCTCTTAAGGTGATCAGAAATCAGCTTATAATAAGCATTTGCCATCATCCAGATGCTCTCTTTTTCATCCTCAAAAAAGTCGATGTTATATCCATCAAGGTTATTATTAAGCGTCTTAATATAATCCTTTAGGACTGCAGAACCTCCGCCTACAAAGTAGCAGATCTCAGTCTGTGAATTCTTTTGCCACACATTGCGAAGCAGACGGTACTGCTTTTTAGCTAAGTCTACCAAAATACGGTCTGTAATATCGTGTACGCTTGTACGGCTTCCGCGCACCATAATATGGTTACGGTTTGTCTTCTTCGTAATAATGTCAACAACATCACGTCGGCTGTCGAGTTCTACACCATGTTTTGAACGAATTTCTTCTCTAATCTGTTCTAATGCTTCAGAAACTCCGAGGTTAAAGCCTTGTGCTTTGTCATCATCAACATTTCTATTTTTGATTACTGCGATATCTGTTGATAATCCGCCGATATCCTGAATAAGAATAGGCTTGTCAATTAAATCTTTGTTAATGATGTTCAAATCGTTATCCATTACAAGGTTAATGAACGCAGCAAATCCTTCTGGATACACCTTTACTTCTTCAAACTTTATATTTACTTTTAACCCTTGATATTTTGGTGTAACCAAAAACTCTACCTGGTGAACAGAGCCTAACAATTTAGAGCGGTAACCAGCGTCTTTACCTTCTTTTACTTCACGAAGAGGCAATCCTGTACCTAAGATGTAGCTTGTATCAAGTACATTATTGTTTTTAGTGAAAGTTTTTGCGTTTTCGTCTCTAACAGCGTCGAGGGCAAGAGCTGCAAAAAGCATGATCAATGTCTGATCTTCTTCAGACTTGCTGCTTCCTGGATCTAATTCTGTAGAGTTATCACTTTTAGCTGCCAACTCTCCAACACGGTAAATTACATTGTTCTCTTTAAGAGCAGGGGAGTGAACTTTAATATGTATTCCTTCTAAAGGATCTTTGCTGTCTAATTCTTCAATTCCAATAACAGGACGATCTTCAATATCTCTTGCGATAACGTTTGGTATGTTCAGCTCATAATCTAATTTTCCAAATATCCCTTTTAATGAATCATTGCCTACATCAATTGCTGCAATTCTAGATTTACTCACGGGCATTCATCCTTTCTTATTTCAAATGTTATTTTGTTGCTATATTAATAGATTAGAATGTATTGGCAAATTAAACAATGCCTATTTTTTCTTTTAACAAAAATGTAAACATGCAAACATTGTTGTAAACACAACCTTATTTTCTCCAAAAAGCCTCTCACACCAACAAGTAAACAGATTTGCAAACTTGCAAACTTTATTGCAAACAAATGCAAACATTTCCGTAAACATGCAAACAAAATTGTTTACAAGTTAACTTTTTTGTTTGCACGCTCTCCCCTACCCTATTTTTTCTTATCTGATTACAATTTAATTGAACGGGAATCATTAAAATAGATTCTTTTTTAAGGATTGAGGTGAAAAAGCTATTGATTTATTTAGATAAAACACATAAACCTAGTAAAAATGCAAAGCTGATAAAACAATATCAGCAAGAGAACTTTTCACTTAAAGAAGCTCTATCTGAAACGGAAGATTTATTTAATGAAAGAAGCCAATATACAAAGAGAATTGAAAACAAGAAAACTTTATTTAATTGGATGAAACTAGTTACAAAAAGAACGTTAGTTAAAAATATCGGTTTTCAAAAAGTCTCAACAACACAAATATGCTGTGATTCAGACGAATCCATCTATCCAAATTGGAAAAGCGAGCTGGATGATCAATATACGAAGCTATTAAACATAATAAGAGAGGAAGTAAACGTAAAAGACTATGGCGCAATTGGTGATGGGATATCAGATGATACAGAAGCTTTTAAGAAAGCTATAGGAAGAGGAAAAATAATAGTACGCGTCCCTGAGGGCACATATCTCACAAAAGGAATAAAACTGCCTTCCTGGACATGCATAATAGGGGAAGGAAAGGGAAAGTCTGTTTTAAAATTACATGACCAATCCCCTAAGAGTGAATGGCTTGTAACAAATAAAAACCATTTTTGGGGCAACCGCAACATTTTAGTAAAAGGAATGAGTCTAGACTGGAACATCGAAAGACTTAGGAATGAAGAAAAAACAAGCGCAGGAAATAATCGTTCCAGTTGTCTTACTTTTGCAAACGTAAAATATGGGTGGATGCATGATATAGAAGCAATTAACCCTGGTCTGCATTGCTTTGACGTATCTTCCTCTATCTATACCTATCTAGGGGATGGCACGCTTTCAAGAGGAGGAAGTAAATATATCTGGCTTGATAATCTTAACGGCTATGGTTTCGGAGATGATGGGATAACAACTCATCACAGCTCACATATTTTTATTTCTAACTCTCATATGTGTGATCCTAGAGGCAGATCGCATAAAAGAGGATTTTCTAACTCTAATGGGATCGAGATCGACGATGGATCCCAGAACGTATGGCTTTTGAACAACTCAACAACACGGTGCTTTGGAGGTCTCGAGATTAAAGCGCATCATAATGCTTCTGCAGCTTCCAATGTCCATATCGTTGGCCACTTGTCTGTGAATGATAATCGAGCATATAATTTCAGACATATTGGCCACCACAAGGATATTGATCCAGAATCGAAAACTGCTTTTCATATTTCTGCTACTAATATATGTGCTGTTGCACCGGTTTTTACTGATCTTTACAAGGATTCAACTCCCCGAGGACTTGTCGTTTCAGGATACAATCACGTATTGATCAATCATTTTACCCTTATTGGAGATTCTTCTTATGATTATAAGAAAAACCCTGTGATCGCTATCCAATACCGCGCACGCAACGTCTTGTTGAATCATGTAACAATAAAAGACTTTAAGACGGCCGGTCCTGCGATTAAAGTCTATGGAGGCAGCCATCGTGCCGATGATATTGTGATTCAAAATATAAGCTGCGATAAATATTTTTCAACACCTATCGAAGTAGGTACAGATGTAAAAAATGCAGTGATTGATAAAGTTAGAGTTTTTGCGTGAAAATGGCTCCTGTCAGTGACAGGAGCCTCTTTTTAATCTGGACTATAAAATTTTTTCTAACTGAATATCAAGTGGTTCTCTTCTTAATATATTTTCGTTAATTTCAACAGCCTCATCACATCCCATTGCTTTATAAAATCCTTGTGATTCAACGGATGGATGTGCAGCAATATAAAGCTTTCCCGCACCTAGTTTCTTTGCTTCTTCACAGCATTTTATAAAGAGCATTTTTCCTATCCCAGAGCCTCTTCGTTCTGAAGAAATATGAATGTAAGGGAGCTCTAAATATTGCATTTTTGACCCGAAAAAGCAGCCATCTATATTTGCAAAACCAGCTAGACCCGCTTCGTCAAAAGCTCCTATAGCCCTGCCCCCTTGATCTAAACAAATACGCAAATCATGAATGACTTTTGCTTTTTTGTTATCATCCCAGTCATCAATAAAATGATCCGACTTGATGTTAAATTGATGATTTTCCTTAAACACAACCTGATTGGTTACTTGATAACGATTAAACTCACTTAAAAAAGTATCAGTTAAGTCATTTAAACTTAAAACCTTACAGATAATCATGTTTTTCATCGATGATCCCCGCTTTAAATGTTCTCTCTTTCTATCGTTATTCCATCGATGTGACGCTTGTTCAACAGCTTATCTTTTTTTCGATTCTCTTTTGTTTCAAACACAATATCCATATCATAGTTCTCTGGATATAGCATTTCACTCCGAATATGAAGAATTAAGCGTTTTTTGTGAATATGATGCTTTGTTTCGCCGGCTAGTACTCCATACTCTCCTTGTGTATTCTCTAACTCACAAATGATTCCTGCCGTTTTTAAACTTGTTACATATACTCGGTCTCCTATTTTGTAAGTTGATTCTTGTTCGTTTTGAACTGGAATCCGATTTTCTTGCGGCTTTTTTATTGTGGATTGGGCTTTTTCTCTCGAATTCTGAAGTATTTCACTATTTGCTGTGGATAAGGGAATTAAATTTTGTTTATCCACATGTGGATAAACTTCATCGCTGTACGTGACCTCTTTTGCACGGTTAATAACCTCAGGAACCATTCCTAACTTAAGAGCTATTGATAGAGCCTGACTTTTACCCGCTTTTCCGATTATCAATCGATAAAGCGGCTGCAATGTTTCTAAATCAAATTCCATAGACCCGTTCTCAAAGCCTTTTGTTACATTTGCAAATTCTTTGATCTCACTATAGTGAGTAGTTGCTAAAATCATACTTCCCTGACTGTACAGTTTTTCTAGTATCGCTACTGCCAGCCCCATTCCTTCTGCAGGATCTGTTCCCGCTCCAAGCTCGTCGAGTATAACTAAATCTTGAGGTCCCGCTTGTTTCATTATTGAAATAATATTTGTTATGTGCGAAGAGAAAGTACTTAACGATTGCTCAATACTTTGCCCATCGCCAATATCTGCGAAGATCTCACGAAATACTGCAAACTCGCTTCCTTCACCTACGGGAACATGAAGTCCGGATTGAACCATCATTGTTAAAAGACCTATAGTCTTGATTGCAACAGTTTTTCCCCCGGTATTCGGTCCTGTTATTACAAGTGCTTGATAAGTTTCACCAAGGGTAAAATTTAAAGGTACACATTTTTCTCCCAATAAAGGATGTCTTCCGTTTACGATCTTTATTTTATTATCTGCATTTAGCTCAACATTTGTGGCCTCTAAAGACCTGCTGTACTTCCCTTTAGCAAAGATAAAATCATAATGGGTCATGCCTTCAATGTTTATTCCAAGTTCACGTTCATATCCCTCTACCATACCAGTTAAAATACTTAAAACTTTAGAGATCTCAATCTCCTCTTCTGCTCGTAGCATACTAATCTCTGTTTGAAGCTTGCGGATATCATTTGGCTCCATGTAAACTGTAGCACCACTCGATGAACTATCAAGAATCTGGCCATCTATATTTCTTTTGAATTTACTTTTCACCGGAAGTACATAGCGTCCATCCCTCATAGAAATGATTTGCTCCTGCATCATATCCCGGTAGGCGGCGGATTTTAATATGTTATCAAGCTTTGATTTAATTCGTTCCTCTATTACTGCAATCTTCTTTCTTGTTTTTAAAAGAGATTTACTGGCATGATCATCTACTCTTCCATTTCGAATACAACGGTATATTTCGTCCTTTACATTTGGAAGATCAAACATAGAGTACGCATAACTAGATACAGCAGGTGCCAGAAACTGCTTATCCTTCATATACCGCTGCATTCTGCTGACATTATCAAGAAGGCCATAAACTAGTGTCAGCTGTTCAGGTGACAGGTTTACCCCTTTTTTCGGAATTTCAAGTATGTGCTCCAGACCATTCAAGTTTGCTATTGGAACACTTGCACTTTTTTCTAATATAAGTCGCGCCTCTGTTGTGTCGACCATCCAGGATTGAATGATGGAGAGGTTTGTAGAAGGTTCTAACGTTTCAATCACTCGTCTTGTTATAGCATTAACAGCAAAACCGCCTAAAATTTCTTTGATTTTTTTATATTCAAGCATATTTATTGTTTGTGTATTCAATGGAACTGCCTCCAATTTTTTTAGGATATAATTTTTAAAACATAAATTTATTGTTTGAGCTAAAATCCCCTCCTCTAACAGAGGCCAGGAACATGCCAATAAAAAAAGACAGAAATGAACATGTCATTTCTGCCTCATAGATAGACTTCACCCTGAAAAAATGCATAAAAAAATCGGCTCTTAAGAAGAGTCCGGCAGCATCAAGGATTTGTAAATGATGGCTTGTATCTGACCGCTGTTCTTAACTATTGGCGGCAACAAAAGAGCATAACAAATAAACGCAAAAACGCTTAATTTTTCTTTCGCTTGCCTTTATCCAAATTGTTTTAGTTAAGAACGCTCACGCTCACAAACACACCATCCTTTCCATTGATTACCCTTATTATATGTAATTAATTTACAAACTGTCAATAAAGAAAAGGGCACTATGTACCAAAAGCTATACCCTATGAGCCTAAATAAACGTTCTATGAGCCAATCAAATTTTACATATAAAAAGAGGATGTCCCGTAAAAGAGACACCCTTATCCTGATTAAAGATTTATTGACTTGTCTTTTTCCTTTTTTATCTGTTTACTCCTTAACTGTCCGCAAGCAGCATCAATATCTGTTCCGTGCTCTTGGCGGATTTTACAGTTGATTCCGTTCTTTTTGAGTGTGTCATAGAAAGCTAAAACGGATTCTTGTGCACTTCTCTGGTACTGACTGTGCTCATCAACCGGGTTATATGGGATTAAGTTAATATAAACTTTTTTCTTTTTATCCTGAAAAAGGACTGCAAGTTCATTTGCTTCCTTTATATGATCGTTCACATCTTTAAGCAATATATATTCAATCGTTATACGGCGGTTTGTCTTCTCAATGTAATAATTGATCGAATCCATCAGTTTTTCTAGAGGGTACGAACGATTAATTTTCATGATTTTAGTACGCAGTTCATTGTTTGGTGCATGCAAGGATATAGCTAAGTTTACAGGGATTTTTGTATCGGCAAATTCATAAATTTTGTTAACAATCCCGCTAGTCGAGACAGTGATGTGTCTGGATCCGATAGCAAGACCTTTTTGATCAATGATAATCTTTAAAAAGTCTACCATGTTCTCAAAGTTATCAAAGGGCTCTCCTATTCCCATTACTACGATATGACTTACTTTCTCACCTTTTCCCGCATCGTCCAAATGATGCTGAACATTCATGATTTGTTCAACGATTTCATCGCTAGTTAAATCACGAGTTTTCGTTAATAAGCCGCTTGCACAAAAACTGCACCCTATGTTGCAGCCTACCTGTGTTGTAACACATACAGAGAGGCCGTATTTATGCCTCATCAACACTGTTTCAATTAAGTTGCCGTCCTTAAGCTTAAATAGAAATTTAACTGTACCATCAGATGCTTCTTGTTTAACATGATGCGATAACGTATGAATGACAAAACTCTTTTTTAATAGATCTATACAATCTTTATTTAAGTCAGTCATCTGAGAGAAATCTGTTACTCTCTTCCGGTAAAGATAATCCCATACTTGTGATGCCCGGTATTGTTTGTGTCCATGATCTAAAAGCCATGCCGCAAGCTGTTCAAATGTTAATCCATAAATGGAATTAGTTATCATAAAAAGACCTCTTTTCAAAACCTTAAACTTATTCCTCTATACTACTGAAAACTTATCATTCCCACAATGTTATCATGCCATTTCCAATACATTCATATTAAAATCTCATCTTTTAAACCATACTATATTCTGGGTCTTTCATAATAATTTGTTTAGCTTTTTTATGCAGTTATATAAGCCATTTAACCTATATAGGTTGTAATTTCCATTTACGAATAAATAATAACCTGTAATAATAGATAAGCCAAAAACTTTTGACAATAATAAATATTTCAAAGTATTATATTTAAAGAACTAAAGGAGGTTGTCTTATGTCAGACATCAATAGACAGAAAATTGTGGACAGTGTTCCTCAAAAAGGCTTCTTTGGACATCCTAAAGGTTTGTTCACTCTTTTCTTCACTGAGTTTTGGGAGCGCTTTTCTTACTATGGAATGAGAGCAATACTGATTTATTACATGTATTACGAAGTTTCAAAAGGTGGTTTAGGAATTGATCAAACCACTGCATTAGCAATCATGTCTATCTATGGTTCACTCGTATATATGTCTGGAGTTATCGGTGGTTGGTTAGCCGACAGAGTTTTTGGTACATCTAAAGCTTTATTCTATGGTGGTATTTTAATTATGATCGGTCATATTGTCTTATCACTTCCAGGCAATCTGACTATGTTATTCGTATCAATGGTGTTTATCGTTATTGGGACAGGCTTACTTAAACCTAACGTATCAAGCGTTGTAGGTGACATGTATGCACCAGAAGATAATCGTCGAGATGCAGGATTCAGTATTTTCTATATGGGTATTAACTTAGGTGCATTTCTATCTCCGTTAATTGTAGGGGAAGTTGCAAAAACGAGCTTCCATCTAGGATTTGGGATTGCAGCCGTTGGTATGCTATTAGGACTAATTGTATTTGTTGTTACAAAGAAAAAAAATCTTGGCCTTGCGGGTACTTTTGTGCCAAACCCATTATCTCCATCTGAAAAGAAAAAATATTCTTTAATCGTTGGGATAACAGCAGTAGCATTAGCCGTTATTTTAGGAACTACAATTCCTGCTGGTATTTTTACACTTGATGTCTTCATTACACTTGTTGGTATTTTCGGTATTACAATTCCGACAATTTACTTTATCGTAATGTATCGCAGTCCAAAAACGACTGCAACAGAGCGTTCAAGAATTATCGCGTACATCCCGTTATTTATTGCATCTGTAATGTTCTGGGCTATTCAAGAACAAGGTTCTACAATTCTTGCTGTATACGCAGATAAGCGTACAGATCTTGAATTTGCAGGTCTAACGATCTCACCAGCTTGGTTCCAATCATTGAACCCATTGTTCATCATTGTTCTAGCACCTTTATTCGCTTGGATTTGGGTGAAGCTTGGTGATCGTCAACCAACAGTACCAAAGAAATTTGCTTTAAGTTTATTATTTGCTGGATTATCGTTCCTAGTTATTCTTCTTCCTGCATACTTTGGTGGAGAAGACGCACTAGTTAATCCATTATGGCTTGTTCTTAGTTACTTTATCGTTGTACTTGGCGAACTTTTATTATCACCTGTTGGCCTTTCTGCAACAACGAAGCTGGCACCTGCTGCTTTCTCTGCACAGACAATGAGCTTATGGTTCTTATCTAGTGCAGCTGCACAGGCAATTAACGCACAAATCGTTAAGTTCTACACTGATAAAACAGAGATGATGTACTTTGGAGTTATTGGTGGAGTAGCTATTCTACTAAGTGTTATCCTATTCATGCTTTCACCTAAGATTCAAGGGTTCATGAAAGGTGTTCGTTAATCTAAATTCATTTACGCCACTGGTATAATGGGATTCCATTATACCAGTGGTTTTTTATTGCAAAAAAAAGAGCCTCATTAGCTTTTGTTTTTCTCTCTCATAAATCATCATGATTTCCTCTTCTCATTCAAGCTGTGAGTAAATTATAATCTATTTTCCCTATCGGCTAGTAACGACATTTTTGTATGCATCCATTTTTATAATACTAATTGTTTGTCCAAACATTTCAGACAAGCTTGCGTAAGATAGATTATGGAAGAAGGTACAGTCATTGTCCTTTTCCTAGGTTCACATATAGAAGGGGGTGTCTATTGTGCTACCAATCTTATTCCCATTAAAAAAAAGAAAGAAAGCTTGCAAGAAGAGACCTGCATAAGCTTAATTTTTTTAACGAATAGTCACTTAGAAAACCGGGCGACCCCCCGGTTTTTTGTCATTTACCTAAATGAAAAAGCCCTTTTCATCAGGAACTGGGATTCTATCCAAACCATTTTTGGACAACCACATATAGTACAAGCAAGGGGGAATTTAATAAAAATAAACAGCTGTGCTTAAACAGTATATTCATCCATTTTTTATTAATCTTTTCTCCTTTGCAGAGTAATATAAGGGGGAATATTTTTGTATATTCGCAAGTGGATTCCTGGTAAAGACAATCCTGTTTTAGTTGATATGGTAGTTAACAACTTTCAAGTAAAAAAAGAAGTCATCCAGCTTATTTTAGGGATGGCTAATGAGGTCATGGTTGTTTGTGACAGCAGTGATAGGATCGCAGGTTTTGTTAGTTACCGCTTTAGATTAGGCAATATGATTTTAGTAGATTACGTTGTGCTGGATACAAAGCATCAAGGAAAAGGAATCGCCAGTTCTTTTCTTCCAGTTTTTGAAAACCATCTATTAAAACAAGGCATTCAAGTGGTTTATGGTACTGTGGATGAAGATAACACGGATGCTCTTAGAGCTTTTAAACAATGGGGCTTTGAGGTACAAGGACAAATCGGTTCAAGTATCGTTATCCAAAAAAATCTTACAGGTTCAAATCAGCAAAACCGTGCTCGTACTTCTAATGTAAGGAAGCTAAGTTCGCCTCCATCACTAGGTTTAACCATGTGATTAAATTAGCAGATCCATAATAATTGTTGGGTCTGCTTTTTTTGTGCTATTAATTTTAAAAACTGGCCCGTTATGTTGAGCCAGCTTGTCTGTTTTTAAAATATATATATGAGACTGTTTGTCCTAAAAGTTTGTTGGATTTTGCAGGTTCGTTGGTCTTTTTAATTTCTTAGGTGCTCTTAGGAACGTATTTTCACTGCTGAAAATCTCATCTATAGCTCTTTCGTTCCAATCATTGTTATACTCTTGATCGCTGCATATACATCCACTTAAATCGTATCGAAACAAACCACAGTGCGGGCAATTATTCACTATCCATCACCCCCCATTTTTCAACATAACATATTCTATGAAACCGTATAAAAAAGGTAACGGCTATTGCTAGATATATTAATAAAAATGGATGTTTTCGCAAACTTATAGTGTTTGAGCGGTTGATTTCCACACCAATATGCTCGCTTTCCACGAGGGGCGTGCGGTGAGCCCACTCGTCGCTTTGCGACATTGAATGGTCTCTCCTGTCACACTGATTCCGTAGGACAAGGAAGGCCACGGCAGCGTTACATCGCACGAAGAAAATGTGGTTTTTATTTTCGAGGAGTCTCGCACCTTGCGCTCCAATCAACTTGCTAACGAAGGGTCTTAAAAAAGCACCAATCTTTTAAAATAGAGCCTAAAAAAAATTTATAGTAAACTCATTTTGAAGCAGTTTTCTTATTCATCCATTCAGGTTTATGGAATTGTTCAAACTCTCTATTGATTACTTTTTTAAATTCTTCAGATTCAACAGCTGCTTTAAGATCTTTAGCCAACTTTGAATTCTTATCTTCTTCTAAAACAACGATTCGATTAATGATTTCTTCTGGAAGCTTATCCTTTACAATTGCGTCCTCTAAGTTTAAACCTGATGAGATCGCAAAGTTTCCATTGACCGCTGCTAAATCAACAGATTCTAATGTTCGGGGAGTTTGAGCCGCCTCTACTGGCTGAAATTTAAGCTTCTTCGGATTTTTTGTAACGTCTTTTTCTGATACGCGCAACGGATCTGCTTTATCATCAATCTCAATTAATCCGTTATCTCTTAAAATCGTTAAACCGCGAGCTAGATTTGTTGGATCATTTGCTAGTGCGACCGTGCTCCCAGGCTTAATTTCTTCAAGCGATTTAAATTTGTTGGAGTATATGCCGATAGGTGCTGTTGGAACCGTCACTACACTTGATAATTTCATATTATTTTCTTTTGAAAAAGCGTCCATATACACCTTATGCTGAAACAAATTTGCATCCAGCGAACCGCTCTTAAGTGATATATTCGGCTGTACATAATCATTGAATTCCTTAACCTCGACTTTGTATCCCTTTTTCTCTAAATATGGCTTTACTCCTTTTTCAAGCATATCGCTATATGGAACGGTAGCTCCGAGTGTAATATCTTTCTTTTCCCCTTCTCCTGAAGCTCCACATCCAGCTAAAGCAATGATGGCTGTGAGCCCTATGATTAAACGAGTTATTTTTTTCATTCCTCTCTCCACTCCTTTTCTATTGGTTAGTTTCCGCTAGAACTCTTCGATACTTTGCTGCTGGATGGTCACTTGGCAATAAGCTCTCTCCATGCGGAAATAATTTTTCCCTCAACGTTCCTTTGCTGTACTCTTTTTTATACAGTCCTCTTTCTTGAAGGACCGGTACGACCAGTTCCACAAAAGCTTCCAGATCACCCGGAGTTACAAGGTGATTTAAGTTAAATCCATCAACACCAGAGCCCTCAAACTGAGCTTGAATCCCGTCTGCTACTTGTTCTGGGCTGCCAACAATATAGCTTCCCCTGTCAGGTGACTCAAACCGGTTCAACACTTCTCCTACAGTAAGTTTTTTAGGTGCATCCTTTGTAAGTGTGGCAGCCTTGTAATGACCGCCTTCTGTAGACTTTGTATATTCAAATGGAAGGTCTGGATCAAGCTCTTCGTATTCAGCAATATCATATCCGCTTGCCCCATACTGTGCTTTTGCTGCATCAGAGCTCCAAACCTTTGAATATTCCTCAAACTTCCGCTCTGCTTCCTCTGTAGTTTCTCCAACAACAACGTTTAGGAAAGAAAAGATTTTAATATTCTCAGGGTTCCGTCCATGTTTTTTTGCTCGCTCTCTAATATCATCTGCATAGAAACGAATCCTTTTTGCTGTCGGACCTCCTACAAAAATACACTCAGCATGTTTTGCGGCAAAATCACGCCCTCTTTCTGAGGTGCCTGCCTGATAAATAACAGGTGTTCTTTGCAGGGATGGCTCGCTTAAATGAGGTCCCTCCACTTTAAAATACTGTCCTTCGTGGTTGATCTCATGTACTTTTTCAGGATCGACCAGAGTGTCCGTCCCGATATCTTCAACAACCGCACCATCTTCCCAGCTGTTTTCCCAGAGCTTATAAGACACTTCTAGATACTCATCAGCAATGTTATAACGCTCATCGTGTTTAATCATATCCTCCAGGCCAAAATTTCTGGCTGCATTAGGAAGATAGGAAGTAACGACATTCCAGGCAATCCTTCCTTTCGTTAAATGATCGAGTGTAGAAAAACGGCGTGCATTTCCAAAAGGCTGTTCATATGTGGTACTAACCGTAATTGCAAACGATAAATTTTCAGTTACACTAGCCATCGCTGAGATAAGCAGAGCGGGATCATTTAACGGAACCTGCAGTCCATCCCTGATTGAAGGGGCTTTACTCTTTTGATAAACGTCATAGACACCTAGAACATCTGCAAAAAATATGGCATCAAACTTCCCTTTCTCCAGCAGCTTGGCATATTCAATCCAATAATCTAAGTCTTTATAACCCTTATGCCGTTTATTTTCCGGGTGCTTCCAAAGTCCATGAGAGTTATGCATGGCACTTGTCATCTCAAATGCGTTTAACAAAATTTCTTTACTCAAAATGATTTCCTCCGTAACGTATGAATTTTTTGTACCGCTCCCAAGAGAAAAAATAAAAACCACTTCATGAATAAGAAGAGGTTAATAAAATACGTGAAATGGAAAAAACGCATTTGATCTCTCCTTATCTATCAAGCTTGTAAGCTTGCTGGAATTGGCACAGTTCTAAAAATAGTTGTTGCCGAGGCTTCAAAGGGCCAGTCCCTCCACCTCTCTCGATAAGAAATCGATAGTATTCAATTTATCAACAGAATATACAGGAATAAAAATAGTCTGTCAACGCACTTTCCCAAAATAATATAAAAATTTTAAGTTTTCAGTTTTTCGTTGACAATATGCTACCTGGTATCTTATAGTGATGACAATTAATATTTATAATCTATTATTCTTATCACGAGTCAGGGGAGGAACTGGTCCTAAGATCCTGCAGCAACCGCTTATCTTTATTAGATAAGAAAGGTGCTAATTCCAGCAGACATGCTAGTGTCTGAGAGATGAGAAAGAGTTCTTTAACAATGTCCTCTTTCGTCATTTTGAAAGGAGGATTTTTTTATGTCCTCTGAAAAAATAATTGCAGGGGGAAAAATTCGTGACAAAAACTTATGTTGAAGCAGAGCATGATAAGAAACAAACAAACATTGAAGAGATTTTAAAACAAGCTGAAGAACTAAAAGAAATTTTCAGCACAAGAGCCGATGCGATTGATGCAGAAGGTACTTTCCCTTACGAGAATTTCGCAGATCTAAAAAAAATGAACTTCCTTTCTCTGACTATACCAAAAGAGTATGGCGGCAAAGGCCTCAACCTTCTTGAATATTTACAGGTGCAAGAAATTATAGCTCAAGGCGATGCCCCTACTGCTCTATCTTTGGGGTGGCACTTAGGTGTGATGCTTGAAACTGCTGAAAACTGGCATTGGCAAGGTTCAGCTTTTGAAAAAGTCAGCTCGTTAATTGTTCAGGAAAAATTACTCTTCAATTTAGCTCAGACAGAACGAGCTACAGGAAGTCCTTCAAGAGGCGGAACTCCTGGCACAACTGCAATAAAAGAAGAAAACGGCTGGCGATTGAACGGAAATAAAGCATTTACTTCTATGGCTGAAGCTCTCGATTATTCCATCATTACAGCAGACCTTAATCACACCGGTAAAAAGGGGTTTATTTTAGTTGATCATAAACGAGAAGGTGTCTCTGTAAAAGAAACGTGGGACAGCATATCTATGAAAGGCACCAAAAGTGATGACCTTGTACTAGAAGATGTACTTGTTGATGAAGAAGACCTCTTATTTGTAGAAGATAGCCGTTCAGCCACAGCAAGAGGATGGTATCTTCAAGTACCTGCCGTTTATATTGGGATTGCCGCCGCCGCAAAGGATTATGCGATAAAATTCGCTTCAGAATACAGTCCGAGTACTTTACCAGGTCCAATAAAAGATGTCCCGGAAGTAAGAAGAAAAATTGGAAAGATTGAACTGGAACTTTTTAATGCACGTCAGGTGTTATATGCTGTAGCACGAAAATGGGTCGAACAGCCAGAGCAGCGGACAAATATGGCTTCAGAGCTTGCTGCTGTTAAGCATATTGCGACGAACAGTGCGAACAAAGTAGTTGATTTAGCGATGAGAATCGTCGGGGCAAGGAGTCTTTCCGCTTCAAATCCGCTGCAAAGACATTTTCGTGATGTGCGTGCAGGACTTCATAATCCTCCGACAGATGATGCGATCGTTTACACTTTGGCAGATGCAGCACTATCGCAGGAGGAACATATATAAATACTTGAATAGATCTGTCAACTGACAGAAAATTTTCCTATCTCTCAAAAAATAGCTGCAGCATTAGTAGAAATAAAGCCTGACGGTATGAGAGAGCTGCATTGGCAGCCTAATAATGATGAGTGGCAATATATTTAGCAGGTAAAGCGAGAATGACGGCTTTTGCCGGGAATGGAACAGCGAGGACATTCGATGTAAGAGCAGGTGATGTGGGTTATGTTCCTTTCGCATTCGGTCATTACGTTCAAAATACAGGTAATTAGAGCCTTTGGTTTCTAGAATGTTTAAGAGCGACCGCTTTGCTGATGTGTCATTGAGTCAATGGATAGCTTTAACAACAAAAGAAATTGTTCAATCAAATTTAAATCCAAGTCCTGAGCTGATGAATTCCCTTAAAAGAAAAATGGCCTGGGGTTAAATATGATTAATCTTAAAGGTTTACTGTATAAAATCACCTTCTATTTTTTTATTGTTTCATGTGGAACATTATTAAAAAAACACCTTATACCTAACATGTATAAGGTATAATTTTCCTTACAAAACTCTATTTAGGGGAAATTAAAATGGCTGATAATAATGCATCGAACTACATACTCCATGCAAAGAGTAATCAATTTCATTGGGAAGGTAATGGGCTTCTCTCTATTAAAACCTTTTCATTCGGCAAAGCTCATTACAAAACAAATAAAGGTTACTTTGCTGTAGAAGAAGGCAGTTATCTACTCCTTAATGAAGGCCCATATACCATCACAATTGACCAATACAATGATGTTGAATCTTTTTGTGTTTTTTTTCAAGAGGAATTTGCAGGGGATGTTTTACGAAATATGTCAGATTCTTCGAGCCGATTATTAGATGATCCATTTAAAACAAGTACTCCTGCTTCCTTTTTTGATAAAACATATCAAAAAAGGAAAACGCTCGCTTACCAACTGAATCATTTAAAACATAGAGCTAGCGAATACAAAAATGATTCAGCCTTGCTGGATGAATATTTTCATCTTGTTATGCAATCTATCCTAAGGGATCAAATAAAGACTTTACGTGAAGTCGATATGTTAGATGCCATTCGTATGTCTACTCGTGAAGAAATTTATAAGAGAATTAACATTGCCCATGAATATATTAGAGCATTTTATGATAAACAGATCTCATTGGAGGAGATTGCGGCAGTGGCATGCTTATCACCTAATCATCTTTTAAGAAATTACTCAACGATCTTTAAGAAAACACCTTTTCAGCACATCACAGAGTTAAGAATGGCTAAATCGATTTCTCTGTTAAAGAATCTAGAATACTCGATTACGGATATTACGTTTGAAATTGGTTTGAAAAATCCTGTTTCATTTAGTAAATTGTTCAAACAGCATGTTGGCCTCTCTCCCCTTCAATATCGAAAAAAGGTGATATTGGATAAGAATTAATTTTTATAATTGCTTATCATGAAGGAGAAAACAATGAAGGAGAGGTTATTAATGACTATTCAAACTGATCGTATTCAAAAAGTTGGACAGATTGCAGTGCCGGTTCATGATATAGAACGTTCTATTCATTTTTATGAGGATATCTTAGGTCTAAAACTATTATTTCGGACAGAATCAATGGCATTTTTCGATTGTAAGGGGATTAGAATTCTTTTAAGTCTTCCTGAGAAAGAGGAGTTTGCCCATTCTAGCTCTGTCATTTATTTTCAAGTGGAACACATCAAACAAGCGTATGAAAGCCTTAAAGAAAAAGGTGTAACTTTTATAGATTCACCTCATGTCGTGGCAAAAATGAAAAATACCGAATCATGGATGGTATTCTTTAAAGATTCTGAAGGCAATACACATGGGTTGATGAGTGAAGTTGAGATTTATAGTTACAGCTAAGAGTCTGCTCATCTCCACGGGAGTTCTTTCCAGCCCGTATTCTAGCCAGAGTGCCGGCAGATTCCCTAATAAAACAAGACATAAAAACCTTAGCTTTTATAAGCTAAGGTTTTTATCATTTATTATTTATTGAGCTGTATATCCACCATCGATAACGATCGCTTGTCCAGTAACGCTTTTCGCTTTGTCACTTGATAAGAACATTGCATAGTTGCAATTTCGCTTACTTCCATAAGACGTTTTTGCGGAACCAACGGATAAATTACTTCTTCGAGCACTTTATCTAAGGATACATTTCTAGTTTTAGCCAAGTCTTCTAACTGACCGCGAACAAGAGGAGTATCTACATAACCAGGGCATAGTGCGTTAACTGTAACACCCTCTGCAGCTGATTCTAGTGCTGCAACCTTAGCAAGACCGATAACGCCATGTTTTGCACTATTGTAAGCCGCTTTTCCAGCAAATTATGATTCGTTTCTAAAGTCCATTCATGTGCGCATTCAGGACAAACAACAAAATTCCATCCTCGTATGTATATTCTGAATTGCATATTGGGCAGTTAGGCAAGTTAGACACTATCATCCCTCCATTATTCATGAGTAATTTTACCATATGTTTCACTGCTAACTGCCTAACATTAAGTGTATTATTACAAATCAATCTTCTATTGGAACTAATACATCAAAGTACTCAAAATCTCCATATTTTTTACGCATTTTTTCTTTATATTCCTCAAAAGGCAAATGAAAATTCTCTGGCGGAGTTCCCGATATAACATTGAAAACACCATTATGAAAAGTAACAAAATAGCTTCTGTCTTTATCAGTATCCTCTTTCATAAAAATGTTTTTGTTTTCCTCAATTTGTTTTTCTGTCACAGTCGAATTAAATAACTGCATTTGACTTGTATTATCTTTTTTCACTAAAAACAAGACACCATAACCCTTTCTCTCATCTTCTTTATATTCCCTATGATTTGCTGTTTCACGAATGATTTTTATGGAATAATTATATCCGCAACGTCTGCAATAGGTAACCTTTTCATCCGTTTTATAATAAAAGTCCTCAATAGCCGAACGCCCGCAATTGTTGCATTTTACAGCAGAATATTAGATGCCATCCGCATATCTCCTTTACATTTTTTCATCTGAAATATATAGAATATCAATTTAAATAAGAGTTTTAATGACGTACTTAAACAAACCGAAGTAACTCTTTTTATACGAAAACGATTCATAGTAACAAATAATTTTTAAACATTAGCAGTGTGATTTTACTCGATAAGGCTGGTTTTAATAGGGTTTATCGTGGTGATGATAGACATGTCTATATTATTAGTTTAGTGGATTTGAAAATTTAATAAAAATAACCGTATCCTTCAAAGATACGGTTAAAGTAACAAATATTAATGATATTGTTTAGAGCCTGTTTATATAATACCCGCACTTCTCCATGCCAAAAGCTCACTTTCAGTTATATGAAGCAACTTTTTAAGTACTTCGTCAGTATGTTCTCCCTTTTCTGGTGCAGACGGCAGATCTTCTGTTCTCAGCCCGCTGTGCATCTTAACCTGACCGCCTGCATGCACGGCTTCTTTTTCTAAAAAATACGGGTGCTTAGCGAGTTCGTGTCCCTCAAGAACAGGAGTAAGACAGCAGTCCGTATCCATACCGAACTTACTCCACTCATCCATTGTTCTGCTCTTAAAGAGTTCTATCATTTTCTTATAGATAGAACAGTCTGTCGTAGTTCTTGAAAACTGCAGCGGTATCCAATCCGGACGATCTACTCCCAGGCAAAAGTTGTTCCAGAACTTTGATTCCAGTGCTCCTAGACTTACAAAACGGCCGTTCTTTGTCTCATACAGTGCATAAGAAACAATACTACCGTTTAATACACCGAACCCGTTTCTTGTTCCGGTTTCCTTTTCTATCAAAACATGATTGACCATAAAGGAAGCCATGACCTCAGTGATGGAGATAGAATGATAGCTCCCCTTGCCTGTTATTGATCGGGAAACGAGTCCTGCTAAAATCCCTTCGTTGGCTGCCATCCCTCCAATAAAGTCTGCAAACGTATTAGATGGGTGGATTGGACGGCCATTATCATCCTTAAGCTGAGCGAGTGCCCCGCTGAGTGCCATGTAATTGATATCATGGCTGCCAAGAGTGCTTAAAATGCCGTCCTGTCCATATCCAGATATGGAACAGTAGATGATTTTCGGATTTACTTTGGATACTTCTTCAAAACTGAGACCGAGTTTTGCCATTTTGCCAGGACGGAAACTTTCAATAAGTACATCCGCTTCTTTTACAAGACGAAGGGCTATTTCCCTCCCTGATGCATGTTTCAGGTTCAATGTGATACCCTTTTTCCCCCGGTTATTTGCCTTAAATCCAATTCCTTCTCCATTACTTTTTGGACCTGTAGTACGGGCAGGGTCGCCTGATGGAGATTCCACCTTAATGACTTCTGCCCCCATTTCTGTAAGCCTTAATGTGGCGAACGGTCCGGGTAAATACTGACTGAAATCAATAACCCGCACACCTTCCAGCAGCTTGCTTGAAAGATGTTCTGTTCTTTCCTTCAGCATTCTTACAATGCTCCCCTGTTCGTTATGAACAGATCCTCTAATTGTTTACGTAGTACGAATTTTTGAATTTTGCCGCTCGCGTTTCTTGGGAGAGCTTCACAGAAAATGTACTTACGCGGACGTTTATAATTGGCGATTTGGTCACTGCTTTTACACCATTCATCAAGCTCTTCTTCTGTTACATCATGATCCTTCTTTACAACAAAAGCTGTTACCGTTTCGCCCCAGCGGTCATCCGGCTGCCCGACAACAGCGGCATCAAGCACACCTTTATGAGCATGAAGAACATCTTCAACCTCTCTTGGATATATGTTTTCACCGCCGGAAATAATCATGTCATCAACTCGGTCCTTTACCCACAAGTACCCTTCTTCATCTAGGTAGCCGATATCGCCTGAATGATACCATCCCTTATATAAAGCCTTTTCCGTCGCCTCTTCCCTTTGAAAGTAACCGGACATCATGCAAGGACCTTTGACAAGGATCTCACCGGTTTCTCCAGGCGGCATAACATCATCAGGGTCAGACGGTCCATTTTCATTCGGGCGGACAATGCGAATCTCATGATTAAGACATGCCTGTCCTGCCGATCCGGCTTTTGTGAGCTGATCTTGTTCACCAAGAAACGTAATAGCAGGACCCATCTCGGTCATTCCATATGCTTGGACGAGCGTTAGACCTAGTCGTTCGTGGCAAGCATGGACAAGGGAAGGAGCCATTGGCGCAGCCCCATACAAACCGGTCTTTAAACTCGATATATCAAATTGTTGCAAATCTTCTTGAAGGAGCATATTCCACATGGTGGGCGCTGCAAAAAATTTCGTGATTTTCTCTTCTTCAATCAAGCTAAGCACCTTTTTGGGATCAAACTGATGAAGAATGACATTGCTTGCTCCGACATGTATTCTTGGTAAAAATGCGCAATGGAGTTCCGCACAATGAAACATGGGCGCCGTTACAAGTCCTGCATCAGAAGAATCAAGCTTCGTTGCACCTATAACGATTAAACTTTGTTCTGCAATTTCACGGTGGGAGTGGAGCACCCCTTTAGGTCTTCCCGTCGTCCCGCTGGTATACATGATGGCGTACAGGTCATTTTCATCTACAGGTAATTCTGCCAGCTCTGAAGAGGCTCCCGACACTTTTTCATGATAGCTCGCGGCATATTCAGGACACTCTCCGTCAATCTGCCAAAATAAAGCTCTCGTAAATCGATCCTTGATACTAGTTACTGTTGGCTCAAGAGCTTTTTCAAAGAGTACAACCTTAGGGGCTGCATCATGAAGGATAAACGCCACTTCTTCAGCCGTCAGACGGAAATTGATGGGGTTGAAGACAGCCCCGATTTTTGTGCAGGCAAGGAATGCAGTAGCGAGTTCTTCCGTATTGAATAAAAAGGTTGAAACTCGGTCACCCTTTGTCACTCCTTCTTTCATGAGTGCATTGGCCAGTTTATTTACCTGGACGTTCCATTCGCTGTAGGATAAGCGCTGATTCTTCCTGACATCATAAATCGCCTCTTTGTTTGGAAACTTTTGCACGGTCAAATCAAATATTCTGCCAATTGTTGTCCCCATCTTAATCCCTCCGTTATCATTAGATTCAGCTTATTTCTAAAGGCCGTTTTCGCAAACATTGTTGCTCTTGAAAGTCGTTGATTTCCTCCTTTCTATGAATTTATTTTTACCGTTGATAAAATTCAAATTACTGTTCATAAAAATCGAATTACCTTGCATAAAATCCATCACTGCTGAAATTAACCCTTTAAGCTAATCAAGCCTTTCTATAATTGTGGCATTCGCCATTCCGTGCCCTTCACACATCGTTTGCAGCCCATACCTTCCTCCAGTCCTTTCAAGCTCATGCATTAACGTAACCATTAAGCGGGCACCACTTCCGCCGAGTGGGTGCCCTAGTGCAATCGCACCGCCATTCGGGTTGAGCTTCTTAGGATTGGCACCTGTCTCTTTTAACCACGCAAGTGTGACAGATGCAAAGGCTTCATTCACTTCAAAAATATCAATGTCATCAATGGTAAGACCTGATTTTTCCAATGCTTTTTGTGTTGCTGGAATCGGACCTGTCAGCATGAGAGTTGGATCCGATCCAACCACAACACGGGTATGGACTTTAAACCGGGGTTTAAGCCCGAGTTCTTCTGCTTTTTCCCGGCTCATTAAGAGCATAGCGGCAGCTCCATCACTGATCTGGCTTGCATTTCCGGCATGGATGACGCCATTTTCTATAAAAGCTGGTTTCAAGCTTTCCAATGCTTCAAGTGATGTTTCCTCGCGCGGTCCAGAATCCTTGGAAAACACCGTTCCATCTGAAAGCTGTACAGGAACGATCTCCCTGTTAAAATAGCCTTCAGCTTGCGCACGAAGTGCTTTTTTATGACTTTCGAGTGAATAGCGGTCGAGATCTTCTCTCGTAAACTCGTATTTTACAGCGATTCGTTCCGCCGACAATCCCTGATGAATCACTTCATAACGTTCCTTTAGAGCCGGACTGAAACCCGTTCCCTGATAATTCGATCCCATTGGCACACGGGACATGCTCTCAACACCGCCTGCGATCACAACATCCATATCCCCGGACAGAATCGCTTGTGCTGCAAAATGTACAGCCTGCTGACTCGAACCGCATTGGCGGTCAATCGTTGTACCAGGAACCTCGATCGGCAGACCCGCAATCAGTGCGGACACTCTTGCAATATCTCCCGCCTGTTCACCTGCTTGAGTGACACATCCTAAGATGACATCTTCTATTAAATGTGCATCTATGCCTGTTCGATCTACCAGTTCCTTTAGAACAATAGCTGCCAGATCATCCGGGCGGATATCCTTCAGACCGCCATTTCTTCTTCCAACTGCTGTTCTTATTCCTTCTACAATTACAGCTTCTCTCATCTCTTCTCCCTCACTTTTCTATGTGTAAAACGTTCTATAAACCTAAGTTTTTAGCAATAATGACTTTCATAATTTCGTTTGTACCAGCATAAATGCTTGCGACCGGAATGTCTCTGTATCTTCTGGCAATCTCGTATTCTTCCATATACCCATAGCCGCCGTGCAGCTGCATGCATTCCCCCGCAATCCGCTTTGCTGTATCGGTAAGCTTCCATTTAGCCATCGACACCTTTGTTACGATATTTTCGCCAGCCATATGCTCGGCGATAAGCGCATCAAGGAATGCCCTGCCCATCTCAATATCTGTTGCCATCTCTGCCAGCTTGAACTGTGTATTTTGAAACTGACTGACAGGACGGCCAAAAGCCTCTCTGCTCTTTACATAATTGAGGGTCTGCTTAAACATTTCCTCAGCTGCTGCCTGTGCGCCTATCGCCACTACAAGCCTTTCCTGCTGCAGTTTTTCCATCAAATATGTGAAACCTTTTCCTTCTTCACCAAGAAGGTTATCTTTATGAACGCGGCAGCCCTCGAAAATAAGTTCTGCTGTATCCTGACAATGAAGACCGACCTTATCCAGTTTCCTTCCCCTTGTAAACCCGGGAGTATCTCTTTCAACTACAAATAAGCTGACGCCCTTATGTTTTGGTTTTGCATGAAGGTCTGTTTTACAAGCTACAATGACCAGATCTGCATGGATTCCATTCGTTATAAATGTCTTTTGTCCGTTAATGATGTAGTGGCTGCCTTCAAGCTTTGCAGTTGTTTTGATACCCGCAAGATCAGACCCTGTTCCGGGCTCAGTCATGGCAATCGCAGTGATGATTTCTCCTGTCACACAGCGCGGCAGCCAGCGTTGTTTTTGCTCTTCTGTACCGTAGGCTGTGATATATGGTACGACAATATCATTATGAAGCCCGATTCCAATTAGACCTGAGCCTACTCGCTCGAGCTCTTCACTAATGACAGCAGCAAAACCCCAGTCAACACCGCTCCCGCCATATTTTTCTTCAATATCCGGGCAAAGAAAGCCTTGATCGCCCATTTTGGTCCAAAAAGAACGGGGGATTATCCGATCTTTTTCCCATTGATCATAATAAGGATAAGCCTCTTTTTCTAAAAACTTTCTTAATGATTTACGAAACATCTCATGATCATCATTCAAAAAAGAACGCTTCATTTTCTGCAACCTCTTTCCATTGATGTTATTTAGGTTATTACTTCACACTATGCTCTTCATTAGTAAGGGCATTCATTTTTTGACGAAGCTGGTATTTCAGAATTTTTCCGGAAGCATTGCGAGGAAGCTGCTTTTCGATAAATATTCGCCGCGGCACTTTATAGCCGGCAAGCTTTTGACGGCAGAAGATAATCAGTTCCTGCACATCTAAAAGAGCACCTTCCTTCAGAACTACAACAGCTGTTACGGCTTCTCCCCACACTTCATCCGGTAAACCGATGATGGCAGCATCAAGAATAGCAGGATGCTCATACAGAATCACTTCAACCTCTGCTGAATACACATTTTCTCCACCAGAAATGATCATGTCTTTTTTCCGGTCGACAAGCGTAATGTATCCTTCTTCGTCCATCGTCGCCAGATCACCCGTATAGAGCCAGCCATTCTTTAGAGCTGCTTTCGTCTCTTCAGGCTTCTTATAATATTCCTTCATGATCGTTTCACCTCGTAGGATGAACTCCCCAACAGTACCGGGACTTACATCCTCACCGTTTTCATAAACTACGCGCGCTTCTGTAAGGAATCCGGCCTTGCCGCTCTTTCCCAGATGAAGCTCATGCCCTTCTGGATCAAGAAAAATGCCTCCTGGTCCCGCTTCTGTCAGTCCGCACAGATTATAAAACTGGTCTGTTTTAAAAGCTGTGATGCTCTTGCGGACAAGTTCAGGCGGCATTGGAGCAGCTCCATAACCGCAGCGCCTGATCGATGACAGATCATATTCCGTTATATTTGGTACTTGCAGCATGAAATTATACATAGCAGGAACAGCAAACAGATGTGTTATTTTGTGTTCCTGGATAGCTTGAAGCGCTTTTACAGGATGAAAATCACGATGGATATAGTGCCTGCCGCCAAGTATAACGCCTGCGATCATAAATAAATTCAGCTGGGCTGAGTGAAAAAGAGGGGCTAGGTGTAGGAAGCGTTCATCCTTTTTCAGCTCCATATTAACGAGCATGGTCAGGCTTACTTTGAAAATCTTGTTATGATCGAACAGGGCACCTTTTGGCCGTCCTGTCGTCCCTGATGTATATAGGATTTCGAGATTATCCTGGTCAAAAATTTCTATTTCCGGCTCGTTTTCATTGTGGGAAAGAATGTTGTTATACAGGAGATTACCTTGGCCAGCAGTGTTTCCGAAAATAATGGCTTGGACGTCTGTTCCATTTCTTGCTTTGTATACAGTGTCTTCAAATTCACTGTCACACAATACGAGGACAGCATCGGACTGAGTGAATATATACTGAACTTCATCAGGCGTCAGCCTATAGTTCACCGGCACCACAACGGCACCAATCTTCGCGATGGCAAAAAAGGAAATCATAAAGTAATCGGAATTCTTCATGAAAAGAGCAACTTTCTCTCCTTTTTTAACACCTAGGCTAATTAATCCATTTGCCAGCCTGTTTACAGCCCTGTTCAGTTCTCCATACGTGTAGGTTCGTCCTTCACAATCAACCGCAAACCTTTCAGGAAAATTTCGTGCGTTCTGAGCCAGAAAACCGCCAATATGCATGTGCCTTCCTCCTCACTATTCATTCGTTCATTAGTTCATATGCAATATTTATGCCAACATGAAGATAAACCAAGATAATTAAAAGCTGTACGTTTATCAGGATTACATTGTTTGATAGTTTGACAGGCAAATAAAAAAAGTGTCCCGAATATGGACACTTTAAAACACTTATTGAAGCTGATATTTTCTAATTTTTTCGTATAAACCTGATCGGCTAATCCCTAGCATTCTAGCAGCCTTGGCTTTGTTTCCATTCATCTCAGAGAGCGCTTTTTTAATCGTTTCAAGCTCTGCATTTTCAACCAGTGAAATCGATCGATCTTGTCTTTTTTCAGGCAGTGCTTTTAACATATAATCCGGCAGGTCCTCAAGCTGAATCTTTCCATGCTCGGCAAAGGTCATGGCTCGCTCTAGGATATTCTTTAATTCCCGTACATTACCTGGCCAATGATAATGGAAGAGCGCGTCCTTAGTATCCTTCTCCATCCCGGTTATAGTTGTACCCAGCATTTTGTTAAGTTCTTCAGTCAGTTTTTGTGTTAAATAAGGAATATCTTCACGTCTTTCCCTGAGCGGTGGCACTTGAAGTGAAATCACATTCAAACGGTAATACAAGTCTTCTCTAAATGTCCCGTTCTTCACCATTTCCTCGAGATCACGGTTCGTTGCTGCAACAATCCTTACATCAACATGGATCTTCTTCGTCCCGCCAACCCGGTAAAACTCCCGCTCCTGCAGCACCCTTAACAGCTTCGCCTGAAGTGCAACAGACATGTCACCTATCTCATCGAGAAAAAGAGTCCCCCCGTTTGCAAGGTCGAATTTTCCGATCTTCCCCTTTTGTCTGGCACCAGTAAAAGCGCCTTCCTCATATCCAAAAAACTCCGATTCTAGCAGTTCTTCTGGTATCGCAGCACAGTTTACAATGACAAACTTTCCTTTGCTTCTCGCACTGCTGTTATGAAGGGCATGGGCAAAAAGCTCCTTGCCTGTTCCGCTTTCTCCCCTTATTAAGACGGTAGAACGGCCTTTGGCAGCTTTTGCAGCACTTGACTTTAGCTTTTCCATATACGTATTGACACTCCATATATGCTCCCATGTAAATCGGGCAGATTCTGCCTCATTGTACTGCTGGTGATAAAAGCTTGCTTTGCTTTCAGCCCGCTGCAGCTTTTTAAACAGTTCGCTGACTTCATTCAGCTGCCTGAACATGACTTTTCCAATCGCGCCAATAACCTTTCCATCTTCTAGGATAGGTATCCGCTGGACGATATAGTTGATACCGTTGATCTCCATCATATCGCTGACTTCTGCTGTCTGTGTTTTATACACGTTTTTAAGATCAATCTTCGGCAAAACTTTATCAACGGGTTTATTTAATAATTCGTCTTCCTGAAGGTTGAACAAATCTAAAAAAGGCGGACTTACCATTTGAATCCGCTCCTTTTCGTCCGCCATAATAATACCGTCATACGCATACTTAAGTGTCGTTTCCAGTGTTTTTTTGAGTGCTTTAACCGTCTGCAAGGAATTAACCGATTTAAACAGAGACATCACCATATCCGTTTTGGTTAAAATGCCAGCTACTGTCCCATCATCATTCAGAACAACCCCGGTCCCAACCTTGCTTGATTTTACTCTCGTCTCAATTTGTTCAAATGGTGTATGAATTTCAATTGTTTCGACATGACGATTTATGTACTTTTCAATAGATGTTGATAATGGGCAGCCATCAGAAATCATCCGGTAAAGACTGCTCCTTGTAAAAACGCCAACCGGCAGTCTTTTCTCATCTGTCACAGGAAGTAAGTTCCACTTTTTTTGATACATCAGCTCCATCGCTTTATTCATAGACATTTCCTCTGTGACCACAAAGTCCATTTCCGTCATGATCTCTCTAAGTTCCATTCATCCACCTCCATTTCACTCTATTCTTATCTTAACAGTTTTCGTATCGTTTTTTGAATTTTCTAACATAAATAAGTGGAGAAAATAATTGGTTTCAGTAGGTCCCCCGTCCGGTTAGGATAATTGCGGGTCCATAAAAAAAGCCGACGCCAAAAAATACATTAAAAATGTACTTTTTGAGTCAGCTTTTTCTTAAAATAGTCCCATTTTTAGCGCTTTGTTATTTAGGCTGCATTCGTATAGCTCCATCGAGACGTATTGTTTCTCCATTCAGCATCGTATTCTCAACAATGCTTTGTACAAGCTGCGCATACTCTTCTGGAAGACCGAGCCTGGACGGGAACGGAACCATTTTTCCAAGTGCTTCCCGTGCTTCTTCCGGAAGCATTTCAAACATCGGTGTATGGAAAAGTCCCGGAGCAATTGTCATCACACGTACACCAAATCTAGCAAACTCCCTTGCAAGAGGAAGTGTCATTCCAACCACTCCGCCTTTTGAAGCGCTGTATGCAGCCTGGCCGATTTGCCCCTCAAATGCTGCAACAGAAGCCGTATTAATAATTACGCCTCTTTCACCTGCCGCATTTTCCACATTTTTAACCACACTCTCAGCTGCCAGACGGCATACGTTAAACGTACCAATCAGATTAACGGAAATTACTTTGGTGAAAAGATCCAAACTATGCGTTCCCTTTTTTCCAAACACTTTTTCAGCTATACCAATGCCGGCACAATTGACAACTGTATTAACGGAACCCATTCGATTTACTGCTGAAGCAACGGCTGCCTTGACTTCCTCTTCACTCGTTACATCTGTTTTAACAAAAGAAACAGATGAACCAAGTTCTTTAACAAGCCGATCCCCCTGTTCCACAGAAAGGTCGAGAATCACAGCCTGACCTCCGTTTTCAACAATCTTCCTTACCGTTGCCTCACCAAGACCTGAAGCCCCGCCTGTTACAAGCGCTTTAGACTCTTGAATATTCATCATCATCCCTCCCGCTTGTGAAGAGATGCAAGATTTATGCCAACAAATAAACAGGGATATGCCCTGCTTTAATGTCTGCTATGTGTACATATTGTTTTAATTCTGGTCAGAATTTGCACATCATGATATTTAATCACTTGTGAAAAGCCCCTCCCAATAAATCTGCTCAACCGGCACAAGCTCATCAGCTGATGAAAATACGTGATCTTACCAAATGAAGCATGGTGACGGTTCTACTTCTTCCTTTAAAAACCAAGAATTAATACGTTCCCGTGTTTTCCCTCGATTTAATTTAAAGATAGTCAGACACGTTTTGTTGAATTTCAAATCTATTATATTTTATGCATGAATTTACATTATTTTGAATTTTTTCCCTGCTATCACTTTCAATAAGTGATAAAATATATCCAATAGACTCTCCAAAGAATTATATTATCAACAGATAAAAGCCTCTTTATTATAGGGCGGTTGCGGGAATATATACAATTTTACAAAAAAATAATTTTAACTGACAAAAAAGGCAGCTCCCTGATGAGGGATACTACCTTCGTTTAAGATTATTATGAATAGGTAGGAGCAGGGAATTCATCAATTCTCATACGAAGTAAACTATATGGTTTTTCCCGGAGATCTCTTCCATAATGAAATCTCGCCTGCCGATGTAATTGATTCACAATGACATATAAGTATTGATCGGGGCCAATCGAAAAAGTATCCGGCCATAAAATTCTCGGGTCATGTGCGATGGTTTCTATTGCGCCATTCGGCAATATCTTCCGGATACTGTTGTTTTCATAGTCTCCCGCATAAACGGTTCCCTTTATGCCAGTGATCATTCCATCAGACGCACCTTTTTCTCCCCAATACTGCACATATTGGGATAAATTCATGTCCTGTATCCTTCTGTCTCTTAGGGCTTCTGTTGAGATTGAGAACAGTTGTCGGCTGGTTAGCGGAGCATAAAATAAAACCTTTCCATCAGGAGAAATCGCTAAACTATCGGAAGCCAATCTAAATGGGAAAGTCGAGCCGTCCGGGTTTCGATTCATCAAAATTTCACCTTCTACTTTCGGTAAAAAATAGGGATCAGGTGAAGTTGATATTGCCCCATTTAACCGTCTAAACGCGTCTCCATTTTCTAAATCTACGACGATAATAGCCCCTGGCCCTCTGGAAGAAGAATCCGTTATATATGCATAGCCTGCTCTTCCAACCCGAAAATCCAAACGGACATCATTCAGATAAGTTGTTGGCAAGACAACATCTTCTGTAAAGGTATATACTCTTCTTATTGTATTCGTGCTTAAATCAACAGCAACTAATTTTGCTCCCCCTTGAATAGGTTCAGAAAAATTTGGTGCCCCTGTATCTAGTACCCAAAGTGTTCCTCTTCCATCAGCAACGATACTTTGGACACTGACGAAAGACATTGTAATATTACCAACATTAACCAAATTGGTTTCTAAACTGGGATAAGGCTGCAATTCACCCTCAACAATTTCCGCTACAGTAAATTGAACGTCGTCTCCCCATTTCGGAAAGCAAACAAAAATACGACCGGTTTCGGAAACGCTGACACCTGTAGGCATAGCCCCATAAAAAGCATGCACCAGTTCAAACTGCCCAAAATATTTTTCCATAGGTAATATAGGTTGCATGATATCCTCCTCATCAAATCCGAACGGATATCAACTATATATGATAAAAATTTTTTGTAGTGCCTGGTTCTTGATAAATTTTTCTATCGTGATGGATGCTGTGGGTTTCAACTTCCCATTATAAAAAGGTTGGTTTTATTAACGCTAGAATGAAATTATTTAAGAACCTCATTTACTTATGGTACGGTTCTCCGTGTCTAAACAATATGAGGTTTTTTATTTTGTTAACTAGCATGTAAAGCTTCTCTTCTTAATTTTCTGGGGATATTTAGGTCTGCCATCACAAATATTAGATTAATTATTTTGTCGTAATATTTTTAATTTTCTTTTTATTAATCGACAAATTTTTTGAAGAGCTTGTACTAGAATTAATTTGTGATTCACATTAAATTTACATAAGGGAGTAATGTTAATGAAAAAGAAACTAGCTGTGCTATCTATTTGTTCGGCTTTATCATTTTCTTTAATTGTTGGGGTCCAATCGAATCAAACAAAGGCTGCAACGGAGAAGGAACATTATGTAATAGCGTATAAAGGGAAGCTGCCGGGTAATTTCTCAGAAACAATCTCGAAGGCAGGAGGGAATGTTGAAAGAGTTATACATGAAATCGGAATTGTTGAGGTTGCATCCTCCGATCCAACTTTCCTATCAAATATAAAACAAGATACTAACATTCAGACTGTTGGAAGAGAACTTGAAGCATACTTAGAAACCGATCCAGATAACAAAGTTAATTTTACTCCTGGTAACCCAGATGGAGGCAAAATTACTTTGGATCCAAATGCAGACAGCTATTGGGATAAACAATGGGATATGCAGCGTTTGACTCATGATGGCGATTCTTATGAGCTAAATGATGGTAACCGTGATACCGTTGTAGCCGTCATTGATACAGGAATTGACTTCAGCCATCCAGATTTAAAGGATAACGCTGATCTTGCTGGATCAAAAACATTTGTACCTGGAACAAAAGATGCCTGGGATAAAAATGGTCACGGAACACATGTTGCTGGATCAATTGCCGCCAATGGAAAGGTTAAGGGAGTAGGTCCAGAATTAACAGTCCGAGCTTACCGTGTATTTGGTGCAACAGGAGGAGCACAACAATCTTGGATTACTGATGCAATTGTAGCTGCAGCAAACGATGGCGTTGAAGTTATTAATATGTCCATTGGGGGCTGGCGTTGGATGGCTCATAACCTTGGAGAAAAAGGTGATTCCGCTTCAATGGTAGCTTATCACCGTGCAATTCAGTATGCTATCCAAAAAGGGGTTACAGTGGTTGTATCTTCAGGGAATGATTCCAAAGATCTAAACAATTTGCATGATATGCAAGCTTATTGGAAGGATACTTATGGTTTGGACATTAAGGGCCCATCTCGTGTAGTACCAGCCCAAATTCCTGGAGTTATTACGGTTTCTTCATCTAATGAGTGGTCAACAGATCATATTGCATTCTACTCTAATTATGGAAATGCTATTGACGTTGCTGGCCCTGGTGGGGATAACGGTCCGTTATACGACAGTTTGTTCCGTGCAGACCCAAAAGGCAACTATTTAAATAAACGTGATTTTACGTATCGTACATTATCAACTTATCCTTCTTATCCTGTAGGCGGAGGTAATGCTACAACCCAATTTAGTGATGGACAATGGCATGGATATTCTTATTTACACGGAACTTCAATGGCAGCACCAAAAGTTGCTGGCGTGGCTGGAGTCATTAAAGCAGCTCATCCTGAGTACTCACCTGCTCAAGTAGCCGCAGCAATCAGACAAAGCGCCATTGATTTGGGCAAAGTCGGGGCAGACCCACTTTATGGAGCTGGCGAAGCCAATATTTATAACTATTTGTTGAATGATAATTAGTAAAGAACAGACCACTGAGACTAATCTCAGTGGTTTTCCTTTTGTATTTTTATCATTCATATTCACTCTAAAGTGTATTCTACTCACTATATCTACTGAACATTTTGATTTAAAAACCCCATTTACTTATGATATGGTTCATTTCTATTTATTCGGAAAGCCCGGTAAATTTGTTCGATCAAAACCAGTTTCATCAGCTGATGCGGATAAGTAATCTTCCCAAAAGAGATCTTTTCATTCGCCCGCTTCATAACTGCTTCACTTAAGCCTAATGAACCACCAATTACAAAAGCAACTTTACTCTTTCCGTACGTTGCCAGTTTATCTAGATTTTCCGCCAGATCTTCTGAAGATATTGCTTTTCCCTCTATCACCATGGCAATGACATGCACATCTTGTCCAATTTTTGCTAAAATCCGTTCACCTTCTGCATTTTTCACCATGATCATTTCCTGGTCACTTAATGTTTCAGGTGCTTTTTCATCTGGAACTTCTATAATATCTATCTTTGCGTATGGTACAAGTCTCTTTAAATATTCGTCTATTCCCTGCTTTAAGTATTTTTCCTTTAGTTTCCCTACAGAAACAATTGATATATTCACTTGTTGAAAACTCCTTTTCGCAATAAGTTATCCCCAGAACTTATCCACATATGCACAATTAAGCCCATATATTGTAGGCGTTCATATGTTCGATACTTTATATGCGCCTGGTTCATCACAATATTCACATGCTGTTGATAACTCGCCTTTTCCTGTTAGTAACTCGACAACTGGTGCTGTTTCAAATTCATCCACAATGATGTCAATCGCAAGCTCAGCATGCTCTTTGCAACAAATAATCTTCATTTCACTATTCTCCTTACTTATCCACAATTCTCTATCTTACACTACCGAATTCTTCGTCTTCTGTAAACGACATACATGTAAAAAGTTGTCCACATATAGCGTTTTGTCTTCAAAATAAAAACAGGGGGTAGTTCCCCCTGTTTTTATGTTTGCTTACCTAATTCAACTTTAGCTGATTGTTTTTTACCATCTCGATAGAAAACAACTTCAACTTCTTCGCCGATTTTAGTCTTTGTATAAAGGAATTTACGAAGTGCGATAGGATCATTGATCTTTTCGCCATCCATTTCAACGATAACATCCATTTCTTTTATGCCAGCTCGTGCTGCAGGAGATGTTGGTGTGATCTCCATGACTACGATGCCGCCTTTTACACTGTCTGGAATCTTTAATGTCTGTTCACGGTGATAGGTGTTAACTTGAGAAAGTGGAATAATATTTACTCCTAAGAATGGTCTTCGTACTTCTCCATACTTTTCAAGATCCTCAATAATGGGTCTTGCTACATCAGACGGAATCGCAAAACCTATTCCTTCTACTTCCTGCTGAGCAATTTTTGATGAATTAATCCCAATTACCTGTCCCGCTATATTGATAAGCGCTCCACCGCTGTTTCCAGGGTTAATCGCTGCATCAGTCTGAATAACTTCTGCCTGCCAGTCAGGGTTGCCGTCTTGATCTAGGTCAACTGGAATAGAACGGTCAGCACTTGAGACAATTCCTTGAGTGACTGAACCAGGAAAGTTACCTAGAGGGTTTCCGATTGCAATTGCCGGTTCCCCGCGTTTTAAGTCACCAGATGTACCAAACTCAGCTACATCCTCTATCTTGCTTCCATCGATTTCTACAACCGCTAAGTCCATTAAAGGATCTGTACCGCGAAGTGTCCCTTTAAGCTTCGTTCCATTGCTTAAAGTGATTTCGATCTGGCTTGCATCAGCTACCACATGGTCGTTCGTTACAACGTATGCTTTATCGCCTTCTTTTTTATAAATAACTCCTGATCCACTACCGGCTGGCTGCTGGCTCCAAAAATCAGTTTGCTGAATATTCACCACTTCTACCACTGCATCTGATGCTTTGTCTACTGCATCAGTTACGTTCGTAGTAAGATCAACATCCACGTTTCTCTCAATCGCATTTTCATCAGCACCAAGACCGTTTTCCTCTTCATTTGAAGGATACAGGTTATCCGGAAGCAAACCGGCACCTCCCAATGCTGGCACTGTAAATAATACAAGCAAACCGCCCAGAATCGCTCCTAGCAAAGCTGGTAGAAACTTTCCTCCACGGTTTCCTTTTTGTCGAGATGAGGATTCTTGATCTCCATCATAATAACCCATGTAAGTCATCACCGTTCCTTTCAACAATGAAGTGTTCGAATTCATAACCCATTATAAGTAATAAGTCCTTAAATTATGGACATTTTGGGTTATTTTTCATAATTTCCCACACTTATTGTTATTTCCTGAAACGGTTTACTTTAAACAAGTAAGTTATTTAAACGACTGCCAACTTTGTTGGCTGACTGGCATCTGTATCATGTAAAATAACTTGATCTCCAGTCGAGATATCATGGGTTTTCAATGTTTGCTCAACTGCAAGTCGTGCGATGTCTTTCATGTTATTATCTTTGCTTAGATGAGCTAAATATATATGTTTAGTGCCGTCCCCAATTACATCAGCTAGAGCATGTCCGCAATCTTCGTTAGAGATATGTCCATGGTCTCCTAGAATACGGCGCTTAATATTCCATGGGTATCTCCCCATCATCAGCATATTAATATCATGATTGGATTCGATAACTAGAGAGTGACTGTCGCGGATGATGCCTTTCATACGGTCGCTCACATAGCCTGTATCGGTCATTAGTGCGAGTTTCCTGCCGTTATGATGAAATACATAGAACATCGGCTCAGCGGCGTCATGAGACACGCCAAATGACTCTACCTCAAGGTCATTAAACGTTTTGACCGTTTCCATCTCAAACTCAAACTTCTGTTCCGTATTCACTTCCCCAATTAATCCGTTCATCGCGTTCCACGTATTTTTATTTGCATAGATTGGAAGCTTAAATTTTCGGGCCAGGACACCCAGCCCTTTTATATGGTCGCTGTGTTCATGAGTGACTAAAATGCCGTCGATATCTCCCACTTCTCCACAAGCGGCTTTTTCAAAAAGAATTTGTATCTGCTTAGCGCTGAGTCCTGCATCAACAAGCAGCCTTGTTTTCTCTGTTTCTACGTAAATTGCATTTCCCGAGCTCCCGCTGGCGAGAACACTGAATTTTAAACTCATGACCGCATGTTCCTTTCTACTCCTCTTTTTCAGATAAAACTTGAATGGAACTGTCAGTTGCATTGACTAAATATTGTCCGTTCTCTGTTTCTATCAGCCAGGTTGGTGCATACACCTGAAGATCCCCAACACCTACAAGACTGTAGTATCCTAGTTTGATATTTTTAATTTTATGGCCTTTTTTCAAGTGGCTAGTATCCAATAAACGTCCTAATGCTTTTTTGGGAGTAATGATTTCTTGGAAGGCACCTTGACGCATTATTCCTAAATAAGTTTGTGTAAATTCCGTTAAATTCCCCTTATCGTCGAGCTTGAATTTAATCATGCCATTTGGTGCTTCATAATCCAGTTCTGAACCTTTTGGGGTTTCAAAATTAGCAGCATTATAAAAAATCGGCTTTTCTAAGTAAACCTGGTTAAACCAGATGATCTTTTCTTCCTTGTCCCATTCATAAAATCTATATTCTTTGCCGCGAGTAACATTTTCTTCTAAGAATTTCCCTAACTCATCAATTAGATCTTTTGTATCCTTTTCAGGAAGATCAATAGGTTCTTCCAGCTTATAGTGAAGGGTAATGTCAGTGCTGGCATCCTCATCAAGTGAAATGTTTTTTGAACTTAGTTCTTGCTCTTCTTCCGTAAATTTATAGCGCTGTGCACTAATTAAGGTCTGCTCAGCTTTGTATTTTGGAAGTTTATCCTGATATGAAATTTTATTGATCGCTAACCTTTCTTCTAAAGGCTGCTCCGAAAGGTAGGCAATATTGTTTATATCGTTCTTTTGGTAGAGCTGGTAACCAAGAAACAAGTTCAAGACAAGAAAGGTAAGGATAAAGATGCTTTTTGTTTTCTTCCAATCCAATTAAAACCCTTCCTCTCTGTCTTCTTTAAATAATGGCTCCCAGCCTTTTATGTCATAATTGATAAACCACTGCGGTTCAAGCATATAGATATGAGGTTCACGCTTTTTCATGGTATATCCGATGCGAATGTCCTTAATATAGTTGGTGTTATAATCAGATTCTTTCAGTTTATTTATAACTGAGTCTCCAGATTGTATCGTAACTTCTTCTGTTAATGAAGAAGGAATGGACGTCTCGCTTAAATCCAGCTGAACTAAAGATCGTTCATATTCCTGCAATTCGTTTTCGTACCAAGTTAAACTCATTTGTATGTCTGGATCGAGTACAGGGAGGTTTTCAACAAACAGCCAAAAGTCAGTTGTATAGGTACCTATATTCGATAAAATATATGGATTTCCCCAGCCCGCATGAGTATTAATATAGTCTATCGATTGAAAGAGCGGTGAGATTTGGGTTGTATTCGGATTTGCGGATCCAGCAAAATTTGTATACGTAAAACGATTTTGCAGGATTTTAACGACCATTGCTGCTGTTCCATCCGCATACGTTATTTCATTATCGCTTGTTGCACTCTTTACAGCTTGTGGATCTTTAAAGAGGGCTTTCTTATACAATTCATACGTGTCTTCGTTTGTCGCTCTAGAAATATAGTTATATTTGTTAAGTTCCAGCTTGTTTTTCGGGAAGTAGAACCTTTGCTGAATTTCATTCTGGCCATCGTCATTCCGCTGTTCAATATCATAAGAAAGATAAGGAACCAGACTGCTATTGGCAACCATTTCATCCATGTCATTTATTAATGGAAGCAGCGCATTATTAGAAGCTTTAATCTTTTGCATCTTCTTTGACTGATAGGATACTAAATATCCTTCTATACTGCCTGAAGAATCACTTTTGTAAAGAAAGATCCTGTCGACGTATTGCGGTTTGCTTGCCGTAATTTCCGATTCAAAAGAGAATACTTCTTTATAGATTTCTTGTGTCATTTCTACAGGATAGATAACTTCAATGTATTGGTGATCAGTTTCTTTTATCAATTTGTCTTCAGGATCATACGGCAGAGTTCTTGTACCGGGTTCAATAATAAACTTAGTTTCTTTTAATGTGTTGTGAAATTTTTCTATTACATTATTGGCTTCTGCCCCATATAACTTGCTCCCGTTATGATAGATAACTTGCGTTGGATTGACTACGTCTTGAATTTCCGCCGGATCATCTACTTCTTGTTTTTTTACGGTCCGCGCGTCTTCTAAAAATGGATAGCTTGGTTTAAACGTCCATAGACTCCAAGTTAGTACAAGGCTTAATAAAATAAGCGCAGTTAGTGTAACCGATTTGATAAGTTCATAGTTCTCACGGAAAAGAGTAATTATTTTTCTGGTATTTGTAATCCATTTTAACCAATTCATCGCTGCCCCTCCCTAACTTTTCTTAAAGGAAGAGTAAAATGTATCGTCGTTCCTTGTCCCCATTCACTTTCTGCCCAAATATCCCCGCCATGTGCAAGAACAATTTCTTTTGCGATCGCAAGACCAAGTCCTGTACCGCCAAGGTCTCTGGAACGAGCACGGTCGACACGGAAAAATCGATCGAAAATTTTAGACACATTGTTTTTTGGTATCCCTACACCTTGATCAGAAATACTTACTTTTACTTTTCTTCCTGTGATTGAAACAGCAACGGTTATAGTACCGCCTTCAGGAGAGTATTTCATGGCATTAGAAATGATATTATCTAGCACCTGAGTCATTTTATCTGTATCTAACTGAACAGGTATCACCCCGTCAGGGAGAGAACGGGACAGTTCAATGTTCTCCTTCTCAAGCATCTCAAACCGTTCAATAATACCATCGAGGAAATCTACTAAATCAATTTCACGGAAATTAAAACGATAGTCTTTGCTGTCCATTTTTGATAACTGAAGCAAGTCTGTAACAAGACGGATCATACGCTCTGTTTCGTTTTGGGTCACTTCTAAAAAGCGTGGCGCGATGTTGTCATCCTGCCATGCCCCATCCGCAAGAGCTTCCAGATAGCTTCTCATCGTAGTAAGCGGTGTTCTTAATTCATGAGATACGTTAAAAACGAACTCTCTTCGTTCATTATCAATTTGTTCTTGTTCCGTAACATCATGCAATACACAAATCAGACCATTAATCGGCCCATCGTCTTTTTGAATCGTTGAAAAGTTTGCTCGGACGACATAATGAAGATCATCTGTACTGAAATCCAGCAGCATGGATTCATATTCGTTATAGAGCTCTTCCCACGTGTAATTTGTATTTAATCGCAATAACTCCATTAGCGATGTCCCAAGGGCATTCTGTCTCGATATGTTCAGCATTTCTTCCGCACGGTCATTCATTAGAATGATCGCTCCATCCCGGTCGGTTGCAATTACTCCATCTGTCATATAAGTTAAGACCGAACGAAGTTTTCTTCTTTCACTCTCTGTTATAGCTGTCGCTTCCTGAAGCTTTTTCGTCAGGTTATTAAACGTCATCGCAAGCTGACCGATCTCATCATCTCCGTAGAGCTGTACTTTACGGGAAAAGTCGCCTCTTGCCATAACGAGAGCCTGTTTTCTCATGTCTGCCATCGGACGCGTAATCGTGCGCGCCAAAAAGACACCGAGAAGTCCTGTAATAATAAGGGCTATTACAGTACCGGTAACTAAAATGTTATTGATTCTTTGTATTTGTTTAAAAATGCTTTCAATTGATGCCTCCAAATAGATCGCACCGATGGTTGGTCCGTTATTATCTATTTTTATCGGCTTAGCAAGAACCATAACCCGCTCGCCTTCAGGAGTCAGCATGACCTCGTCATCCACTGTCCCTTCAAGCGCCAGTTTGATTTTAGGATTGAAGCTGACCTGGCCTAGTAATCTAGGATTGCTGCTTGCCAGTACAGTACCTTCTTTATTAAGAACCTGAACTTCTTTCTCTTCAAATTCCTCGTCAATTAACGCTTGAATATCAGCTTCAAGCGTTTTTTCAGATGTTTCTCCATCCTCAGTTTTTTTCTCTTTGTAGCTCTTTTCGTCCTTCATTTTCTGCTCAATATTAAACTCCAGCAAATTCACTCTGTCATAAAGTGATTTTGTGAAGTTCTGCCGCAGGTCAGTCTCTAAATTGTTAATAAAATAGACGCTGATCACCTGCATGGCTATTAATATGAGCAAAACATAAATCAATACAAATTTCACATGTATTGATTTAAAAAAATTGACTTTATCCATGATGATTACTCCTGGTCAGGATTTCTTAGGTAATACCCCACTCCGCGTCTAGTAATGATCCATAAAGGGTGACTCGGATTATCTTCCACTTTTTCACGCAAACGTCGAACCGTAACGTCGACAGTACGGACATCACCGAAATAATCGTAACCCCATACTGTCTGCAGCAAGTGTTCACGTGTCATTACTTGTCCGATATGTTTAGCTAAATAATGAAGCAGTTCAAACTCCCGGTGTGTCAGTTCTATCGTTTCTCCGCGCTTTGTAACAATATAAGCGTCAGGATGAATCGTAAGAGAACCAATGGTAATTTCGTTGTTCTCATCTACCTCGCGCTCAGATTCCTGCTGGTGGCGGCGCAGATTGGCTTTAACACGCGCAATCAGCTCGCGTGTACTGAATGGCTTCGTCACATAATCGTCTGCACCTAGCTCAAGCCCAAGCACTTTATCTATTTCCGAATCTTTTGCAGTCAGCATAATGATCGGCATATCGTATTTTTTGCGTATCTCACGGCATACTTCCATACCATCTTTTAATGGAAGCATGATATCGAGCAGAATCATGTCTGGCTTCTCTTTTTCAACCTTTTCCAGCGCATTGATGCCATCGTATGCACACATAACCGTGAAGCCTTCTTTTTCAAGATTAAACTGCAGGATATCTGCAATCGGTTTTTCATCATCCACAACGAGAATTTTCTTATCCATGGGAACGCTCCTTTTTTCGGAAACTCTATTTTAATGAAAGCTTGAATGAATTTTGAATGTTAGTATTGTATAAATTGCTGTATCTCTACTATTTTATCATAAGTGAAACTTTCTCCATAATACCGGGAAAACCTTTAAATTCAAATAAGAAAAACCTCCCAGGAAAAAAATCTTTCCCAGGAGGCACTGCACCTATTTTACAGATAGTCTTCAGGATTCTGCAGCACTCCGTTTTTATATACTTCAAAGTGCAGATGAACACCAGTTGACTGGCCTGTCGATCCCATAACACCGATTTTAGAACCTTTTTGCACAACATCCCCGGTTGATACAGAAAATGAGCTTAAATGTGCATAGATCGTTCTCATCCCATTATTATGGTTGATGATAATTTTGTTGCCGTAATCCCCATCCCATCCTGCAAACGCAACGGTTCCGTTATCTGCTGCAAGGATAGAACGATTCGATGGACGGGCAATATCCATTCCTTTATGCTGGCGTCCCCAGCGTGAGCCCATATGACTGGAGATGTAACCCCCAACAGCTGGCCACGATAGGCTGCCTGTCCCTTTAGAAGGGATTACTTTCGTTCCGATTTTCTGAATCTCTGTTACAGGCGCTTTCACTTGTTCTTGGTTCAAAATATCTTTTTGGATCGTTTTTCCGTTCGTTTTTCTAACGGTATACGTAATATCCTCTAATCCTTTTTGACCTTTTTGAACGGTTTTGATTTCGCCTTTTTCAAGCGTATTATCATCTTGTTTTTCAATTTTAAAAGGTATCTCATTTTGAGTCCTGCTTGCTTCATAAACGAGAACTTCTGTAAAAGGTTTCTTCTCTGTAACCGTTACTTTCTCTCCAATACGGATAACAGGAGCTAATACAAAACGCGGATTTAACGTAAAAAATTGATCCATTGTCAGATGATACTTTTCCGTAATGGATTCTACCGTTTCGCCTTCTTGTATGGTGTGTTCCTTTTTTTGAAGCGTACCTTCCTTGATGCGAGTAATCGCTTCATCAACTGAAACCAATTCACTTAAAGAGGTTTGAGCTTTTCTAACTAAAATAGGCGATGAAAAGTCTATGTCTACTACTTTACTTTCACCTAGCTGTAATTCAGGAATTTCAACGTCCTTATTTTCAGCTTTGTTTTTTTCAATCGCATCAAGTTCCTCTTTTGAAACATGCTCCAGCTTCATTTTTAACAGGATATCTTCCGCTTCTTTCTCACTGGATACATAAGCTACAGTTTGTCCATCTATTACGAGACGGTAAGCTTCTAATGAAACTGACAGCGTTTTCGATAACGCTTCTCTTACAGCTTCATTATCAAACTGCGGTCTAAACATCTTTTCTGGCTTAAGTTCAATAGATTCATTTAATGTAAAAGCAAAATCACCTTTTTTGCCTTTTGCATTTTGAATATATTGTTCTACAGCGCGATCGACGACGCTTTTTTCACGAACTGTCCCGATTTTCTTCCCATCTACATAGACATGAAAGACTGTCTTGATTAATTGGTTATCATCATGGTGTGCATATGTTACCGATGAATTCATCGTAAAAGTTGTTAGTAATAAGATAACCGCCACAAGAAATGGCACTGTCTTTTTTATAAATCTTTCAGTGGTTTTTCGATTTTGCACCCTTCTAGTTCCCCCTAAAGATCCTCTGCTATATCTCAGCTAAGTCTATTGTCCTATGACAAAATTCTCTTTAATCCCTTTTGTATCCTATCATATTAAAATTCCATTTGTCAGATTTTCTCGGATTTTGTAATGCAACTGTAAAAAACCGGATGTTTCAGGAAGGGGGAAACCGGGTAAATAATTTGATTTAAAGGCTATTTATAAAAAGTTTGTTGCTTTCGACTCATTTCTTCATTGACTCGTTGATTGGAGTGCAAGGTGCGAGACTCCTGGGGGATCAGCGGGACAGGTGAGACTCCTATCGGCGCAACGCACAGGAGGCTCACCGCACGCCCCCCGGAAAGCGAGCATCCTGGAACGGAGATCAACTACTTTCAAAAACAACAATGAATATGAAAACTGCCAATTAAAAAAAGAGCAATAGTGCTTTTCTCCTATTGCTCTTAATTATTTTATTCCCTTAACATGAGCCGTTCTTTAATATCATCCTTTTGTACATATACAACTAGCAGACTGATTGGAATGAGGATAAGAGTTTCAAGCCATTGCTTTTCTAACAGCCAATAAAAAAATGGGGCAAGTGCAAATGCAAAAAGACCAGCTACTGTAAGACTTCTTTTAATGGAATAGAACAGCAGGAACGCAGCTCCCACCAGTACGGCAGACAGCCAATTAAAAACCAGCAATCCCCCTATAAACGAAGCTACTCCTTTTCCTCCTTTAAACCTAAGGAATATTGGATAAAGGTGTCCTATAATTACTGCTAAAAATCCAAGCAACTGAATATAGGGTGGAAAACCTAATTCAATTCCTGCCCAAACTACCGCAGCTGCTTTAAGAATGTCACCGGCTAATGTTAGTACGAATCCAGCTGGTCCAAGAACACGCCCAGCATTTCTTGCACCAATGTTACCGCTGCCCATCACTCTTAGATCGTGGCCCCTTAACACTTTCGCTACAAGGAATCCTGTCATCAAACCACCGACAAGGTAACTTGCGATTAAATACAACACCCATTGAAATTCCATTTTGTATAATCATCTGCCTTCCTCATCCCAGTTTGATAACAATATATTCGAAGCAAAACGTGTATAACCCTGTTGGTAAAAGAAAAAGTCCTGTTTCATTTGTATGCTTTCAAAACAAGCTTTAGTATATAAAAAAAGCATGCCTCTAAAGGCATGCCGCATGTTTTAGGATATAAAGTAAAATGGTGGCTCGAGACGGAATCGAACCGCCGACACGAGGATTTTCAGTCCTCTGCTCTACCGACTGAGCTATCGAGCCAAAAAATTTCAAAACCAAAAATTTTTGGTCTTATTTAATTTGTGTCTCTTCCTCTACACGTTTCTCTTGGAAGTGTATCCGTCGAGACAACTCGCAGCTAAATCGTGCTGTAACGCTCGTAGCTACCGAGCCAAAAAATTACCAAAGAAAAAATGGCGGACCCGACCGGGGTCGAACCGGCGATCTCCTGCGTGACAGGCAGGCATGTTAACCACTACACCACGAGTCCATTTGAAGCTGAAGAATATTTATATAAAAAATGGTGACCCGTACGGGATTCGAACCCGTGTTACCGCCGTGAAAGGGCGGTGTCTTAACCGCTTGACCAACGGGCCACTTTTTGAAAAAAAGTGGTGAGCCATGAAGGACTCGAACCTTCGACCCTCTGATTAAAAGTCAGATGCTCTACCGACTGAGCTAATGGCTCGTGCTAATTTTTGTCCTCGGTACCCTGTCTCTTCCTCTAAAAGCGAAGTATGTAAGTGTATCCGTCGAGACAACTCGCAGATCAATCACGTTGTAACGCTCGTGACTGAGCTGCTAAAAAAGAACGATGTCGTTTTTTCACGACAAGAGTTACTTTATCACGATATTGAGGGTTTGACAATATGTTTTTGTTTTATTTTTCATAAAAACTTTTTAACTTGCTGTCGAAAACCTTGTTTATTGAAAATAACGTGGAATTAATTTTCTGTGTGCTTCCCATATAACCATTCGCTCGGTTTGTCTTCTTCACACAAACACTAACAAGAGAAAAAAAGTCTATAAAACAGAAAAAGAAGCTCCTTGCGAACAAGGAGCCTCGATTAATTATTATTTTTAAGCAAACACGCCTCTAACCATGTTTGTTTGTGCACGGTCAGGCCCAACTGAGAAGATGGATAGCGGAATACCTGTTACTTGTGAGATGCGTTCTACATAATGACGTGCATTTTCAGGAAGTTCACCAAGATCTTTTACGCCTGTAATGTCTTCCGTCCAGCCTGGCAATTCTTCAAATACAGGCTCACATTCTGCAAGTACTTTAAGGCTAGCCGGGAACTCATATGTTAATTCGCCTTTGTACTTGTAAGCAACACAGATTTTCAATGTTTCAATACCTGTTAAAACGTCGATTGAGTTTAGAGAAAGATCTGTAATACCTGAAACACGGCGAGCATGTCGTACTACAACAGCGTCAAACCAGCCAACACGGCGCGGACGTCCAGTTGTCGTACCGTACTCACGTCCAACTTCACGGATTTGATTTCCGATTTCATCATGAAGTTCGGTTGGGAACGGGCCATCACCGACACGTGTTGTGTAAGCTTTTGAAACACCTACAACGTGGTTGATCTTAGATGGACCAACACCAGAACCGATTGTAACTCCGCCTGCGATCGGATTTGAAGATGTTACGAAAGGATATGTTCCTTGGTCGATATCAAGCATAACGCCTTGCGCGCCTTCAAATAGAACGCGGCGGCCGTCATCTAGTGCATCGTTTAATACAACTGATGTATCCACAACATACTTTTCGATCTGCTGGCCGTATTCAAAGTACTCGTCCAGGATTTCTTCTTTCGTAAAGCCTTCTGATTCATAAATGCGCTCAAACAAGCGGTTCTTTTCAGCTAAATTGCGCTCAAGCTTTTCTTCAAATACTTCACGGTCTAAAAGGTCTGCGATACGAATTCCGATACGCGCTGCTTTATCCATATAAGCAGGGCCGATACCTTTTTTCGTTGTACCGATCTTGTTAGCACCCTTGCTTTCTTCTTCTAAAATATCTTGGCGAAGATGATAAGGAAGGATAACATGAGCACGGTTTGAGATACGAAGGTTATCTGTACTTACTCCGTGGCTGTGAAGATATGCAAGCTCTTCAAGAACAGCTTTTGGATCAACAACCATACCGTTTCCGATTACACAGATTTTGTCCTTATAAAAGATTCCAGATGGAATTAAGTGAAGCTTATATTTTTTACCTTCAAATACAATTGTATGCCCAGCGTTGTTTCCGCCTTGATATCTTGCTACTACTTCTGCTTTTTCTGAGAGATAATCGGTAATCTTACCTTTTCCTTCATCTCCCCATTGTGTTCCCACTACTACTACTGATGACATGGTTGCACCTCCATCAAATTAACGACTGGCGATATATATCGCCTAATCTTGAAAACCATGCTTAGTTTAGCAATAACTTTCGCGAAAGTCAACGAAAAACACGAACATTAAATCAATAATTAATATATTTGTTCGTAAAATTTTTACATTCCCATAGTCAAAAGATTAAAAACTCAAACGTATTCTGTAGTATTCACCTTGTTTAGGAGGTATCATTCTTTGTTTATTGAAAAATTAATGGTTGCTTATATGGATAACGCAGCTAACCACATATACTATTTAGATAAAAATGAACAAGTCATTCTTCTTGATGCGATTGAACCAGGAGGATTGCCTAATCTCGAGTTTTTAGATGCTGATGAACCAGAACGTTTTATTGAGATCCCAAAAGTGATGAACGTTGAGTCTTTTAGCTGGATGGTCGAATTTGAAAATCAAAATCAGCATAATGAATTATTGCATGCACTTAATGAAAATAACCCGTTTGAACGATTTAATGAAACAATCGCGCAACTTAACTTAACGGACAAATGGCATGCCTTTCAAAAAGAAAAAGTGAAAAGCCGCATCGAAAGTTGGCTATCCGAAAAGCAGATTACAGAATTGGAAAAGCAGCTGGACTAAAATCCAGCTGCTTTCTTTATGCGCCTGGCGGAATGGCACTTTCATCGTGCCGCCGGTCCAGGTTAACGAATTTATTATATTCTTTTACGAATGCCAACTCTACTGTTCCAGTAGGACCATTACGCTGCTTCGCAATAATGATTTCGATGATGTTCTTGCTCTCTGATTCTTTATCATAATAATCATCACGATACAGGAAGGCTACGATATCGGCATCCTGCTCGATGGAACCTGATTCACGAATATCAGACATCATGGGACGCTTATCCTGACGGGATTCAACACCACGTGATAGCTGAGACAAGGCAATAACAGGCACTTCCAGCTCACGCGCAAGTGCTTTTAGTGAACGGGAAATTTCAGAAACTTCCTGCTGGCGGTTCTCACCGGATTTCCCGCTTCCCATAATAAGCTGCAAGTAATCAATAAGAATCATGCCTAAGCCTTTTTCCTGCTTCAAGCGGCGGCATTTCGCACGAATGTCATTGATTCTGATCCCCGGTGTATCGTCGATATAGATGCCGGCAGCTGAAAGACTTCCCATCGCCATCGTAAGCTTCTGCCAGTCCTCCGGAATCAGTGCACCTGTACGCAGACGCTGTGCATCAATATTTCCTTCCGCACAAAGCATACGCATGACAAGCTGCTCAGCCCCCATCTCAAGACTGAATATCGCAACGTTTTCTTCCGTTTTGGTAGCAACGTTTTGAGCAATGTTCAAGGCGAAAGCGGTTTTACCAACTGAAGGACGTGCTGCTACGATAATCAGATCGTTTCTCTGAAAACCAGCGGTCATCCTGTCCAAATCATTAAAGCCTGTTGGAACCCCAGTGATATCCCCTTTACGATTATGAAGAGCTTCGATGTTGTCATAAGCATGTACTAAAACATCTTTAATCTGTGTAAACGCGCTCGTATTTTTTCGGTTCGCAACCTCTAGAATGGATTTCTCCGCTTCATTCAAGATCGCTTCTACTTCTTCTTCACGGGCATAACTGTTTGCTGTAATGTCAGTAGCAGTTCGAATCAAACGGCGCAGCAGTGACTTCTCTTCTACAATTTTGCTGTAATATTCAATGTTTGCCGCAGTTGGAGCACTGTCGGCAAGTTCTGTTAAAAAGGATAAGCCGCCTACTTCATCCAGCTGATTATTATCGGAAAGCTCAGAAGTTACGGTGATGAGGTCAACGGGTTCTCCTTTTGCGTTTAAGTCCAGCATGACACGATATATTCTTTGATGTGTGGCTCGGTAGAAATCTTCCGGCAGCAAAATTTCTGAAGCGGTAATCAAAGCTTCAGGCTCCAAAAAGATAGCACCAAGCACCGCCTGTTCCGCTTCAATATTCTGCGGCGGAATGCGGTCGGCAAATAAATCACTCACTCTATTTTCCTCCTCTCCTCTTTTTTCTCTATAAAATTGTTGCTTTCTGGTCTTTTTATGATCTTCATCTGCAAGTTGATTGGAGCGCAAGGATGCGAGACTCCTGGGGGACGAGTGTGACAGGTGAGACTCCTAAAGGCGCAGAGCGCCAGGAGGCTCATCGCACGCCCCCCGGAAAGCGAGCAACCTGGAGCGGAAATCAACCACTTTCAAAGGCAACAAAGGAAAACAACCTTTTTATAAACACCGAAAAAACCGGGGAAGCCCGGCTTTTTTTATTCTTCTGTTACGTGTACTTTAACCGTTCCTGTTACTTGCGAATGAATTTTAATAGGTACATCCGTGTATCCCAGTGATTTAATCGGATCAGCTAGCTCGATTTTACGCTTATCGATTTTAATGCCTTGTTCTTTTAATCCGTCAGCAATCTGTTTGCTTGTGACAGAACCAAATACTCGGCCGCCTTCACCCGTTTTTGTTTTAATGGTAATGGTCATTTCAGCGAGCTTTGCTTTAAGTGCTTCAGCTTCTTCCAGCTGTGCCTGCTGCTTTTTCTCTTCGCTCTTCTGCTGCCCTTGAAGTGCTGCCATCGCACCTGCCGTTGCTTCTGAAGCTAAGTTTTTAGGAAAAAGAAAATTGCGTGCGTACCCCTCAGAAACGTTCTTTACTTCCCCTTTTTTACCTTTACCTTTTACATCTTGAAGAAAAATTACTTTCATTCCTCTTCTCCCCCTTCAATATACTCATCAATGATCTGCTTTAAATGTCTTTCAGCTTCGTCAATCGTGCTGTTTTCGATCTGGCATGCGGCATTTGTCAGATGCCCTCCGCCTTCTAATCGTTCCATGATCATCTGCACGTTGATATCCCCAAGTGAGCGTGCACTGATGCTTACTTTCCCATCAATGCGGTTTGAAATAACAAAGGACGCCTGAATGCCGTTCATCGCTAATAAAATATCTGCTGCTTGAGCGATAACTACCTGATTATAAGCATCCTCAGGTGTACTTTTTGCGATTACAATACCTTTTTTATAAACTTCAGCGCTCTCAATGAGCTTCGAGCGTCTTGTGTACGTATTTAAATCTTCTTTTAAAAACTTTTGTACGAGAATTGTATCGGCTCCGTGCGCCCTTAAATAAGAAGCAGCATCAAACGTACGAGAACCGGTTCTAAGCGTAAAACTCTTCGTATCTACAATAATCCCTGCAAGAAGGGCTGTCGCCTCAAGCATGCGCATTTTCAGCCTCTTAGGCTGATATTCTAAAAGCTCTGTTACAAGCTCAGCCGTTGAGGAAGCATAAGGCTCCATGTAAACAAGTACAGGGTCTTTAATAAACTCTTCACCTCGGCGGTGATGGTCGATAACAACAACATGATCGAGCTTGGTTAACAGTTTTTCTTCAATAACCATCGATGGTTTGTGTGTATCGACTACAACAAGAAGCGTATCTCGTGTAGCAATATCCAGTGCCTCTTCAGGCGTGATAAAGAACTTCCAGACGGATTCCGTTTCTTTGATCTCATCCATCAGGCGCTGAACACCAATATCGATATCTGATTGATCCAGAACAACATAACCGTCTTTCCCGTTGACTTGAGCCACTTTTAAAATACCGATAGCAGACCCGATAGAATCCATATCCGGGTTCTTATGCCCCATGATCATCACTTTATCGCTGTCAGCTACTAGTTCGCTAAGCGCATGTGAAATAACCCTAGCACGTACACGAGTCCGTTTTTCCACAGGATTCGTTTTGCCTCCATAGAAACGCACTTTTCCGTTCGTCTGCTTGATGGCAACCTGGTCGCCTCCGCGCCCAAGAGCAAGATCAAGACTCGATTGGGAAAGCTGCCCAAGTTCTGGCAGCGAAGAAGTTCCGGCTGCAACACCGATACTCAACGTAAGAGAAACATTCTGCTTTGCCGTTGATTCTCTTACCTCATCTAGAACGCTAAACTTATTCTTTTCTAATTCATATAAAATGCGCTGGTTAAAAACAGCTAAAAAACGCTCTGAAGACGTTCGTTTAAGGAAGATGCCATTGTCGTTCGCCCATGCATTCAAAACAGATGTTACTTTTGAATTGATCGTCGAACGGAATTGATCGTCCAGCCCTTGTGTGACTTCATCATAGTTATCTAGATAGATAATCGCCATAACCGTTTGCTCTTCATCATATAGACGCTCAAGATCAAGCTGCTCGGTTACGTCAAAAAAGTACAGAAGCCGGTCTTCCTTCTTGAAATTCACTTGAAATTTATGTGTATTAATCTTAATAACTTCTTCCTTAGCATCACTTTTCAAATAAGGAATAAGCTCTTCTGAAACATGGTTTAGAGAATGCCCGATAAAGGATTCCTCTTCAATCAGTGCTCCCATATATGGGTTCGCCCACTCAATCTTGAAATCCTCATCATACAAAATAATCCCGATCGGCATTTCCATCAGCGCTTCTTCGCCCACTTTCTTTAAGCGATGCGAAAGCGTAGAAATATAGTCACCTAGTTCCTCCTGAAAACTTGCTTCGGCTTTCATGGCATAATAAAATAAGCCGCCTAATAGCACGAAGCCTGCCATTCCGATCATCCATTGAAAATATGTGATGATGCTGACCAGCACAACAGAAGTAACAAATAAGGCGATGACGGGATAACCATGCCACCGTTTTAACAAAAACTTTGGCATATTTTCAGCTCCTAATGTTTTGGTTTCAACCGTTTTTTAATCATAAAACCTAAATCAATTATACCTAAGAATTTCACGACTTCCAGAGGAATTGGCAGGAAAGAGTTCAGCAAAAATAATAGTATAATCAACAATATGATTCTTTTTCTCTTCCAATTCTTTATCCAGGCATAATAAAAAATCACTGTGAAACCTTGTATGATTAGTACAAACGATAATATCATATACAAATTTATCGTTACAATATATAAAGCAGTACCTTTGTCAGGCGTACTGAATGTTAAAACAATCGCTACAATATAATACCACAAAAATGATTTTGGCAGGTTCCACTCTCTAAATGGAGGAAACGAAGGGATATCGTACCGGAGCCTTTTCATCAGCATTCTTGCGGCGAGATGTGTTAAAAAGGCAAGAATGACTGCTCCTCCTATAATATAAGTAGGCAGCATCATCGGAATCAATTCCACTTGTTCTTTAAACTTTTCAATTTGTGAAGGATCTTGTCCGCTCGATCTATAAAACTCTTCTGCAGTCCCTATGGCAGTTTGAAACTGAGCCTCTAATTCTTTAACAAAGTTGATCCCCATCAAAACTTGTGCGATTACAATTGTACCCAGCATGTTTAATAGGTTCGCTAAACTGGCACCAAGCAGAACAGCAAAAGCAGATTTTTTTCTTCTATAAAGTTCTCCCATCACAATTCCGGTCAATCCAGAAAAGAGGGTAATAATTATACCGTTCGGCCCCCCGAATGCCAGGGATACCCCAAATGTTACTGCCCAAAGAAGCAATCCCGCTTTCAGGTTGTGCCTGTAGAGATAGATAATAAAAGGCAGCGGCAGAATAAACAAAGAGAAAATACTAAAAAACGGTATGTACATACTCATTAAAAAAAGAAGAGTGTAAATGCCTGATACGACAGCACCCTCAACCAACACTTTAGTATTGCGCATGATTCACCTCATAAAATTCTTCATATGCTTTAATTGTAGTAACATAACCGCAGTAATTCAACTTTAACGATAATTCTAGCATAGACGTACTTTATTAGATGTAAACAAAAAGTGACATTGTACACGTTTATAAAAGAAAAAAACAGCTATAAGCTGTTTTTTGGGGTAATTATACTACTTCCTCTGGCCATCCGCCCCATACGTGTGAAGCATGCCCATCTGGGTCTCTTACGATAAAGTTATAACCCCCGTCAGGCTTAAATGTCATTTCTTCTGTTTCGATTCCCTGACTTTGAAGTTCTTTATAAAATGTGTGGATATCATTAATCTCAAACGTAAGGACTGCTTGCCGCTCGCCTTTTTTATTCATAAAATCAAAGCTTGGAATTTCCTCGCATTCGATCAAGCCAACAGCGACGTTATCACGGTACATCATATAAGCTGCACCGTCTGCAGGGTTATAAGGAAAAGAAAACTCCATCCCGAAAATATTTTTATAAAATTCAGCAGATCGAACAGGATCTTTTACCGGTAATTGAAGATACGGAATTTGAAAAGGCGTTGCTTTCGTTTTTTGCATCCATAAACGCTCCCTTATACATATTATTCCGTTAACTCTTCTCGAAAACCATACATGTATCCTTCAAAAAGCAAAAAAGAAGCAGCGAGAAATCTCGCTGCTCCTTTTATTTGATCTTATTCAGATACATATGGTAACAAAGCCATGTAACGCGAGCGTTTGATCGCACGAGTCAATTGACGTTGATATTTAGCAGATGTACCAGTTACACGACGAGGAAGAATCTTACCGCGTTCAGAAATGAAACGCTTCAAAAGATCAGTGTCCTTGTAGTCGATGTAAGTGATCTTGTTTACAGTGAAGAAACAAACCTTACGACGCTTTTGGCGTCCACCACGACGTCCAGCCATTGATGGTCCCCTCCTTTAATTTTTATTTTTTATATATTCCGATTCATAGTTTACGTTAGTTGTTTAGAATGGCAGATCGTCATCAGAAATGTCGATCGGTGTGCCATCATTTGCAAACGGGTCATCGTTGAAGTTATTACGTTTTGGGTTCTGCTGCTGTTGCTGCTGTCCTCCAAATCCGTTGTCACTTCCATAGCTGCGGTTCTGATTTTGCTGCCCAAATCCGCGGTCATTTGATGGTCCACCAAAGTTGTTGCCGCCTTGATATTGCTGACCGCCAGCATTAGCATTTTTCGGTTCAAGGAACTGAACGCTTTCTGCCATAACTTCAGTAACATACACTCTTTGACCCTGCTGGTTCTCGTAAGAACGAGTCTGCAAACGTCCATCCACTCCGGCAAGAGAACCTTTTTTAAGGAAATTCGCCACGTTTTCAGCGGGCTTTCGCCAAACGACACAGTTAATAAAATCTGCTTCACGCTCACCCTGCTGATTCGAAAAAGGCCGATTTACAGCAAGTGTGAAATTAGCTACTGCCACACCGTTTGGAGTGTACTTTAATTCTGGGTCTTTCGTTAAACGTCCCACCAGTACTACACGATTTAGCATTCAGAACCACTCCTTAAAGGATTAATTTCTTTCGTCTACGATTGTCATGAAACGAAGAACATCTTCGTTGATTTTCATAAGACGGTCAAATTCATTAATCGCTTCGTTTGGAGCTACAACGTCTAATAGTGTGTAGTATCCATCGCGGAAGTCATTGATTTCGTAAGCTAAACGCTTTTTACCCATTTCCTTTTCGTTCGCGATTTCCGCACCGTTATCAGTAAGGATGCTTTTCGCACGCTCTTTCGTTGCTTTAAGAGCTTCCTCTTCAATATTCGGACGGACGATGTACATGATTTCGTACTTTTTCATTCCGTTCACCTCCTTTTGGTCTAAGCGGCCCAAAACATTCATTCCGGGCAAGGAGAAAATCATCAAAAACAATATTTGTTGACAATTAACTCACAATAAAGAATTATATCAAAACATGTTGCATAAAACAAGCTTACTTTGAAATAAAGCATAAAAAAGAGAAAAAGCGACTGCTTTTCCTCCGTTTTTCACTGTATTGTTTTGACAGGATTAGTGCTTTTAAATTGGTTCTTATAAAAAACTTCGTTGAGTTGATTAGAGCGGAAGGTGCGAGACTCCTGCGGGATCAGCGGGACAGGTGAGACTTCTAATGGCGCAAAGCGCCAAGAAGGCTCACCGCACGCCCCGCGGAAAGGGAGCACCTGGAGCGGAAATCAACACTTTCTAAAGCCTTTTTTATTAAACATTAAAACGGAAATGAACAACATCTCCATCTTTCATCTCGTATTCTTTACCTTCTAGACGAACTTTCCCTTTTTCTTTAGCAGCCGCCATGTTGCCTGCATCCATAAGATCGTCATAAGCTACAACCTCTGCACGGATAAATCCTCTTTCAAAGTCAGTATGGATGATTCCTGCACATGCAGGAGCTTTCATTCCTTTACGGAACGTCCAGGCACGAACTTCCTGTACACCCGCTGTAAAGTAAGTTGCTAATCCTAATAGTGAATAAGAAGCTCGAATCAGCTTATCAAGACCCGCTTCTTCAATACCAAGCTCACCTAGGAATGCCATCTTTTCATCCCCATCAAGCTCAGCGATCTCTTCTTCAACTTTTGCACAGATTACAATAACTTCCGCATTTTCACGAGCAGCATATTCTTTTACCGCTTCAACGTGCTCATTTGTTCCTTCAAGAAGCTCATCTTCACTAACGTTTGCGACATATAGGATCGGCTTCATTGTAAGCAAGTGCATCGCATGAACAATCTTTTTCTCTTCAGGTGTTAAGTCCACACTTCTTGCAGGAAGCTCTTGCATTAGTGCTTCTTTAATTTTTGATAGAACAGCAAATTCAGCTACCGCTTCTTTGTCCTTCGATTTTGCTAATTTCTCAACACGTGCAATGCGCTTATCGATAGACTCTAAATCAGCAAAGATTAACTCAAGGTTGATTACTTCAATATCATCGATCGGATTTACTTTTCCGTGAACGTGTGTGATGTTTTCATCATCAAAACAGCGAACAACCTGTAAAATTGCATCTGTTTGGCGGATATGGGATAAGAATTTGTTTCCAAGTCCTTCCCCTTTACTTGCCCCTTTTACGATACCTGCGATATCGGTAAATTCAAAAGTTGTCGGAACAACTTTTTTAGGCTGTACAAGTTCCGTTAGCTTTTGAAGTCTGTGATCCGGTACTTCTACGATCCCTACGTTAGGGTCGATCGTACAGAAAGGATAGTTGGCAGATTCCGCACCTGCCTGAGTAATAGCGTTAAACAATGTTGATTTACCAACGTTCGGTAAACCAACGATTCCAGTTGTAAGAGCCACTGTTATTTCACTCCTCTGTTTTATATGAAGCTCGGGAAGCCGAGACTTTTCAGTTAAAAAAATATCCTTCCCAATTATAGGTTTTATCACTTTAAAAAACAAGAAGAACCGGGTTGCAATACCCGGTTCTGTAAATCCTTCCAGATTCGCTGCAGCTGAGCATCGATTAAATGGAACGTGTTTCCGCTCGCCATTTTTATACCTTTGCATCCATCTCCAGGAAAAGTTGATGTGGGATTAAAAAATGCAACGGCTGATCTTAGCATTGTTTCACGTGAAACATCTGTTGCTGTCACCTTCAAAAAGTGGATCAAGATCTTGAAATTCATCGGTGAAATACTCTTTAAAACGATGATTCCTTCCAGCCGTTTTCAAAAATGGTTTTATTGATCCCCTGGGGATGCTAGCACTTTCTTTATTTTCTTTGCAAATTCGGATCTAGGCAGCATTACACTGTGCTGACAACCCATACACTTAATCCGGATATCTGCACCCATGCGAATAACCTTCCATCGATTCGTTCCACATGGGTGCTGTTTCTTCATTTCCACTTCATCATGAAGGTGAAATTCTTTTTGCTGCATTGTCAGCCCTCCATTTTGTTCTTATTTTCTTTCGAATTTGCCTCTTTATGATACGTGACCATTTTCGGATATGGAATTTCGATACCCGCTTTTTCAAGTTCGAGTTTCAATGTTTTTCTAAGCTCTCTTGCTATCTTAAAATGAGTCATCGGAAGCACTTCAGACGTTACACGAATGACCACTTCAGAAGCCCCGAGCATTTGTACGCCAAGTACTTCAGGATCTTTCACCATTTCAGGATAATCAGGTTTTACTCTTTTAACGACATCTTCAATGATTCTTTGTGCTTTATCGATATCTTCTTCATACGCAATGCTTAAATCGACTACTGCAATGCTGTTATGAACGGAAAAGTTCGTCACTTCTGTGATAGACGAATTCGGCAGGATATGCAATTCTCCTGTCCAGCTTTTAATTTTTGTTGTCCGAAGGCCGATTTCTTCAACCGTTCCTTCAAAACTAGCAATCCGTACCGTATCCCCAACAGAAAACTGATCTTCAAAAATGATGAAAAATCCTGTAATGATATCTCTTACGAGGTTTTGAGCACCAAAACCGATTGCCAGCCCTAAGACTCCTGCTCCTGCCAGTATGCCTCTAACATCCATGAATTCACTTAATATGGCTAAGATGGCTATAAAATAAATCACATAAGTAGCTACGTTATTTAAGAGCCTGAATAATGTGTTTTCTCTTTTTTCACTAAGCCGTAAAGGTGATTTTAATCTCACCTTAAAAATATTAGCGATTGCAGCTTTAATGATGTATTTAAAGATGACTGCAATAACGATGATTGCTGCAATTTTCAGTCCGGTAGCACCAATCCCAGCCCACCAATCTTTATCTGAAAATATAGTAACGGCTTGTTCTGCTGTTTTAGGTAAATCTGTACCTGCCAATGAAGTCCCATCCTCTCATTGATTATGAAATTATTTAATCAGCTTTTACATAGAATTACAATGTCATTCATAGAAAAGCGTATGAAAAATTTATTCGGTTACGAGCATAGCTTAAACGGGTATAGTCCTTAAACAAAAGTCTGATTATTCTATTCTACCATGTATAGGAAAAGGAATTCTTCCGTATACTAAGTAGTACCATAATAAAGGAGAGGATGTCATGTTCCTCAAACGGAAGCTAGGACTAGGGAAACCCATTCAATATAAATTGCACCACGAAGAAAAGGAAGCCACACTAAGAATCACAGAACAAATTTTACCTATGCTTCCGGAATCGAGCCGCCAGCCAGCCGTTATCGTATGCATTGGTACAGACAGATCAACAGGCGACGCGCTTGGCCCCCTCGTTGGCACTAAGCTTCACAATAAAGATACTTTTCCGTTTCATGTATACGGAACACTTGATGACCCCGTTCATGCCGTGAATCTCGAAGAAAAACTAAAAATGATTGAAGCTGAACATCCAGGAGCATTTATCATTGGAATTGATGCTTGTCTGGGACGGTTAAATCATGTTGGGATGGTTTCCATTAATGAAGGTCCTGTCAAACCCGGAGCAGGAGTGAACAAACAGCTTCCGCCTGTAGGAGATATGCATATAACCGGAATTGTAAACGTGAGCGGTTTTATGGAATATTTCGTTCTGCAGAATACCAGACTCAGCATTGTAATGAAAATGGCTGATTTAATTGCAGATTCGCTTCACATGGCTTGCCTGAGAAAAAAGATTCAGCAAAAAAACATGATGCACCAAACAGAATCTCGTTCGCAAGACATTTATAAAATTCAATAAGAAACAAAGCCGCTCATATCGATTGATACAAGCGGCTTTTCTTATAGAATTCCCTGTGAAAAAGCTAAAATGCTATCCCATTTTTCTACAATAAAAACAAGAATCCCTGCGATTAAAAGTCCAGGAAGCAGGTTAGCAACCCGGATTTTAGCTACTCCGAGCAAGTTCAGACCTATTGCGACGATCATAATACCACCTGTGCCAGTAATTTCTACAATAAGAGCGTCCATGAGCTCTTGCGGCACAAACCGGTCGATTTGTGTAGCTAATAACGTTATGGCACCCTGATATAAGACAACCGGAATCGCAGAAAACATCACACCAATTCCAAGTGCTGAAGTAAATAAAATGGCACAGAATCCGTCAATCAATGCCTTTGTGTAAAGGACATCATGCTCTTGTCTCAATCCACTGTCTAAAGCCCCGACAATAGACATAGCACCAACTACAAAAACGAGTGTAGCTGTAACAAACCCTGTTGCAACAGATCCTTTATCCTGTTTGCCTACTTTTGTCTCAAGCCATTTTCCAACTGAGTTCAGTTTTTCTTCAAGATTCCACCACTCGCCTAACGCTCCTCCAACAGCCAGGCTGGCGATTACGATAAGAAATTGTTCGCTCTTAAGCCCCATGCCTATTCCTAAAATAGTAACTGCTAGTGCCATTGCCTGAAGAATGGTATCTTTTATTCGATCGGGTATTGCTGTCCAAAATAGACCTAAAAAGCTTCCAGAGATGATTGCGATACCGTTAACCAATGTTCCTAAAAGTGACATATCATTTATCTCCTATCCAAGTAGACCATCGATGATTTCCCTTAAAGCCCTGATCAAAGTGTTTACTTCATCTTTTGTATTGTTATAACCGAAGCTGATCCGCAAAGTTCCTTCATTGTTTGTTCCTTCTCGGCTGTGAGCGAGAGGTGCACAATGCAGTCCAGCTCTTACGGCAATATTGTAATGTTCATCTAAAATTACCGCGATTTCATGAGCATCCAGTCCTTTGACTCTTAACGAGACAACTGGAAGCCGGGCTGGAAATGAAGCAGGCTGGGTTATGCTTATTTCAGGCATAGATTCGATTTTCTGCAAAAAATCATAAAGCATTTCTTCTTCATGGTTTTGAATATTCTTTAAGCCCCTATGTAAAACCTCTTTAACACCTGCGTGAAGTCCTGCTATTCCCGAAACATTCAACGTCCCGCTCTCCAGCCTGTGAGGAAGTTCTGCAGGCTGTTCAGGTTCTTCAGAAAATGTTCCTGTCCCGCCATAAATCAATGGAGAAAGCAACGTATCTTTATTGTTTAAAAGCAGCATCCCTATACCTTGTGGACCTAATAACCCTTTATGGCCAGGTATCGCTAAATAATCAATATTTTGGTCTGTCATATGTATAGGATGAACACCAGCTGTCTGAGCAGCATCCACGAGTAATTTTAATTCATACTCTCTTGAAATTCCCCCCCATATACCTACTGGCAAAAGTGTTCCATCCACATTTGATCCGTGGGTACATATCAATAACCTGGTGCTCTCTGTGATGTTGGAGATGATGTTTTCTTTATGAAGTGCTTCACTGTCTTGTAAATAAGTGACGCTGATACCTATTGTTTTTTCAAGATAATGAAGAGTCCGATAGACAGCGTTATGCTCAAAGCCAGAAGCAATAATATGATCCCCTTTTTGCCAGTGATACCCTTTTAATACAAGATTAACTGCTTCAGTAGCACTCTTCGTAAAAATGACAGATTCAGCAGACTCACAGCCAAAGAAAGAAGCGAACTCATACCTTGCATCTGTAACAACTCTCGAGGCTTCTTTAGACAAGAAATGGCCGCCGCGGCCAGGATTTCCTAAGTTAACAGCTTGTCCAACTGCTTCGATGACTTCTTGGGGTTTTGGATATGAGGTTGCTGCATGATCAAAATAGATGATAGACAAATATTCTTCCTCCTTGCATGTTGAGAAAACTACTTTTCAGATAACCCATAGTGTAAAAAAGAAACCACCTCAGCGATGGTTTCATACTACTTTTCTAAAAGATCTAAAATTCGTTCTAAATCATCTTGTGAAAAGAACTCTATTTCAATTTTCCCTTTGCGTTTTGACTTTTTGATAGAAACGCTTGTACCAAAACGATCTCGTAATGATGATTCTTTCTCTTTAAAAAACACGTTCGTTTGTGCAGTTTTCTTTTTTGTTCCACGTGAAACATTCATATTGATGTCTTGAATGAGCTTCTCAAGCTGTCTTACATTTAAACCATCATCTGGAATGCGCTGAACAACCTGCTGCATTTTTGATTTCTTCTTAAGGCCGAGTAATGCACGGCCGTGTCCCATCGTAATCATGCCATTGGATAAAAGCTCTAAAACGGGTTTCGGCAACTGCAAGAGGCGGATATGGTTCGCAATATGCGGACGGCTTTTCCCGACTCTAGAAGCCAGTTCTTCTTGTGTAAGTTTAAGATGGTCTATTAGCTTCTGGTAAGCCTGAGCCTCTTCCACAGGATTTAAGTCTTCCCGCTGAAGATTCTCGATCAGCGCTACTTCCATCATTTTTTCTTCTGTATAATCTTTTATGATAACAGGAACAGTCTTAAGACCTGCTTCTGATGCAGCTCGGAACCTTCGTTCTCCAAGGATGATCTCATATCCCTTTATGCTTTTTCGAGCCAAAATCGGCTGCAGAATTCCATGTTCCTGAATCGATTCCTTCAGCTCGTCAATCGCTTTTTGGTCGAAAACTTTTCGGGGCTGATATGGATTCGGCCTAAGCTCTTTTACACTGACTTCTTGGACTTGTTCTTCTTCATTTTGTAATAACGCTCCAAGCCCTTTACCTAACCCTTTCGCCAATGCCAATCACTTCCTTCGCAAAATCTAAATAAACATCTGCACCCCGGGATTTCGGATCATAAATAATAATCGGTTTTCCATGACTTGGCGCTTCTGATAGTCTAACATTTCTTGGTATGATTGTTTCATACACTTTATCTTGAAAATACTTTTTCACTTCTTCGATTACTTGAATGCCTAAATTCGTTCGTGCATCAAGCATTGTAAGCAATACACCGTCAATCATAAGATCAGTATTTAAATGCTTTTGCACAAGCCGTACCGTGTTTAAAAGCTGGCTAAGCCCTTCAAGTGCGTAATATTCACATTGCACCGGTATTATGACAGAATCTGATGCTGTTAAAGAGTTGATCGTAAGCAGCCCCAGAGATGGAGGACAATCGATAATAATAAAATCATAGTTTGAGCTTACCTGATCGAGTGCTCTTTTTAGCCGTACTTCCCTTGAAATGGTCGGTACAAGTTCGATCTCCGCTCCTGCCAGCTGAATAGTAGAAGGGAGAATATGTAAACCTTCACAGATCGTTTCAACTATAACATCTTTAACTTCCACATCCTCAACTAAGACATTGTAGATACATTGATCAATATCTCCTTTGTCTACTCCTACACCGCTTGTCGCATTGCCTTGAGGATCTATATCTACTAACAATACTTTTTTTCCGAAATATGCTAAGCATGCACCAAGGTTGACTGACGTAGTCGTTTTTCCGACTCCGCCTTTCTGGTTGGCTACTGCAATGATCTTCGCCACGTTGTCACCTACCTCACTTTATGAACAATCAATTATCTATTATTCTATCATGAAGATTTTAAAATAACTTATTGAAATAATGAAAAATAAAGATTTTTTCTAAGGTGTTTTTTATAAAAGGTAAAAAACTTTCAGAAAAGCTTTTTGTGCAAACTTCGCTGCTCTTGTGAGTGGCTGATTTCCGTTTCAGGTGCTCGCTTTCCGCGGGGCGTGCGGTGAGCCTCCCTATCGCTTCGCGCTGGCGGGGTCTCACCTGTCCCGCTGATCCCGCAGGAGTCTCGCACCTTACACTCCAATCATCTAGTCGAAGAAGTATAATCCAAAAAAATTAAAAAGCAACAACCTTTTAACAGTGAGTATTTATTTTAAAACAATATTTTTGAGGAAATAATGCAAAAAACCACCAGCTTATGATTAGCTGATGGTTTTAACTCTTAATTTTTAGGAATTCGTATGGTAAACTGATAGAATTCTTCGTGCTCTTCTTCTTCAGTATCAATTGAAAGTCCGCTTTGAACGACCATATCTACTGATTGTCTCACCGTATTGATGGCAAGGCGCATATCTTTGCTGTAAGACTTACGGCGTGCCTGAGGTTTTTTCTCTGCCGTTTCAGCCTCTATCATTCTTTTCACTCGATCTTCCGTCTGTTTAACATTTAATTGCTTTTCAAGAATCTCCGCTAGGACCATTTCCATTTTTTCTGGCGTCTTTAAGACAATTAAAGCCCTAGCGTGACGTTCTGTAATCTTCTTTTGCAAGAGAGCATCTTGAATGGATTGCGGAAGCTTTAATAATCTAAGCTTATTTGCAATCGTTGATTGGCCTTTGCCTAGCTTTTGTGCCAGTCCTTCTTGTGTAAGTCCATGTAATTCCAGCAGCTTCGCGTAGGCCATTGCTTCTTCAATCGCCGTCAATTCTTCCCGCTGAAGGTTTTCAATAAGAGCAACGGATGCTGTTTGTGAATCATCCATTTCCTTTACAATAGCCGGTATCTTCTCCCAGCCTAGTTTTTGTACAGCTCTCCATCTGCGTTCTCCCGCAATCAGTTCATATTGGTCTTCTCCGATGCTGCGAACAACAATAGGCTGAATGATGCCGTGAGCTTCGATGGTTTGTGATAACTCTTCAATTCGTTCATCTATAAAAACCGTTCTGGGCTGAAACCGGTTTGGAATAATATGCTGAACCGGAATTTGAAGTACTTCTTCGTTGTCGTTTTTTTCAGCTGGTTCTGGATCTAATGTCTGCTGGCTCTTTTCGCCGATGCCGAATAAACGTGAAAAAGGATGCTTCATGCGAATACACCACCTTTTGTAATCTGCCTGTTAATCTATTTCGTCCCACTAGTCCTAAAATCCTGCAAGTCTGTAAAAATCTTTCTTTTATGTAGCACCTGTGTTTCACGTGAAACACAGGAAATTTTTATTGTATCGGCGACTTGTTAGGAGTTCCTGGTTTGCGCGGAAACTTCTTAGGCGTCTCATTAACTTTTTCGATAATGACAATGTTCCGTTCGCTTTCTTCGATCGGAAGCAGGAAAGAATGAACATCTTCAATCTTTCCTCCCAAAAGTTTAACCGCTTTTTCGCCGTCTTTTACCTCTTCAGGAAGGTTTGCACCTTTCATCCCTAAAAAATGTCCGCCTTTTTTCACAAGCGGCAGACAAAACTCAGATAAAACAGAAAGTCTGGCAACTGCTCTTGCCATAACAAGATCAAACTGCTGCCTGAATTCTGGTCTGTGAGCAAATGTCTCGGCACGATCATGGTACATTGAAACATTCTCTAATCCAAGTTCTTTTACAACATGCTCTAAGAACCCGATTCGTTTATTCAAAGAGTCCACAACCGTTAAGTTGATCTCAGGAAAACAAATTTTGAGCGGAACAGCAGGAAAACCAGCACCTGCTCCAACATCACATACAGTAATGTCCTGATTAAAATTAAAATAAAAAGCGGCTGTAACAGAATCATAAAAATGCTTTAAATACACTTCTTCTTTTTCTGTAATTGCCGTTAAATTCATTTTCTCATTCCATTCAACAAGCAAATGAAAATATTTTTCGAATTGTGACAGCTGCTTTTCTGATAACTCAATTCCCTTTTCCTTTAGGGAAGTTTGAAACATCTCAATATTCATTTTTGTTGCGTCCCCCTTTTTTGAAGACCCTTCGTTGACAAAGAAAGTTGATTGGAGTGCAAGGTGCGTGCCTACCACCTGAGTAAACTTCTCGAAGGGCATGCGACGAGGAAGCCCTCTTCGGAAAAATTGTCTTGTAGACGCAGGAGCACAAATACCTCCTTGCCCCCAATTCTAACCAAGGCTCACCTTGCCCACCGCGGAAAGTGAGTACGTGTGAGCGAAAATCAACTACTTCTAACGGGCAATCTTAGCCAGTTTGCCCTGTTCAAGGTAAATCAACAGAATAGAGATGTCTGCTGGGTTTACCCCGGATACTCGTGATGCCTGTCCAACAGAAAGCGGACGTACTTCGTGCAGCTTTTGCTTAGCTTCCGTTGCTAATCCGTTTATCGCCATATAATCAAGGTCAACAGGCAGTTTTTTGTTTTCCATTTTACGCATTCTTTCAACCTGTGCGAGCTGTTTATCAATATAACCAGCATACTTCACTTGGATTTCGACCTGCTCTGAAACAGTTTCGCTTAGATGTCCTTCTGCAGGTGCTAACCTTTGAATCACAGGATAAGTCACTTCTGGACGTTTAAGCAGGTTTGCAGCAGTCATCGGTTCTTTAAGCGCTGAAGACTGAGCCTTTGCAAGAACTTGCTGAACCTCTTCTGATGGTTTAATTGAAACATGTTCTAAACGCTCAATTTCCTTTGCGATCTGTGCTTTTTTCTCCTCAAAGCGTTCGTACCGTTCTTGCTGTATCAGTCCGATTTCAAAACCTTTTTTCGTTAATCGCAGATCAGCGTTGTCGTGTCTTAATAAAAGACGGTATTCAGCTCTCGATGTTAAAAGTCTATATGGTTCGTTCGTACCTTTTGTAATTAGATCATCAATTAGCACACCAATATAAGCTTCAGAACGATCAAGAATCAGGGGTTCTTTACCCTTTACCTTTAACGCAGCATTAATACCTGCCATAAGCCCTTGTCCGGCTGCTTCTTCATAGCCGCTTGTACCGTTCAGCTGCCCTGCAGTAAACAAGCCGCTCACTTTCTTTGTTTCAAGAGATGGCCATAGCTGAGTAGGAACAATTGCATCATATTCAATTGCATAGCCTGCACGCATAAGCTCAGCTTTTTCAAGACCAGGAATAGTAGCAAGAATTTTCTTCTGCACATCTTCAGGCAAACTAGTAGATAAGCCTTGCACATATACTTCCTCAGTGTTTCTTCCCTCTGGCTCTAAGAAAATCTGATGCCGCGGCTTGTCATTGAAACGTACAATCTTATCTTCAATTGACGGACAATATCTAGGACCTGTTCCTTCGATCATTCCAGAATACATTGGTGAACGGTGAAGGTTGCCGTTGATCAGCTGATGTGTTTCATCCCCCGTGTAAGTCAGCCAGCAAGGAAGCTGATCTGTAATGTATTCGGTTGTTTCATATGAAAAAGCTCTGGGAACATCGTCTCCAGGCTGTATTTCCGCCTTGGAATAATCAATGGTTTTGCTGTTTACACGCGGCGGAGTACCTGTTTTGAAACGAACCATATCAAATCCAAGTTCCTGCAGATGATACGATAAGTTAATAGAAGGCGCCATATTGTTTGGACCGCTCTCATAAGCGAGTTCACCTATGATGATCTTTCCTCTTAAATAAGTACCCGTTGTTAATACAACAGCTTTTGCCTCGTATTCTGCCCCTGTTTTTGTAATAACACCCTTACAAATGCCGTCTTCCATAATTAGACGTTCTACCATCCCTTGACGCAATGTAAGATGTTCAGTATTCTCCATTGTTTTCTTCATTTCATGCTGATAAAGATATTTATCTGCCTGAGCTCGCAGTGCACGTACTGCAGGACCTTTACCCGTATTCAGCATCCGCATTTGAATATGCGTCTTATCAATATTCCGAGCCATTTCGCCGCCAAGTGCATCCACCTCACGCACAACAATCCCTTTTGCCGGTCCTCCGACAGATGGATTGCAGGGCATATAGGCTACGGTATCTAAATTTAACGTCAGACAAAGTGTTTTTGCACCCATACGAGCTGAGGCGAGAGCCGCTTCAACACCTGCATGGCCAGCGCCAACGACAATAACGTCAAAAATATCTGCTTTATATCCCATGTGTTCTTACCTCCTTCTTCTTTATTTTCCGAGACAAAATTGAGAGAAAAGCTGGTCGATCAAGCTTTCTGAAACAGTATCTCCTACAATTTCACCAAGTATCTCCCATGCTCTTGTAATATCAATCTGAATCATATCAATCGGAAGATCAGCTTCAATGCCGCCCAATGCTTCGTCAATATGATGAATCGTCTGCTGCAGCAATGCAATGTGTCTTGAGTTTGATACGTAAGTAAGATCTTGTGCTTCAATTCCGCCTGCAAAAAATAGATTTGCTATCGCTTGTTCTAGTTCATCTATTCCCTCTTCTTTAACTAATGATGTGGCAATAACAGGTGAACCTTCCGCTAAAACTTTAACTTGATCAATATCCAGGTTTGTTTCTAAGTCTGTTTTGTTTATGATTACAATCTTATCCAGCCCCGCGGCTGCACGGAATAAATTTTCATCCTCATTGGACAGTGGTTCATTTCCGTTTAAAACGAGCAGAATCAAATCTGCTTCTTTTAATACTTTTCGTGACTTTTCAACACCAATTTTTTCAACAATATCTTCTGTTTCGCGGATGCCTGCTGTATCTACAAGCCTTAAAGGGACACCTCTTACATTGACATACTCTTCTATAACGTCCCTTGTAGTCCCGGCTATATCTGTAACAATGGCTTTGTTTTCATGAACTAACGCGTTCATTAACGAAGATTTCCCTACGTTCGGCCGTCCAATAATAGCCGTAGATAAACCTTCACGAAGAATCTTCCCTTGCTGAGCCGTCTGCAAAATGGATTCTACCTCTTTTTTTACCGTTAAAAGATTGTTATTTAATAAAGAATGCGTCATTTCTTCAGCATCGTATTCTGGATAATCAATATTTACTTCAACGTGGGCAATGGTTTCTAATAGTGTTTGTCTTAGTCTGCTAACTAAAGATGAAAGGCGGCCTTCCATCTGATTAAGAGCAACATTCATGGCCCGGTCTGTTTTCGCTCTGATCAAGTCCATAACTGCTTCCGCTTGTGACAAATCGATTCGTCCGTTCAAAAAAGCACGCTTCGTAAACTCTCCTGGTTCTGCCAGACGTGCTCCCTGCTGCAGAATGAGCTGAAGCACCCGGTTAACAGAAACTAATCCGCCGTGACAGTTGATCTCCACAACATCCTCACGCGTAAAAGTTCGCGGAGCTCTCATTACACTTACCATGACTTCCTCTACAGCCTGGTTCGTTTTCGGATCAACCAGTTTACCGTAATGAATCGTGTGAGTGTCGGCTTCTTCAAGCATTTTAGAACCTTTATAAACACGGTCAGCGATCGACACCGCTTCCGGACCGCTAAGACGAACGATTGCAATTGCCCCTTCACCCATCGGGGTTGAAATAGCTGTAATTGTATCGTATTCCATTAATTTCACCTCAACCTCCCTATAAAACGCTCTATCTATTTATCATTTAGTATGACCTATAATGGCTGCTGTGATAATTGGTAGTTAAAAAAGGACATAAATATCCACAATAAAAAATAGTGTACCGTATTATGTGCCCGCAGTAAATAAAAAGCCCCAGAGGAATACCCTCTGAAGCTTCATTATCTTTTAATTATATTCTTGGGACGGATAACCACTTTTCGAAATGGCTCAACCCCTTCAGAAGTTGTTTCAACATCCCGGTTTTCTTTGAGTGCTAAGTGAATCACTTTTCGTTCATTAGCAGGCATCGGTTCAAGCGCGAAGCTTTTCTTTGTAATGAACACTTTTTGAGCGGAATGCTCAGCAAGCCGTTCCAGCGATTCCTGCCGTCTAGTACGATAATTTTCAGCATCAAGAACAATTTTCACATGCTTAGCTTCCGGATCTGAGTTTGCAACCATATTCGTTAAAAGCTGAAGCGCATTAAGCGTTTGTCCGCGTTTCCCAATTAAAATCGCAATTTTTTCACCGGTTAAGTCAAGCACTAGTTGATCGTTTTCCTGCCGCTGAGAAATGGTAACGGGCACCCCCATCTTGGATGTTACATCCTGAAGGTATTCGATCGCGGTTTTAACAGGATCAGCTTTCACTGTTACTTCAACAACTGCCGGCTTCCCGCCGAGTCCAAAAAAACCTTTTTTGGAATCCTCAAGAATTTTCACTGCTACTTGTTCTTTTGAAGTCTGAAGTTGTTCTAGTGCTGCTGCTACTGCTTCTTCAACCGTTTTCCCTGTTACCTGTACCTTTTTCACTTTTTAGCTCCCCCATCAACTTGATTTTCTTTCTTTTTCATTGGGGTCGTAATGAAATATGTTTGTGCAATCATGAAGATGTTACCGATCACCCAATATAAAGATAATGCAGCTGGGAAATTAATCGCAAATACAACGATCATGACTGGCATGATGTATAAAAGCATCTTCATTTGCGGATTTGGGTTGTCCATTCCGCCCATCATAATTTTTTGCTGCAAGAATGTTGTAAGACCTGCAACTATCGGCAAAATAAAATAAGGATCTGGATCTCCTAGATCAAACCAAAGGAAATTGTGATTAGCAATTTCTTCTGTACGCATAATTGCATGATAGAAACCTAATAGAATAGGCATCTGAATAAGTAATGGCAAACAGCCTGCAAGCGGATTTACACCATTCTTTTGAAATAATGCCATTGTTTCCTGCTGCAGTTTTTGCTGTGTGTTTGCATCTTTTGATTTGTATTTTTCACGAAGTTTTTGAATTTCAGGCTGAATTTCCTGCATCGCTTTAGAACTTTTAGTTTGCTTTATCATTAAAGGAAGCAAAGCCGTTCTAATCAATAAAGTAACAATAATGATAGCTAGTCCATAATTTTCACCAGTCAGATCTGCAAAATATGTGATCAGCCATGATAATGGATAAACAAAATACGTGTCCCAAATTCCCGTGCTGTCTTCTGTAACAGGATCCATCGTTCCACATCCTGATAGGACAGCCATGAGTGCGAAAAGGGCAATTATTAAACCTATTTTCTTGCGCACACTCTTATCCTCCTTAAAATCATAAATCTCATCTCAATTATTTATTGTCTCTTTTTTCAGGCACGAGGTCAACGCCCCCGGGATGAAAAGGATGGCACTTCAGAATTCTGATAACCGTCAGCCAAAGTCCTTTTATGGCACCATGCTGCCTGAAAGCTTCTATACCGTAATGCGAACAAGTCGGATAAAAGCGGCATGAAGGCGGAGTCATCGGAGAGATCCACCGCTGGTAAAAACGTATAATCCCTATAAATAAGGATTTCACTTCTTACACCCTCTTTTTAAAAACGTTCGCTCGATTTAATACGTGAAGTAAACTTTTTTCAATTTCATGAAAATCCATATTCGCTGTCGGTATTCTCGCAATAACAACGTAATCCCTGCCTGGCAGCAATTGTTCGCTGTATTTATGAAAAATCTCTTTAACCGAGCGTTTGATGCGATTTCGCGTAACAGCTTTTCCTACCTTTTTACTGACAGACAGACCAATACGGAAAACCTCTTGGTCCTCTTTTTTTAAGCTGTATATAACAAATTGGCGATTAGCCGTTGATTTTCCTTTTTTGAAGACTTCTTGAAATTCCTCATTTTTTTTGATGCGCTGCTCTTTCTTCATTCCATTTAACACTCCATCAATTTAAGCAATCTCATTCCATTGTCCTGCGATCTCTTCCAGTATCGGTTTAATTTAGTTTTGTAAAACATGTTTTAGACAAAAACTGAATTATTCTGTACTAAAAAATACGAAACAGAGTGAGCGGATAGGTCTATAAAAGTAAAAAAAGACCACTGATGTCAGTGGCCTATGCGGATAACACTTTTCTTCCCTTTTGACGACGGCGAGCTAGAACTTTACGACCGTTCTTAGTAGCCATACGTGCACGGAAACCATGTACCTTCTTACGCTTACGGTTGTTCGGTTGAAATGTAGGTTTCATGTATATTACACCTCCCTGAGGATATCTCTTATAAAAGACAGTCTAATAAAGTATAATGACTCACCTCTTCTTTTGTCAAGGTGGTTTTAAGTTTTAAGCTATTTTCGCATATATTGTTGCTCTTGAAAGTAGTTGATCTCCGTTCCAGGTGCTTCGCTTTCCGCGGGGCAGGCGGTGAGCCACATTTTTAACGTTTCACTTTTAAGTGTCTCACCTGCCAGCCTCAAGGAAGTATTCTTGCTCCTGTGTCTAAAAGTTAATTCTACCGCAGTAAGCTTCCTCGTCGCATGCCTTGCGAGATGCTTCACAAGTGGTAGGCACACACCTTCCACTTCAATCAACTTGTCATTGAAAAAAACAAAAGTACCCCAAAGTAACTTTTTTATAAAATGCCTTTTAAAAAAAGCATCGGGTTATGTAAGTTACTTAAGATCTACAGGCTGAAACTTCATAATTAACTTTAGCATTCTACAACGTTCTCAAAAAACTCTATCCTCTTGTCTGTGGACATCTTTTTCGACACGTTTTTCATTATCCACACCAATTATCGACATCTTTTACACAAAATCTTGTGTTGTGGACAACTTCTTTACACAAGGTATGGGCGTTGTGGATAAGTAACAATAATCCGTTGCCAAGCTTACTTTTTTTTGATATGCTTGTTGTGTTTTAACTCGTTAATAACATCTTAGCTATACAAAGTTATTCACATGCTGTGGATAAAGTTGTGGACAGTTTTAATTCACTGTTAAAAAGGTTGTCCACAAACACTGTATGGCTGTTTATAATCCTATTATCTACTATATTAATTATCATTCACATATCATGTGGACTTTTATTTTTATGCATAGGTATTCATTGCATGTACAAACCTTAAACAACAGGGGAAACGACTGCTGAAATAGGATGACTTAGAAGAGATAAGGGGGGTAAATTGGTTGGAAAACATTAATGACCTATGGTCCAAAGCACTTTCGGCTATAGAAACAAAAGTTAGTAAGCCCAGCTTTGAAACCTGGTTAAAATCGACAACAGCCCATGCATTGCAAAATGATACGCTTGTTATCACAGCACCTAATGAATTTGCGCGTGATTGGCTGGAATCAAGGTATGCTGGCATTATTTCAGAAACCTTGCTGGACGTTACTGGTGCGGCATTGGATGTAAAGTTCATCATTCCACAAAATCAGTCAGAATTAGATTTAGACTTGGAGCTGGCGATGAAAAAAGCACCAAAAGCGCCAAATGAACCTCACGAAGAAGTTTCTCAAAGTATGCTAAATCCAAAGTACACGTTCGACCGGTTTGTAATCGGTTCTGGAAACCGCTTTGCGCATGCTGCATCACTGGCTGTAGCAGAAGCACCGGCGAAAGCTTACAATCCGCTATTTATTTATGGTGGAGTCGGGTTAGGAAAAACGCATTTGATGCATGCGATCGGACATTATGTACTGGAACATAATCCAGGGGCAAAAGTTGTTTATTTATCATCAGAAAAATTTACAAATGAATTCATAAATTCTATTCGAGATAATAAAACCGTTGAATTTCGCAATAAGTTCCGTAGTGTGGACGTGCTTCTTATAGATGATATTCAATTCCTTGCGGGAAAAGAACAGACTCAAGAGGAATTTTTCCATACATTCAATGCACTGCATGAAGAAAGCAAACAGATTGTAATCTCAAGTGACCGTCCTCCAAAGGAGATTCCTACATTAGAGGACAGACTCCGTTCACGCTTTGAATGGGGATTGATCACGGATATTACGCCGCCAGATCTGGAAACAAGGATTGCTATTCTGCGAAAAAAGGCGAAAGCTGAAGGCCTGGACATTCCAAATGAAGTTATGCTTTATATCGCAAATCAAATCGATACAAACATTCGTGAACTTGAAGGTGCACTTATACGTGTTGTAGCTTATTCATCTTTAATTAATCAAGACATGAACGCAGATTTGGCTGCAGAAGCACTGCGTGATATTATACCGTCAGCAAAACCAAGAACTCTTACCATTCATCATATACAAGAAGTAGTCGGCAAACATTATAACGTTAAGCTCGAAGATTTCACGGCGAAAAAGAGAACAAAATCAGTTGCTTTTCCAAGACAGATCGCTATGTATCTTTCACGAGAGTTAACTGATAACTCACTTCCTAAAATCGGGGAAGAGTTTGGAGGCCGTGATCATACAACGGTTCTTCATGCACATGATAAGATTTCAACATTGCTTATTAAAGATCAAGTGCTGCAAAGAAAAGTACAAGAAATTCATGATCAGTTAAAATCGATCTAAATAGCAACCTTGAATACTGTGAATAACTACTGTTACTTTATACACAGTCTGTCCACACGTGGATAGGCTGTTCTATCTTGTTTCGAACGGGTTATCCACACATTCACAGCGCCTAGTACTATTACTACTATTTTTTTAAAAGATTTTAATTAATATCAGGGGGGTAAAACAATGAAAGTTAAGATTCAATTAAACCAATTGATTGAAGCAGTTCAGGATGTCATGAAAGCCGTCTCATCACGAACAACAATTCCGATTTTAACAGGAATAAAAATGGAAGTGACTTATGAAGGTGTGCATTTAACTGGTAGTGATTCTGATATTTCCATTGAAAGATTGATACCGACTGAAGAAGGAGATCTTGTACATATTGAGGTAAAGCAAGAAGGAAGTGTTGTTCTTCCAGCACGCTATTTCTCAGAAATCGTTAAAAAGCTGCCAAATGATTCGGTAGAGATCGAAGTTGGAGAGCGTTTCGAAACAACTCTTCGCTCAGGTGCATCTGAATTCAGTTTATTGGGACTCGATCCTGAAGAATATCCGCGTTTGCCGCAGATTGAAGAGAATCTTGTTTTTGAAATTCAAAGCGATCTGCTTAAAACAATGATCCGCCAAACTGTCTTTGCGGTGTCCACCTCAGAAACACGCCCGATCTTAACTGGTGTCAACTGGACATTATCTGATGGGTTGCTTAACTGTATTGCAACAGACAGCCACAGATTAGCAGAGCGTAAAATGCCAATTGATTCACAAGCAGAAGAGTTATCTTTCCAAAATGTAGTTATTCCAGGAAAGAGCTTGAACGAACTTTCTAAGATTCTTGATGAATCTGCAGAGAAAGTACAAATTGTTGTTACGAACAATCAGATTTTATTTAAAGCAAAGAACATTTTATTGTTCTCCCGCTTATTGGATGGAAACTACCCAGACACTTCAAAGCTTATTCCATCTGAAAGCAAAACAACATTTGTTTTAAAAACAAAAGAGTTTTTGCAAGCGATCGACCGAGCTTCTTTATTAGCAAGAGAAGGAAGAAACAATGTTGTTAAACTAGCAACACTGGACAACAAAACGATCGAACTATCATCGAACTCGCCTGAGATTGGTAAAGTTTTTGAACATATGATTGCTGAAGACATTGATGGAGAAGAATTGAAAATTTCTTTTAATGCAAAGTATGTGATGGAAGCACTTAAGGTTATGGACTGTTCTGAGATCAGCATTCTTTTCACAGGTGCTATGCGGCCGTTCCTTATCCAGCCTGTCTCAGAAGACACGATCCGCCAGTTAATCCTGCCGGTAAGAACTTACTAAAATATGAAGCTGCCGGATGACCGGCGGCTTTCTTTTCTTTTTCTAAGAGAATCGTTTTTTGGAGATACTAGTAAGAACGATGGAAACTATGGTGTTCGTGTAGGTGGTTGACTTCCGCTCCAGGTGCTTCGCTTTCCGCAGGGTGTGCGGTGAGCCTCCTCGTCGCTTCGCAACCTTAGGAGTCTCACCTGTCCCACTGATCCCGCAGGAGTCTTGCACCTTCCACTCCAATCAACTTTGCGAGAAGAAAAGAGTCAAAGTGCTTACTAAAAAGTAACACTCCCTGTTGCCAAAGAGAAAATAGCCAGGAGGTTTTTAAAATGGAAAACGTAAAGATCAATACAGAATTTATAACGCTTCAACAGCTGCTCAAAACAACCGATGTCATCCAATCGGGAGGCATGGTAAAATGGTATTTAGCAGAACATGAAGTTCTTGTGAACGGAGAACATGAAACACGCCGAGGGAAAAAACTATATGCGGGTGATGTCGTGTCCATTCCAGATATAGGAGAGTTCAAGGTAACAACGGAATAGGGGGTATCCCTTTGCATATTGAAGAGCTTTATCTGAGGAACTACCGCAACTATAAAGACCAGTCTTTAAGCTTTGAAAATAAGGTCAATGTTTTCCTTGGCGAAAATGCCCAGGGTAAAACGAATGTCATGGAATCGATCTATGTTTTGGCCATGGCGAGGTCTTATCGGACGTCAAAAGATAAAGAGTTAATAACTTGGGACGAAGAATATGCTAAAATAGAGGGTAGCATCAAAAAGAAAAACAGTTCTTTTGATTTGAGCCTCGTCATATCACAAAAAGGAAAAAAAGCGAAAATCAGCCGCATTGAACAGCGACGTTTAACAGATTACGTCGGACACTTTAATGTGGTCATGTTTGCACCTGAGGATTTAAATCTTGTAAAAGGCAGTCCGCAGGTGCGTCGTCGTTTTATTGACATGGAAATTGGCCAGGTAAACGCTGTTTATTTGAACGATTTATCTGTGTATCAAAAGATATTGTCTCAGCGAAATTCTCTTTTGAGAGACATGTATCGAAATAAAAGCACCGAAAATATGACGATGCTTGAGATATTAACAGAACAGCTTATAGATAAAGCGGCAAGAATTACATTGAAACGCATGAAATACATGGAGAAGCTGCAAGGATGGGCAGAACCGATTCACCGTGGCATATCGAGAGGGCTCGAAAGCTTAAAAATTCATTACAAACCTGCCGTAGAGGTATGCGATGAACCCGATTTGTCGAAAATGATAGAAGCATTTCATTCGAAATTTGGTAAAATAAAAGAAAAAGAGATTGAGCGGGGCACATCTTTATTTGGACCCCATCGGGATGATCTGCTGTTTTCGGTAAATGGGAAAGATGTACAAACATTTGGTTCTCAAGGACAGCAGCGGACGACTGCTCTTTCACTGAAGCTCGCCGAAATCGATTTAATTCATTCAGAAGTTGGAGAATATCCTGTTCTGTTGCTGGATGATGTACTTTCTGAATTAGACGACTTCAGGCAATCTCATCTGTTAAATACCATCCAAGGGAAAGTTCAAACCTTTGTTACTACGACCAGTGTTGAAGGAATTCATCATGAAACATTGGAAAAGGCCGCAACCTATCAAGTTCATTCAGGCTCCATAGAACGTTTGAAATGAGGTGAGGGATTTGCTTTTGCATTTAGGTGATGAAGAAGTTATTCATTCTAAAGATGTACTAGCTATATTGGATATCAATGCGTTAAAGACTTCAGAGCTTGCGAAGGAATTTCTTAAAAAGCATGAAAAGAATCAGACATTGACCGATTTGAGCGGGAATGCTGCAAAATCCGTAATTATTACTGACAAAACGATTTATTTGTCTCCCCTTTCTGCCTCTACATTAAAAAAGAGAGCCTCTGATCGCCTCGAACTTGAAAATGGCTGGAATATAAAATAAAGGTTTTATAAATAAAGCGTTTTTAAACCGGAATGAAGGTGAACCAATTGACGACTGAACAAAAGTTAGAGCATCAGCAAAATTATGATGAAAGTAATATCCAGGTACTTGAGGGGCTAGAAGCCGTCCGAAAACGTCCTGGGATGTATATTGGTGCAACAAATGTACGCGGTCTGCACCATCTTGTATGGGAGATCGTTGATAATTCAATCGATGAAGCGTTAGCAGGATACTGTGATACGATTCGCATTACGATTGAAGAGGACAACAGCATCACTGTAGAAGATAATGGACGCGGTATTCCTGTTGGTATGCATGAAAAAATGGGAAGACCAGCGCTGGAAGTTATCATGACTGTCCTGCATGCCGGCGGTAAATTCGGCGGCGGCGGATATAAAGTATCCGGAGGTCTCCATGGTGTAGGTGCATCCGTAGTTAACGCGCTGTCCACAATGCTTGAAGTTACTGTATCCCGTGATGGGAAACTGCATTATCAATCATATGAGCGCGGTGTACCGACTGCAGACTTGAAAATTATCGGCGAAACAGATAAGACGGGTACACGCACACACTTTAAGCCAGACCCAGAAATTTTTACTGAATCATTAGAATATGATTTCCCGACTCTTTCTAATCGTATTCGTGAACTTGCTTACTTGAACCGTGGTCTTCGCATCATTGCAGAAGATAAACGCGGGGAAGAGCCAGAAGTGAAGGAATACCACTATGAGGGCGGTATTAAGTCATACGTTGAGCATATTAACCGTACTCGTGAAGTACTTCATGAAGAGCCGATTTTTGTTGAAGGTGAAAAAGATGGCATCTCAGTAGAAATCGCGTTCCAATACAATGACAGCTATGCAAGCAATATCTATTCTTTTGCGAACAACATCAACACACACGAAGGCGGAACGCACGAATCTGGTTTTAAAACAGCTCTGACTCGTGTAATCAACGATTACGGACGAAAGAATAACTTATTTAAAGACAACGACACCAACCTTACAGGTGAAGATGTCCGTGAAGGGTTAACAGCGATAATTTCGATCAAGCACCCTGATCCTCAGTTTGAAGGGCAGACGAAAACAAAGCTTGGAAACTCTGAAGCAAGACAGATCACTGAATCTATTTTTTCTGAGACGTTCTCATCTTTCATGCTTGAGAACCCGGTTGTAGCAAAGGCAATCGTTGAAAAAGGTATGATGGCGCTGCGTGCACGTGTTGCTGCTAAAAAAGCGCGTGAGCTTACGCGCCGCAAGAGTGCATTAGAAGTTTCTTCATTACCTGGGAAACTGGCAGATTGCTCTTCAAAAGATGCAAGCATCTCTGAACTGTACGTGGTTGAGGGTGACTCTGCCGGCGGATCTGCAAAACAGGGACGTGACCGTCATTTCCAAGCGATCTTGCCTCTTCGCGGTAAGATTATTAACGTTGAAAAAGCAAGACTGGACAAAATTCTTTCGAACAACGAAGTCCGTGCCATTATTACGGCTTTAGGTACAGGTATCGGCGACGAATTTGATATTACAAAAGCCCGTTATCATAAGATCATTATCATGACAGATGCAGATGTTGATGGTGCGCATATTCGTACACTTCTTTTAACATTCTTTTTCCGCTATATGCGCCCGATCATTGAACACGGATATATTTATATCGCTCAGCCGCCGCTTTATAAAGTGCAGCAAGGCAAGCGCATAGAATATGCCTACAATGATAAAGAACTTGAAAAATTATTGGCTGAACTTCCGCAAGTTCCAAAGCCGCAGCTGCAGCGCTATAAGGGTCTTGGTGAGATGAATCCTACCCAGCTGTGGGAAACGACAATGGATCCGGAAACACGTACATTGCTTCAAGTGGAAATGAAAGATGCAATGGCCGCTGACGAAACGTTTGAGATCTTGATGGGAGATAAAGTAGAACCCCGCCGTGATTTCATTCAAGAAAACGCACAGTACGTAAAGAATTTAGATATTTAATTAAGAATGTTTCAGCATTATTTTTAGGTGCTGAAGCTGAACATAGAAAATGCTGAAGCTGGACTAGGTCCAGTTTCGGTTCGTTTAAAAGCCGAATTAGAGGGCTTTAAAAACCTGTTTTTCAAGAGGTTATGGAGGTAAAACGAATGTCTGAAATGGAACGTTCCCGGGTTAAAGAAATAAATATTAGTACGGAAATGCGTACATCTTTCATGGATTATGCCATGAGCGTTATCGTCAGCCGTGCATTGCCAGATGTACGTGACGGATTAAAGCCTGTTCACCGGCGTATTCTTTATGCCATGAACGATCTTGGTATGACAGCTGATAAAGCTTATAAAAAGTCTGCACGTATCGTTGGTGAGGTAATCGGTAAGTACCACCCTCACGGCGACTCTGCTGTATACGATACGATGGTTCGTATGGCACAGGATTTCAACTTCCGCCACATGCTGATCGACGGCCACGGTAACTTCGGTTCTGTCGACGGCGACGCTGCGGCAGCTATGCGTTATACTGAGGCGCGTATGTCGAAGATCGCCATGGAAATGGTGCGCGACATCAACAAAGACACAATTGGCTACAAAGATAACTATGATGGATCTGAACAAGAACCGGTTGTATTGCCTGCACGCTTTCCTAACTTGCTCGTTAATGGTGCTGCTGGAATCGCGGTTGGTATGGCAACGAATATTCCGCCGCATCATCTTGGAGAAGTAATTGACGGAGTTTTAGCAGTAAGTGAAAATCCAGACATCACAATCCCTGAACTGATGGAAATTATTCCAGGCCCTGATTTTCCTACCGCAGGGGAAATTTTAGGACGTGAAGGAATTCGCAAGGCATATCAAACCGGAAGAGGTTCAATTATTATCCGTGCAAAAGCCGAAATCGATGAAATGCCTAGCGGAAAGCAAGCAATCATCGTTACGGAGCTTCCTTACCAAGTAAACAAAGCCCGTCTCATTGAAAAAATCGCTGAACTCGTTCGTGATAAAAAGATTGAAGGTATCACAGACCTGCGTGATGAATCTGACCGAAACGGTATGCGTATCGTGATGGAAGTCCGCCGTGATGCGAATGCAAATGTTATTTTAAATAATTTATATAAACAAACAGCTCTTCAGACAAGCTTTGGTATCAACATGCTGGCACTTGTTGACGGGCAGCCGAAAGTTCTTAACATTAAAGAATTTCTTTACCATTACCTCAAGCATCAGCAAGTGATCATTCGCCGCCGTACGGAGTTTGACCTTAAGAAAGCTGAAGCAAGAGCTCATATTTTAGAAGGTCTGCGTATTGCACTTGATCACTTGGATGAAGTAATCGCACTGATCCGTGGTTCCAGGACGACTGATATTGCTCGTGACGGATTGATGGAGAAGTTTGAATTAAGCTATGAGCAGTCTCAAGCTATTCTAGACATGCGCTTACAGCGTTTAACAGGTTTAGAGCGTGACAAGATCGAGAACGAATATAGTGAGCTTGTTGCTTTGATCGCTGAATTAAAAGCAATTTTAGCAGATGAAGAGAAAATTCTTGAAATCATCCGCACAGAACTTACTGAGGTTAAAGAAAAATATGATAACCCAAGACGTACCATTATTTCTGTCGGATTCAACAGCATTGAGGACGAGGATTTAATTCCGCGTTCAAATATCGTAATCACGCTGACGAACAAAGGCTATATTAAGCGTCTTCCGATTTCCACTTACCGTTCACAGCGACGCGGTGGTAAAGGGATTCAAGGAATGGGCACCAGTGAAGATGATTTTGTTGAACAGCTGTTTACAACAAATACTCATAACTACATTCTGTTCTTTACGAATAAAGGGAAAGCTTATCGCTTAAAAGGTTACGAGATTCCTGAGTACGGTAGAACAGCAAAAGGTATCCCGATCATCAACCTGCTGCAAATTGAGCAGGGTGAAACGATTTCAGCTGTTATCCCTGTTGAGGATATGGAAAGTGATGAAATTTACCTTAACTTTATGACGAAACAGGGAATAACAAAACGTTCTCCATTATCTGCATACAGCAATATCCGCAAAGGCGGACTGTTTGCTATCAATCTTCGAGATGAAGATGAATTGATGGGTGTACGTTTAACAGACGGTACTAAAGACATTATCGTCGGTACAAAACAAGGGATGTCCATCCGTTACCAGGAAACAGACGTAAGATCTATGGGTAGAACAGCTACAGGTGTTAAAGCTATTACTCTAGGTGAAGATGATGCAGTTGTTGGAATGGAAGTATTGGATGAGACACAGGACATCCTGATCGTTACAACAAGAGGTTACGGCAAGCGGACACCGATGAGTGCATACCGTCTGCAGTCACGCGGCGGTAAAGGGATCAAAACAGTTAATATAACTGAAAAGAACGGTCCTGTCGTTACTTTGAAGACTGTTACGGATGAAGAAGACTTGATGATTATTACGGCAAAAGGAATCATCATCAGAATGAACATCTCTGGTATTTCAACAATGGGCCGTAATACGCAAGGTGTAAGATTGATGTCTATGAATGACAGCAATCATGTTGCCACTGTTGCCGTTGTAGAACGAGAAGAAGAAACAGAAGAAGAATTATTAGATGAAAATGGCGAACCTATCGTAACTGAAGGGGAAGAATCGCCAGCTTCTGAAAATGATCCTGAACAGAATAACGAAGAGAATAACGAATAATTTCTTAAAAGAGGAAAATGAGTATACATTTTCCTCTTTTTTATATGTACAATTAAACTATGAATTTTCCGACAAAAGGAGTTTATTGTATGAAAATTAAAACGAGTCAGGCAAAGATTGGCCAAATGCTGATTCAAGATGTTTTCTCGATGACGAGTCAGCCGATCGTTAATAAAAATACCGTAATAAATTCAGAACATCTAAGAGTACTTACTCGTTTTAATATAGAGGAGATTGATATCCTTAATGATTCAGGATTGAACCAAAACAGCATAAAGGAAAATACAGCACCCCCTGCTGCCAAACTAGAAGAGAAAACGTCTTTGCAGTTTAAAAAAGAAAATATCTCTTCATTTCCGAGCATGTACCTGCAAACGGTCAAACGCTATAAGCAATTATTTACGAATTGGCAGTCCGGAAGCTCATTAGATATGTTGGAGGTTCGCCAGGCTGCTTTACAAGTTCTTGAAGAAGGTTCAAATTTCCCTAGAGAGATTTTATTGCTGCATCATTATGCCACAAGCGCGGATTATATTTATCATCATGCAATTTCTGTTGGGATATTGAGCACATTTTTAGCAAAGAAGCTCAATTATTCAAACGGAGACTGTATCCAAATAGGTCTTGCTGGCGTTTTGTCGGATTGCGGAATGTCCAAAGTTCAGCCGACACTTTTGAAAAAAAGCGTCGCGCTGTCACCTGCAGAGTTTGATGAGGTAAAGAAACACACCATTCACGGATATAACATGCTTAAAAAGATACCCTCTATAAAAGAAGGAGTTTTACTCGGTGTTCTGCAGCATCATGAGCGGGAAGACGGTTCAGGGTACCCGTTAAAAGTTCAAGGAAGCAAACTGCATCCATTCAGCAAAATTCTTGCTGTAGCAGATGTGTACCTGGCGATGACAGCTGAACGTCCGTATCGAAGTAAGCAATCACCATTCAAAGTACTCGAAATGATGATGAAGGATCAGTTCGGAAAGTTCGATCATCAAGTTATACGTGCACTGTTATCCGGGCTATCAACCTTCTCAACAGGCAGCCGTGTTAAACTTACTAATCATGAAGTAGGTGAAATTGTCTTTATAGAAGAAAGCCAGCCTACACGTCCGATGGTCAAATTAGACTCAAACGGTGAATTCATCGCTTTAAAAACAAGGAATGATCTCTTTATAGAAGAGCTTTTATCTTAGGATAGAAGCTTTTTTGTTTTTAGGTATTGTAACCTGGCTTTATCCATGGTAGACTAATCAAGCTGTCTTAAGAACAGCGCTGCAACACTTTAAGTTGATAACGAATTAAATTGAAAAAGTTTTAAAAAGTTATTGACTCTGACAGTTTAGCGTGGTATATTATTAAAGTCGCTAAAACAAGTGACGCAAACAAGTTCTTTGAAAACTGAACAAAAGCAAAGGTAAGGAATTAAGAATTAATTCCGTCAGTTTTAAAACGAGAGCAAGTCAAACACTTTTATGGAGAGTTTGATCCTGGCTCAGGATGAACGCTGGCGGCGTGCCTAATACATGCAAGTCGAGCGAATGAAGAGGAGCTTGCTCCTCTGATTTAGCGGCGGACGGGTGAGTAACACGTGGGTAATCTGCCTGTAAGACGGGGATAACTCCGGGAAACCGGGGCTAATACCGGATAATAAAAAGAAACGCATGTTTCTTTTTTGAAAGTCGGTTTCGGCTGACACTTACAGATGAGCCCGCGGCGCATTAGCTAGTTGGTGAGGTAACGGCTCACCAAGGCGACGATGCGTAGCCGACCTGAGAGGGTGATC